>NZ_JCAQID010000008.1:0-420485 GCF_059736405.1 Halosolutus sp. DAT137 | reverse complement strand
CCGGTGGTGATACGCTCTTGAAGTGCATCGATCCGGCTGCGTGGTGTCGACGGCATGAACAGTCCGATGGACACGATACTAATAAAAGTATGGCTTTGAACCTGAGATTAGAAGCCCTCCACCGGCTTATTGCTGCGAACAACACGTGAGCAGCACCAGCCGTCGAGGGATTTGAACGAGACGAGATGCGCAGTGACGCGAGCAATCTCGGCGTGGTTCACAATCCACCCCACCGGCTTGCTTTTGCGACGAACAATTCGTGAGAACCACCGCAAGCGCTTACGAATTCGGACCACGGAACAACCCGGCACGACCGCGAGAGTCGACTCCGTTTCCGACTCGATCGGACACGAGAAGCCCCCCGCCGACGGGGCGACGGTTCTGGATCGATCGGTACGGCGTGATCGATAGTTGGTTCGTCAAGAAAATCAGTTACAAAGTTGGAAAAAGGTTATAGAATTAGGGACCAACCGTGAAGCAGAAGCTCATGGTAAATTCACCCACACAGGCGTCGACGGCGAGCGGTTACGATGCGCCATCCCTGCTCATTATGCTCGTTGGAGCCGGATTAGGGGTCATCGGACTCGGATACATCGTGACGCATCCGGAGCCGATTACCGTCTGGGCTGTCGAATTCGTACTCGTCGGTGTCCCCGCCGCGGTTATCGTCTACGGCGGGTTCTGGGTAGCACGGACCCAGTTGCCCCTGACGGATCGATGGAACCTCTCGAAATGGAGCGTCGGCGGAGGGATCGTCGGCGCGATGATCGCCGGCGGCTATATCACCGCCGAACAGATCAGCGGAGCGACGGTCATCGAACCGGGCGAGTTGATAATTCTGGGTGCATTGAGCGGGGCGCTGGTCTCGACGTACGTTGGCATTCGAAGCGAACGGCAACACCTCGCTACGGACCTCGAAACCGGTGATGTGCCGGGACTCGAAGCGGAGGCGGGCGAACCGTTCTCCGAAGACGCACGGCTGTTGGCAGCGCTCGTAGACGATACGCGATCGTGGAATCTGCTCCGACTCCTCGTGTACGCGGACGGCCCGCTCGGCCTCGAAACGCTCGTCGATCGAATCGCCGCACTCGAAACCGAAGACCCACAGAGCGTGTACATCGACGTGGTTCACACGCGACTGCCGAAACTCGAAGCGCGAGGACTCGTTGCCTACAGTTCCGATTTCCAGGTCGTCCGTCCGACCGATCGAATCGACGCGGTCGCAGACGCAAGCGCCGAGCTATCGACCGTAGGAAGTAGCCTTTCGGTTTCTGACCAGTTTGAATCGTAACGTCTGCGGCCGAACCGAACCGCGATGATCTCGGCGCGCGATCGAGGGTCGGGTCACGGACGGCTGCGGTCGACCTGGTCGACGCTATCGAGAATGGGGTCTCGCCCCGCACCGGGTGATCAGTACAGCGCCGAGAGCGCGAAGAGTGCCGCGAGCGCGAGGACGGCATAATCCAGTCGACAGAACGACAGCGCCGGCAGCGTCGGGTTCCAGGCGAAACAGCGCGCCTGCAGCGCGAGCGCGAGCCGATCGGCCCGCTCGAACGCGCGTGCCAGACCGCGGACGCCGATCGTCCCGGCGCGATCGACGGCGCTGCGCTCGTGTCCGAGGCGGGCGGCCATCGCGTCGCGGATCGTCGCGAGGTCGCCCCGGAGGACGGGAAGAAATCGGAAGACGAGCGCGACGCCGATCCCGAGCACCTGCCCCGGCTTGCCGGGAATCGTCCGCTGAATCGCGGCCCGAGAGTCCCGAACCGGTGTCGATCGAACGTACGCCGCGCTGACGAGCAACACGAGCAGCACGCGGTAGCTCGCGCGTGCCGACGTGAGTCCGGCGTCGAGGTCGATCCAGGGCGCGCCGAGCGTCGCGGCGGCGATCAGCGGAGCGAACGCGAGGAATACGAGCGCGAATCGGTAGGCGACGAGCGTCCGCCACAGGGGCACTCTCGCGAGGAGGAGGACGATCGCCGCGAACGCCGTCAGCGCGATCAAGGCCCGGACGGACGTGTGGGCGAGTGCAGTCGCGGCGAACCCCATCTGCAGTGCGAGCTTCGAGCGTGGATCGAGGCGGTGGGCGATCGTCTCGTCTGGGTCGTACGACAGCATCGGTTACTCGGGCTTGCAGTCGGTTTTCGGTACGCGAACCGGGAGGTCTCCCAACCGATCGCGCGCGACGGCCGGCGGGTGGTCCACGACGACGCGGCCGTCGTCCATCGCGATCACGCGATCGGCCAGCGAGAGCACGTCCCGCAGGTCGTGAGTCGCGAGGAGGACGCCGGTCCCGTCCGCGGCGAGCGCTTCGAGACGATCGAGTACAGACCGCCGAGCCGGTTCGTCGAGTCCGGTAAACGGCTCGTCGAGCACGAGGTGGGACGGCTCCATCGCGAGCGCGCCCGCGATCGCGACGCGGGACTGTTCGCCCCCCGAGAGCGCGTCGATTCGGGCGTCCTCGCGGCCGTCCATGGCGACCGCCTCGAGCGCGGAGTCGACCCGGCGATCGATCTCCGATCGCGGGAGGCCGAGGTTCTCCGGACCGAAGGCCACGTCGGCTCCGATCGTCGACGCGACGAACTGATCGCGAGGGTGCTGGAAGACCATGCCAACGGTCGTTCGGGCGCCGACGAGGTCGTCTCGAACTGGCGTCCCGTCGACGCGAACGGTGCCAGCGTCGGGTTCGAGCAGGCCGTTACAGTGGCGAAGCAGCGTCGTCTTGCCGGAACCGTTCGCACCCGCGAGCACGACGAATTCGTCGTCGATGGTCAGCGACACGTCATCGAGTACGGGAACGTCCTCGAACGCGTAGGAGACGGCGTCGAACTCGATCACACCGGATCGATCTGTCCGCTTCGAACGATCGCGATCGCTGCGAGCATCTTGAGCAGGTCGGCGGGAATGAACGGGATCGCGACCGCCATGGCCGCTTCGACGACGCTCATCTCGACGAGCCAGGCGAACCAGGCGACCCCGCCCGCGTAAATGAGTACGAGTCCGACGAGCAGGCTCGCGACGACGATCGGCAACGCGACATCCGCGGGATCGCGAGGCGAACGCTGCCGGTGGACGAGCCCCCCGATTACCACCGCGGCGATCGGGAACGACCACAGAAAGCCGGCGGTCGGCTCCGAGAGCAACACGCCGGGACCGCCCGTCATGCCGGAAAATACCGGCGCGCCGACCGCGCCGGCGGCGAGGTACAGTCCGATCGAGATCCCGCCCCAGAGCGGGCCGAGATACAGTCCGGCAAGGAAGACGACGAGTACCTGTAGCGTCACCGGTGCCGGAGACAGCGGATACGGGATCGTGATAATCGCGGCAGCACCCATCAACGCCGCCAGCAGCGCCGCCCGAGCGATCGATCGAACGGTTTCCCCGCCGACCAGATCGACGGTATTCTGATCTGTTTCCATACCAGTCCTCGCCCGTTAACCGGGATCAATACTTCGGTTTACGAGCGGGACCGGGTTCGGTCACGGGTGTTAGACGACGCGGTGCTGCCGTTCTAGCAGTTCGCGCTGTCCGGACGCGGGTCCGACGCGGCCTGCCGAAATAGCCGGATACCTCCTAGATGTAGTGAATACTCGGGATTCGATCACTCGTCGCGTAGCGATCCGTGGGCGAGACGAGCAGAGCAACGGGGGCCACGACGATCGGTCAACAAAAACGGTCGATCCGGGTACTACCGCCGATTCGGGTAATACCCGGTTGTGTCCGTGAGGCAACTGAAACGAACGGCGCGCTTAAACGCTCGCCCCCTCCCAGAGGGAGAGATGCGAGCGAGCAGCGCGACTCTCGAGTGTGGGGGGTACCGAACCGGAAACGCGGCGGCGGCCGATCAGCTGACTACGGTCTGTCGAGGGGTCTCTCAACCGGCAACGAGTCCGTTCTGGGCAGCTCTGGCGGAGCGAATCAACGCCGAAAACCGACGGAGGCAGCCGTGACGAACCGGCGAGCTGGCACGATCGGGCTGACGGTTCTCATCGTCGTCATCGTGGCAACGAGCGCCGTCACACTTTCCGTCACTGGTGGGTTCGGAACCGACGGCACGATCGACGACGAATTCGATCGGGAGACGGCTGCCGGGGCAAGCGAGGCCGATCTGAGAGGCGGTGAAATAGCGCCGAGGCTGGTGACGACGGGGTCCGCGTCACCGACCGATTCGAACTCCGTCGCAAACGACGCGGCGGTGTCACTCGCCCAGGAGCAAGAAGACGCCGTCGAGACAGGAGTGGAAGACGGTCTCGACCTCCTCCAGACTCAGGGCATCGAGGTGACCCAGGAGCAGGAAGCCGCCGCGATCGAGGGGGCCCGCGAGTCGGCCGCACAACATCAGGAGGCGTCGGCCGAACAGGTCCAGCAGGCGACGACGGGAGCGGTCCACGGGGCGCTGATACAGGAACAGCGCGTCGAAGTCGAGCAGGTGCAGGCCGCGGTCGGCGGCGCGACTGACGGCGCGCTGGCCCAGTCCCAGACTGTCGAGGCGAGCCAGATGCAGGCCGCAACGTGGGGGGCGACACACGGCGCGATCGCACAGTCCCAGCGCGTGACCGTCGAGCAGATTCAGGTGGCCACTCGCGGGGCTGCGGCGGGGGCGGCGAGCGAGGCCGGCGAGCAGGCTATTGACGAGATTCCGAAGATTCAGGAGGCAGCACAGGGAGCGGCTTATGGCGTTCTCGAGCAGTACCAGAAGATCACCGTCGAGCAGCGCCAGCAGGTGACGCTCGAACACGTCGAAAACGCCGCCGCGGGCGGATCCGCGGGGGCACTCGAGGGAAGCACCGAGGCGGCACTCGTGCAGGATCAGGGCATCACCGTCGAGCAGCGTCAGGAGGTGACGATCAAACAGGTCCAGAAGGCAGCACAGGGAGGGGCGTCGGGTGCGCTCGTCCAGCGCCAGACGGTGACGGTCGAGCAGACGCAGGCCGCAGCACGCGGGGCCGCAGCGGGGACGATGAAGCAGGTCCAGACGATCGACATCGTCCAGATTCAGCGGATCACGATTACGCAGATTCAGGAGGCCGCCTTCGGCGCGTCCAAGGGGGCGATCATCCAGAGTCAGGAGGCGACCGTCGAGCAGATCCAAGCCGCGGCTGACGGGGCGTCTCAGGGCGTCCTCGTCCAGCAACAGGCGGTGTCGGTCACGCAAATCCAGGCCGCCGCAGTCGGTTCCTCGAAGGGAGCGATCGAGGCGGCGGTCCAGCGCCAGATCGTCGCGGTCGAGCAGATCCAGGCCGCTGCGCTCGGGGCCGGTCAGGGGGCCGTCGTTCAGACCCAGGTCGTGTCCGTGACGCAGGTCCAGAAACTCGCGGAAGGGACCGCGGGCGGCGTCCTCGTCCAGTCTCAGACGGCGACGATCGAACAGATCCAGATCGCCGCATTCGGCGCGAGTCAGGAGACGGCCCGCGTGATCCAGGAACAGCGGATCAGCGTCACGCAACTCCAGATTCTGGCCCAGGAGACGGCCTCCGAGACGGCCGCCTTCGCCGTCGACGAGGGGACGGCCGACGAGACCGAACTCCGGCAGTTCGCGACGGCCGAGTCCGAAGAGCAACTCGACGAGATAGACGCGTTCGAGGGGACGGCGACCGTCACAGTCGAGGATCAGGAGAGCGACGGCGAGCAAGTGGTCGTCGACGAGGTCGACCTCTCGGAGGGCGGCTTCGTGGCCGTCTACGACGGAAGCGACGTCGATCTCGATCCGGACGCCGTTCGCGGCGTCTCGGCGTTCCTCGACCCTGGTGAGAGCCAGACCGTCGAGATCGAACTCGACGAACCGATCGCGGACGACCGACAGATCGTCGTCGCGGTCCATCAGGATACGACCGGCGATCAGACCTTCGAGTACGCGGCGACCGACGGCGAGGAGGATCAGCCGTACGTGACTCAGGGTGGGTCGCCGGTGCTCGACACGGCGTTCGTGGCGATCGACGAAACCGACGAAACCGACGAAACCGACGAAACCGATGGGGTCGATGACCTCGACGTATCGCTGTCGGTCAGCGATCAGGACGGCGATGGCGAGACGCTGACGATCGACGAGGCACGCGCGTCGGTCGAGTACACGCTCGAGGCAACCTACGACGGCGAGTCGATCGAAAGCGAGCCGTTCGAGGCGAACGAGTCGATCGAGGCGGTCGATCTCGATCTCGAGCCGCCGATCGAGGCGGACACGGCCGTCGAGGTTGCAGTCCTCGGGCCGGACGGCGAGGCGCTTGCGACGGAGACGATCGAGTACACGATCGACGAGCCAGAGCCCGACCCGGAGGCGACGCTGTCGGTGTTCGACCAGGAGGGAGACGGCGAATCGCTGGTCGTCGACGAGGCGAATGCGTCCGTCGAGTACGCACTCGTCGCCACCGACGAAGACGGCGAGCAACGCGGCGAGAGCGAGCCGTTCGAGGCTGACGAACCGAGCGCAAACGAGTCGATCGAACTCGATCCCGCACTCGAGGACGACGCCACCCTCGAGGTGTCCGTGGTGGCGATCGAAGACGAGCAAGTGCTCGCGACCGAGACGATCGAGTACGCAGTCGCGGAGGAGTTCGGCGTCGAGTTCCTCACGTGTTCACAGGCGAACGTGAGCGGGTCGTTCGAGGACGGCGATACGATCGTCGTCGCCACCGCATTCTACGAGTCGGGTTCGTTCGGCAACACGATGGGTGAGTACGCGATAACCGTGGGTGAGGACCTGCCGGCACCCTTCGAGGGGACGATCGCCTACGAGGTCGGTGAGGAGTTTACCGTGACCGAGACGGACGAGGGGGCGATCGTCGAAGTTCCGGCCGGAGACTTCGGTGCCGCGATCACCGGCTTTGCCTCGCCGGACGCGACACCTGGCCAGATCGATACGCCGAACCCTGACGCCGAGGAGTGTATCGCGGAGGTCCGACCAGAACTCCCCGAAATTAGCGTCGAGGAGACGGAACCAATCGAGGACGGCACGATCGAAGTGACGTTGGGCTACGAGAACCCGAACGACGCGGTGTTGCTCGTCGACAGCGAGTTCGTCGAAGGGACGACCGAGGACGACCCGATCGCAGAACTCGAGTCCGGCGAGGGGACGTTCACCGTGACGTGGACGCCCGAAGACGACGACGAACGGCTCGTCTGGGCGGTCGATATGAGTCGCTACGATTACGAAGACGTGCTCACGGCCGAGACGGTGACGGCCGGCGAACTCGCCCCACAGGAGCCCGCCGAGTTCACGGTGGGTGAGCTGTCTGCACCCGAAACCGGCGAGCCGGGTGAAACAGTCTCCGTGACCGCGACGATCGAAAACACGGGCGAACTATCAGGGGAACAAATCGTCACCTACAGCATCGACGGGCAACTCGCCGGTGAGACGGACCTTTCCCTCGACGGCGGCGAATTGATCGAACTGACGTTCTCCGTCACGTTGCCTGAGGGCGAGTCGACACACACGGTCGCGACAGAAACAGACGAAGCTTCCGTGACGATTACGGCGGAACCGGCGACACCGGAGGAGGACGAGACGGATCCGATCGAGGAACCTGCTGAAGAACCGGGAGAGGTGCCTGCTGAAGAACCGGGAGAGGTGCCTGGACCTCCTAATGACGAGTCTGGACCTCTTAACGATGGCCCTGGAGGTCCCGGTGACGGTTCGCCCGAAGGGGCGTTTAGTGACAGCTCGATCGCTGCATCGCAGCGGCTCCCGTAATTCGTCGAATGGACCGCAATCGAACTGAACCGCACCCAGTCGATCGCTATCTGTTGGCCGCCCGTAAGTGGATCGTTAGTGCTGGTGGCCGGTCGCTTCGCCGAAGGTGACGCCGAAGCGTTCTTCGAACAGGTCCATGACGCGGGCTTCCTGGGCCTCGAGATCTTCGTCAGCATCCTGGCCGTGGTGGACGAGGTGGTGGGCACGGCTGGCGAAGGACAGCAGCGTTACGTCACCGATCGTCTCGGCACTGGACTGGTCGCCCTCCGCGACGAGGTCGAGGAGTCCGCTGGGAATCGTCACGTCGTCGGTCGAGCCGTCGTCTGTGGTGATGGAGATCGTCGTCGTGTCTACGTCGTCGCTCATACCACTACGGTGGTGCACCGCCTCTAAAGGTGCTGTGGCTTGAGGGCGATACGCGAGGGGCCACTGCCAACCGATCATCTTCGCTCGTTTTTCGGTTTCGATGTCGAAAGGGCACGTCTGCCAACCGACGAACTCGAGGAGGAAACGATCGAGCGCCTAGATGGTCTGTGCGTCGAGGAGGACTCCTACGACGAACCGGTGACGGCACTCATCACCAACCACGAGGCGAGCGAGTTGATGATGTTTCGGGAGAGTGTCTGATACGGACTACTGTACGTAGGTACCGCCGATCGACCTACCGAGTCGTCGATTGGCGGGAATTGATTACAGCAGTCTAGCAGTCTAGACGACCAGCCTGCTCGGCCCGCCCGCGTATCGACCTATGCGTCTTCGGAGTTGGCTGCAACCTGTCGCACTGACCCCCACCGGCCGCTCGACTCGAGGTGTGACTGGAGTTGATCGGCGTACTCCTGAGTCAGTTGTTCTGCGGCCCGGAGCTGATTCTCGTGGGAACCGCCGCCCCCGGCACCGAGTCCGAGCGCCCCTTTGATCGAATCGACGAGTCCGCCACCGGACGAGCCAGAACCGGACTGTGAGCCGCCAGGCTGGCCGCCCATCGCTCCCATCTGTGCGTCCATGTTGTCGAGTTCTGGAATGATCTGTTCGACTTTGTCCGTGTTCGCGACGATCCGGGCGCGATCGGGATCGTCCGGATGCTCGATCTCGAACTCCGTCGCAGTCATGATCAGACTCCACTGTTGGCTCGAAAACTCGGAGGCCTGGATGTGCGAAGAGAACTCCTGATCGACGGTCATCCGGGCACCGACGATCCGGTCCGTCCACGAAGTGTCGCTCATAGCGATTCGTTGGGACGGTGCCGGTATCAGAGTTTCCCTCGTCAGCCGCGTTGGCGATCGCGTCGGTCGACGGCGTTCTGACCGATCGCGACATCGGGCGCGTCGAGGTGGCCCGTTCTCAGTCGAGTCGCTCCGACGTTTCGTCGTGACGAGTCGAGAGTTCGATATACCGTTCCGCGGTCGCTTCGAGCCGCGGGTCGTCGATTTCCGCTTTCGGTTCGGCTGGCGTGCCAACGACTAGCGTCGACGGGGGAATCTCGGTGCCCTCAGTGACGACGCTGCCGGCGGCGACGACGGATCCCGCTCCGACGTAGGAATCGTCGAGAACGACGGCGTTCATGCCGACTAGCCCGCGCTCACCGACGGTCGCGTCGTGGACGATCGCGCTGTGGCCCATCGTCGCGTACGGCTTCAGTTCCGCTCCTTCGTGCATCACCGCGTTATCCTGGACGTTGGCCCCCTCGCCGACGACGATCGTTCCGTGATCGCCTCGAAGCGTGGTGTTCGGCCAGACGCTCGCGTCGTCTTCGATGATGACGTCGCCGATGACGACCGCGGCCTCGTCGACGTACGCGGAGTCAGCGACCTGTGGTTCCATCCCGTCGAACGATCGTAACATGGTGGTCCTGTATCGAGCACCGTCTTGAACCCACCGGGTTCTCCGGATCTCGAGTTATCGTTGCCACTGACCGTCACTACACACCCGATCGCACGAGGGGAGCGTGGGTCGGAGCGAGCGTGGGTCGGAGCGAACGAAGTGAGCGAGAACCACGATAGCGAGCGGTGACCAGCGGGAACCGCGAGCAACGAAGTGAGCGAGAACCACGATAGCGAGCGGTGACCAGCGGGAACCGCGAGCAGTGACCCGTGAGCAACGGAGTGAGCGAGAACCACGAACAGTGTCGGTTGAGCGACAGTATCGCACTGCGGGGCGGCGACTCGATGAAGTGGTACCCAGAGGGCGACCAACCGACGGGTCGCCGGACGGACGATCGAATCGATCGTCGCGAACGACTCGGATTATCCGAACTTGCCGGTGATGTAGTCCTCGACCCGATCGCTTTCGGGGTTCTCGAAGATTTTACTGGTGTCGTCGAACTCGACGAGGTGGCCGCCGGTAAGGAAGACGGCGGTCTTATCGGAGATGCGGGCCGCCTGTTGCATGTTGTGGGTGACGATGACGACGGTGTATTCCTCTGCCAGTTCCTCGACGAGGTCTTCGATCTTCGAGGTCGCAACGGGGTCCAGTGCGGAAGCCGGTTCGTCCATCAGGATAACTTCGGGGTCGGTGGCGATCGCACGAGCGATACAGAGGCGCTGTTGTTGGCCACCGGAGAGATCGAGGCCGCTCGAATCCATCTGGTCTTCGACTTCGTCGATCAACGCGGCGCGTTCGAGTGCGGTGTAGACCTGCTCCTCGACGTCGCCGTCGTCTTTCCCCTGAACGCGGAGCCCGTACGCGACGTTGTCGAAGATGCTCTTCGGGAACGGATTAGGCTTCTGGAAGACCATGCCGATCTTTCGACGGAGCGCGACGGGATCGACATCGTCGTCGTAGACGTTCTTGCCGTGGAAGTAGAGGTCACCGTCGACGCGGGCGACATCGATCAGGTCGTTCATCCGGTTGATCGATCGCAGGAACGTGGATTTCCCGCAGCCGGAGGGACCGATCAGCGCCGTCACTCCTTGCTCGGGAATGTCCATGGTAATCTTGTTGAGTGCCTGGGTCTCGCCGTAGAACACGTCGAGGTCGCGGGCCTGGATAACCGCATCGTCGACGCGGGGGGAGCCAAGCGGAGCGTCGTCGGTGGCCATATCGACGCTGTCCGACAACGACGATTCTGCGGCCGCCGCGTTCGCGGTTTCGCTCGAAACCGCCTCTGATTTACCATCCGTCGAAGCCATCTCGGTCGCTGTGGCGTTCGATTTGCGGACGGTATTTGCGGTGAATCGACCGTTTCCGGGCGTCATCGAGCTGAAGAACCGTTTGAGTCCGCCGGGCCGTTCGGTCGTCTCGTCACTCATTACCTGTTGGACGTTCGCGACGGACTAAATACCGTACTATGTCTTCTATATAGGTCTATATTGTCTACGGACGTTCGGAGCATTCGAGCGAATCGGGGTCTCGATGGGGAGTTCGATCGGTCTCTTTCTGGCTCTGGGAGTGGAGTGACTCTCGCGTTTCGGAAGTCGAATCGGTCTGCGAGTCGAATCGATGGAGGACGCGAGAGACGCCGCCTGTCGGGACGGCAATCGGGGGGCCGACGGCTTCGGGTGGGCGAAACGGTTAGAACTGGTAGCGTCGTTCGTCGTCCATCGTCGGATACTGGTCCGCACCGGTCATCTCCTCGAAGGTCATCCCCGAAAGGTACTCGTCGTAGGTGACGTCGTAGCTCGATCGCAGCTGAAAGTCGAGTTTGCCGGTGTCGACCGTCGTCTGAAAGAGCAGGTGTATCGCTCGGCGGACGAGTTCGTCGGTGTCTTCGGGGTCGAGCGCCGCCTCGAGCAGGGCGAGTTCGTTGCGCGTCTCTCGATCGAGCGAGACGGTCAGTTCCTCGTCGATGCCGGAGTATGACTGCTGTACGTCGTCGGTGAGGTCGTCGAGGCTCATACGCAAGCCGAGTTCAGCCGATCGGATAGCCTTTTCGAGCGATCGGTGACGATCTCCGACGCGTCCCGTCGGCGTCTCTTCGGAAACGGTTATCAGATTGGACAGTCAGTGGCGGCTATGGACAGTGAGAAAGAAAAAATGCTCCAGGGGGAGCTATACGACCCGTACGACCCCGAACTCGTCGCGGAGCGACGGCGGGCGCGAAAACTCACGACCGAGTATAACGACACCGCCGTGGCCGAGGACGACCGCCGACGATCGTTGTTAGACGACCTCCTCGGCTCGCGTGGTGAGGAGTGTACCATTGAGCCGCCGTTTCGCTGTGACTACGGATACAACATCCGTCTTGGCGAGAGTTTCTTTGCGAATTACGAATGTGTCATCCTCGACGTGTGTCGCGTGGACATCGGACACAACTGTATGCTCGGCCCCGGCGTCCACATCTACACGGCAACCCACCCGCTCAACGCCCGCGAACGAATTAGGGGTCCGGAGTACGGCAAACCGGTCACCATCGGGGATAACGTCTGGATCGGCGGCCAGGCGGTGATCAACCCCGGTGTCACGATTGGCGAGAATACGGTGGTCGGGTCGGGAGCGGTCGTCACCGAGGACGTTCCCGATCGGGTCGTCGTGCAGGGAAATCCTGCGACAGTGGTGAAAGAACTAGAAACCGACAAGTGACGCTTTTTTCGACGAGACCTCGCGATCGGTATCAGTAGACGTAAGACGGGTCACTCGCTAGCACGATCGATGAGCGACGCCGAGGACGAGATCGACGTCGGCGACGAGGAGACAGCAGAGTGGACGCTCCCAGACGATCTGGCGGCGGTTCGCGAGGCGCTGATCGCGTGGTACGAGGACGACCACCGGTCGTTCCCGTGGCGGGAGACCGACGACCCCTACGAAATCCTCGTCAGCGAAGTGATGAGCCAGCAAACCCAACTCGATCGCGTCGTCGAGGCCTGGGAGGGGTTCCTCGAGCGGTGGCCGACGACCGCCGATCTCGCCGCGGCCGATCGCGCCGACGTCGTGGGGTTCTGGACGGATCACAGTCTCGGCTACAACAACCGGGCGAAGTACCTCCACGAGGCGGCTGAGCAGGTCGAGACGGCGTACGACGGCGACTTTCCGGAAACTCCTGGGGAACTTCAGGAGCTGATGGGCGTCGGTCCCTACACCGCGAACGCAGTCGCGAGTTTCGCGTTCAATACCGGCGACGCCGTCGTGGATACGAACGTCAAGCGCGTCACCTACCGCGCGTTCGACGTGCCCGACGACGACGCGGCCTTCGAGACGGCCGCGAACGAACTCATGCCCACCGGCGAGTCTCGCGTCTGGAACAACGCAATCATGGAACTCGGCGGCGTCGCGTGTACGCAAACCCCGCGCTGTGACGAGGTCGGCTGTCCGTGGCGCGAGTGGTGTCGCGCCTACCAGACCGGCGACTTCACCGCCCCCGACGTACCCACCCAGCCGAGTTTCGAGGGGAGCCGCCGACAGTTCCGCGGCCGCGTGATCGGGACGCTTCGGGAGTACGACGAACTCGCGATCGACACGCTCGGCCACCGCATCCGCGTCGATTACGCGCCCGGCGGTGAGTACGGTCGCGAGTGGCTGCTCGGGCTGCTTTCCGATCTCGAAGGCGACGGGCTGGTCGACATCGAGCGAGCGAGCGAGGAGCCGATCGCGCGACTGCAGCGGTAGCAGGAGGTGACGGCTCCGAGATCCCGCGGGTTCCCGAACCGATCCCCCAGCTCACTCTACGATTTTGAGTCGATAACGTACATTTATCCCTTTCAGTCACGAATATCGACACATGCTCGAACGAGTAACCTACATCCTGAACCGCGCCCGCTACGCGGCGACCGGTGCAGCGATCGGCGCGTTCGTCGGCGGACTGTTCAGTCGAAACGCAGCGAGTACCGGCGCGGCCGTCGGCGCGCTGGTCGGCGCGACGGTTGGCGAACAGCGCCAGCAAATCGACTCCATGCGCGATCGGCTGGACGAACTGAAAACGGACGGCCTTCGGTCCGGTAAGGGGCAGACCCAAAGCGACTAGTTCGCTCCGGTTGGTATTCGACCGAGACAGTAGTCGTCGAGCGCGGATTTCAATTGCTCGGCGGCAGATTCTCCGACTCGAACGCACCCACAGCGACGGCTCCCGCTCGCAGTCACACGAGCAGGAAGACGGCGATCGAGACGATGATAAAGACGGCCTTCAGCCCGACGTTGACGACGATTACCTTCGTGCCGAACTCGGCTCCCCAGATGCCGTACTGGAACGGAATCGATCGCTTGACGGTTCCGACCGTAAGCGAGAGTAAGCTCCCGACGAGCAGGGTGATGACCGCCTCTTCGGGCGTAAAGAGGCCGCCGAGCATGGGTGCGATCGCGATCGCGGCGCTGGTCGGATCGACGAACCCGACGAGGATGACGGGCACTGCGGCCCCCGGGAGACCGACCAGCGCGGTAATCGGCTCGGCGACGGCCGTCATCGCCGCGAGGTCGACGTACTCGAGGGCCAGAAAGACGAGTGAGTAAATGATTACCAGCCGCGGGACGATCGATCGGAGTCGATCCCCGGTCTTCTCGGCCGCGTGACGGACTTTTTCGCGATGGGACGTTGGCTCGTCGCGGTTGTCGTCCGGAACCTCGGGATCGATCGCGTTCCCGTCGTACTCGTAGCCCCGAAGCAGGAGAGCACCGGCGACCAGTCCGACGATCGTGATGGCAAGCGAGATGCCGGCGCGAGCGCCGACGTACATGAGTCCGACCTGGAGGCCGAGAATCGGAACGAGAACGGGGCCGTAGTAGGTGAAAATGTGCTGGACGAACCCGAAGAAGGTGTTGATAACGACGGCGATCAGCGTGGCGCGATCGTCCAGTAGTCCGGATTCGCGAAACTCCGCGAGCATCCCGTAGCCGGCCGTTACAGAGAGCGTGTTCGTGAGGACGGCGGTCCCCACTTCGTCGGGAAGATTCGCCGGTTCGGTGAGATACCGACCCGCGCGGGCGATGACGGCGACCAATCCGTACGCGACTGCGAGATTCGCGAGACCGACGCCGACACCGATCAGGAGCGTAATGGTAAGAACCCGCGGCAGGGCTTCCGTCAGCAACACCGAGACGATCGACTGCACGATCATCAGTTCGGATGCCGACAGGAAAGACTCGTCGGATCGACCGGCGCGGTCGACACGCGTTGCGGTCCCCTCCAGTCGTTCGGGTACGTTTTTCCCGGTACCGCCCTTTTGGCGATCTATGAGCGACATTCACGTCGTCGGTCTCTGCGGGAGCCTTCGCGAAGAGAGTCACACTCGACGCGCACTCGACCGGGTGCTCGAGGCGGCCGATCGGTCGGGAGCGACCACCGAACTGCTCGATCTCCGGACGTTCGAGCTTCCGCTGTTCGACGCGGACGTCGACAGAGAAGACGCCGGCGACGCCGAGGAACTCGCCAGACGGGTTCGCGAGGCTGATGCGATCGTCCTCGGGACGCCGATGTACCACGGCTCGTACTCCTCACCCCTGAAAACCGCACTCGATTACTGCGGGTTCGACGAGTTTGCGGACAAGACGGTCGGCTTGCTGGCGGTCGCTGGCGGGTCGTTTCCCGTTACCGCACTGGAGCACATGCGATCGGTGTGTCGATCGCTCAACGCGTGGGTGATTCCCCACGAAGCGGCGATTCCGAACGCACACGCCGCCTTCGAGGGTGGGAAGTTCGTCGATCCGAAACTCGAAGATCGAGTTGCAACCCTCGGCCGGCGGGCGGTCCAGTACGCGACGATCGAACCGGATCCGGATTCGTTCGAAAGCGACCAGAACGTGGGTGCGGAAGGAAAGTAAGCGGCAGGTACTGACGGCGACCATCAGGGATCCAGTAGTTGCTGGAAACGACGCTGGTGTGCTAAAAAGGCGAATAGCACGAAGACGACCACACCCAGATGAATCGAATCCACCCAGACCACGATCGTCGTCACGCCCAGAGAAAGCGGCGGTGAGACCAGCATCCACTCGACGAACCAGGCCGACGCGAGCAGTGCTGCCGCGCCAGTGGCGAGCAACAGCGCTGACCCAATCGGGAGGATCAGGTCTTGTCTGGGGTCCCGAGAGGAGAAAACGCGTCGTTCGACGGTAAACTGGAGAATCAATATCCAGAAGAGAACGATCGTGGCAACGACGAGTCCCGGAACCGCGCCGATCAGTTCCGCGACCCAGAGCCAGACGATCCAGCCACCGGTCAACAGCAGGGCCGCAGACAGCCGTTGGGGTTTCAACAGATCACCGATTTCGCTGACCGCCGCCCCGAAGACGCCGGCTCTGAGGAGTGACCCGCAAAAGAGGATGCCAAGCCCCGCGAGCGCGGTCGCCGTCGTCCGAGACCCGACGACGAGTCCGAACCAGAGTCCGACGGCGAGGGTTTCGACCGCCGTCGCGGAGAGTGCTGCAGTCACGCCGACGATTCTTCGTCGGGTCGTGCGACCGAGCACTCCCGGCTGGCGGATGACACTCATGGGAACCGGTTCTCGTGCAACCGTTTTCGTTATGCGAGGCCTTCGTGCGTCGCCGGCTTCGCCACGGAAAACCGAATCGACTGTTGCAACCTCTCCGCTCGAAACCGGAGGTTTACTCCCGATCGACACCGGGCAGCGAGGAACCGCTCTTCCATCGCGGACGATCGAGGCCAGCACAGAGCCGCAACTGGCAGTCCGGAGGTGGCCGTCGACGGTCGTCCTGATTGGCGAACGCAATCGCCGCCGCGTCACCCGAGTGATACGTGGTACGACGAGCGGTCCGTTCGGAGAGACCCCCACCATCATCGCGAGCGCCCCACACCCGCCCGGTAGCCGGCGTGTAACGCGCCGTGTAGGTGGGGGGCGATCGAAACGGTGGACAGAATTATATACGGCGGTGTGGTCGTCCCGAATTATGCCCGAGACGGAGCAACAGGACAAGACGCTATCCGAGCTGGTTGTGAAAGAAGCAGTCGAGAAAGGGATGGATTCCCCGCTACGAGAGTCGATTCTCGAAGCCGTCGAAGAGTCGGGTGGAACGAAGTCGTCGACCGCGCGACGACTCCCGCTCGCGGGAGCGCTGTTCGGTCTGGGTGCAGCGATCGGCTTCCTGGCGGGACGGGAGGCCGGTGATCTCGACGAAATGCCGATAGAGGGGATTCAGGAGCCGGAAATCATCGAAGATGTCGGGGAGGAACTCGGCGGTGACGACTCCGAGGCGGAGTCGGTGTCGGAGACCGACGGTGAGTCGGATGGCTCGTCTTCGCGACTGTCTCGAGCGCTCTTGATGCTCGGGGTCATCGTCGGTGCCGTCTTCCTTCGGCGTCGCCTCGCCGGTGACGACGAGGAGGAGTGGGAGCCGATCGAAGAGTTCGAGCCGGCGACGAACCTCGACACGGATGAGGCCAGTCAGGACGAGTCCGGCGTCGAGGAGGAACTCGGCGTCGAGGAGGACGTCGACGTCGACACGGGAGACGAGGAGAGAGAAGACGAGCAAACGGAAGAAGAAGAGTAGGACGGGACTGACTCGAAGACGGACGACGTGCAGAGGAGAGCGACGACCCGGAGACGCGATGGATGACGTGCGAGCGAGAGGCGGACGCCGCGGATGACCTGAATTGAAGCAGGTGCGTTTTCGAGCCGGCGACCGATTGGGAGCGTCTGGTACGGGGCCTTTTCTATCGATCGTCTCGCGGCGTCGGTTGACACCGCGAACACTAAGGGGACCACGCCGTCAGTGTGAGAGCAATGGAGACGACCCACCGCGCTGTCGTCGGTGATGCCCGCGAGCTGTCGGAGGTCGGTGACGACGCCGTCGAACTCGTCGTCACGTCTCCGCCGTACCCGATGATCGAAATGTGGGACGACCTGTTTGCAGATCTCGATCCCGCGATCGGCGAGGCGGTAGCGGCCGGGGATGGGCGAGCGGCGTTCGAGGCGATGCACGCCCAGCTCGATCGCGTCTGGGACGAACTCGATCGCGTCCTCGTCGACGGGGGGATCGCCTGTATCAACGTCGGGGACGCCACGCGATCGATCGACGGCAGTTTTCGCGTGTACCCGAATCACGCCCGTATCATCGACGCGTTCGCGGAGCGCGGGTTCGATCCGTTGCCGGATATCCTCTGGCGCAAGCCGGCAAACAGTGCAGCGAAGTTCATGGGGAGCGGGACGCTCCCGCCGAATGCCTACGTCACGCTGGAACACGAGTACGTTCTCATCTTCCGGAACGGAAGCCGGAGTCGCCAGTTCGAGCCGCGAGCCGATCGCCGGTACGAGGCCGCGTACTTCTGGGAGGAGCGCAACCGCTGGTTCTCCGACGTCTGGACCGACGTGCAGGGGGAACTCCAGGCCATCGAACGCGAGTCGGTTGAAGACGGCCTTCGGGAGCGATCGGCGGCGTATCCGATTTCGATTCCCTACCGGCTGTGCTGTATGTACTCGACGTACGGCGACACCGTCCTCGATCCGTTCTGGGGGACGGGAACCACCTCGCTGGCGGCACTCTGTGCCGGCCGCAATTCGATCGGATACGAACTCGAGCCCGCGTTTCGCGAGGTGTTCGACGATCGCATTAGGGACATCGAGGCGCTTTCGCGATCGATCGGTCGGACGCGACTCGAACGACACCGCGAGTTCGTCGCTGACCGCCGCGAGGCGGGGAACGAGCCGTCCTACGAGGCCGAGTATTACGACACCGCGGTCATCACGAAGATGGAGCGGAACGTGCGCTTTCGGGAGGTTGCCGAAATCGAACCGCTCGACGCCGACGACGGGTACCGGGCGAGACATCAGCCGTTGACGACCGAGTCCGACTGATCGCGGTCGGTCCCCGCTCCGATCGAGCGTCGACTGCCGACCGCATCCGACCGCTACGGGCGCTTGCGCTGCGCTCGAGGGAGCTACACCGCCGAGATCGACGCGAGGTTTTTGTGTCGAGGCCCCTCACAGATGGTATGGACAGCGGTCTCGCGGGTTCTGCGTCGACTCCCGTTACTGCACTCGCCGTCGGTACCGGAGACTGGACTCGACGTATCGCCACGTCGATCGATGGTGTGACGATCGAGGGTCCGTTCGAGACCCTCGAAGACGCCGAACTCGAGTCCGCAGACTGCGTGTTGACGGATCGCCGGACGGTCCTTTCGTCGATCGACGGGACGCCGACCGTGTTCGTCACCAATCCCGAGTGCGGCCACGTGGTGGCGGACCTCCTCGGGGATGGTGCCGACGAGGTGCTCCCGGCGAGTGCGATCGAGGATTCCGGACTGCTCGCTCACCGACTTCGGCGGACGATCCGGCGATCGGAGCGACTGGCCGTCGGTCGGGACGGCGACCGCGCTCGAGACATCCTCGAGCGCGTGACCGACGCGTTCTACGCGCTCGACACCGAGTGGCGGTTCACCTACGTCAACGAGCGAGCCGAGGAACTGCTCGGCCACTCACGGGCGGAACTACTCGGAAACGACGTCCGAGAGCTGTTTCCTCACGGCGCTCGATCGGAGCTGTACGATCGATTTCAGGATGCACTGACCCGACAGCGGCCGGTGTCGTGGGAGCGCTACTCCGAGTCGCTCGAAATCTGGATGGAGATTAGCGCGTACCCATCCGCGACCGGTCTCTCCGTGTACTTCAGCGACATTACCGACCGGATCGAACGAAATCGGGAACTGAGAGAGCGAACCGAACGGTTGCAGACGCTGGTCGATCACGCACCGATTATCCACACCGTCATCGACGACGACGGAACGATTACGCTCTCGGAGGGACGCGGCCTCGAAACCGTCGATCTCGACTCGGAGGAGCTTACTGGGCAGTCGTTTATCTCTGTTTTCGAGTCTTACCCGGGGATCTGCGAGGACCTGCGATCGGCCCTCAAGGGCACGCCTGTCCACAACCAGCGACGATTCCGCGGGCGCGTTTTCGACTCGTGGTATCGGCCGGTGAGACAGAACGGCACGGTCGATCGCGTCATCGGCGTCTCGATCGACGTTACCGACCGCGTTCAGTACCAACACGCGCTGAACGCCCTCCACG
Organism: Halosolutus sp. DAT137; assembly: GCF_059736405.1. NCBI lineage: Archaea > Methanobacteriati > Methanobacteriota > Halobacteria > Halobacteriales > Natrialbaceae > Halosolutus > Halosolutus sp. DAT137. Next base: position 400,913 of record NZ_JCAQID010000008.1, on the reverse strand, counting down.
ACGCGACCAGTCATCTGCTCACGGTCGACTCCGAACAGGCCGCCTGCGAGTACATCGTCGACGTTTCGACCGACGTACTCGACCTCGACAGCGCGATCTACGGATTCGACGAGCACCACAACGAACTCGTTCCGATCGCCTCGTCCGCGGGGTTCGAGACGACGGTCGGCTCGCCGCCACGGCTCGACCCCGACGAGGGACCGCTCTGGGAGACGTTCGTCGCCGGCGGGGCGGCCGTTTTCTCCGGTGGCAGTGACGACGACGGCCGCGGGATCGATGGCGACGATCCCGACGACTGTCCGGCCCGCGAGTTCGCCGCGCCGGACGTAGAGAGTGGACTCTACGTGTCGCTTGGCGATCACGGCGTTCTCGTCGCGGTCTCCGGCGAGTCAGACGCCTACGACGAACGGACCGTCGAACTCGCGAAATTGTTCGCGACGACGGCAACGTCCGCACTCGATCGGATCGGGCGGACGCGGCGACTGTACGACCGCGAACGCGAACTCGAACGCCAGAACACCGACCTCGAGCGACTGAACCACGCGAACCAGGTGCGACAGGATATCGAACAGCTCCTCTTGATGGCCGACTCCCGAAACGAAATCGAAGCGGGCATCTGCGACCGACTGGCTGCACTCGATGCGTGCTCGCTGGCCTGGATCGGAGAGCCGGACCCGAGCGGCAACCAGGTTCGCCCGCGATCGCAGGCGGGGCTCGATCGGGGCTATCTCGATTCGGTGACGGTCACGACGGTCGACGACACCGCAGCCGAACCCGCCGGCCGGAGCGCCCGAACGCGGAGTCCGACCGTCGTCGAGAACATCGCGGATGCGGTTCGGGACGGCGACTGGCGGGCGAAGGCACTCTCGCGAAATCTCCAGTCAGCGTTCGCCGTTCCCCTCGTCTACGATGGGTTTCTCTACGGCGTCCTGTCGATCTACGGCACCGAGCGGGATGCCTTCGACGAGACGCTTCGATCGACGCTCGCGGAACTCGGAGAACACATCGCGTACGCCATAGACACTGTCAAGCGCAAGAACGCAATAGAAAACGACGAGCGAGCCGAGATCGAACTCGAACTCGAGGGCCGGTCAGCACTCTGTCGGCTCGCGGCCCGCCTCGAGACGTCGCTGACGTTCGAGGGGGCGATGTCTCGATCCGACGGTGCGACGATCGTATTCGTTGCCGCGGACAGATCGATCGACGCGGCCCTCGCGGACGACGCGGTCGCGGCGGTGGACGGTTTCGACGGCGTTTCGAGTGTCGGCAGCGGTGAGAATACCCTGTTACAACTCCACATTAGCGAGCCGTTTTTCGGGTCGATCGTGGAGGGGCGAGGAGCGACCGTGCGGGCGTTTGCGACCGACGGGGAGGAGAGCCGGGCCATCATCGAGGTGCCAGCGGCGGTCGAGATTCGCGAAGTGCTGGCTGCGATCGACCACCACGGCCTCGCGGCGTCGATGGTTGCCCGCCGGGAACACGCACCGGACGAGCGGACGAGACTCGATGGACGGTGTCGGACGGCCCTGCTCGAGCCGATCACCGATCGCCAGCGAGAGGTCGTCCAGACCGCATACTACGGCGGGTTCTTCGAGTGGCCCCGGGCAACGACCGGCGAAGAACTCGCCGAGTCACTCGAGATCTCGCCGCCTGCGTTCCACAATCACGTTCGGATCGTCGAGCGGAAACTCTTCGCTGCGCTGTTCGAGAATGCGGTAGAGTTCGATGGTGGTTAAACAGTTAACTACCACTCGGGACAGTTGATTATACAGTTAACAGTCAATCACTTTACAGCGTCTCTCAAATGGTGGGATGTCTCTCAACGGGATGGGGATTCTATCAATGGCTAACACCACTTCATCGCTCGAATCGGAAGCCTACATTGTACAGTTCGATCGACTCGACGACGAACCGCTCAGCGTCGCCGTTGCAGGCGCCGTCGCGACGTTTCTGGACATCGATGTCACCGAACTCGATCCACTTCACTACGCGATCAACGCCGACGCACTCGACCGACTCTTCGAACCGAACGCGAACGGCGTCCGATCCGGGGGATCGGTAACGTTCGAGTACAGCGACTGTTGCATAACTGTGGACGCAGACGGCGAAATCCGCGTTGCGTCCGCCTGAGCCGGGGCAATATCGGTAGTGCTATGTTGCGTCTCACGGCGCAGTGTGTTCCTTAAATCCATTATATTGTAATTATTCACCACTCGTAACTCATATATCGGACCGTGTACGACCCTCACTCATGACAGACCAACCCACACAGACGATGAAAGACGTCAGCCACACGCCGCCAACCGGCGACTCCGTGACCAACGTCTGGCAGCGCGGACTGAAATCAAAACGCGAGTGAACCGGCTTTTCCTTGCTCGACGTGCGTGATCGAGTACAGCCACAGATCGATCGTGATTTACGGACAGTCGATCGACGTGGCGATCGCCAGTAACGTTTCCGCGTCGAGGGGCGCACTCACGTCGTAGTACTGGCCGTCACACGACCAGACGAGCGTCGACATGGTCGGGAACTCGAGTCGGGTCGCGTCGATCGAGCCGACGTTTTCGGCCACGACCTCTCCCACGGCGAGTGCGCCCGGTTCGCTCTCGGCTGTCTCGATCCAGATCGTCTCGTGTGGATCGTCCACGTGGCTGTAGAACAACGAGACGGAGGAGCCGTCGTCGGCAACGGTCGTCTCGTCGAGTTCGTACCCAGCAGGGAGCCGCGGCTCCGGCACGGTCAGCGCGGTGGTTTCGGCGGCGACATCCGGTGAGTCGACCGCTCGCAGCGGAACGTGCGTTTCGACCGTCGAATTCGCCGGCGGTTCGAAGCTGAACCGATCGTCCCCGAAGTCGGCGTCTAGGTCTACCTCCTCGTACTCGACGGTGATCGTCATCGGCTCCCCGCCCGGACCGACGAGTTCGGTTCGCTGTTTGACCGGAAACGCCGTCTCCTGATCGATCCACCACCGTTCTCGCGTCACCGTCCGGTTTTCGCTCTCGGCTTCGCCGTACGAAAACGGCACCACGTACTCGGTATCACCGACCAGCACGCTGATCGAGCGTTCGATCGGTCGGTCGTCTGTCGCGTTCAGTTCGACCACGTGGGTGTCCCACTCACCGAGTTGCTCGGTGCCGAGGTAGGTCACGTCGTAGCCCTCGAGTACCGCATCAGTTCCAGCCGGCGATGGTGCCGTCCCGTTACCCACACCCTCGTCGTCCTGGTCCTCGTACAGCGTCGCGACGTTTTGTTCGGCGTCGTAGGTCCAGCTTTCGGTCTCGGTAGTGACGATCACGTCACCGACCGACTCCGGACCGATCGCGGCGATGACCTCGCTTCGATGGTCCGTCGGCGGCCGCTCCCAGACTTCGACGGTCGTCGATACGGTCGTCTCGTTCGTCTCTACCGTCGTGGTTCGCACGCCTTCCAGGCGCTCGACGCCCGATCGCTGATCGATCGCGTCGTCGACCAACTCCACGCCGTCGGGTTCGCTCGTTTCATCGACGGGCATCGTACAGCCAGCGACGAGAATCGTACCGGTTGTGAGCAGGATCGCCAGGGCGCGAACTGCGCTGGGCACCATACCGCATAACTTCAGATGAAATACCTAAATGCTTCTATCTCTTCGGTCGACAATCGACCGCATCGAACGCGATCGGTGTCCGTATCAACCGCGTTTTCACCGCTGCCGGAGCGGTGGTCGGTTCCGGGCTCCTTTGGCGTCCGGTTCCGAACAGATTATTTTCTCCCCGGCCACACTGTTGAACAGCTAATGCAGGTTCGCGTCGACTGGCGTTCGAGTTGTAGCCTCACCGGGACGGTTCTCAAGTGGCTTGCGGTGCCCCTTGCGTTCCCGCTCGTGCTTGCGATCTTCGACGGCGACGACTCGCTGCCGTTCGTCGCCGCAATGCTCGCGACGGTCGTCGTCGGGGTCGCATTCGAGACGCTCTCGGAGGATCGATCGCTAGAGCAGCGGGAGGCGTTCCTGATGGTCGCAGCGACCTGGCTGGGCGTGGGCGTGATCGGTGCGATCCCGTTTTTAGTGGCTGGACTCGGTTCCCACCCCGACTCGGCGTTTACGGGACTTCTCGGAGGGACGGTCAATGCGCTGTTCGAGAGTATGAGCGGGCTCACGACGACGGGGGCGACGATCATGAGCGGCTGGGACTTCGACAACCAGTCCCGTGCCATACTACTGTGGCGACAGCTCCTCCAGTGGCTTGGCGGCCTCGGCATCCTGATCGTCGCGATCGGACTGCTCTCGAACTTGATGGTCGGTGGCGCTCAGCTCATGGAAACCGAAAGCCAGACGAGAAACGTCCGGAAGCTTCGCCCGCACATTGGCGATACGGCGCGGCTTATCTGGGGACTGTACGTCGGTATCACAATACTCGCGGCGGCGACGTTTTACGCGTTGCACCTGCTCGGAGTCGCGCCCAACATGGACCTGTTCAACGCCGTTTCCCACGCGCTGACCAGCGTTTCTACCGCCGGCTTCTCTCCGGAACCGGAGAGCGTGGGCGCGTTTACCCCGGTCGTCCAGTGGGCCATCATCCCGTTTATGATCGTCGGGGCGACCAACTTCGTGCTCCTGTACTACGTTACACAGGGCGATCTGCGTCGCCCGATCGAATCCGACGAGTTTCGATTTTTCGTGGGAACCCTCGCCGTGTTCGGTGCGATCGTCGCGGCGATCGTCTGGCTCGACCCGGACGTCCCCCAGAATATCGAGCCGACGATTCGACACGGCCTGTTCAACGTGGTCTCGCTGGTGACGACGACCGGGTACGCGTCGACCGACTTCAGCCTCTGGTCGGCCGGCGCGACGCACATGCTATTTCTCTGTATGTTTCTCGGCGGGATGGCGGGTTCAACGACGTGTTCGATCAAGTCGCTACGCTGGCTGGTGACGTTGAAGGCGTTTCGACGGAACCTGTTTACCTCGGTCCACCCGGAAGCGATCCGACCGCTTCGGCTCGGAAACGACGTGGTCGACGAGGAGACGATTCAAGACGTCTACGCCTACGTATTGCTGGCGATCATCATCTTCTTCCTGTTGACGGTCGTCGTCGTCGTCGACGCGTCACGCACGGCGACTCCCGTCACGGAATTCGAGGCGCTGAGCGCCTCGGCGTCGATCTTTCTCAACATCGGTCCCGCCTTCGGCATGGCCGGCCCGATGGACAACTACGCCGGCTTTCCCACCACTACACGCGCCGTCATGGTGATTATGATGTGGGTCGGTCGAATCGAAATCATTCCCGTTCTCGTCTTACTGACGCCGGCGTTCTGGCGATCGTAGCGTCGCGTTACTCGCTCGCTCGCGGCAACGAAACGACGGGAATGACCGGGTCGGTAACGAGGTTCGACGCCGTCTCTCCGGCGAGAAACTGGACGATTCGACTCCCGCCGCGAGCGTGAAACGCGATCGCGTCCGCAGCTACCTCGGCCGCCGTCTCGAACAGCGCGTCTGCAACAGCCGTTCCGTACACCGTGTGCGTATCGACGGCGACGCGGTCACCGAGTTCCGCTTCGACGATCGCGAGACAGTCGGCGGCGTCTTCCTGCCGTTTTTCGAGCGGTGCTTTGTCGACCGTTCCGCCCCCCTTCTCGATCACGTGGACGGCCGTAACGCGTTCGACCTCCGCGAGATACGGTTCGAGCGCCTCGCAGGTGGTCCGTGCATCTTCGTCGGTGGCGATCGGAACGAGAACGTGGCGAAAGAGACCCATTGTGATTCGTCTCTTGTGAGACCACTACTAAATACGTTCGTCCGATTCGCTCCGCGATGGCTGCGGGCCGCGATTCGATCCCCACAGTTAGGCTACCGTTCGGACTCGCCGCTCCAGACGATCGTGACGTCGTGTAGAAAGCCAGTGTCCGGGGAGGGCTCCGAACCACGGAAAGACTCACTACGTTCGTCTTTTCCGCCTTGCGCTCACTGCGTTCGCGCAATACCAACGGGTTCGGAGCGGGCCGGACACGCTTCTCAGCGTTATCACTCGTCTTCGACTCGTGATGTCTGTGAGAAGCATGCCCGGGGAGGGCTCCGAACCCTCGATCTCCGCATGTCCCAGGTCCGAGGCTCGGCAGTCCTCGCGGGGGACACGGAGGCTTCCAAGGCGATCCGCACCGAATCTCTGAACCCTATGAGTGCGGCGCTATGTCCAGCTAAGCCACCCGGGCTCGTTTTTCCGTAGAGCGGTGCTATTCTTTAACCTTCTCATTCGATCCCGTCGTGTGTGCCACCCTCTGTCGGGGCAGTCGATCGGCCGGCCGCGGCTCGCTGGCGAAACCCGGCGTCGTCGAGGGTAGTGTGCGCCGGATCGACTCACCAGAGAGAGCGAACGAACGCCGTCACTCCACCGCTGGCCAGGTGCCGACCCTGTTCGTGGACGCGCTCCCAGTCCCGGACGAACTGGGTGTAGATGTCGTCGTCTTCGATCCGGAGGAAGGTCTCGTCGTTGGTGGTCAGCCCGCTTTTGCTCAGGTTCTGTGATCCCGTATAGACGAGGCGTCTGCGTCTCGTTTCGCCGCCAACGTCGACGTCAGCGTCGACGAGCATTGTCTTCGAGTGGACGTTCGGTGACTGCCACGGTGTCAGTTCTCCCAGGGGAGTCGACGGATACTCGAGTACCGCCGCGCCCGCCCGTTGCAGGCGGTTGCCGATGTCCGACTGCGCTCCGTTGAGGATCGCGTCGACCGTACAGCCGCCGTCGACGAGTTCTCCGATACGATCGACGATCGCGGAACGGTTCTCGTTCCAGATCGAATACATGAATCGGATCGACGCGTCAGGTGTCGGAACGACGTTCTCCAGCGCCGCGAGGTGCGTGTCGAAGTCGGACCGAGGAGAAAAGTAGACCGTCGCGGCGTCGGTTTTCGCCGTGCGGTTGTAGTCCGGATCCGTGTTACCGGCGGCCAGTTCGGACCAGTACCCTCTGTACACGTCGTAGAGGTCGTCGTCGCCGCGAAACACGATCGACGTGTTGTGAAGGTAGCGTTGCGTGTCCGTGAGGTTCGAGGAGGACTGCCACACGACGTTCGACTCGCCGTTTTTCAGTTTCTCAGCGAGGAGGAACTTGTTGTGGTTGCTGCCGTCACCGATCCCGCCGTCAGCGGCGATCGAGATGCGATCGACGGTCGTCTCGCGGAGCCGCTGGACGGCATCCGCGTTGATGAGGTGACCGTCCAGGAGGACGTTAACATCGACGCCGCGATTGGCGGCCGCGATACACGCCCTCGCGACGTTCGTGCGCGTGAACGAGTACAGAGAGAGGTGTACGGCCGTCCCGGGAGCAGCCTGGTGTAGCAGCCCCAGTACCGTTCGCTCGTGGACGTCGTCGGGCCACCCCAGCGGCGACGGATAACTGAAGATCGGTTCGATTCGGGGGGCGGACCCGTAATTCGGCCGCTCCCGTCTCGTGTCAGATCCGAGCACGACCGATCCCCCCACGCCGATCGATCCGGCCGCCCTGAGAAGGGAGCGCCTGCTCGTGCTCATGACCGATCGACGACGGATCGACGGCGGGTCGGCGCGAACCGCCGGTGGTCGGTCGGTCGACTGCTCGGTTCGATCGTCGGGTGCGGTCGCCAGGGTGTCTCGGCTATCATCGGACGAAAGCGATGTCGATCGGTGGATCTCCCCGAAGAGGCATAACTGCCGCCCTGCCCCAGTTCACCGTTCATATTCCGACGCCCCGCGTCGGGGTCTCGCCGGAACGTCCCGTGACGTCGTGGGCGACCGCCGTTACCGACACGTAACCGCATTACTTCTAACATAGCTTACAATTATGTCCCGCCGTCGCATACCGGGTTACTGAAGGTAACCTGAAATGGCTGCTGAAACACACGCAACGACCTCGACACGCACCGTCACGTCAACAGACTGGGCCTCGGGCGCGATCGGCGGCTTCGTCGGCAGCGTCTTTTTCGGGCTGATCATGCAGTACGTGATCCCCGCACCGATGCTCGAGATGGCGATTCCCGCGATGTACGGCATCGAGGGACCGGCGCTCCTGGCCGGCTGGGCCATCCACCAGTTCCACGGCGTCGTCCTCGGACTGGCCTACGTCGCGCTCGTCCAGTTCGGACCGCTTCGCGAACCCGCAACACGCGTCGGTCCCGCGATCGGCCTTGGAATCGGCTACGGCGTCCTGACGACCGTCGCACTCGCCGTGCTCGTGATGCCGATCTGGCTGTCGGCGCTCGGCTTCCCCGGCGCACCGCCGTTCCCGAACGTCGCGATTCCTGGCACGATCGTCAGTCTGGTCGGCCACATCGTCTACGCCGTCCCGGTGGCGCTCGCCTACGCGTTGATCGTACGAGACTAATCTCGGCACCGCCTCGCGGGCACGACCGTATCCCCGCCTCGCAAAGAGTTCATTTTCCGGGTCCCGACACGCACAGAGTGCGCTTTTCGGATGTTCGCGATCGTACGAGATCGACGTCCCCGCGGAGAAAACGGCGAGTCCAGGGTACGACCGAGTGATGTCTATTTTGGGGGGTCCACCGTCCGTTCGATCGGTGAGACGGCGTCGCCTCGCCACGACTGGACTCCGAATCCGCGGACGGAACCCTCGAACTCCACGTCCACAACGACGATCGAGTCGACGTCGGAGACGAGGTCACGGCACGCTGTCGCACCGACGAACCGATCGACGAGAACCGGTACCGTCTCGGGACCCAGGTCGAATCGATTCATTCCCCATCGTGCCAGAACTCACAGATTTCGAACTCTCGAACGCAGCGATCGGGTCCGACCCCTTTCGACTGAGCGACTACGCCGCGGATCCCGACCGCGACGCGATCGTCCTGGTCTTTCAGCGGGACTATTGGTTCGTTTCACGACATGGTCGGTCGGATGCCCGAAGCGATCCTCATCGACGCGTCCGGTTCCCAGCCGACGATCGAATACGTCCATCGCGGATCACACCCAGCCGATCGGCCAAGCGTCGCAAACCTTCTCGATCGGCTCGACGAACTCGCGGTTTCTCGGGTGAAACGATGAACACGCCTCTCTCGAACCGCTGCGCTCTCGAGCGACCGTGCACGAGCGGTGCACTACCAGCAAACGAGTATCTGCGTGCCCGGACGAGGAACCAGACATGACCGACGATCCAGAACGGCTCTACGAGCTTCCGCCGAGTGCAAAGCTCGTTTTCAAAGTTCTCACGGTGGAGGGCTCGATGACGCAGGGACGGCTCGCGGCGGAAACCCGGCTGAGCAGGCGAACCGTTCGGTACGCACTCGCGAGCCTCCGCGACGCTGGGGCCATCGACGAGCGCGTCTCCTTTCGCGATGCGAGGAAATCGATCTACTCGGTTTCTGAGTCGATCTCGGGCGAAGAGTTGCCGGCAGCCGCCGACTGACTTTCGTCGCCGTAACCCCCTCACGCGGACGTTCGCGTGTGGTTATTCGTTACGATATCGTACCGAGTATTGTACGGTAACCGAGGTACATTCCAATGTCCGCAGATACCACCCCATCAAACCACACCGAACCACACGGACAACCGTCGATCGGCGTCGACGCCGCCGATCTCGAACGATATTCGGCCGTGACGACGGACGATTCGGCGTTGATCGTGTACGACGAACGGACGGAAGACGCCTGGATTCAGTCCGACGACTGGATCGATACCCTTCTCATGGCGTAAGGCGGCCTGTTAACCGGTATCTCGGTGATCTGGCTGGCCGATCGTCGTTTCGCGGGCAGTGTCGGGTACCGGTCCGTGCGCGGGGTCGGTCGGTTTCCTCCTCCCGGTACGGAGATGGGCCTGTCCTCCCAGTACGGAGATAGGCCTGTCCTCCCGGTACGGGGATCGAGACCGTTCGATACGTGAACCCAGGTCACCGGCGTTCGTCCCGTCGGGCAACACTATCGATCGCATTCGATTGAACTGGCCTAGTCGTTTTAGTACTCGTTTGCGTACTCATCGTATGGCCTTCGATAACATGCCACAGTATACGCCCGATTCACCGATCGGTGATATCGCGTATCTCACGCGGTCTGAACACCGCGTTCCGGCGCTCGTCGCGTTGACGGAGCGTCCGCGGAGTCGCTCGGAACTCTGTGAGTTGACCGGCGTCTCGTCGTCGACGATTCGGCGGACCCTAGACGAGTTCGAAAGCCGAATCTGGGTCCGCAAGAGCGGGTACCAGTACGAAGCGACGCGGCTGGGTGAGGTAGTCGCTTCGGGAATCGAGGACCTGATCGAACGGGTCGACGTAGAGCGGCGATTGCGCGATATCTGGCACTGGCTCCCCGAGGAGATTCGTGCGCTGCCCATCGAGACGTGGGCGGAGATGACCGTCACTGTCGCTGAACCCGATTCACCGTACCGCCCGGTGAACCGATTCGAGTCGCGTCTTCGGGAGACGAGCGAGCTTCGGTTCGTGCACCCGAAAGTCGCGTTGATGGATCCCTGTTTTGACGTCCTCGTACAGCTGATCACCGAGGGGGTCGAGGTCGTTCTGGTGGACCGCCCGGACAGCCATACGTACTTTATTTCGACGTACCCCGAGCGCAGTTCCGAGATGATCCAGCGGGACAATTTCACCGTTCTGGAGCACGAGGATCTCCCGCCGTACGGAATCGGCCTTCTCGACGACTGCGTAATCATCAGTTGTTACGAACGAGAAAGCGGAACGGTCCATGCGGTGATCGATACCGACGCGGCGGCGGTCCGCGAGTGGGCGCAATCGACGTGGGAGTCGTATACGGTCCAGGCGACGCAGGTCGAGAAGATTACAAGCGAAATCCGATAGGTTCGCTCGGGTCGTTCCAGGGACCGGTTCCGGAACCGGCGCGGACGTCAGGAGGGTGCCGTTTTGCAAGGGCTGGTGGGACGGCAACTCCCGGCGAAATATCATAAATCACCCACATCATCTCCCACGCCGTAGCGTCTCTCGCAGAACGGTGATCCAAATGACCGACGATCGACACCCCGCACACGGTATCGACCTCGAAACGCTCGACGAATTCGCAGCGCACGCAGCCGAACAGCCCGACGCAGTCCAGCTCGGGCTGGGGGCGACCGCGACCTACGAGGGAACGGCCGCTCACAGCCTCGGAAAAATCGACAGCTACGAACTCGGCGGCGAGACGATCACCCGCGAGACGCGCGAGTACACCCTCCCGTACGGCGGCTGGAAAGACGTTCTGGACGCGGCCGGGTGGGTCGGCGCGACCGATCGGATGGAACCGATCGAAGTGGCGCTATCCGCACTCGCCGCCTGTATCAACGTCGGCATCTCGATCAACGCCGCGGCCAATGGCGTGGCGATCGACCACCTTCAGACGCGCGTCCGGACCGATTTCGATCCGGCGGTCCTGTTCAGTCTCGCGGAACTCAACGAGACCGACTCGGTCTTCGAGAACCTGACCGCCGAAGTCGAGGTCGACGGCGAGAGCCTCGACCAGAACCTGATCGACGAATGGGCGCGGCGTGCGCCCGTTTACGCGCTCGTCTCGCTCGCACAGGACGTCGACGTCGCTGTCGCAACCCCTGCCGAGGTGGCCGGCGGCGACTGATCGAAGTCGCTATTGCACAAGACGGATCGCTGTACCGTGGTCCCAGCGATCGCTCGGACGCGAAGGCGATCGACGGGACCGAACGACCACCGGCCGTCTCAATCGTCGCTTGCCGCCGAGTGAGCGCCCGCCTGCGATCGCAACTCCGGGCTCATCGCGGGAACGTCCTGCGGATCGACCGCCCCGTAGCGATCGAGTTCTGCGAGCGACTTCGGGAACTCGCGGAGACTCTTGTGGATCGCGATGCCGGCTTTCGCGCCCTGGCCCATCGCGACGGGAATCTGGTTGTGGCCGGGGGTGAGGTCACCGACGGCGAACAGCCCCTCGACGGAGGTCCGTCCGTGGTCGTCGACGACGACCGCTCCGTCGTCCGTGAGGTTCGCGCCGAGCGACGCCGCCAGACCGTTGTTGTACTCGGAGCCGTACATCGCGAAGCCGCCCGCGTACTCGCGAACGGTATCGTCTCCGGACGCCGATCGACTGCCAGTGGAGCGCGGTCCGACGCTATCTGCGAACTCTAGCGCTTCGAGCCAGCCGTCCTCGCCGTTCCGAACGCCGGTGACGTCTTCGTGAACGACGTCCACGGGGTGATTCTCGAGCAGCGCCGCCGTTTCGTCGCTCCACTCGGGATCTTCGCCGCGCAACAGGAGGTCGACCTCGTCGGTGAAGTTGAGCATGAGCAACGCCACGGTGGCGGCGCTGTCGCCGTGGCCCATCACGTACACCGGCTCGTCGACGAACATGTACGCGTCACAGTGGAGACAGTAGTGGAGTCCGCGCCCCGTCCGGGGCAGCGGCGGTTCGGGGCGGCCGTCGGAGAACCCGGTCGCGAGAACGACCCGCTCCGCGAGCGCCGTCCCGTCGGTCGTCTCCAGGTGGAACGACTCGTCACGTCGATCGATCGCGGTCACGAACTCCCGGCGGTAGTCCGCGCCGTACGATCGAATCTGGTCGACGGCCGTCTCGAGAAACTCAGCTCCGGAGACCGATTCGGGGACGCCGATGACGTTGTGGGTCTCCTGCATCATCGCGGCGCGACCGCCGCCGCGGTCGAAGACGGCGGTTTCGTGGCCGAGTCGAGCCGCGTACAGCGCCGCCGTCAGGCCGGCCGGTCCGCCGCCGACGATGGCGACTTCGTACCGTGGGGTGTCCGTCTGGTCGGTGGAGTTCGTCATTTGTAGGTTACCTCTTGTACCCTACTTACGAGTGGTTCGTTATAAATAGAAGCCAACCCTCACGTGACCGGATTACCTCCCGGTAACGCTTCGCTGGTCGACCGAGCGTTCCCCGGACCCACGGATTTATACAAGGGCCTTGCGAACTGCGGGGCATGAGCGTTCCCGGCATCGTCCACGCTGCGCTCGATGGCGACGAGATCGCGGCGCGCGTCTCTCTCGGCGGCGACGACGAACTCTTCATCACCGCCTCGGACACCATCATTTATCGCGCCGACGGGCTGTTGAGCGACGAATCGGTCGATAACTTCCCCCACGACGCCGATCGGCTCACCCTCTCCGAAGGGCGGCGGAAAACCACCTTCGCACTCGAGTACCCGCTCGAGGGAAGCCGATCGTTCGCGGTCCCGGCAAGCAAGACCGATGCCGCGCTTCACCCGGTTCTGGCGGGCGTTCTGAACGGCAACGGTATCACGGACGCCGGCGAAACTGTCGTCCAGACCTACCGCTTTAGCGAACTCACGCTCATTATCACGAGCGATCGACTCGTCAAGCATATCGGAGAAGCCGTCTGGGACGGCGATTACGAGGAGTACCACTTTGGCGACGTGACCAATCTCGCCTTCGAGGACGGCAGCGTCGCCACCTCGATCGTTCTCACCGTCGACGGCCGTCCTCAGCGCATCAAAGCGCCGAACGACGAGGCAAACGACTGTCGGGAACGACTCGAACGTGCGCTGTTCGAGTACCACGACGTGGGTTCGCTCGCGGAACTCAACGAGGTTCTCGGCGAAGACGACGAACCCGACGACGACAGCGCGGCCGGAACCGTCGACTTTGGCGACGGCGTCGATCCGCTCGATGCGAACCCACCTGAACCGGACGAGACCGCTGTCGAACCTCCGGCAAACACCGGCGGGTCGGACGCTGACGCCGGAGGTGAATCGCGACCGGCAGCACAGTCCGGATCACCGGACCCACTCGCGAGCGAAGGCGCAGTCCCCGACGCCGTCGACGCCACGCGAGCCCGCGATCGAACCGACGCGGCGACCGCTGGGGCTGACCGAGCGTCCGGAGAGCGCAGCCGCGACGACGCGGCTACCGCGGCCACCGGTGACTTGTTCGAGCCAGCGACGGAGACGATCGACGGTGACCTCGAGCCGACGACCGACGCCGCAACCGCCGAATCGGCCGCCAGCAGCGGGCCCGATCCCGAACTCCTCGATCGACTCGACGCCCTCGAAGCAGCCGTCGAACGACAGCGCGAACAGATCGAAACCCAGCAGCAAACGATCGAGACGCTGATCGAGGAACTGCGACAGGGTCGGTAGGCGACGATCGTCTACACCCGGAGAGCACCGACTCCGGTTCCACCGTCCGGGCTCCGATACTTACTCCCGGCCGGTCACTTTTCGAATACAGGAGGAGCCGAACGGCCCGAGTTCGCCGGCGTCGAGTGCGATGAAGTGACCCGTCGAGAGACCCGACCCGCAGCGCCGGCACGTAAACTCGCCCTCTTTCGTGATCACGTCCTGCTCAAAACGGACGTACTGGCGACTGTTTGGGCGGACAATCCCGTCCTCGCGATCGATGATCCCGTGTAACTCGGCTCGATCGAGAATGGTCCGGGTGACGGTGGGGTCCGTCGTCACCGTCTCGATGCGATCGACGACGTCGGGAAGGGGCAGCGACTCGTGTTCCAGTCGCTCGAGTAGTGCGAGACCGAGTGCGACGCGATCGTCGGTCTCGCCGTCGCCTGCGGCCGCGCGATCGCCGTCGACGGGTCGGTCGGCCCCCGGATCCTCTGGCATCGTTGCGTGCTGGTTTCGCTGGTGGAATAAGCGTTGCGTCGCTCACCGCAGCGAGGCACAAAAGCTTCAGTACTCGAGAAAAAACTGGGATCGATGCTGTCGGCGACCGGTCGGGCGATCGTTGGCCTGGTGCTCGTCAGCGGCGTGGTCGCCGCGGGGCTGCTCGTTTCCCCGTCGTCGACGATCGCCGCCGTCGAATCGGTGGCGGCCGATCCATCGCTGTTCGCTCTCGTCATTGTCTGCCTGTATCTCGTGCGACCGCTGTTCGCGTGGCCGACGACGCCTCTCGCGATCGTAGTCGGCTACGGCTACGGCGTCACACTCGGGGTCCCGATCGCCCTTCTCGGCGTCGTCGCGACCGTAACACCGGTTTTTCTCGCCGTTCGCTGGCTTACTGGTGGTGACGGAGCCGGTGCTCCAGCAGAACCCGACGCGGCCGATTCCCACGACGGTATCCCCGACGCCGAGTCCTCGCCGGCCGGCACCGAACGGTCCGATCGCTCGGACGGGCGATGCAACGGTCTCGGCCGCCTCGTCGATCGAGCCGGCACCGCGATCGATCGCTACTACGAAACCGCCGGCCCGCTCCGCGGCGTCGTCGCTTCGCGACTGGCACCGATCCCCTCGGATATCTCGACGGCCGCCGCGGCAGCCAGCGGCGTTCGGCTCCGACACCTCCTCGTCGGGACGGCGATCGGAGAACTCCCCTGGACGGTCGCCGCTGTCGTCGTCGGTGCGTCGGCCGCGACGGTGACGACCGGCGGACTCGGAGAACTGGGCTTCGTTCTGGCGATCGGGTGTACTCTCGGTGCGGTAACGTTGCTCGCGGGGCCCGCTTATCGCGTGATTAGCGACCGGAGCCGCCAGAGCGGTCCGGACCGGCCCGTCGACGGGTAGCGGTCACGCTCGATCGCATCGCCGGAGCGAATACCTAGCGGTCCCTGTGTATGCCATCGATCAGTGAATCGCTCAGATCCTTCAGATCGGACTCGAGTTGCCTGTACGCGTCCGTCTCCTCCAGTTCGTCGATCGCGTGTTCGTCTTCGAGCGTTTCCATCTTGTTCGAGAGCGCTTCGAGTTCGCGCCGATCGTCCCCGCCGTACCGTGATTGAACGCGGAGATTTTCGATGATGCGGGTTAGCTGGGCTCGCGTCACCGGTTTCGTCAGGTAGTCGTCGATGTCGAGTTCGACGATGTCGAGCCCGGGATCGACCGCGGTGATCATGACCACCCAGCAGTCGTGGCCCCGGTTTCGGAGTTCGGCCAGTACCCTGTCGCCGGAGATATCCGGCATGTGGCGATCGAGCAACACGATGTCGACACCCCTGTGGAACTGTTCGAGCGCGGATCTGCCGTCGTAGGCGGTCAGGACGTCGTACTGTTCGTCGACCCACATCGCATAGAGATCGGTGAGTTCCTCCTCGTCGTCAACCACGAGGATCGTCGGTTGCGTGGACATGGGGGTAGTTCGTCCGAGACCACAGACCGTCATCTTGTATCAGTTTCGTCGAACTCAGGAACTGAGTCGCTCCTCTGCGGACGAGTTCGATCCAGCGGACCGTCTCCCCTATGTCCAAAAGGTGTCAGAGCAGTCGTAGACGACGCCGTGTTGCGGGCAGACGTACTTGCAGTGGCGGCGAAACATGGGCTGGTCACACCGAGGACACGGCCGACCGCCACCCCCCTCCGCGTCCGCCTCATTCGTCTCATCAGTCATTGTGGACTCCTTCGGCCGCACGGATCGTAAGCACTCGGGAATGTGTGTCGAAGGCGTCGCACAACACGGAGTCGGTACGAGGTCCGAACTGGACCCGATCGCGCTTCGAGTTCGATCAGAGTGCGTCCGATCGGATCCGGATGGATACGTCAGTTCTCGTTCGACGCCGGAAACGCGACGTTAGCACTCGCTCCAGCCACAGGACTCACAGGTCTTGCAGCCTTCAGAGAAGTACAGCGACAGCGAGCCACAGTCGGGACACTCAGGCGACTCGCCGGCGTCGATAAGATCCTGCGTGGCATCGTCAGCACTGTCGGCTGCCGCCGCGCCGCCGTCGGTCTTGGGACCATCCTGTTCGATCGCCGCGTCGGCGTCAGCCGACTCTTCTAGGGTCTGCTGGGTCGGATACGGTTTGTCGATCTCGTTTTCGAGGTAACGACGCATCGCAGTCCCGATCGCGTCCGGAATCGACTGAATCTGCTCGCCTTTGTCCCAGGCCACCTTTGGACTACGAGTCCCACAGAGTTCGTCGACGATTTCCTCGGGGTCGACGCCCGATCGCAACGACGTCGAGATGACCTTCGCCAGCGCCTCGGTAAAGGAGTTGGTAAAGCCGCCCGAGTGGCCGATGTTCGCGAAGAGTTCGAACGGCTGGCCGGTCTCGGGGTCCTCGTTGATCGTCACGTAGATCTTTCCGTAGCCGGTGTCGATCCGCTGGCTGACACCCTGTAGAGCGTCGGGCCGTTCGCGCTTTTCGGTGAAGTCGACCTCGATGGCGGTTCCGTCTCCGGTCAGTGAACCCAGATCCTCATCGAGCACGTCTGCAACTTCCTCGCTCTCGAGGAAGGCCTCGAGTCCGCCGAAGATCTCGTCGATCTGTTCGACGAGCGCCTGTGCGGCCTCGGTCTCGTCAGCGAAGTCGGCGTTGTCGGCCCGCGTCGTCAGCACCTGCTTCGATCGAGTGCCGTCGCGGTAGTAGGTGACGCCCTTGCCGCCGTGTTCGTAGACCCACTCGAAGACCTCCTTTGCATCCTCGATCGAGGAGTCGTTCGGCGCGTTGACCGTCTTCGAAATGGCCGAATCGACGCCCTCCTGGCAGGCACACTGGACGGCCGCGTGCTGTTTTGCCGAGAGGTCGCTGGTGATGACGAACAGTTCGCCGATCGCGTCGGGGACGGTCGACAGTCCCTCGACGCCGTCGAACTGGTTCGTGGCCATCTGTTCTTGGGCTTCCGCTTTGACGGCGTCGACGTCGATGTCGTTCGCCTCGAGCACCCGCAGGAAGTAGTCGTCGAACTCGACTAACATCTCGTCGCCTTGCACGTCGTCGGTGACGTTCTTGTAGTAAGCGACGTTGTAAATCGGCTCACAGCCGCCGGTCGTGTTGCCGACCATCGACGTCGTGCCGGTGGGCGCGATCGTCGTCACGTTGTGGTTCCGGATGGGGAAGCCCTCGGCCCAGTCGGCGGCGTCCTCGCCGGTCTGGTGGGAGAACCACTCGCTATAGGCGGTCGGATCGGCGTACTTGGAGTCGTCCCAGTCGGCAAACGAGCCGCGATCGGTCGCGAGGTCGTGGCTCGTCGCCTTCGCGCCGTGGTTGATGTGGGTCATCAGCTGTCGGGCGACTTCGTTCCCTTCGTCGGAGCCGTACTTGATCCCCAGTTGGATGTACAGCTGTGCGAGCCCCATCACGCC
The DNA here is from genome assembly GCF_059736405.1 of Halosolutus sp. DAT137. Taxonomy (NCBI): domain Archaea; kingdom Methanobacteriati; phylum Methanobacteriota; class Halobacteria; order Halobacteriales; family Natrialbaceae; genus Halosolutus; species Halosolutus sp. DAT137. Next base: position 382,980 of record NZ_JCAQID010000008.1, on the reverse strand, counting down.
GAGACCGATCTTGCGCATCTCCCGAACCTTCTCCTCGATCTCCTCGACGGGGAAGTCCGACATGGTGACGACGTTCTCGAGGAAGCGCGTGCCATACTCGATGCGTTCGTCGAACTCGTCGTAGTCGATCGCCTCTTCGAGGAATGCGTCGACGGCGTCGGCGTGGGTGTCGTACTCGTCGGCGTGGGCCTCGGACCAGACCCGCCAGTCGGGCGCGTCCTGGTCTGCGAGCGTCGAGAGGTTGATGTGGCCGAGGTTGCAGGCCTCGTACTCCTCCAACGGCTGTTCCCCGCAGTTGTGGACAACGAGACCGTCTGCAACGAACGAGTGGGTGTCCGGTTCAGTCAGGTCGTAGACGGCTTCGTGGCCATCGTGCTCGAGGGCCTCGACAGTGGCCTCGAACTGCTCACTGTACGGACCGCGATCGTACTCCGAAAGACGCTGCTCGAGACTCTCGCTTTTGTACTCGAGAAGGAAGTCTATTTCTTCGGCAAATCGAACGAGATTGTCCTTGACGATTACGAGTTCGTGCTGTGCTTTCGTTTCGTACTCCTTCGTTCCACCACAGCCGTCAGAGAGTTCTTGGGACCCTGCTTCCTTCCGGTTTTGGTAGATTTTGCTGGCGATACCGAAATTGAGGAGTAACTGCTGGACCTCACTGAGCAGGTTGGCATCGGAACTCCACAAGCGAACCGAGACGCCCTTTTTTATGTTGCCTTGAACGCAGCCGTCCGCGGTGAACAGCGATTGGAGGAATCCGCGTGCCATCTCCTCACTACCGCACATCACTGCATCGGGAACCTGTAGTTTGTCCTCCGTGAGACCAACCTCTTCAGCGTACTCGTAGAGTCGAGCGGATCGAATCCGCTGTTCGATCGCCTGGGCACCGCGATACCCAGCGTCGCGAGCAATCGTATTGACGCCGATCTCGTAGTTTGCGTTTCCGAGTGGCTCCCGGACGACATCGTTAACGTCCTCGGCAAGCGCCTCGGATATTTCGGCGTCCTCGTCGTAGAAATTCAAGACTGCCCGTTCTTCACCGTGTTTGAGGTGGCCGTCCCCAACCAGCCATCCGAGTGTACGACCTTCTTCAGCAGAGCCGTGCTGACCGAATTCGCCTTTTCGGTTCTGGATGTGGACCGTATCTCCCGTATCGAGGTTCTGCGCTTCGACCCAGCCGTCCTCAGTCATGACACGATGATCTGCAGTAAGCCGAAGCTCGTACCCTTCTGCGGTCGTAAGCTTGTAGACATCTTTCTCGCCAGTTTTGTAGACGCTGCTGGCTTCCTTGACCCTGTCCTCGCTGAGACGACCGTCAACGACGACATCGGTCGCGACTCCCTGCTCGTACAGCTCCTCTGCAGGAATCAATCCGCGTTCGGTACTGATGAGAGTCTCACCAGTAACACACGGGTTCGTTGCGAGCATCCGGTGGTCATCTTGCTTCTCGACGTCGAAGGAGTGCTGTTTGTTTACGCGCTCGAGGTAGATGACGCCCGGTTCGCCGTTCTCGTGAGCGCCCTGGACGATGCGTTCCCAGACGAGTTCCGCGGGGATCGAGAGCGGTTCCCCGACCTCGACGTGCTCGCCGAGGTCGTAGCGGCTGTACATCTCTTTGGTCTCCTCGGTGGCGATGTGGGGTTCCTCCGTGCGCGGGTTGGTGAAGGTGTACTCCTCGCCGCTCTGGACGGCCTCCATGAACGCGTCCGTGACGCCGACCGAGATGTTGAAGTTCGAGAGGTGGCCCTCGACGGCGTTGCGCAAGTGTTTCGGGACGCGACCGTCCTCGTCGATGAGGCTGCGAGCCTCTTCGAGCGCTTCCGAGAAGCTCGTGTAGGTGTAGTCGTCGGGGTCGTTGAGTCGCAGACAGTGAGCCAGCGAGACATCCTTGTTCTTCGCGTGGATGAACTCGATAACGTCGGGGTGGGAAACGCGCATGATCCCCATCTGGGCACCGCGGCGGGTGCCGCCCTGGGCGATCGTCTCACAGAGCTGATCGTAGGTCCGCATGAAGGTGATCGGGCCGGAGGCGATGCCGCCCGTCGAGCCGACCGAATCGCCGTAGGGACGAAGCTGCCAGAAGCCGTAGCCGACGCCGCCGCCGGACTGGAAGACCTCCGCGGCCTTTTTGGCCGTCTCGTGGATGTCCGAGAGGTCGTCGTCCGGACTCATGACGAAACAGGCCGACAGCTGCTGGAGTTCGTCGCCCGCGTTCATCAGCGTCGGCGAGTTCGGCATAAAGGAGAGCGTTTCCATCCCCTCGATGAACGTCTCGGCAACGTCCTCGACGTGTTCCCGAACTCCGTCGGGGAGTTCGGGAACGATCGTTTCGTAGGCGAACTTGTTGACGTTGCGCTCGGTGAGCGTCGTCTCGGCGTCGTCGTCTACCGTGACGCCCGCCCCGAAGACTTCTGCGGCGAGTTCGTCCCGTCGCGGGTGGCCCGGCTTGAGCTGGTCGGGCGTGACGGTGATCTCTCGGTCCTGTTTCTCGGCTTCGTAAACCGCCTCAGCGAGGGCGATGTTTTTGCCGACGCGATCGAAGAGGTCCTCCTGTTGCTCGACGAGTTCGCCGTCGGCGTCCTTGCGGAGATACCGCGCTGGGAGAATATTGTGGTAGGCGTTTGCGGTTAGACGCTCCTCTAACGTGTCGCCGTCGGTGCGCTTGATCGGGAGGGTCAGCTCAGCCGCGGAGAGGTCGGAGTTACTCACGCGCGGCTCACCTCGTCGGTGTCGTGTCGCCGTATGCCGATTCTGGCGTGGGTCCGGGTCCTGAGTTCTATCATTCGTGACGAAGGTTCGGTATTCATCCATCCACCATAAAATGTAGTGTTGTCGCGCTACTTTTCTTGTAATAGTACAACTATGGTTGGATAGATGGATCTGTCATCTATCGTGTTTGGTTCGCACACGACCGGCGAACCGGCCGCGGAACCACCTGTAAGAGGCTACGTGACCGACCGACTTAACGATTTTCAGACCGACCTGAAAGTGTTCTCGATCGGGAATACTCGACGTGCTGTCCCGTGGTTTTCTCTTTCATTCGGGCGAGGATCGACGCTACCGTGGTCTTCAGCGAACCGGTCGACGGTTCGGAACCAGTCGACGGCTCGTAACGTCTTTTCTTCCTCCACGACCATTCAATCTGCGCGATAGTTGTTCCTGTGCGTCTTTCACGAACCCAGAAAGATTACGTCCCTCCAGTGCGGGGATAGTGGTATGCTCGAACCACTCACGTCCGGGTCTGCAATCCTCCTGATCCTGGCAGCGATCGCTGCCATCGCCGTCGTCATCGTTGCGATCCGAATCGCGATCAAACTGGCAATTCGCGTCGCGCTCGTCGCCGGCGTCGTTCTCGCAGGGCTGTATACCGTCGGCTACATCGGATAGCGTTCTATTTGTCGACTCGAAAAAAACGGACGTAGAGAGGAGTGGACGTTACGCGTGCGTTGCGAGCGATCCGAGGAAGTTCTCGATCACGTCGTGGCCTACCGCCGTGAGCACGCTCTCGGGGTGGAACTGGACGCACTCGATCGGATGCTCGCGGTGGCGAACGCCCATGACGAGCGTCTCGTCGCCGTGTTCTGCGGTCGCCGTCACCTCGAAGCAATCCGGCACTTCCGTCGCGACCAGCGAGTGGTACCGACCCGCGCGAAAGCCCTGTTCGAGGCCGTCGAAGACGCCCTCGCCGTCGTGGTCGACCGGCGAAGCCTTGCCGTGGATCGGGTCGGGCGCTCGGCCGACAGACCCGCCGTACTCGTAGACGGCCGCTTCGAGACCGAGACAGACGCCGAGCGTGGGCACCTCCGGGCTGACCTCGCGAAGCACGGCCATCGTGACGCCGACGTCCCGATCGTGTTTCGGGTGGCCGGGACCGGGGCTGATGACGATCGCGTCGGGGTCGATCGCTCGGATCTCCTCGATCGAGGCTGTATTTTTCAAGACTGCGGTCTCGGTGCCGGCGTGCTGGCTGACGTATTCGACGAGGTTGTACGTAAACGAGTCGTAGTTGTCGATGAACAGCACACGAACCGGGTTTGCGTCGGCGTTCGCCGCTGAATCGTCCGCGTTCTCGGTATCGATCGCGCTCATCGACTCACCTCCGGACTCGACTCGACGGCGTCGTCGGCCGGTTCGCCCTCCGAGCCGCGACCGAGTTCTCCCTCGCGCTCGATCGCCTCCAGGGCGGCGAGGACGCCGCCCATTTTCTTCTCGGTCTCCTCGTACTCGGCTTCGGGATCGCTGTCGGCGACCAGTCCGGCCCCGGCCTGAACCGTGATTCGGTCCTGCTCACCACCGGTTTCCACGGTCGCCGTCCGAATCACGATCGCGAAATCGGCGTCGCCACACCACGAGTAGTAGCCGACGCCGCCGCCGTAGAGACCGCGTGGCGTGGCTTCGAGGTCGTCGATGATCTCCATGGCCCGGATCTTCGGCGCGCCCGAGAGCGTGCCGGCGGGAAAGGACGCGCGGGTCGCGTCGAACGCGTCCGAAGCCGCGGCGAGTTCGCCCGTCACCGTCGATTCGATGTGCTGGACGTGGCTGTACTTGAGGACGTTCATGAACTCGTCGACCCTGACCGAGCCGGGTTCGGACACCCGGCGCACGTCGTTTCGGGCCAGATCGACCAACATTGTGTGCTCGGCGCGTTCTTTCTCGTCGGCCAGCATCTCGCCCGCGAGCCGTCGATCCTCGACGGGGCTGGTTCCGCGATCGCAGGTGCCGGCGATCGGGTTCGACATGACCTCGCGGCCGCGCACGGAGACGAGCGTTTCGGGGCTCGCGCCGACGACGGTGAGATCGTCGTGGTCGAGGAGGTACATGTACGGCGAGGGATTTACGTCGCGCATCGCCTCGTAGAATCCGATCGGGTCGATCTCGCCGTAGAGTTCTCGCGTACGGGAGATGACGCCCTGGTAGATGTCGCCGTCGAGGACGTGCTCTTTCGCCCGCCGGACGCTCTCCTCGTACGCCGCTTTCGGTCCGGCAGTCTCGGACTCTCGGACGAACCCGCCGGTGTCGGGTAACTCGGCTCCGCGGAGCGTGTCCGCGATCGCGGCGGACTCCGACTGAATTTCGTCGTACACTCCACCCGGATCGTCGTCCGGTTCGATCACCGGCGTGAAGATGAGCGAGACCGTCCCCTCGAGTTCGTCGAAGGCGATCGTTTTCGTCGTCAGGACGAACTGCGCGTCGGGAAACCGCGAGTCGGGCCGCTCGAGTCCGACCTCCTCGAGCCAGAGGTCGTAGACCGCGTCGTAGGCGAGAAAGCCGACGAGTCCGCCTTCGAGATGCTGACGATCGTGCTCTGGCAAGTTGGCGAGTCGTACGTCCGGGAGCGCACCGCGGAGCGCGTCGACCGTATCGCCGCCGGCGTCGGTCTCGATCAGATCGATCGGCGCGTCCGGCGAGAGCGCCTCGACGCTCGTTCCATCGGGACCGACCGTCACGACGGCCTCGGGATCGTAGCCGACGTAGGAGAACCTGGCGTGGCGCTCGGCGTCGGCGGAACTGGGCCGGAACGCGCCGTCGGGATCGCTCGACGCCGTCTTCTGGGCGCTCTCCAGTAAAAACGTGTACGGCGATCGCTGGTGGTCGCGATCATTTTCGCCCGAGCGCCCGGTGAGGGCGGTGTAGGCCGCAAGCGGCGAGGTGTCGACGTCGAGCGTCGCGACGGCGCGAACGACCGCCGGCCGGTCGTCGCCGCTGCCCGCGTGCTCACAGAACGTCTCTCGATCGATATCCAGCGTGGGGGTGGTGGCGTCGGTCATCGTAGTCACGGGTGTATCGGGTACCGGGCAGTGGTTGCCTGTTCGACGAACGACTGGACGGCGTCGGGGTCTTTGACGCCGCCTTCGGCCTCGACGCCGCTTGCGACGTCGACCGCGAACGGGTCGACGGTTCGGACGGCTTCTGCGACGTTCTCGGGGGTGAGCCCGCCGGCGAGGATCAGCGGCGAGTCGAGGTCGGCGGTCGCCCGCCGCGTCGCCTCCCAGTCGTGGGTCTCGCCGGTGCCGCCACCGCCGTCTTCGCTCGTCGTGTCGACGAGGAGCGCGTCGACAGCCTCGTCGTACCGCGTGGCAGTGTCCGCGTCGGCGGCGTCGATCGCGAACAGGAGATCGGCGTCCACGTCGGCACGCAGGGACGCGAGCGTCTCGGGACCGAGTCCGCCGTGGATCTGCACCGCGTCGGGTTCGACTTCTTCGACGAGGTCGATCGCGTCTCCGGGCGAGTCGGGCATCGTCACCAGCACGCTCGTGACGAACGGGGGAACGGCCGCCGCGAGTTCTGCGGCGCGCGATCGGGACACCTCGCGTGGCGTCTCGACCGGGACCGAACAGATGATGCCGACGGCGTCAGCGCCGGCCTCGATCGCTGTTCTGAGATCCTCCTCGCTCGTCAGCCCGCAGATCTTGACGCGGCTCATCGTCCGTCCACGTCCGCCGCGTCGACTTCGCCAGCCGTCCGGAGTCGGTCGAGTGTCGCGGCCGCATCGCCGGATTCGATCGCGTCTCGCGCAGCGTCGGCACCCGCCTCCAGCGAGTCGGCCATCCCTGCAACGTAGACCGCAGCGCCGGCGTTTGCGAGGATCACAGCCTGTTTCGCGCCGGTGATCTCGCCCTCGACGATGCCTTGCAGATCCGCCGCGTTCTCCGCCGGCGTGCCGCCGGCGATGTCCGCGATGTCGTGTGCTTCGAGTCCGAGGTCCGCGGGTTCGATCGTGTACTCTTCGACAGCGTCGCCGTCGACTTCTGCAACGGCAGTCTCACCGTGGATCGCGATCTCGTCCGTGCCAGCTCCGTGGACGACGAGCGCGCGCTCGGTGTCCATCCGTGCGAGTGCGTTCGCGAGCGTCGGAACGAGAGCTGGATCGTAGACGCCGACGACCTGCGCGTTCGCCCCCGCTGGATTCGTCAGCGGGCCGAGGACGTTGAAAATCGTCCGCATCGCGAGTTCCCGGCGCGGGCCGATGACGGCCTTCATCGCGGGGTGGAACGCGGGCGCGTGCATGTAGCCGATACCGCGTTCTTCGATCGACGCCTCGACGGCTTCTGGCTCGGCGTCGAGCGTGACGCCGAGTTCCTCGAGCACGTCGGAGCTACCCGACGACGAGGAGACGGAGTAATTCCCGTGTTTGGCGATCGGCACGCCGGCACCGGCGGCGACCATCGCGCTCGTCGTCGAGACGTTGATAGTGTCGTAGTCGTCGCCACCCGTGCCGCAGGTGTCGACCAGTGGCTCCCGATCGGGCGCGATCGTTCTGGCAGCCTCGCGCATTCCCTCGGCAAAGCCGGCGATTTCCGCTTCCGTCTCGCCTTTCGCGCGGAGCGCGGCGAGCAGCGCGCCGATCTGTGCCTCCGTCGCGTCCTCGAACACGGCCGTCGAGGCCGTACGCGCCTCTGTCTGTGTGAGATTCTCCCCGTCCGTAACCCGTTTGACGTACTCCTTCATACTGAATACCAATGTACGTAGTTGTCTTACAATGTCCAAATCAGTACATCGACTTAACCCTGTCGGAGCGATCGTGGGTACCCTTCCCGTACGTCCGTTGATTCGAAACCTTCAATTACGGTGGCGGGGAAGAAATGAGTGCAGACAAAGTGGCCCACTGAGCCACGAAATGCACGCAACGCCAGGTGGGTTGGTGGTCTAGTCTGGTTATGACACCTCCTTGACATGGAGGAGGCCGGCAGTTCAAATCTGCCCCAACCCATTTTTGACGATACAATAACGAGGAGCGAAGCGGCGAGTCCGTGTCGTCAAAATGGTCGGTAGTTTGAACCAGACGAGTCGCAGCCCGGGACGCGAACGAAGTGAGCGACCCGGAACGTCTCGGCGTGGTTCGAATCTGCCCCAACCCAGTGAACTACCCTACCCTACTCGCTCACGGCTGACGCCGTTCGCTCGTTGAGGGTAGGGTAGGGCTTCCTGCTTCAACGACGCGCTTTGCAGATACGGGCGTATCCACAGGGAGCGCAGTCTTCACAGGCGCTGATTCGGAGTATCCCACTCCTACATCTTCGAGGCCGCGAGAAAGAATATTCCACGCCGCATTCGCGTCCCTGTCCGCTTCGAACCCGCAGGCAGGACAGGAGTGTTCACGGACCCACAACGGTTTCTCCGTTGAGACACCGCAGGACGCGCACTCCTTGGTCGTCCCTCTCGGGTCGACCGCAACGAAGTGCGTCCCCTCTCGCTCGCATTTGTATTCGAGCAACGAGAGGAACGTGCGCCACGCGGCAGAGGCGGTGTTGCGGCTGTTCGACGGCGATTCCATCATTCCCTTCACGTTCAGGTCTTCGACCGCCACGAGGTCGTACTCCCGAGCGTAGTACGCCGAGAGCTTGTGCAAGAAGTCGCGGCGCTTCCGGCGGAGGTCGGCGTGACACTCCGCGACCCGACACCGTTGCTTCTCCCAGTTGTTCGACCCGTGCTGTTTGCGCGAGAGTTTTCGTTGCTCGCGTTCCAAGCGTTCACGCTCGTCGGTGAGGTCGAGCGACCCGACCGCTGTCCCGTCGGTGTCGTGGGCGTACTTGAGAATCCCCACGTCGATACCGACGCACTTCTCGGGGTTCTCAGGTGGCTCGGGAGGTTCACGGTCCATTTCGACACCGAACGTGGCGAACCACTCGCCCGTCGGTTCCTTCTTGACCGTGACCTGTTTGAGCGTGGCGTCGTCGGGGATGGCACGATGGAGCCGTATCGGTATGTCCGCGAGCTTTGAGAGCGACAGCACGGTCTGACCGCCCTTCTTGTCGAGCTTGAAGCCAGACTGACTGTAGGTGAAACTGCGAAACTCCCGTGGCGGCTTCCACTTGAGTTGACCGACGCCGTAGCCGTTCTCTTTGAGCGCGGAGAGGCCTTTCAGGTTGTCGAATAGCCGTTCCACGACACTTTGGAGAACCTTCGAGTACACGTCTGAGAGTTCGTCCCACCACTTCTTGAGGTCGGGGAGTTCCGACCGTAGGGTGGTCATGGACGGCAGTTCGCCCTGTTCGTCTTGGTACTCGTTGAGGCGGTAGAGAGTGTGGTTGTACAGTTGCCTACAAATATTCCGGTGGCGGTCCAACTCCTCACGATGGGCGTCGGACGGCTTGAGACGGTATTTGTAGGCGTAGTACATCCTACTCGCGTTGGTTCTCGACGTACTGTTTCAGCACATCCAGCGACACCTGCCCCGTCGAGATAAGGCAGTACGAGTCGTTCCAGAACGAGTCGCCCCACAGTTCGGTCTTGAGTTCATCCTCGTACTCGTTGCGGATACGGCGGGCGGTAGCGCCCTTGACCGTGTTGACGAACTTCACGAGGTCCGTGGTTGGTTTCGCTCGAAACAGGATGTGTACGTGGTCGTCCTCGCCGTCGAGGTTCGTCAGTTCGACACCGTAGTTGTCCGTGAACCCGCTGATGACCCCGCGAATGAATTGGGTTCGCTCCTCGGTTAGCACTCCGCGCCGATACTTCGTGGTGAGTATCAGGTGGTAGTGCAGGGAAAACGTCGAGTGCGCTCCCGAGTCGAGATCGTATTCCATTGGGTTCGATCATTACTGTATTAGCCTACTGCAAAAACGTTACGACTACGTGGGCCTGTGGGCCTGCTACCGAAACGTGTATGAGAACTGTGCGGCGCTGTATCCCCTCCCTGCTCGCGTCTTCCCCTCGGTCGTCACTCGCTGAGGAAGGGGGCTTAGCGCCTACTTTCAGCTAATTTTGCTGCAAGCAAATACGCGAGCAACCACCCTACCCGAGAAACGCTTACGACGAGTCGAGGCGTACGATAACACATGACATACAAAGTTCGATGCGATCGCTGCGACCTCGATCGCGAGTACGGCGACAACGCAGACGCTCACCGGTGTGCGATGGATCACGAGGCCGAGTTCGTCGACCACTGGGTGAGCGTGTCCGACCTTCGACACGCACCCCCACCGGCGGGTAACTGACTGGATCGACTCTCGATCGATTCGTCGGCTCCGGAGGCCGTTCAGGCGGAATCGATGCCGTCATTAGACGATCGCTCGCACCCAGTCGGAGGTGACGAATTTGTACCGACAGCCCTCACAGAGTGAGACCTCGACGACCTCGTCGGTCGACAGGTAGATGTGGTATCGGCTGGTCGGAACGGCCTCGCCGCAGTTTGCGCAGAGATCGGTCATCGCGCGGTCTATCCGACGGTACGTCACGAAACGGCATAATTACATTCCCAGTCGTAACCTGCGACGATCGCGATCGAGCACGCCGGCAATGCGATACTCGAACGGTCGCGCGTTCAGAAAGCGGCTGCAGCGTGTCAGGAAGCGTCTCAGAACCGCCGCTGAAGTTCCGATTCGACGGCCCGCGACAGATCGAGCCGGGCCAGCCACTCTCGGCGCTGGTTGGGGTCGCCGTGGCCGGCGACGAACCCGTTGAGCCGCGCGATCCCCGTCGAGTCGACGAACGCGTCGCCGTAGCGGGCCGCGAGTTCGTCGCCCGCGATCGGCGTCGATCTGAGTTCGTATTTCTGGTGATACGCTTCAGCGGGGGTGCACTCGTCGAGGGGTTCGATCGCGGTCGCGACCGATTGGCCCGTTCGTTCCTCGAGTGTGGCCCGACGCTCTCGTGCAGTCTCGTACTGTCGGTCGTCGTGAGCGAGGACGACGCTGCGGTACTGACGGTTGTGAGCGCTCGATCGCCAGTCGTGGCCCTCCCAGAATACGTCGAGGAGGTCGTCGTACGACAGGTCGTCGGGATCGTACTCGACCTGGACGACCTCGGTGTGGTCGCCAAGCGAGTGGTAGGTCGGCTCCGGCGTCGTGCCGCCCGCGTAGCCCGCACGCGTCCGGATGACGCCCTCGATCGCCCCGAAGCGGGCGTCCGGTCCCCAGAAACAGCCCATGCCGAACGTCGCGGTTTCCGTCTCCGGCGGCGAGTCGGGAGCGTCGCCGGCGTGGGTCACGATCGTCGCGACCCGGTGTGACTCGTCCATACAGGTCAGAGGGACGAGACCGGTATGTCTCCTGCGCTTGCTCCGATCGAAACGGGCTGTCCGATCGATCAGCCGTGCTTGAACTTCGTGCCGGGATCAGCCGTCGTCGTCCCTCATCTCGGTCGAACCGGACTCGGACGGGACGGGCGTCGCCGCATCGACTACGGACCCCAGCCCCAGTCTGTCCAGGGTATCCCGGCTCGGTCGTCCGCTCTCGTCCCAGCCGCGGTAGCGGTAGTACAGGTCGAGCAGCGAATCGAACTCCGCCGGATCGATCGCGTTCCCGTTGGAACGGTCGTCGGACCGTGGTTCGCACAGGGTAGCAGGGAGGGAATCGTCGGACCGAGAGAAGCCTTCTCGAACGTTGAACAGCCGGATCAGGGTCCAGATTCGCTCGCCGGCGGTGGCGAGCGCCTCCCGATCGTACTCCCGGCCGACCGCTGCGAGCCACTCGACGCCCAGATCCTCGAGTGCGTCACTCAGGAAATCGTCCGCGATTAGACTCCAGAGTACGGCTCGACGGTTCTGTTCGTCGACGACGGCGGCGACTCTGGCCCGATCGGTCGGCCACGATCGACCCAGCGCCTCGGTTTCGACGGGGCGAGCGCGGCGGTGGCAGGCACCGCGATCGCTCGTCGCGTAGGCCAGCGCCATCGTTTCGGCACCGCGAGGATCGTACGAGGCGAGATCCATCCCCTTGACGGTCGGGATCAGGTCCTCGCCGCCGTACTCCTCGGCTGCGGCGTCGATCCCGTCCGCCAGCGCCGACCCGAGGGGCGTCTCGCGGCGGGCAATCTCTCGAATGAGTTCTCGTGCGCCCTCGTAATCGCCAAACGAGAGGTCGCGATCGAGCAGTCCCGCGTCGCTCGCACGCACCGCCCAGGCGACGGCGTTGCCGGCGCTGATGACGTCGAGCGCGAGTCGATCGCAGACCGCGCCGAGGGCGGCGACCGCGTCGAAGTCGTCGATGCCGAGGCCGGCCCCGAGAACGATCGGCGTCGCACCTCTGGGGACGGTCTCGCCGTCCTCGCTCTCGACGCGGAAGCCGCCGGGGACGGTCTCGCCGTCGTGTTCGCGCTCGTGCGTTCGGTCGCGGACGGACTCGATACCGAGTTCGCTGGCACCGTCGAACCGACCCTCCTGCCAGCCTCGCGTCGGCAGGACGCCGACCTCGTTGGCGAAGTCGATCGTCTCGAGGGTTTCGCTCGATCGCTGCCAGCGGCCGATATCGCTGTCGACGAACGCCCGCTCGTACTTGCGGCGAAGGTCGGCGTGCTTCTGTACGGGCGGATCGTGGGCGACGACCGCCTTGAGCCGCTTCGTCCCCATCACCGTGCCGGCTCCGCCGCGTCCGGCGTGGTGGTCGCCGCCGTCGGAGGCGATCGTCGCGTACTGGACGCCGTGTTCGCCGGCGGGTCCGATACAGGCGACGGCGGCGTCGGAGAATGCCTCGCAGGTCTCCTCGGCGTCGGCCCCCCACAGGTCGGCGGCCGCTTCGAGTCGCGCCGTGCCGTCCGCGACGTGAAGCACCAGCGGCTCGTTCGACTGTCCCGTCACGAGAATACCCAGATGGGAACCGAGTGAGCCGGCCAGACGCTCGGGAAAGGTTCCGCCGCCGTAGGAATCGAGAAACGCGCCGGTCAGCGGCGATTTCGTGATCGCGGCGTAGCGGGCTTCGCCGGGCGTCAGTCCCGACACGGGGCCGAGCATGAACAGCAAGACGTTTTCGGGACCGAGCGGATCCGTTCCCGCCTCGAGTTCGTCGTAGAGGTATCTGGCACCGAGCCCTTTGCCGCCGACGTACGCCTCGAGCCACGCCTCCGGAATCCGTTCGCTGGTAACGGTTCGGGTCGAACAATCGACCCGCAAAAGACGTGGCGGCTCGTCCTGCGCCATCTACTGGGTAATAGGCGTCCGGATGGTGTTAACAGTTTTCCAGATATGTGACAGCCCGGGCGAGGGTCCGGACCAGCGGGACGATTCGGCGGCGACCGCAGCCCCTGCACCCGCGATCAGGGCCGTCGGAAAACGATTGCAATGCGGTGCCACCTCGCACACTTTTGTACTCGCTTCGTGAACTACGAACCCATGCGAGCCGCCGTACTCGAGACACACGGGGAGTTACTGGAGATAAAGGATGTCGAGTACCCGCAGCCACAGCCCGATCAGGTCGTCGTCGAGACGGAAGCCTGCGGCGTCTGTCGGAGTGACTGGCACGCCTGGCAGGGCGACTGGGGATGGGTCGGGGTGCAGGCCCCGAGCGGACAGATCCTCGGCCACGAACCCGCGGGCGTCGTCGCTGCGGTCGGTGACGACATCGAGACCCTCTCGGAAGGCGATCGCGTCACGGTCCCCTTCCACCTCGGGGACGGCACCTGTACACACTGCCGGGAAGGGCGTTCGAACAACTGTGAGACGGTTCTCCCGCTGGGCTTTACCGGGATCGCACCGGGCGCGTTCGCGGAAGCGTTCCCCGTTCGCGAGGCCGACTACAACTGCGTCACACTCCCCGACGACGTGGCGTTCGCGGAGATGGCCGGCCTCGGCTGTCGGTTCATGACGGCCTACCACGCGCTGGCCGACAGAGCCGAGCTTCGGCCCGGAGATTCGGTCGCCGTCCACGGCTGTGGCGGCGTCGGTCTCTCCGCGATCCACATCGCCGACGCCCTCGGCGCGCATCCGATCGCGGTCGACGTGCGCGAGGACAAACTCGATCGCGCTCGTGAACTGGGTGCGGTCGAGACGGTGAACGTCACCGACGTCGAGAACCCGGCGAGCGAAGTCAAGGCTCGCGCCGGCGGCGGCGCTGACGTCTCGATCGACGCGCTCGGTATCGCGGAGACGTGTCGGAACTCGATCGACAGCCTCGGAACGCGGGGAACGCACGTGCAGGTCGGACTGACGACAGGGGAGGAACAGGGCCAGATCGACCTGCCTGTCGACAAGATGACGATGCTGGAACTCGATTTCCACGGCTCGTTCGGGATGCCGCTGGTCCGCTACGAGGAACTGTTCGATCTGATCGCTCAAGGAACCCTCAACCCCGGGAAGATTATCGGTGAGACGCTGTCGCTCGACGAACTACCGGAGACGCTGGTCTCGATGGACGATTACGAGACGATCGGGATACCCGTCGTCACGGACTTTGCGGGGTAAGTGGGGTCATCTCGACACCGAACAGCTTCGAAAACGACGCGTTTCGAACTGGAGTGGGGCAAGCCGGGCGGGGGCGGGAACCCGCCCTGGCATGAGAGACATGAGCTAACTCGAAGCGGGGGCGAGTCCACATCCGAGCGATTCGGGCACGAACGCACGCAATCGACTGGTCAGCGCGTCGGTGTCTGTGCGGTCTGCCGTACCGATGTTCCGCTCCGACCGCGGAGTTCGCGGGTGGGACGGAACGGACAGACAGCAGTCCGTATGAGCCGAGCGTGTATTACCCGGCGGGGCAGTCATCCCCGCACGTGCTGAGACGGGTAATCCCGCATTTGTTATCCGCCACCTTGTACCCCGGTAGCTCCCCCAATCCGTCGCCAGGCACGGGCTATCACGGGAGTAGCGACCGCCTGTCGATCTCTTGGAACGTAAACTGTCGTCTCCGGAACCGCAGGCCACAGACCGCACGACTATCCGGAAACTCCGGTAAAGCGACGGTCTCCCGACGCTGACGAGACTCGGTTCCGTCTTCGGTCGCGAATCCGGCAACCGACGACTACCCCCGTTCGGTCGCCGTTCGTGCCTTGGTTCTCTGACACCTCTGTCGCTGACGAAACGACGTGCCGTCTCGACACGTACCGTCGATTAGGCCGTGATTACTCCGGTGAGACGATCGATCGGGTTGATACGGTGCCGTGTGACTACATGGCTAGGCGACCGGTAGGCCGAAATCCGGCGATTCGCGGAGTAAGACGGTCATAGCGGCCCAGAACCGGCCGTTACAAGCCGGATAACTACAACCGACCGTCCGGAGAGAGTGGATATGATCACCTGCACCAACTGCGAAACCCCCCAGTTTCTGCAGATCACCCAGAGCCGTGTCTACTTCGAGGACGGGGAGATGATCAACGAAATCTCCGAAACGTACCAGTGTACCCTCTGCGATGGAACCGGCCAGTACGTCTACGACGACGACCGAGACGAGGCCACCGTTACCGGCGACGTCGAACTCACGACCGAACGGCCGAAACACGCCTGACAGGTATCCCCGCGATCTGGCGAGCACCGCGGGGGCACGGTCGATTCAGAAATCGAAGGGCGCTAAAAACGTGACGAGAAGGCCGAATCGCTAGGTCTGACTCGAGTCTTCCCTGTCCAAATCACAGGTTGCTACTGCTTCTCCTCAGACGAAAACGACCAGTCGATCGCCTCCGCCTCTCTCGACCGTCGATCTCGGTTCTCGGTTTGCCGACTGCGCTGGTGTTGTCGACGGGTGATCGCTGACCGCCGGCGCTCGACATCCCACGCCTCGAAGAGACCGTACTCGTTCATCGTCTCCATGCCGGCGATCGCTGCGGAGAGTTTGATGCCGACGAGGGGGATCTCCGCGACCGAAACGACAACGTCCGCACGGACGATGGCACCGTCTCTCAGGAGGACGTCGAGAACGTCGACGAGCGTTTCGTCGTCTTTTCGTGGCTTCATGAGTGGGCATCCGTTCGCGTCGGTTCCTTTCCAGAACCGCTCCCGTCACCGTCGTTCCCATCGTCACCGTCGTTCCCGTCGTCCCCCAGCTCCGGCGCGTACGTGTACGGCGGCCACGGCCCGGTGAATCTGACCGTTATCCCGTCACTGACCGCGATATCGTCGAGCACCGATCCGATCGCGTCCTCGGCGTCTTCGGGGGCAAGCAGCGTGAGTCGACACAGCGTTTGGCCATCGACACCGCTCGCGTCATCGTCTCTGCCTGTGTCTGCCGAGATCGACGCCGTCGGTGATCGCTCCAAGGCGTGCACCTCACGGGCGTGCTCGTCGAGCCGATCCTGAAGATCCTCCGTCAGGGACTCGCGGCGGCTCGCGCGCAGTTGGTCGCGCCGCTGGTCGAACTGCTTTTCGAGCAGGAACGCCGTCCCATCCTCGGAGTCGTCGATCCGTGCGTCGAGGTCGGCCAACCGATCGTCGCGCTCGATCAGCATCTCGTCGCTGACGGGATCGGTTTCGAGGACCTCGACGCGATACTCCCAGTGGCCTGCGAGCGCTGCCAGCGCAGGCTCGAGGGTGTCGGACTCCTCGCGAAGCCACTCGCGGACGTCGTCGTCGTCGCCGCGAAGGATCGTATCGAATTGGAACGGAATCGGCGTCCCGAAGGCGTCGCCGGCCTCGTCGACGACGGTCTGGTGGCGAACGAGCCAGCGCTTGACCTCCGTGAGATCCGCCGAATCGTAAATTCCGTCACACGAGTGGACGATCGCTCCGAGATCGCCCGCCGAGACGATCGAGACCGGTTCGCCGTCGACGCCGGTCGTCTCGATCGTCTCGTCGTCGACGGTCCGAACGACGCAGTAGAGATACCGCCCCTCGTCGATTTCGGGGACCGACTCGCGATCGGGTCCAGTCTTTTCAGCGTCGATACCGTCGCCCTCGGTGGGTTCGCTGGGATGGTCCGAACTCACGTCTCGTCACCTCCGAACACGGAGTAGCCGGGTGCGGGCGTGGCCGTCGACTCCTCGTGGAGTCCTTCGATCGCGTCGTTCACCAGTCCGTCCAGATCACCGCGGAGATCGTCGACGCCGTCTTCGATCCCCTCGTCGGCTTTGAGCTGTTCGATCTCGGCTTCGATCGTCGCGAGTTGTCCGCCGAGGCGTTCGATCTCCTCGTCGGTCAGGTTCCCGCCATCCATGCGCCGAACCGCCTCGCGCTCCAAAGCCTCGATCAAAATCTCGACGACGGTGACGACGAGCGTGAGCAACCCCTGGCGAGCGTCGTCGCCGTCGCCCACGTCGATCGTACTCACGATCGCTCACCCTCCGGAGCCGCTTCGTCGTCGCTGTCTCCGCTATCTAGGCTTTCGCCGTCGGCATCCGACTCAGTCGACCCGTCGTCTCCGGACGCCGCGTCGCCCTCGGAATCATCGTCGAGCACGTCGAGGCTCTCGGTCGGCTGATCGGGATCCGGTCGAGCGCTGACGTGTTCGGTGCCCCGATCGGGCTGTTCGTAGCTCTCGTCGCTGTCTCCCTCGGAATCAGCGTCGCCCTCGCCGTTCGAAACCTCTTCGCGCGTCTCGTCTGCGTACCGTTCGTCGGCAGTCACGTTGACGCCACGCGTCGGGTCGATCACCGGGTTCGGCCGCTCCATCTCCGCGAGTTCTGGTTCGTCGATCGCGGCCGCGAGCCGTCGCATGTCGGTCCCTTCGGGGAACTCGAGACCGTACTTGGCTGCGGTCTCGAAAGAGGCGATCGCCGCCCGGACCTGGACGCCGAGCAGTTGCGTGTCCCCGATCGAGACGGCGATATCGGCGTTGATGACGATTCCCTTATCGAGGAGCATCTCGACGACCTCAGCGAGGTCGGTCTTCTGTCGGCTGGGCTGGAAATCATGCGGCACGGCGCTCACCTCGTGAGGTCGGTCCCCGCGGCTGTCGAACAGTAGTCGCCCGGTACGGCCGTCGCACAGTTCTCGCCCGGTACTCGTCTCGTCCCCGTGGTGGATCAGTCATCATCGTCGTCCCTCCGTTTCTGTCGCTCGATCTCGAATCGTCGTCCGTAGATCCGCTTGCGGCTGGGGGCGGTCGAGAGTTTCACTTGCTGTGGCACCGTCGAGTGGCGAGCCCCGCCCCCGAGGTCGCGTCGATCGGTAACGATCGTCGACGCAGCCGTCGGATTCCGGGAGTTCGCGCTGGTGTCCCGGCGACGCATCTTCTCGCGGTTCATTTCGTACAACCGCTCGAACTTCTCGTGGGTCTCGAGCAGCGCCGCACGGAAGGCGTCGATCCCTTCCGTCGCCTGCTCCTGGATGAACACCTGGTAGGCTTCCGGGTCCTCGGTGACGTCGGGTATGCCGAGCGCCTGTTTGGCACCCTCAACGGCGTCGACATCTTCCAGAAGTCCATCGTCGCCGCCCATTATTCCGTCCTCGCCGCCAACAATACTGCCTTCGCCGCCGATCAGGTCCTCGTCGTCGTCCGCGACCGATGCGGCGGCCTCCTCGACCAGACTGGCGTCCTCGCCCTCGTCAGCGAGGTCGTCTATCGCGTCGTCGAGGTCGCGCTTCTCGGACAAGACGTCGGTCAGATCCGTGGCATCCCACGCGTTCAACAGGTCGATCGCCGTGAACACCTGTTTGACATTCACGACGTCCCCGACGGCAGTGTCCTCGTCGGTGATCGCCTCCGGAATCTCACCGACCTCGATCGCGTCGAGCAGTTGCTCGGCGTCGACGGCCTCCGGGAGTTCGCTCAGATCGATCGCGTCGAGCAGTTCGCCCGCTTCCGTGACGACCCGCTCGAGCGCTTCGAGATCCTCCCGGAGCGCGTCGAGTCGCTCCGCTTCGAGTTCGTCGAGCGAGTCCACGCCGTCGAGGGTCTCCTCGATGGTCTCGAGGCTCTGCTTCGCGTCCGAAAGCAACCCTTTGTCGGCGGTATCACTCATCGTTTGCCTCCGTCGTCGTCGATTTCAGTACCGCTCTCTGTTTCCGTCCCGTTTCCCGGCGTGACGACGACCGTCAAAATACCGTTCTTGATCGTCGCCTCCGCCGTTCGATCGCGCCAGGGGACGTCGACTCGACCGAGTTCCTGGCCGGAGACGGCAACAACGAACGTTTCGTCGTCGAATCCCACGGTGATCTCGTTCGGGTCCGCACTCGCGACGTCGGCCGTGACCAGAAGTTCGTCCTCGGTCGTTCGCGTTGTCACGTGATGGGCGTCCGTCGAATTGACTCGCCGGCGGCGTCGTGGGCGGTCTCGATCGTGCTCGGTCGGCACTCCGGTTGCCGGACGGTCCGAATTGGGGGAGGCCCTGTGAACACCATTGTCGGCACGATCGGACACCGTGCCGATCGAAAAGGTGTAATCGAGGATGCCCTGATCGCGCCGCTGCCTGGAGGCCGTTCCCTCGTCGATGTTTTCGAGCGCCGAAAGCAGCGTCGAGAGCCAGGTGTCGTCGCCGTCCTCGGCATCGCGCCGATCGTCAGCGGGATCGTCCACAGCGCCGCGTTCGGTTGCGTCATCGTGGCTGTCAGTCGGTTCACCACGATTGTCGTCGCGGCTGTCAGTCGGTTCACTACGATTGTCACTCGACGCGACGCGATCGTCGGGCGATTCCTCGCGGTCGTCGGTATTCTCGTCGGTCATCAGCGTTTCACCTCGATGCGCCCGCTGGTGAGTCGCTCGTGGACGTCTCGTGCGATCTCGAGTTCCTCCTCGAGTTCCTCCTTTCGACGCCGGTACTCGTCTTCGGGCCGCTCGCCGAGTTCGTACAGTAACTGGTTTTCTTTGAGTTCATTTTCGAGTCCCTCGATGTCGTACAGTTCGTCGAGCGCCATCGTGTGCAGCGCGTCGACGATGCCGACGATCGGTCGAAATAACAGGTCGTCGAGCACGAACATCGTTATCCCTGCGCCCCGATCGTCACGTCGACGAAGCTGTACGGTGCGAACGGCCCCGTGTAGCGAAACATGAGGTCGTCGTGTCTCTCCTCCAGTCTGGCGATGGCGTCGTCGAACGCCGCCCTATCCTCGCGATCGACCAGATACGATCGATTGAGCACGAGGCGATCGCTGAACAGATCGTTCGCGACGGACTGGGCGGCGATCGGTTCGAGTTCGTCCGCGACCGACTCCTCGATCGCCGCTCGATCGACGGTCGCGCCTTCCTCTCGGACGACCTTACAGCCGAGTTCGATCCGCCCGTCGATATCGTTCATCGCGCGGCGAAAGGCTGGTCGAGCGCCGCGCAGGACGTTTTTCAGTTCCCGGTTGCCCTCGAACGCCATTCCGAACTGCATCGGGACGATCGTGTGACTGTCGTTCATGATCTCTCGGAGGACCTCGTCGTGGCGCTGTGCGTCCTCGTCGGTCTCCTCGGGGTCGGTCGTGTCGATGTTGGAAACGACGGCACCGAGCCGGCGGTGTGAAATCGTGTAGACGCGATCCGCGCCAGCGACGGCGTCCGTCTCGAACTCGACGTCGCCCGTCGTCACGCCGTATACGTAGCGATGTGTCATCTGTTGGAGCTTTGTGGGGATGGTGGGTCGCACAGAGCCATTCGTCGAGGGTGCTCGGGATTCGTCGGAGTGTGCGAGACTATCGGGACGCGATCGGTCGCTCGTCACGACACGTTCAGCGTGGCCGGTTCTTACTGTGGTGCTTGCATTGGCAGCCAGATGAGGCCTCTCGGTCGGTTTCTGCCAGTATGGGGTGACGCGGTTCTGCCGACTTCCGGTGACCACCCGATCGCACCAGACGGCTTGCAGACGCAGCGCAAGGCGTGTTAGGACGGCGTCGTGAACGCTCTGACGCGCTATGGCATCACCACAACGAAGACCCGACTCCTCGAGTCTCGCGGAGGTACTGGACCGCATTCTCGACAAAGGCGTCGTTATCGACGTCTGGGCCCGCGTGTCGGTCGTCGGTATCGAACTGCTGACGATCGAGGCCCGCGTCGTCGTCGCGAGCGTCGACACCTTCCTGCACTACGCGGAGGAGATTGCAAAAATTGAGCAAGCCACTGCGGAGGGCGATCTCGAAGAACTCGAGGTCGAGCAACGGCCCGAGTCGTCCCCGCAGTCCGCGACGACCGAATAATCAGCGATGGCCGACAACTCGTCTTCCCGCGAGCGGAAAGTCCGCGGCCGCAAGATCAGACGCGATCGCGCGGAAAAAGATGGGCGACGAGCAAAAAAAGCCCTCTCGCGAACGGCCTCGTCAGAGACGTCGATCGCGACGGATGATCGCTCCGGCGACGATCACCTGCTCGAACCCACCGAGGTCGCCCCCGAGCCGTTCGTCGAGACGGACGCAGTGACATCGGTACGCGATCGGATCGCGACCTGGCTCGAGGCGGACCAGCCGGTTCACCTGATCGGACCGACGGGATCCGGGAAGACGGCGCTCGCACTGTCGGCCGCCGCCGAACGCGGCCGTCCGGTCGTCTGGCTCACCGGCGACGAGGCCGTCGACACCGCCTCGCTCGTCGGCTCACACAGCGGCGGGGAGCGCTACGAGGAACACGATCGGTTCGTCAGCGGGGTCAACAAGAAGACCCAGATCGTCCGCGAGCGCTGGGTCGACAATCCGCTATCGGTCGCCGTTCGGGAGGGCGCGACGCTCGTTTACAACGAGTTCTCGCGTAGCGATCCGGCGGCTCACAACGTCCTGCTCTCGGTACTCGAGGAGGGCGTCTTAGAGCGGCCAGGCAAGCGCGGCGGGTCCAGAACGATCGACGTCCACCCCGAATTCCGCCTGCTGGTCACCTCGAACAGCGCGGAGTACGCCGGCGTCCATCGCCAGCAGGACGCGCTGCTCGATCGGTTCGTCGGCGTATCGATCAAGTTCCACGACGCGGAAACCGAACGCGCGATCGTCGGTGCACACGTCGAATTGCCAGACGAGGCCGTAGAGACAGTGGTCGAGACGACCCGGACGCTCCGGGACGAACTCGAGATGGTCGTCGGCACCCGCGCGGGTATTACGGCGGCGAAGGGACTCCGGGCGTTCGACGGCACGCAAGAGGGCGAGTTCGAGGACGACCGCCTCGCGGACGTCTTCACGGACGTCCTCGCGCCGAAAGTCGCCGGCAACGGCATCGGGGACGTTGACGACCTTCGATCGACGATCGTTGAGACGATCTGAGCCAACCCATCAGTACGCACAGTGACATTCAACACAACCCATGGCCGAAGCCGACACGACTAATGCAGCCGACCAGTGCAAGGCGCTCACCGGGGACGGCGAGCGCTGCTCGCGGCCGGCCGAGGACGACGGATTCTGCTTCCAACACGATGAGAGTGATCCAACAGTGAGCGACAGTCAGGCCGCCGATCAGGCCCAACAGGATGAACAGACCGAAGAGAAAGCCCAGCAGGACGAACAGACCGAAGACGCGTCCGAATCGAGCGATAGCGGGGCACAGGGACCGCGATCCACCCAGATGACCGACGAGGAAGTAACTGATCCCGAGACGGTCGACGCCGACGTCGACACCGAACACGAGGAAATCGAGGGCATCCTCGGAATCCGACAGACTGTCCAGTCGACTGCGGGGCAACTCATCGGTCGCGAGTTCGACGCGGTCAGCGAGATTGCGCCGACCGACGACGGCTGGCGCGCGATCGTCGAAGTCGTCGAACGACGATCGGTGCCCGACACGCAGGACGTTATCGGCCGGTACGAGATCGAACTCGACACGGAGGGGACCGTCCACGGCTACCGGCGACTCGATCGCTACCGGCGGGGAGACACGACGTCGTTCGAGTGACCGCGACGACGATCACTCGGTGGGATGGCCGGTAATCACTCCGCGGGGTGTTCGATCGCAAGCGGGCGTGCCTCGGCTCGGTACGCGGCGTATATTACCTCGGCCCATTCGCGGGCCGTGGACGCGTCGGTGTCGAGCAGCACGCGGACGGTCCCGCTGCCCTGTTCGTAACAGCCGATCGCGACTCGATCGTCGAAGCAGCCGACGCCGTAGGATGGCAACTCGTCGTGTACCAACACGGTGAGGTTGCCGCTTTCGAGCGGTGACACACAGTGATCCGGATACGTCGAGAGGATGTATCTGGCGACGCTCGGCGGGTCGATAATTTCCGTCTCCATGCCGTCGACGATCCGCCGGCGAAGCAGGTCTTTACACGGCTCGAACAGGGCGATGTCCGATCCGACGAACCGAAACGCCGTCGTCCGCTCGAGCAGCGACTCGAACCGGCGTACCGGGGCGTACGGATCGCTCGGCTCAGCGGTCGTGACGGTTGCGTCGGCACACATCTCGATCGTAAAACCGCTTTCCTCCCCCGGGAGCCAGTGCCAGATGTCCCGAACCGTTCGCTCGGTTTCGACGCGATCGATCAGGTCCTCCATCGCAGCGGCGATGGCCGCCCCCGGTTGCGTCGCATCGTACTGGTGCCCGTCTCGACGGACCCAGTTGCGAGCCTCGAATTCGCGTATCGTTCGCCGAACGGTCGATGACGATACCCCAGTTAGCTCCCCGAGTTCGGACCGCGTCCGCGGCCGGTCTGCGAGCGAGACGAGTGTCGTGACGCGGTGTGCCGAGCGCGCGAGATACGCGATGTCGTCGATCGGTGATCCCGCCATTGATTGCGTCTTGTTGACACTCATCATACGCTATTTACTCCGGGGGGTAGTATAATCATTTATTCATTCCGTACAACCAGTTCGTGACAGGAACGATCTCACATCGAGTCGAATGTGGGAACCTGCAACCGAGAACCCGGAGGCGTGAGCGTCGGGAGACCGTTCTCGCAATCACTCGAACAACAGGTCGACGATCGCTCCTTCGGCGATACGCAGATGTCGGTTAACCGTCGGCTGGGTCACGTCCAGCAACTCGGCGATATCCTCGCCGGATGCCTCGCGGGGCCACTCGAAAAAGCCGCTGGCGTGGGCGACCCGAAGGACTTCGAGCTGACGATCGGTGAGACGCTCTTCGACGATCGCCCGGAACGAATCGTCGGAGCGGTCCTCGGAACCGATATCTCGTCGCGAGCGGAGGGTAACGGTCGCATAGCTCGTTTCCAGTCGATCGACGAAGTCGCGGACGTCCGTCGACCGCGCGACGACGACGCGGGCGCGGACGGTCCCCCGGTCGGCGACGATCGATCGGATCATCGCGCCGTGTTCGACCAGCGTTGCGGCCAGGGTCGTTCCGGAGATGGTGAGACGGAACCGACACTGGTCGTCCCGATCGGAGATGAGTGTGACTTCTCGGACGTGTGGTCGGCCCGTGGCCGTCTCGAGAACTGTCTCGGCGCTGACTCCGGTGGCAGTAACGAACAGTTCCGATCGGTCGGCCGTTACCGAAAGCTCCTCACCGAGGGTAAACTCGCAGTCGAGTTCACCACTCAGGCGTCCGAGAACCGTCTCCGCGCCCGGAACGTCGAATTCGAGTTCCACGTAGCGCTCGGAGCGCAGGACTCGTTTCGTCTCGGCAGCATTGATCGCGTAGCCGATCGTATTCCCGAGTTCGGCGAACACGTCGCGAAACTCGCCGCCGAACGCGAGCGGACTGTCGAGGTAAATTGCGAGTGTCCCGTAGTTGACTTCGCCGTACTGCAACGGGACGGCGAACGCAGATTGGAAGTCCCGAGAAAGCGCGTCCTGTCGCCAGGCCCCCTCGCGCAGTCGGTCGGTGATCCGTGAAATCGAGGTGGCATGTCCGGAGACTGCGGTTCGACAGGCGGGTTCGAGCGGTTGACTCTCGTCGGCGATCGAGAGCGAGACACTCTCCAGATAGCCCCCATCGGTGCCGGCCCAGGCGCGTGGCTGAAGGGTCTCGGTGTCCCACTCCGGGTCACCGACCCAGGCAAAGGAGATTCGGTCGTCGGCCGTCAGGCGATCACAGACTGCCCGCTCGATCTCCTCGCGCGTCGACGCCTGCACCAGCGAGTTGTCGATCTCTCGAATGATCGTGTTGACGCGATTCAGTGCCGTCAGACGACGGTTCTGTTCGCGGAGTTCCAGGTCCCGTTCGCGGATCGCCGTCTCCCGCTCGGCCCGATCGAGCGCGACTTCCGTCGTCGCGACCAGCAACTCCAAGAGTTCGTACTGTCCGGCTGCAGCAGTCGCCGGCGGCGGACCCCTCGCAACGAGCAGGCCGTGGTCACCAACGGGGACGAACCGTTCGTGTGTGGACTGGTTTGCGCTTCCGCCATCGAAGACGACTACCGGATCGGTGTCATCTTCGGTCGACCGCGACCTGTTTCGGATGAACGCTTCCCAGGCGATCGTGGCGTCTTCCGGCCCGATGACGGAAGGGGCCTCGATATCGGCGGCTCGCGTCCCGTCAGCCGTCGTGAGCCGAAGCTCGTTTCGCTCGGTATCGTAGAGATAGACCGCGACCCCCGAGAGTTCGAGGACTTCGGCCGCAGTCTCGGTCGCCATTTCACAGACGTCGGTTCTGGTTTCGGCCTGAATGAACTCTCGGGAGGCGTCGTGGAGCGACGCGAGCGCCTGTTCGTATCTGACACGATCGGTAACGTCGAACGAGACGGCGATGACGCGATCGGTGTCGGATTCACCGGCTGGAATCGCCTCATAATAGGTCTCGAAGACGGTCTCTTCGACAACCTGGGTTCCGCGGAACGAGTCGCCCGAGAGCGCACGCTTGCAATCCGTGACGACATCGGGATAGTCGGCGTACAGCTCGAAAACCGACTGGCCGACCGCTTCGCCGGGCTCGA
Source organism: Halosolutus sp. DAT137 (assembly GCF_059736405.1). Classification (NCBI taxonomy): domain Archaea; kingdom Methanobacteriati; phylum Methanobacteriota; class Halobacteria; order Halobacteriales; family Natrialbaceae; genus Halosolutus; species Halosolutus sp. DAT137. The sequence goes on along the minus strand of NZ_JCAQID010000008.1, from coordinate 357,675 downwards.
GACCGAGCGCGGCCAGCCCGCGACCTTCCGAGACCGTCAGCGTTCCGTCGGCGTCTATCGCAAACAGAATCACGGGTACGTTCTCGACGACGGTCCGGAGGCGCTGTTCGTTCTCACGAAGGGCCCGCCGGTAATCGAACGTTTCCGTGACGTCGTGACCCACCATGACGAGGTAATCGGTCTCGCCGTCGTCAGCTTCGACCCGGTTGAACCAGGACTCGAAGATGCGTCCCTGGTGTTCGTCGATCGAATACGTGAGTTCGCCCGCGAGGGCTTTCCGGATGTTCTCACAGAGGTGGGGTTCGTCTGCGTGGACATCGAACACGGACTCGCCGTTGTGCATGTCGGCCCGTTTCCCCATCGCTTCGAGCGCCGCACCGTAGCCGAGCTGGTAGGTCCCATCACCGTCGACGATGCCGAGAAACAGCGGAGCGTTATCGAGCACCGTCTCGAGGTATTCGTTTTGCTCCTCGAGCGATCGTTCGTGCTCCCGGCGATCGGTAACATCGGTCTGGTAGACGGTCACGCCGGAGTCGTTCGGGTAGGCGTGGACCCGCATCCACGTCGTCCCCGTCGGCGTCTCGAACGGCGTCTCCGCGGTGACGGTCGTCTGTGAGTCGAATGCGTCCGCGACGAGCGTCCCGAACCACTCGGCAAACGCCGGATGCGAGGACAGCACCTCGGTCGGCCTCGCGCCGAGAAACGCGTCGGGATCGAGACCGAGCGTCGTTCGGACGACCTCGCGTGCGGTCTCGTTGAGGTACGTATATCGCAGGTCATCGTCGAGGACGGCGACCGAGTCCGAAACCCGGTCGAGAATCGTCGCGTGAACGCACTCCTCATCGTCGCTCCGAATGCTACCTGCCCGCCGGCGATCCCGTCCTCGCGTCATCGCCTCGTCGTTCCGGAGGAGTCGATCGATCCGGTGAGACAGCACGGTCCCCGCCGCTTCGCTTTCGATCTCCGTGAGCGCGTCGCTCGCACCGTTCGTCAGCGCCTCGCGAACCCGTTTCCGGTCGTCGTCGACGACGATGACCGGAACGGACTGCGTTGCCGACGACACCGACTTCCACAGATCGCCGCCGCCGTCGACGAGCGCACCCGAGCAAACGAGACAGTCGATCGCGTCTTCATCGAGTCGCGACCGGATCGTGGCCCCGTTCGTTGCCGTGACGATCCTGTCGCCGTCCCGTTCCCGTTCCAGTCTCTTACGAACGGTTTCGCGTCGGTCGCGATCACCGTCCGCGTAGAGAATTGTTCGCCGTGATCCCATCAGCCACCACCGCGATCACGTCTATGGCATCCCGGAACCGTGCCCGTTGGTCCACCCACAGTGCCAGTCATCAGAACTGGATACGCGATACGGCTACTTGACCGTCACTCCGGTCTCGATCGTCTCTTGGGCGACCTCCGATCGCCTCGACGAACTGTCGCGTACGAAGAGTTATTATTAGATCGGATAATTCAGGCGTATGGGGAATCGGCGGGGAAACGGAACGGAGAGTGGCAACCGGGGCCGCTGGGCGCTGGATCGATCGGATGAGGACGTGGCGGCACCCAGTGTATCGAGTCGCAACTCGAACAGATCCGCTGTCGATACCACCTCGGCATCGAGGAGTTCGTTCGACGGGGGTGATGGCACGGAGTCGAATCCGTACCAGATCTCGACCGTCGAGCAGTTACAGGCGATCGAAGCGGACCTGACTGCCCACTACGAACTCATCGGAGATATCGACGCGGGTGAGACGAGCGAGTGGAACGACGGTCGCGGGTTCGACCCGCTCGGAGATACGGACGGCGACACCCTCGAGGAGTCCGCATTTACCGGCACACTCGACGGGGGCGGATATCGCGTTCGAAACCTCCACGTCGATCGGGTAGCCAGCGGGTTGTTCCTCTTTATTGCCAGAGCTACTATTAAAAACCTCACTCTGGATGCACTCGAGATCACGAGCAGCGGTGATGAGGTAGCCGGCGGTATCGCGGCGGTGAGCATGGATTCCCGTATCGAACGAGTTGCCGTTCACGGGTCCGTTCAGGGAAACACAGCCGGCGGGTTGGTCGGATTGCTGAACAGCGCACAGATCGTGAACTCGTCTAGCACGGCGACAGTGAGGGGGGCTCTGGCCGGCGGACTCGTGGGAAGTGCGTACGGTAGTTCCACCGCGATCGAGCGTTCGTATGCGAACGGGACCATCGAGGCGGTAGCGTACGACGACGAGTTAGGTATCGGGGGCGGAGTGTGTGGTCTCCTGGAAAACGCGTCCGTCTCGAATTCCTACAGCACGGCGACAGTGACCGGTTCGCTGGTCGGCGGGCTCGTTGGAGGCGCGAACGGGGCTACGATAGACCTGGCGTACGCAGCCGGGCGCGTGACGAGCGAAGGCGACGAGGATGCCGGCGGGCTCACCGGAGTCGTCGACGAGACGACGATCGAGAACGCCTACTGGGACGCCGACGAGACGAATCGAGGCACGTCCGCCGGTCTGGAAGCAGAATTCGGATTGACGACCGCAGAGATGACCGGTGGGGCCGCCCGCGAAAACATGACCGGGTTCGATTTCGAGGGTACCTGGCGCGTAACCGACAGCTATCCGGCCCTCTCGTGGCAATCCGCAGATTCTACCACCGAAACGGGACCCGGTGAGACCGATACCGACACGCCGAGCGGTGGATCCACGTCGTACAGACTCGAAGATGGAACTCGCGAGGAAGTGAGCGTCGGGACGCGGACGTACTACGTCATCCGCGAGATTCCGGACGCCGAGTCGAATCAGTGGGCCGTAACGACGCCCGACTTCGATCTCGTTCCGACCGACGAGGCCCTCGATCCGTTTTTGACGCACGTGTTCAGCCGGGGCGTTCCGCGAATAGACTGGGAGTCCGAGCGGCGGGAGGCCACCGATCGACGGGCAGAGATGCGATACGGAGAACTCCTCAATCGGGCACTGAACGCGGCAACGGGCGTCCTGCGGACGTACGCCCTCTACGGAATCTCCCCGCCGTCGGCAGTCGGCTCCGCCGTCGACCTCCTTCAGGACTCCATTAGCTGGGGCCTCCGCGAACTCGACGACCCGTACACGCAGGCGTTTACCGAGCTAACCGCGACGTGTGCGACGGCCGACGCGATCGATTCGCAGCTCCAGGGGATCGACGCCTCCGAGTCGATCGGCGGGGGTGCCGAACGCATCGTCACCGCTGCGATAGAAGGATACGACCTGTACGACGCGGGAGGCGAGTTCGTCGATTCGTACGCCCAGGTCGCACAAGCACTCGGGGAGGCTCCCGGATTCGCGCCGAGCGTTGGGCTCGCGCTGGATGCCAGCGAGACGTACATCATCTCGAAAAGTATCGACCTCGCGGCTGCACAGTTCGAGGCCGTCTTCGACGCCCGCGCACAGATTGCCGCGCTCCTCTATGCGTACGACACGACTCGGCTGTCCCTCCTCGATCGACTTGCGGACAAGACCCAGCAGGCGGACTCGTGGGCGCTGAGCCCGGCCAGCGGAATACAGTACCACTCCCTGATGGCGTCGTACAATCACATGGGTGCGCTCGCCTACGCCGGTGCGGGCGCTCACTACGCCGCGATGAGCGACCAACGGTCGGGACCGATCTGGGACGTGATCGACAATGCCGGGACGCTCGCGGCCCGATACGAAACGATCTCGTCGAACTTTCAGGAGGCCGCAATGGCGAACTACCTCGCGATCGGCGGCGCGTGGGACGACGCACAGACGCACCTCGAGCGCTCTATTAACGCGATAGCGGACGGGGGTGGGGTATGACCGATCGACGAACGGTGTTGAAACTGCTCGGTGTGACCAGCGTCGGCGGCGCGGCCTGGTGGTACTACGGAGCCGGACAGGGTGGGGAACCGGACCAGGCTCCGAACCCGGACTCGGATTACGAGGCGGAGAATGGGGCTGCTACGGAGGCGGAACCGACCGCACACAGCGATCTCAGCGCATCGATAACCGACGCGTACGAAGCGGCAACGGCCGTCAGTCTCGAGCCGTCGTTCGAGTACGAATCCGTCGAGATGGAGCTCGAAGACGACGATCTCCTCGAGCGAGTCGAAGCGACACCCCTATCCGATGGGACGGGCGATCGACTCAGAATTACGCCGCAGGCCGACGCGGCCGATGCCGTTACCTACTTCCGTGAGCTGTTCGGCGGGCGGACCGAAATCACCGGTACGGCTCGCATCGACCGCCAGGACCGGCAGTTTCGCGGTCGCGTCGGACGGAACGTCGCATACCTCCTCTGGAGCGGAACGATCGACGAACCCGTGGTGCTCGCCGGCCGAGGGAGAACCGAAGCGGACGCGAGGCGGGCGATCGCGGCGTTCGAGACGGAGATCTGACGGGCGGAGTATTTCGGTGAGTGTACGGCTACCGGATTCGACGAGTCCGTCCGAATCGATCGATTCAACAAATTCGGCCGGATCGATCGATCGATCCAGCAAGGTATTTCCCCGCGCGCCGGCGGGAATGAGACATGGATTCGGCGCTTGGCCCACCCGACGCGATGGCCGAGAAACGCGACGAACTGACGCCGATGATGCGCCAGTATCACGATCTCTGTGCGCGCTACGACGACGCGCTCGTGCTCTTTCAGGTCGGTGACTTCTACGAGACGTTCTGTGGGGCCGCCGAACGCTGTGCGCGGCTGCTCGAAATCGCGCTCACCAGCCGCGAGGACAGTACCGGCGAGTATCCGATGGCCGGCATCCCCATCGACAACGCCGAATCGTACGTCGAGACGTTGCTCGAGGCGGGCTACCGGGTCGCCGTCGCGGATCAGGTCGAGGAGCCGGGCGAGTCCACTGGCGTCGTCGAACGCGCCGTGACCCGCGTCATCACGCCGGGAACGCTCACCGAGGACGAACTGCTCGCGAGCGACGACAACAACTTCGTCGCGGCGATCGCCAGAGACGGCGAGACGATCGCCCTCTCGATGCTCGACGTTTCGACCGGCGACTTTCTCGCGACGAGTTCGACGACGAGCGACGCGATCGCAGACGAGGTGCGTCGGTTCGATCCCGCCGAGGCCGTCGTCGGTCCCGACGCGCCGACTGACCTCGTTCCCGAGGACTGTATGGTGACGCCGTTCGATCGGCGCGCGTTCGATCCCGCTCAGGCCCGCGAAAAAGTCGCGGTGTACGTCCGAAATCCCGACGCACTCCTCGCGAGCGACACCGAGATTCGGGCCTGCGGGGCGATACTCTCGTACGCGGAGTACGTTCGCGGCGGCGAACACGGCGGGGAACGTGGCGACGCAGATGCGGGAGAGAGCGGCGACGCAGATGCCGGAGAGTGCGGCGACGCGGACAGCGGGGATCGTGGCAGCGAAAACGCTGAGGCAGCCGGTGGCGGGATGGATGAAATCCTCGACTCCGGCGAGACGAGCGCTGGGACGACCCCGCGACTCGAGTACATCACCCAGCTTACCCGATACGACCCGCGTGAATACCTGCTGTTGGACGCCGTCGCCGTCGGCAGTCTGGAACTGTTCGAGCCGCGAGCCGTCCGCGGCCGGGACGAGGCGACGCTCGTCGGCGTCCTCGACGAGACCGCGAGCGCGGTGGGCGGGCGCAAACTCCGCGACTGGCTCCGCCGGCCGCTGCTCGATCGCGATCGGATCGCCGCTCGACACGACGCGGTCGAGGAACTGACCGGCGCGGTCCAGCGCCGTGAGCGGCTGCAAGACCGCCTGCGAGAGGTTTACGACCTCGAGCGACTCATCGGACGGATCTCGCGCGAACGAGCCAACGCGCGGGATCTTCGATCGCTCCGGGACACGCTCGCAGTCGTCCCCGACGTTCGGGACCTGCTTTCCGACGCCGAATCCGAGCGATTGCGAGCGCTCTACGCGAACCTCGATCCGCTCGCGGACGTTCGGGGGCTGATCGACGACGCGATCGTTTCTGCACCCCCGATCGAGATCACCGAAGGAGACATCATCGCGGAAGAGTACGACGACGACCTCGACGACCTCCGGACCACGGCGCGGGATGGCCAGCGGTGGATCGACGACCTAGAAGCGAGCGAACGCGAGCGGACCGGCATCGACTCGCTGAAAGTCGGCTACAACTCGGTCCACGGTTACTACATCGAGGTGACGAACCCCAATCTGGACGCGGTTCCGGAGAACTATCAGCGCCGCCAGACGCTGAAGAACTCGGAACGATTCATCACGCCGGCGCTCAAAGAACGCGAAGACCAGATCGTCGGGGCCGAGGAGCGGGCGGACGAACGCGAGTACGAACTGTTCTGTGAGGTCCGACGCGAGGTCGCCGCCGAAGTCGAACGCGTCCAGAACCTGGCCGACGCGCTCGCGGCCCTCGACGCCTTCGTCTCGCTCGCCACCGTCGCGGCCCAGTACGATTACTGTCGGCCGGAACTGCTCGAGCGTGCCGACGGCACCACGGTCGGAGCGACCGATAGCGGTGACGCTGGAACCGACACCGGCCTCACGATCGATATCGAGGGCGGCCGCCACCCGGTCGTCGAGCGCACCCAGGAGTCGTTCGTTCCGAACGACGCGCGGCTCACGGACGATCGACGGCTGGCGATCCTCACGGGACCGAATATGTCCGGCAAGTCGACGTACATGCGGCAGGTCGCCCAGATCGTCCTGCTCGCACAGGTCGGAAGCTTCGTCCCCGCACGATCGGCGCGGCTGACGCCGGTCGATCGAATCTTCACCCGCGTCGGCGCGAGCGACGACATCGCCGGTGGGCGATCGACGTTCATGGTCGAGATGGACGAACTCGCGACGATTCTGCGGGAGGCCGACGAACACTCGCTCGTCCTACTCGACGAGGTCGGCCGGGGAACCTCGACGATCGACGGCCTCGCGATCGCGCAAGCGATCACCGAACACCTCCACGACGCGGTCGGCGCGACGGCGCTGTTTGCGACCCACCACCATCCGCTGACGGAACTGGCCGACGAACTCGCCGCCGCGTTCGCGCTCCACTTCGAGGTCGATCAGGACGACGGCGAGGTCGTGTTCCACCACGAAGTCGTCCCCGGCGCGGCGACGGGTTCGTACGGCGTCGAGGTCGCGACCGCGGCGGGCGTTCCGAGTCCGGTCGTCGAGCGATCGCGAGAACTGGTCGCAAAGGCGGAGGGGACCGATGGCGAGGGAGACGACAGGGACGATATCGACCGCCCCGGAGCGACTGACGCCCTGACCGACGATCCCGCGGTATCGCCGGCATCGACCGACGGCGGCGACGTGCCCGCGGACGTCGCGAGCGAACTTCGCGCGCTCGATTTGGCACACCTGACGCCCGTCGAGGCGCTGACGGAACTCGATCGGTTGAAGCGGTTGCTCGAGGAGTGACAATCGAGGAGTGCGGTGCGGTCGCCGCCCACGGACCGTTCACGCGATCGGTTCGAGCGAGACGAACTCGAGACCGTGGTCCGCGAGCAACTGCCCGGCGCGATCGGTCACCGAGGGGGCGACGAGCACGCCGCGAACGTCCGCGTCGGCGTGGAGGTCGCGTTGGAGGGCGTCGACGTACCGGCGCAACTGGCTCACCGCGTCGGGACCGACGCGTCGCCGCTTGAGTTCGACCACGACGGCCCGCCCGGCCGCGTCCTCTCCGTAGATGTCCACGGCCCCGGCGGGCGTCTCTCGCTCGGTCGCGAGGGGTTTGAATCCCGCTTCGAGCAGCGCGGGCTCGTCGAGAATTCGCTGGCGGAGGTCCTCTTCGGTCCCCTGAACCGCGAGTTCGTTCGCGTCGGTTCCCGAAAAGGCCGATACCTGTAGCACGCGCCGAAACTCCACGCGGAGGCGCTCCTCCGGCGTCGATCGGTGGCTCTCGAGGACGAGCGCGTCACCCTCGCAGGCGACTGCATGATCACAGCCCGGCGGTTGCCAGTTCACCGGCTGCTGGCCCTCGTGGGTGTGGACCAGCGCCGCCCCGTCGGGTTTCAGCATGACGTGGCGATCGCCAGCCTCGAGCGTGCTCGCGGCGCGTCCGTCGTACTCGACGGCACACCGACCGAAAATCGTCACCAGCGCCTCGCGATCAAGTCCGGCCGCGATCGCGTCGCACGCGTCGGCAAGCGACGGCTGCTCGAGGGTGGTCGCTCGCGCGACGGGAGAACTGGCAGTCACTGCCTCGAGATAGCTCGTCGGCAGATAAAAACGGCCCGGACCCGCGGTCACGGTCCTCGTTCCAGATCGGCGCGTGTAAAGCGCAGTCCTCGTTCCAGATCGATGCGTGTGAAAGTTCCTCAATAACGCTTATTCGGCCGCGACGAGGCGTTCGGATGGAACCATGACTGCCAGTCACGACCGCCGCAGATTTCTTCAGATCGCCGGCACGGGTGCCGCTGCGTCGATCGCCGGCTGTTCCGAGGCCGGTCTCCTGAACGACGCCGGCGACGGGGACGGCGAAAACGGTGACGAACGGCTCACCGCAGTCGTCGACGCCCCGAGCGCTGAGATCGAAGCCCTGTACGAGCAGGTCGAGGCCGGTGAGATTGACCAGTTCGAGTTTCAGGAGGAACTCGAGCAACGCCGAACCGAGGCGATCGAGGAATTCGAGTCGTACGCCGAGGACGAAGAGGTCACGATCGACGAGGCGTCCGACGACGTCGACGGACTGTACCTGATCGACGGCTCGGACGACGCGATCCTCAGTGCACTCCGAAACGGGCCACTGACCGTCCTCTACGGCAGCGAAGCGTACGACCTGATCATCGAACAACAGCAGCAACAACAGCCGCCGGCCGATCCCGAGGAGACGCCGGATGACGGCGAAAACGGCGAGGACACGACAGACGACGAGGACCCAGCAGACGAGGACACGACAGACCAAGACTCGAACGAATCCTGAGACGGCCCGTTACTTGTCGACGCTGAACGGGCTCTCGCGTTCCGTCCAGTCCCAGCCCGGCAGTCGCTCCTGGAAGCCGGCCGCGAGCGCGGCGTCGAGGTCGTCGACGCCCGCGTTTTCCGTCTCGTCACCGTGGACCTGTACGTCCGCGTAGTGAAAGGTCGCCTCCCCGAGCGTTCGCAACGGCTGTGTGCCGGCGATCGTCGCGGCGAGTTCGCGACCGAGAATCTCGTCGACCACGAAGCCGGGGTAATCGCCCTCGACGTCGAGAGTGCGGAGGATCGCGACCATCGCCGCGACGTTGACCGCCAGATCGCCGTCGGCGAAGACGGCGTCGACTTCCGCGCGATACTGCGTCTCCGTAACTGGACCGACGTCGGTGTCGAAGATCTCGCCCAGATCCGATCGAATATCGTTGATAATCAAGACCGTGGTTCCAGCGCGGTCGACGATCCAGTCTCGTTCGGTCACAACACGCTCCGGTGTGAGGTGCATAGCCCCCCAACGTGTCGAATCGCCCTTATCTTTGCGAAGGCTTTTATACCACGCAAAGAATAGCGACGAGTAAGCGGGTTCTCCCTGGAATCTTCCCGCACGAACCAGGACGTCCGACCTGGGAGTGTGTTCGTCACGCTCGGAGTAGGACACGATGATTCGGAACAGAAGACCGAGTTCGAAGTCGACTCTCGTCGTCTTCCGGTGTTACACCCGACGATACCAGACTCCACACGCGAGTGGACGGTACTATCGCGGGACCAGCCACGAACGGCGACACCCCCTCTGCGTCCGATCGATCGGTTCCCACCTCCGGCCCGACGACACGCCGACTCCTGTCGGCGAGTTCACGCAATCCACATTCGGCGACATATGAGCACTGTAGAGCAGCAACTCGACGATTTGAAAGCAGAGATCACGAGCGAGCTACCGAGCGATATCTCGGTTTCCTCGGTGAAATACGAAGGCCCGGAACTGGTCGTCTACACGCGCGATCCGAAGAAATTCGCCCAGAAAGGCGATCTCATCCGGAAACTCGCGAGTAAACTCCGGAAACGAATTACCGTCCGCCCCGACCCGAGCGTCCTCTCGCGGCCGGACACCGCCCGCGAGGAGATTATGCAAGTCATCCCCGAAGAAGCAGGCGTGACGGACCTCGACTTCCACGCCGACACCGGCGAAGTCGTCATCGAGGCCCAAAAGCCCGGCATGGTGATCGGCCGCCACGGCTCGACGCTCCGGGACATCACGAAGAACGTCGGCTGGACGCCCGAAGTCGTCCGCACGCCGCCGATCGAATCCTCCACCGTCTCGAACGTCCGGAGCTTCCTCAAACAAGAACGCGACGAGCGCCGTGACATTCTCGAGCGCGTCGGCCGGCAGATCCACCGCGAGGAGATGTCCGACGACCAGTACGTTCGCATCACGACGCTCGGGTGCTGTCGCGAGGTCGGGCGCGCCTCGTTTATTCTCTCGACGCCCGAAACCCGCATCCTCATCGACTGCGGTGACAAGCCCGGTGCCGAAGGCGAGGTCCCGTACCTCCACGCGCCCGAAGCGCTCGGTGCCGGCCCGCAGACGATTGACGCGGTCGTCCTCACTCACGCCCACCTCGACCACTCCGCGCTGATCCCGCTCCTGTTCAAGTACGGCTACGACGGTCCGATCTACTGTACGGAGCCCACGCGGGACCTGATGGGACTGTTGACGCTCGACTACCTCGACGTCGCCGCCAAGGAGGGACGCGCCCCACCGTACGAAAGCGAGCAAGTTCGGGAAGCGATCAAACACACCATCCCGCTCGAGTACGGCGACGTCACCGACATCGCACCCGACGTCAAACTCACCTTCCACAACGCGGGCCACATTCTCGGCTCGGCCGTGAGCCACTTCCACATCGGCGACGGTCTCTACAACGTCGCGTTCTCCGGCGACATTCACTACGACGACACGCGGCTGTTCAACGGCGCGGTCAACGACTTTCCGCGCGTCGAAACCCTCGTCCTCGAGTCGACCTACGGCGGTCGCAACGACTACCAGACCGACCAGGAGGACTCCGAACGGAACTTGATCGAGATCATCAACGATACCCACGAGAAGGGCGGGAAGGTCCTTATCCCCGCCTTCGCCGTGGGTCGTTCTCAGGAGATCATGCTCGTCCTCGAGAAGGCGATGCGCAATGGCGAAATTCCCAAGATGCCGGTCCACCTGGACGGGATGATCTGGGAGGCAACCGCGATCCATACCACCTATCCCGAGTACCTTCGGGACGACCTCCGCGATCGAATCTTCCACGACGACGAGAACCCGTTCCTCGCGGAGGAGTTCAACCACATCGACGCCGGTGAGGAAGAGCGACAGGACGTCGCGGACGACGGTCCCTGTATCATCCTCTCGACTTCCGGGATGGTCACGGGCGGCCCGATCATGTCCTGGCTCTCTCACATCGGTCCCGACCCGGACTCGACGCTCGTCTTCGTCGGCTATCAGGCCCAGGGGACCCTCGGCCGACGCATCCAGAACGGCTGGGACGAAATCCCGACCAGCGAGGTCGGCTCGATGAGCAGCGGCAACGGCGGCGGCCGCGGCACCCTCTCGCTGAACATGAACGTCGAAACCGTCGACGGCTTCTCCGGCCACGCCGACCGGGCGGGTCTCGAGAACTTCGTCCGAACGATGAATCCCCGCCCCGAGAAGGTGCTCTGTGTCCACGGCGACGAGCGATCGACCCAGGACCTCTCTTCCGCGCTGTACCACGAGTTCGATATGCGAACGTTCGCGCCGAAAAACCTCGAGACGTTCCGCTTCCTGTAGTGTAGCCCGTTTTCGTGCTGGTGACCGTACCAGCGCCGCCGAATTGTGTTCTTTTCGGGAGGTCCAGTTACTCCGCAATCGTCTCGGCGGGATCGACGACCTCGCCAGTCGCGGGGTAGACGCCGACCTGATCGCAGATATCAGCGAGGGGACACGCTTCCGGGTCGTCCAGACAGGCGGGCTTCCGGGCGCGACAGTATTCGCGGCCGAACTGGATGGTCGCGGTGTGACCGAAACCGCACTTTGCGGCCGGAACGTCTCGCTCGAGAACGGCACGAACCGCCTCGTGGTCCGCGTCCGGCGGAGCGATCCCCATTCGTCGATAGATTCGGTGAACGTGCGTGTCGACCGGAAAGACGCCGCCGCGTCCGCCCGCAAAGAGCAGGACGCAGTCTGCGGTTTTCGGCCCCACGCCGCGCACGTCGAGCAAGGTTTCGCGGACCTCGGACGGCTCCTCGTCTTTGACGAACGCGTCGAAGGCCGCGGCGGAGCCAAACGCTTCCAGAACCCACTCGGCCGTCGCGATCAGCGTTTCCGATTTCTGGTTGTACAGCCCCGCGGAACTGATCGTCTCCGCGAGTTCGTCCTGCTCGGCGGCGGCGATCGACTCGGCGAGGTCGACTCCCTCGTCACCGTATCGATCGATCAGCGCATCGTGTGCGGGCTGGCTCGCGACATCGCTCGTGTTCTGGCTCAGAATCGCCCGAACGAGACAGGTGAAGGCGTCCCGTCCGCCGTAGGTCTTCTGCCAGTAGCGTTCGCCCAGCCGATCGACGACGCGTTCGGCTCGCGTCTCGGCCGTCGCGGGATCGAACTCGGCGGGCCGCCCACCGCCGGCCGTTCCGCCGCTGATGTTGACCGCAGGCTCCGGATCGTCGCGCATAGAAGGAGCTTCGTGCGCGGGCAGCAAAGTCGCACCGGAACCGGTATCTGGTCTCACCGTCGGCGGCTCGGTATCGACGACGACCCCGCCCTCGACGGACGCTCACTCGACCGTGATCGTCACCGTCGCTTCGGCACCCGCAGCGAGCGCGTCGACGAGGTCGCGATCGAATCCCTCGGCCGCGAACTCGGCGTCGTTGACGATCGTTCGATCGTCGACGTACTCGCTCGTCCGGCCGACGGCGCTGCGCTCGTTCGTCAATTCGAAGTCGGGGTCGCCACGGCCCGTCACCGAATCGCTGTGGCCGTCCGCCTCGATCGTCACCGTGATCGTCGCCTCGGCGTTCTGGCAGGCCGCGACGAATTCCGGGCCGAAATCGGCCGGGGCGCGATCGGCGTCGATCGCGAGAATGCAGTCTCCGGCGGGTGTGAGGTAGTCGTCGGTCGTCACCTCGAACGTGCTCGCGTGTTCGGCTGTAACGTGCTCGTGGCCGCGGGCGTGGATCACTTCTTGCATACGATGAAATCGGTTCCCGCGATCGGAAAACGGAATCGAACCCGACCTGTCGGCCACGTCAGGAGGGTGATCGTCTCAGACCAGACTCGCGCCGTCGAACTCGCCGCGACTGTACTCGACGTCCATCAGATCGAGGATCGTCGGGGCGATGTCGAGTAAGTCGGCGTCGCCGATCGAGGCCTCCGGGTGGTCGATAAAGAGCGCGGTGTCGTCGAAGCTGTGCATCCCGTTTCGCGGCCCGGTGTCGAACACCTCCGCATCGGCTTTGAAGCCCGATTTGAGGTCGAAGCCCTTGGTCGGAATTGCGACGAGGTCCGGAGCGATATCGTCGTGGTCGCCCCGGAACGCGTCTTCCTTCTCGACGACGCGCTCGACGACCGTCCTGCCGTCGGGTCCCTCGAGTGCTTCGAGTTCGGCCTTGAGTTCGTCGCGAACAGCGTCGTACTCGTCTTCGGGAACCGAGCCACGAGGTTCGCGGCCTTCGAGGTTGAGATAGAAGCGACCAGGAATGAACGAGTAGGCTTTCGTCTCCGTGGCGATGTCGCCCAGTTCTTCCGGCTCGTCCGTCTCGAAGGAAAGCCAGCCCTCCTCGCGAAGCCACTCGTTGAAGTGAACTTCGTAGTCGAGACTCGTAAAGCCGTGATCGGAGGCGACGATCATCGTCGCGTCGTCGGGCATCGCCTCGCGCAGGCGACCGACGTACTCGTCGACTTTCTGGTAGAACTCGATGAACTCGTCGTGGTACTCGCCGTCGCGTTCGTAGTCTTTGAACAGGAAGTGGTTGACTCGGTCGGTCGTCATGAAGACGCCGAAAAAGAGGTCCCAATCGTCTTCCTCAATGTAGTGTTCGAACGCCTCGAACCGGGCGTCGACCGTGGTGTGAGCGTCTTCGATGAATTCGGACTTGTCGTCCTGATGGCCGAGTTTCGGGTTGACGTCGATGCGATAGTTGAGCGAGTCGAGATACTCGCGTACGTCCTCCGGGTACGCGGCCTTCTCGAGGTCCGGCGAGAGAAAGCCCGAGACCATCCGCTGGACGTTGCGCTGTGGCGGGAACGTGACGGGGACGTTCATCACGCTCGCCTGCCTGCCGGCTTCCTGAACGCGATCCCAGACGCGATCGGCCTGGACCTCTCGTCCCATCGGGACGTAGGTGTCGTAGGTCCCGACTTCGCGGTCCTGAAAGCCGTAGACGCCGGTCTCGCCTGGGTTCTTTCCCGTCGTGAGCGACGGCCAACAGGCGCTTGACTCCGGCGGGACGATGCTCGAAATCTCGGCGGCGGTTCCCTCGTCAGCGATCGCCGCGAAGTTAGGAAACAGTTCCTCGTGTTCGGAGAGGAGACTATACGGCACGCCGTCGACCCCGATGAACGCGACTCGGGGATCGCCGTCGCCCCGTAATCGATCGAACAGACCCATGGACGGGCTTAGTTCGACCGTATACAAGAAGGTTCGTTTCGAGACACGTTTTCGAGAACCGCTGACAGCTTCACGCCAACCGGGGTACGGGTCGGTCGAAGTGTCGTTTCGCCCAGTCGGTCTGTCTCACTCGCTGGCGCGTACTCGGATCCGATCCTCACTCACGGCGGCCGTTCTCGGCGTTCGGATCGAAGTTCGTCGGGACGACGGTCGGATGAGCCATCCCCACGCCGGCGTCGTCGCTGTCTGGCGATGGGAACTGTCGGGTGGGCGGATTGGAGGCTGCCATCACAGGCGTACGGACGGGTTCACGGCCAATAAAATTACCCATGCTCATAATGCATGAGTCCCGTGGGCGGCGATAACTCCGGTGAATCTGGCGGGTCCCTGCTGGAACCGCGAAACGACACCCCGGTGAGAGCCGACTGCGTTACTCGAAGTGCTCTTCGTAGAGGTCCTGGGCGTGTTCGATCGCGTCGTAGGCGGCCTGTCTGTCCTCCCAGCCGAGCGTCTCGACCTCTTTGCCCGCTTCGAGGTTCTTGTAGGTCGCGAAGAATTCGTCGATCTCGTCGCGCTGTTGCTGTGGGATGTCCGCGAGGTCCTCGATGTGATCGTAGCGTGGGTCCTCAGAGGGCACTGCGATGACCTTGTCGTCCTGCTCGCCGTCGTCGTCCATCTTCATCAGCGCGACGGGACGGGCTTCGATGACGCAACCGGGGAACGTCTGGTCCTCGACGAGGACGAGCACGTCGAAGGGGTCCTCGTCGTCGTAGTACGACTGCGGAATGAAGCCGTAATCAGACGGGTAGTGGACGTTGCTGTGGAGGACGCGATCGAGAACGACGCCCGGGATGTCCTTGTCGTACTCATACTTGTTTCGCTCGCCTTTGAGACATTCGACGACGGCGTAGATTTCTTCTGGCGCGTTCGGTCCGGTTTCGAGGTCTTCCCAGAGATTGACCATGTACCGGAACTCTACCGGTGGATCAAAAAGTACTTTCGTAATCGAGTTTCAACTCTCAGTTGACGGCACGCCAGACAGCCGATGGACGTCCCCCGATCGCACCAGCGGTCGGGGATCCCACGATAGCTACGTAGAGCGATCTACACGTCGAAAGTGGCCAAATAGTTGGCAAGTCTTAAATAGTCTGGTGACATTTGCACACGTATGTCAGAGGCACAATCAATCAC
Source organism: Halosolutus sp. DAT137 (assembly GCF_059736405.1). Classification (NCBI taxonomy): domain Archaea; kingdom Methanobacteriati; phylum Methanobacteriota; class Halobacteria; order Halobacteriales; family Natrialbaceae; genus Halosolutus; species Halosolutus sp. DAT137. The sequence goes on along the minus strand of NZ_JCAQID010000008.1, from coordinate 342,001 downwards.
CGGCGAACAGAGTATCGCACGCGACCTGACTGCGTTCCAGACGAATATCCTCGTTATCCTCGCCAAGGAACCCATGTACGGGCTGGCAATCAAGCGAGAGCTCGAGGAATACTACGGAACCGAGGTCAACCACGGTCGACTCTACCCGAACCTCGACGAACTCGTCGATCTCGGACTGGTCCAGAAGAGCGAACTGGACAAGCGAACGAACCAGTACTCGCTGACCGACGACGGCTACGACGCCGTTCTCGACGGAGTCGAGTGGACCCTCTCGAAGGTCGTCACGGACGACGACCGCGCCGAGGAAATCCGCGACCTCGTCGATCAGAGCTACTGAGACCCTACTGAACCTGGAATTCGGGCACCGGTTCACCGGCCGTCTCGTAGACGATCGCGATCGACTCGTCGATCAACTCTCGCTGTTTTTGTGACGGCCACGCGTTCCGGACGAAGTACTCCGATCGAAACTCCGCGAGCTCCGCCGGCGTCGCGGATTCGATCGGTTTCGCGTAGTGATTACTGAAGAAATCTGCCAGAACTGACGCGTTCGCCCCGTGAACCTCGCCGTGAGCCGTACTGACGGCACTGACGAGGTCCCGATTGTGCATCTCGACTACGTGCCAGTCGTCGGGATCGCCCGTCCCGTCGAGTGGAATCTCTATCGCCCGATCTATATCGTCGATGCGATCGGTTCGGATGACTCCCTCCGTCTGGTCGTGCCATTCCTCGGGATGGAGCACGAGCGTCGAATCTCCCGAGTCGTCGCGCACACGTGCGGTAAAGTCGTGCTCGTCGAGGAGTTGCTCGCGACGATCGAGGTACGCCGTGCGCTCGTTCTTGTCGGTAGCTCGCCGTGCTCGGCGGGTTAGTCGCTCGGCATCGTCGACGACGGCGGCCGGGAGTTCCTCCCCGCCCTCGTCGTTTCGTTCTGCACCTGTGCCCGCTTTTTGGGGAGATGTATCCGTTTCACTGACAGTTGTGTCCGCTTCGACCTCGTCCGCGATCGAATCCCCGTCCGCGTTCCGATCCCCGTCCGCGTTCCGATCGTCCATACCGAGCGGTAGACGCTCGAAGACTTTTCTCTTGCTGGTCTGTGATTTGCACACTTCGGGAGTCGTCGGTTCTGTCGAATTCGCGCGGCGGAGTTATCCCTGTTCGAGGGCCTCGGTAGCCAGCCCGTCGGCTCGGTCGTTGACTTCTCGCGGGACGTGTTCGATGGTCCACTCGTCGAAGGCCCCGAGGAGTTCGTGGACGGTGACGCGCCTCTCGCGCAGTTCGGGGTTGTTCGTATCGTACTCTCCGCGGACTTGCTTGACGATCAGTTCGGAATCACCGCGGACGTTGAGTTCGTCGTAGCCGTAGTCGCGGGCTGCCTCGAGAGCGGCGGTCAGCGCCTCGTACTCGGCCTGGTTGTTCGTCGCACGCCCGATCCGCTTGCTCCCCTCCGCAACGATCCCGTCGCCGGTGACGATCACCCACCCGATCGCTGCGGGACCGGGGTTGCCGTGACACGCGCCGTCGAAGTAGACGTGTGCGCGCCCACCACCCTCTCGAAGCAGTGCCTCGAGATCCTGGGGATTTCCACCCTGAATGACGACTTTATCGTCGTAGGCGACCGCCGTCGCGTCGCCGCGGCTTGCACGCCACCGTTCGTGACCTGTGTTTCCCGGTTCTACGCTGACTCCTGCAGCTTCGAGTCGGTCGCGGGCCGCCTCGACGTCGCACTCGATGACCGGCATTCGTAGCTGAGGTCGGCCAGAACGGAATAAAGTCTTTCCGGTTCCAATTCGTAAACCTTGGGACTGAAGCGCCGTATGTGCCGTTTTCGGCAAATGAGCGTCCGTGACCGAAAATCCAGTCCAAGGATTTATATACTTTGGTGATACTACTATAAAAGTGCGATGACACGGTCCACCCGCCAGCGGGAGCGAACGCGTGAGACGGACGAGACCGAGGATCAGGAGGGGGTACGTGCCTGCCCCGAGTGTGAATCGGACAATCTCGTAAAGGACTCCGACAGGGGTGAGCTCATCTGCGAAGACTGTGGGCTCGTCGTGGAGGAAGAAAAGATCGATCCCGGTCCTGAGTGGCGGGCGTTCAACCACCAGGAACGACAGGAGAAGTCCCGCGTCGGCGCGCCGACGACCCAGACGATGCACGACAAGGGATTGACGACGACGATCGACTGGAAAGACAAAGACGCCTACGGCAGATCTATTTCCTCGAAAAAGCGCAGTCAGATGCACCGACTGCGCAAGTGGCAAGAACGCATCCGAACGAAAGACGCCGGCGAACGCAACCTGCAGTTCGCCCTCAGCGAAATCGATCGGATGGCCTCAGCACTGGGCGTCCCGCGATCGGTTCGTGAAGTCGCGTCGGTGATCTACCGACGCGCGCTGAAAGAAGATCTCATCCGCGGCCGATCGATCGAGGGCGTCGCAACGTCGGCGCTCTATGCCGCCTGCCGGAAAGAAGGGATCCCCCGCAGCCTCGAAGAAATTTCGGAGGTGTCCCGGGTCGAGCGGAAAGAGATCGGCCGCACCTATCGATACATTTCCCAGGAACTCGGTCTCGAGATGCGCCCCGTCGATCCGAAAAAGTACGTCCCGCGCTTTTGCTCCGAACTCGAACTCTCCGAAGAAGTCCAGACCAAGGCCAACGAAATTATCGAGAAAACGGCCGAGGAAGGGCTTCTCTCGGGCAAGTCACCGACCGGTTACGCTGCAGCCGCGATCTACGCTGCGTCGCTGCTCTGTAACGAGAAAAAGACCCAGCGCGAAGTCGCAGACGTCGCACAGGTGACCGAGGTGACGATCCGGAACCGGTATCAAGAACAGATCGAAGCGATGGGAATCCACGGCTAACGGTCCGTCTCCGCGAACTCCGTTTTCGACGTCGAACCACTCCGACCAGCGCCGGCACTGCTTCGTGCAACCGATCGTGTCGCGTGGCCGTCGCTCTCTCGCTGTTGGTCGAGAGCAAGAGACAGCGTGGTCGTGTACGGATGACGGCCGCTGTGTTTCAGGAAGAGGGGAGATCGGTCACTGCAACGTCCGGCCGTAACTATCGGTACCGTGAGGTAGCTGCTGTGAATAACAGGCGAGCAACAACGGTTCGAGTCCTACTCGTCTTTGCCCACACTGATAACCTGCAACAGCGAGTAGACGGGAACGCCGTTGAGTTCTTCGACACCCTGCTTGTCCGCCAGCACGACGCAGGCCAGCGGTTCACCGCCTTTTGCACGGATCGCCTCGATCGTTTCACGCATCGTCGTACCGCTCGTAATCGTGTCGTCGACGACGTAACACTCCCGATCGCGGATGCCGGCGAAATTTCGTGAAAAGGTGCCGCCGAGGTCCTCGATGTCGCCTTCCTCCCACTGGTGTTTCGCGGGCGTGTAGGTCCCGAGATCCGTCTCGAGTTCGCTCGCGACGAGCGTCGCGATCGGCCCGCCGGCTTTCTCGATCCCGATGGTCAGATCGACGTCTTCGCCGTGTTTAGCGAGCAGATCGGCCATCGCCGATGCGATCGCACCCATCCGCTTGCTATCCCGACCGATCGCCGACCAGTCGACGTGGATGTCCTGTGGACCGCTCGGGGCGGCTTCGCTCCCCTCCGCCGCGCGCTGGTCGGTCGACTGTGCCGTTGCGCCGCTTCGCTCGACGAGCCAGCTCGCCGTTTCTCGGGAGACGTTCAGTTCGTCTGCGATCTCACCTTTCGAGAGGCCGCGGGCAGCGAGGTCTGCCGCGCTCTCGATGAGGTCGTCAACGTTTTTCATAGCTTCGCGTTCGCGGGCCGCTTTTATCAATGCTACGAGGTTGTCGTCAGTTCCCACGGTTCATACTCGATCGATCTTCGTGGTACGAGGTGGCTCGATCGATCACCCTGGCGCGACTGCGTGCATCGCTCTCCGGTTTCGATAACTGGAAACGATTATCCCACTGCCGACACCTGTAGGAGACATGGAACGATACGATCTCGTCTACCGGCTCTACGACGAGTACGATACGAAGACGCTACAGGAGTACCAGGAGTTCGTCGACGTGTTCCCGGCCGTCGATTCCCGGGTCGCACTCGACCACTGGCAGGAGGCAAACGACGAACTCGAAGCGCGGAAAAACGAGATTCGATCGGACTTTGCGGCCGGCGAGACGTTCGCCGAAGTCGCCTCGCGGGCAACGCGCGACCAGGCGTTTACCGCACTCGATTTGCAGGCGAAGTACGGGCGCGCGGTGAACGTGCTCGTCCTCGACGTCGACGAGACGCTCCGGTCGGCCGGCGGGACTGACAACGAGATTCCCCGTGACACGCTCCACGTCCTGACGGAGTTTTACGAACAGGGCGTCCCGATCGTCATCTGTACGGGCCAGACTTTGGAGAACGTCAAGGGATTCGCGATTCAGGGCCTGGGCAGCGAAATCGTCCATTCGGGTGATCTCTCGATCGTCTACGAGGCGGGGACGGGCGTGTTCACGCCGGGCCACGGCGCGGAGACGAAGCAACTCCTCTACGAGGACTTAGACGACGAAATCCGCGACGTCTTCGACGACGTACGCAGCCGTATCCTGCCGGAAGCGCCGGAGAACCTCCGCCGTGGATGCCACTTGCAGGGCAACGAGTTCAATATCACCATGAAGCCGAACTACGAAACCGGGTCCTCGCAGGCGCGGGCGGTGATCGACGAAGCCCTCGTTTACGAAATCGATCTGCTCGCGGACGCCGTCGCGACGGCGATCGGAATCGACGGGCAAGCGTCCGACGAGGACGACGACCCCGACGACGTGGCCGAAAACGGTGCTGCCGAGATCGAGGGCGAACGCGTCCGGGACTGGACCCGCGCGTTCTATGCGGCCCAGGACCCGGAGATCAGAGCCGTTCTCGAAGGAGAGGGTGCCTATCCGGATATCGACGTGGATGCGGTTCCGGACTCGCTCGTCGACGTTCTCGAGCGGATCGACGTCGCTTACTACGAGGCTGACGCTGCAGAAATCGGCAGTCTCGAACTCAACAAGGTCGTCGGCGTCGAACGGGCGCTCGACGTGCTCGGCATCGAAGACCCGTTCGCACTCGTCATGGGCGACTCGAAGAGCGACCTGCGGGTCATGCGGTGGGTCGACGAGAACGACGCCGGAATCGCGGCCGCGCCGGAACACGCCTCCCGCGATACGCTCGATCACGTCCTCGAAACGGACGAACTCGTCTTCGATCAAGGAAAGAGCGTCGACGTGTTGCAAACGATCTACGCGCTCAATCGACTCGCTCGATTGGAGTGATACGAATCGGTATACTGTGTTTCCGGTGATCGAAGTGGGTCGGTCGAGACGACCCGCCGACGAATCTCCGTTTCGCGTTCAGAACGATCGGGTCCGCTGGGTCCCCGTGAGGATCAGGACGCGGCCGTCGTCGGTGATCGAAAAGCTTCCAAGCGTCGCCCACTCGTCGCCGATGTCCCGGTTTGCATCGACGTACTCGCGGAGCGTATCGGCGTCCGCGTTTCGCTCGTTCTCGTAGAGGAAGGCCTGACGGAGGTCAGTTTCTTCCCCGTTCAATTCGTACGAGATCGACGATCCCATGAGTCCGTTTTGGTAGTCCTCGAGACCGCTACCGGATGAAGGCATCTCGACATCCTCGTCCACCTCTCGCGGTTGAAACAGGGTGCCGTAGGCAAGGTGGCCGGTGCTGGATCGATTCAACAGCGTTTCGGCGTCCTCGTTTTCTTCCCACCGGTTTTCTCCGTTCCACCGGGCGTCGATCGCCCGTTCGACCGCGTCTACGGCGGCGATAGGGGTCGGACCGCTCACCTGAATGACGTGATTGTTGTTGACGGCAAACGACTCGTTCTGGGATTCGTACTGGTACAGGTCGTATCCTTCGTATTCACCCTCAGAAGAGAGCCCCTGACCGTCGTCTACCGGTTCGTTGTCGTCGATCCAACGCTCGAGACTGTCTTCGACGCGTTCGGTATCGAATCCACCACTGATAACGTCGACGGTCACGCTGATGGAGTTCGACTCCTCGTACTCCTGGGTCTGCCCGTCCCACGTTTCTTCTTCGACGGTGTACTCGATTTCCCACTCGATCGTCTGGCTGAGATGCCAGTTCGTCTCGGTTGCGGGCACGCTGATTTTGTCGCGCATCCTGCTCCCGAGCGACAGCGAGTCGAGACCGCCGAGTTCCTCTTCGTGGTCGAGTATCGGGTCGGTTTGCGTGAACCTGTACTCTCGCTGCCTAATTTCTTGACTGTCGAGAGATGGGCTTGCGAAGTGGTTTTCTCGCCACTGGGCTTCCTGAAAAATCTCGCCGAACGATGGTTCGACGAGCCAGTTCGAGACTGAGACACTATCGTACTCCTCCCCCATCCCCGGAATACTCGCCGTACAACCTGCAAGTCCAGCAGCACCGACCGCAAAGAGGCCGGCGCTTCCGTTTCGGAGCGCCTCGCGTCGTGAAATCTCTTTCATCTGGTTCAGACGATTACAGCGCGATTACATAAGCTCTCTGGAATTACAGGAGAAAATGTACGTATCGCTATCCTACCGGTTTCGGGGCACGGACGGACTCACGGGAGCGCAAACCTCCAGACGCATCGCCAATTCCCGGCGATCGCGATGCCGGAAGACCGGCGATCACGCTAGCGAGCCGGTAGGCGAGTTGCGGTCGACCGACTCGACGTATTTGTGCGCCCGCTGCGTATCGGCAGGTATGGATCGTACGGAGGAACGCGCGGCAGTTCGCGACGCGGTTCGCGAGTTCGCCCGTGAGGAGATTCGTCCGACTGCGCTCGAAGCTGATCGAACCGGGACGTTTCCCGAAGACGTCTGGGACGGACTCGCCAAACTGGACCTGACGGGACTGACGGTCCCCGAGGAGTACGGCGGGTACGATGCCGATCCGGTCACTGCCGCCGTGGTCAACGAGGAGGTAGCCTACGGGATGCTCGCGGTCGCAACGGCACTGTCGGTCCACTCGCTCGCCACGTCGTGCATCGCGACGTTCGCCAGCGAAGACCTGAAAGCGCGGTGGCTCCCCGAGATGGCTGCGGGACGACCGATCGGGGCCTTCGCGCTCTCGGAACCCCACGCGGGATCGAACCCGGCCGCAATGTCGACGGAAGCGCGCCGACGCTCCGCAGCGGAGACTGACGCCGACTCGCCGGAAACCGTTGCCGCCGAAGACGGCGACGAGTACGTCATCAACGGCGAGAAGCAGTGGATTACGAACGGCGATCGGGCAGGCGTCTACATCCTGTTCGCGAAGACGGACCGGGACGATCCGTCGACGGTGACTCAGTTTCTCGTCCCCGGAGACGTAGACGGACTGACCGTCGGTGAGAAAGAAGACAAACTCGGCCTTCGCGCGAGCGACACCACGAGTCTGACGTTCGACGATGTCCGAATCCCCGCGGAATTTCGTCTGACCGAGGAAGGAAACGGGTTGTCGGCGGCGTTCGAGATTCTCACCGGCGGCCGGATTGCGATCGCCGCCCAGTCGGTCGGACTGGCACAGTGTGCACTCGACGAGGCACTCGCCTACAGCCAGGAGCGCGAACAGTTCGGTGGCCCGATCGCTGACATCCAGTCGATCCGGCACAAACTTGCCGAAATGGCGACCAGAACGTCGGCCGCCAGGCTGTTGACCCGCGAAGCCGCCAAGACGCGGGCCGAAGGGGGCGCTGCACTCGAGGCGAGCATGGCGAAATACTCCGCCAGCGAGACGGCGATGTTCGTCACGAACGAGGCGGTCCAGATCCACGGTGGGTACGGCTACGTCACCGAGACGGACGTCGAACGGCTCTACCGGGACGCAAAGATTACCGAGATTTACGAGGGCACGACCGAAATTCAAAAGACCGTGATCGCCCGCGAATTGCTGGAGTGAGACGGGTGACTCTCTGCGCTGCCGGTGTGAGACGGGGGACTCTCTGCACATCCGCCTCAAACCGAAGACGAGAAAGACGACCGAAGTCACTATTCTTCACCCACCCGTATCACGACTCGTGAGCGATTACGACGCTGTCATCTACGATCTCGACGGAACGCTCGTTCATCTCGACGTCGACTGGGCGATCGTCGAGCGGGACGTTCGGGCCGTCTACGAGCGCGCAGATATCGATCCGCCCGGCGATGGGCTCTGGGGACTGCTCGGGGGTGCGGACGGCCAGGACATCGCCGCCGACGTCGAGGCTGCGATCGCTGCCCACGAACGCGCGGGTGCCCGACGGTCGCGTCGATTACCCCACGCGGACGACCTGCTCGAGCGCGACGGCCCGATCGCGGTCTGTTCGCTCAACTGCGAGGCCGCGTGTCGCGTCGCACTCGCAGAACACGGTCTCGCAGACGCCGTCGACGTCATCGTCGGCCGGGATACGGTCCGCAATCACAAACCACATCCGGAACCGCTGCTCGAAGCCGTCGACGAACTCGACGTCGCGCCCGATCGAGCGGTGTTCGTCGGCGACTCGCAAACGGACGAACAGACGGCCGATCGAGCGGGCGTCCCCTTCGAGTACGTCTGGGACGAAGAATTAGGTCTCTGAGACGGGGTCAGAAAACACTACCTTTGTCGGACTCACTCACTCTGGGTTCGTTTTGCGTACGCGAAGACGACGAGACCGACCAGCAGCCAGACGACCGCACCGACCCGAACCGCGAACTCCGCACGCGAACTCCACGTCGGCAGGTCAGCGGGAACGGAGAGCAAGGCGACGATCGGGGCCCCCACGAGAATCGTGGTGATGAACGTGACCTGCATCACCCAACCGTAGTCGATCCCTTCGGGATCGGTGGTTTCGACGGGTTCTGGCACACCTGACGGTCGCGAGGGAGTCGTATTAAGCCCGCCGTTTCGCCACCGCGGCTGTCGGCGCTCTGTAGCCGATCGTCCGACCGTCGATCGAGAGCGGAGACATTTAACGCCCGGACGCCAACGGTCGGGTATGCCGACGGTACGCGATCTGCAGGCCAAAACCGGCGAGGAACCGATCACGATGCTCACGGCGTACGACGCCCCCTCCGCGGCGATCGTCGACAACGCGGGCGTCGATGTCATCCTCGTCGGCGATAGCGTCGGGAACGCGACGCTTGGCTACGAGACGACGCTTCCGGTGTCGGTCGACGGCATAGCCCACCACGTCGGAGCCGTCTCCCGAGAGACCGAAGACGCGCTGGTCGTCGCGGATATGCCCTTCCTCTCGTTCGGGGTTGACGAGAAAGACAGCATCGAGAACGCTGGCCGGATGCTCAAAGACGAGGGTGCCCACGCAGTCAAACTCGAAAGCGGTCCTCACACCGTCGACCTCACCGAACGGATGGTCCAGCTGGGAATTCCGGTGATGGCCCACCTCGGACTGACGCCCCAGCACGTCAACCAGTACGGCGGCTACCCCCGGCAAGGGACCGATCAGAAGGCCGCAGAGCGGATTCTCGACCTCGCACGCGCTCACGAAGAGGCCGGCGCGTTCTCGCTCGTGCTCGAACACGTCCCAGCAAACCTCGCCGCGGAGGTCACCGACGCATTGAACATTCCGACGATCGGGATCGGTGCCGGCCCGGACTGTGACGGACAGGTGCTCGTGTTAAACGACGCGGTGGGGCTGAGCGAGTGGTCTCCCTCGTTCTCGAAGCAGTTCGGCGCGGTTCGCGAGGAGATGGAACGCGCGATCGACGAGTACGTCTCGGCCGTCGAATCGGGCGCGTTCCCCGCGGACGAACACAGTCACGAACAGCAGGATCTCGAGGAGTTCTACTGAGGCCGGCCACTGAGCGCTGGCTGACAGAGAGCGACATGGAACCGGGAAGCGGCCCGGAACCGGGAGGCGGCCCGGAATCCGAAAGTGGTCCGAAAACGGGAAGCGGCCCAAAGGCGTAGGTGCGGTCGCTCCAGTCAGTCGTCGATCGAGTCGAGAAAGTCCACGAGCGCTGCGTTGAACGCCTCGGGCTGTTCGATCATCGCAAGATGGGCCGCGTCTTCGACCTCGGCGAGTTCAGCACCCTCGATCTCGTCGGCGAGGTACTCGTGGAACCACGGTGGCGTCAACTGGTCGTATTCGCCGTAGATCGCGAGCGTCGGTACGTCGATTTCGCCCACTCGATCGCGAACGTCGAACTCGTGGCAGGTCAGAAAGTCCCGGCGAGTCACCGACTGTCCGCACTCGTGCAGTTGTTCGATCGATCGCTCGCGAATCTCCGGTCCGGGATCGTGAAAGAGCCGATCGGGACCGTGGAGAAATTCGACCGCGCGATCGAAATCCTCCTCGAGCCACACGAGCAGGTCCTCGAGAACGCCGAGTCGAGCCCCCGTCGCGGTGAGGACGATCGCTTCGGGCTCGAAATCCCGTTCGAGCAACGTATGCATGACAACCGCACCGCCCAGCGAGTTCCCGACGAGAACTCCTGCGCCCGTGGCCTCGGCAACGGCGATAACGTCGTCTGCGTACGCAGAGAGGGCAACGTACCCCGAACCGGCGTCGATGTCGTCCGAATCGCCGTGGCCGCTCAGGTCGACCCGGACGACCGGCGCGCGACCGGCCAGCGATCGCTGTTGACTCCAGACCGTCCGAGAGCCGCCGCTGCCGTGAATATAACAAACTGGCGGTCCGTCGCCGCCGCGATCCGTCACGTCGTAGGCCGTCTCCCGACCGTGATGCGAAACCGTCTCCATACGTCTCTGAACGGCGGGGATACCTATAAATACTCGATTCGCACGAGTGCTTCGTCGCAGCTATCATCACCAGCGCGACCGTATGGGGCGTGTCATACGGATTAGTGTCATTAATTACCGCCGATTGGCCAATACGGTTCGCCGTTCGGCGGTACCTACGGGCACTAATCCGTATCAGTCCCACGTGTCGTCAGTAATCGCCAAGAACCCCAAGACGCCGTGCTCGTCGGGTCGAGTACTGGAATACTGCGTAGCCCGCCGCAAGGTATCCCCCGGCGACGGCGATCAACAGCCCCAGTTCGATCGGCGCGAACTCCCAGAGCCGGATTCCGTCGACCATCGCGCGCTGGAGGAGGGCACTACCGTGGGCTAGCGGAAGAAATCGCATCCATCCGAGGTCGAACGCCGGTGCGGAAACCAGCACGATGAACCCGAACTGCAGGAGGTTGAGCCAGTTGCCGATCTGTTTGTAGAGGACGGTGATGCCGCCGGCTGCCAGGCCGAGCCCGAGTACCGAGACGATACTGAGCGTTGCGATGGCGACGACGGTGAGCAGATTCAGTGCCAGCGTCGTTCCGGTAAGGATGATCATGACCACCAGCACGATCGTCGACGTGAGGAACGTCCGGACGATCTTCGCGACGCCTTTGAGGAGCACGACCGGGGCGAATCCGAACGGCGTCATCACGTGGCGTTCGAGGGTACCCCACTGGACCTCGCTCCCGATGTCGTTGGAGATAGACGAGTACGCGCCGACCGAGAGCGTCCAGAGGAAGTAGCCGACGATGATCCCCTCGATCGAGCCGGTCAGGGCCTGCCCGGCGACCATCTGCCCGCCGTAAAAGAGCACGCCGAAAAAGAACAGCGCGACGATGATGCCGCCGATCGCGTTGGCGGGATAGCGAACGAAAAGCAGGAACTCGCGGTAGAGTACGGCTTTCGAGAGTAGGTAGTAGCCCGCCGGTCGTGGCGTCTCGACAGGGTCGGTCCCGCGTGCGGTCATCGGTCCTCCCAGTGGGTCTCGCGGACGGTCATCGGTCCCTCGTCGGGCGTCGTCAGGCCAACGAACACGTCTTCGAGGTCGGGTTCGACGGTGCGGAGGCCATCGAGAGTGACGCCTGCAGCGTGGAGTCGCGCCATCAGGTCGTACACACCGTCGCTGTCCGTCGTCACCTCGATTCGCACACCCCGATCGCGTCGCTCGACCTCGATCGTCTCGAATCGATTCCGAAGCGCTGAGACGATTTCCGGGGTAAGGTCGCTACTCGTAATCCGAACTGAGTGTCGATCGCTCCGGGACAGAAGGGCATCGACGGTGTCGTCCGCGATGATCGAGCCGTCGGACATGATGAGGACGCGATCGCACACCGTCTCGACGACGTCCATATTGTGGCTGCTCAGAACGACGGTGAGGTCCTCCTCTTCGACGAGGCGGCGCAACTCCCGCTGGAGCGTGCGCGAACTCTCGACGTCCAGCCCCAGCGTCGGTTCGTCGAGAAAGACCACCGTCGCCCCGCCGGCGATGACGCTGGCCAGGGACACCTTCTGTTTCATCCCGCGCGATAGCTCGCGTACCGGAACGTCGGCCTTCTCTGCGAGTCCGAGCTGTGTGAGTAGTCGGTCGTGGCGACCGCTCACCGAATCCGGATCGATGCCGCTGATGGTCGTAAAGTACCGGAGGTTTTCCCGGACGGTCAACCGCCAGTAGTCGTTTCGCGCGCCTTCCAACATCGCGTCGACGTGGGTGTAGGCCCGGCGCGGGTCGTCATAGACGTCGATCCCCCGAATTCGGACCGTTCCGCTGTCGGGGAGGACCATCCCGAGAATCGACTTGATCAGGGTCGTTTTCCCCGCACCGTTGGGACCGAGTAGTCCGACGATCGAGCCGGATTTGATGTCGAATGTCACGTCGTCGACCGCCGTAATCGCCTCGACTCCATTCCCGAAGCGTTTGGACAGTCCTTCGACGGCGACAGCGATCTGACCATCCGTCGCTGCCGGCTCGTTGTCGCGATTCTCTCGACGATCGGCCTGTGTTCGGTCGTCGGTAACGGGTCGGTACCGACCGAGTCCCGGTCCATCAGAAGCGCCCGCGGTTGCCATCCCGCCGGTCGGGCCACCGGTGTCCTCCCCGGAGGCCAACTCGCTGTTCTCTCCCACGGTCACACTCGACACTCAGGTGTGCCAGCTACAAAAGCCCGAGCCACCCACGAGAATCCGTGTCACCGACGGGAGTCTGATCCAGCCGCGAGCAGAGACCGATCGTTCTGTACCTGTCCACGCCGACGGCATCCCGTCGAACGCGTCGCAGACCGCTTAAACTGGTGTGAACTGCGAACAACGCTCTTTACCAAATTCAACTGCAGTCTATGGGTTTATCACCGAAAGATTTATATACTTTTGGTGCTTACCTTGGGTTAGTCAAAAAATGACACTCGAACAATTCACTCGCAACGACGGGCAGATTGCCCGGACGTACGAGTACGAAGACGAGGCGATGATCGTCGTTGACTTCGGCGCGGCCGGAGCCGACGCGACCGTCGATCTAGTCGACGATACCGTTATCGTCGTGATCGGGGACGCAGGCGAGCGTTCCGGCGATCGGACGAACGAATCGTCGCCTGAGGCGGATGCACAGTACGAATTCGAACTCCCGGCTGATGTAGACGACGCGCACACGTTTATGAAAAACGGGGTGCTCACTGTCGAACTGGAGAGCCACCAATGAAACTCACTGTCAAACCACTGAAACAGAAGGACGCAGGCCGCGGACTGGCGGCGATCGATCGGGTCTCGATGCGAGAGCTCGATCTCGAGAACGGCGACTACATCCTCATCGAAGGGAAAAGTGATGGCCAGACCGTTGCGCGCGTCTGGCCCGGCTATCCCGAGGACGAAGGGCGCGGAATCATCCGAATCGACGGCCGGCTTCGACAGGAGGCCGATGTCGGGATCGACGACCGCGTGACGATCGAGCCCGCGGACGTCAACCCCGCGAAATCGGTCACCGTGGCGCTCCCGCAGAACCTTCGCATTCGCGGTGACATCGGACCGCTCGTCCGCGACAAGCTTTCCGGCCAGGCCGTCACCGAGGGCCAGACCGTTCCGTTCTCGCTCTCGTTCGGCCCGATGGCCAGCTCTGGCCAGTCGGTCCCCCTGAAGATCGCGAGCACCTCGCCGTCGGGCACCGTCGTCATTACGGACTCGACGAACATCGAGATCTCCGAGACGCCGGCCGAACAGGTCACGTCCGGTCGCGGTCCCTCCGCAGAGGGCGTCCCGAACGTCACCTACGAGGACATCGGCGGCCTGGACGACGAACTCGACCAGGTTCGCGAGATGATCGAACTGCCGATGCGCCACCCCGAGCTGTTCCAGCAACTCGGCATCGAACCGCCGAAGGGCGTCCTCTTACACGGCCCGCCGGGGACGGGGAAGACCCTGATGGCCAAAGCCGTCGCCAGCGAAATCGACGCCCACTTCGAGACGATCTCCGGTCCGGAGATCATGTCGAAATACTATGGCGAAAGCGAAGAGCAACTCCGCGAGGTCTTCGAGGAGGCAGAAGAGAACGCGCCCGCGATCATCTTCATCGACGAACTCGACTCGATCGCGGCAAAGCGCGAAGACGCCGGCGGCGACGTCGAACGCCGGGTCGTCGCCCAGCTGCTCTCGCTGATGGACGGACTCGAAGAGCGCGGTCGCGTCACCGTCATCGCGGCGACCAACCGGATCGACGACATCGATCCCGCGCTTCGCCGCGGCGGGCGGTTCGATCGCGAGATCGAGATCGGCGTCCCGGACAAGGACGGCCGCAAGGAGATCCTGCAGGTCCACACTCGTGGGATGCCCCTGACGGAATCTATCGATCTCGATCAGTACGCGGAGAATACCCACGGCTTCGTCGGAGCCGACCTCGAGTCGCTGGCCCGCGAGAGCGCGATGAACGCGCTGCGTCGCATCCGGCCGGAACTCGACCTCGAGAGCGAGGAGATCGACGCCGACGTGCTCGAATCGCTGCAGGTCACCGAACGTGACTTCAAAGACGCGTTGAAAGGCATCCAGCCCTCCGCGATGCGAGAGGTCTTCGTCGAAGTCCCCGACGTCACCTGGAACGACGTGGGCGGACTCGGCGACACCAAAGAGCGCCTCCGCGAGACGATCCAGTGGCCACTCGACTACCCCGAAGTGTTCGAAGCTATGGACATGGAGGCCGCCAAGGGCGTCCTCATGTACGGCCCGCCGGGCACCGGGAAGACCCTGCTCGCGAAAGCCGTCGCCAACGAGGCCCAGTCGAACTTCATCTCGATCAAGGGCCCCGAACTGCTGAACAAGTACGTTGGCGAGTCCGAGAAAGGGGTTCGGGAGGTCTTCGAGAAGGCGCGGTCGAACGCACCGACCGTGATCTTCTTCGACGAGATCGACTCGATCGCGGGCGAACGCGGCCAGCGTCAGGGTGACTCCGGCGTCGGCGAACGCGTCGTCAGCCAGCTGCTGACCGAACTCGACGGACTCGAGGAACTCGAGGACGTCGTCGTCATCGCGACGACCAACCGCCCCGACCTGATCGACTCGGCGCTGCTCCGTCCCGGACGGCTGGACCGTCACGTTCACGTCCCCGTTCCGGACGAGGAGGGCCGCAAGAAGATCTTCGAGGTCCACACCCGCAACAAGCCGCTGGCGGAGTCGGTCGACCTCGAGTGGCTGGCGAGCGAAACCGAAGGCTACGTCGGCGCGGATATCGAAGCCGTCTGCCGCGAAGCCTCGATGGCCGCCAGCCGCGAGTTCATCACCTCGGTCGACCCCGAGGAGATGGCGGACACGATCGGGAACGTCCGCATCAGCAAGAGCCACTTCGAGCACGCCCTCGAGGAAGTCGGCCCGAGCGTGACTCCCGAGACCCGCGATCGGTACGCGGAGATCGAAGAACAGTTCGACTCGGCCGAACCGGCCCAGGAAGAAAACCAACTCGGTCGGACCTTCCAGTAACCCGACTGTAACGTTGGCCGACGCGGTGGACGTTCAACCGCGTGTTCGGCGTTCAACCGCGTGTTCGTTTTGGGGGGACTGTTTCGTGTCCCATGCAGTGAACCCACTACTGGGAGGTCGATCGATATCGCCGCATCAGAAGTGACCGCCACGCCAGTGGTACGCTGTCTGTTAAACGAGACCGGGACCTCGCGTCGACCCGTGACTCAGTCCGAAGCCGGGACTTCCTGCCCGGACAGGTCGCCCAGAATCTCCTCTGCGTGGCCCTCGGGCGTAACGCCGTCGTAGACCGCCTCGATCGTACCGTCCGGACCGACAACGAACGTGTTCCGGAAAACGCCGTCGAAGGTGTTGCCGAACATCTGTTTCTCGCCGTAGGAATCGTACAGCGTCGCGACTTCGCCGTGTTCGTCCGACAGCAGGTCGAATTCGAGGTCGTAGTCGGCCGCGAACGTGGCCAGGTCTTCGACCGGATCGTCGCTGATGCCGACGATGTGTGCGTCACGATCGTCGAACTGCGATGTCGCCTCGTTGAACGACTGGGCTTCGATCGTACAGCCCTCCGTGTTCGCACGCGGATAGAAATAGACGACAAGTCGTTGGCCCTCGAAGTCGGAGCGGCGGACCGTCTCGCCGTGCTGGTTCGACAGTTCGAATTCGGGTGCGTCCTCGCCTACGTCGAGCATGCAGTTGTCTTGGCGAGTGCTGTTGTATATGTTGTGATTGTTCCCCACAGCCGACCCCGTGGGCTTCCGTCTCGCGGACACCCCCGCCACTGTTCGCTTACCTTACTCGAGTTGTTCTGCCGCGTCCTGTTCGACCAGCGGCGTCGCGTTCTGCTCGGGAAGCGTGACGACATCGTCGGCTGCGAGGGTATACTCCCGATCGTCGATCCCGAGTATCGAGCCGATGTCCTGTGTGATCTTGACGGTAACGCGATCGACTGCCGTCCCCGTGTCGGCCGACTCTGCTGGCGTCTCCGATCGATCGGGGTGGGGGTGATCCGGCGACGGCGCGTCAGGGCCGCTACCAGCGCGGGCGGGGGTGGAAGGCGGGCCAGCGGGCGTCTCGTCGCTCGGTGCGTCCGTCGGCACGTCACCTCCCATTACGTCTGCAGGCATCACACCACTCGAGTCCGCCGTCGCCTCGGTCGACGCGCCACCCTCAGACGCGGCGTGCTCGGGCGTGGGCTCGTCCGGTGGGATCGGCGGCGTATCGGACGGGACGGGATCGGACTCGGCCGTGTGGGGAGTTGGTTCGGCGGGCGATCGATCGGTCTCGGTATCGGCCGAATCGTCGCTGGTCTCGACTCCCTCGAGCGTGTCGAGCACTCGGCCCTTGTTCGACTGGATTCGATCGACGAGATCGGTAAAGAGGTCCTGTTCCTCGGCCGTC
This sequence comes from Halosolutus sp. DAT137, assembly GCF_059736405.1. NCBI lineage: Archaea > Methanobacteriati > Methanobacteriota > Halobacteria > Halobacteriales > Natrialbaceae > Halosolutus > Halosolutus sp. DAT137. The sequence continues at coordinate 324,958 of NZ_JCAQID010000008.1, read as the reverse complement.
AGCCCCTCGTCGTCTGCCTCCATCCCGGCTGCGGCGAGGCTGGCTTGCTTGACGAGTTTGCCCATGCGGCGTTCGTAGACGGCTTCGACGACGTCGCGGGCGGTTTCGATCTCGTCGGTGAGTCTGCCCACTTCGGGAGACGAAAAGGGATCGTCGGCCGCATCGGCGACGCGATCGCGTTCGGCCTCCAGGTTGCCGATGTAGTCACCGACCTCCTGGTAGAACGAGGGGCGCAGATTCTGGAGGCTATCCTTCTTGCGCTCCTTGCTCTGGACCGATCGTAACTCGTCTAGATTCATTCTTTCTCCTTTTCGGCTCTGCCGCGTGCCATGAGGAACACTGCGACGTATTCCGGTAGTGACTGGTCACCCTCGGTGATTGTAAAACTATTCCCGCCCAGTTCGATCGGGCCGCCATCGGTGACGTCGACGGTAATCTCGTGTCTGGTAAAGGTGTCGGGGACGGCGTCGACCAGTGGCTCGAAGTCGTCGATCTCGTCCCGATCGAGTCGAACGGTTTTGAGCCCGCTCCCGCCGTGGAGGCTGCCCGGCAGCCGAATCAGCCGGTTCGTATCGGTCGTGACCGGTTCGTCGATCGGTGCGTTGTCCCGTTCGACGGCCCTCGCAGCGAATCGCTCGGCCAGTTGTGCGATCGCCGTGTGAACCGTGACGTTTCCGGCTTCGAGTCCGTCCCGGTTGTTCCGGGCGGCGTTCAGCGTCGCCTGTGCTTTTCCCTCCCCGATGCCGTCGAATTCCTGGAGGCGATCGAGGGCGGCAGAGTCTTCCATTTCGAGGAGGTGGTCGACGAAGGCCATGAAGTGTCGGTGGATGCGACTCCCCCACCCACCGTCGATTCGGAGCGTGCGTCGCTCGGTGGGTGTTTTTCGGCCGAGTCCGGCGACCGTCTCGGTTTCGATTAGTTCCTCGAAGTCGAGACCGATGCCACGGACGTAGTCGACGATTTCGCGGCGGTGTTCGCGTTCTAAGTGCACGACGTTCTCGTCCCGGACGTGAACGTGGTAGCCGCGCCCGCCCGAGAAGACGATTTCCATGTTCTCGAAGCCAAAGTCGTCCTCGAGAAAGTCGAGGAGTCGGAACAGGGCGCCCTTACAGGTGGCGAGCATCTCCGCGTAGGAGTCCTCGCCCAGCGTGACGCCGGGGAGGTGGTCGGCGTCGAGGTCGAAGACCAGATCCGCAGACTGCCAATCCTTCTCGTGCATCGAACTGGCACCCGGATCGCGAAACCGCCCCGCCGAGAAGTAGACGTGTCGCGGGCGTTTGCGAACGAGAAACTCAGAGAGATCGCCCAGCTCGAGCAGCGATCGGTGGCGAACCATCGTCGTTCCCGGGCCCTCGGTCCAGGGAATAAATCCCCACTCGCGTTCGTTCGCCGCAGGCGGTGGCGTTAGCTCCGTCCGCCGATAGTGATCGCGAAACCGCCCCCGAAGATAGGCCCTCGTTCGCTCCTCCATGCGCCTCCCCTACTCGTCGTGGGGCCGGTATAATTGTATTGGACTGTCCGCCATAGATGTCAGTCGCGTTCGAGGAGAGTCGCTGGAGAAGACCGCACTTCCGGAGGGACGGCCCACGTTACCGTCGCATGAGTTCCGAAATTCGATCGGTGAGCCGAACCTCGGAACCGAGTTTCAGGTAGTAGGCATCGCCGCCGTCCTCGTAGTAGCCGTCGATTCGGCGTTTGATCTCGAATCCGAGATGTTCGTAAAACTGGAGCGCGTTCTCGTTGGACGTGCGTGCGTGACACGTGATGCTATCGTGGTCTTCCGCCACGCGGGCGATGAGGCGCTTCCCGATTCCCTCGCCTCGAGAGTCGGGCGAGACGGCCAGAAACAGGATGTAGCCGTCGCGTCGAACGGCCGCAAAGCCCACCAGTTCCCCCTCCTGAAGATAGCAGTGGACCGTCGATCGGCGGTACGCGTCGGTGAAGAAATCACGTCGCTGTTTGAGGACCGCTTCCCGCCGGCTTATCCGCTCTTTGAGCTCCCAGGCTTCCTCCACGAAGTCGTCACTCCCCGGCGTGACGACGCGACTGTCGATGTTGACGCTCACTACCACGGTATACCATCGTGGCCAATATAATTCCACCGGCAGATCGCGACCGGAACCGACGGGCATAGGGCGGCGGCGGGCGAATATCGTGACGATGGGTTTCGAACTCCGCGACCACACGGCTGACGTTGGCGTCGCAGCGACGGGTGAGACGCTCGCGGACGTCTTCAGCGCAGTCGCCGACGGTCTCGCCGCGGCGATGTGTGACGAACGCGATGGTGGCGGCGACCGCTTCTCGCTGTCAGTCACCGCAGAGAGTCGCGAGGCGCTGTTGTTCGATTACCTCGACGAACTGATCTACCTCCGGGATGTCCGCGGCGAACTCCCTGTCGACAACCGCGTCGAATCGATCGACGGTCCAGCGGGCGAAACGATGGATGACGGTACCGAGACCGACGCGTGGTCGCTCGAGGCCAGCGCCCGGGGCGTCCCGCTGTCGACGATCGATGCTCGCGAGGTAAAAGCGGTAACGTACTCCGAGATGCGACTCGAAGCGATCGAGAACGGCTGGGAAGCGCACGTCGTTTTCGACGTGTAGAAGTCGTCTTCCAGGAGAGAAACCGGAACACTGACCGGTGGTCCGCACCCAGCGCCGGCGAGCCGAGAGACGAACATCTTTCATTGTTGCGGACGGAGATTCAGGTATGAGCAACCCCACGTTCGAGGCGGACGGCGTCACGCTCGAACAGGTCCGCGACTACGTCTGGGAGATCCCACGGGAAGGCGACATGCGGACGCCGGCGCGAGTGCTGGCGAGTGAAGCCCTCTTAGAGGAGATTACCGAAGACAAGACGATCGAACAAATCAAAAACACCACGCATCTGCCGGGGATCACCAAGCACGCAATTTGTATGCCCGACGGCCACCAGGGCTACGGCTTCCCCGTCGGCGGCGTCGGCGCACTCGACGCCGAAAGCGGCTGTATTTCGCCGGGAGCGGTCGGCTACGACATCAATTGCGGCGTTCGAATGATGCGGACGAACCTGACCTACGACGAGCTTCAGGGCCGCGAGGAGGAACTCGTCGACTCCCTCTTTGCGAACGTTCCCTCAGGGCTCGGCGGCGGCGGTATCGTCGAAGCGGGTGTCGACACCGTCGACGAGATTCTCCAGCGAGGAGTCGACTGGGCCCTCGAGAACGGCCACGCCGTCGAGGACGACCTGTTGCACTGCGAGGACGAGGGGATGCGCGAGGGTGCCGACCCCTCGAAGGTGAGTCAGAAGGCCAAAGACCGCGGCAAAAACCAGATCGGGTCGCTCGGGTCGGGAAATCACTTCCTCGAAGTACAGCGCGTGACCGACGTTTTCGACGACGAAGTGGGCGCGGCGTTCGGTCTGGAGGAAGACCAGATCGTCGTCCTGATCCACTGCGGATCGCGTGGACTTGGCCACCAGACCTGCAACGACTATCTGCGCAAAATCGAGAAACAGCACAGGGGGTTGTTAGACCGGCTGCCGGACAAGGAACTCGCGGCCGCACCCGCAGGCTCACAGCTCGCTGACGACTACTACGGCGCGATGAACGCCGCGATCAACTTCGCGTGGGTCAACCGCCAGCTGATCATGCACCGTACCCGGCAGGTCTTCGAGCGGGTGTTCGATCGATCGTGGGAGGAGATGGAGATGGAACTCCTGTACGACGTAGCACACAACATCGCGAAGAAGGAGACGCACGTCGTCGATGACGACGGCACCGAACGCGAACTGTACGTCCACCGAAAGGGGGCCACCCGAGCCTTCCCCAAAGGTCACCCGGAGGTGCCGTCGGCGTACCGCGACGTCGGCCAGCCGGTCATTATTCCGGGCAGTATGGGGACCGGCAGCTACGTCCTCCGCGGCGGCGAGAACTCGATGGACCTGACGTTCGGCTCGACGGCACACGGCGCGGGCCGACTGATGAGCCGCACGCAGGCCAAAAACGAATACTGGGGCGGCGACGTTCAGCAGCAACTCGAGCAACAGGACCAGATCTACGTCAAGGCCCAGTCGGGCGCGACGGTCGCGGAGGAGGCTCCCGGCGTCTACAAGGACGTCGACGAGGTCGTCCGGGTCTCCGACGAACTCGGCATCGGAGACAAAGTCGCACGGACGTTCCCGGTCTGTAACATCAAGGGGTGATCGGCCGTCTGCGACAGCGAGAACGGCCTGAAGCCACGAGAACGGCCAGCAACCCCGAAGAGTCCCACGAACCGGGGGGACGATATCATTTCAGCCTGAACGGATTGTCGTCGTCTTCCTCGTCGGCCTCGCGTTCGTACGGCTTTCGAGCCGTGATCGTCACGGTCGCCTCCGGATCGTCCTCGTCAGCCCATGGACTGTCGTAGGCGGAGAGTTCGAGGTCCGTGATCTCCCAGCCTTCGTTTTCGACGAGTTCGACGAGTCGGCGCTGATCTGCGAGCATATCGTCGTCCATACAGTCACGTCCGGGACCGATTTGATAGGTGTTGTGCCGTCCAGGGCCTGTGGAGGTGTTCTACCGCTCGTGACCTATAGGGACGAGTCTCGTGTCGTCCGGACCGCGTCGGGGATCAGACCGTATCGGGGATCAGACCGTATCGGGGATCAGGTTCAAGCCGTATCGGAGATCAGGTCCAAGCCATATCGGGGGTTAGGGATCGTCCCCGCGTGCGTCGGCGTGAACCGCCTCCTCGACGAGCGCGCGGTGGGCCCGCCTGAGCCGCTCGGAGAGCGCCTGGTGAGAGACCCCGAGCCGGTCCGATAGCCCCTCCATATCGACGCCTCTGGGAATCTCGTAGTAGCCGCGATCGATCGCCTCGACGAGCGCCTCGTGCTGGGCGTCGGTCAAACCGTACCGGTTCCTGTAGGAGTCGTCCAATCGGTGAATCTTGCGCACGTCGATCGTTAGTCCCCGATCGGTGGCGAACTCGTAGGTCCGGGAGAGCGCGTCGCGTTCCGGGAAGAGAACGCGAAACCGCCACTGAGTGTTTTCGATGGAAGCGTCCATCACCGTGGCCTGTTCCTCGGTCAGCATGTGCAACATGACGGTGACGTCGTCGACCCAGTTCATCCGGTAGAGGCGCTCCTCACCGATATCCGTCAGCAGTTCGGCTTTTTCGACGCTCGGGTCTTCCGCGAGCGCGTCGTCGAGGGTTGCCAGCGTCGATTCGTCGCCGCCGAACCAGATGTAGGGCATGACCGACCCCGGGTCGTGTGCGACGACGCGCTCGATTTCGACGCTAAGCTCGTCGGTCCGCTCGAGCGTCTCGCGGAGTGCGAACTCTTCGGCGGGTACCACCAGTTCGGCAATGGTACTCATACCGGGGACCACCACGTCCACGCCCAAGAGTGATTCATCGTCTCCACAGACCGTTTGGCGTGCGTACCATCTCGGACGCCCATCGTCATCGTCTCGGACAGCCAAAGTCGTCTGCCGGCACTGCTCGAGGGCGCAGCCAATTCGAGAACGGGCGGGTCGAACACGCGGCGGATTTCGGCAGACGACGACGTAACCGAAATCGATTGCGAACGGCCGGAACGCCCGGCGTGTTTAAGCGGTTCCGCCTGCAACTGGCAGATATGCTCACCGACGAGTTCGGACGCGAGGTGACGGGGGTTCGGATCTCGCTCACCGACCGGTGTAATTTCGACTGCGTCTACTGTCACAACGAAGGGCTTGGCGACACCAGGGGACCAATGGACCCACAGGACGACGAGATGTCCGCAGACGACGTCGTTCGGTTTCTCGAGGTCGCCGCGGAGTTCGGCGTCGACGCGGTCAAGTTCACCGGCGGCGAGCCGATGCTTCGCCAGGATCTCGAAGAGATTATCGAGCGTACGCCCGACCAGATGGAGATCTCGCTGACGACCAACGGTACGTTTCTCCCCGATCGCGCCGAGGCCCTCGTCGACGCCGGACTCGATCGGGTCAACGTCTCACAGGACGCACTCGACGCCGAGGACTTCGCCGCCATCACGAAAAGCGGCGCCTACGAGAAGGTTCTCGAGGGCGTCGAGGCGGCGCTCGAGGCCGGCCTGGATCCGGTCAAACTCAACATGGTTGTCTTCGAGCACACCGCGGGCTACGTCCCGGAGATGGTCGATCACGTTGCAGAAAACGAGGGTCTCCAGCTCCAGTTGATCGAGTACATGCCCGAACTCACGGGGAAACCGGAGTGGAACATCGACATCCAGCGGGTCCACGACTGGCTGGCCGAGCAGGCCATCGAGATCGAACATCGCGAGATGCACGATCGAAAGCGCTACTGGGTCGGAACCAGCGGCTCAGACCGCCCGTCAGCAGACGCGAGTGAAACCGTCGACACGGGCGCTCTCGGAATGGTCGAGATCGTCGACCCCGTCGAGAACCCCACCTTCTGTGCGAACTGTCACCGTGTGCGGGTTACTCACAAAGGGTATCTCAAAGGCTGTCTCAACCGCAACGACGACCTCCGTCCGATGGGCGAGATGACCAAGCCCGAAATCCGGGAGGCGTTCCGCGAGGTGGTCACAAACCGGGTGCCATACTACGGCGAGTACATGATTCGCAACGAGGACGGCGAGTGGGAGATCAACGACGAGTACATCGACATCGAAACCCCAGCGGACTGATCTGGCGAGATCGATCGCTTCGTTCTGGTCACCTCCCTCGATCGACCAGTAAAGCCGCCGATCGATAGTCGGAACCTTTCGTTGCCCTTAAGTACCCGACGGGGGTACGTTCGGTTGCGATACGTGTAGGGGATGCAGTCCCCGAGTCCGGAAGGGCGATGATAGACTCACGGTGTCGTGGTAGCCAAGCGGCCCAAGGCGCATGGTTGCTAACCATGTGGCGTCAAGCCTCCGGGGTTCGAATCCCCGCCACGACGTCGGATACACCAGACTGGCAATTTGGCCAGTCGCTTTGCAACGCGCGCAGACCAGACATACATCCATCACACATGAGCGAGGAAGCACCTCAAGAGCAAGAGGACGAAGACCTTCAGTACTTCGTCCGCATCGGTCAAACCGACCTCGACGGGACGAAGTCTGTCGAGCGCTCGCTCTCGGAGATGAACGGGATCGGTCGTCGGACCGCCCGACTCATCGCCGAGAAAGCGGGCGTCGATCGGACGGCGACGTTCGGTCGACTCGACGAGGACGTCATCGACGACGTCGTCGAGATCGTAGAGAACTACGCCGGAGAAGTTCCGGACTGGCTCAACAACCGCCAGAACGACTTCTACTCGGGCGAGACGACTCACGAGATCGGTAACGACCTCCAGTTGACCCGCCAGCACGACATCAACCGGATGAAGATGATCGACTCCTACAAAGGCGTTCGCCACAAGCGCGGCCAGAAGGTCCGCGGCCAGCGAACCAAGTCCACCGGCCGAACGGAGGGCACCATCGGAGTCAACGTCGAAGAGATCCGAGAAGAACAAGCAGAGGAAGCCGCTGCCGAGGAGGATGACGAATAATGCCGCTTGGAACTGACACCAAGCAGTACGAGACGCCGAATCACCCGTATCAGGGCGAACGGATCGCGAGCGAGCACTCGTTGCTCGACCGGTACGGCCTGAAGAACAAAGAAGAACTATGGCGCGCCCAGTCCCAGCTTCGTTCCTACCGGCGCGAGGCGCGTGACCTGCTCGGGCAGGCACAGGACGACGAGGCCGTCATCCGCCGCTCCGAAGAGTTCCTCGGTCGACTCAAGCGCGTCGGCGTGCTCGACGAGGCGGACGAACTCGGCGACGTCCTGTCGCTCGAGATCGAAGACGTCCTCGAGCGCCGACTCCAGACGGTCGTCTACCGCAGCGGACTGGCTAACACGACCCAGCAGGCTCGCCAGTTCATCACCCACGGCCACGTCGTCGTCGGTGACCAGCGCCAGCGCATCCCGTCGTACGTCGTCGACGTCGACGAGGAAGACCTCGTGGCCTTCGACGAGAACAGCCCACTCGCGGACGAACTCCACCCGGAACGAGCGGAGGGTCAATAACATGAGCCAGGACGACGAGAAGTGGGGAGTCGCCCACGTGCACGCATCGTTTAACAACACCGTCATGACCGTGACCGACCTCACGGGCGCGGAGACGATCGCGAAGTCCTCCGGCGGGACGGCGGTCAAACAGAACCGCGACGAGGCGTCGCCGTACGCGGCCATGCAGATGGCCGAATCGATCGCCGAAGAAGTCAAAGCAGCCGGTATCACCGGCCTGCACGTCCGCGTTCGCGGTCCCGGCGGAAACCTCCAGAAGTCACCCGGCCCAGGCGCACAGGCGACCATTCGCGCACTCGCCCGATCGGGCATCGAAATCGGTCGCATCGAGGACGTCACGCCGATTCCACACGACGGATCGCGGGCACCGAAAGGAAAGGGCGGCTACTAGACTCATGACAGAAGAGTACGACGTCGAGTTCGTCGAACGCGAGGATCGCGAGGCTCGGTTTCTCGTCCGCGGCGTAACGCCAGGATTCGCCAACGGCATCCGTCGAGCGATGATCGCCGACGTCCCGACGATGGCGATCGACACCGTCCGGTTCGTCGAGAACTCGTCGGTCATGTTCGACGAGCAACTCGCCTTGCGGCTGGGACTCGTCCCGCTGACGACGCCGCCGGTCGGTGAGTTCGCGGAAGACGACGTCGTCACGCTCTCGATCGACGTCGAAGGGCCGGCGACCGCGTACTCGGGCGATCTCATCACCAGCGACGAACTCGTCAAACCGGCTGACGAGAACGTCCCGATTATCGACCTCAAGGACAACCAGCGCCTCGAGGCCGAGGCAGACGCGACTCTCGAACGCGGGAAAACGCACGCAAAACACCAGGGTGGCGTCGCGGTCGGCTACCGCCATCTTCAGCGCGTGGAGGTCGTCGGTGATCTCCCCGAGTTCGAAGAACAAGAGAGCCAGATCGTTCGCGGTGTCATCGAGGACGACGGCGAACTCGTGGCGACCAGCGAGTTCGATCACGATCTCTCGAATCGGTATCCCGGCAAAGAGATTCGACTCGAGGACGTCCCGAACGCTTTCGTCTTCCACGTGGAGACGGACGGCTCCTTTACCGTCGAGGACCTGGTTACGCGAGCCGCCGAGACGATCGAAGCACGCGCGACCGATCTCGAAACCGCAGTACAGCTATAGTATGATCCACCGCCCCCGACCTCACTACGCAGTCGATGCGCCCGTCGCCAGCGCCGCGAGCGACGAGACTGGCGACGCGTCGACAGTCCGAATCGAAAGGGGTTTGAAGGGGCGACGGGTAGACGGAAGTGCGAGCAGGGATAGCCAAGTCAGGCCAACGGCGCAGCGTTCAGGGCGCTGTCTCGTAGGAGTCCGCAGGTTCAAATCCTGCTCCCTGCATCCACTACGTTTCTGTCGAGCATCCCACGCCGGCCAGCCGATCGGTTCCGATCGCGGTCGCGTCGGGTTGCGAGACCATATCTGGACGACCAACACCATCGACGACGCAGCCGCGCGTCGTCGATCGATTGCAGTAGCAGTTTCGCAGTTGGAGGAAACCAATGAGTAGCAAGACTAATCCGAGGCTCAACGATCTTATCGCCGAGTTGAAGTCGACGTCCCGAAACACGGACGCCGACGTCTGGCGAGACGTTGCGGACCGACTCGAAAAGCCCCGGCGCACCCACGCAGAGGTGAACCTGGGCCGTATCGAGCGGTATGCACGTGAAGATGAGACAGTCGTCGTTCCCGGCAAAGTGCTGGGTTCAGGCGCACTACAGAAGAACGTCACCGTCGCAGCCGTCAACTTCTCTTCGTCCGCCGAGACGAAGATCGAACAGGTCGGTGACCCAGTACCGCTCGAGCAAGTGCTCGAAGAGAACCCCGATGGATCCGGTGTCCGGGTGATTCGATGAGTATCGCAGAGTTCGACGCAGACGTCGTCATCGACGCCCGAGACTGCATTCTCGGTCGCGTCGCAAGTGAGGTCGCCCAGCGCGCCCTCGCTGGCGACCGAATCGCGATCGTCAACGCCGAAGATGCCGTCATCACCGGCGACAAAGAAGACATCTTCGAGACCTACCGGACGCGCATCCAGCTCGGCTCCGACAGGGGACCGAACTACCCGCGCCGACCGGACACCATCTTCAAACGCTCCGTTCGCGGGATGGTGCCCTACAAGAAGCCACGCGGTCGCGAAGCGTTCGAAAACGTCCGCGTCTACCTCGGCAATCCGTACGAGGACGACGACGCGTACGACGCCGAGATTCTCGACGACACGTCGCTGGATCGACTCTCGAACATTCGCTTCGTCCACCTGGGCGAAGTCTCCGAACAACTCGGTGCTAACGTCACATGGTAACCAACACGAGTGGCAAGAAAAAGACCGCCGTCGCACGCGCGACCGTCCAGGAAGGCGAGGGTCGCGTTCGAATCAACTCCACGCCGGTCGAACTGGTCGACCCGGAGACCTCGCGACTCAAAATGCTCGAACCGTTCCGCATCGCTGGCGAGGATCTCCGTAGCGAGATGGACATCGACGTTCGCGTCGAGGGTGGCGGCATTAGCGGCCAGGCAGACGCCGTCCGCACCGCCATCGCACGCGGGATCGTCCAGCACACGAACGACGCCGAACTCCGTGACGCGTTCATGGAGTTCGATCGACTACTGCTGGTCAACGACGTTCGTCAGTCCGAACCCAAAAAGTGGGGCGGTCCCGGTGCTCGGGCCCGCTACCAGAAGTCCTACCGCTAAGGTGATTCAACAATGATGGTACCGGTCCGGTGTTTCACCTGTGGCACTGTCGTCGGCGAACACTGGGAGGAGTTCGACGAGCGAGCGAACGACGGCGAGGAAGACCCCCAAGAGGTCCTCGACGACCTCGGGGTCGATCGGTACTGCTGTCGCCGCATGCTCGTCTCGCACACTGACCTCGTCGACATCGTCGCTCCGTACCAGTAAGCATGCAACAGCAACACCACAACCGATACGAGAAAGCACGGATCCTCGGCGCACGAGCGCTGCAGGTCTCCTACGGCGCGCCAGTACTAATCGAGACGGATCAGACGGAGCCGATCCTGATCGCCGCCGAAGAGTACGATGCCGGCGTGTTACCGTTCACCGTCAAGCGAGGATACGATCGAAAATGACACTCATTACCGACATTCGACTCCGACGGATCCTCGATTCCCGAGGCAATCCAACCGTCGAAGCTGACGTACTGACCGAGAGTGGTGGCTTTGGCCGTGGCGCAGCACCGAGTGGTGCCAGCACCGGCGAGTACGAAGCCGTCGAGCGACCACCGTCCGAAGCGATCGCTACGGCCCGCGAACACGCCGTTCCACGTCTCATCGGGGAGGCCTACGCCGGCAACCAGCGCGAAGTCGACGGGATTCTCCGCGCCGCAGACGGAACCGACGACTTCTCCGAGATCGGTGCAAACAGCGCGGTTGCGATCTCGATGGCCGCCGCGAAAGCCGGTGCCGACGTACTGGGTGCCCCGCTGTTCCAGCACCTCGGCGGAACGTTCCGCGGACAGAACTTCCCGATTCCGCTCGGGAACGTCGTCGGCGGTGGCGAACACGCCGCCGACGCGACCGACATTCAGGAGTTCCTCTCGGCACCCGTCGGCGCACCGAGCGTCGAGGACGCCGTCTTCGCGAACGCCGCCGTCCACGCCGAAGTCGCCGACCTCCTCGAGGAACGCGACCTTCCGTCGGGCAAAGGTGACGAAGGCGCGTGGGCTCCGTCGGTCGACGACAGCGAGGCCTTCGAGATCGTCGACGAGGCAGTCTCGTCGGTCGAAGACGATGTCGGCTTCGAGATCAAATTCGGACTCGATGTCGCTGCCGCCGAGATGTACGACGACGACTCGGGAACCTACGAATACGAGTCCGCCGGCATCAGCCGCGACACCGACGAACAGATCGACTACATCGCAGACCTCGTCCGCGAGTACGACCTCGTCTACGTCGAGGACCCGCTCGACGAGAACGACTACGAGGCCTTTGCCGACCTCACCGATCGCGTCGGTGATCAGACGCTGATCTGTGGTGATGACCTGTTCGTCACGAACACCGACCGCCTTCGCGACGGGATCGAACAGGGTGCAGCAAACAGCATCCTGATCAAGCCGAATCAGATCGGCACGCTGACCGACGCCTTCGACGCGATCGAACTCGCGACGGAGAACGGCTACGACTCGGTTATCTCCCACCGATCGGGCGAGACCGAGGACACGACGATCGCACACCTCGCCGTCGCGACCGACGCGCCGTTTATCAAGACGGGCGCAGTCGGCGGTGAGCGAACCGCCAAGCTCAACGAACTTATCAGAATCGCAGACGACGCGACATGACAGACAACGACGCAACCCAGGAAGGGCTCGACGCCGCCGAGTCGGAGATCGACGAGGAGCCAGCCGAGGGGGCTGGTCCCGCCGCCGAACCCGACGCAGACGTCGAGCCGACGGACGAACAGTCCGCCGAGGCAGCAGACGCCGAGGCCGAACAGGAGCCAGCAGACGACGTCGACGAGGGCCCAACGCTCGACGACGACGTGATGTCCGACGAGGAAGCGGATCTGCTGATCCCCGTCGAGGACTACCTCGGGGCGGGTGCCCACATCGGGACCCAGCAAAAGACGAAAGACATGGAGCGGTTCATCCACCGCGTCCGAACCGACGGGCTCTACGTGCTCGACGTTTCGAAGACCGACAGCCGCATCCGAACGGCTGCGGACTTCCTCGCGAACTACAGCCCCGAACAGATCCTCGTCACCTCGAGCCGCCAGTACGGTCGGTTCCCGGCGGAGAAGTTCGCCGAAGCCGTGGGCGCACGCGCCCGCACCGGTCGCTTCATCCCCGGCACGCTGACCAACCCAAAATACGATGGCTACATCGAACCTGACGTCCTCGTCGTCACCGACCCGATCGGTGACGCCCAGGCCGTCAAGGAGGCCATCACGGTCGGTATCCCGGTTATCGCGATGTGTGACTCGAACAACCAGACCAGCAACGTCGACCTCGTCGTCCCGACGAACAACAAGGGTCGAAAGGCCCTCTCGGTCGTCTACTGGCTGCTCGCAAACGAAGTCCTCGACCGACGCGGCGCGGAGCCGTCGTACTCGCTCGAGGACTTCGAGAGTATGGTCTAACCGGATTCGAATTTACAGCGGCGTTTTCTCTCGGTATCGGTCAACGACCGATCTAACACTCGTATTCCGACGATCGACGCACGAGGATCGAACTGGAAGAGCGACAGAGTTAGGTGGCGACCGTCGAAAGACTTGGTATGATCGATTGGCTCTTCGAGTTCGAACGGGAGATGCTGCCACCCACCGTCGTGCTGGCAACGGTGGCGCTGATCGCGATCTTCGCGCTGGGCCTTGCCTACCGTGCGATCGCGTTCGTCGCATTCTGACGCCCCGGTTCGTCTCGCTTCCGTGTTCGATTATCTTAGTACCTTCCCAAACGTCGACTGATGAGTGAAACCGGATAAACGAAAACGGTTTCACCCATCAGTTCAGGCTTGGAACGCCACTTATAATAACAACTGAAACGATTCACACACCGATCGCAAGACGGCTGTGCGATCGGGTGTGCATTGACTGTCAGTGGCTACTATAGTTTCACGCCACCACACAGTTCTCACTCGCCACGGTAGTCGCCCCTCCTTTCGTGACCAGAGGTCAACCAGAGCGTTGTTTTCGAGGCTCGATCGATCACTCGGTGAGTTGTCCCCTTGATCGTCGTTCGCGACTCCGAATTTAAATACGAACGGGCGGCCAGTCGAGCTATGGATGGGAACGCACTTGGCGATGGCGTGGGCGCGTTGCTCGACGAATCGATGGCGACGCATTCCACACCAGCTACCGACGCCCGCGCGACTCGCGGTCGATCGCAACTACGCCCCACACCGGTCAAAGATGATCCGTTCGCCGTCGTCGAGATGTGTGTCGATACTAGCGACACGACAGGTGAGATTCGTGAGACGAGTCGACCGGTCTAGAGCCCAGACCGAACCGATCGGGGCGCTGGTCGCCGTGATGGCGATCGGCGTCGGCATTAGTGCTTACGCGGTCTACGTCGGTGCTATCCTCCCCAGCCAGACCGATCGCGCCGTCGAAGAGACGACGATCGATCTCGTCTGGGCGGACCTCCAGGACGACGATCGCGGCGTGTTTCCGGCCTACGAGTACGCGTCCGGGACGGATACCGCGATGCGAGAGGCTATCGATCGCGAATCGCTCCCCTTCGGCAAGAACGTCTACATCGAACTCTGGACGTACGACGACGGGATGGCGACGGAGGTCGCGGCGGCACAGTTCCGATCCGACGGCAACAGTTTAGCCGAGCAACAGGTGGAAGCCGACGAACAGGATTTCGGTCCGCCACGAAGACCGGGAGAACCCGCCGACACGGGAGCCACGACGCGGCCCGTTCCGATCGAAGTGACCCCCGCCGACGTTCGCGGCGGCACGCTTTATGTTGAGGTATGGTAGTCGTGCGTCGACTCGAGATGTCGAACCAGCGACGCGGTTCCAGTTCCGATCGAGGTGTCAGCACCGTCGTCGACGTCACGCTTGCGTTGTTGCTGATTTCTGCAAGCATGCTGTTCGTCGCCGCTTCGCTTGGCGACAGCGGCGGCAGCGGTGAGTCGACGGTCCGCGAACCAAACGGCGCTGGGACGGGCGTCATCGACCGGGACCAGGACGGGCAGTCGGCAAGTCACGCGATGGAAACGCTCGCCACGTCGACGGTCACCGTCACGTACAATCTCGAAGCCGTACGGAACGAGGCGGCGTTCTCGGAACCAGTCATAACGGATGCCACCACGTACACGCGAACCGATCACGGCGCGCCGCTCGGACTGTTGGCTGACGCCGCCGTGGCGAACCATCAGATCGACGGCGAACCGATCCTAGCGTACGGCGACGCCTACGAGGAGGCTCTCGACTGGGCCATCCGACAAACGCTCTTCGGAGCCGAACGGAATGTCTACGTCGTCGCCACGTGGGAACCCTACGAGGGTGCGGCTATCAACGGAACGGCAACCGCCGGCCAACGACCGCCTGCTACTGCAGATGTTTCCAGTGCGACGACGACGGTTCCCAGCGGCTTTTCGACGATCGATGAGGAAGAACTCGAGGAGAACTGGATCGACGCCAACGACTGGTGGGACGAATGGATCGACGACATAGCCGACGTGCTTCCGGCGATCGACGACTCTGCAGACGTTTCCGGAATGAAAGGCTCGGAGAACAAGTCTCACGCGGCGGCTGGAACCGTAATCGGTGAGGAAGTCGTCGCCGGACTATTCCCACCCGAACCATCCCAGTACGCGCTGGAAGATCAGGGGATCGATCGCGCACTCAAGGTCTATCACTACAACTCGATCGTCACGGCAATCGGAGATTTTTCGTTTCGGAACGCGGACATACACCGTCCGCTGGTTCGATCGGAAGCCCGCGCCGAGGAAGCCAATCGCCAGGTTCTGGTCGGGCAGGAGGGAGGATACGATTTCACCGACGCCGACGCACTCGCCGCCTGGATCGCGGCGGACATTCCCCGTGCATTCGAGGACGAATTCGCGTCGATCGATGAGGCCTACGAGGGTGCAGAACGCGAGGAGAAGAAAGTCGAGACCGTCGTCGAGGCGCTGTCGAACGACGAGGTGACTGTCACCGTTCACACCTGGGACGAATGAGGACGAGACAATCCACCACGGTTTCGATCGCAGACGACGACCGGGCGCGGATTCCGTTCGCGGTTATCGGCGCGCTGTTGCTCGTCAGCAGCGCCGCGATCGTCGCCACGCTGGAAACGCGAAGCGAGCCGGAGATCGATCGCAGTACGGCCGTGGCGATCGACCGCGGCGAAGCCTACGCGACCGGACAGATCCGTCACGCGGCCGTTCGGGCGACCGATCGGGTCGTTCGATCGCCCGTGACGACCGTCCATTCCGACATGGAGGACGTACTCGACGCGGATCAGGCATTTCAGGATCAGACGCGGCTCACGATCTTTGCCGAAGTCACGGCCGCACTCGACGGCCGCGAGCAAGACGTTGGGCAGGACCGGACCGTCGAGATCTCGGTCCCAGCAATCGACGACTGGACGGACGAGGACGAACTCGCGGGCGCGATCGACGCCGTCGAACTCGAGGAAAAAGACGGGATCATGGAGGTGACGATCGAGAACGTCGAGTTCACCGTACTCGACGAGACCGGGCGCGAAGAAACAGTGACGACGCGCGATATCACCGTCGCGATCGGGACGACAATGATGGAACTTCACGATCGCGTCGAGGAGTACGAGGAGTACCTGAACAAGGGAATGCTCGACAGCGTTGCCGATCGCGAGGGCTACGGCTACGACCTCGCGAAACGACTGTGGCCCCTCGTCTGGGGGAAAGCCTACTACGATCGACTCGCTGGCGACGCCAGCGATCGCGCCTTCGAGAACGTCACCCCGAACGACCACACGGAAGTGATGGCGAACGATGCCCGATTTGCGGCCCAACAGGAGGTCTTCGGAACCCAGGACGACTACGGGAATCGCGTCATGGCTGGACCGTTCCTCTGTATGGCCTTCGATCTTGTCGACGCGGGACTCGAAATCGTCGATCGCGATCGATTCGACGCGATCGCGGACGATCTTCACCCCGACGAGAACGTTACTACAGTCGACGAACTCTGCACCAGGGGCCTCGTTTCTCCGGATGGCGAATTGCCGTCGATGCCGACGATCGAGGAGATCATTGCGGGACTGTTAGACCATATCGACAAGAGCGGGGAAATTCAGGGCCATCCGTTCGCGGATATGGCGTATCACGAGATGGAGGGTGGGTACGATCGTGAAATAATTGAAGATGATTCGTACGAACCATTAAATAATAGTGAAAGATTTACTTCTGATCATCTGGACGACTACTTTGCTCAGAGCGATCGAATAGACACCACTGAGAATATCATTGATTCTGAGGCTCTCACTGATTTCATTGGAGGTTTTACTGAGTTTCAAAGGCAAGCAATAGAGGACGATGACATTAGTGTCGTAATCGACGAAATCTATACGGTGAATTCAGAATTCGATAGAGGGATAGTTACCAGAGACGGTGGAACACATCCGTTTCCACCACGGCTCGATTCAGACGATTACGACACGGAGAATTATACGATCGAAGACACCAGAAGAACGACATCGAGAATCGGGATCGATGCGAGTATAGAGAAAGCGACTGCGGACAACGGGGATACGAGTCTCGATCGGTCATTAGTGTCTGTAGAGACTGAAATAGAGATGCGGTACACCACGACACGGACGTGGAACGACACGAATACCAATTCGTCGACCGACGCGATCAAAAGCGAGTCCCGGACCACCAACTATACTGGATATTACGAACTCCACGGAGAGTTTGCCCCGGATTCAGAGCTTAGCCCGAGTGATATCGGTCACGTCCTCGATAGTGGTGGATCCGCTGGTCCAGTGGGCACTGCAACCAACTGGGACGGAGCGCCAGACGAAGTGACCAAAGACTTCTTCGGTGAAAATATCGATAGCGATTCCGAGTTAGAGAGCTGGCTTCGATCGAGAGACAGCGATATCGAATCCGCTATCGACTTCAGAGACGCGATCAAGTACGATACTGGCTACGAGGAGGAACTGGTGATTGAACCGAACAATAGGCAGCTACTCCATAGCTGGATTATGGGGCTTCTCCTCGAGGTTCATCTGGAGACAGTCACCGAAGTCGAACCGGTCGAAGCCGAACTCATGGACGTTCTCGATGCCGATCCGAGTCCGTTCCGTGAGCACGAGGACGGATTTGAAAAGATGGAGAACGAACACGTTGATGACGCGGAGGAGTACGAAAATGCACCTGATCTCGCGAGAATGGAGGCGCGACAGGTGTACTTCGACAACATTTACGAGCATATCGACGACCTAGCCAGCGAGCACGAAAAAGTAGCACAGGGTGGCGAAAATATGCTGAACGATCTGTTGGGTGAGTTTTTGGATAGTCTAAACGAGGTTATTAACGGCCCGATGGATCTACTCGATGAAATGTTGGGTGCGGGTGAGGAGATGCTTCAAGACGAAGGTGGTGCCGAAGTCGACACGCCGGAGGTACTGAATGACGTCAACATTGACGTCGATGGCTCACCTACTTATCATACGTCACAGGTCGCGGTCAACCAGACTGAGGTTCCTGCAGTCCGGGCCAGAGGCGATGGCCCACTGGACATCGACGAGGATGTGGACTTTGCCCCGATGGGTGTCGGGTACGAAAACGAGGTTGGGCTGCCTGGATTTCCATTAATTCCGTGGCCACCGCTATTCTATCTACAGGCCGACGTCTGGCACATCGAAACCGAGGGCGAATACGCACGCTTCGAGATAGAGTCGACTAGCGGCGATCCGTCGATAACCGATTCAACGACGTACATCCGTGAAGACAAGGATGTCGTGCTGGAGACTCCTGACGGGGACGATCTCCAACTCGGATCGACCGATCCAATTGAGTACGAGAACGGCCAGACGATACTCGTTATCGTACCCGCACCACAGTTCTTGCCACAGGGTGCCCCCGGAGTCGGTGATAACACACTTGGTGGAGACGCGCCGGGCGAACTCTGTTCGCCCCTCTGGGACGAGATTGGTCCCAAGTTTGGTGAAGACGATCCTGAATCAGAAGAGAACTGTCTGTAACGCCACACACAAACATCCGCGTTCAATCTCGGATCTCTTCTATCCAGACCGAGCAAGATACGCCGCCCGATATCCGTGAGGGGGAGTTACCCGTTGACTGATTTTGCTCTTCGAATCAGGCCTCTTCGATCACGTACAGGGTTTCGTCCCGAGAGGAGAGGTAGATCCCTCCATCGGAAACTGCAGGGGACGAACTGAACCTGATGTCGCTCTCGTCGGGAACTATGTAATCCCATTCAAGTTCTCCAGATGCTGCGTCATACGCCGAGAGTCCATTTCTAGTAATGACGTAACAAATAGCATCGGCTATTACAATATCCTTTGGTTCTCCTACGACAAAATCATCTGCTTTCCAATGCAGCTTACCGTCTTTGGCATCAGCTGCTACTATTTGAGTACGATCGCCAGTGTAAACGATTCCGTCTGCAACTGCTGGACTTGTCTCGATTCGACGATTCATTTTGGCAGCCCATACTTCTTTACCTGAATCAATACTGATCGCACGGAGTTGTCGATCCCCACTAGTAACGTAAACTAACCCATCACTGACGGCCGGGTTGCTATCGGAGATTTTTCTTTCTTCTTCAGTTTCGAACTTCCATTCGACTTCCGCCGTATCGGCACTTATCCCATATAGCTCAGAGGAACGTCCTACGTAATACATTTCATTATGAAACGCCGGTATATCTGTGAAATATGTGATAGACGGAGATGCCTCGAAGAATTTTGTGTATTCGCCTGTATTAGTGTTGACTTGCCAGATCACGTCATCCGCTGCAACCAGAAGCCTCTCTCCGAGAGGGATCGGTGTGCGCATACTATTTACAGACTCTATCTCATCTGAAGCCCATTGCTCTCCAGTATCGACGTGGTATGCATATAGCTGCCCGCCGTCTCTCGGACCATAAACCATCCCGTCGTGAACGATCGGCGCTCCGTACCCGTCCCCTTCCCAGAGAATTTCTTCGCTGTCACGATCGACTGCGTAGGTTTTTCCATTACTACTCGGCACATATATGATTCCGTCGACGATCGCTGGCGGATGATAACTCCCTCCGTTCAGATCGATCACCGGTCGGCACACCAGTTCGTCACCATCGGGCCCCGTCGCTTCTGGGTGATGCGCCGTATTCTGCAGATCGACACCGTACATCGGCCAGTCGGCTTCCGTCGAGTCCACGGTTGAATCCGCGTTCTCAATGTTGCTATTCTTCCCGTCGTCGCTGCGATCGGTTTCGGCGGAACGCTCCGAACACCCGGCGACTATCGGTGCACCCGCAAGCGTTGTGCAGGTGGTAAGCCATCGTCGTCGCGTTTGCGAGTCGCGATCGATCATTGCACGACATTTATTTTCAACAACTAAATGACTTTTGCAGTGGTAATTACCGATCGTTGGTTCGGGATTCGTCGCCGGAAGGTTGGTATCCGTTCGATCAGGTGGGCATACCGGAGTTGATCTGCTGTCGGTTCTCATCAGGGACCGCCGAGGACGGCGGACACAGAAGCTATTAACCGTCGTCGTACGAACGCCCGCCCATGACACGATCGAGCGCTCCCGGCAAAGTCTATCTGTTCGGGGAGCACGCAGTCGTTTACGGCGAGCCTGCGGTGCCGTGTGCCATCGAGAAGCGGGCGCAGGTGGAGGTCGATCGACGCGACGACGGGAAATTACGCGTTCACTCCGAGGACCTCAGTCTGAACGGGTTTACCGTCGAGTACGGTGCGAGTCCGGACGATCGACCTGACGTCGACGTTTCGGAGTCGCTGGTCAGCGCCGCGATGGGCTACGTTGACGGGGCGATCGAACAGGTTCGCGCCGTGACCGGGGCGGATGACGTGGGCTTCGATGTGACGATCGAAAGCGAGATCCCGCTGGGTGCGGGACTCGGCTCCTCGGCCGCGGTCGTCGTCGCGGCGATCGACGCTGCGACGCGAGAGCTCGGCGTTACCCTTGGGACGGACGAACTTGCCGAGCGCGCATTTCAAACGGAACACGCGGTCCAGGACGGACAGGCCTCGCGCGCGGACACGTTCTGCTCGGCAACCGGGGGCGCAGTTCGTGTCGAAGGCGACGACTGTCAGGCGATCGACGCTCCAGACCTGCCGATCGTGATCGGGTTCGACGGCGGGGCCGGGGATACGGGCCAACTGGTCGCTGGCGTGCGGCGTCTCCGCGAGGAGTACGAGTTCGCAGCGGACACGGTCGAGACGATCGGTGACATCGTCCGCAACGGCGAAGCCGCGCTCGCAAACGGCGATGTCGAGGAACTCGGCCGACTGATGAATTTCAACCACGGACTACTTTCGGCGCTCGGCGTTTCCTCGCGATCGCTCGACGCGATGGTCTGGGCGGCGCGAGACGCCGATGCTTACGGCGCGAAACTGACCGGCGCTGGCGGGGGCGGCTGTATCGTTGCGCTCGATCCAACCGAAGACACCGAGACGGCACTTTCGTATACGCCGGGTTGCAAGGACGCTTTTCGTGCGGAACTCGCAGAGGAGGGGGTGAAGCAACTCGAATGATCGTACTCAAACTCGGTGGCAGCGTGATTACCGACAAAGATCGCGCCGAGACGCTAGACGGCGAGGCGCTCGGCCGGGCCGCGGACGCCATTGCGGCGGCGATCGATCGCGGCGAGGGCGCGCTCGCTGATGGCCTCGTGATCGTCCACGGCGGCGGCAGCTTCGGCCACTACGCGGCGAGCGAACACGGTGTCAGCACGACAAGCGGGACACGCGACGCGGGAGCCGTCCTCGATATTCACGGCGCGATGAAGACGCTGAATAACTTCGTCCTCTCGCGACTCCACGACCGGGGGGTCGGGGCCGTTCCCGTCCATCCACTCTCGACGGGTCATCGCGACGACGAGGCGTCGCTTTCGCTTCCGACCGGACAGGTCGCGACGCTGCTCGCCGAGGGGTTCGTCCCCGTCCTCCACGGCGACGTGATCGCCCACGAGAGCGCCGGCGCAACGATCGTCAGCGGGGACGAACTGGTCGCGACACTCGCAGGAGACCTCGATGCTGACCGGATTGGACTCTGTTCGACGGTTCCGGGCGTCCTCGACGGCGACGACGCCGTGATCGATCGAATCGAATCCTACGACGATGTCGCGGATGTCCTCGACGAAAGCGAGTCGACCGACGTGACTGGCGGCATGGCGGCGAAGGTGCAGACCCTGCTCGAACTCGACCCCGAGGCGACAATTTTTGGCCCGGACAATCTCGAGGGGTTCCTCGCTGGGAGTGCGGTCGGGACGACGATTGAGTAAGACGGGGTCGCGAGAAACGATCGTCAGGGACGGAATTACTACCCCATCGTCAGGGACGGAATCACCAACCCACTGTGTTTTTAACACCCCGGCGTGTAGGTTGCCTTAGCGAAGCCCGCGGGCAAGTGCGTTCGTGGTTTACGCAGTGGCCGATCGTTCGACGGTCGTCGCTGTCACGAACGCATAGCGGGATGGCCGACGCGCTGTAAGACGCCGGGGCCGCATGACCGGGAGTCCGCGGACCGTTTCGATGAGAGTCCACCACGCGGCTTTCAGTACAACGACCATGGAAATTGAAATTGCAACGATAGGCGGTTACGAGGAAGTCGGACGGCAGATGACTGCCGTTCGCGCCGGCGACGACGTCGTCATCTTCGACATGGGCCTGAACCTCTCGCAGGTTCTGATCCACGACAACGTCGAGACCGAGCGGATGCACAGTCTCGATCTGATCGATATGGGCGCGATTCCGGACGACCGGATCATGTCCGACCTGGAAGGCGACGTACAGGCGATCGTCCCGACTCACGGTCACTTAGATCACATCGGTGCTATCTCCAAACTGGCCCACCGATATAACGCGCCGATCGTCGCCACGCCGTTTACGATCGAGCTGGTCAAACAGCAGATCGAGGGCGAACAGAAGTTCGGCGTCGAGAACGACCTGATCAAGATGGACGCCGGCGAGACGATGTCGATCGGTGACTCCGGAAAGATCGATCTCGAGTTCGTCAACGTCACGCACTCGATCATCGATGCGATCAATCCGGTCCTCCACACGCCCGAGGGCGCGGTCGTCTACGGGCTGGACAAACGGATGGACCACACGCCGGTCATCGGCGACCCGATCGATATGGAGCGGTTTCGCGAGATCGGTCGCGAGGGCAACGGCGTCCTCTGTTACATCGAGGACTGTACGAATGCGAACAAGAAGGGGCGAACGCCGAGCGAAAACGTCGCCCGCGAGCACCTTCGCGACGTCCTCTACAGCATGGAAGACTACGACGGCGGCATCGTCGCGACGACGTTCTCGAGTCACATCGCCCGCGTGACGAGCCTCGTCGAGTTCGCGAAAGATATCGGCCGCCAGCCGGTCTTGCTCGGCCGATCGATGGAGAAGTACTCCGGCACCGCCGAGCGACTCGACTTCGTCGACTTCCCGGACGATCTGGGGATGTTCGGCCATCGAAAGTCCGTCGATCGGACGTTCAAGCGGATCATGAACGAGGGCAAGGAGAACTTCCTGCCTGTCGTCACCGGCCACCAGGGAGAGCCACGCGCGATGCTTACCCGGATGGCCCGCGGCGAAACGCCGTACGAACTGGACGACGGCGACAAGGTCGTCTTCTCCGCTCGTGTGATCCCGGAGCCGACCAACGAGGGCCAGCGCTATCAGGCGGAGAAACTGCTGGGCATGCAGGGCGCCCGCGTCTACGACGACATCCACGTCTCGGGCCACCTCAACCAGGAGGGTCACTACGCAATGCTCGATGCGCTCCAGCCACAGCACATCATCCCCGCACACCAGGACATGAGCGGCTACTCGAGTTACGTCAACCTCTGTGAGAGCGAGGGGTACAAGATGGGACGGGACCTCCACGTCACGCGCAACGGAAACCTCATCCAGATCGTCGACTGACATGACGAGCGCCGAGGCACGAGAAGAAGCGGTTCTCGAGGCGGTTCGCAAGCGCCGCGAGCAGGTCAACGACGCGATTCCGGATGCGCTGCCGATCAAACGACCGGAGCGACTCTACGAAGCGTCCCGTTATCTGCTCGACGCCGGGGGAAAACGGCTTCGCCCGGCCGTCTTGCTAACGACCGCGGAGGCCCTCGCCGACATCGAACCGATGAGTGCCGACTATCGATCGTTTCCCACCCTCGAGGGGTCCGATGCGGAGACGATCGACGTTATGGCCGCAGCGGTCAGCGTCGAGGTCATCCAGTCGTTTACGCTGATCCACGACGACATCATGGACGACGACGACCTCCGGCGGGGCGTTCCCGCAGTCCACAAGGAGTACGATCTCGAAACCGCGATCCTCGCGGGCGATACGCTCTACTCGAAAGCGTTCGAGATCATGCTCGAAACCGGCGCGGACGCCGATCGATCGGTCGAGGCTCTCGACGTGCTCGCGACGACCTGTACGAAAATCTGTGAGGGTCAGTCGCTGGACGTCACGTTCGAACAACGGGCGGACGTCTCACCCGAGGAGTATCTCGAGATGGTCGAACAGAAGACCGCGGTGCTGTACGCCGCCTCGGCCTCACTCCCCGCGGTGTTGCTGGGTGCGGACGACGAGACGATCGAGGCCCTCTACGGCTACGGACTCGACATCGGTCGGGCGTTCCAGATTCAAGACGACGTGCTCGATCTGACCGTCCCGAGCGAGAAGCTCGGGAAACAACGCGGCAGCGATCTGGTCGAAAACAAACAGACGCTCATTACCGTTCATGCCCGCGATCAGGGGCTCGATGTCGAGTCACTGGTCGATACGAGCACCGTCGAAGCGGTGACCGAGGCAGAGATCGACGAGGCGGTATCCGAACTCGAAACCGTCGGCTCGATTGCCTACGCGAACGAGACAGCTCGCGATCTGATCGCCCAAGGGAAAGCGCGTCTCGAGGTCGTGCCGGACAACCAGGCTCGCGAACAGCTGTGTGCGCTTGCGGACTACCTGATCGAGCGCGGCTACTGATCGCGACGCCCCGATCGGGCAACTGCTCTAGCTGAGGCGGATCGATCTCGATCGAGACTCACCGCTCGATATCGACCGGGACTTTTTGGGTATACTATCCAGAGTGACAGTCATGATAGACGACTCTGTTTCCGATCCTGGCACCGGTCCGTCCAGGCGTCGATTTCTTGGCGGAATCGCTGCCGCAGTCGGAACGATCGCAACCCCCGGCTGTCTCGGTTCCGTCCTCGGTTCGTCGCCGTCCCGGTACGAGGTCGACCGCGAGGAACCGAGCGAGCCCCGCGAGGGGACGCCCGGCGAGTTCTATCACTTTCTCGAAACGAACGGGATCACCGTAGACACGCTCGTTCGCGACGAGGACGAACTCGTCTTGCTCTACGAGTCCGAGGCGGAGACCGTCGAGGAATCCGACGAAGAAATCCTCGTCGTCTACCAGGTGTACAAGCAGGCGCTCGTCGATCGGGGCTCCGAAATCGAGTTTCTGTACTGCGAGATTACGAACCCGTTCGACGGGCAGGCCTACGGCTGGGGTGTCGATACGGAGTGGGTTCGACGATACGATTCCGACGACGCCGGCGACGCGGAGCAAAACGACGACGATCCGTCGATCGAGGACGGCGAAGAGACTACCGCAAGCGAGAACGGTGACGAGTCCGCGGACGGAAACGAAACCGACGACGGTATCGATATGAACCAGGTAACGCTCTGGAACAATATCATGAACAGTAAGGTCTACGAGGACGATATCGACGGGAGCGGCGACACTGACGACGGGAGCGGCGAGTGAGAACTGTAGCGAGCAGGGGCTGTGTCAGGTAGGCGCTCTGCGGCCCGCGACATCGCGGCTGTTTTGGGCAGTGCGCGTCTATCAATCGTCAATGGACGACGAGTTACGCGAGCGTGTCGAACGCGAGGCCGAGAAACACGCGCTGTTGAACGCGGTCAAACACGAAAGCGACGCGAACGTCGGTGCCATCATGGGCCCGCTGATGGGCGACAATCCCGACTTCCGCGAGCACGGCGACGAAATCCCCGGCGTCGTCGGCGGCGTCGTCGGTCGGGTTAACGATCTCGACTACGACGCCAAACGCGATCGACTCGAGGAACTCGCGCCGGAGGAACTGGCTGAGATCGAAGCCGAAGACGAGGAAGACGACCACGATCTGCCGGACCTGCCGAACGCGGAGGCGTACGACGAGATCCGGATGCGGGTCGCGCCGAACCCGAACGGGCCGTGGCACGTCGGTCACGCCCGGATGCCCGCCGTCATCGGGACCTACAAGGAGCGCTACGACGGCTGGTTTTGCGTCCGGTTCGACGACACCGACCCTGAGACGAAGCGTCCGGATATGGACGCCTACGACGCCATTCTCGAGGATCTGGACTACCTCGGATTCGAGCCCGGCGCGACGTATCGGGCGAGCGATCGCGTCGAGACATACTACGAGTACGCCAGAGAGCTGGTCGACCTGGGTGGGGCTTACACCTGCTCGTGTTCCGGCGAGGCGTTCTCCGAGCTGAAAAACGCCGGCGAGCCGTGTCCACACCGCGACAAGCCCGTCGAAACCGTCCGCGGGGAGTTCGAGGCGATGGTCGACGGCGAGTACGACAGCGGAGAGATGGTACTGCGGGTGAAGACGGACATCGAACACAAGAACCCGGCCCTGCGCGACTGGGTCGCGTTCCGGATGATCGACACGCCCCACCCACGCGAAGAAGCCAGCGAGTACCGCTGTTGGCCGATGCTCGACTTCCAGTCGGGGATCGACGACTACCTGCTGGATATCAGCCACATCATCCGCGGTATCGACCTGCAGGACTCCGCGAAGCGCCAGCAGTTCGTCTACGACTACTTCGACTGGGACTACCCGGAAGTCGTCCACTGGGGGCACGTTCAGCTCGATACCTACGACGTGAAGATGAGCACCTCGACGATCGCGGGCCTCATCGATCGGGGCGAACTCGACGGCTGGGACGATCCGCGCGCCCCGACGCTCAAGAGCCTGCGCCGGCGTGGCATCCGCGGCGAGGCGATCGTCGACGCGATGACCGGCCTCGGAACCTCGACGAGCGACGTCGATCTCGCGATGAGTACGATCTACGCGAACAACCGCGACCTGATCGACGAGGAGACCGATCGTCGGTTCCTCGTCCGAGACGGCAATCAGATCCCGCTGGCCGGTAGCCCACCCGAAGAGGCGAACCCGCCGCTACATCCGAACCACGAGGATCGCGGCGTGCGCGAGATTCCGGTCGGTGACTCGGTGCTACTGGAATCGGACGACCTCCCACAGCGCGAGGACCGAATCTGGCTGAAAGGACTGGGCTGTTTCCGCTACACCCGCGACGCCCTCCAGTACACCGGCGAGGACATCGACGTGGTCCGGGAGGGAGACGTCGATGTCGTTCACTGGGTGCCTGTCCACGATCGAGTCCCGGTCCGGATGCGCACGCCAGACGGCGACGTGGCGGGACACGCAGAACCCGGCGTCGGGGACCTCGAACCCGACGATGTCGTCCAGTTCGAGCGCGTCGGGTTCGCCAGAATCGACCGCCACGAGGACGACGAGACGGTCGTCTACTACACCCACCCCTGACAGCGACACACTCCTGACCGCGACACATTCCTGACCGCGACACACTCTGTCCCAATCGAACTGTCTGCGTCCCGTTCTCGACTCTCGATTGCTACTCGAGTAGGTCGTCGGCCCGATCGGGAAACGGGTCCGCGACCACCCCGTCCTGGCGGCCGAGAACGCGCGCGTGAGCCGCACAGACGTACCGGTTTTCCGCCCACGGAATGTGTAACTCGACGGCGACGGGCCGATCGCAGTCCGCTTCCGCGCAGTTCATACGTGTGTGAACGATCGCCACGAAATGAGTCTTTCCCCGATCCGGTGCGGTGAACATCCTGAGGACGGAGAACTGATGAGCTAGCGAAATCGATCGCGTCCGTTCGATCGTCGATCTCCACCGGTTCAGCTCCCGAATCCCAATACCTAGAACTATGCACCATTTCACTTCGATTATTGAACTATAGATCTGAACGGCTTTTGGAGACCGGTTTCGGGTGTAGTGGAGAGGTTGCGATCGATCGATTCGCCGCCGCCGATCGATCCTCAGAACAGGAAGACGGCGACGAGGAAGCCAAAGAGAATCGTGGTCGTCAGCAGCGCCTGAGCGGCCGTCGAGGCGAGCATCCCAACGGTCGCGTAGAACGCCGAGCGAGTACTCCGATCGAGATCGCCGTTGCGAGCGAACTCGAGGACGAAGACGGTGCCGAACAGGCCGACGAGCAACCCGATCGGGCCGGTGACGATCATGAGGGTGATCCCGGCGACGGCGGCAGCGGCCGTCGTTCCCCACGACGCCCCGCCGGCTTTCGCGGCGATCGACCCACCGAAAAACTCCACGAGGAGGGTGAGCACGCCGAGAGCGGTGAGCACGAGCAGGGTGATCGTTCCGGGCGCGGTGAATCCCGAGTGCCACCAGTAAAGGTACACTCCCGACAGCGAGAGGAGACCGCCGGGGACCAGCGGCACGAGCGTTCCGACGATGCCGGAGACCAGCAAGGCGACCGCGACGAACGTAATCGCATCGACCATACCGTTCTCGAAGACGGTAGACGGGAAAGGCGTACCGTCCCGGCTCTGTCAAATCACTTTTCAGAAACTGTCGCCCGCGAACGTGCACTTCGCTACCCGTGGGGAGTAACCGACTACTGTCACCGGAAAAGTAACGACAGTCCGCATGCACTATTCGTCTATGGCTGGCGACAGGAAGGATACAAAACCGCCCGACGAAGATGATGAGAACGCCGGAAAATACGATAAATACGTCGATCGGGTTTTGGACATATTCAGTCTATTTTAGAGATAGTACACCTATCATCCGCTACAGAATTCACGGGTGGTCGAGGCGGATGCCCCGATGCTTGAGGTCGGGATTATTGATCGAAGGCACCACGATCGGCATCGATACTGATCCCATATCATTACGTCGCTCGAAGATCATCAGGAACTATGACACGTGGTGCGATCGTCGTCGGCGCGTCCTCGGGAATCGGTGAGGCGCTGGCCCGACGGCTGGCCGACGACGGGTACGAGATCGGACTGGCGGCACGGCGAACCGAACGGCTGAAAGCGATCGGGTCCGAGTTGCCGACGAACGCTTACGTCGCGACGATCGACGTGACGGACGTCGAGGACGCCCGCGAGGGGTTTTTCGAACTCGCTGAGGCGATGCCGTCGGTCGACGTCGTCGTCCTCAGTGCCGGCGTCGGCCACGCGAACTACGAACTCGACTGGGAACGAGAGCGCCGGACGATCGACGTCAACGTCCGCGGGTTCACCGCTATCGCGACGGCCGCGATGGAGTACTTCGAGACCACCCCAGACCACGCCAGCGAGACCGACGGCCACCTCGTGGGGATCTCCTCGGTCGCCGCCCATTTCGGCAACGGCGGGACGCAAGCGTACAACGCCTCGAAGGCGTTCGTCTCGACGTATCTCGCTGGGCTTCGAGATCGTCGAGCCGGCTCGGACGCGGACGTGACGATCACGACGATCGAGCCGGGATTCGTCGATACCGACCTCTCGATGGGTACGTTCTGGGAGTGCTCGCCGGAGACGGCTGCCGCCCAGATCGCCCGCGCGATCGAGCGAAAGCGCGCTCACGCCTACGTCACGCGCCGCTGGCGACTCGTCGCGGCTGCGCTTGACCTGCTGCCGGAGTTCGTCCTTCGGCGCGCGCTATCCTGACTCGACGGACATACAGCGCGTGGCAGTCACTCCGCCAGGAACCGATCGCGAACCGCCAGCGCCGCCTCGGAGCCGTAGCGATCGACGAGCGGGCGGCAGGCCGTTCCGAGGGCGCGCTTGCACTGTCCGGCGGAGTGATAGCCGAGGCGGTCCGCGACGGCTTCCCACGCGTGGCCCTGCAGGGCGCGCAGGACGAAGAGGCGCTCTTCGCGCGGCGACAGATCGATCTCTGGCGAGTCGTCGAGGAAGTACCGCACGACGAGGTCGCGAAACGGGCCGGGGTCGACGTCGAACAGCCCCGGGCCGTAGGCCGCTCCCGCGACGACGCGCCACTCCCGATCGGTAGGTGCCAGCTGCGGCGGGGTCACGTCCATACTCCGCAAGAGCGCGCGGGCGACGTCGGGATCGAGATCGGCGAGCGAATCCGAGCAGACGGCGGCGATCCGACGGGCGAACCAGTCGCCGTGTCGGTCACACAGCTCCCGCCCGGCGGCGGAAGTCGGCGCCACCATGAGTGCGGAGTACTCACCGCTGGCCTCGTTGCGGGTCGTCGAGAGGTGGACCGCCCGATAGCCGTTCTCGTGCCAGAATCCGAGCAGCCCCGGCGTCGCGCCGAACCCGGTGCCGAGCCAGTCGAGTTCTCCCTCGAACTCGTCGCGGATATCAGCGAGCAGCCGCGAGCCGAGGCCTCGCGATCGAGCGACGTGATGGGTGGCGATGCGAACGATTCGGATTCCGGCGGGTCCTCCCGCCCGTTCGTCCCGAAGCTGGCTCGTGAGTATGTCGGGGAGCATGTTCCCCCGGACGCGGCCGCCCTCGTACATCATCGCCCGCGTGTCGGCGTCGAGGTTCCCCTCGCGGGCCAGCAGGGCGACGGAGACGACGTGTCCGTCGTGACACAGCGCCCGTGCGTCGAGATTCGGCGCGTCGAGCAGCCGTGCGAGGTCGTTCGGCTCGGTTCGGTAGTGTGCGAGGACGAGCAGGCCGAACGCTTCCCGGAGCAGGCTCTCGTCGGCCAGCAGGTCCTCGGGGTCGAGCCGGCGGTACTTGACCGCGCTCGAGGAGGGTTCTGCGTCGGCGACGAGCGAATCGACCGGCGGCCGAGCGTCGAGCAAGAGCGCGCGAAACGCCCAGACCTCGATCGGGTCGCCGGCGGCGTACCGAATCGGCTCCGATAGCCGACAGTCCGTGACCGTGTGGTCGCTCTCGGCGAGTCGATCGCGAAAGCGGACCGAAAACCCGCGACCCGCACCTTCGTAGCCGTGAATGGTCGTCGCGAACGCGACGTGATCGGCCGCGAGCAGGGATTCGAGCACCGAGACCGACAGCGCGGCGGCCTCGTCGACGATGACCACGTCTGCGGTGTCGAGGCGATCGTGGGTAGCGGTTGGCTCGAGAAATCGGATTCGCCCACCGGTACTCGTCTCGATCCGTTTCGGTCCGACTGCGCTTGCGACGCCGAGGGTTTCACAGAGGTCGCCGGCGCGATCGAACACCTCTCGTGCGTTCCGGAACTGGGGAGCGGTGACGAGGACGTCCCGGCCGTCGGCGGCGATCGCTCCCGCTGCGAGACCGGCGGCACTGGATTTGCCACGGCCGCGATCGGCCTCGAGAACGGCGGCCCGTTTCGCTCCCGAGTCGACATCACCTCTCTCGACTGAGAGCGATTCGAACGCCGAAACGGCCTCGACCTGATCGGCCGTCAAACAGGCCTCGTAGGCGGCCTCGGGAAAGCGTCGATCGTCCGGTGGGTCGGGACGCCACCGTGCCGACGCGAACCGGGGAGCGGGACGGGTGAGACCCTCGTCCGCGATCGTGCCCGTATCGCAGTCGACGATCGCGATCCCCCGGTGATCGCGAAGGGTCTCGACGAGTCGCCGCCGAAACCGACCGGTGACGTCGTCGATCGAAAACGGTGGGACGGCGAGTGACTCGTCGAACCGGCCGCGTCTCTCGGGCCACTCCTCGAGCGGCGGCGTTAGCAAGACGAGCAATCCCCCACCGTCGACGGTACCGACGAGTGTTCCCAGTGCATTTGGTTGGAGATTCCCGTGCGTATCGATCGCCACGAGGTCCCGCGTCGTTCCGAGGAGTTCGCTCACATTCGACTGGGGTAATTGCTCACAGCGGAGGCGGTTCTCCGGGCCGACAAGCGTCGTTCGCGTGATTGCAACCGGCAGGTCGTCGAGGACGGATTCGAGGGCGTCGTACCCGCGTTCGCGATCGCCCGCGAGCACCAGCAGTCGCCGCTCGTCCGTCCGTGTGGCTTCTCGACGGAGGCGACGAGCGAGATCGACGATTGCGGCGTCCATGTCTTCGTCTTGGCCGCTCGAGAGTAATAGGCACCGGACGGCGTGGAGCGCGATAGGTACCGGACGGCGTGGTGTGATACCGCGACGGAGCGTGGCTACCGGAGGCTGCGCGTAAGAACGAATACGAGCAGCGCCAGTAGCAACGCTCCGAGTAACGATTCGATGCTGGCGAGGACCCGTGCCCAGCGGCCCACGGGCTGAATATCCCCATAGCCCAACGTCGCGAACGTGACGACACTGAAATACAGGCTTCGGAAAAACGCGCTGAGAAGCACGCGTTCCGGCGTTTCCGTCGGGTCGTCGATCCGGTAGGTGATCGTTTCGTCGCCCGCGACTTCGCGGACCCCGCCGGTCAACGGGAACAACATAGCACAGACGAGAATCAGGAGCAACGACGTCGCGACGACGCGCCACGGACTCGTCCCGTATCGCATGACCCATCGCGACCCAGCTAACTTGATCGCCGGGAGATAGTCCCCGACCCGCCACGCTCGTCTGCGCCGAAGGTCCATCTCTCGAATGTAGTTCGCTTTCACTCGATCGGGAAACGCGTTCTCGTCGTACACTCGCTGGAGTTCTCGATAGACCCATCTCGCGGAGTCTGCCTTTTTTTCGACCGTGGTTCGGGCAGTCTGTCCATCGATTTCTTCCTCGTACACCGACGCGTCTCCGAACGTGGTATCGAGATCGATCCGAACGTCCGTCAGCCCCGCCCGATAGAGCCTCGCGTCCTCGAAATTCGCCCCTCGGAGGTCCACGAAAATAAACAGCGAATCGTGGAGGTTTGCCCCTTCGAAGGACGCCTCGCGAGCGTCGACGTCGCGGAAGGTCGCCCGACGAAGGTCGGCCCTCGAGAGGTCAGCGTGATCGATGATCGCGTCGGTGAAATCGGCTCCGATCAATGAACAGTCGGTGAAATACTCGATGTCCGCGAGCGATGCGCCCCGGAGATCCGCGCCGTCGAGTCGGCTCTCTGACGGCGGGGCGGCGTCTCGATACGCTGCGGGTGGGACCGACTCCGAGGTGTGCCAGAGACACCGATCCGCATCGTTCCACGTCGGTCGCCAACAGCAGACCGCACCGACGTCTTCGATGCCGCTGAGTCGAGCCGTGTACCCGCACCGATCGTCCATAACGAATTCTGGTCCCGACGCTCACTAATTCTGGTGCGGGCTATCGCAGCCAACGGCGGGTACCAGTACGGTTCCAACACACTGCATCGCAGCCGGATCCGATCGGCGTGCGGAACCCTCTCACGGACCCGATCGTTTGAACACGCTTTTATGGGGGGCAGGGCTACTCCGTACTACACCCTACGCGGGGTTGATGATGCTCCTAGCTTCACAGGACTTCCGCCGGGTCGAACCCGGCCCGGAGTCGTTGACTCCGGACGGCAGGGGAGCGCGAGCCCACACGTAGGAGAGGTGAACAACCAATGTCAGTCTACGTCACAACCGACATCCCAGCAGACCTCGCAGACGATGCCCTCGAGGCACTCGAGGTCGCACGAGACACCGGACGAGTAAAGAAAGGAACCAACGAAACGACGAAAGCGATCGAGCGCGGCAACGCCGATCTGGTCTTCGTCGCCGAGGACGTCTCTCCCGAGGAGATCGTCATGCACATTCCCGACCTCGCTGAGGAGAAGGGAATCCCCGTCGTCTTCATCGAGACCCAGGACGACGTCGGCCACGCTGCCGGCCTCGAAGTCGGCTCGGCCGCCGCGGCGATCGTCGACGCTGGCGAGGCGGGAGACGACGTCGAAGACATCGCCAACAAGGTCGAGGACCTCGACTGAGGTGAGTAGAGATGAGTGCTGAAGAGGAAGAAAGCGGCTCTACGCCCGCCGAGGTCATCGAGATCGTCGGCAAGACTGGCATGCATGGCGAGGCCATGCAGGTCAAATGCCGAATCAAGGAGGGCGAGAACCAGGGACGTATCATCACCCGAAACTGTCTCGGACCGGTCCGCGAAGGGGATATTCTCCAGCTTCGTGAGACCGCCCGCGAGGCCGACTCCATCGGAGGGCAATAATGGTCGAGAAACGAACCTGCGACTACACGGGCGAAGAGATCGAGCCCGGAACGGGCATCATGTACGTCAAAAACGACGGCAGCGTGCTCCACTTCGTCGACTCGAAGGCGGAGAAAAACTACAAGCTCGGTCGCGAACCGCGTGATCTCGAGTGGACCGCGGAAGGCCGTCGCGGCAAAGGGCCAGCCCAGGTCCAGACGCCGGCTGACGAGGAGTCAGACCAGGACGAGGACTCCGTCGAAGAAGACGAACTCGCCGACGAAGCTGAGGCTGACGCCGACGCCGAGGGAAGCGCTGACGAGAGCGACGAAGGCGCTAACGAATCCGCCGACGCCGAGGAAAGCGCCGACGACGCCGAGGAGGTCGAACAGTGAGCGACCACGAGCGCACCTTCGTGATGGTCAAGCCCGACGCCTTCGCACGTGGACTCGTGGGCGAAGTCGTTTCCCGACTCGAGGATCGCGGCCTCAAACTCGTCGGGATCAAAGTGCTCAACATGCCCGAGAAGCGGGCCCAGGAGCACTACAGCGAACACGAAGACAAGCCGTTTTTCGACGACCTCATCGAGTTCATCACCGCCGGTCCGGTCGTCCCGATGGTCTGGGAAGGCCAGGACGCGACTCGACAGGTCCGCCAGATGATCGGCGCGACCGACCCGCTCGAGGCTGCACCCGGTACGATCCGCGGTGATTACGCACTCGATCTCGGCCGGAACGTCGTCCACGCGGCCGACCACGAAGACGAGGGCGCGAACGAACGCGAAATCGCGATCCACTTCGACGAGGACGAACTGATCGACTACGATCAGCACGACGCCGCCTGGCTCTACGAGTAACGCCGCATCGATCGGCTCGTATCCGCATTTTCCGCCGTTTGTTGACCCGAAGCGATGCGTCTTCGAAACCCGTCTCTCGCGATCGATTTCGTCGACAGTGGACGTGGGGGACGGGGGACGCTTCGTCGGATGGGGACGACCGATCCGTGTTACTGACGGGTACTCGATCGCTCCCGACGGGACCCAGAAATCGATCGAACGGGCATGAAATCGGGGATTCGTACCACAGTCCTTCGCTGAATACACCACAATAAATACATGTTCCCTCATAGAGGGACACAACATCTAATGTACCGGCTGTAGTAGCAAGGGTTGGTGGTTCCGAATGGTAACTTACGGTAGGTGGTTCGCGAATGCGTGAAACGGAGGGGAAATCGACGTCATTGGCCGCGGAGGCGACGCCATCGCTAGATCGCATTTTCGAGATACTATCGAACCGGCGGCGGCGGTATCTGTTGTACTACCTCAACGAGCAGCCAGACGGCGTTGCAACGGTCGAAGAACTTGCCGACGCAGTCGTCGCGTACGAGGAACAAACAACCCAGTCGTCGATCGATCCGGACGAGGTGTACGAACAGGTTCGGACGGAGTTTCGACACGTCCACCTGCCGAAACTGGTCGCAACCGGAATCGTCGAACACGATCAACGCAGCGAGACGATCCGGTATCGAACCCAGCCGTCGCTCGAGGAGTGGCTCGAGCACGCACACCACAAAGAACTGTCGTAATTTTCCCCAGCGAGACCGCGCCGAGGTGGGCGTTGGTCTCGAGATGCGCGAGTGGCGAATTGCCAGATTGTGCTTCCGGGGTCGGCGGGTCGCCCGCGAGGACTGCACTCGAGTGCCGTCAGTCGCAATTTCCGATCGGTCGAACGCAGATCCGTCTGGCCCGTGATCGAGGGGCCTGGCCGTTTCGACTCGAGAGACGGTGCTGATCGGCTCGTTAGCCGTGAGATAACCTGCTTTCGGACGGCAGACACCGCTGTTGAAAGGTTTAACATGCGGTTCGACGTTCGTCAACGGGAGGAGTGATCCACAGGACGGGACGCCGATGGCCTGTGAGATGTGATATCGTCTCACTCCTCAAAACTTAACAGGGGAGATATCGTACCAAGATAACAGGTGACACTATGACTGATCACGAACTTCCACCACTTCCGTACGACTACGACGCACTCGAACCATCGATTTCAGAACAGGTCGTAACCTGGCACCACGACACCCACCATCAGGGGTACGTCAACGGCCTCAACGCCGCCGAAGAAACCCTCGCGGAGAACCGCGAGTCCGGCGAGTTCGGCTCGACGCCCGGCGCGCTCGGCAGCGTTACCCACAACGGCTGTGGACACTATCTCCACACGCTGTTCTGGGAGAACATGTCGTCCGACGGCGGCGGTGAACCCGAGGGCGACCTCGCAGACCGTATCGAGGAGGACTTCGGCTCCTACGAGGGCTGGAAAGGCGAATTCGAGGCCGCTGCCGGAGCCGCCGGTGGCTGGGCCTTGCTGGTCTACGACCCCGTGGCCAAACAGTTGCGAAACGTCGCCGTCGACAAGCACGACCAGGGCGCACTCTGGGGCTCGCATCCGATCCTGGCCTGCGACGTCTGGGAGCACTCGTACTACTACGACTACGGCCCGGACCGCGGCAGCTTCATCGACGGCTTCTTCGACGTCGTCAACTGGGACAAGGCAGCAGAAGAGTACCAGAAGTGTCTCGACCACTTCGAGTGAGTCGCACACGCGAGACTCGTCGCCGCTGAGACCGTTCACACTCGTATTTTTTGTGCCGATCGAAGCGCGTAGCCACGCGTCAGCTTCTGCTCCGTGCGAGGAGCGGTCTACCCCTGTGCGAGCTGGTACCCCGACAGTGTGAACCGGCACCACGGCAGTGTAAATAGTATCACGACAGTGTGAACCAGTGCCACGATTTAATTATGCACGTAACAATGGGGACGTGTATGGCCGTCGAAGACAGCCACACTCAGGGCGAAAGAAGGGCGCGCGAGGACGCTGGCAACGGCGTAGCGACGGCGACCCTGGAGTGGACGCTCGCAGACGCCTGCCGCGGCGACGTTCGCTTCGACGAGTACGCCCGCGTCCTCTACGCGACGGACGGTAGCATCTACGGGGCACAGCCTGCCGGTGTCGTCTTTCCGCAAGACGCCGCGGACGTACGAGCGGCTGTCCGTGTCGCAGCGGAGTACGACGCCCCGGTTCTCCCCCGAGGGGCTGGCTCGTCGCTGGCCGGGCAGGCCGTCGGACCCGGCTGCGTCGTTCTCGATCTGTCCCGGCACATGAACGACATCCTCGAGATCGACGCAGATGCACGGCAGGCGATCGTCCAACCGGGCGTCGTTCAGGACGACCTCGACGCCGCGCTCGCGCCCGACGGACTCCGATTTGCGCCGGACCCAGCCTCCTCGAATCGGGCGACGATAGGGGGCGGAATCGGGAACAACTCGACGGGTGCCCACTCGGTGCGCTACGGCATCACCGACGCCTACGTCGACGAGTGCGAGGTCGTCCTCGCAGACGGCTCCCAGATTCGTACGCGAGACGTCGTCCTCGACAGTCCCGAGTGGGAGGGGATCGTCGAGAAAGACGATCGCGAGGCCGCGATCTACCGGGCCGTTCGGGCGATCATCGAGGACAACGCCGCCGAAATCGAGGAGCGATACCCCGATCTCAAACGCTCCGTGAGCGGCTACAACCTCCAGAAAGCGATTCGTGAAGATGCGAACGGCGATCGAGTGATCAACCTCTCGAAACTCATTGTGGGGGCGGAGGGAACGCTCGGCGTCGTCGTCGAGGCGACGCTCTCGCTCGTGACTCGGCCCGAGGAAACCGCACTTCTCGTCTGCTGTTACGACGACTTACTCGAGGCGCTCGCCGCGGTTCCGGAGGCACTGGCCGTCGACACGAGCGCGGTCGAACTGATGGACAGCGAGGTGTTTCGTCTCGCGGCCGACTCACCGGAGTACGCCGAGTACGCGGCCCCGATCCCCGACGGAACGGAAGCGGC
This sequence comes from Halosolutus sp. DAT137, assembly GCF_059736405.1. Classification (NCBI taxonomy): domain Archaea; kingdom Methanobacteriati; phylum Methanobacteriota; class Halobacteria; order Halobacteriales; family Natrialbaceae; genus Halosolutus; species Halosolutus sp. DAT137. The sequence goes on along the minus strand of NZ_JCAQID010000008.1, from coordinate 287,343 downwards.
GCTGATGCTCGAGTTCGACTCGGAGGTGGTCGACGACCTCCCCGACGCGATCGACGGGGCGACTGACCACCTCGTCACAGAGGGGACGGCATTCGAGTCGATCGACGCGTTCAGTCCCGCGAAACAGAACCGCCTCTGGAAGCTCCGGAAGGCGGCCATTCCGCTGCTTATGAGCATGGACGGCGATCCGAAGCCCTACCCCTTCGTCGAGGACGCCTCCGTTCCGCCGGAGGAACTCGCGGCGTACGTCGCGGGCTTTCAGGAGATCCTCGAAGACCACGACACGACGGCGGCGTACTTCGCCCACGCGGGCGTCGGAACGCTTCACATCCGACCAGTCCTGAACCTGAAAACCGAAGACGGCGTCGAGACGATGCGATCGATCGCCGACGACGTGACAGACCTCGTTTGCGAGCACCACGGCTCGTTTTCGGGCGAACACGGCGACGGACTGGCTCGGACGGAGTTCAATCCGAAGCTCTACGGTCCCGACCTCTGGGAGGCGTTCAAACAGCTCAAATCCGCCTTCGACCCGGACTGGCGCATGAACCCCGGGAAGGTCGTCTACGGCGACGATGATCCTACAGACATCCGCGAACACCTGCGGTACGGGCCGGACTACGTCTCACTCGAGCCGCGGACGACGCTCGATTTCGACGCTGAGGGCGGCTTCTCGCCCCTCGTCGAACTCTGTAACGGCTGTGGCACCTGTCGCCAGACCGGCAGCGACGTGATGTGTCCGACCTACCGCGCGACCGAAGAGGAGATCGCGACCACGCGCGGCCGGGCAAACATGCTGCGGGCCGCGATCAGCGGCGAGATCGACCCTGACGAACTGTACAGCGATCGGTTCCAGTCGGAGGTGCTCGATCTCTGTATCGGCTGCAAGGGCTGTCAGAGCGACTGTCCGACTGGCGTCGATCTCGCGAAACTCAAAGCCGAGGTGAAACACCAGTATCACGACCGAGAGGGCACGAGTCGCCGCGAGCGCCTGTTCGCGGACGTCGATCGGCTCGCCGCGATGGGGAGCGCCACGGCTCCGATCGCCAACCGTCTGCCGGACCTGCCGGGTGCGCGGACGGTTCTCGAGCGAGTCGGCGGAATCGCGGCTGATCGGACGCTGCCGACCTTCGAGCGGGAATCGCTGGTCGACTGGTTCGCAGGGCGAGGCCCGCAGGTGGACGGGGCGACGGCGACCGATCGGGTCGTCCTCTTCCCCGATACGGACACGAACTACTCGCATCCGGCGGTCGGAAAGGCGGCCGTCAGGGTGCTCGAAGCCGCGAACGTCCGCGTCGTCGTTCCCGACCTCGGCTCGACCGGCCGGGCCGCCTACTCCCAGGGGTTGCTCGACCGGGCGAGAGCCGACGCCCGATCGCTGCTCGAGAACCTCGAGCCGTTTCTCGACGACGGCTGGTCGGTCTGCTTCGTCGAGCCATCCGACGCGTCGATGGTCGTCGACGAGTACCGATCGCTGCTGGCGGACGATCGCGTCGAGACGCTCGCGTCGAACGCCTACGATATCTGTGAGTATCTCGACGAAAACCGACTGGACGAGGAACTGGCGGTGGCGGCGACTGGCGAGCGACTGATATACCACGGTCACTGCCACCAGAAAGCGCGCGGCTCGGACCACCACGCGGTCGGCGTGCTCAGACGCACGGGCTACGCGGTCGACCCGGTCGATTCGGGCTGCTGTGGCATGGCCGGCAGTTTCGGCTACGAGGCCGAACACTACGACCTCTCGCGGGCGATCGGATCGGTACTCCGCGACCAGCTCGGGGAGAGCGGCGGAGACACCGTCATCGCGCCGGGTACCTCCTGTCGCACCCAGATTGGCGATTTCGAGGGACAGGATCGCCCGCCCCATCCGATCGAGGTCCTCGCGAGCGGACTGTCAGACGAGTCTTGTGAGTAGGCGCTACCGCGCGAACGAACACTCCCTCCCGGTCAGAAACTCACCGGCGTCGATCGAGTCATCGCCATCGGTTGGCAGGTGGACGGTTAGTCGTCTGCGTCGACGGTCGCGATGGTGTAGGCCTCAAACGTCTCGAGCGTCGCGGTCCCGCCGGTAGCGCGAAGGGAGAACCCCCCGCCGATTTCGTCCGGGAAGATCCGGTTTGTCATCGCGAACGTGCCGTCGTTGGCGAAGAGTTCGATCAGGCTCCGATCGAGCAACACGCGAAGGGCGATCGTGCCGTCCGGTCGCACGGAGAGCGGTCCGCTCGCGATGTCCATCTCGGTGTCCCCGAAGAAGGACCCGGAGTCGGCCCGATCCAGAAACAGTTCCTCCATCTCGGCGTCGTAGGTGATCGTCGTCCGCTGGTTACGACCGTGGTCAAGGGTGAGCGCAACGGTGTCGGCGTCGCCGGGATCGATTGTCGTGACCAGTTCGAACCGCGCGTCGTCGACTGCGAGTCCGGCGAGCGGGTCGGTCTCGCGATCGATCCGCGTGTCGTCGATCGCGGCGATCTGTTCGTCGCGTGCGGACGCGAGTGCATCGTCGGGCGACTGGAGGGGGAGGATATCGCCATCTACCTCCGCAAGTTCGAGAGACCGGGGGAACGCCTGTGCTCCCTTCCAGCCGGTCTCGGGTGTCTCCATCGCGTACTCCCAGTGGTTCGTCCATCCGACCACGAGCCGGCGATCGGGTTCGGGTTCGTTCGACCACGACTGGCAGCCATAGAAGTCCCTGCCGTCGTCGGCCCAGAAGACGTCGTCGACGCAAAACCGAGAGCCGTCGAAGTGACCGACGTGGTACTGGTGGTGGTCCCAGTCTCTGGATACCGACAGTACCCAGCGGCGCTCCGAACTGTTCGTGACCGGGAGTTCGTAGAGGTCGGGACACTCCCACTGGTCGTCGCCGGACTCGTACGTGCTGCAGTAGGTCCATTCGGTCAGGTTCTCTGACTCGTAGATCTCGACGCCGCGGGGGCGGTCCGGGTGTTCCGGGTGATGGTCGACGCGGGAGACCACCAGTCGCCAGTTTTCTGTCGGCTCGTACCAGAAGACGTTCGGGTCGCGAAAGTCACCCACGTCGCTCGGGATGACCGGATTCCCCTCGTAGACGGTCACCGTTTCGCCACCGTCCGTACTGTATGCCAGCCGCTGGTCCTGTCTTTCGGAGTCATCGAAGTGAGCGGTAAAGAAACAAACGAGGGCGTCCTCGCCGAACCCGGCTGTATTTTCGTGATCGACGACGGCCCCGCCCGAGTACGCCTGGTACTCGTCGGTCGCTGGGATTTTGGTCCCGTGTTCGGTCCAGTTTCGCAGGTCCGAGGAGGTCGCGTGATCCCAGCGACGCCGGTCTTCGCCGGCCTGATAAAACAGGTGGTACGTCCCGTCGTGATAGACCAGACCGTTCGGATCGTTCATCCAGCCAGCGGACGGAGTAAAGTGATAGCCCGGCCGATAGGGGTCTTGACCCTCGGCCACGTGTCCGGCTTCCTCGTCTCCAGTCTCGTCCGTCCGGTCAGTTTGTGAGTTGGTGACGTTCTGGGCGTGAGTATCCCCTCTCGGTGGACACCGTACACTCGATGGCTCTTCCCCGTCCGTCCCGTCTCGATTAGTACAATCCATTGACATGATCCGAGAGATCCCTCACAGGTGGCTGCGTGTGATCCACTACCCTACCACTACGTGGAGACGATCCACTTTAATCTTTTTTGATCACTGTTGGCTCGAATTCTCGGTGCCTGCAATTGCCAGTCGTGAACGTGGCCGCGCGTGTCTCTGTCGAGACCTGATTCGAGCCGAGAGCGAACGGTTTAGGCACGCGGGAGCGATATCTACCAACGATGCCCGTTCCAAAGTCGGAATTCGATCGTCTCCCACCCTGTGATTTCTACACACCCGAAGAACTGCTTGCTGACGACCAGATGTACACCGTTTACGAGATCGCCCGCCTCTTACAGGGACTCGATTCGGACGCCGACATCGATCGAGAGACCGAGGACATCCTGATCGACTGGGCGATTCCGTGGATCATGACGAACGCGGACGATCTCGTGGTTGCTGAGCCCCGAACCGAAGACGAACCGGGGTATTACGGCCTGAGCGAATGAACCCCCTCGTCGTCGGGGCAGACCGCGTCGACGCCGGAAAATCGATGTTTTCGGCTGAACTGCTCGATCGAACCGGCGGCTACAAACCCCGTTCAGGGAACGAGTACTGGTTCGACCACGACGATTGTCAGACGGCGCTGGCCGACGGCCGTCCCAGCGGCACGGACACAGCTCAAGTTGCGGCCGCCGAGAGACGCGATCGACACCCCGAACGGCTCAATCCAGTACACCGGCTGTGACCACCGTCGCCGGACGGCGCGACCGGACTGCTCGGCCGGTCGAACCTGGCGTTCCTGCTCGCTCGATCGCGTTCGACTGCCCCAGCTTTCGGGTGACGATCGGCGCGATCCCGAGCGGATCACCGCGGCCTACGAGTTGGCCGACGACGACCTGCTCGAGGCCGCAAACAGGGCTAAGCTGGAACGCGTCTCAGGCCCGCCGAGCCATCTGTGCTGCGAGTTCGACGTGATCGGACGGTGCTCCCGTCACGGCGGGTCCGTGGCCGGTGTACATTTCCGCGAGATCATCGTCGATCCGCTCGTAGAGTCGATCGATACTCTCGATCAAGGTTTTGCGATTTCCCTCTTCGAGATCGGTCCGACCGAAACTGCCGTTCTGGAAGACGAGGTCGCCCGCGAACAGGATGCCCGCTTCTTCCGAGTAGAAACAGAGGTGGTCGTTTTTATGACCCGGCGTATGCAAGGCGACGTACTCGTGATCGCCTAGTTGGACCGTCTCCTCGTCCGCGATCGCTCGATCGACGCCCTCGATCGACGGATCGTACCCCCACGCCTCGACGTCGAAGGTATCTTTGACCGCGGCGAGATTTCCGACGTGGTCCGGGTGCGTATGCGTCAGCACGACCGCGTCGAGGTCGACCCCGCGCGATCGAAGCGCCTCGACGACATCGAAATTCGCGCCCGGATCGACGAGGACGGTTCGATCGCCCGAGACGAGATGGGCGTTGCTCGTGAAGGTCTGGACCCCCTGTGCGAGGTTTTCGATCATAGCCACAGATAACGGGCCGACCCGTTTGTGCGTATCGACATCGTACGTCGGGGTGTGCATATCGCCATCGTACTGTCGCTCTCGTGCGATCGCGACCTTCGGCTTCAGAATCAGTGTTCTCCGGAAGCGGTGCCGGTAGCCGCCGTAATTCGGCGTTTCCAACGTATTCACAAGGATTTTTAGCTTCGGCACGTAGTGATAGACGAATGAATCGGTCGGTCTTCGCGGGATTCGTCGTCCTCGTCGTCCTCGTCGTCGCTGGCAGCGGCGTCTCACTCGCGGTGGTCGGGTCGCCGACAGTCGCCGCTGAGGAGGGACCGGCCGCCACGCCGTCACTACAACAGGAGTTCTCGTCGGAGACCATCGTGCTCGCTTCCCAGAGCGAGTCCCCGGATGCAACAGTCTCCTCTGCGGACATCATCATCCAGGAGTTCGATACCACGACATTCGAGGTCACCGTCTACGAAAACGGAAGCGCGACGTGGACGTTCCACCACAGACAGCGACTCGAAGACAGCGACGAGGAAGCGAACTTCGAGACGTTCGCAGCGGAGTTCGAATCCGAGGAGACGGACGTCTATAACCGCTTTCGGACGCAGGCGGAAGCGCTGACGGAAACCGGTGGTGAAGCCACCGATCGCGAGATGGAGGCGCGCGATTTCAATCGATCTGCACAGATCGAAGATGGACTCAACCCGACGGGCGTCGTAGAGATGTCGTTCGTCTGGGACGGGTTCGCGGCCACCGAGGACGGATCCGTCGTCGTCGGTGACGTGTTCCGCGACACGTACATCGCCTCCGACCAGACGATCGTGTTCAACGCCGGCGGTGATCTCGTCTTCGATCGAATTGCACCGGTCGACGGGGAGTACAATAGCCCAGAACTCGAGGACGCGTCCACGGTGCGCTGGACCGGCGAACGCGAGTTCCTCGATGGCCATCCGCAGGTCGTTTTCGACGATCCGAACCAAGATACGGGCGGCGCTGATAGCCCGGGTTCGTCGATGCCATCCGGTGGAACAGGTGTACTGTGGCCGCTCGCTACGATCGGGATTTTGCTGAGCATCGGCGGGATCGCACTCTGGTACCGACGAAGCGATCGGACCGGTACGGATGCGGAACCGACCGACGTGGCGGCCGACTCTCCGACCGCACCACCGGATGCGGACGACCCACGGGGAGACCACGAGGAGGACGACGCGGGAATCGACGAGACAGACCCGCTTGCCGACGGGGAGTTACTCACCGACGAGGACCGCGTCGTCAGACTCATCCGCCAGAACGGCGGCCGGATGAAGCAGGTCAATATCGTCGAGGAGACCGGTTGGTCGAAATCGAAGGTCAGTATGCTCCTCTCGGATATGGAAGACGACGGCACCATCAGCAAACTCCGCGTCGGCCGCGAAAACATCATCAGCCTCGAAGGATTCGAGCCCGAGGCGACGAAATCTCCCTTCGACGAGTGATCGGCCGAGGTCGCGAGTGACGATACTGCCTCGGACGACTGCTGTAGCCACTGGCAGACGGTACAGACCTGATCGCACGATGGCTGTGCGATCAGTGTGTAACCCGTTTCAGTTGGTACTACCGGTGGCGTCGATTTCCCGAATGCGTGTCACCGTTCGACACCGTCGCGTCGAAACGGAATGCTTAAACATCGTTCGCCGCTACGAACGAGTGCACGCGACGTGCGCTCCGATGGTGTAGTCCGGCCAATCATATTGCCCTCTCACGGCAATGACCTGGGTTCGAATCCCAGTCGGAGCATCCCTTCCTGCCGCCGTCTCCTGGTTTTGAGCTGTGGCGATCGGTGCTATCTTCCCTTGTAACGATCCTGAATGCTAGCCGTAACGGCTGGCGTAAGAGCTTATAAAGGATGGTCTAGATACACACCTGCTTGTCTTCGGTCGCAGTGATACGGCTCTCAGGCAGTTTACTGCTCGTTCGAGCTCATCCTCTTCGATACTGTTTTCCTATATCGTGTATAGGAAGCGGAACATCTTTAAATAATCATAATAGTGATAATTCAATGGAAGAAGAAAGATCGAACGACAACACCTCGAAATCAGGACGTTCTACTCCGACGATTGATTCTCTTCGGGAGAAGTACGATATAGATAACAGATATCGCAAGCACGGCAGCTTTTCCGATAACGAATCCTGCCACGGAAACGGGAAATACCCACCAGACTGGGATAGGAATCGGAGCGATATCAACGATGCAAAAGGTGGCCGACGAGAAGCGCTCCTGGAATATCAGAACTACGAATGTGGCCGGTGTGGAGCCGATCTACGATCAGGCGCGCACTGTCACCACTACCGCCCAATCAACGACGGCGGTACACACGAACTACAGAATCTTGTCGCACTCTGTATACCCTGTCACAAACTGATCCACCCAAACGTCGACAGGCTGGACGGAGATTGGCAGGATGCACCACTGTTCCCCGCAACCAATGCAGACCCGCGAGTAGCGACGATTCGAAAAGCCACGACGCCAGCGGAACGTGACCAGTACCTCCCCGAACTGGAACTTCTAGAGCTCACGAGCGCAGTTGGCGAGAACACGTTCACAACCTCTGATGTCACGTACGCTACCAGCCCAACAGATGCGATCGAGGCTGCTGAGAACCTCACCGACTTGCTTGAGAATGTCGATCTCACGCCGAACCAGAGCCTGATGATCCATGTGATCAATGCAGAACACAGTCCGCTTCGGGACGCCAACGTCGAACTAGAAATCGATTTGGGAGATCATGGAGTCTATACCACGGAACAGACCACGGACAAACATGGGGAAGCTCACTTTGCGATCCCGGAGCCGGAACGAGCGCGTGCGACCGTCCAAAAAGATGACTTCGAACCGGCCAGTATCGTCGTCCCCACGGAGAGCGAACCGTATGAGAGGACGGTGAAACTCAAGCTCACTGGAACAGCTGCCGCATCCGGTGCCACGGCAGCGGAAAGTTCGAGCGATAGCGGCTCCAATACGTCGCGGCGTGGAGCGTTGACAGTCGCTGTAGGTGTGTTAGGTGGACTGGGTGTGTATGGATACCTCTCCGCCACTCGGAACGAGGAATCTGAAGATATCGTCGACGACGGGGGGCAAACCCAAACTAGTGGATCATCTGAGACTGGTTCTGCCGGGCTCACAGAGAACTGGAACGTTGACACCGGAACGAGTGCAGCCATCCAATCTATCGAGACCGACGACGATCGAATCTATGCGAATACGAAAACTGGGGCGGTCATCTCTCTGTCATCTACCGGGGGCCAGCGATGGACTGCTGACCTCCGAGCAAAATCCACGGAACCACTGACGATTGTCGACGGTCAAATCGTTGTTGCTTCCCAGAATCAGATCCAGGCGTACGATGCAGACACCGGTGACAGCCAGTGGGAGTTCGAAGCGGCGGCGTCGGACGAGATGCCCCTCATCACCGCAGGAGGAGACGGCGTTCTCGCCGTCCTAGAGAACAGCGACGAAGAGATCATCGAGATGGCGTCCATCGATACTGCCTCCGGAGACGAACATTGGCGGACGGAAATCGATAGTTACCATCGCCCTGTTGGAGCCGGTGATGTAATCTGCGTACCTTTCGAAAATGGTATAAAAATTCACAATCAATCTGGTGAGTTGGACGAAGCAGTGGAGTTCCCGGAGCGTCCATATAGCGCCGGTGAGCTGACCGTAGTGGGGAATCGTGGGTATATACTCAGCGGTGAATCTGGTACGTTCGAGGATTACAAAACACTGGATCTACATGCCTTCGACATTGAGTCCCAAGTTCACCTGTGGCAGACTGAGTTGTCGGGTTCGGAGGATGAAGATGCAAAAATACCAGCACCAATTGTCAAAGACAGTCAGGTAATGCATAGCGTTTCCTCTATCATCAACACATTCGATGACTCTGGGGTGGCTTCTTGGGAGACAAATGTTGAGCAGAACATTACCTCTGTACCTGTAATTGGAAATGAACGTGTGTACGTCGGACTGGATGGCACAGATCAGTATTCGATTCAGGAGTTGGATAGATCAAACGGAGAAATAATCTCTGAAACAACAATTAATCAGTCGATTGTTACCAGCGCGTTAGTTGACACCAATCTTATCGTTGGCACCAGTCGAGGTACTATCCGAGAATTTGGACTCTCCGACTAAACTTCACACTATCTATTCGTGCATTCTATAAGATTAATTAATATTGGCCTATAACGATTTCACCATCTCTCCTGAATCACATTACGTTTTAGTAGGACAAATCTTGACATAATAATGAAGAAGATGACGATCGCTGACAGGTAAAAATACATTTGACGAGTATCGTGGTCGATATCTTCGCTACGGTCTATCCGAGCAGAACATTTGTCTGTTGGGTAGCGTGAATTTCTTTTATATGTGCATCGATAGACGGACTCTACATCACATATTCAACGGATCAATATTATGTCGTAGGACAATTTCTACAGTAACCCGTTGTTAATTTTAGCTACCCGATCGGGGTTGGCGAACAGAATGCAAAAGATTGTAATTACAGGAATCTTACACGAGGACGCATGAGTTCAGTCAGAGCAATCGAACTTGCCTAGCAGGCAACGAACTGGTGATTTATATGCATTCGCGGTGTTCATCGTGTTGTCGCAGTCTCAAACCGGGATTGCACAGGAGGTTTCGTTCAGTTCGGCCGCCAGCGTGTCGTGAGTGCGGTTGGCCTCTCACGGCAATGACCAGGGTTCGAATCCCTGTCGGAGCATTCGTTTGCGATCGAGGTTCTTCGAAGGTGTCGTCCGCTGCAGTTCGGTGGTGACGGTCGAAGACCAGAACGGTTTCTTTTGATCGAGACCTTCATTCAGTATGGCGTCGCTCAACCCGATCGCAAAGCGGATTCACAACGTCAGCCCGGAACCGATCAGGCTAACACTCGACGATGGCACCGAGGATGTGTTTCGAGTATCCGGAGCCGAGTTCTTCCAGCAGGAGTTTCAGGCAGAAGCCACTCGTGAGGGCGACAGCGCTGCCTACCGGCTCATTTCGAGTGAAGATAACGACGCGGTTCTCGTCGGCCGCAAAGATGCAGACGAGACAAACTGGTCGATGGTTGGGATCGTAGCAGACGCGACGGCCGTCGAATCCGGCACAGAGGGCTGATTCATCGTTATCCGTCCGCATGTTATCGCCGGAAACGATCGATTCGGCGGCGATCGGGGGAACGGCACGTCCGGTGTTCGCGGAACGACGGCCGATCGTCGAACTTTCGAGCAGAGCCGGAAACCGGAACTCCAAACCGCGGTCGTTATTCGGCCGCGGCCCCGAGAACGACTGTGACTTCAGTCGAACCGAACGCCCCTGCCAGCGGTGAGTCGCTCCGGACCCGCGGCTACCACATAACTGTCGACGACGGACGTGATTCGTTTTTTGCACTGAGCATCGAACGGCCGGACAGCGACACGGCATGGCTCATGTCTGACACCGTGGTGTCGCTGGACGAGATGCGGTAGCCGCTACCGAGCGAGTGTCAGAACCCCTGCTTGGGGGGTGCCCTCGATATCTGCCTGCCGATCGATTGCCGACCACGCAGCGCGCCGTCGATCGGTCCGGCCGGTACGATCTGCACCTCATCGGCCCGCGCGCGAGCATCGTAGTGCGCCGTGACTGTGATTGGCCCCCGGTAGTGGCCGCATCCGACAGGGGTGGTGTTTAACCACAATAATATAGAAAATGAATGTCGCTTCGTCGATCACATTGGGCCGTTCGAAATCGATCGTGGTATCCTCATTCGGATCTCAGTAAATTTTCACGGTAGCGCCGCTAGAATCCGTAATCTCATTTCGGCCGCGAAACTGGACACCGTTTTATTGACAGCAATGATCGTTGCACTCGGAGAACCACCAGTAAGTATCACGGAAAACGATGTGTGATACCGACATCTCGTGACACGGGGATTTTTAACATCGGACACGTACGGGGCGGATATGACACTGCATAACAGGGACGTTCGACAGGATGTCCGCGAACTCGGGACCCTCCTCGGTGAGGTTCTCGAGGAACAGACTTCACGACGATCGTTCGACACCGTCGAATCGTGTCGGCAAGCAGCGATCGACTACCGGGCGGACGATATTGAAACCCGAAAGCCGCTCATCACGGAACTCGAAGGGCTGTCTCCCCACGAACAGCGGATCGTTGCGCGAGCGTTTACGACCTACTTCGAGCTGATTAATCTGGCAGAGGAACGCGAACGGGTTCGATCGCTCCGGGCGGAATCCCAGGAAGGAACGCTCGCGGACAGTCTCGAGACGGCCGCCGAAGAACTCGGCGAACGGGACGTCGAGACGGTTACGCAGGTGCTCGACGACGTGCTGATCGAGCCGACGTTCACCGCCCACCCAACCGAGGCGCGACGGAAGACGGTCAAGTCGAAACTCCGGCGCGTCGCGACGGAACTCGAAACCCTCGACGAGCGGCTGTTGACGAACAAGGAGAAAAAACAGATCTGGCGCGACGTCGATTCGGAGGTGACGAGCCTCTGGCAGACGCCACAGGTCCGGCGTCGCCAACCCGAACCCGAAGACGAGGCGCGAAACGTCCAGTGGTACCTCGAGAATACGCTGTTCGACGTCGTCGGGGAAGTGTACGACGAACTCGCCGACGCGATCGACGAGGAGGTCGAGAACGATCTCGAGATCCCGAAACTGTTCGAGTTTCGTTCGTGGGCCGGCAGCGACCGCGACGGGAACCCGTACGTGACCCCAGAGGTGACGGCGAACACGCTCGAACGCCAGCGTGAAGTCGTCCTCGAGAAGTATCGCGACCAGCTCAAGCGCCTCTCGGGCGTCTTGAGCCAGGATGGCAGTCGAATCGACGCCGGATCGGCGTTCCAGGCCGCACTGGAGGCCGATCAGGAGCGACTGCCGGGGAGCGCAAAAACGGCCGAGGAGCGATACCCCGGGGAACCCTACCGGCAGAAGCTCAAACTCATGCGCGAGCGCCTCGATCGCGTCGGCGACGTTCGGCCCGGCGGCTACGACACCGTCGACGAACTCTTGGCGGATCTCGAGGCGATCGCGGAGAGCCTCCGGAACAACGGCGCTGAAACCGTCGTCGAAGCCCACGTCGATCCGATCCGCCGGCAGGTCGCGACGTTCGGCTTCTCGCTCGCCAGCCTCGACCTGCGCGAACACCAGCAAAACCACACCGACGCGATCGCTGAAGCCCTCGAACGAGAGGGAATCGACTACCACGCGCTCTCCGAAGACGAACGCGTCGAGTTGCTGACCGACGCCGTCCTTCAGGACGAGCCTCTGATCGACCTCGAGAACACCGAGGGTCTCTCCGACGAGTCGACGCGCGTCCTGACGCTGTTCGACCGACTCGCAGACTGGCAGACGGAGTACGGCATCGAGGCGATCGACACCTACGCGATCTCGATGACCGACGAGCCGAGTCACGTCCTGGAAGTGTTGTTCCTCGCGGATCAGGCCGACGTCGTCGCCCTGCCCGAACACTGTGGGATCGACATCGTGCCGCTGCTCGAGACCGAGTACGCGCTTTCGGGGGCTCGACGTATCATGGGGACGCTCTACGAGAACGAGGCCTACGCTCAGGTCCTCGAAGCCCGCGGCCGAACCCAGGAGATCATGCTGGGGTACTCCGACTCGAACAAGGAGAACGGCTTCCTCGCCGCCAACTGGTCGCTGTACAAGAACCAGCGCCGACTGGGCGAGATCTGCGCCGACTACGACGTCACCATGCGGCTGTTCCACGGCCGCGGTGGTTCGATCTCCCGCGGTGGCGGCCCGATGAACGAGGCGCTGCTCGCGCTGCCGAACTCCACCGTGACCGGACAGGTCAAGTTCACCGAGCAGGGCGAGGCGATCGCGGAGAAGTACGCCAATCCGCGCATCGCTGAGCGAAACATCGAACAGATGGTCAACGCGCAGCTTCGATCGCGACTGTACGCGATGGAACAGCCCACAGAGGAGGTTCCTGAGGAGTGGATCGACGCGATGGAAACCATGGCCTCCGCCGCCCGCCAGGAGTACCGCGACCTCCTCGAAAGCGAGGGCTTCGTCCAGTACTTCGAGCAGGCGACCCCGATCACCGTCATCGAGGATCTCGACCTCGGCTCGCGGCCGGCCTCCCGGAGCGGCGAACGGACGGTCGAGGACCTGCGAGCGATCCCGTGGGTCTTCTCGTGGACGCAATCGCGGTGCATTTTACCGGGCTGGTACGCCATCGCGACGGGCGTCGACGCGTACCTCGACGACGGCGGCTCCGTCGAGACGCTCCAGGAGATGTACGACGAGTGGGCGTTCTTCCAGACCACCCTCGACAACGCCGCCCTTTCGCTGTCCCGAACCGAACCGGAGATCGCTGAACAGTACGCCAGCCTGGCCGATGAGGACCTCCGCGATCGGTTCTTCCCGCGTTTGATCGATGAGTACGAGCGCGCGGCGGAACTGACGAAAGAGATCGGCCAGCGCGAGGAACTGCACACCCGCGACTGGCTCGGTGAGAACCTCGAACGGCGCAACCCGTACGTCGATCCGCTGAACTTCCTGCAGACGTATCTCCTCGATCAGACCCACCGGACCGATATCGAGGAACGGACGCTGCGACTGACGGTGAAAGGAATCGCCGCCGGTATGAAAAACACCGGGTAATCGCGTCTGGCCACACGTTCTCTGGAGTCGTATCGTGGCTCGATCCGAGGGGCGTGATCGACTCACAGACCTGCAACGAATCGAAACGGGTAAAAACGTGTCCCGGATAGATAGTGATGAGCCGAGATAGCCTAGCCCGGCCAAGGCGGCAGATTCGAAATCTGCTGTCCTCACGGACTCGGGAGTTCAAATCTCCCTCTCGGCGCTTCTCCGCCAACAGTCCGTCTAGCATCGACTGGTGAGTCCGGTTTCCGTTTGCTGACTTCCACGTTCGCCGGCGGTTTCGCGACACAACCAGAGTACGGTAACCTGATCGGCGTTCAGGGTCGGAGGCTGTCCGATCGACTAAACCGAACGGTCGAGTCGATCGAAATCGGTGAACTCGTCCACCGCACGGCCGTAGAGTGCAAGGCGATTTTTTATTCGCTCACGGCTGCTTCTTGTGCGTGTCAGTAGCTACCAATGGTCGCGTTCTACGAGATCACTACGATTCGGGGTGAGGGTGTTCGATGAGCACCGGTGAAGATGACGACTCGGCGGCGGACGCGTTTCACCCGCTCGGGGAAGGGTGGCAAGAGCGGGCCGAAGCGATGCTCGAGGAAACCGAGTACGACGCCGAACTCGGGATGCGGATGGCCGAAGACGCGATGAACGTCACGAAGGGGGAACTCTCGGAGGCAGAGTTCCACGGTCGGTACCACGACGACGTCATGGAGGAGTTCGGGGAAGACGAGCGCCCGATCGAATCCGGTGAACGCAGTCGGTTCGGTGGGGTGCTCGAGCGCTTCGGCGTCGACGAGGAATCGCGCCGAGACGTGCTGAAGAAGATGGGTGCGGGTGCTGGGGCAGTCGGACTGGGGGCCTGGGGAACGGCCGATTCGGGGGATGGACGGGCACTCGCGGCGACACAGGACGAGGACGACGACGGCGACACACCCGAACACGCTGAAGGGACGCAGTGGGGAATGGTCCTCGACCTCGAGCACTGCGACGGCTGTCTCTCCTGTGTCACGGCCTGCCAGGAGGAACACAGCTGGGACCAGGGCGCAAACTGGATGTACATCCTCTACTTCGAGGATTCGACGCCCGGCGGTCGAAACGCGCTTATCCGACCCTGCCAGCACTGCACTGACGCGCCGTGTGAGAAAGTGTGTCCGACGACAGCTCGACACACGCGTGACAGCGACGGACTCGTGTTGACCGACTACGACGTCTGTATCGGCTGTCGGTACTGTCAGGTCGCCTGTCCGTACGGCGTCAACTACTTCCAGTGGGAAGAACCCGACATCTCGACGGACGAGATCGACGACGACCACCTCTACGACGCCCGCGGCCGGTGGGTCAGCAGCCGCGGTCCACGGGGCGTCATGGAAAAATGTACGTTCTGTCCGTCGCGCCAGGACGGGACCAGAGGCGAGGAGTTCGTGGGTCGAACGGCCTGCGAAGATGCCTGCCCGCCGCAAGTCATCCAGTTCGGGGATATGAACGACCCGGAGAGCGACCCGCAGCAGTACCTCTCGAACGTCGCCCGATCGCGGGCGGCGAACATGGTCGAGGGCCAGAGTCCGAGCATCGAGGAGGTCGAGGAAGCCTACGCGTTCGTCGAAGGCGATATCGACCTGCTCGAAATGACGTTCCTGCCGGGCGAGTGGGATCAGACGGAAATCGAAGCCGTCCGATACCTCGAAGACGAGGTCGACGCCGACGAACTCCAGTTCGTGATCGATGCCGAGGAGGAAGAAGACCCGCAAGCCGCAGCAGACGAGGCCATCAGAGAAGTGCTCCAGGGAATCATCGAAGCCCCGGTCACGGACGTGGTCGGCGAGGAAGCGGCCGAATCCGAGATCGAAACGATCGTCGACGTGCTCCTCGACGAAGCCGACGACGGCGATGCCGACGGGGAGGCGCTCGAGGCAGCGAGGAACGAACTGGACACCGTGGTCCCAGACTCCGAAGCCGCGATCGAGGACGTGGTCGAACGGTACGAGAGCCGGGAGATTACGCCCGCCGAGGTGCAGGAAGCGGTCCAGCTTCTCGAGGAGGGAGACGTCGAGCCGGCCTCGGATGCCGGCGTCACCGACGAAGAGCAGGCTGAGCAGGTGATCCAGTCGTACGCCGACGGACGAGATTCGACGTTCAAACTCCTCGAAGACATCGGGACGAACCCGAACATCGTCTACGTGGGTAACGAACCGGGACCGAACGCGGAGGAGGTCGAGACGCCGGTCGCTTACGAGGACGTCGGACAGACCCAAAACCGAAAAGAGGTGCTCGACGATCGGACGGTCAACAGCGATCTGTTCATCTGATCGGTCTGGTCCGTGCTCTCCCGTTCCAACTCGTCGCGGAAACACGAACTCACTCGGTCGAACTCGCCGCGGAAACACGAGAGCTTCATTATCTACAACTCGAACTTTCGACCATGGACCAGCGCCAGCGACTGATCGTCGGAACCCTCTGGATCGGCGTCGCGGGACTGATGGCGTTCACGCTCGACCCGGGGATTCCCTCGTCCGCCAACGCGATCGCACGACTGTTCGTCGTGATGGTTGCCCTGTTTCTCGCCTACCTATTCGATCCGTGGGGCGTGCTCGGTCGACAGCCGTTTCACTAACCGAGCCGAGACACAGGAGTATTGCGGGTGAAAACGGTCAATCGTCCGTCAATCGTCGGCCAGTGCGAGCGGCTGACTCTCCGTTGCGAGCAGCCGATCGAGCGCGTCGACCATCGCCTCGACGCTCGCGCGGGTGATGTCGGCTTCGCTTCGAGCGACCGTAACCGATCGATCGTCGCGGGCCATCGTGACTTCGACGGTGACGACGGCGTCGGTTCCCCCGGTTACGGCGTCGACGTGGTAGGATTCGAGTTCCGCGTCGGCCGCCGATCCGAGCGCCTGACGGACGGCGGAGACGGCTGCATCGACAGGTCCAGAGCCGGTTCCGCTGGCGACGCGTTCCTCGCCGCCAACGTCGAGTCGGATACCCGCCGTTGGAACGTCTCCGCCGCTCGTGGCGGTGAGATCGAGGAGTTCGACGACGCGTTCGCGATCGTCGCCGGTGACGTCTTCGGCGATCGCCAGCAGGTCGGCGTCGGTGACGCGACGGCCGCGATCGCCGAGTTCGGTGACGCGGTTCGCGATTTCCGCAATTTCGTCGTCGCTGGCCTCCACGTCGTGTTCTTCGAGCGTCGCGGCGACGCCGGCACGGCCCGTGTGCTTGCCGAGGGCGAGTCGGCGCTCGCGGCCAACCGTTTCCGGGGCGTAGGGTTCGTACATCTTGTCGTCTTTGAGAGTGCCATCGGTGTGGATGCCGCTCTCGTGGGTGAAGGCGTTCTCGCCGATGACGGCCTTGTTCGGTGGGAGGGCGATCCCCGTCGCTCGCGAGACGATCTGTGCGAGGTCGTACAGCTCCGTCAGTTCGACAGTGTCGATGCCGTAGACGTGGTGGAGGGCGATCGCGACCTCCTCGAGTGCGACGTTGCCGGCGCGTTCGCCAAGTCCGTTGACGGTACAGTGAACGAGATCGGCACCCGCGGAAATCGCCGACAGGGCGTTGGCGACACCCAGGCCGAGATCGTCGTGGGTGTGGGCGCTGACTGGTCCCAGTTCGGCCAGCCTGGCGACGGCTTCGGCGGTGCGCTCCGGCCCGGTGTGGCCGACGGTGTCGGCAAAACAGGTCCGATCGGCACCGGCCTCGAGTGCGGTCCCCATGAGTTCCTCGAGATAGTCGAGGTCTGCACGGGAGCCGTCCTCACCGATGACCTCGACCCAGAGGCCGTGGTCGGCGGCGTACTCGACGAGTTCGGCGGTCTTTGCGAGGTTGTCCTCGCGGGAAGTGCCGACTTTGCCTTCGACGTGGCGATCGCTCGAGGGGACGACGAGGTGAATGCCGTCGACGCCACACTCGAGTGCGAGGTCGATATCGGTCTGTATCCCGCGACAGAAACTGGTGACGCGCGCGTCGAGGTCGAGATCGGTGACGCGCGAAATCGCCTGGCGTTCACCCGCGCCGGTACAGGCGCTGCCCGCCTCGATCACGGAGACGCCGGCTCGCTCTAGCCCACGGGCGATCTCGACTTTCTCGTCGGGTGAAAGCGAGACGCCGGGTGCTTGTTCGCCGTCGCGAAGCGTGGTATCGAGAAGGCGGACGGTACGGTCTGATGGAATCGTCTGGTCGGCGGAGTGAGTTACAGGCAAGAGTGATGAACTGCGACTAGTATCGTCGCTGAATTTCGCATCCAGCCGGGTTGCCCCGACTTCCTCTATCCTCGGAATCCGGCGATGAGAACGAATCTCGTGCCATTGTATGTCGTCCTATCGAATCTCATCGTCTTAAATCCGCCGGTCTGGGCGAATCGATCGGCCGTAATTTTCCCACTATTGCGGATACGCGGCGAAATTGGCCGTAATCGACCGTAATGTTTACACGTCTGTTTTTCACTTGAACTGATATGAGGTACTGTTATGCATGCGGGGAGGAAATTCCGTCGATAGCGAATTTCTGCCCCGAATGCGGGGCCGATCTTCAAGCCATCGACGGAGCGGATTCCGATCGATCGGCCGACGGGGAGGCGAAGACGGGCACAGCGGGGGCTGGCCAACCGGGGGACTCGGGTCGCGGAGGCGACGAGGTTCGAGACACCGGAACGCCGGAAGAAACGACAGACAGCGTCGACGGCGGGCACGAGGACGAAACCGGTGGCGAGTTCGCCACCGCGTCCGCGGATTCTACCGTCGAGACCGAGACAGAGACCGCGAGCGAAGGCGCGTCGGTCGACGACGGGGCTGAGGCGGAACCAATCCCTGACGACGAGGCTGAGGCGGAGTCAGTCGCTGACGACGGGGCTGAGGCGGAACCAGTCCCTGAGGACGAGGCTGAAGCGGAGTCAGTCCCCGAGGACGAGGTTAAGGCGGAACCGGACGCGGAGTCAACGGTTGCGCACGAACCAGCCACCGAAGCGGCATCCGGAACGGACCAGATCGTAGCGGAAGACGACGCTACCCAGGACGCAGCCGACACGGAACCGGACGCAGAGAGCGCCGTTGAGGCCGATACCGGCGTCGAAGACGAGCCGGATCGATCGATCGAACCGGACGACGAGATGCCTGCTCACCGAATAGCGGGCGAGACCGACGAGCAGGACGCGACCGGCGATTCCGAGGGTGCTGGCGAGCAGCCGATCGACACCGAGGACCGATCGACTGGCGAAGCGGTTGCCGGCAGTGAAACAGCTGACCCTGCCGAATCGGACGACGACCCCACCGACCCTGCCGAATCGGACGACGATCCCACTGCCCCTTCCGAATCGGACGACACCGCGGAACCAGCCGAACGGCGTGTCGACGATGCGGGCGAACGTCGCTGGGTCGTCGACGATCGCGACGAGGATCGCTCCGATCTGGACGGAGCGTCGGAGACCGTGACCGACGCCGATGCCAGGTCGACTGAGACGGCAACCGAGGCCGCAGAAGACGACCGCAACGGCGAACCCGAACGCGGGACTGACACGGTCGAGGAGGAACCCGACCCCACCGCGGCCGACGAATCGTCGCCCGTCAATGCTGACTCTCCCACCGATCGCGATCGAAGTGGGGAACGACAAACTGACGACGGAATCGAGTCGGACGGCACGCAAGCGACGGCCGATCGGGCGGCGGCGTCGCCTGACGAAGGGTCGGATCAGGGAGAAGCCTCCCCGCGGTTTACGTACGACGGGACGGCCGACAGCGAGAAAGCCGAAGCAGGGGCTGCGATCGAGCAGTCCTCCGGTGTGGCCGACTCACCTTCGGCCAACTCGTCCGCGACAACTTCTGACCCCATAGATCGACAACAACTTGCGATCACCGGCGGCGTCGTCGGAATCGGGGCGTTCTGTGCGACGTACCTGCTAACCTATCTCGTCGTGATCGTCGACACGCTCTACATCGCCGGCTCGATCGACGGCGAACCGGGCGACTTTGCACCCGGGTCCGGGGCGACCGTCTTTCACGAGGAACTCGGAACTGGCATCGACGTTGCCATCTGGGAACTCGCCGTCTGGGCGGTTTTCGGCGGCAACAACGTCGATCTGGCCACGGCAGCGGAGGGTGGACGGACTGCGGAACCGGCGGCCGCGCTCGAACTCCTCGGGGGCTCCGTCACGGCCGAACTGTACTACGCAGTTGTGGTCGTCGTGCTTGCCGGCGCGGGATTCCTGCTCGCCCGCCGGCAGGGTGTCGACGGGAGCACGCCCCTCGTCGACGGCGTCAAACGTGGGTCGCCGGTCGCGATCGGATACGTCGTCGCGATGCTCGCCGCGGCGAATCTCGTCACCTTCGGGTCGGACCTGATCGCACTCGAGGCCAGTCTCGACTCCGCAGCGCTCTCCGCGGCCGGCTTCGGGATCGTCGCCGGTGGCGCTGGTGGCGCGCTGGCATCCGTTCTCGATGGCGACGCCTCAACGACTGCAGCGGCCGGCGACGCCCGATCGAGTTCGGTTGCGGCGTCGAGTTCCACCGAGGACGAACCCGAAGCGGCGGCGGCAGACCTCGAGTCGGAGCCAGCCCCCCGCGAGGTGGGGCGAAATGACTGACGGAGTTGTGAACTCACCCCTCCGGAATACTGTGGCCTGTCTCGCGGTTCTTATGATTGCGACAGTGGTCGTCACGAGCGCGGGGGTTGCAGGGGCAACGACCGTCGATCCGTCGTTCGACGGAACGGTCTCCGTTATCGAAGGCGACGTCGCGACGATCGGCGTCAGCGTCGATCCGGGCCAGGAGGTGACGGTAACCGTCGGTGACGAGGAGGAGGTTAATTACGAGGTCGACGTGACCGTCCGTGACGAAGACGGCGACGGATGGATCGATCTCGAAATGAATACGTACTACGCCGGTGGCTGGCACTCCGATGCCAGTACGGCCGATGCAGTCTTCTCCGGCGGCGACGGAACGACGGTGGTAACGGCGACGCGAAAGACGAACACGCTGAGTTCTCCGGTCGAACAGGGAGACTACGTTATCGATCTGCAAAGCGGCGGAGAATACGTCGATACCTCATTCCTCGTTATCGAAGGGCCTCGATCCACCGAAACGATCGAATCGGGCGTACTCCCCGGAACGAGTACGCCACAGAGCGCCAGCGATATCGACTCGGCCGCGGAGGGAACGAGCACGATCGCTGACGGGGATCTGGCCGTTTTGGGTATCGCCGCGACCGGACTCGGCGGGTACGTTGACGACGTCTCCGATCTCGATCCGGGATCGGAAGGCGTCTCGTTGACCGTCACGACCGATCCCGGCCCGAACGTCGACCAGAGCGAGGTCGATATCAGTGCCGTCGATCTGTACAAGGCGACCGCCGAGGGGTATTTTTACGTCCTCATCGACACCGCCGACAGCGCGCTGGAACCCGGCCAGGAGTACACCGCCGCATTTTCGATCGACGACGAGAACCCGTACGTCGACGGCGAAGAGCGCGTGGAGACGACGTTCGACGTGATCGAGGGAGAGGCCGCGTTCGATCCGCGACAGCCGGTCGTCGAACCGGTGCCCGATGCGACGATCACCGGAGAAAGCACCCTCGCGCCGGGATCGGAACTGACCGTCAGCGCACGCGTCTCCGGTGCGTTCGTCGACCAACAGGTCGTCGAAGTTCAATCCGACGGCCGGTTCGAGGCGACGTTCGACGCGAGCGGGGCGTCGACTGGTCAGGAGATCGAACTCGAACTCTCTCACGACGGCACGGAAGTCGATCGAACGGTCGGAACGATCGAGGAAGCGGGAGTCGAAGCGGTAGCTGAGCCCCAAATCGATGCGTACGCGCCGCCGACAGTCGAGGGCGGCGAGCAACTTCCAGTCGACGTGGTGATCGAAAACGCAGGGGATGTGGAGGAAACCTTCGATATCGAACTGTCTCTCGCCGGAGACGTCTCTGAGAGCCAGTCCGTTACGCTCGGACCGGGAGAAGGGACGACAGTATTCCTCTCGGCACCGACGAGCGGGCTTTCAGGATCTGTCGAGTACGAGATACGAGCGGGCTCGGCAAATCAGCGTGGGACCGTCGAGATCGAAGGCGAAACTGACGACGCACAACCGGCCCTCGAAATCGAGGACGTGAGCGTGCCAAACCAGGTCGCGACCGACGATCCGATCGATCTCGCAGTCACGGTGATCAACACGGGCACTGCGAGTACCGAGACCTTCGTCGCAGCGGGATTCGACGACGAATTCGTCGACGAGGCGTTCGTTTCCCTCGATCCGGGCGCATCCGAAACTGTCGAATTTACGGTCGAAGAAGAACGAGCACCCGGCACCTATTCCGTCGAGTTCGCCGTCGAGACGATGCTGGAAACGACAACAGTCGAGGTGGTCGACCCCGCCGAGATCGAATCGACCGACAGCGAATCAGGGGAACCGATCGAACGCGATGGCGACACTCCCCTCAGTATCGACTCGTTCGATCTGAATCTCGATGTCGACACGACCGGCACGCCGACAGCGACGGTGATCAACGACGGAGCGAACAATACCACTGCCGACGCGCGACTCGAGATCAACGGCGAAGTCGTCGATGAGCGTTCCGTTACGCTCGAGTCCAACCGAACCGCCGAGATTACCTTCGACCTCCCGGAACCACTAGGGACCGGAACCCACGAACTCGCGGTCGTCGTCGACCAGGCCGAGCATCGAACGACCGTCGAGGTCGTCGACCGAACCGAGCAGCCGGTCCAGCTCGACGCCGACGGGCAGTCAGGCTTTACCATCGTGGTGGCCATCATCGGCGTTCTCGGAACCGTAGCACTCCGCGTACGTTCTCCATCGGGCGACGGTGGCGATCGAACCGGCTGACAGTACGTCACGCCACCGGCGACGTCACCTCGATCGCCGACGTCACACCGTCGGCCGGTTGGGCTCTCGCTGCGGGGGTATCGACGGTCCGTAACCAGTTCAACGCCAACACCCTTCTCGGTGGCACTCGTAGCGTCGGCCGCCTATGGACCCCATGCTCGAGCCACTCGCCCGGTCGCTCCGTGACGCGCCGGTCGTCGATCGAGACGGCTATCACTACTTCGTCCACGGAGTGACGGACGGCATTCCGATCGTCGAACCGGCGGTGTTGCGAGCGATCGCTGACGGCATTCGAGACCGAGTCGACCTCGAGACGGTCGATACGCTGGTCGCACCCGAGGCGATGGGTATTCATCACGTCA
Source organism: Halosolutus sp. DAT137 (assembly GCF_059736405.1). Classification (NCBI taxonomy): domain Archaea; kingdom Methanobacteriati; phylum Methanobacteriota; class Halobacteria; order Halobacteriales; family Natrialbaceae; genus Halosolutus; species Halosolutus sp. DAT137. The sequence continues at coordinate 264,421 of NZ_JCAQID010000008.1, read as the reverse complement.
CGGCGCTCTCGCTCGCGACGGACGTCCCGTTCGTCGTCGTCAGGAAACGCGCCTACGGCTTTTCGGGAGAAGTTGCCGTCCACCAGCAAACCGGCTACGGCGAGAGCGATCTTTTCGTCAACGGAATCGAAGCGGGCGATCGCGTCGTCCTCGTCGACGACGTTCTCTCCTCCGGGAGCACGATCGACGCCGTCTGTGAAGCGATCGACGACCTCGGGGCGACGGTGGTCGACATCGTCACCGTCCTTCGGCGCGTCGACGGCGATCACGAGGGACTCGAGCGATCCGTCACGAGCCTTCTCGACGTCCGCGTCGAAGACGGCAGGGTCGTCATCGTCGAGTGATCTCGCAGTCGACCTCGTCCCGCGATGGGAGGCGGGGGCAGTCCGCCACGAGATCTCAGGCGTCGGACCGCTCGAGAATCAGTCGATCGCCAGGCTCGATTGCCGATGCGGCGCCAGCCGGGAGTTCGACGATTTGATCGGCCTCCTCGCGACCGAAACTGCGCCACGGGCGAAATCGTTCGACTCGCTGGACGACGTCGTCGACGGTCCAGACGACGTCGATCGGGACGAACACGAACAGCATGTGGACGTCGCGGGTCGACGCCCCGTCGAACTCGAAGATCAGCGCGTAGTCGTCCGGAATCGATCGCCGGAACATGAGTCCACGGGTCTGGCGGAAAAGCGAGTCCGCGATCTCGATCCGCGTCGCCAGAACGGTCGGCTCGTCGTCGATCGGGTCGTGAACCAGGCGCACGCAGTCGAGTCGACAGCCAGTCTACAAAAAGATCACGACCGGACTCGATCCCGAGTCGGCGCCAGATGCCGATCGATAGTTCGACGAGGTGTCACTATCCGGGGCGGTTACTTGCCGAACGAGAAGGTCTCGTCGACGACCGAGTCATCCGAATCGTCGCCCTCGTCCGTATCGTCTACCCTATCCGCATCCTCGCGGTCTGCGTTCGCGTCGTTACCTTCGGATGCCGGGTTCACGCCCTGTTCTCCGGAATCGTCGGTATCCGATCCGGCGGCATCGATTTCGGCGTTCGATTCTGTTTCGGTCGAGTCGACGGTTTCCAGATCGAGATCGGTCGTCTCGGACGCTTCAGTCAGGTCGAGGTCGTCGCCGTCGGTTGCCCCGGTTTCCGTTAGATCGAGACCGCCCGTTTCGTTCGCTCTCGTCTCCGTTAGATCGAGGCTGCTCGTACCGGACTCTTCCGTGTCACCGGTCTGCGCGTCGATCGCGTCGGCCGATCCGGAGTCGTCAGAACGCTCCCCGGCGGACGCTACCTGTGAGCCGTACTCGGCGTCGACGGTCGTCTGGTCGGCGGTGGCGTCGGAGTCGGTCTCGAACCGATCGAGCGCATCCGAAAGCGCTCCCGCCTGTTGTGTCAGATCGTCCGCGGAAGATGACACTTCCGTGAGTGCGGACGTCTGCTCCTCTGCGGACGCGGCGACGTTTTCGGCTTCGGCAGTCGTCTCCTCTGCGATCGTCGCGACCTCGTCGACCATCGCGACTGCCTCCTGCGTGGTGGCTGCCTGTTCTTCCGTCGCAGCGGAGATCGACTGGACGCCGTTGTTGGTCTCCTCGGCGAACTCTGCGATCTCTTCGAGTGCCGCATCGGCGTTCGTGACGAGGGTGTTTACCGCCTCGATTTCCTCGCTCGTTCGGTCGACCATCTCCGCCGATCGCTCGGTCTGGTTTTGAATCTGCTCGAGCCTCGTACTGATCTCGTCAGTTGTCACCTTCACGTCCTGTGATAGCTCTTTGACTTCGGATGCGACCGCGGCGAAGCCGCCGTCGTTGTCGCCGGACGCCGATCTGGACGCCTCGATGTTGGCGTTCAGTGCGAGCATATTCGTCTCTTCGGCAATTTCGGCAATCCGATCGATCAGGTCGTCGACCTGATCGACTTCTTCGCGGAGCTGGGTGAACTCTTCGACGACATCGTCGCGCTGGCCTTCGAGTGTTTCACAAGCCTCGACGGCTTCCATAAGCTCCTCGCGGCCCTGCCGGCCCGTTCGGGCGGTCCGCTCTGCAACGTCGGCGACCTCGTTCGAAGACGCCGCAATCTCTTCGGTCGTCGTCGAGAGGCTGTTCATCTCAGCGTCGACGGACCGCAGGGAATCGTACTGCGCGTCTGCCCCTTCGGAAATTTCCTGAATGGAGCCAGTGACCTGCTGGCTCGCAGCCCGGACCTCCTCGCTCGAGGCGGTGACCTCCTCGCTGGCCGTCGCGACTTCGGTCGCGAACCGACCGAGGTGCTCGACCGTCGCCTCGATTTCGGTGAGCATCTCGTTGAAGTCGGTCGCGATCGTCTCCATCGTCTCGTTGTCCGAAGCCGCTGGGTCCATCCGGACGGTGAGGTCGCCGTCGGCGGCCGCTTCCATGACGCCGCAGTAGGACTGTGCGGCACCCTGTAAGTCCTCGTTGAGAGTCTGGACTCGCTCGCGTTCGCGCTCGGCTTCCGTCCGAGCCGCTTCGGCTTCGGTAATCTTCTCCCGGAGTTCGTCGCGCATCGACGCGAACCCGTCGTACAGCCGACCGATGTTGTCGATACGTTTCGTCTCGAACTCGACTTCGAGATCGCCATCTTCCATCCGGCCGACCTTGTCCGTGAGTCGATCGATCGATTGTGCCGTGCTGCGGCCGATGACGGCACCGAACAGACCGATCAACAGGACGGCGCCGAATGTGGCCAGGTTCCCGTACTGGTCGACGGTCGCGACGAACCCGAACGCTCGGTTTTCGGTCGTGTGCGTGAGTACGAGCCAGCCTTCGTCGGTCGTCGCGTGACCGACGACGTACCCATCGGGGTCGAACTCGTACGGAGGGTCCTGAAGATACTGACTTGGCTGTTCCTCGACAAACGTCGCACCCGTTCCATCCTGACGGATGCGTTCGACGAGATCTTCGTTTCCGTAGCTCTCGTGGAAGGTGAACATGCTGAGGTCTTCACCCAGCGACATGTCGTCGGCAATGACTCGATCCTCCTCGTCGAGGACGGTCGTCACAGTCGACGGTACGTCCGTACTCGTCATCGAGAGGCTCGCGAGGTCGACCGTGAGAATCAGCGCTCGATCGTCGCCCGCGCCGATGTAGTAGGAAACGGCACCGTTGGTCTCGTCGCCAACGGCCGTCGTGTCGACCATTTCGTAGGGGTCGGTTTGCTGGACGACTTGCGTCGAGACGCCCGTACCGAGTTCGTCTTCGGCCGGGAACGCGAATTCGTCAACGTTCTCGACGTTACCACCCGAGTCAGCGAGAACATCACCCGTCGTCGTGTCGACGTACAGGAGGTGTTCGGTCTCTGCAGGGAGATCGCTCCCGAGATTCGTCAAATAGGTGTCGATGGGATCTACGTCACCGTTTTGAACCGTCGGTGTGCTAGCAGCCGACGAGACGGCTCGTTGGTTCTCTTCGTTCCATTGATCGAGTGCGGCCGCCTCCTGTACGGCCTGTGATTCCTGATCGTATAACGCCGATTCTTCGACACTGTCGGTAACCATCCCCGTGGCAACCAGCCCGATCGCTCCAACGGAAATCCCGAGTAGCAACAGGATGATTCCGAACTTGAGTGCGTAGTTCCGCCGTAGTATCGACGGAACGAGTTGTCGTACTCCTCGAACCATAGTCAATAACAACAGCTGTTATTAATAGTTCTGCTGGAATATCACGAAATATGTATTTATAAATTTAAGTGGAAGTAATAAGAATATATTGTACTATATCCGAGACACCGGACGATTCAACTTTCTGCACATCCTCGTAGCACATAATGGAGAAAACACCCCGTGGAACCGCGGTCGGCGTCGACGACCCGTACGAGTTCGCGGGCGTCTGCGATTACCTTACGGGCGAGGGAACGTGCCGGTACGCGTTCGATCACTACGAGCACGACCCCGAGTTCGCTCGGGAACGAGCACGAGCGGACTACGCGTGTCCGATCGTCGATCCCGAAACCGACGAGTCGTGGGCGGACTGCCCGCATTTCCGTTCCCGGAACCGCGATCGGGAGTGCGTCCGTTGTGGTCTCGAGGAAAAACCGATGGCTCACACTGACGAGCGGCCGCTTCTCGAAGAACACCACCTCTCGTACGCTCGCGATGGAGCGACACTCTCACACGAGATAACGATCTACCTCTGTCGCTGGTGTCACGCCAAGGTACACAACTCGTGGGCTCGGATCACCGACGACGCCGCTCCCGAGCCCGAGGCAATCGCCGCACTGGAGGGTCGTCGGAGTCGCGAACTCGAGGAGACGGGGTTCGAGTCGGCCGCACGGCGATACGGCGACGGCTCGAAATCGAACCGCGGTTCGAGGGGGAATCAAAAAACGGGACACGGGTCGGACGACGCTGACGAATCCGATCGGTAACGCGAGTTCGACATTGAATTTGTGATCTGGCGGCCACGTCGCTTTTGCCTGCTGACCGCCGAAATTCAGTATGCACGCACGGCCGAGACTGGGGCACGTCCACCTCAAGGTTCGAGATCTGGCACGGTCGCTCACGTTTTACACCGACCTCCTCGACTTGCATGTCAGCGAACGCCACAACTCGTTTGCATTTCTCTCCTGGGGCGATCGTCACCACGATCTCGCTCTCCAGGCGCTCGGTTCCGACGCCCCGCCGCCGGGATCGGGCGTCGGCCTCTATCACGTCGCCTTCGAGGTCGACGACGAGACCGCGCTTCGATCGATCTACCGCCAGCTTCGATCTGACGACGTCGCGGTGAGTCCCGTCGATCACGGGATCAGTAAGGCACTGTACTTCTCCGATCCCGACGGGAACGGGATCGAAGTGTACCTCGATACTCGATCGAGCCACGGCGAGGACTGGCTGGGCGTCTCGAGACCGTTCGATCCGGAACAGCTGGACACCGAGGTCGCCACGGATGCCGACGAGAGGGACGCGTAGGTCAGGCTCCGATCGAAACGCGTCGACGGTCGTGTCAGTCGAGTATGTCGCCGACGCGACGTGGTTCACCTTGCAAGTTCGGTTGTTCGGCCACCATTTTGAGTACCTCGTGGTCGGTGACGTCGTAGTACTGTTTCTCGATCGCTTCCTCGATCAGTTCCCGTTCGAGGCGAAACTCAGTTCCTTCGTAGACGACGTCGACACCATCGTCGTCGAAAGCGAGGGTCGTCATAGGCGGCTCATACGCGGTGGGGGGTCAAAAGCGAGACGACTGCGCCCGGCGCATGTGACTGGCCCACAGAGTGAGGCGTCCGAAATCGCGGTCACGACTGGTATCGTCAGACGGACGGCAGACGACGCGCGAGGTTTAATAATGGGCGTCTCGTTTGACTGTCAGTGTGGCCATCAGTAGGGACCCGCTCGACGAACTCGTCGTTCCGGACGGCACCGAAGCCAAGGAAGTCGCCCTCGAGACCGCCGGTGACGTCCTCGTCGGCGGGCGATCCACCGTCGAGTTCGGCGTGCGCGGTCGGAACGTCCTCGCCGGAGAGGGGGTTCAGTTCGGCGGCGACATCGAGGCCGAGGGGGACTGCCGTCTCGACATGTGGTGTGACGTCGCCGGCAACGTACTGGTCGGCAACGACGCCTACATCGGGGAACGCGTCCACATCAGCGGTGAAATGAAAGTCGCCGGCGATCTGGACATCGGCGACGACGTCGAAATCGACGAGGGGTTCGAGGCCAACGGCTGGATCGTCATCCGGAACCCGATGCCGACGATCGTTTTCTTGTTCGTCTACCTCAAACACCTCTTGCTGGTCGGCGACGAGGACGCCGCTCAGCGCCTGATATCTGAACTTACTGACGAGGAGGAAGAAACCGAGGTCGACCCGCTCGTGATCCCGCGGAACGCATCAGTCGGTGACGACGCCTGGCGCGTGTCGACGCCCGCGACGATCGGTGACGATTGCAGACTCCACGGCAACGTCCGCGCGGAATCGATCGACGTCGGTGCCGACTGCAACATTTTCGGGAGCCTGCGGGCCCGCGGCGAGATCACGGTCGGTGAGAGAACGCGCATCCACGGCGACGTAACGACGCGAGACGGCGACGTCGTCATCGCACCCGACGCCCGAATCCTCGGCGACGTCTCGTGTGAGAGCCTCGACCTCGGCCCCGGCGCGGAGGTCGACGGGACGATCCGCGCCGACGGCGAGATCACGATGGGGACGACCGAACGAGACGACGAGTGACCGCGTTTCTCGAATCGTCGACCGTCTCACTGTCGATCATCGATTGTTCGTCGGTCGCTGTGGGGTCGGTGGTCGATCGGGAACGGTCGTCGGCCAACCCGATATAAACGCCGGCGTTCCGCCGATCACAGACGGGTTCACGTTCTGCGAGGACGCCACCGTCTGGCGGTCCGTCCGACTGTCTATTTCTGCGAGTGATTGTCACCCACACCCTTATTAGTGTTACCTCCGATAGGAGCCAACAGGCATGGGAAAACGAACCACACCGGAGCAATGGAGGCAACCATGCGATCGATCGTATTGACGAAAGGCGTCCCGGATTTTTCCGAAGGTGCCGTCTCTTTCAACGAAGACGGTCACCTCGAACGAGGAAAGACGCCGACGGTACTGAACCCCAACGACGAGTTCGCTTACCAGGCTGCCCTGCAGACGAAAGTGCGCCACGGCGGCCACGTAACCGGACTTAGCATGGGACCGCCAGGCTACGGCGACGTGCTACAGGAGGGAATGGAGTCAGTGTACGCCGACGACAGCTACCTCCTCTCGGACCGGGAACTCGCCGCGTCGGATACCTGGGCGACGGCGATCACGCTGAGTGCCGGTCTCGAAAAGTATCAGGAGGAGGTCGACGATATCGACGTCGTCTTCGCCGGCTTCAAGACCGCCGACGGGGAGACCGGCCAGACCGGTCCCCAGACCTGCTGGGCGCTGGAGTGGCCGATCGTCACCCACGTTCTCGCACTCGATATCGACCCCGACGAGCGTATCCTTCGGGCGAAACGGCTCGTCGAAGGCGATATCGACGAGATCGAAACCGTGGAAGCGCCGCTTCCGTGTATGGTCGTCACCGACCCCGAGTTCGAGCCGACCTACCGCAAGGCCTCCCACCGGCTGACCCACAAACAGCTCCGGGCGGAGACCCGGGAACGGGCGGCCGACCACGACGACCAGCTGACGGTGTGGAACCACGAGGACCTGAACCTCGATCCCGACTACATCGGTCTCGACGGCTCGCCGACGATCGTCTCGTCGGTCGATCCGATCCCGAAAGCGCCCTCCGAGCGCGAGGCGACGATGATCGACCCCGGCGACGAGGGGGCGATGGAACCGGTACTGGAAGCGATGCAGCCCTACGCTGCCGGAGGTGACTAATCGTGACGACGATCGATCCGGACGAATACACCGTCGACGAACTGACCGAGGAACTCGAAACGATCGACGACGAGGAGACGCTCCAGTCGGTGCTCGAAGCCGAGCAAGCCGGCTCCGATCGGTCCACCGCGCGCGAGGCGATCCGCGAACGGCTCGACGCGATCGGTGGCGGTGACGACCAAACTGCGGGTGTCGAGGGAGAGACGGAGACCGAAGGCGAGTACGAAGCGACGAAAGAAGACGTTGGCGAGGATGCTGAAGGCGAAGAGAGAGAGGAGGCCGATACATCCGACGAGGAAGACGATACCGCAGCAGACGAAGCGACTGACGACGAGCCGGAAGCAGACGACGGGCTCTCACACCCCACCCGAGACAAACGCCACGTCCGCGCACTCGACGGCGGCGAGTACGCCGACATGTGGGTCTTCTGTGAGACTCAGCAGGGCGAACTACTCGACGTCTCGAAGGAGATGCTCGGCAAGGCACGCGAACTGATGGACCAGTTCGCGGAGGACTACGGTGACGACGAACGCGTCGTCGCGTTCTTGATGGGCGAGGACTGCGAGGGACTGGCCGAGGAGTGTATCGCCTACGGGGCCGACGTCGCCGTCTACCACGACGACGATCGACTCGAGCGGTTCCTGCACAAGCCCTACACCGAGATTTCGGCTCACATGGCCCGCGGCGAGGGGGCGACCGAGAGCACCGACTGGCGCGACTACGACGAGCCGCGGTACGCGCTGTTCCCGGCGACGAACAACGGTAGGGACCTCTCGGCAAAGGTCCAGGCCGAACTGGACTCCGGACTCGCCTCGGACTGTTCGGACCTCTACATCGAGGAAAACAAGATTTCGAACCCGGTAAAGACTGGCGAACCCGGCGTCAAGAAAGTCTTCGAGAAGGTCTTGCACATGAAGCGCCCGGACTTCTCCGGGTTCGAGTACTCGACGATTCTCTGCCTCGACAACCCCGGCCGGGACTTCCACCCGCAGGGGGCGTCGGTCATCCCCGGCAGCTTCGAGCCGATGGAGCCGGAGTACGAGCGAGAGGGCCTCGTCGTCGAACACGAGATGGAGCTTCCCGAGGAGTGGTTCCGCGTCGAAATCACGGACCACGATCAGCTCGAAGCAGGGGTCGATCTGACCGACCACGAGGTGGTCGTCTGTCTCGGACGTGGAATCGCGGACGACCCCACGCGCGGGATGGAACTCGGTCTCGAACTGGCCGACGCCTTCGAGGACGCCGAACTCGGCATCACGCGCGGAATCGTCACCTCCTCTTACGAGTTCGACGGCCACGTCGAAGCGTACTCGAAGGAGGAACGACAGATCGGCGAAACCGGGCAGGTAGTCGCCCCCGACCTCTACATCGCGGCCGGCGTCTCCGGTGCGGTCCAGCACAAAGTCGGCATGGACGAATCCGATACGATCGTCGCGATCAACACCGACACCGACGCCCGGATCAGGGACTTCAGCGATTACTTCATCGAGGGAGATCTTTTCGAGGTCCTCCCCGAGCTAACCGCCGCGGTGAACGCCGGTGAACTGCCTGCCGAACCGATCGCGGACGGAGGTGAGGACTGATGACCGACGAGTACGAACACTACGAGGCGATCGTCGTCGGCTGTGGACCCGGCGGGGCCGCGGCCGCAGCGCGACTGGCGGACCACGGCGTCGAAACGCTCGTCCTCGAGCGGGGTACCGAAGCGGGGTCGAAAAACGTCTCCGGCGGGCTAATCTACGCCGAGGAGTCGGCCCCCTACACGATCGACGATCTGTTCGACGGCTTTCGGGATGCCGCCGCCGAACGGCCCGTCACCGACTACTACATCCACAACGTCGCCGGAAACAAGGTCAAGTCGTTCGACCTGACCGACCTCCACGAGCACGACACCGACTGGTGTGACGCGGTGCTCCGGCGGCGGATGGACGGCTGGCTCGAAGATCGCGTCCACGAGAAGACGAGCGAAACGGGCGGCGGGGTGCTGACGAACGTTCGCGTGAACGGACTCCTCCGAGAGAACGGAGAGATCGCCGGCGTCACCTGCGACGAACTCGACCCCATCACGGCGGACTTGATCGTCGCCGCCGACGGGGTCAACTCCGAACTCGCGCGCGATGCGGGGCTGATGGACTGGGACGAACCCGAGGAGTGGTTCCAGGGCGTCAAAGCTACCGTCGAGATGGACCCCGACGTGATCGACGATCGGTTCTCGATCGATTCCGACGAGGGTGTTGCCCACCTGTTCTCGGGTGATCTCTTCGAGGACGTCCGCGGGGGCGGTTTCCTGTATACGAACGAGGACTCGCTGTCGATCGGCACGGTGTTCCACCTCGACAGTCTGGTCGAACAGCGGGCCGAACCGCACGAACTGCTCGACGCCCTGTTGACCCACCCGCTGCTCGCGACGTGGCTTGGCGACGAGTACGACGAGCGCGAGTACGCCGCGAAACTGGTTCCGGACTCGAAGAAGGTCGCCCACCCCGAACCCCACCAGGGACGACTCGTCCTCGTCGGCGACGCGGCCGGCCAGATGCAGGCACAGGGACCGATCATCAAAGGGATGAACCACGCCGTTACTGCGGGCGCACTCGCAGCGGACGCCTTCGCGACGACGCGAGGGAACGCCGACCCCGCCGCTGCCGGCCGGCGGTACGCGCAACTGCTCGAGGACTCGGGGACGATGAGCAAACTCCGGCCAAGACGGTACGAACTCGCCCGCACCGTTGGCGAGCGAGATGCGGTCACCAGCGTCGTCGAGACGGTTCTCGACTCCCCGATCGGCTCGGTCGCGATCGGCAACCCGATCGCAAAGCGAGCCCTGAAGCGGGCGTACAACTCCCCGTTCCTGGTGTCGATGCTGCCGGATACGAAAACCGGGTACGTCACGCTCCCGGCGCTCATCGGTGAGCACCACGGCAAGACGGTCTACTGGGACAGCGAGATCGAGCCGCCGAGTCTCGAAGAACGAATCGGAGACCTCACCTACGACACGGACGTGGGCAACCCGCACATCGAACTCGTCGACGAGTCGTTCGAGGCCAGCGGGGCCGCCGTCGCCGCGTGCCCGGTCAGCGCGACGGATTACGGCGGCGGCTGTTACCGATCGGAGCAGGTCAAACGAAACGGGAGCGTCGAGACGGTGGTCAGCCTCGACACCCAGCCCTGCGTGGAGTGTGGCACCTGTGCGATCGTCGCTGAGACCGAGTGGGAACACCCCCGCGGCGGCAAAGGCGTCGAGTACCGCGAGGGATAGCCGTGAGTCGGTACGGACCGCGAATCGCCGCGCTCGCCCGACGGGCCGAACGCGATCGGGCGGCCGTCGACCCCTACACCGCGACGGCCGACGAGGCGATCGACTATCTTCGGGAGGGCGCAGGGCAGGCCATCTGGCTGTACATCGAAGCCCGCACCGGCGGCCGAATGGTCCCGTTTAGCGAAGCGGAGTTCGACGCGCTCGAACGAGCGATGAACCGCTGGCTCGAGTGTTACACCCGCTGTCACGGGGTCGCCCTCGACGCGGAGTTTACCGTTCGCGAGGGGGCGGAAGTACTTCTCGAAACGCGAAACGTCGTCGACACGGCCCAGCTACTGACATGCGTTCCCGAACGTCCGCACGATCGGGTACCAGAGTAGAATTCCGTCGCTCGGGCGGAGATCGGACGACTCCGACGGGAACGAAAGTGACGCTACCCGAGACCGGAGACACTCTCGGGGACTCTCACTCAACTAGATCGTACTCCCTTTTGACTAACAAGCAGGTGACGGGTTGTTGATTATCGGGTTCGAGCTATCAATATCGTGTATGGAACGTGACGACCAGTTCTCCCGACGACGGGTGCTCCAGTTCACAGGTGCTGCGGCAGTAACGACGGCCTTCGCCGGCTGTACGGACGGCGGTGGAGGCCCCGGAGAAGAGAACGGTAACGGAAACGGCAACGAAACCGAGAACGGCGACGAAACCGAGAACGGCAACGAAACCGAGAACGGCAACGAAACCGAGAACGGCGAGGAAGGCATGGGTGACGGCGAGGCGATCAGTCCGGACGACGAGATCGAACTCGGTGGCGAAGTGCAAGCCTGGATGGGGCAGGCTCCGGACCAGATCGCAGATGAAGAGAATCCGACGCTCTCGCTCCAGGAGGGTGAGGCCTACAGCATCACGTGGGAGAACCTCGATGGGCAAGAGCACAATCTCGTAATCTGGGACGAGAACGACGAAATCGTCGACGACTACGAGACCGAACTGATGAGCGAAGAGGGCGAAACCCAGACTCTCGAAATCGACGAGATCACCTCCGAAATGGTCGCGTACGTGTGTGAGCCACACTCCGGGACGATGATCGGTGATATCGAGGTCGTGAGCGGCGGAAACGGCGGCGAGAACGGCGAAGACGCCGGTAACGAAACCGAGAACGGCGAGGAAGAGATGGGCAACGGCGCTGAGAACGGCGAAGAAGACACCGGTAACGGCGACGAAGAGAACGGAAACTGAAGCGACGACGAAGACGACTCGCCATCGCCGGCGATCGGTTCGACGCATTCCTTTTTGCAGGACGGCGAAATCCCGTAGCGTCGCCACTGGTGGGGTCGCGAACCGGTCCGACTCGCCGGCCGACCGCCACAGCATGCTGTACTTTGCGATCGGAGACGATCCGATCGAGACCCACAACAGGTTCGAGACTCTCAGTAAATGAGTTCGTCGTCGTTTTCGACCATGTACAGCGTTCTGGCGGCGATGTTGACGGAGTGATCGCCAACGCGTTCGAGGTCGCGAATCGTCAACAGGAGCCGAGAGACGTCCTGGAGGAGTCGCTCGACTTCCTCCGAGGCTTCGAGTTCCCGTTCGATGAGGTCGCGAACGACGATTCCGCTGGCCCGTTCGGCAAAGTGGTCCAGATCATCGTCGCGATCGGCAATTTCGTAACAGGCCTCGGTGTCTTCAGTGTCGTAGGCGATCATCGCGTCTTCGAGCATTTCGAGTGTCAATTCGCCCATCTCCTGGACGTCGACGTCGGGAAAGAGGTTACGCTCCGACTCGAGCGTATACTCGCCGAGGTTGGTTGCGAGGTCGCCCACTCGTTCGAGGTCGGTGATGATCTTGAACGAAGCGGCGATAAACCGGAGGTCGCTCGCGACGGGTTGCTGGAGCGCGAACAGTTCGATACACTCCTGTTCGAGATCGAGATACATCCGGTTGATCTCGCCGTCGCCTTCGATCACTTCGTGGGCGAGTTCTTCGTCCTTCTGCTCGAGGGCGTCAAGCCCCATACGAAGTCGTTCCATGACGACCTCGCTCATGTACAGGATGTCCTCGCGGATCGTCGCGAGTTTCTCCTGGTACGATTTTCTGGCCATACCTCTGCCCTATTGACGCGCCTTCATGTAGTTTGCGCTCAGCGGCGTTTTTTTGAGATTCGAACGCCGATCTTGTGGAACGCTGATTGGAACGACGAGAGCCACGAGCAACGCGATCACCGTGTCACTCGGTGCAGTTGGTGCGATATTTCGGTGGCCCAGCCGAAACTCACGTCGAGAGCGCCCCGCGGGAATCCGATCAACTTCGCGGATCGTACTTATTTCGGATGAGTATCGCGACTGCGTTCATCAGAAGCAAGATCGTGAGCAAGACGACGATTCCGGCCGCGGCGACGTGCTGGAACTCCGCTTCGGGCAGCGTCGCCCACTCGAAGATCATCATCGGCATCGCACTGAACGGACTGGTGAGACCGTCCGGCGGGACGAACAGCGACGTCGCCGCGCCGACCATCAGGATCGGTGCCGTCTCCCCGATCGCCCGCGAGAGCGAGAGGATCGTCCCCGTCATGATGCCGGGGAGCGCGCGGGGTAACACGACGTCGCGGATGACCTGCCACTGGGTCGCGCCGACGCCGTACGCCGCCCGCCGCTGGGAGTCGGGCACGGCCCGCAGCGCCTCCTGCGTGGAGACGATGACGATCGGCAGGATCAACAGCGTCAGCGTGAGCGCGCCGGCGATGAGACTCGCGCCGAGCTGGATTCCCCGGACGAAAATCGCCAGGCCGAGCAGGCCGTAGACGATCGAGGGGACGCCCGCGAGGTTCGCGATGTTCGCCTCGATGAAGGATTTTAGCCGCGATTCGGCAGCGTACTCCTCCAAGTAGACCGCCGCGCCGACGCCGAGGAAGACGGTGAAGACGGCCGTTAGCGCGATGAGGAAGATCGATCCCACGATCGCAGGATACATTCCGGCGCCGCGTCCGCCCGGCAGGAAGTTCTCGATTATCTGCGATGGCGGGTAGGTCAGGAACTCCCAGGTAACCCAGCCCCACGACTCATAGAGCACGTCGCCGATCAGCGCAACGAGCGCGACGATGCCGACGAGCGTCGACGCGAAGCAGATCGCGACGAAGACGCGACCGATCGTTCGTTTGCGCTCGATGTTTTCGGTCCCGTCCGAAAACGGCTGTGTCGTGCTCATTGGTACTCCTCCCGGTAGCGCGATTTGACCCACAGACTGATCATATTCATCAGCAGCGTCATCGCAAACAGCGTCAGTCCGACGGCGAACAGGCTCTTGTAGCCGATCGATCCGACCGAGATATCACTGATCCCGATCTGGACCATGTACGCCGTCATCGTCTGCATCGGTTCGAGGGGGTTGGTCGTGATCTGGGGCTGCATCCCGGCGGCGAGCGTGACGGCCATCGTCTCCCCGATCGCCCGCGAGAGCGCCAGAATGTACGAGGCGATCACGCCGGAGAGTGATGCGGGGACGACGACGTTGGTCGATACCTCGAACTTCGTCGCACCGAGACCGTAGGCGGCGTTACGAAGATCGTCGGGCACCGCCGACATCGCGTCCTCGCTCAGGCTCGAGACCATCGGAATGATCATGATACCGACGACGATCGCGCCGGCAGCGGCGTTGAACGTTCCCGTCTCCGGGAAAAACCGCTGGATAATCGGTGTAATAAGTGACAGCGCGAAAAAACCGTAGACGATCGTCGGAATCCCCGCGAGCACTTCGAGCGTCGGCTTGACGATCTTCCGAACCTGGGGGTTCGCGTACTCGGAGAGGTAGATCGCCGTCGCCGTCCCGACCGGAATCGCGATCAGCGCGGAGCCGAGCGTGATGATCAGCGTTCCCCAGATCAGCGGCAAGACGCCGTAACTCCGCGGTCTGATCACCGGCGACCAGTTGGTTCCGGTGACGTACTCGACGATCGAAACATCCTGAAAGAACTCGATCGAGCCCTGTAGCAAGACGACGATGATTCCGAGCGTCGTCAGAACGGTGACGAACGCACACGAGAAAAAGACGTACCGAATGAGGTCGTTTTTCCGGTCGTCGATACCGCTTCCGGTCGATGTGATCGTCGATGCGCCGTCGACGCCGCTCATGCGAGCACCTCGTCGATCCGCTCGTCGAGCGTCTCCCTGCTTCGGTCGACCTGTTCGTCGGGAATCGCGTAGTAGCCGACTCGGCGGGCCGCCCACTCCGTCCAGGTCAGGTCCTCTCCGGGCTGGACGATGTCCGCCTCGGTCGCAGCGCCCTCTATCGGCTCGAAATAGAATCGCGCGAACGCCCGTACTTCTTCGCGCTCGAAGGCGTCCGTTCGGAAGTACGTGTACAGCGGCCGGGTCAGGGGCTGATACTCGCCGCTTTCGATCGATTCTCGAGTCGGTTCGACCGGCCCGTCACCGCTGTCGACGCCGAGCAGTTTGAGGTCGTCTTCGTTCTCGTAGTAATATCCCGCACCGCCGAACCCGAGTGCGTACTGACTGCCGCGAACGCCGCGTACGATCACGTTCGTATCCGCACTCGCCGAGTAGTCCGAGCGAATGCGTCCGATTTCGCCGGTAATCTCTTCGGTGAAGTAGTCGAACGTCCCCGAAGCGGGATCGCGGCCGTAGAGTTCGATCTCCTCGTCGGGCCACTCGCTTCGAACGTCACTCCAGGTCTCGACGTCGGAATCCGGTCGCCAGATTCGATCCAGTTCGTCGACAGTGAGTGACTCACACCAGGTATTTTCGGGGTTCGCAAAGACAGCGAGTCCGTCCAGCGCGACTTCGAGTTCGACGTAATCGATCCCGTTTTCGGCACACATGCGCTCTTCATCCTCGAGAATCGGGCGACTCGCGTTCTGCGTGTGCGTCCGATCGCCACAGAACTGCTGAAACCCCGCGCCCGTTCCAGACCCGCTAACGGGGATCTCGACCCGGTTGTTGCGCCACTGAAACTCCTCGGAAACGACGGCACTGTGCGGAAGGACGGTGTTGCTCCCGTCGACTCGAATTTCCCCTTCGAGGCCGCTGTCTTCGCCACGGGCGATACACCCTGCGAGGCTCCCCAGGGCCGCGCCAGTAACCCCCTGTAAAAGACGTCGGCGTGAAACCCCTCCGGACCGGTCACTACTCGACTCGGTTCCCATTGAGTCGACTGTAAGAATATGTCGTCTAAATACCCTACTATGATGGCTATATAATACTATGTTTGGCAACTATGAACACGACTCTACCAATCAATGATGACCCGTAAACAAAGAGAGACAGGGCAGAAACTGATTGAATCGGGGTTCTCCGGTACTCTATAGCTACTGGCAGATTTATAGTCGTTCGCTCGTACTCTCGCATATGGAGACGCGAAAGGTCCAGGTAACCGGGGGGTCTACGTATACCGTCTCGCTGCCGAAACCGTGGGCGACCGAGAACGGTATCGAAGCGGGAACGACGGTCGAGTTCTACCCCGACAGGGATTCGTTATTACTGACACCCCAATCGGAGACCGAGCGACAGGAAGGGACCCTCGATGTCTCGATGATCGAGGGCGATCGACTCACTCGCGCCGTCATGACGATGTACGTCAGCGGCTTCGACATCATCAATCTCGAGGCCACGCGCATTACGACCGACCAGCGCCGGGCGATTCGGGACGCCACCCAGAGCCTCGTCGGCGTCGAAGTAATTTCGGAGACGACCGACAGCGTCGTGATTCAGGACTTGCTCGACTCCTCCGAGCTGTCGATCGTCAACGCCGTCTCCCGTATGCGGCTGATCGCTCGCTCGATGCTCGAGGATTCGGTGATCGCGCTCATCGAGAACGACGACGACATCGCCCACGACGTCATCGAGCGCGATGACGACGTCGACCGTCTCTGGCAGGTCGTCTCCCGAATCTTCCGGGCGACGCTCCGATCGCCGCGTGCGGCCGAAGAACTCGGCGTCCCGCGGGAGGACTGCTTCGACTACCACTCGAGTGCCCGCCAACTCGAACGGGTCGCAGATCACGCCGCCAAGATCAGCAACCTCGCGCTCAAACTCGACGACGTTCCAGCGGACGTCACCGAGGCGCTGTTGGCCCTTCGCGAGGACGCACTCGACATCCTCGAGAAGTCGATGGATGCACTCGTCGCAGACGATACCGAGGAGGCGACGCAACTCGGCCACGACGCCAGGGAAGCGGTTCTCGACATCGACCAGCACACCCGCCGTATCGACGACATGCTCCGCGATCTGGAACCGGTCCAGGCGCAGTCGCTCGGACTGATCGTCGATTCGCTTTCTCGAAGCGCCGACTACGGGGGTAACGTCGCCGAAACCGCACTGCAGAAAGCAGCGCCGCGTCCCTGAACCCCAGTGCTGACCGAACGAAACTGAGCGGAGCGACAATCCCGGCGCCGAACGAGCGACGATGCCGCCGCTGTTCGATCGCGTTCGAGAGAAACGGGGACGGAAGGATTACTCGAGCAGGACGGCGTTGACCTGTCCCGTCTGGCCGGGTCGGGACGTGACGCGGGCGGTCCCTTCGGAGGTTTCGATCACGGCACCCTTCGTGACGATGTTTCGGCGGACGTAGTTCGGGTTGGCCTCGTTCTCGACGACGTCTTCGATCGTCGCGCTGACGGTCTCGCCGTCTTTGTTGACGCTCGCGACGTTCGTCGCCAGTGCGCGGGTCTTGGTCGTGTTCCCGCGAGCGTCGACGGTTCGGAAACGTGGCTCGCCAACCTGTGTCTCGGCCGGGAGGCGTCCAAGTTCGCTCTTGCGGCGATTTCGGACGTTCTTCAGTCGACCACCAGTTCGCTTGCGCGTAGATCGTCCCTGGTCTTGCATACCCGATAGCAGTCCCGGCGGCTATTTGAATGCAACGAGTCGGCTCGCCTGCCCCGTCGCTATCTGCTCGAACGCGATCGACGACTGATTGCAGCCGCAAAATCAGCTCACTGTCGTCAGGTCTAATACGGATCGTTGTACCGTGTTACCGGTGATCGTCCGACGGGGGCCGCGATCGTCGGTAAAGAATTACAACAGAGCGTATCAGTCGTCTTCTTCGACGACTTCGGGGTCGCTCATCGCGCTCTGGAGACTGTCGAGTCCGTTGATCCACTCGGTCACCAGCCCGTACTCCAGTTCTTCGGCAACGGTCATGTCGAGGTCCTCGCCGTCGATAATCAGCGTCCCCGCCTGCGCAGCGTAGCCGAGAGCAGCGTCGAGGTCCTCCTCGGCTTCGGCGTCCGCAGCGGCAGCGAGGTAGTCGCCGACGCTTCCTTCGTCTGCGGGCCCGCTCGCGATGTACTCCTCGGCGGCGAAAAAGACGCAGACGAGACTCGTCTGGACGCCGTCGACGAGAATCAGTTTCTCCTCGTCTTCGATGTCGACTTCGCTCAGAACGATCTCGCGAACGTCGTTGATCTCCGCGATCGCGTCCTCGCCGTCGAGGTCGTCGTCATCGTACGCGGCAACGATCTTGGCGATCGCGATCGCCGTGTCGTCCTGTAGATTCAACAGGAGGCGGGCCGACGATTCGTCTTCCGGATCGATCTCTTCGTCTTTGATGCGATCGATCCAGTTCTGCCAGCGTTCCTCCGAGTAGAACTCGGTCGGCGGATTGCTCATACAGACACCTACACCGGCCGCTTGAAATGCCTTTCTCTACATGGACTCGGGAACATGATCGTCAATTATACTGGTAGTTCCGGGGATCGAGATGGGCGTTAGCGTGCGGTTACGCCGCGGATTAGCCGTCGGCTTCGAGCGTTTCGACCGTGTCGATCCCGTAGACGAGCGCCGGCGTCTCGACGTGTGCGTTCCGGACCGCCTCGTCGTGGTCGTTCTCGAGAAGCCAGGCGACGCGTCGCGGAACCGTCTTCGGGCCGAGGACGGCACCCGGCCGATCGGGGTCGTCGATGTAATCGGTCTCCATCAGGAACGGCTCGCCGCGATCGGCGGCGCGTTCGAGGTACTCCTTCTGGCTCGTCACGCTCGGAATCGGGCCTGCGAGTCGGCCGCTCGCGTAGTGTTTGACGACCCTGCGTGCCGACAGTCCGACGTCCTCGGCCCAGTCGGTGACCTCGGTCATGTCTTCGCTCGCCTCGGCGTGTAACTGGACGGCACATTCGAGGTCTGCGGCGCGCTCGAAGGCGTGGCGCATGACGGCGTTGGACGCGTCCCAGACGGCTTCCTCCACCTCGTAGTGGGGGCGGCCGGATTTCAGCGCCAGCGCGTCGCCCGACTCGACGTACTCGGCGGCGACGTCGATCCCGCCTTGCATGATCTCGCTCGCTTCGTCGGGCGCGTAGCCGCGATCGTCGACGAGTCGGGTGATCAGTCCCGGATGCACCCCGAGGACGGGCCAGGCCCGTCCGTCGAGTTCCGTGCTGGCCTCGTCGACGATTTCGATCGTGCGCTCGAACACCGGCCGGAAGTCCTCGCCCCGCTCGGCCTCGACGCCCAGATGCCACGAGGGTTTGTTCACGACGAGCAGGTGTGTCCCGCCCATACGCGCGAAATCCCGGACGGCGTCGATGCCACGATTGTTGTCCGGATCCAGGTGGATGTGGTTGTCGAGCACAGGCCGATCGTCGTCGATCATAGTCGTCGATGAGGCGTCGAAACTGGAAAAGTCTCCGAAAGGGTCTCGCGACGAATGCCGTCGAACGGCGGTCCCGGATCCGAGCGGTGGGAGCCAACCGACCGATCGTGGGCCCGGCTCGCCGCGTTATCGATCGGGATCGGTTCGTTCGATGGCGACTGCGGTCGCGTAGGTCACGACGAATAGCGTTGCCCCGAGCGAGAGCAGCAGTCCGTACACGACGACGATCGAAAGCAAGTCCCACCCCCACGGCCTGTCGACGACGAACCAGAGGACGAAGAAGCCGAGAATGACGATCGGAACCAGGTTGCCCGAAATATCGCGAAGCGATCCTTTCGAGAGTCCGCGCACGTTCATCGTCTGCCATCCGACCACGTTCGGAAAGATAAAAAGAGGGGACGGGAACGAATCGACGGCGATAACCCCGCAACGATCGACGTGATGACTCCTCCGAGTCTCACGATCGCAGTGGCGACGCGTCCGAGGACGTGTTGGTAGCACCGTCGTCGGTCTCGGTCCCGTCGTCGGTCTCGGTTCCGTTGCCAGTCTCGGCCGTCGCGGGCGATCGATGGACGGAGTTTGCGACGACGAGCAAACTGCTAACCGCCATCAGCACCGCCGCGAGTAGGGGATTGATGACGCCGGCTACGGCGAGCGGAATCGCGATCGCGTTGTAGCCGATCGCCCACGCGAGGTTTCGGCGGATCCGTCTTCGAGTTTCCGCCGCGATCTCGACGATCGCCGGGATCGACTCGAGGGAATCGTCCATCACGACGGCGTCCGCGGCGGTGAGCGCCATGTCGGTCCCGTTCGACAGCGCGATGCCGAGATCCGCGCTCGCGAGCGCCGTCGCATCGTTCGTTCCGTCACCGACCATCGTGGTCGGTCCCGACTCGCCCAGTCGGTCGACGATCGCGTGTTTCGACTCGGCGCGAACGCCGGTGAGAACCTGATCGACGGCGGGATGATCGCCAAACCGGGACGCCGTCCCCTCGTCGTCGCCCGTCAGGACGACGAGTCGTCGATCGTCGGCCGCGAGCTCGTCGAAGACCGCCTCCCACCCAGAACGGGGGGTGTCCCGGACCGCGATCACGCCGCGTGCGGTGCCGTCCCAGCCGACGACGATCGGCCGCGACTCGGTTCCGCGGGTGCCATCGACCGCGTCGGCAACTTCAGCCGGGACCTTCCAGTCGTCGAATGCGGTCGGATGACCGACGGTAACGCGTTTGCCGTCGACGATCGCGGCGACGCGGCGGCTATCGCGTTCGAATTCCGAACCGGTTTCAGTAGCGATCGAGCCGTCCGCGGCGTCGACGATCGCCTCACCGATCGGATGGCTCGATCGTTCCTCGACCGCCGCCGCGCGTGCGAGGACATCGGCCGACGTCTCTTTCGGGGCCGGAACGGTTCGGTCGACCGTCAACTCACCCGTCGTGAGCGTTCCCGTCTTGTCGAAGACGATCACCGCCGAATCCGAGAGCCGTTCGAACACGTCGGCGTTCGTGACGACGACGCGCTCGGCCGCGGCCGCGTTCGTACCGTAGGCGAGCGCGAGCGGCGTTGCGATGCCGATCGAACACGGGCAGGAGATCACCAGCACGGAGATGCCGATCAGCATCGCCGTGCCGACGGATGCGCCGAGTAGCGTCCACACCACCACCGTCAGAACGGCGACGCCGATGACGAGCGGGATGAAGACTGCGGCGAATCGATCCACGAACCGTCGACTGCTGCCGGTACTTCGCGCGTCCCACAGCAGGTCGACGAGCCGATCGCGCGTCGGGTGGTCGTCGTCGAGAGTCACGACGATCGCGTCGTCGACGACGACGGAGCCCCCGAGAACCCGGTCGCCGGCCGATTTCGATCGCGGAAGAGACTCCCCGGTCACCAGCGATTCGTCGACTGGCGCGGTGCCGTCGAGGACGGTTCCGCCGATCGGGACTCGTTCGCCGGCGCGGACGAGAACGCGATCGCCCGCCGAACACTCGGTAACGGATACCGTCTCCGTCGATCCGTCGGGCGTGAGCCTTCGAACCGTTTCCACCCGGGAATCAGTGAGCGCTTCACGACTGCCGAGCGCATCGCGCTTGAGGCGCGATTCGACGTGAGTGCCGACGGTGACGACGACGAGGATCATGACCGCGACGTCGAAGTAGATGTCGCGTCGGCCGAGGCCGAGGGCTGCGACCGAATAGCCGTACGCTGCGAGCACGCCGAGTGCGATCAGGACGTCCGTGTTCGGCTGTCGCATGCGAACGCCGACGTAGGCACCCCTGAGAATCGGATAGCCGAGTCCGACGACGGTGATCGTGCTCCAGATCCCGAGCGGGACGTACACGAGCACCGTCAACGTCGGCGTGTACAGGAACGCCCGGGGATAGACGCCGAGATAGGCCGGATAAATGAACGCGAGGTACGGTGCCATAACCGGCATCATCACGAGCAGTGCGATCGCCGCCCGATACCTGTCGAATCCCGCGACGGTGCTCGCAAACGCAGCGCTCGCGGACGTTGCGCCCGCCTCGCTCGCTTCCGGGTCGTCGCTCGTCTCGTCCGGGAGCGACGCGCGGTAGCCGATCCCGGTGAGTTCCGCGGCGAGATCCGCGGCGCTCACCGTCGTCGGATCGTGTCGAACTCGCATCGTCTCCGTCGCGTAGCTCGATCGAGCGTCGACGACCCCCGGTATTCCGACCGCGACGTGTTCGAGAAACGATTCGCACGTGGTACAACGCATTCCGTCAATCGAGAGGTACGTCGTTTTACCGACGTTCGCGTCGGTGGCGTTTTCGTCGCCTCTCGCCGCCGTGGAAGGATCCTCGGTATCGTTCGCCGTTGTGAACGGGCTCTCGATACCCTCCGCCGGTATCGAGGGGCTCTCGACGCCGCCTGCCGTGGGACTCGAACCTGGATCGATCGACGTCCAATCGCTCGCGTCCCGTTTCACGCTCTCGCGAGGGGGTCCCACCTCGTCGTCGGGCCGCCCGCGATCGCGTTCGGGCAGGCAGCGGTAAACCTCGAGACAGCCGCGACAGCAGAACTCGCCGTCGACGCCGTCGTCCGTTATCGATCGACCGCCCGTCGGAAGGTCACAGAGCGTACAGGGCATCGAAATCGAGCGTTACTCCGGGTCCGGCGGGTCGATTTCTCCGCTCGCTCCCTCGTGTTCGTCGAGCCACTCGTCGTAGGTTTCGCGATCGACGACGGTCACCGTCGCGTCCATGTGGGAGTGGCGTGCGCCGCAAAACTCGGTACACTGGGCGCGGTATTCGCCGGTCTCGTGGACGTTCGTTCGAATCACGGTCTCTTCGTGCGGGAAGACGTCCTGTTTGACGCCGAGTTCCGGCACGGCGAACGCGTGGATCACGTCCCGGGAGGTCATCACGAGAGAGACGTCCTCGTTCGCCGGAATGACGAGTTCGTCTCGCGTCGTCACGTCGGCTTCTGCGTATTCGAACTGCCACTCCCACTGGTAGGCGACGACTTCGATTTCGGTGTCGTCCGCCGGAACCTCGGCGGGCGTCGGACCGGCACCGCTGAAATCCTCCGACAACACACCCGGCGAGACGAGCGGGTTCGCGAGCACCGCGTACGCCGAGACGCCGACGAACAGCAGAATAACCGCCGTAGCCGCGGTCCACGTTATTTCGAGGGCAGGGTCCTCGGCAGTCGGCTGGGGATCGTCGTTGTCCCGAAAGCGGACGACCGAATACGCGAGGATGACGAACACGAACAGCGTCAGCGGGATCGCGACGTAGAGCAACTGGACGTACAGCGAGTCGATGAGCTCCCTGTTCGTCGACTGTGCGGCGGCCGATCCGGTCGCACACAGGAATCCTGCACTCACAGCGCAGGCGATACAGACGTCCCGGACGTTCATCCGGATGTTCGACCACGAGAGGCGGTATATAACCCCGGCACCGCGCGAACACCGCCGCCCCTCCGACGCGGACTCTCGTGAGCATCCCGCGCTCGACTCCGGATCGGCCCTCATCGCAACCGGTACACGGTCTCTCCCCGGCCGCGTCACCGGGGTTTCATACCCCCGTCCGTGGTAGGGAGTCGGGATCGATGACGACTCGGATACCGCACCGTCCGCTCCGAGAGTCTGTGGGTGAGGCCGAAGCTCGAATACGATCGCTCGCGACCGCCGAGAGGCACCGATGAGCGTCGACCCGGACCTCCTTCGGATCGGGATTTTTGCGGCCGTCCTGCTCGGCTGCGGACTCGTTGCGCGACGCGCACGGCGACACGGCGACGGTCGGATCGCTCGAGCCGACGGCGGGGCCGAAGGAGAAACGGCCGGGCGGCCGTCGTCGCTCGGTCTCGAGACGATCGCCTCGGGGATCAAACGCTGGACGACGACGACGAATCACCGGGAAATCGGGATCCTCTACATCGCGTTCGGCACGGCGGCGGCCCTCTGGGGCGGGATCGACGGCATGATGATGCGGACTGAGCTGTTCGTTTCGACGGCGTCGGTGTGGAACGAGCCGACGTACAATGAGTTGTTTACCGCCCACGGCATCACGATGCTGTTTTTCTTCGTGACGCCGGTCTTTTTCGGCATCGGGAACTATTTTCTGCCGCTCTTACTCGGCGCGGATGACATGGCGTTCCCGCGAGTCAACGCGATCGCGTTCTGGCTCCTCCCGCCGTCGCTCGTGCTCGCCCGCGGCGGACTCATCGGGGAGACGATCGGACGGACGCTGGGATTTCTGGTCGGCCAGAACTCAGTCGTGGAGTTCTTCGCAGCGCTCTCCGAACCGGCTCTCGGGTGGACGCTGTACGTCCCGTTGTCGGTTCAAACGACGAATCCGCAGATCGACCTCCTGTTGCTCGGCCTCCACTTGAGTGGCATCGCAACCACGATGGCGGCGATCAACTTCGTCGTCACGATCGTCTACGAGCGCGCGCCGGACGTGACCTGGGCGAACCTCGACATCTTCTCCTGGGCGATGCTCACCACGAGCGGTCTCGTCATCTTCGCGTTCCCGATTCTCGGCAGCGCGATTGTCATGCTCTTGCTCGATCGTAACGTCGGGACGACCTTCTACGCGGTCGATGGCGGCGGGCCGCTGCTGTGGCAACACCTGTTCTGGTTCTTCGGCCATCCGGAAGTGTACATCATCTTCCTTCCCGCCGCGGGGCTGATGAGTTTCATACTGCCGAAGTTCTGCGGCCGCGCGCTGTTCGGCTACCGGTTCGTCGTCTACTCGACGCTCGCCATCGGCGTCCTCAGCTTCGGCGTCTGGGCCCACCACATGTTCGTCACCGGTATCGATCCGCGCATCCGAGCGGGGTTCATGGCGACGACGGTCACCGTCGCGATCCCCAGCGCGATCAAGGTGTTCAACTGGATGACGACGATCTGGGACGGTGACATTCGTCTGACCGCCCCGATGATCCTCTGTGTCGCTTCCATCGCGACGTTCGTCATCGCCGGCGTCACCGGAATCTTTCTCGCGGCGATCCCCATCAACATCCGTTATCACGGGACTTACTACGTCGTCGGCCACTTCCACCTGATCGTGATGGGGATCATCCCCTTCATGATGCTCGCCGCGAGCTACTACTGGTATCCGATCATCACCGGTCGGCTGTTCGACCGCCGGCTCGCTCGCTTCCAGGCGACGCTGTTCGTCGTCGGCTCGACGATCACGTTCACCACGCTCGTCGGGCTGGGCCTGCTCGAACTCCCGCGTCGGTACGCCTCGTACCCGGCTGCCTACGAGCCGATTCAGCAGGTCGCGACGATCGGCGCGTACCTCGTCGGCATCAGCGTCTTGCTGTGGCTGTACAACATGCTCTGGTCGTACTGGGCCGGCCCGCCGGTCGAGGACGCCGACGTCTGGAACTTAAAAGAGACCGAACAGTTCACCCGCGAGTGGCAATGGTTCGAAGACCGCCTCGAAACGAAGTACGGAATCGAACCGACCGAACCGGCAGAGACGCGATCGCCGGCGACGGACGATCCGGCTGAGGGCAGCCCGGTCGTCTCGCAACAGCTCGTTCCGGTCGTCCGCGGCGTCGGTGAGAACGCGTTTCTTGGCGCAGCGGCCGGACTCGTCGCCACGCTGTTGATGAGCGTCGTTCTCGCCGTCGGCGTCGCGATCGGCGTCTTCGATCTCGGGGCCTTCGCTGACCTCGCCCAGCTCCTGGGTATCACCGAAGGGGCAGCCGTCGGCTACGTGATCTTTCTCGTCGGCGGGATAACGGTGTGGCCCTTGCTGTTCGTGACGATCGCACAGTACCTTCCGGGCCGGACGCAGGTCGGTAAGGGGCTCTCATTTACGACGATCATCACGACCGGGTTCCTGATCGCCTTCTACACCGACCAGACCGGGCTGGCGCTCGTCGGGTACGTCGGCTTCTCGACCATCGCTCACTGGGTGTACGGCGTCTCGCTCGGTGCGCTACTCGAATACGCGATGGAGTGACCGACACTATGCACAGGACCGACCGCGACGGGGCGAACGCCGGGGCGCAGACTGATTCCGGAGGGACCACTCCGGGTAGCGAGTCTCGCATCATGACCTACGTCGTTCCGTTCGCCGCTGCGCTGTTGGTCGCGTTCGGGATCGCCGGGACCGTCCTCGGCGGTTGGGGGATGATCCAACCCGCGATCGGGGGCTGTGGGGACCCCGTCATCACCGTCTCGAGTCCGGCCGAGACCGACGAGCGCGTCGGCGGGAATGGCGCTGCTATCGAAACGCTCGCGTACGAAGACCTCACGACTGCCGAACAGCGCGCGATCGGAGAGGCGATCGACGATCCGCAACGCGAGGGCGTCGTTCACGGTGCCTTCGACAACCGGGAGGCGTTCGAGCGCGGCGTCCTCGTGACGGTCGACGGCACCGATCGATACGCGACGCTCGCGTCGGACGATCGGTGTCTCTCCGTCGATCCGCTCGCGCTTCCCCTCGGAGTCGCGTCGCTGGTCGCCGGGCTCGTCGCCTTCGCGATCGTCGCCGTTTTGAACTACCCCTGGCGGTTCGGCCTGTGACTGGGACGGATACCCTTCCCGAATCAGACGGTCGCGCCGACGTAGAGAACGGCCACGAGGAATAGCCAGACGACGTCGACGAAATGCCAGTACAGGCCTACCGTCTCGATCGAGGTGTCCCGGTCCGGCCCGTACTGACCGCGGCGCGCTCGAGCGAACACGAGCGAGAGGAGCACGACGCCGAGTGCGACGTGAAGCCCGTGGAGTCCGGTCAGCCCGAAAAACGCGCTGGCGAAGACGCCGTCGCTGATCGTGAACCCCTCGGTGACGACGAACTCGTAGTACTCGAGCGCCTGGCCGGCGAGAAAGACGACGCCCAGGAGGACCGTCGCGCCGAGAAGGGCCCTGAACCGTCGTTCGCGACCTCGCTCGAGCGACGCGTGTGCGGTGTGGAACGTGAGGCTGCTCGTCACGAGAATCGCCGTATTGAGCAGGACGAGCGAACTCAATAGGGGCGGCAACTCGCCCGGTGGCCACGGTCCCACGCGGACGAATGCGTAGTAGATGAATCCCGCGGCGAACGTTCCGAGGTCGGTCGCTAGGAACAACATCATCGTCGTTACGTAGAGGCCGTGATCCGTTCGGTCGTCGTCTGCTCGGTGCCGACGAACGAACACCCACAGAAACCACCCCAGAAGGCCGGCGATGGTGACGCTCACTCCGAAACCGGCGACGACGACGCCCAGAACCGCGGGAACCGTCCCCGCCGAATACGCGAGCGCCGCGAGCGCCAGCCCGACGTACATCCCCGCCGCACCGACTGCGCCGACGATCGGCCAGACGCTCCGGTGTTCGTGCGGGTGGTCGTGCGGCTCGTCCGCAACATCGCCGCCCCCGGGGTCGGGCAGCCGTGTTCGTGTCATGAGTCGTCGTGGGCGACCGTCGCGCGCAACCGGCGGAACCGGCCGTTCGCTCCGGCACCGCTCGTTCGGGCGCTGCTCCCACTCCCGCGATCAAAAAATCACCACCTGATTCGGCAGCCGGGTCGACCGACCGCAACTCGGTACACGATTTCCAATCAGTCGGTACTATCGCTGTCGATCGTCACCGCCTCGTCCGCGGCGTTCCGGAGCGCGTCCGATCGACCGTACGCCCCCGGTGCGATCGCGACGGTTTCGACACCGACGGTGCCGGCGTATTCGAGGACGGGTTTGAAATCGGTATCTCGGGAGGCGATCGCGAGGCGATCGATCGTCCCGTCGCTCGCGAGCGCGGTCGCGTCGACGGCGAGTTTGACGTCGACGTCGCCGCTGGTGACGATCACCTCGAAGCCCCTGGCCTCGGCGGCCTGAATCAGGCCGGGTGTGGCGTGTTCGTCGAGATAGAGACGGATGACACCGACGCGACCGAGGTCCTCGGCAGCCGTCCGGAGGTCGTCGAGGTCGACGTCGAACTCGTCCCGAAGGACGTTCGGTCCGTCGACGAACAGCCCGAGGGCCGGCTTCCTGTCTCCGTCGGGTGCGAGGCGGGCGCGAACACGATCGAACATAGCCACCCTTTCTCTGCACCGGAAATAGGTGTGACGAACCGGGTTTCGGAGGCCGGCTCGGTTGGCGATCGCTTGGCGGACGAACCGGCCGACGAAAAGACATTACTATATCCGGGGTGTTCTGGCGACTATGCCGCTTCAGACGCCGCCGTTACGTGGGACTCACGACGACCGTGGGGCGAAGTTTACCGAGTTCGGCGGCTGGGATATGCCGGTCGAGTTCGATTCGATCCAGACCGAACACAGGGCCGTCCGCACGGACGCCGGGAAGTTCGACGTCTCTCACATGGGCCAGATTCACGTCACCGGCCCGGACGCGACCGCGCTCATGCAACGGCTCACGTCGAACGACGTCAGTCGACTCGGCGTCGGCGACGCACAGTACGCGGCAATCACGGACGAAGCCGGGGTGATCATCGACGACACGGTCATCTACCGTCTCCCCGACGAGGACGGTGCGGAAACGTACCTCTTCGTCCCGAACGCGGGAACCGACGAGGCGACCCACGAGCGGTGGATCAGC
Source organism: Halosolutus sp. DAT137 (assembly GCF_059736405.1). NCBI lineage: Archaea > Methanobacteriati > Methanobacteriota > Halobacteria > Halobacteriales > Natrialbaceae > Halosolutus > Halosolutus sp. DAT137. The sequence goes on along the minus strand of NZ_JCAQID010000008.1, from coordinate 236,228 downwards.
TACCGGAACGAGTGGACTCTCGAAGCGACCGTCGACAACCGGACCGACGAGTACTCGATGATCGCCGTTCAGGGCCCCGAGGCCCCCGCGATCGTCGAGGACGTGACCGAGGAGTCCGTTAGCGACCTGGGCCGATTTCACGCGCGATACGCGACGATCGACGGGGTCGAGTGCTGGACCGCCCGCACCGGCTACACCGGGGAAGACGGCTACGAACTGATCGTTCCCTGGAGCGAGGCCGAGACGATCTGGGCGACACTCGACTGTCAGCCCTGCGGACTCGGTGCGCGCGACACGCTGCGAATCGAAGCGGGGCTGTTGCTCGCCGGCCAGGACTTCGATCGCGAATCGAACCCCCGAACGCCGTACGAAGCCGGCATCGGCTTCGCAGTCGATCTGGAAACGGAGTTCATCGGCCGCGATGCGCTGGAAACGATCGCCGCCGAGGGCGTCGCGGAGCAACTCGTCGGGTTCACCCTGATCGATCGGGGCGTCCCGCGCCACGGCTACGACATCACCAACACGGAGAGCCGGGTGGTCGGCACCGTCACCAGCGGGACGATGAGTCCGAGTCTGGAAACCCCGATCGGGCTGGGGTACGTCCCGGTCGAGTACGCCGACCCCGGCACGACGTTACAAGTCGTCGTCCGCGGCCAGTCGAAAAAGGCACGAGTCGAACCAACCCCGTTCATCGACACGGTATAACAATCATGAGTTTCGAAATCCCCGAGGACCGACGGTATCTAGAATCGCACGAGTGGGCAGCTGAGACTGACGGCGTCGTTCGCGTCGGCATCACCGACTTCGCACAGGACGAACTCGGTGACGTCGTCTTCGTCGAACTCCCCGACGAGGGTGCGGCGGTCGTCCAGAAGGAGGAGTTCGGCGTGATCGAATCGATCAAAGCGGTGTCGGACCTCTATGCGCCCGTCAGCGGCGAGGTTACGGCGATCAACGAGGAGCTGTTCGACGCCCCGGAACTGGTCAACGACGACCCCTTTGGCGACGGTTGGATGCTCGAGATCGAGACCGACGACACGGCCGAACTCGACGATCTGCTCACCGCCGCGGAGTACGAAGACCAGATCGCCTGATCGCACCGCAAGCCCGACTTTCGAGGTCAGTCGGCGGGCGACCAGCGGTTGGTCAGCACCATCACGGCTCCGACGATAGCGACCATCGCTACTCCCCAGAGGAGCCACCCCATCGCCTCGTCGAGTGCGAAGACGATCGCGAGCGTGGAACAAAAGACGACGAGCAGCACGAGCGTCAGGCGGTCGGCGCGATCGAGGTCCATTCGTGTGCCACTACCAACAGAACTTATTTCAGTGTGACGAGGTGCTCTAGCATCTCGTCCAACGGTTCGGTGGTCACGGCGAGCGAGTAGCCGTCGATCCGCGCCAGATCGGCGGCGTGGTCCCACAGGTCGGCCTCGTCGATCCCGTGGAGAATCACGGCGTTCGGGGTCGGGTTGACCACCCGAAGCGCCACCAGCGGCGATTCCCCGCGAGTGACGCCGGTAAAGACGAGGACGCGGTTCGTGCTCTGGCCGTAGAGGCGAAAGAACTCCTCGCTGGAGAGCCGGGTAATCGCCTGAATGCTATCGATGACGGTGTGGCCGCTGATCCGATCGGTCGAACCGGTCGCGATTTCGGTCGCGCCGATCTCGTCGTACAGCGTCGACAGCGGCATCGATGTCGCGTACTCCCGGAGGTCGTGGACGACATCGCTCTCGAAGCCCGCCGAGAGCACGCGACCGTACTGCCGAATGCGATCGCCGCCGCGGCGTTCGTCGATCGCGAGCAGGCCGTCGACGAGTCGGCTGACGACGCCGATTCCGGGGCTTTCCCGACGCCCGCTCTCGTAGTCCGAGATGACCGACGACGAAACGTCGATCTCTCCCGCTAGATCCGTCTGGGAGATGCCGAAGTCGGTTCGCCACTTGCGTAGCGTAGCACCCGGGTCGTCGCTCAGCGTGATCTCACCGGCGATTTTCTCTGCGAGTTCTCGTTTCGGCCCACGTCCGCCCATGGTCGTCGGTCGCGCGGTCACGTCAAGTAAATACCGAACTGTCTCACAGACAATCCGAGAGAGTGATAGTTCGCCGCGGCGAGTGTGCGATATGCCATCGACGGTCGTCCACGTCGGATTCGCCGGCCTGATCGGGACTGCTCTCCTCGGCGACGAGTTCGACACGCGGAGCATCCTGTTCGTCCTCGCCGCCGTTGCGGTGATCGATCTCGACACCCTGATCGGAATCTACGCCCCCGGAACCCACCGCGCCGCGTTTCACAACCTCTGGATCGTCATCGTGCCGGGAACGCTTCTCCTGTGGGACGTCACCGTCCGGGAGGAGTCGTTCCTCCTCGATCGCTGGGGCGCGTACGGCTACAGGGTCGCCTGGGTGACGCTCGTGACGGTCCTGTTCGCCCACCTGCTGCTCGATGCCTTCTTCAACGGGATCAACCTCTTCTGGCCGGTCCACGATCGGTTCTACGATCTCTCCGGGCAGTTCGTCCTGTCGAGCGAACGGGGTGTCGTCCAGACGTTCGTCGAATTCGAAGCTGGCGGAGGCGGCGTCGCGGATTCGACCGCTCGCGGCAGTACGGAGGATACGCACTACTCGACCGGGTTCGATCCGACCCGGGACGACCCGCCGGAAGCCGTCGATCGGATCTTCCCGATCGCCGGAACCGGGGAACGCTTCGTTCTCGCTGTCGCCGGATTCGCGACGGTTGCGTTCCGGCTGTTCGAGGAGCGACGACGCGACGAGTGACTCGACGTAGCGGGACCTGTCACCGTCGTCCGTCGCGCTTCGGTCCGCTAACCTCGTTTCAGCCTGCTTTCGCCGTTTCACTCCGAGTCGTCGCTCGCCGGCGGTTCGATCGTCTCGACGCGCTCTCGAAGCCAGTCGATCGCTCCGTCGACCGACGCTTTGTCCGTTCCCGAAACTCTGAGTCGGCCGGGGCGCTCCTCGCTTCGCGGATAACACCCCACGGAGACGTCGAATCGTCTGGGGAGTTCCTCGAGCGTGTCCGTAAGCGCGCCCTCTGGTGCCGGCGTGAACAGCGTCCGCGCGATCGAGTCGCCCGAAAAGTCGCTGGCGACCTGCTCGAACATGGCCCGCATCTCGTCGGGAATGCCCGCGAAGACGTAGACGTTGCCGACGACACAGCCCGGTGCCCAGCCGTTTTCTATCACGATCGGTCGCGCCCCCTCGGGGAGCGCCGCCGCGGCGTCGAAATCGAGCCGGAGGTCGTACTCGGCCGTCAGCTCCGGATTCTCCTCGCGGAACGCGCGGGCCTTCTCGACCAGTCGTTCCCGGATGCGATCGCGAACCACGAGGTCGTGGCCGAGTCCCTCGGCAACGGCTTCGACGGTGATGTCGTCTGGGGTGCCGCCGATGCCGCCGGTGACGACCACGGCGTCGAACGCATCGCGCCACCGGGCAACGTAGTCGGCGATGACCGCTGGGTCGTCGGGGATCGTCAGGATGCGCTCGACCGTGCCGCCTCGCTCCGTGATCCGATCGGCCAGCCACGACGCGTTCGTGTTGGTCGTCTGGCCGGCCAACAACTCGTCGCCGACGGTGACGATCGCGACCTTCATACCCCGCCGTTCGCACTCTGGAAAGTTATCGCCTCCGGGAATGCATCGAACGGGACGAACCGGTCGGCTGGCCGTTCGGGAGTCGAGCGCCCGATCGCGGGACCGTTTGCCGGCACCATGATTTTTGCGGGTTGCGCGAGGAATACTCGTATGGACACGTTCGCCGACGGTGGGACTGGCACCCCGCTCTCGTCGATCGGTGGGTGCGATCCCGACGCCGCCGCCGTGTCGAACCGTCGGATAGGGAATCGATCGCGACGAGCTGGACCTGACGCGGTGCCCGCAGCATCGAATCGCCGGTCACCACGGCGGAGGGTACGATGGTAGACATCGCGTTTTCGTTCGGCCGACTCCTCTTCGCGTTCTTTCTGGTCTTCTTGAACGGATTTTTCGTCGCCTCGGAGTTCGCCTACGTCCGCATTCGATCGGCACAGATCGAGACGCTCGTCGAGGAGGGGCGATCGTCGGCGACGCTCATCCAGGAAGCCGAGGAGAACTTGGACGACTACCTCGCGACCACTCAGTTGGGGATCACGATCGCGTCGCTGGGACTGGGCTGGGTCGGTGAACCGGCGATCGCCTCGCTTCTCGAACCCGTCCTGGGATCGGTGCTTCCGGCGGGGTCGATCCACCTGGTCTCGATCGCGGTCGGATTCAGCGTCATCACCTTTTTGCACGTCGTCTTCGGAGAACTCGCGCCGAAGACGCTCGCCATCGCGGACGCCGAACGAATCGCGTTGCTAGTCGCTCGGCCGATGAAGTTCTTTTACTACCTCTTCATTCCCGGAATTATCGTCTTCAACGGCACGGCGAACTTCTTTACGCGGCTGATCGGCGTTCCGCCGGCCTCCGAGCGCGACGAGAGCCACACCCCCGAGGAGATCATGCGCATCGTCACGCGATCGGGCGAGCAAGGCACCGTCGATACCGACGAGGTCGACATGATCGAAGCCGTTTTCGACCTCGGCGACACCGTCGCCCGCGAGGTGATGATCCCCCGTCCCGACGTCGTCACCGTTTCGGCCGACCTGCCGCTGTCAGAACTGCGAAGCGCGGTCGCGGGCGGGACCTACACCCGGTTCCCCGTCGTCGACGAGGACGAGGACGACCCGGTCATCGGGTTCGTCCACGCCAAAGACGTGCTCAAAGCGATCGAAACCGCAGATCGGGACGACGAACCCACCGCGCGCGATCTGGCACGAGACGCGCTCGTCGTCCCCGAAACGCGCCGGATCGACGAGGTTCTCGCGGAGTTCCGCCGGCAAAACGTCCAGTTGGCCGTCGTTATCGACGAGTGGGGTGCCTTCGAGGGGATCCTGACGATCGAAGACGTCATCGAGGAAGTCGTCGGCGAGATTCAAGATGAGTTCGACACTCCCGCGATGGACCCTTCCATCGAGGAACGCGCCGACGGACGCTACGTTATCGACGGGAGCGTCCCGCTGGACGACGTCAACGCCGACCTCGGAACCGCGTTTCAGAGCGACGCCTTCGAAACGATCGCCGGACTGGTGTTACACCGCCTCGGCCGCGCACCGGAGACCGGCGATCGGATCGAAACCGACGGCTACGAAGTGAGCGTCGAAGAGGTCGAGGGAACGCGAATATCGAGTGTACTCGTCAGCGAGCGCCAGCCCGATTCCGAGCGATCGTCGGAGTGAACGCCCGTCGCCAGGGATATCAGATCGGAATTAGGTCAGCGTCGACCGCTCGCCGCATGGACGATCGAATCGCCACCACGATCTCGCTCGGGTCGGATCGAGGACGACTCCGGAGCCGTCAGGACCACTGGGCGAACGGCGTACCGGTTTTCGCCCGGCGAATGTACTCGCGTTGCATCTCGTGGACGGCGTCCTCGAAACTCATCCCCGAATCGAGGTGGTCGCGGACGCGATCGAGTTTCCACCGACTCGGGGTCGTCCGGTTGGTCCACCGGGCCTCTATCGGTCCGAGAGACGCCTCGATCGCGTCGGTCGAAAGCCCGCGCTCGCGGAGGCCGCGGCGGGCGAACGCGAACAGTTCGTCGTAGATCACGCCGGAGTCGGTAGTGCGATCGCCGTCGGCGGTGATCCACGCGAGGTCGGCGTCGATACCGTCTTCGACTGCAGTGTAGAAACTCCGTTCGGCCGCCGACCGATCGAGGGACGCGATCGGGTGACCGGCCAGACACAGGCCGTGGACGAGACCGGTCACCAGACAGTGAAACCCGACGTTGTCCGCGACGGTCGGCTGGGTCGGGAGCGGCCGGTACTCGATTCGGATCGACCACCGGTCGCCCCCATCGACCGGTTGGCCGCCGATCACGGCCCGGAGCCAGCGCCAGTAGGTCCCGCGCTTGTGGGAGAGTTCCCAGAACTGCTCGGGGAACGTCTCGCGACCGTCGTCCGCGACCCACTCGCGGAAGAACGGCGCACAGGTCGGGTCCGCGACGAGTTCGTCGATCACGTCCGCCGCGTGCTCGATGTCCTCGGGGAACCGGACCTTCTCCCAGGCCCCGTTTATAGACTGCTCGAATACCGGAATCCGGAGTTCGTGATAGGTCTCCTCGAGCAGACGGGACGGGTCTTCGATGTCGTACAACTCAGGGGGCAACAGCGGTGAATTGGTCGCGAGTGCGAGCACCGGGCCGAGCGTCCGGACTGCAGTGTTGTGGTATCGCGGAAACGCCGCCGTCTTGGGAATCTGCAGATGGGGCTGGATCGAACTCGCGAGAGACTCGAACAGGATCGAAGGGAATCGACACTCTGCCCCCGGAACCGAGAGGGTGACGTCGCCGCCAGTTTCGCTCAGGATGTCGTTGTCGATCGCACAGTAACGAGGCGACGGCGTCATGTTTGTCGCGGTCGTAACTCCCGAATCTTCGCGGACGGCCGTGAGGTAGGCTTCCGCTCCGTCGGTGGGTGGAATCGTCCACATCGCGTCGAGGACGATCGAGGTCCCCGACTCCGCGGCGACCTGCTGGGCCTGCTGGTACTGCTCTCGGAGCTGTCTCGCCTGTGCAGCGACACCCGCCTCGGTGAACGGGTCCGCTTCGGTGTTGAATTCGACGTTGTGGAGCCCGAGTTCCTTCTCGCAGGGACCGTCGAGGACAGCATCCGGGACCCGCGCGAGTCGTCCGTCCTCGTCGACGGCGTAGGCTTCGAGTTCCATCCCGAGTCCGAAACTCGGGCTGTCGAGTCGCCCCTCGCGAAGGGCTGCCTCGAGACGGGCGGCCTGTTCGTCCACGCGCCGATCGAACTCGCGTCGCGTTTCGTCCTCGAGCGATCGTGTAACGAGTTCGACGAGTTCCGACATTACCGAACCAGAGTGATCCCAGTCGCTTATCTGTTTGCTGTCTCGTTTCAGTGGGCGCTACTCCCCGAAGTAACGCCGACGGTACTGCGATCGGGTGTGCACCGACCGTCAGTGCGATCTTGATTCAAGGAGAGAATCCCGCCGTTTAGGGCGTCCTCAGAACGCAAGCGTTCTGATGGGCATCGCAAACCTTCGGTTTGCTCAACGGGCGTGAATCCGACATGGTTCGAAACAACCGCCGTCGGTTGCCCGGCGAAACCCCAACGATTAGTACACGCCGTGACATAGATGTTAACAAGGGTCGCGTCGGCTCCCGGCACTTGCGCGGGAGTACGAGACGCGCTAAAACCAACGTCCGAGGTTTTCTCGGGCGTCAATGACACGCTTGCGGATGGGAGCGCCCGTGACAGCGCCACAGGACGCTCCCGAGCGAGGGACGAAACCCGTCCCACCGACCTCGGGAGAGACGGTCCTGAAACCTGCTCGGCAATAGTAGCAGTACCGGTTGGGTCTCGCGGAGAGTCGAATCGGTTACGAAGAGGGTACGTACCCGGTGACTGAACAGGTAGTCGACGACGATCAGTCGTCGATTGGGGCCGCACTCGACAGTTCTTCGTCGATCTCTGCGTCTTCCATTTTCTCGACGAGAGCGTCGATTACCTCCTCGCGTTTCCCTTTGACGAACTTGATCGAACCGACGACGAGGTGGCCGCCGCCGGAGACGCCGCCGCCGGAAACCTCCTCTTCGAGTTCCGAGACCATCCGCGGGATGTCGAGACGGACGCCATCACTGCGAAGCACCGCGAAATCGGGACCGTATCCGACCGTAATCACGGGATCGCCGGTCTCCTCGATCTTGCGATCGTGAATCTCGCCCGTCGTCTTTCCGGGCGCGGGGTAGGTGAACCGGTGGGCGTAGTTCTCGACGTCGATCCGGTAGAGGTGTGCGCCGTTGTCGAGATCCTCGTGTTCGAGGTGGGGCATGGCGGCGTCGAGTTGCTCGTCGACCTCCTCGCGAGCACGGGAGGCGAAGAAGGAGACGAGTTGGCGGTGGCGTTCGTCCTCGCCGTCCTCGTCGCCGTCGAGTTCGAGCAGGTCCTCGATCAACTGATCGCCGGAGTTGTACCGCAGCCAGAAAGCCGCGTAGTCGAGCGCCTCGCTGACATCTTTGAGCCGCGCTTCGTCGTACCCCTCCTCGGCGGCGAGATCGAGGTAGTCCTCCATCGCGTCGGCTTTCGATCGATCCGAGAGCCCGGCGACGGCGGGAATGTGCCGGAGTTCGTCGGTCAGATCGGGATAAATCATCCGGGCCAGTTCGACACAGCACATCCCCGTCGTGATGCGGTAATCCTCGTCGTGGAGGTACGGATTGACGTGTGCATCGAGGAGATCGTCGACGGCCTCGGGGTCGGGATGGTGGTGATCGACGACGGCGATCGGGATATCGTAGTGGGCCAGCGTCTCGTAGGCCGGGACGTCCTCGGCCGTCGAGCCGTTGTCGAGCATGAGCAACAGCGGGAGTTGCTGGCCGTGTTTCTCGCGGTCTTCCAGCGCGAAGTTCAGGTCGCGCGTCGCGTCTTCCATCTCGTAGAACGGTGCCTTCGCGGGCAGACGCTTGATGAGGTGACGCGGCGCGTCCGCGTCCTCGTGGACCTCGGCAATGAATCGCTGGAGCGCGATCTGGACCGGAACGGCCGCGCACATACCGTCGCCGTCGGCGTGGTGGCGAACCCGGATCGGACGCCCTTCGAGGACCGTCCGACGGAGCAGTGTCGCGACCTCGTGGAGGTCGGGCCGGAGTTTCTCGAAGGCCGGCCAGTCGATCAGCGGTTCGACGTCGTGGGGTTCGGCGCGAGATTCGAGTGCCGATTCGAGACGATCGCGGGCCTCTTCAGCGTCTTCGCCCTCGAGTTTCGAGAGTCCGTCGACCTCGATCTGGAGGGAGTTCTGGCGGTGTTCGGGCATCCCGGTGACGCGAACGATATCACCGACCTCGATCGTTGGGTAGGCGCGGACGCCGGCCTCCTCGAAGGCGGCACACGGGATGACGCCGTATTCGTCCGTGACGTGGAAGATCGTCGGGCCGCCGGTCTGTTTGACCTGCACGACTTCCCCCTCGAGGTGGATCTGTTGACCGACGTTGGCCTCGAGTCGATCGGTTCCGGTCAGGGCGTACTCGTGGTCGACTGCCTCGACGGCGTACTCTTCGACGTCGGCGGGTTCGAAGGCCATATCGCCGTTTTCGCGAACGCTTTCGAGTTCGACGACGAGTTCGTCACCGACGGCGTAGGTTCCTTCGAGGACGGACTCGTGGACGAGTCCGGAAACCGACTCGGAGAGGTCGACGAAGACGCCGTAATCGACGATACCGTTGATTTCGGCGAGATAGAGGGTGTCCTGTTCGATATCTTCTGCGGTACACTCGGCGGCAAGATCGTAGACGACGGAATCCCCGCCGTCTGTGCCGGGGTCTCCGGCAGACTCAGCAGTCATCGTTGGCCGTTCTTTGAGACGGTCGCGTATAACCCTTGTCAAGAAGTGCCGGCACACCGCTGGCGGACCCGTTCGGAGCGCCGATCACTCCCCCTGTGCGTCGACCGTCGCGACGGCCGCGAGGTTGACGATGTCTGAGACCTCGTCGCCGCGCTGGAGGACGTGAACCGGTTTTTCCATGCCGACGAGCATCGGTCCGATCGCTTCGGCACCACCGAGGCGCTGGAGCAGTTTGTAACAGATATTCCCTGCCTCGAGATTCGGGAAGACGAGCACGTTAGCCGGCTCCGTTAGCTCGGTGAACTCGTAGTCTCCCTCGAGCATGGATTCGACGACCGCAGTGTCGGCTTGCATTTCGCCGTCGACCGGGAAGTCCACGGTCGGGTCGTTGCGGAGCCGTTCGGCCGCACGGCGGGGTTTCAGAGTGCCGTCGTTGTCGACGCTGCCGAAGTCGGAGTACGAAAGCAGCGCCGCCCGCGGTTCGACGTTGAACCGTCTGGCGAGATCCGCCGTGTGACGAGTGATTTCGGCCAGTACGTCCTCGTCGGGATCCTGATTGACCGTGGTGTCCGCCAGGAAGACGACCCGGTTTCTGAACGTGAGCATGTAGACTCCCGCCGCGTACTCGGTATCCGGTGCCGTCCCGATCACCTGCAACGGCGGCCGCAACGCGGAGGGATAATGATTCGTCAGTCCCGTGAGCATCGCGTCAGCATCGCCCTGTTCGACCATCACGGACGCGAAGTAGTTACTGTCCCGAATGCGATCGCTCGCCTCCGTTCGCGTCACACCCTTGCGCTGGCGACGCTCGTAAAGCGCGTCGACGTACGCCTCGTGGTCACCAACGGCCGGGTCGACCACTGCCGGCTTGTACTCGAGGCCGAGTGCCGCGATCGTCGCCTCGATTTCGCGTTCGCCGCCGATCAGTATCGGTTCCGCGAGGTTTCGATCAGCGATCTGGGCGGCCGCGCGAATGATCGTTTCGTTCCCGCCTTCGGCCAGCGCAATGCGCTTGGGGTCGGTTTTGGCCTTGTTGAAGACGGTCCGCATCATTTCCCTGGATTTTCCGAGGCGGGCTTCGAGCCGCTCGACGTACCTGTCCAGATCGATCTCGACGCGGGCCGCACCCGTCTCCATCGCGGCACCGGCGACGGCGGGCGCGACCTCGAACAGCACCCGCGGATCGAGCGGTTTCGGGATGATGTACTCCGGGCCGAACTGGAGGGGCTGGTCGCCGTAGGCCTTGCGCACGGCGTCCGGAACGTCCCGCTTTGCGAGGTCGGCGATCGCCTCCGCGGCGGCGACTTTCATCGCCTCGTTGATCTCGGCTGCACGCACGTCGAGCGCCCCACGAAAGAGAAACGGGAAGCCGAGGACGTTATTGACCTGGTTCGGGTAATCCGACCGGCCCGTCGCCATGATAACGGCGTCGTCGCGCGCGTCCTTCGCCGTCTCGTACTCGATTTCGGGGTCGGGGTTGGCCATCGCGAAGACGATCGGATCGTCGGCCATCGACCTGACCATCTCCGGCGAGACGATGCCGCCAACCGAGAGACCGACGAAGACGTCCGCGTCTACCATTGCCTCCGCCAAGCCGCCCTCGGGAACGTCGCGAGCGAACTCGCGGGTGTACTCGTCGAGTTCGCCGGCCTCAGCGCGTTCGGTCGTCAGGATGCCGTCGATATCGACCATCGTCACGTTCTCCGTGCGAACGCCGAGAGAAACGAAAAATTGGGCGGCCGCGATCGCCGCCGCGCCCGCGCCAGCGAACGTGACCGAGAGGTCAGCGAGTTCTTTCTCTGCGAGTTCGGCGGCGTTCAACAGTGCCGCCCCGGAGATGATCGCCGTGCCGTGTTGATCGTCGTGGAAGACTGGGATGTCCATTCGGTCGCGAAGTCGGTCCTCGATTCGAAAGCATTCCGGTGCGGCGATATCCTCGAGGTTGATTCCACCGAACGTCGACTCCATCGCGACGACTGATTCGACGAACGCGTCGGGATCCACGTGATCGAGTTCGATGTCGAACACGTCGATATCCGCAAACCGCTTGAACAGGACGCCTTTTCCCTCCATGACCGGCTTCGAGGCCTGCGCGCCGATATCTCCGAGGCCGAGCACGGCGGAGCCGTTCGAGACGACGCCGACGAGATTCCCCTTCGCGGTGTACCGGTAGGCGTCGGTCGGGTCGGCTGCAATCGCCCGACACGGTGCTGCGACGCCCGGCGAGTACGCGAGCGAGAGGTCGCGCTGCGTGCTCGTCGATTTCGTCGTTCTAATTTCGAGTTTTCCCGCTGGATCCTCGCTGTGATACGCCAGCGATTCATCGTCGAGTGACATACCACCCGCTTCACACACCGCCCGCAAAAACGCCTAGCTAGTACAGCTAGAACTGAGCTAAAGTACCACGGGTCGGAAGATCCGTGGCGGCGTGGTGTCCGGCGGTGGAGGGCCCCTTTCGGAACGTTTAGCAACCGCAAGCCCACAGGTAGGGGTATGGGGCTGCTCGACGCGTTGTTTCGCTCGAACGAGATCCTCGGGATCGCCGAGGAGACTCTCCAGTTCGCCCTCGAATCCTCCGACGCCTCCCACCCGAACGAGTACATGGGCTTTCTCCGGGGAACCGAGGCGGATCGACTGGGTCTCGACACAGACGGCCTCGTCATCACGGACGTCCTCGTCGTGCCTGGAACGGAGGCAAACAGCGTCAGCGCGACCGTCAGAACGAGTCAGATTCCGAACGACGTGAAGGCACTCGGGAGCGTCCACTCCCACCCAAACGGCGTCATCCGGCCGAGCAGCGCGGACCTAGAAACGTTCGGACGGGGAAGCGTCCACATCATCATCGGCGCGCCCTACCGCCGAACCGACTGGAAAGCATTCGATTCGCAAGGTCGGCCGACGACCCTGAACGTGATCGACGTCGACCTTCCGGATACCGAGGAGTTCTTCGATTTCACGCAGGCGGACATCGACGAGGATCTCCGACGATGACGCGGACGGTTATCGCCCAGGGGACGTTCGACATTCTCCACCCCGGACACGTCCACTACCTCGAAGAGGCCGCGGCGATGGGCGACGAACTGATCGTCATCGTCGCCCGCAAGGCGAACGTCGATCACAAGGAGACGCCCATCTGCCCGTCGACACAGCGTCGGGACGTCGTCGCCGCACTCGAGGCCGTCGACGACGCCATCCTCGGCCACCAGAAGGATATCTTCGTCCCGATCGAGGAGATCGACCCCGACGTGATCGCGCTGGGCCACGACCAACACCACGACGCCGGGGCGATCGAAGCCGAACTCGATCGTCGCGGGATCGACTGTACGGTCGAACGCGCGAGCGCCCGCGAACCGAGCGACGAGACCGAAATACTCTCGACGCGGCTCATCATCGATCGAATTCTCGAACAGCGCGGGTGATGTGACCGGCTTCGGCTCGATCGATCAGGGGCACCGCCTTCGGTCCGATCGGTCACAGACCACCCGTTGCCAGAAGATAACGATTCTGTGCTATCGAAATCCGTTGGTACGGACGGATACTAACCGGCGAAAACGGGGGATGAGTGCAACACGACGTCGTTGTATGGGTGGAACGCTCAGAATACGTAGTGAGCAATTCCTTCCCAGTTACAGTTCGGACATTCACTCACGTCTTTCTCGAATTTCTCGCCGCAATTTCGACACTCGTACAGCTCTCTACCGCCACCTCTTTGCAAACACTCACGAACTGTCATTTTTCATCCCGTGAATGACCGTTCCAGAGCCAGCTACGTAACGGAATCTACTGACGCGATTTCAGGAGGTGACCTCGGAGCGCTCGGTGAGCGGTTCGCACGACCGACTCGGCATATGTTGATTCAGCGTCGAGCTTTCCCTTCCTGGCACCGACCCGCGTCGTCGACAGATTGCGGCTTTCTGCGTCCCAACCATCAATCGTCCCGGCCCGCGATCGACCTGACGACCGCGAGCGCGACGAGCGCCGCAAGTGCCGCCGGGACCCCGAAACCGGGTATCGGATCGTCCGCTTCCACGGGCGCGTCATCGTCTACCGGCTCGTCCGCTCCGGTTGCGGTCTCCTCGGACGCCGCCTCGGGTTCAGTCGTGTAATCGGGACTTCGGTCGGGTGACGAAGCGCCGACGACGTCCGAACTTCCGTCGACGGAGACGCTGCCGTTGTGCGTAAACGCGTATTGGGGCCAATCGTTGGTCAGGTCCGTTTCGACCGCCGTCAGGTTCACCGGCGACGTTTCGCCGTCGGCATCTTCGGCAACTGAGAACGTGACCGTCGCCGCCCGATCGCTGCCGGCGGCACCGCCTTCGGCCGGGTCACGGTACTGTTCGATCGTGGCGGTACCGGCGTCGTCGTCGACGTCGATCTCGGTGACGATCTCGGTGTCGTCGCCCTGTTCGAGCCACGGGCCGCGGGTGATCTCCTCGACCGTCAGTACGTCGCTGTCGTACTCGATCCCGAAGGCGACTCGTTCGACGCCGACGCCGCCGTAGCCGCCGTCGTTTAACATATCGATCGCGACGTGGATCCGCTCGCCGGGCGGTGCGACGGCGTCTTCGGGCCCGACTTCGAGGATCGTCGCGCTGTCCCCGGCACCCGCGATTCCTACGGCACCGACTGTCGCGACGCTTGCGACCACGACGAAGGCGATCGCGAGAGAGAGTGTCATTCGGGTCATATTACAGGTTTTCGATCTGGATCGACAGGTCGCCGGTCTCCTGGAACGCCGTTTCGTATCCCTGGTGGCGCGAGACTTGCGGCGGCGCGTCCACCGAAACGACGAGTTCGTCGCCCGCCTGTGGCTGCTCGATCGGGGTTCCGTAGTGGAAGTTTAGTTCGTGATCGAGCGTGGCCGCGAGCGGCGACCCGTCGATCGTCTCGCCGTCTCGCAGGAGTTCCATCGAGAGAGACTGCTGTGGGAGGACACAACGGTTGTACGGCGTTCGGGGCGAGACCGCGAGATAGGAGTCCTCGCCGTCCCCGAACCGTGACTCGGAACCGAGAAGCGTCGTCGCATACACGGCGTCAGCGTGGGTCGGTTCGCCCAGAAGCGTTCCGGGAAGATCCGCAGTCGGTGGGAGCGACGAGTACGGCATCACGTGGTCGTGATCGCCGTGACCGTGATGATCGTCGCCGTCCTCGTGATCGTGGTGGTCGTCGCCGTCCTCGTGATCTCCGTTTTCCTCGTGTTCCCCGTGTTCACCGTCTCCGTGATCGTCGTGCTCGCTGTGATCCATCGGGGCCACCGCGCCGCGTTCGCCCCACCGGTCTTCCTCGAAGAACTCGACGCCCTCGACGAGAGACCTGCGCGCAGCGTCGTCGATCTCGAACTCGAACGTCGCCGTTTCGCGGTTCTCGAAGCGTCCCTCGAAGCTCCCCATCAGCCGGACGTCCGCGATCGGGCTGATCGTGATGGTCGCGGTGTAGGTGCCGTTGCCGTCGATCGGGACGTTGTCCCCGAGATGGAACCCCATGTCCTGGGAGATCATCGTCCAGGGGGCGCGCTCGGAGACGAACTCGCCGTCTTTCGATAACTCGATCGTCGATCCGGCGTCGACCGGGAGGACGATTCCGGTTTCCGGGTCCCAGACGGTCGCCATCAGGTGGATGGCGTCGTCCGTCGGCGGATCGACCTCCTCTGGTCCCGGCATGATCCAGAAGAAATGGGGAATCGAGAGCATCGGTGAAACGGCGACGTCGCCGGCTTCGATCGTCTCGAACATCACCATCCCGTCGCGGTGGGACGGGCGGTAGACCGCGTCCGGCGGGTTTTCGACTCGAGGAAGCGCGTCGAACCCGCTGTCTTCGCCGTTCTCCCCGCCCCCGTTCCCGTCATCGCCCTCGGGGTCGCCGTCGTCGCCGCCGAGGCAGCCGGCGGCGCCGGCCGCCGCACCGACCGCAACACTCGAGGCCAAAAATCGTCGACGCTTCATTGGTTTCGTTCCTAACTGGGAGCTACGATCAATTATACCCCGTGATCGCCGCCGAACCTACCGGAAGGCCCGATCGATCGGCTGTGGTCCGGACCGGGTAACGGAAAAACTGCCGTACATCGATTGCGCTCGCTCGGCAGCTCCCAGAGCGTCGTCTTACTCGATGATTTCTCGCTAGACGGTGCTATCGCGCGATCGAGCGTCCTACGTCCTACCCGTCGATCGCGAGGTTCGCGGTGCTAACGGGACGGGCCCGTCGCGTCCGACCGCCAGTTGTGTCATAGGTATCGGCCAGTATTGCACTTATTGCTGACAATTCCAAAAATTGCCGCAATCTACGTCAAATCGCCACATCTGCCAGTCTCACGGCCTCAGAACGAAGGTGTTTTAATCAATTGATCGCCACTTGTTGGACATGACAGAACGAAAAACTCGGCGTCGGTTCCTGCAGACGAGCACCGTTGCCGGTGCGATCGCGCTCGCGGGATGTGCGGGAAGCGATGACGAAGACGGGGAGAACGGCGGCGAGAACGGCGACGAGAACGGTGCGGAAAACGGCGACGAAAACGGCGACGAAAACGGCGACGAAAACGGAGGGGAAGAGCCGGCCTTTGCCAGTGCCAGCCCAGTCTGTCACGATTACTCCCACAGCGGCGAGGCGTGGGTAACGCTCGGACCGGGGTACGGCGACGCCGGATTCCTCGTCTTCGATCCCGACGCGTTCGAGATCGTCGAAGAGTTCCCGGACGTTCCCGCAAACTGCGGAACGATCGCTCACCCCGACGAGAACAAGATGTACTTGAACGGCGGCGTTGCCGACACCGAGGAGACCGATCCCGCCGGCGAGTGGTGGGCCTTCGACACCGAGAGCTACGAGGAACTCGTCAACGAGGACAGTAACGGCTACGATACCCACGGCGTCTGGTTCACCCCAGACACCGAGGAGCTGTGGATGGTCAACCGGGATACCGACGACGCGTTCGTTCTCGACCCCGAAACGGACGAGGTCATCGACGAAATCGACTTCGTCGGCGAGTCGCCCGACATCATGACCATCTCGCCCGACGGCCAGTACGCCTACGTTACGACCCGCGGTCCCGAGCCGCGATCCGGTCCCCACGTCATCGAAGGGAGTACGCCGGGCGTTGCAGTCGTCGACGTCGAGTCGCGCGAACACGTCAAGACGTTCCAGCCCGACGAGGGCAACGACGCGAGCGACTTCCACGGCATCGGCCTCGTCCCCGGCGACAGTGACGACGACTACGAACTGTGGGCGGTCGACCAGGGGACCGCAGTGCTGTACGTCCTCGAACCGACGGGAGACGGCGGGCTCACGATCGCAGAAGAGATCGATCTCGGTGACGGCGAGCAGGAGACCCCGCACATGGTCGACTTCGACTCCGAGTACCAGTACGCCGCGATCCCGAGCACCAGCGGCGGCAAGACGCTGATCCTCCGCGTCGAGGACTACGAGATCGTCGCGGAACTCGACACCGGTGCCGGCTCGCACTTCGCCGGCTTCAACCCCGACGACGAGTCGATCCTCGTCGACGTCATCGGCGGCGAGAAGTTCGTCGAGATCGTCGCGGACCTCGAGAACGAGGAGTTCGAACTCGGCCAGGAACTCGTCCTCTCGGAACTCGACCAGTTCCCCGGCGGCGAGTAAGCGCTTCCGGCCGCACTCGGACCGATCGGCTCTGAAAACGAGGCGCGCTGTGGCTGCCGGTTGCGGCCGGTCCACCGCGTAATCGTCCCGTTCGAGTTGGTCGAGTTGGTGCCAACGAGGGAGTCAGTTTTCGGCAATAACGGGTGGGAGGGGGCGCAGCGAGTCGACCGTGTGCCCCGTTTCGACGAAGTGTTCGATAACCCGTTTCGACACCTCCCGTTCGGTGTACCCGTCGTTCGTGCTGATTTCCCAGCGACACTCCAGACAGTATTTATGCATACGTAGCGCTCGTTTTCAGATCCGTGACCAGCCACCGAAAGCCCCATGCAGGACAGCGAAAGCCACGATCTGTGTGAGATTTGGTCGTTCGAGCAATAGCCCACGACGACGGTTGCCGTGACCAGTCGGGACCGCCAGTCGCAGTCGAAATTGCACCGTGGCCGACAACCCGATGTTGTTCGGTACTGAGTTCATACGGGTCGGCAACGCTATCCGAGGCTTTTAAGCGCCGAGGTTGCGACTCTCCGGATATGAGCCAACAGCCCGACCAGCGATCGGCCGACGGGG
The DNA here is from genome assembly GCF_059736405.1 of Halosolutus sp. DAT137. NCBI lineage: Archaea > Methanobacteriati > Methanobacteriota > Halobacteria > Halobacteriales > Natrialbaceae > Halosolutus > Halosolutus sp. DAT137. The sequence goes on along the minus strand of NZ_JCAQID010000008.1, from coordinate 218,657 downwards.
GCAAACCCGACGACCTGCCGAGCAACGAGGTCACGGAGGGGACCGAACGGGCCCCCCACCGGGCGATGTTCCGTGCGATGGGATACGACGACGAGGACTTTTCCTCGCCGATGATCGGTCTCGCCAATCCGGCCGCCGACATCACTCCCTGTAACGTGCACCTCGACGATGTCGCCCAGACGGCCTACGACGGGATCGACGAGGCCGGCGGGATGCCGATCGAGTTCGGGACCATCACCATTTCGGACGCGATCTCGATGGGGACCGAGGGGATGAAAGCCTCGCTCATCTCGCGGGAAGTTATCGCAGACTCTGTGGAACTGGTCGCCTTCGGTGAGCGCATGGACGGCCTCGTGACGATCGGCGGCTGTGACAAGAACATGCCCGGAATGATGATGGCCTCGATCCGGACAGATCTGCCGAGCGTCTTCCTCTACGGCGGCTCGATCATGCCCGGCGAGCACGACGGTCGGGAGATCACCATCCAGAACGTCTTCGAGGGCGTCGGAGCCGTCGCTGACGGCGAGATGACCGAAGAGGAACTCGACGAGATGGAGCACAACGCCTGCCCCGGCGCGGGTTCCTGTGGCGGAATGTTCACCGCCAACACGATGGCCTCAGTTGCCGAGGCGCTCGGTTTCTCCCCGCTCGGCGCGGCATCGCCGCCGGCAGAGGACGACTCTCGATACGACGAGGCCCGCCGCGCCGGCGAACTCGCCGTCGAGGCCGTCGAAGCGCGACGCAAACCGTCCGATTTCCTCTCGAAAGAATCCTTCGAGAACGCGATCGCCCTGCAGGTCGCGATCGGCGGTTCGACCAACGCCGTCCTTCACCTGCTCGCGCTGGCCGCCGAAGCGGGTATCGACCTCGAGATCGAGGAGTTCGACGAGATCAGCCGGCACACTCCGAAAATCGCGGATCTTCAGCCAGGCGGCGAACGCGTCATGAACGACCTCCACGAGGTCGGCGGCGTGCCCGTTATCCTGGCCGCCCTCTACGAGGCCGACCTGCTCCACGGCGACGCGCTGACGGTCACGGGCAACACGATCGCCGAGGAACTCGAGCGGATCGACCCGCCGTCGATCGAGGAGTTAGACGAGGACTACCTCTACACCGTCGAGGAGCCAAAAAACGAGCAGGGCGCGATCCGCATCCTGACGGGCAACCTCGCGCCCGGCGGGGCCGTGCTCAAGATCACCGGGGACGACGACCTCCACCACGAGGGGCCCGTCCGCGTCTTCGAGACCGAAGAGAACGCCATGGCCTACGTCCAGGAGGGCCACGTCGATACCGGCGACGTGATCGTCATTCGCAACGAGGGGCCACAGGGAGGGCCAGGGATGCGCGAAATGCTCGGCGTGACTTCGGCTGTCGCCGGCCAGGGCCACTCCGAGGACGTCGCGTTGATCACCGACGGTCGCTTCTCCGGCGCGACGCGGGGGCTTTCGATCGGTCACGTCGCCCCCGAGGCGGCCGTCGACGGTCCGATCGGTGCCATCGAAGACGGCGACACGGTGACGATCGATATCGCGGAACGCGAACTCTCCGTCGACCTCACCGACGAAGAGATCGAACAGCGTCTCGAGGCCCGCGACAAGCCCGACCCGACGTACACGTCGGGCGTGCTGGCGAAGTACGGCGACGCGTTCGGCTCCGCGGCCAACGGTGCCGTGTCGAACCCCGGCGCGAAAAAGAATCAGTAACGCATCCAGTCGCGTTCCTCGGGCGATTCACTTGATAATCGTCACCGGAACCGTCGCCTTGTCGACGACCGATTTTGCCACGCTGCCGACCACCTGTTCGCGCGTCTCCGAGAGGCCGCGATGGCCGACGTAAATGCCGTGAACGTCCGCCGAATCGGCGTACTCCGCGATCGCTTCTGCCGGTCTGCCGGCTAACAGTTCGGTCGTAATCTCGATCGTCTCGCTGCGATCGGCCGCGGTTTCGGCCGCGTGGGCTTTCGCCTGCTGGAGCGTCCGTTCGCCCTGTTCCATCGCCTCCGCTTCCCCGGGGAGGACGAGATTGCCGTCGACGAGTTCCGTCTCGGGTGTCAGGACGTGTACGATCTCGAGGGGAAGATCCCACGCGCCGGCCTCCCGGGTGGCGTATTCGATCGCCGTTTCGCTGACATTGGAGCCATCGGTTGCCACGAGAATCCTCATACGAGACGCTACTCGTGAGACGGCTATATCACTATCAGTCGTTCTTACGTGTTGGGAACTGATCGATTCGAAAATAGTCCGACTGCTGTGAAAATACCGACAGAGAAGACACGTCACGAGAGCCGACTTACTGCTCGAATTCCCGTTCGGCCGCGGCCAGCGCGTCCTGCGTATCGATGCTCTCGAAGGTCGCCGCATCGATATCGTCGAGTTCGGACTCTTCGACGGTGACAACGTCGATTCGGTCGATCGCGGCGACGATTCTCCGGTCGTCCGAATCGAGGGCTGCCTCGCAGGCCTCGGCCATCGCATCTGCCCGGTAGACCGCCTGAGTCGTCTGATACCATCCCTCTTCGAGCTGGACGACCGCCCCGTCGTGGCTCTGCGCTCGCTCGGCCAGATATGCGAGCAGATCCGGGTCGACGAAGGGCATGTCACAGGCCACGACGGCCGCGTACTCGCGATCGACCTTCTCCAGACCGATCTGGATACCCGCGAGTGGTCCCTGATCGGGAATCGGATCGATCGCGAACCGAACGTCGAGCGCACAGTCCGATAGCGCGTCCGCGATCGCTTCGCGCTGGTCGTCCCGACAGTTGATCACGACATCGTCCGCGACCATCCCAAGTCGATCGACCACGTGGTGGACCATCGGCGTGCCGGCGAGGGGGGCGACCGCCTTGTCGGCGTCGCCAAAGCGCGTCGAGTAGCCGCCGGCGAGGACGACGCCGCCGAGCGAATCGATCGCCGTGTCGGTAGCAGTCATATGGACACGGATAGGACGAGACGGTTTATAAGAGTCCGGCGTGGGACACTCGCGAACCACCCAAAAATCCGCTCGACTCGCTCATTCGAGGACGGCTACCAGCGGTTCCTCGGCGATCATACTCGTCAGAACAACTCGGGAGACGCGCCCGTGGGACTTGTCGCTACGATCGAGGATCCGGCGTGCGATCTCCCGCCCCACGGCTAGATCGTCCTCGTCGTCGACCATGTTGAGCAGCGGAACGTACGTCGCGTCGGCGGGCACGTTTTTTAGGCCACCGTCGGGACTCGTCAGCACGGTCGCCACGTCTGCCGACTCGATCGGCTCGCCAGGAGTCCGTCCCGTGACCGCGGCGACGCGGTCGGGCCGGTGGACGACGCGCTCGTCGAGAGGTTCGCCTACGGCGTGGACGCTGGCGATCGCGAGGACGGTATCGGTCGATCGGGGAAGCTGTGGTTCCTGGTCGTCGGGAGCTTTGAGCCATCGCGTTCGCGCTCCGTCGGCTTTAACGAGAACGTGGTCCGGGACGTCCGAGGCCCCAATTTCGTCGACGACTGACGGCTCGTAGCCGACGTACCGATCGTCGCCCTCGCGGTCTGCGACCAGTCCGAGGGGCCACTCCTCGTTCCCGTCGGTACGCCGCTCGGGTGCGGCCAGCGCGCCGACGGGGTCGTCCGTCACGTCGACTGCGGCGACCTGGCGATCGAAAATCGGAATTCGAACGGTGGCCGTGAGAACCGCCCGATCGAGTCGGCCGGCGAGTTCGTACAGCGTCGATTTCTTCCCTCCAGCGCCGACGACGCAAGTGATTCTGGCGTCCGCACCGAGGGCTCGCGAAAGCTCCATAGCCGGTAGTATTCGCCCGTGCTATTTGAATATCCACCGACCCCGCCACGAACGACTTCGCGTTCCGGACCACCGCATGAATTACTCGCTTTTGAGGGGTCTCACGCGTAACTGACCGTCGTCGAAGCCGATAACAATGGCTAGTAATCTCGGGGAAGAAATCCACAACAAGTTTTAAACTAACAATGGTGGTGGAACCCTCTGGTGCGTGACCCAATGTCAATGAACGCTGTCGTATACAAAGGCCCACACGACGTCGCCGTCGAAGAAGTAGACGAACCCGAACTGCAACATCCCAACGACGTCCTCGTCGACATCACGACGTCCTGTATCTGTGGCTCTGACCTCCACATGTACGAAGGACGAACCGCCGCTGATCCGGGGATCGTCTTCGGACACGAGAACATGGGGATCGTCTCCGAAGTGGGTGACGCCGTCACCACGCTCGAGGAGGGCGATCGGGTCGTCATGCCCTTTAACGTCGCCTGTGGCTTCTGTCAGAACTGTGAAGACGGCTATACCGGGTTCTGTACCAACGTCAACCCCGGTTTCGCCGGCGGGGCGTACGGCTACGTCGCGATGGGACCGTACAAGGGTGGACAAGCCGAAAAGCTCCGGGTACCCTACGCCGACTTCAACGCGCTCAAACTGCCGGAAGGTGACCAGCACGAGGACTCGTTCGCGCTGCTCGCGGATATTTTCCCGACGGGCTGGCACGGCACTCGACTCGCCAACCTGCAACCCGGCGAGTCGATCGCCATCTACGGGGCCGGTCCGGTCGGACTGATGGCCGCCTACAGCGCGAAGATCCAGGGTGCCTCCGAGATCTACGTGGTCGATCGCGTCCCCAGCCGTCTCGAAATGGCCGAAGACCACTGTGACGCCCACGCGATCGACTTCGAGGAGGGCGATCCGGTCGACCAGATCGTCGACGAACACGGCGACGAGGTCGACAAGGGCGTCGACGCCGTCGGCTATCAGGCGATCGACCCCGAAACCGATCCGGGCGACGACGCCTACGACCCGGCTCGCGAGAACCCGGCCGTCGTGCTCAATCAGCTAATCCAGACGGTGCGCCCGACCGGCGAAATCGGCGTTCCGGGACTGTACGTCCCCTCCGACCCCGGCGCACCGGACGAGATGTCTGCTCAGGGTCGACTCGGCATCGACTTCGGGAAGCTCTTCGAGAAGGGCCACAAGTTCGGCACCGGCCAGTGTAACGTCAAGCAGTACAATCGACAGCTTCGGGACATGATCATCGAGGGCCGGGCTGACCCGAGCTGGGTCGTCTCCCACCGGGTCGACCTCGAGGAGGCCCCCGAGATGTACGAGCGCTTCGACGATCGCGAGGAGGGCGTCGTCAAGGTGCTGCTCGAGCCCTGAACCGGGACCGATTCGCTTTTTTCCCGCGGTCGATGCTACCGCCGAAGCCACACTTTCGGATGGTCCGCTCGGAGGTGGTCCTGGTATCGCTTGATGAGATCGGGGTAGGTATCGTCGACCGCGTACCAGTCGCAGTGATCGCAGGATCGTTCGACCACGTCTGTCGCACTGCCAACGTACGCGCCGTTTCGTTTCGGGTTCATAATCGTTCTCTCGGTTGTAATCGTCAGTGAGAGCCTTCGACGGGGGACCGTTATGGGTCTGTTGGCCGTCGCAGTCTACCACGCCGACGATCGGGATCGATCGTCTCGAGCGAGCGCGAACGCGGGCGACGGAAAAGCGTATAGTGGCGACGGTGCTACCCGGCGGTATGTGCCAGTACTGCAACTACTCGTTTTCCGACGGCTGGGGACGGCTGCTCGAGTACGACGACGTCTACCAGAACGCCACCGCGCAGGCGACCACCCAGTCGACCCACGGCTTTCACGAGTCCTGGGACGAACTCAGCGACGAACTCGAATCGTAGCCAGCGACGGACGCTGACCGTCGTCCCCACGACTCAGATCGTCGGGGCGACGGACTCGAATCACAGCGGGAACGGCTCCGCCCACTCCTCGTTCTCCTCGGCGGTCTCCGGGTCGACGGTCATCGCCTCGAGTTCTGCTCGGATGCGCTCTTGGTCCATCCCACTGCCGATGAACACCAGTTGTGTCCGTCGATCGTCCTCGGGTCGCCACTCACCGATCGGCCCTGCCTGCACCGACGGTCCTGCCTGACTGACTCCAATTACTGTGTCGTGACCGGCGACGTAACAGACGCCTTTCGCACGGATGATCGAGCCGTCCCACTCTCTGAGCCAGTCGACCAGTTCGGTGGGTCGAAACGGGGCGTCGGACCGAAAGACGAACGACGAGACGCCGTGTATATCTGCGGCCCGCTGTCCGCGATCGTGTGCGTGGCTGTGTTCGTGTCCGTTCCCGTGCTCGCTGTCACGGGTGTCACCGTGGCCGTGCTTGTGGCCCTCGCCCCGGAGTTCGCGTTTCCATCCCTGCGATCGCGTCGCGTCCTCGAAGTCGAACCGGCCGGTGTCGAGGACGAGGTTCGGATCGACCTCGCTGTAGGTCGTTCGGACCCGCTCGGCCCGCGGCTGGAGTCGATCGACGACGGTTTCGATCTCGTCGAGGACATCGTCGGGGACCATATCGGCCTTGTTCAACAGGAGGACGTCACAGAACTCGATGCTCTCGACGAGAACTTCGCTCAGTGGCCGTTGCTCGTCCGGCTGGGCGTGTTCGGGTAGCGACTCGCCGGCGTCGAACTCCTTCCAGAAGCCGTAGGTGTCGAGGACGGTCACCATCGTATCCAGCCGAAACAGCTCCGTCGGGTCGATCTCGCTCGCGTCGGTTCCCTCGGTGAACACCCGTGCGACGGGAATCGGTTCGCTGATACCCGAGGATTCGACCAGCAGGTAATCGAACTCCCGTTGCTCGGCGAGGCGATCGGCCTCCGAGAGCAGATCACCTTGCAGCCGACAGCAGATACAGCCGTTCGAGAGGTCGATGATTCCCTCGTCTTCGTTCTCTCGAGCGATCAGGTCCGCGTCGATGTTCACCTCACCCATATCGTTGACGATGACCGCAATTTCGCGGTCCCTGGGGTTCGACAGGAGGTGATTGACGAGCGTGGTCTTGCCGGCACCGAGATAGCCGCTGACCACCGTCACCGGAATCCGATCGTCGTCTCGTGTCATGCGGTACGGCAGGCCACCACAGGGAGGATAGTAAAGAGCGGGGTCGGCAAGGAACGGGAGAAGTCGACGGGAGTCAATCCGAGAGTAACAGATTAGCCACTGACCGTCACTGTACACCAGATCGTACGACTGGAGCGTGGGCCGGAGTGAGCGAGGACCATGGATACCGACCGGAGAACGCAGTGATCCGTGAGCGGTCGATGCGCGCGGGAATCGCGGACAGTGCGATCAGTGTGCAACTCGTGTCAGTTGTCGCGGTCGTTCGGCGCCCGTCGGCTATAGTTCGGCGGCCCTCGCGGTGAGTACTGACTGCTGTTCGTCGGGCAACGGATCGTAGCGCAGCGGCGTAGCCTTTCCCCGCCCGATTTCGTCGTGGTCAACGTATCTTGGTGAACCGCTTCGGGGGCAAGCCCCGAGGCACTCGGCCTGCTCCGCCTGTAGATTGATCACCGGTGTGGCGGCCGGCAACCGTTCTGACTAGTGAGGGTCACGTTTGGCCGCGAAAACGCGGAAAAAGGAAACTGATTACTATCCGTGGCGCGGTCGTCAACACGAAAGAACTCTCCGGCGTACCCGTCGGGTTTAAGGAAGTCAATTGCGAACAATTCACTATGTCATCCATTGAACTCACACCGAGCCAGAAGAAAATACTTCGTGCGCTGACGAACCTCCACAAGGAGTCCGAGGACGCGATCAAAGGCGAAGATATCGCCGAACAGGTCGATCGAAACCCCGGCACGATTCGCAACCAGATGCAGAGCCTCAAGGCCTTACAGCTGGTAGAGGGGGTTCCCGGACCGAAGGGTGGATATAAACCAACGGCCGCCGCCTACGAGGCCCTCGAAATCCAGCAGATGGACGATCCGGCCTCGGTTCCGCTGACGCACAGGGGCGACCCGGTCGATGACGTCATCGTCGAGGAAATCGACCTCTCGAGCGTTCACCATCCCGAACTCTGTCGAGCGGAGATTCACATCCAGGGATCGCTCGGCGGCATTAGAGAGGGCGACTCCGTCACCGTCGGCCCGACGCCGCTGTCGAAACTCGTCGTCGAAGGAACCCTCGACGGTAAAGACGATACGAACAACATCCTCATTTTGCGTATCGACGATATGATCGCTCCGGCAGAAGAACCCGACCACTAAGTCGATCGATACCTCGGGACAGACGAGACGTACGTGCGACACCGTGTCACTGGAGCAGGTGTCAACGGACGGTCCGTTCACGATTCGAAAACGTGTGCGTTAGCATCGGGCGACGGACTACCCACAGCGGTTTCTGACGTGTGGATATTCGTCGTCTTCTCGCCTGACGACTTCTTTGCCATCGTTCCTCCTTCATCGCTCTCTTCTTACCTCCGTCGGACCCTCGAAAAAGAGAGCGGGCTCAGTTGGCCGCTGACCCGTCGTCTACACCCACCGTCTCGTCGTCCGGGCTCGCTGACTCCTCCGGGTGATCGCCTGAGTTCTCTTCTTCCGGCGTTTCGGCCGTCGCTGCCGGAATCACGTCGACGCTCGCGACCGCGTCGTTGTCTGGGACGTCCATTACGATCACGCCCATCGTGTTGCGTCCGACCGCCGAGATCTCGTCGACGCGGGTACGGACGATCTGGCCGCGTTCGCTCATCATCACGAGTTGGTCGTCGTCCGAAACGGCCATGGCCGCCGTCACGGGACCGTTTCGATCGCCCGTCTTGATGTCGATCAGCCCCTTGCCGTAGCGGGACTGCGTCCGATACTCCGAGAGGCGGGTCCGTTTGCCGTAGCCGTTCCGGGTAACAGTAAGCAGGGCCTGCCCGTCGTCCTCGTCGGTCGCGACGAGGCCCGCGACGGCGTCGTCTTCTTGCAGTTTGATCCCGTTGACGCCGCGAGCGTTTCGCCCCATCGCGCGCACTTCGTCCTCGTCGAATCGAATCGTCATCCCGCCTTCCGTCGCGATGACAAGGTCCTGGGTGCCGTCTGTCACTTCGACGTCGACGAGTTCGTCGCCCTCCTCGAGATCCGCAGCGATGATCCCGGTCGATCGGATGTTGTCGAACTCCTCGCCGGCTGTTCGCTTGACGTAGCCGTTCCGGGTGGCCATCGTCACGAACTCGTCATCGCTGAAGGCGTCGGTGTCGACGATCGCGGTGATGTCCTCGCCGGGATCGAGGTCGAGGATGTTGACCGCCGACTTGCCGCGGGCGGTCCGACCCATCTCGGGGATCTCGTAGGTCTTTAGCTGGTAGACCTTGCCATGGTTAGTGAAACAGAGGAGATAGTCGTGGGTGTTCGCCCGGAACACCGTCGAGACGCGATCGTCCTCCTTGACGTCCGCACCGATGATCCCCTTGCCGCCACGACCCTGGGGGTCGAACTGGTCGATCGGCATCCGCTTGACGTAGTCGTCTTCGGTCATGACGACGAACACCTCCTCCTCGGGGATGAGGTCCTCGTGGGTGACCGTCCCCTGATCCTCGACGATCGAGGTGCGGCGTTCGTCGGCGTATTCGTCTTTGATCTCCCGCAGTTCGTCTTTGATGACGCCGAGCAGTTCGGTCTCGCTGTCGAGAACTTCGGTCAGGCGCTCGATTTCGGCCTGGACCTCCTCGTATTCGTCTTCGATCTCGACGGTTTCCATCGACGTGAGACTGCCCAGTTGCATCCGAACGATGTGTTCGGCTTGCGCCATCGAGAAGTCGTAGGCCTCCTGCAACGCGGCTTTCGCGGCCGATCGGTCCTCGCTGTTGCGAATCAGGTCGACGACGTCCTCGGCGTTCTCGACGGCTTTCAGCCGGCCTTCGAGGATGTGAGCGCGCTCTTCGGCCTCCGTGAGGTCGTACTCGCTGCGGCGGCGGATGACTTCGCGGCGGTGGGAGACGTACTCCTCTAGGGTCTCTCTGAGCGAGAGGACTTGCGGCTGACCGTCGACCAGCGCGAGATTGATCACGCCGAACGTTCGCTCTAAGTGATTTTCGAGCAGTTTGTTCTTCACCACCTCGACGTTGGCTCCGCGTTTGCACTCGACGACGATGCGGACGCCCTCCCGATCGGACTCGTCGCGCAGATCGGAGATGCCTTCGATTTCGCCTTCGGTGACGTCCTCTGCGATTCGCTCGACCAGTCGCGCCTTGTTCGCCTGGTAGGGCAGTTCCGTGATAACGATGCGCTCGCGATCGTTTTTCCACTCCTCGACCTCGAACTCCGCGCGAACGCGGATGCGCCCGCGGCCGGTTTTGTACGCCGAGTAGATAGCGTCGCGGCCGACGATGTTGGCACCGGTCGGAAAGTCGGGACCCTTCACGTGGTCCATTAAGTCCTCGACTGTCGCGTCGGGGTTGTCGATTAGTTCGATCGTCGCGTCGATCACCTCGCCGAGATTGTGCGGCGGGATGTTCGTCGACATTCCGACGGCGATCCCCGAGGAGCCGTTCACGAGAAGGTTCGGGAAGGCTGCGGGGAGTACGTCGGGTTCTTGCAGTCGATCGTCATAGTTCGCTGAGAAGTCTACCGTGTCCTTCTCGATATCCTCGAGCAGTTCTTCGGAGAGGGGAGCCATCCGAGCCTCAGTGTACCGGGGCGCGGCGGCTGGATCGCCATCCATCGAACCGAAGTTCCCCTGGCCGTCGACGAGGGGATACCGCATCGAGAAGTCCTGGGCCATCCGGACCAGCGTGTCGTAGATCGCGCTGTCGCCGTGTGGGTGGTAATCACCCATCGTCTCCCCGACGATCGAGGAGGACTTCCGGTGGCTGCTGCCGGAGGAGACGCCCATCTCGTGCATCGCGTACAGGATGCGCCGGTGGACCGGTTTGAGCCCGTCACGGACGTCTGGGAGGGCACGACCTGCGATAACGCTCATCGCGTAGTCGATGTAGCTCTGTTCCATCTCGTCCTCGATGCGGACGTTCTCTACCGCTCGTGCCGCTACGTCGGTCGGATCGGGTACGTCTGAACTCATGTAGTAACCTCACCTCAACTATATGTCGATCCACTCTGCTTCCGGCGCGTGATCCTTGATGAACTGTTTCCGGGGTTCGACGGCGTCGCCCATCAGCACGGAGAACATCTTGTCGGCTGCAGCCGCGTCCTCGATCGTGATCTGTTTGAGAATGCGGTTGTCGGGGTTCATCGTCGTCTCCCAGAGCTGTTCGGGGTTCATTTCACCGAGTCCCTTGAACCGCTGGACTTGCGTCGGATTGCCGTCGCACTTCTCCGCGACGATCTGATCGCGTTCGGCGTCGGTCATCGCATCGTAGGTTTCACCGCGGTAGCGGATGCGATACAGCGGCGGCTGGGTCGCGTAGACGTAGCCACCTTCGAGCAGCGGGCGCATGTGTCGGTAGAAGAACGTCAGCATGAGCGTCCGGATGTGTGCGCCGTCGACGTCGGCGTCCGTCGCCATGATGATCTTGTTGTACCGGACGTCGTCGACGTCGAACTCGTCGCCGATCCCCGCGCCGATCGCGGTGATCATGTTCCGGATCTCGTCGTTTTCGAGAATGCGATCGAGTCGGTGTTTCTCGACGTTCAGGATCTTCCCCTTGATCGGAAGGACGGCCTGGAACTCGGGGTTACGGGCCTGTTTTGCGCTGCCGCCCGCGGAGTCTCCCTCCGCGATGAACAGTTCGGCCTCGTCGGGATCTTTGGTCTGGCAGTCCGCGAGTTTGCCCGGCAGCGAGGTCGATTCGAGCGCGGACTTGCGGCGGGTCAGTTCCTCCGCCTTCTTGGCCGCCTTGCGCGCTTTGGCCGCCTCGACGGCTTTCGCGACGATCGCTTCCGCAGTGTCGGGGTGTTCCTCGAAGTAGGTTCCGAGTCCTTCGTGCATTGCGCTTTCGACGATACCCCGGACTTCGCTGTTGCCGAGTTTCGTCTTCGTCTGGCCCTCGAACTGCGGATCGGGGTGTTTGATAGAGATAACCGCCGTCAGCCCCTCGCGGATGTCCTCGCCTTTGAGGTTCTCGTCGAGGTCAGACAGCAGATCGTTACTGTCGGCGTAGTCGTTGACGGTGCGCGTGAGCGCGGTCTTGAATCCCGTGAGGTGGGTCCCACCCTCGCGTGTGTTGATGTTGTTCGCGAAGGCGTGGATTGAGCCCTGAAGCTCCTCGGTGGCTTGCATTGCCACCTCGACCTGGATATTCTGGTCTTCGTCTTCGAGGTAGATGATCTCCTCGTGCATCGCCGAACGAGTCTCGTTCAGATACTCGACGAATTCTCGGATCCCGCCCTCGTACTGGTAGGCTTCTACGGCATACTCGCCCTCTTCGTCGGTCTCGCGCTCGTCGCGGAGCGCGATGCGGACGCCGGAGTTGAGGAAGGCGAGTTCCCGAAGCCGATTCGACAGCGTCGAGAAGGCAAAGTCGTCCGTCTCGAAGATGCCGTCGTCGGGCCAGAACCGGATTTCGGTTCCGGTTTCCTCGCCGGGTTCCATATCGCGAACCCGCTCCATGTCACCGACGGGTTCGCCCCGCTCAAAGGCGTGGCGGAAGACGCCACCGTCGCGTTTGACCTCCGCCTCGAGTCGCTTCGAGAGCGCGTTGACCACGCTCACGCCGACGCCGTGGAGTCCGCCGGATACCTGGTAAGACTTGTTGTCGAATTTCCCACCGGCGTGGAGAACGGTGAGAATGACCTCGAGTGCGGGTCGATCGTACTCCTCGTGGGTGTCGACGGGGATCCCGCGTCCGTCGTCGGCGACGCTCACCGACCCGTCGTCGTGGATCGTCACCTCGATTTCGTCACAGTACCCCGCCAGCGCCTCGTCGATCGAGTTGTCCACCACTTCGTAGACGAGATGGTGAAGCCCTCGAGAATCCGTAGAGCCGATATACATCGCCGGCCGCTTTCGGACGGCCTCCAGGCCTTCCAAGACCTGAATCTGCCCGGCACCGTACTCGCTTTCCTGGGACATGTAAAACCTGTTTGTGGGTAGCGCCTGCCGCCCTATAAAGGTTCACGTACGCGCGCGAGCGCGAATCGCAATCATCCGAAAACGGTGATCACAATGACTGAACACGCATCGTAACAATCACGGAACACGTACAGATGGCGGGTCGATGACGGCTTTTGGACGACAAATTAGTTCCCTGATCGAGCGATCACCGGTACCAATTACAACAGACCGTCTGAGACGTCGGTTCCACGCGCATCGAGGACGCGATTCGTAAACTCGGTAGACAGTCCAACGTACGCCATCGGATCGGTCAGGGAGTCGATCGTCGACGCGTCGAGATGAGCCGTGACTCGCGGATCGTCGGCCAGGGACTCCTCGAAGGACTGGGTCCCATCGAGCGCCCTCATCGCAGCCTCGTGAACGATCTCGTGGGCGGTCTGTCGGCCGGTCGTCTCTGCGAGCGCCATCATGACCGCCTCCGACGCGATCAACGGTCCGGAGCGACGGATGTTCCGTTCGATCGCATCGGTGTCGACATCGATTCCCTCCAGATTCTCGCGCGTGTTTACTAACGCACGGTGGAGGTAGCCGGCCGCTTCGGGGATGACGGCGAATTCGACGAACCACGCCGATCGATCCCGCTCGTCGAACGGTTCTAACAGTTGATTCATGACTGCCGCGTGTCCCCGAACCAGCCGCGCGATTCCGAGTGTGTGCTGGGATAGTACCGGATTTCGCTTGTGAGGGTTCGTGCTGCTTCCCAGTTCGTCCTCGGGAACGGTCTCCGCCACCTCTCCGATCTCGGGACGGTTCAACAGCAGCACTTGCTGTGCGATCCGTGCGAGCGTCCCGGCGATCAGCGCAAACAGATTCAGCGTTTCAGCGAACCGATCGCGCGTCGCGGTCCACCCGATCGTCGGCACGCCAAGATCGAGTTCCGCCGCGAATCGCTCTAGAATCTCGATTCCGTCGTCACCGACGGCTGCTAGCGTTCCGGATGCACCGGCGAACTCGACGACGTACAGTCGGTCTTCGAGTTGCTCCAATCGGAGCAGGTGACGCTCGATCTCGTCGAGCCAGGTCGCGAATTTAAATCCAAGAGTGATGGGCGGCGCGTTGACGTGTTGGGTCCGTCCGATCATCGGCGTTTCCCGGTGTTCGACCGCGAGAGACCGGAGACGATCCCGTACGCTGAGGAGGGACTCGCCGATTGCCTCGATCGCATCGCGAAGTTGCAAGACGACGACCGTGTCGGAGATATCCTGCGTCGAGGCACCCCAGTGAACGTACTCTCCCGCACCGCCGAGTTCCTCCTTCCAGGCTTCGATGATACTCATCGAGAACAGTCCGATCTCGTCAACGTACGCCTCGATTCGCGACAATTCGACGCTTTCGAGATCGGCGTTCGAGGTGATCGTGTCGCTGGCCCACTCTGGGATAACGTCTACCGACGCTTCCGCTCGGGCGAGTGCAGCTTCGACCGCCAGAAAACGGGCAATAAACGATCGCTCACTGAAAATATCACGCATCTTTTCGGTTCCGAAAACGTCTCGAAACAGAACCCCGCCCGTGTGGAACGACATACTGCCAACAGTTCTCGAACGATGAATATAAGTGTTGGTCACCGACCCTCGAATTCGGAGTCACGACACTCGGTCACGACACCCTCCGCTCAACTAGACTCCGACTACAGGCGGTGGATTGCGCCTCCCACGGGTACGTCGTGGGCCACCGGTCGGAACGGTTTCAGGCGCGCGAACAGAGTCCTATCCCTATCGTAAAAACCCGTGTCAGTACCCTGGCCACGATTGACGGGCGTCGAGACGATAGAACGAGGAAATGCAACCGCTGTATCTCGCAATCGGAGTCGTCGTACTCGCCGCCGTCGTGGTCGACATCATCTGGACAACGCTCTGGGTCGATGGGGGGTCCGGACCACTGTCCGAGCGGTTGACAACCTGGACCTGGCGCGGGCTTCGGTTCGCGAGTCGGGACGAGTCGTGGGCGCTCAGTATCGCCGGGCCGCTCATCCTGACGCTCACGCTCGCGATGTGGATCGCCCTGCTGTGGCTCGGCTGGACACTCCTGTTCGCCGGCGGCGAGACGGCCCTCGTCAGCGCCCAGACCGGTGCGCCGGCCGACTGGGCCGGTCGGTTCTACTACGTCGCGTACACGATGTTCACGAGCGGAAACGGCGACTACTCCCCGAGAACAGCGACCTGGGAGATCGCCAGTTCGTTCACGACCGCGACGGGAATGGCATTCGTCACGCTGGGGGTCTCCTACATATTGACCGTTCTCGGAGCCGTCTCCGAGAAGCGATCGTTCGCCAGCAGCGTGACAGGACTTGGCGAGCGTAGCGAAGCGTTCGTCAGGATCGGCTGGGCCGGCGACGCGTTCGACGGTCTCGAGCTTCCGATCGAGACGCTGGCAGAACAACTCTCCTTGCTCGCTGACCAGCACAAGGCCTATCCGATTCTCCACTACTACCACAGCGAACAGGCCTCCCGCGCCTCCGCGATCGCCGTCCCGATTTTCGACGAGGCGACCACCATCTTCCGTCACGGCGTCGACGACGACGCCCAACTCGATCCCGCCCTCGTCGAAAACGCCCGATCGGCGACCGAGAGCTACCTCGATACGCTCGAGACGGCGTTTATCGATCCCGCTGAGGAGGTGCCGCCACCGCCAGAACTCGATCGGCTGCGGGCCGACGGCATCCCGACCGTCGACGACGAGGAGTTCGAGGACGCGCTCGCGGCCCGGAGTGAGCGACGCCGAAAGCTGCTTGGGGTGACGCGGGCCGACGCGTGGCACTGGCCGCCGATCGAGGACTGACCCGTCCGCTGGCCGCCGATCGAGGACTGACCCGCCCGTCTGAAATGGTCGGGGTTGTGGCGTGTCATCGAGGGTCTGTCTGCCGTCGTCCACTTTCACTCCGGTAGCACACACCTTTTAGCCTCGCCGTTAGTACAAGGGAACGATGACGTCGTTCCAGTCGACACTCGGTGACGAGCCGGGGATCGCCGAGGAGCTGGCCGAAAACCAGCAGGCGATCTCGATCGCCGAGTTCTTCGAGAAGAACAAGCATATGCTCGGCTTCGACAGCGGTGCTCGGGGCCTCGTCACGGCTGTTAAGGAAGCCGTCGACAACGCCCTGGACGCTGCAGAAGAGGCCAGCATTCTCCCGGATATCTACGTCGAGATTCAGGAAGACGGCGACTACTACCGCCTGATCGTCGAGGACAACGGGCCGGGAATCACGAAAGAATCGCTACCGAAAGTATTCGGAAAACTACTCTATGGCTCTCGCTTTCACGCCCGCGAACAGTCGCGCGGCCAGCAGGGAATCGGCATCTCTGCGGCCGTTCTTTACTCGCAACTGACCAGCGGGAAGCCGGCGAAGATCACCAGCCGAACCCAGGGGGCAAGCGAGGCGGAGTACTTCGAACTGATCGTCGATACTGACTCCAACGAACCCGAGATCAGCGTCGAGGAAACGACCTCGTGGGACCGCCCCCACGGAACGCGCATCGAACTCGAGATGGAAGGAAACATGCGCGCCCGCCAGCAGCTTCACGACTATATCAAACACACGGCGGTCGTCAATCCTCACGCACGACTCGAACTCCGCGAACCCAAGGCCCACTTCAAATTCGAGCGTGCGACCGACCAGCTTCCCGAAGAAACCGAGGAGATTCGACCACACCCACACGGCGTCGAACTCGGCACCGTGATGAAGATGCTTTCTGCGACGGACTCCCAGACGATGTCCGGCTTCCTTCAGGAGGAGTTCACCCGCGTCGGGAAGAAAACCGCGGAGTCGGTCATCGACGCGTTCCGCGATCGCCATTACGGCCGCGAGATGCGCTGGCGGCCGCCACAGGCCCACGAATCGATCGATCTCGAGGCTGCCGTAACGGCCGCGACCGCGAACAAAGGCCAGGACGCGACGGCCGCCTTCGCAAGTCGAATTGCCGAGGCCGTCGAGGAATCCGATCGAATCGCCCACCACGAACTCCTCGCCGTCGTCGACGACGCTGCGGCGGCGGTCGAAGCCGACCACGGAACGACGTTTGGCGACACGGTCCAAGAGAACGCCGTCGACGTGGTCTGGCGCGCGCTGATCGATGCGTCCGAAGGGGATGGGCAGGATACCGACGCCAGCAGCGAGCCGGATGCGGGCAGCGGGCCTGTCGACGAGTCGCGTCTCGTTGCCGACCTCTATGAACTCGCGGACGAGGCGACGAGCACCCGCAAGGACGACGAGATCATCCACGCCTTCGCCGAGCGACTCGGTGGCCGGTTCGTAGACGAAACCGAGGCGGACGACGATCCTCGCCACAGACTCACCCACGATCGACTCAGAGACCACGTCGATCGCGCCGCGGAACTCACCGAGGAGTACGACGACGTCGCGTTCGGGGAGACGGCCCGCGAGAACGTCACGGCGGCGATCTGGGGCGTGATGGCGACCGTTCCCGACGACCCGCCATTGGTGCGAGAACTCGACGACGATCGCGACGCCACGAGCAATCTCGTCGACGGGATGCGTGCAACGGATATTATGGCCCCGCCGACGCGGTGTCTGGCACCGATTACCGACGACCTCATCCAGGCTGGTCTCGAAAAGGAGTTCGACGCCGACTTCTATTCGGCGGCGACCCGTGACGCGGAAGTCTCGGGCGGCGATCCGTTCATCGTCGAGGCCGGCATCGCCTACGGCGGCGAGATCGAAGCTGAGGGGAGCGCGGATGTCCTGCGCTTTGCGAACCGCGTCCCGCTGGTCTACCAGCGCGGTGCGTGTGCGACGACCGACGTGGTCAAGTCGATCGGCTGGCGCAACTACGGTCTCGACCAGCCCGGCGGCTCGGGGCTGCCAAACGGCCCGGCCGTCATCATGGTTCACGTCGCTTCGACGAACGTTCCGTTCACCAGCGAATCGAAAGACGCGGTCGCGAACGTCCCCGAAATCGAAGACGAGATCGAACTCGCCATCCGGGAAGCGGCCCGCGAACTCAAGAGCTACCTGAACAAGCGCCGATCGATGCAACAGCGCCGGAAGAAACAGAACGTCCTCGGGACGATCCTCCCGGAGATGGCCCAGAAGGTCGCCGAGGTGACCGAACGCGAGGAACCCGACATCGACGACGCGATCGCCCGGATTATGAACAACGTCCTCGTCGAGCGCCGTATCGAGGCGAACGGCGACGGACAGGCCGTTTCAGTAGTGGTCGAGAACCACTCGGGAACGACCGAATCGCTCGAAGTAACCGACATCGTCTCGGCGGAGCCACGAAACCTCTCCGATGGTGCCACCGTCGTCGAAATGGACGGCGAGTGGTTCGTCAAGTGGGACACCGACGTCTCGAGCGACGGCGAAGCCGCCCTCGAGTACGAGGTCGACGCCGACGCATCGTTCGATCTCGACGTCAAGGGCGTCGAGAGCGAGAAACTCACCGTAACTGACCCAGACCAATGAGCACGGACACCAACGCAGACGCCAGAGCGCAACTGATCGATCTCGCGGCACAGTTTTACGACCAGTTCGAACTGGGCGAGATCCCCCACATGTCCGTTCCGACGCGGACGAAAGCCAACATCGAGTACGACGAAGACAAGAACGTCTGGGTGTACGGCGATCGGGAATCGACTCGATCGGCCAACTCCGTTCGCGGCGCGCGGAAGCTCCTGAAAGCCGTCTATACGATCGAATTCCTCTCGAACCAACTCGAAGAGGATCGATCGTCGACCCTGCGTGAGTTGTACTACCTTTCGGAAAGCTGGGACAACAAGGAAGCCCAGTTCGGCGATCAGGACGAGTCCAACCAGCTGATCGAGGATCTGGAGATCGTCTCGGGTGTCACCCGCGAGGACTTCCACATGCGCCCCGAGGAGTCGGGGGCGACGATCATGGGACCGTTGTACCTCCGCGAACAGACTCGCCGCGGCGAACGGGAGATTCACTGTCAGGAAGACGTCGGGGAGGGCGGCTACCAGATTCCGAACAACCCCGATACGATCGAGTTTCTCGACAGCGATGCCGACTTCATCCTGGCGGTGGAGACCGGTGGCATGCGCGATCGGCTCGTCGAGAACGGGTTCGACGACGAGTACAACGCCCTGATCGTCCACCTCAAGGGTCAGCCCGCGCGGGCGACACGACGAATCATCAAGCGACTCCATGACGAACTCGACCTGCCAGTGACGGTGTTCGCAGACGGTGACCCGTGGTCGTACCGAATCTACGGCTCGGTCGCCTACGGCTCGATCAAATCTGCCCACCTTTCTGAGTACCTCGCGACGCCGGCGGCCCAGTACATCGGCATCCAGCCCGCGGACATCGTCGAGTACGATCTGCCGACCGACCCGCTCAGCGATTCGGATATCAACGCTCTAGAGAGCGAACTCGAAGACCCTCGCTTCCAGACGGATTACTGGGAGGAACAGATCGAACTCCAACTCGACATCGGGAAGAAATCCGAACAGCAGTCGCTTGCAGCACGTGGACTCGACTTCGTGACGGATACGTATCTGCCAGAGCGTCTCGGTGAGATGGGCGTCCTCTAGGTCCACAACCTGAAATCGCGACTACTTGCGACCCAGAATTGCGATTACTCGTCGAGGGCGACCGGAATCGATCGCCGTGCGACGTCGACGACGAACGCGTCTGCATCCGTTTCGAGCGCCTCAAACGTATTGTAGTGGATCGGTACGACGAGTCCCGGAGCCATGCGTTCGGCCAGCGCCGCGGCTTCCCGGCGGTCCATCGTGAACGAGCCGCCGATCGGCGGCAACAGGAGGTCCACGCCAAGTTCCTCGTGGACGGCGAGCGCGTCGGTATCGCCGGGCCAAAACGCGGTTACCCCGTCGATGGTAACCGCGAACCCACAGCCCTCTCCTTCTGGATGACAGGGACGGCCTTGCCCGTCCGTATACGGACCATCGGGGTCGTTGTACGCCGGCGTCGTACAGAGATCGAGCGGGCCGAGAACGAACGACTCGTCCGCACGAACTCGTTCGATCTCGAATGGGAGGTCCTCGGGCTGTTCGTCGACGCGATCGATTTCGTCGGCGTCGATCGACTCGTGGACGAGGACGATCGCATCGTCGTGGGCGACGCGCCGGATGCCGTCTGGGTCGTAGTGGTGGTCGTGGGAGACGAGGATCAGATCGCCGTCGCGGGCGTCGTACTCGTCGAGGACGCCGTAGCGGCCGGGATCCGTATAGATCACCGTCCCCGTTTCGCCTGCGAGGCGAACAGTCGCATAGCCGAGCCAGTCGACGGTTACCGAATCGAAGCGAACGGTCATGCCTGCCCTTCGGTCGGGGATGTGGAAAATCGTTCGGCTCCGTGCGTAACGACTCCGAGATGCGATCGAGGCGCGTCCGATCGGGTTTCGATTGTGGCAGTTTCGATGCGATCGCTGCCGTATCGATTCGGGCCGCCGTGGATTTGTGCCGCCGTGTCGGTTCGTCGCGCGCCGGTGGCGCTCAGGGCCGACGAATCGAATGCGAGAGCGTCCCGACGCCGTCGATTTCGATGTCGACCTCGTCGCCGTCAGAAAGCGGCCCGACGCCCTCCGGCGTTCCCGTCGCGATCACGTCACCCGGTTCGAGGGTCATGTACGTCGTGATCTCCGCGATCAGTTCCGGAACAGAGAAGATGAGTTGCTCGCGAGAGCCGTCCTGTTTCAGTTCGCCGTTGACCCGACTGCGAACGCCCGCGTCGGCCGGCACCTCGTCGGGCGTCGCGAGCACCGGTCCGATCGGAGCCGCGCCGTCGAAGGCCTTCCCGCGAACCCAGTTCTGTTCCTGGCGCTGGTCGTCTCGGTTCGAGATGTCGTTGACGCACGTGAACCCCTCGACGACGTCCATCGCCGACACCTCGGGAACGTGTCGACACTGCTCGCCGATGACGACGCCGAGTTCGGCTTCGTGGTCGATCCGCTCTTTTCCCGCGGGCGCGGTGACCGTGTCGCCGTGGCTCGCGACCGTGTTCGGTGCCTTCAAAAAGAGCAGCGGGCGATCGGGCACGTCCGAACCCATCTCGTCTGCATGTGCGGCGTAGTTGCGCCCGATACAGACGATTTTCGTCGGGTCACACGGCGCGAGGACGTCGATCGCGTCGTCGTCGATCGCGTAGCTCTCGTTTGCAAAGTGGACGTGGCCGTTCTCGAACTCGCCGCGGCGAACGGCACCTGCCGGATCGCGGAAACGAACGTATTTCATGCGCGACCTGTTGTGACGCGCCGACAAAAGGGTTGAGATGACGGCACTCGATTCGGGTCGAGTCGATCGGGGACCGAGACGGGTGCGAACGAACACAACCTGACGGACAGTTGAGCACGTCAGAACGTACCACTACGGGCACGGAACGGAACGCTTTTTACTAGCCCCCAGCAAGCAGTGAATGCGTGATCGCTCCGTTGGTGTAGTCCGGCCAATCATTTCGGCCTTTCGAGCCGATGACCTGGGTTCAAATCCCAGACGGAGCACTCTTCTGAGGAACGAAGTAACGAAGAAAGAAGCGCACGCTCTGGGAATTGAAGTAGAGAAGTCACAGCCCGCACAGCCGAGTGAACCGAGGCGAGCAGGACCGTCTTCGCGTGGTTTGACTTCCCAGACGGAGCAGTTTGCAAACGGCGGTTACTCCCGCAACTCCGTCTCGATCGGAATCGCTCTCGCGGCCGTCGCTTTGAACGAGGCGGTGATCGGTTGGTCGACCGCGAGGGCCAACCGATCGACGCTGGCGTTCGTAATCAAGGCCTGAACCGTCTCCGTCGGGGTGAGCTGGACGGTGACGCGGGTGATCGCGTCACCGGCGTCGATTCGCGCGATCGTACCGGAAAACTGGTTTCTGAGACTCGTCTCGTTCGCGTGGGGCACGTCGTCGGGATCGGCCAAGACGACGGCGTCCGATCGAACGGCGACCTCGACGTCTTGGGGTCCGTCGGGGACCAGCGCGAGGATCGAACCGATGTCGGTGTCGACGGTGGCGAGTTCACCGGTTCGGTCTCGGACCGTCCCCGCGAAGACGGATTCCGTGACTCGTGCAACGCCATCGAGTTCGGCTTCGTGCCGATCGAACTGCCGGCGGAGTTCGCGGGCGGTCTGGGTGAGATCGGTCCCGCCGCCGCCGCGACCCCCGCGCCGTCGCTCCGTGATCGGGCCGACTGCGTCTTCGATTTCCACGACGCGATTCTGGAGGCGAGCGTACGATCGCCCCAGGGTATCGGCCGCCTTGTGCATCGACCCGTGTCGCTCGATCGCATCGAGCATCTCGATGTCGCGTCGTTCGATGGTCACGTCGTCGACGGCGAGTTTCGTGCTGTAGTCCTTTTCGATCGTCATCGTGAGAATCTCGGGAGACGGGGGCGTTCGTCGTCGTTCGCTAGTATATCAGTTCGCCGGCGATAAATTTCCGGGTTCGATCGTCCCGTGGCTCCTCGAAGACCGTCTCCGTGGGACCGACTTCGATGAGTTCGTTCTGAACCAGTACCGCGACGCGGTCTGCGATCCGTTCGGCCTGGTGCATGTCGTGGGTCGCGATCGCGACGCCGATGCCGCGGTTTTTCGCCTCCAGAACGGCGTCTTCGATCACCGCCGTGTTTCGCGGGTCGAGATCCGACGTCGGCTCGTCGAGGAGCAGTATCTCGGGATCGTACGCCAGTGCACGGGCGAACGCCACGCGCTGGGCTTCCCCGCCGGAGAGCGAGGCGGCGTCCTGGCCGGCCTGTGAACCCATTCCGACGGTGTCGAGGGCGTCGATCGCGTCGCCGGTTCCGTTCGTCTTCCCGACGAGACTCCCGAGTTCGTGGCGAAGCCGATCGGTCCACGACTGGCGAACCCGGAGCCCGTACTCGGCGTTGCGACGAACGCTCGCGTCGAAGAGGCTCGCCTCCTGGAACACCATGCCGATTCGGCGGCGGTACTCGAGTCGCCGGTGTTCGGGCAACTGCCAGACGTTTTCAGCCTCGTAGGTGACCGATCCTCGATCTGGCGCGTCGAAGAGCGCGAGCAGGCGAAGCAGCGTCGATTTGCCGACGCCGGAGGGGCCGATGATCCCGACGACTTCTCCCGGCGACACCGAGAGCGAGACGCCGTCGAACACCGTCTCATCGCCGTAGGCGTGATGGACGTCGGTCGCTTCGAGCGTCATCCGTACCGGCCACCTCCGTTCCCGAGACGGACGACGATCGCATTGACGAGCAAGACGAGGGTGACGAGAATCGCGCCGAGGATCATCGCCGTTTCGAAACGACCCTGGCGGGCCTCGAGTTGGATCGCGGTCGTGAGCGTTCGCGTGACCGAGGTGCCGTCCGAGGCGGCGATGTTTCCGCCGACGATGAGGACTGACCCCACCTCGCTGATCGCTCGCCCGAAGCCCGCGAGGACGGCCGTCGCGATACCGTAGCGGGCTTCTTTGATCGTTACTAACCCCACGTCGAGGTGCGTTCCGCCCATCGCGTATGCGGCGTCCCGAACGTTCTGCTCGACGCTGCTGACCGCGGCGAGGCTCACGCCGGTGATGACCGGCGTGGCGAGAACGAACTGCGACATGATCATCGCCTCGGTCGTGAACACGAGGTTCCACGCGCCGAGGGGCCCCTGATTGGACACCGCAAACAACACGACGAGTCCGACGACGACGCTCGGAAAGCCCATCCCGGTGTTGATGAGCGAGGTGAGCAACGTCTTCCCGCGAAACTCCGTGAATCCGACGACGAGTGCAATGGGCAGACTGAACAGCGTACTCAACCCGACCGCGAGGAAGCTCACGTAGAGGGAGACGCGAATGATACTCCGAACGTAGTTCCACTCGAAGGGAAAGTCGACCAGCACCGGGGCCAGCATATCGGGTTCGAGCGGCATACTATTGGATTTTAATCACCGCTGCTTGAGGATTCCCATCCTTCGGGGACGTACTGCTGAAAGTTCGGGTCCTCAGCGAGTGCTTCGACAAAGAACAGTTGTTCGCCCTCCGAGGTATAGCTCTCGATGATTTCTTGCCCCTCGATGCTCGTGATGAATCCGATATACGCCATCGCAAGGTCGTAGTTTACGTGATCGTGGACGGCGGGGTTGACCGCGACGATCCCGTACGGATTCATGAGCGCTTCGGGACCGTCCTCGACGGGGCCCTGAACGTGAATCTCGAGATCGATCTCGCCTTGCATGGAAATGAACGTCCCGCGATCGGCCAGCGTGTAGGCCTCCTGAAGATTCGCCTGGTTCAAAATCTCCCCCATTCCGCCGCCGCCGTCGATGTACCAGTCGCCGAACGTTTCGACGGTCAGTCCGGCCGTCTCCCAGAGTTCGAGTTCTTTCGTGTGGGTCCCCGAGTTGTCGCCTCGAGAGACGAACGACGATTCCGAGTCCGCGATCGTCGTCAGTGCCGCTTCGATGTCGTCCGCTCCGGAGATTCCAGCGGGATCGTCCGGACTTCCGACGACGACGAAGTCGTTGAACATGAGGTTGCGGCGGTTGACTCCGTAGCCGTCCTCCATGAACTCGTCTTCGAGCGATCGAGCGTGGACCATCACGATGTCGGAATCGCCGTTGCGAGCCGTTTCGAGTGCCGCTCCGGTTCCCTGTGCGACGGTATCGACGGTAACGCCGTACCGATCCTCGAACGGTGCGTTGAGTTCGTCGAGAAGCCCGGTGTCGTCCGTACTCGTGGTCGTCGTCAGTGTCAGTGTTTCTCCCTGAATCTCCGGTCCTGTCTCATCGTCGTCCCCACTGAGTGCTGTACACCCCGAGAGCGAGACGGCGGCACTGCCCGCGATCGCAGCGATCACCGCTCGCCGTTGTATCCCCATAGATACTACGAACGGCGCCGAGACAAAATAGCTTCGGGTCCGATTGCAACGACAACCAGTTACTCCCTGTCGGATATCCTCGTGAAACCCGTTGTCGAACCCGTTCAGAAGCTAGTCGTACAACGGTGGAAACCGAAAGTGGTTACCAACCGATGGTGGCGACGAATACCTGGCCGTCAGGATGGTACACGCACGTAGATCGACCTCGCTTCATTCTCGGACGAGACGACAATTCGTCATTTTGGAACTCAAGACACGGAAACCGAACGTGTTCGTTAGGTTATCAATCCTCTACCGAAACGTACCGGTAGCAAACGACCAACCGGGACCGATATTGTAACAATACTCTAGTTACAACGGGAACCGAGTCCTGGAATGACCGACGAGAATCACGATGCACTCGAGACGATCGAGCACGTCGTCAGGTCGCCCTGTAGAGTCCGTATTCTGAACGTGTTCGACGGGGAACCGCAGGTCACGAAAGAGACGTTGCGCGCGTCCGTCGACGTCGTTCGGACGACGTTCCAGCGAAATCTGGACGGGCTCTGCGAGCGAGGACTCGTTCGCGTGGGCACCGAACCCGACACGTACGAGCGGACGCTATCGGGATCGCTCGTCGCTTCGTCGATCGACGACGCGCTGTCGACCGTGGGCACGGCGATCCGGCTTCGGCCGGTCTTCGAGCAGATCCCCTCGTCGTCGATCGACGTCGACCCGGCGTGGCTCGCGGACGCGACGATCGTTCGGGCGACGACGGCGAATCCCTACGGCCCCGTCGAGCGCCACGAACGACGGATCGCGGAGACCGACCACGCGAGGTTAGTTCTCCCCGCTACCGGGGCGGAACCGCTCGAGAAGTCACGAGAAATGGTCGCCGGTGGTGCGGTTCACGACGTGATCGTGACCCCGTCAGTTGCCGCGGCGCTTCGTTCCGACCCGTCGCTGCGCGAGACGTTC
Organism: Halosolutus sp. DAT137; assembly: GCF_059736405.1. Classification (NCBI taxonomy): domain Archaea; kingdom Methanobacteriati; phylum Methanobacteriota; class Halobacteria; order Halobacteriales; family Natrialbaceae; genus Halosolutus; species Halosolutus sp. DAT137. The sequence continues at coordinate 193,100 of NZ_JCAQID010000008.1, read as the reverse complement.
GAGGCGCTCTCGGAGTCCGAGACCGTCTCCGTGTCGGTCACCGAGTCGGCGGTTCCGTTCTATCTCGGAATCCTCGATACGGTCGTCCAGATCGGCGTTCAGGACGATACCGGGTTGCCCACAGCCCTCCTCGAGTCCACGGACAAACACCTCCGCGAGTGGGCAGTCGATCGCTTCGAGTCCTACGCGCGACGGGCCGAGTGCGTCGCCTGAGCACAGATCGATCCAGGCCGACAGCGATCGCTCCACGACCGGCCCGTCCTTACTGTCCCGATCGAAGACGAGGGCGTGCACGCCGTGCACGGTCGTCGAGGAGTACACTGAATACCGTCGGCACCCTCCTCGTGAGACGGTAGGTGGTGTGCATCCGCACGGACCGCCGGGGTTCCAGCGTTCCGTCCGCTATTTTGGGTACCGTTCCAGCGGAGCGGTTTTCGGCCGGACGGGATGTTACGAATGGGGGCGTCCCGACGCCGCGTCGCTCGCGAACCCGACGCGAGCGGAAACCCTTAGGGGAATCGCCACTCGATTTCCGGATATGAGTGAAAATCGTGTCGTTCAGGGTCGGATGGTTACGGCGGCTACACTCGCGGAACTGGTCGAGGGAGAGTCCGTCATGGAAGTGGACTCGATCGACGAGGCGGACAGGGAGTGCCCGGACTGTGGCGGCAACGTCCTCACCGTCGGCTACATGCCGTCGGTCACCGAGTTCGTCACCGGCTTTAAGTGTCAGGACTGCGACTGGAGCGAAACTGATCGAGACTGAAGCGGCCGACGGACCGGGACTGAAGCCGCCGAGGAGGACAGTTCGTCTCCGGTCCGATCGGATTCCGGCGGGAGACTGCCTCACCAGACGAGCCACTCGAGGCCGAGCAGAACCGCCGCCAGAAAGACGTGTTCTCCGTCGACGACGAACCCGTAAAATAGCGGTCCCCGATCGGGCATTGCGAACGGAATGTACGCGCCGACGTAGCCGTTGAACGCGAGCACGGCAAGCCAGGCGGTCGGCAGCGTCCCGGTCGCGACCACCCCCAGAAGGGTCGCCGCGACGAGGACGTTGGCGGCCTGCGAGAGAACGCGGGTCCGTCGAGTACCGAGGGTGTTCGGCACCGTCCGAATGCCCGCCGCCCGATCGCCCTCGATGTCCTTGACGTCGAAAATCACCGCGGCGATCGTGATCATCGCGCCCACGTAGACCGCAAGCGCAAGGACCTCGAGTCGCCAGGGGTGACCGAAGTAGTAGCCGGTCCCGAGCGGGACGAGCGCCCACGCCACCCCGACGAACAGGTTCTTGACGAGGAACAGCCGTTTGACGCCGACCGTCGAGTACAGGACCGCCGCGAGCAACGGCAGGATCATGAACCCGACGCCCGGCACGTCGAGGACGACTGCAAGCGCGATCGCCGCGACGTAGAGGACGGTCCCGGACGCCAGCCAGAGCCAGCCGTAGCGTCTGACGAACGCCGCCCGTCGAGGGACGTTCGTCTCGTCTTCCTCGAGGTCGGTAAACCGGTTGACCGTGTAGACGAACACCGTCACCGCGAAGACGATACCAAACGGCCGCGGATCGGGTGGGAAGTCGGCCAGGACGGTCGTCGTCATGACGACGCTCGATGCGGCGAGCGAAATGAAAACATTACTGTGGACCAGTAGCCGGAGGCCCGCGAGGAGTGGATCGGGCCAGTACTGGCCGGATCTTTCTGCGATCGGGGTTCTCACGTCGACCACGCTCCGCGCGGAGGCAAAGCGCCGCGGCGACACCACAGTACGAACTCTCGGGGGACGTTACGCGCCTCGCTCCCGTCGACACCGTGGTGCACTGCTCGTCGCGAAATTGGAACCCGATGGGTTCAAACGCTTCGGTGGTCGGGCACCGATTCGAGTGTCGGACGGCGACCTCCCTGGTACGCGGTACGCTGGTCTCCAAACCGCGATCGACCCTACGGCTCGAAAGAACGCGAAAGCCCACGGTGAGGTGTCGTGGCCGACAGCGGCGACGGGCCGATTGTCACAGCCAGTGCGATCGGCTCGCCGGGCCCCGGGAAAACCGTCTTGATTAAACCTGCGTTTCTCGCCGAGCCTGGTACATCAGTTCCCAGACCGCGTCTTCGATGGAGTCGTCCGTCTGTGCCTTGAGTTTTTCGTACAGGGAGTCGGAGACCGTGACTTCTGGCATCACCTCTTGATATACCGGCCGGGATAATAAATGTACCCTAATACGAAATTGAGTTAATTTTGTGCTGGCCGGCTCGTCCGTCACGACGATTTCGGCCGCCCGGAATCTGAACAACGAAACAGAATACGGCGGGCTATGCCGGAAACCGATCGCCCCGCGATTCCGAACTGGCAGGATTTAAGCAAGGGCGGAACAGCCCCTAGGGTGGCTATGAAATTACACGAGTACCAGGCGAAGCAGGTCTTCGCCGACGCCGGCATTCCGACGCCGGCCTCTCAACTCGCCTCCGACGTCGACGGTGTCGTCACCGCGGCGGATGAGATCGGGTATCCAGTTGCGATCAAAGCGCAGGTACAGGTCGGCGGCCGGGGCAAAGCCGGCGGGATCAAACTCGTCGACGACGCGGACGAAGCGCGCGACGCGGCCGACGAGATTCTGGGGATGGATCTCAAGGGCTACCACGTCGATCGCGTCCTCGTCGAGGAGGCGGTCGACTTCACCGACGAACTCTACGTCGGGATCACGATGGATCGCGGCGAGGGCAAACCCGTCGCGATGGTCTCGACCCGCGGTGGCGTCAACATCGAGGAAGTTGCCGAGGAAGACCCCGATGCGATCGCTCGCGAGCACATCGACCCCGCGTTCGGGATGCACCCGTATCAGGCCCGCAAAGCGGTCTACGACGCCGGCGTCGACCAGTCGATCGCCCGCGACGTCTCGAGCGTCCTCACCACGCTCTATCAGCTCTGGGACGATCGGGACGGTGCCGACGCAGAGATCAACCCGCTGATGGTCACCGGCGACGACGAGGTCATCGCGGCCGACGCCGTGATGAACATCGACGAGGACGCCCTCTTCCGCCAGCCCGAACTGGCCGAGATGGAAGAAGAGGCCGCTGGCGGCGACGAACTCGAGCAGATGGCCGACGAGTACGACTTCGACTACGTCCGCCTGTCGGGCAACGTCGGCATTATCGGCAACGGTGCCGGTCTCGTCATGACCACGCTCGATCTGGTCGACCACTACGGCGGCAAGCCAGCCAACTTCCTCGACGTCGGCGGTGGCGCGAAGGCGGCCCGCATCGCGAACGCGCTCGATATGGTCTTCTCGGACGACAACGTCGACAGCGTCGTCTTCAATATCTTCGGCGGGATCACCCGCGGCGACGAGGTCGCGAAGGGGATCAACGAGGCGCTCGAGCAGTTCGACGAGATTCCCAAGCCGGTCGTCGTCCGACTCGCCGGCACCAACTGGGAGGAAGGGATGGAAATTCTGAACGAAGACCTCGTGACGGTTGAACAGACCCTCGAGGACGCGGTCCAGCGTGCCGTTTCCTACGCTGACGAGGTGAGCGAACAATGAGCGTACTAGTCGACGACGACACGCGCGTCGTGGTACAGGGCATCACCGGCGGGGAAGGCAAGTTCCACGCCGAACAGATGATGGAGTACGGCACGAACGTCGTCGCCGGTGCGGTCCCCGGAAAGGGCGGCCAGGAAGCCGCCGGCGTCCCCGTCTACAACACGGTCGACGAGGCCGTCGAAGCGGAAAACGCCGACACGTCCGTCATCTTCGTCCCACCGGCGTTCGCGGGCGACGCCATTTTCGAGGCGCTGGACACGGACCTCGACCTCGCCGTCGCCATCACCGAAGGCGTTCCGACCCAGGACATGGCGAAGGTGGCCAAGCGACTCACCGAAACCGACACCCGCCTCATCGGTCCGAACTGTCCCGGCCTCATCACGCCCGGCGAGGCGAAACTCGGCATTCTCCCCGGAAACATCTTCTCGGATGGGAACGTCGGCCTCGTCTCCCGATCGGGCACGCTGACCTACCAGGTCGTCGACAACCTGACCAAACGCGGCATCGGGCAGACCACCGCGATCGGTATCGGCGGCGACCCGATTATCGGCACCGACTTCGTCGACGCCCTCGAACTGTTCGAGAACGACGACGAGACGGACGCGATCGTCATGTGCGGCGAGATCGGCGGCGAAGACGAAGAGGAAGCCGCCGCGTTCATCGACGAGCACGTCGACACGCCCGTCGCCGGCTTCATCGCCGGCCGCACCGCCCCGCCGGGCAAGCGTATGGGCCACGCCGGCGCGATCGTCTCCGGTTCCGGGACGGGAACTGCAGAGAGCAAGATTTCAGCGCTCAACGACGCCGGTGTCCCCGTCGGTGACACCCCCGAAGAAGTCGCAGACCACATCGAAGAGTTCCTCTCGTAAGCCGATCGGACGGCGTTTTTTCTTCGGCCGATATCGTCTCCCCGTCGTTCGGGGCCGAGTCTCGTCGGTCGATCCAGCGGTCGTCAGCGTTCGAGAACCGACGTCGTGAGCGGTTGACACAGCGGCTCCGACCGTTCGAGTATCGCAGTCGCAGACCGCCGATCGAATCGCGAATCGCACCGACGAGATGCCCGTCGGCTATTCGCGGGTGACCGCGTGGGTCACACAGCCCTGATCGATGAACGTGCCGTCCACGAACAACCGGGCACAGTTGCGGATGCCGTCGGAGCCGCCGGGGAACCGATCGACCGGAGCGACCTGCACGGTGAGCGTTAGCACAGGCAGACAACTGCCCGGTGCAAGCCCCGACCCGTTCGGGTGGGTCGCGGTGACGGTTCCGCCTGCCGCCGACGCCGTCCAGCCGCTTCCGGCGGCGGAGACGAACGAGATCCCGTCCGGCAACTCGTCGGTCACGGAGACCTTCCCTTCGCACGGGTGCTCGCCCGCGTTACAGACTTCGATCTCGTAGGTCGCCTGCCCGCCGTAGACGAAGTCACTTCCCGTTCGCTTTCGAATCTCGAGTCCGTCGCAGTCCGTGGTCTCCGGACGGACGGGGACCTGAATGCAGTCGCGGTTGTTGTCCGGGTCGGCGTCGTCGTATTTCAGGCTGACACAGTTACGGATCGCGTCCCCAACTTCGTCGATCGAACCGACGGACACCTCGAGCGTCAGGGTCGGGAGGCAATCGCCCGGTCCGAGACCGTTTGTATTCCCGTGCTCGCAAGTAACAGTTCCACCGGTTTCCGTACAGCTCCAGCCGCTTCCGGAGCCGGAGACGAACGAGACGCCCGCCGGGAGCGGATCGATCGCGGTGACCGGACCGCGACAGAGGTCTTCGCCCACGTTACAGACGTCGATCTCGAAGGTGGTCGTCGACCCCGGAGTGACGAAATCGCCGTCGTGGCGCTTGGTGACCGCGAGGTCACAGCCGCCGTGATCGTCACCGGGCCGAACGGGGACGGTGGCGCAATCGGTCTTGTGACTGGCGCTCTCGTCGCCCTGCCTGACGGTGGCGCAGTTGACGAGTTCGTCGGCGTCGTCCGGCACCGCCGTCACCTCGACGGTGAGCTCGATCGGCGGGAGACAGTCGCCCGAGCCCAGACCGCTGTGTGCGTGCTCGAAGGTGACGGTACCACCACTCTCGGTGGCACTCCAGCCGGTGCCGGACCCTGAGACGTACGCGAATCCGGGTGGGAGTTCGTCGACGACCGTCACGGTCCCGCCGCGACACGACCCGCTTCCGTCGTTGCAGACGGTGATCTCGAACGTCGTCGTCTGTCCGGGCACGAGCGGTTCGTCGGCCTCGCCCGTGTGTTCTTTGCGCACCGAGAGGTCACAGACGTCCTCGACCGGCTCTTCGTCACACTCACAGACGAGTTCGGCGTCCATCAGGAGGCCCGTGATCGAGATCCTGTTGTGGACATCGACACGAAGTGTGTACTGGCCGGGACCGACGGACTGGGTTACCGGACCCTTGAGCGTCGAAAACCCGGAGTCCTGTGCGAGCGTCGTCGTCCCGCCGGGTCCCTCGAGTTCGATCGTGGCGTCGTCGTCGACTGCCCACTGGTTGATCCGGAGTTCGCACTCGTCATCGCTCCAGTTGTCAGGTACCTCGAAGTCGATCTCGTAGACGTAATCGCCCTCGGGGTCGTACGGTGCGGGCCAGCCGCCCGTGCCGTAGGGGTCGATCCAGTTGGCGGTCGTCAGCGTGGCCCACTGGGCGACCGGTTCGATACTTATCGCCTGGCCCGTGGTCCCGTCGGGGGAACTGGCGACCCGCCAGTCGGGATCGGTCGTCCCGAACGTGTCCGGGACGCCGTTCGTGGTGCCCGTACTCAGATCAATCGTGAGGTCGCGACAGGGGTCGTCGGAACCGTTTCCGCCGGTTCCGGTACACCCCGCAACGGAGACGGCACCCCCGACGCCGATCGATCGAAGAAGCCGTCTTCGACTGACCGCGCTCTCGTCAGTCATTCGACCCTCGGTGTTGCATCTCGGTACTGTTCGGAATTCGAAGCGGTAGTGTGTCGACCACCCAGTCGTGAACTACCCCACCACTGCTGGTCCGTCTTGTTGAATGTCACGTCCAATCGCACTTCCGAAGTCGTCACGTGATCGCTACAGTAATGACGTACTTCCAGTTATATGAATGTTCATCGAAGAGTAAATACTTTCTTAGAAATGTCTTACAATAGCTACTTGCATGTCATCGCTTTCGTCGGAAAACAGACGTATAGAGGGACTAAGAAGCCACGTATCGATAGCAGGAGGTCAGAAGCTAATATATTTCACACATAATAAATATATGACAGCTGCTGATTTTTGGATGGTCAGTAGCTACATGACAGCAATCATAGAATCGACGCGATTTTCGAGGGTGTCGTGGGATGACGATCGCGAAACCGGCCGAACCGAATCCGATCGTAGAGTCCAGTGTGCGTTGGACTATCCAAACGCGACCACGATGACAGCCCCTGAGAGTGGGTAGCGGCGTTCTCGGGAGCGGGTGTGTGGTCGGTCAGAACTCTGGCAGCGGGTGTCACGGAGAGTTACAAGCGATCCCGGAGCTGTAAGACTGGTCTCTCAGGATGACGTGGGTACCCGTGGTGGAACGAACAACGAGATCGTATCGGTACGGTCGCGAGTGAGGAAACCGAGGAGACGCAGTGACCGCCCGCCTATCGAGTCCAGAGACAGTTCGGCCGACGCTAGAACAGTTTCCCGAGTTTCGATCGGAGCCAGCCGAGAACCCCGGACGGAGACTCATCGTCGGTCGTCGCGAGGGACTGGTCCTCGTCTTTGAGGACCAGCGAGGTTTCGTCGCCGTCGGGTGCGGCGTCCGAATCGTCGCTCTCGTCGATCGGTTCCGCCTCCTCGATGGGACCCGAAGTTGGCTGAGCCCCGACCGACGCGGCATCTGCGTGATCGTCTCCGTCGGCGATGTTTTCGGAGTCAGAATCGGCGGTCGGTTCGGCCGATGGCTCCGTCACCTCATCGACAGCAGTCGCATCCGTGTGGTCTCCGGCGTCCACCCAGAGGAACTCCTCGTCTTTCGTCCGCCCGGTGAGCAACAGGTCTTCGAGGGCAGTTTCGTCGACAAGCAGTGCGTCGTCGACAGCCGGTTCTTCCTCGGGTTCGTCCGCGCTCGCGATGATGTCCTCCGGACTTTCTTCAGCGAGGACGTCCTCGGTATCGTCGCTGACGTCCGAACGAAGCTGGTTGAACACGTCGGCGGCGGTCTGGTCCTCGATCCGATCGGTCGGCGTCGGCGCGTCGGTTGCGTTTCGATCCGTTGGCTCCCCCTCGAACGACTCCTCGATATCACCGAACAGTTCGTCGGCACTCGGTCCCACGTCGAACCCCTCACTCGCGTTTTTATCTGCGGTACTGTCGGTCATTGCACTCGTTCTCTCATAGTGGATTGTCACACACCTTTAATTTTTGGAATGTTTGCTAGTCATGACGACTGATACAACTGAGATATGAACGTGATGGCCGAGCTACCGCTGTGAGAACGATTCGGGTTGACATTTGTTCACTATCAGGACAGATAATTGGCGATTCAATTACCCACATTCCGTGATGATTCTGTCGATTCTGGACTCCATCGGTGGTCGGCCTGTAGCGGTGGTTCCGGCCTCACGGGTCGACTCGGCATCGACTCCCGCATCGGACGGTACGTGATGGACGGCCGTTCTGGCGAGAAACTGTGGGCTGATCGATCGTTCCGGAGTGTTGGTGGGGATGACCCCTCCACAACAATTATAGGTTCGTCAACCACAAATTGAATCGTGGTTTACGAGACGAACAACGAGACGATCGACGACGCGCTCGAGCGAGTGCTGGCCGGCGAGCGACTCGACCGCACCGACGGGCTCGCACTGATGGCCCAGCCGGTCGAGGCGCTCGCAGAAGCCGGGGCGACCGTGCGCGATCACTTTGGCGACGGCACGGTCGACGCCTGCTCGATCGTCAACGCGAAGGCGGGCAACTGCGCCGAGGACTGCGGGTTCTGTGCGCAGTCGGTCCACTTCGATACCGGCATCGACACCTACGACTTCCTCGGACCGGAGAAGATCCTCGAGGCCGCGAAACGCGCCGAGCGCGACGGTGCACAGCGGTTCGGAATCGTCGTCGCCGAAAAAGGCGTCTCGAAAGAACACCGCCCCGAGGAGTGGGACGAGGTTCTCGAGTCCATCCGCCTCGTTCGCGACGAGTGCGACCTCGAAATCGACGCCTCCCTGGGCATCCTCACCGAGGAGGAAGCCGCAATTCTCGCTGCAGAGGGGATCAACCACTACAATCACAACATCGAAACCTCACCGAACTACTTCCCCGAAATCGTCGGCAGCCACAGGTTCGAGGATCGCGTCGAAACGCTCGAGATCGCCAGGGAGGCCGGCATGGACCTCTGTGCCGGCGTCATCCTCGGGATGGGCGAGACGCCGACCGATCGCGTCGACGCGGCGATCGCCCTCCAGGAGATCGGCATCTCCTCGCTCCCGGTGAACGTGTTGAACCCGGTCGCGGGCACGCCGCTGGCCGAGCAGGGCGCGGCCATCTCGACCGAAGAGATCGTCAAGACGGTCGCGGTGTACAAACTGCTCCACCCCGAGTCCCGGGTCCGCCTGACGGGCGGCCGTGAGGTCAATCTCGCGCCCGAGGAACAGCATCTTCCGCTCGAGGCGGGTGCGGACGGACTCCTTACCGGCGACTACCTCACGACGGAGGGCCAGTCCCCCGGCGAAGATATCGAAATCATCGAACGCGCCGGTCTGGAACCCAACATGGAGACCAACGAGTTCGACCCCGAGACGGTCAAGGCCCGCGCTGACGCAGACGATGTGACCGATGTGGAGGGTGTGGCCGACGCGGGGGGCGAATCGACCGCGAGTACGGGTGCGGAACCGGGCGACGACTGACGATCGACGACCCGAACGCGGAACTGCGCGACAACTGACGAGACGAACCCGAAACGAGAGACGCTACACATGGACGAAACGACGTTTGCGGTACTCGGAACCGGCGGTATCGGACGACGAACGCTCGAAGTCAGCCAGCACAAGGACGGACTCGTACCCGTCGCAGCCTGCGATCGACACGGCACCGCGATCGATTTCGACGGTCTCGACGTCGACGAACTGCTCGCGGCGACGGAGGGGAACATCGACAACGAAGTCGCGACTGACGGCGGCGCGACGACGGCAGAAAGCGAACGCGGCGTCAAACAACACGGCGAGGACAGGGGCGTCGTCGCGTCGAGTCAGGCCCGCCCCAGCGAGGACCCCATCCAGGATATCATCGATCACGGCGATCGGATCGACGCCGTTTTGCTCGCACTGCCGAACTACGAGCACGACTTCATTCCGCGCGTGGCCGATCGGTTCGTCGAGGGCGGCTATTCGGGCGTCCTGATCGACGTGCTCAAGCGATCGCGCGTGATCGAGATGCTCGACGATCGCAGCGAGGAACTCGAAAAACGGGGGATTACGTTCATCTGTGGTGCGGGTGCGACTCCCGGATTCCTCACCGGGGCGGCCGCGCTGGCCGCCCAGTCGTTCGTCGAGGTCGAGGCGGTCGACATCTGGTGGGGCGTCGGACTCAAATCCGGCTACGAGGATAATCGGGGGACGGTCCGTGAGGATATCGCCCACCTCCCCGAGTACGATATCGACACCGCGCGCGACCTGTCGGACGAGGAAATCGAGGCGATCATCGACGACCACGACGGCGTCATCGAGTTCGAGGACATGGAACACGCCGACGACGTGTTGCTCGACCGAGCCGGCGTCTGTGACGCCGAGGACGTCACCGTCGGCGGAATTTTAGACGTCAGCAGCGACGAGAAGCCGACCACGACGACGGTCTCCGTGACGGGGACGACGTTCGACGGCGAGACGGCGACGAACACCTTCCAGCTCGACGACGCGACGAGCATGGAGGCGAACGTCAACGGCCCTGCGCTGGGCTACCTCAAAACCGGCGTGCGACGGAATCGAGCCGGCGAGTACGGTGTCTTCGGCCCGGCGGAACTGATGCCTGGATTCTGACACGCCGGCGTTTCCCCGCAATCCCTCCCGCCGAGCGGAATCGTGAGAGTAAAATCGTGCCACTGACTCCGTACACTCGAATGGACGATCGCGATCGTGGGTTCGACCTCGATGGACGGCTCGACGATCTCGAAGCGGCGGAATTGAAGCGAACCCTGTCACCGGTCGATCGGGTAGCCGAGCGAGGCTACTTCGCGGCCCCTTCGGGCGGCGATCTTCCCGTCCTCGATTCCGAGGAAGCGCTCGTGTTCGCGTCGAACAACTATCTCGGATTGACCGACGACCAGCGCGTACAGGACGCGGCCCGACAGGCGGCCGCGACGGTCGGGACCGGCGCGGGTGCGAGCCGACTGGTCACCGGCGACACACTCGTTCATCAGGATCTCGAACGGGTGCTCGCCGAGACGAAGAGAACTGATCGCGCGCTGACCTTTTCGTCGGGGTACGCGGCGAACGTCGGGACGATCGCGGCGCTCGCGCCCGACGTGATCTTCTCGGACGAGCGCAATCACGCGAGTATCATCGACGGCTGTCGGCTGTCGGGAGCCGAGACCGTCGTCTACGATCACTGCGACGTGACGGACCTCCGATCGAAACTCGCCGGCCGAGCCGGTCGCGCCGACTCCGACGCGCAGTCGTGGCTGATCGTCACCGATTCCGTGTTCAGTATGGACGGCACCGTCGCGCCGCTGTCGGAAATTTGTGATGCAGCCGAAGCCTACGGGGCGTGGGTCATGGTCGACGAAGCCCACGCAACCGGGCTCTACGCAGATGGCGGCGGCATCGTTCAGGCGGAGGGCCTCGCTGATCGCGTCCAGATCCAACTGGGAACGCTGTCGAAGGCGCTGGCCAGCCAGGGTGGCTACGTCGCCGGAAACGAGGCCCTGATCGAGTTGCTGATCAACGACGCCCGATCGTTCGTCTTCTCAACCGGGCTGAACCCGCCGGCCGCCGCCGCCGCCAGCGAGGCGTTACATCTCGCTCGCCACAGCGACGCGCGCGAACGGCTCTGGGAGAACGTCGCCCATCTCCGGGACGGTCTCGAGGCGATGGGCTTTCGAGTGCTCGGAGATTCCCAGATTCTCCCGGTGCTCGTCGGTGATCGAACCACCGCACTCGAGTTGGCCGAGGCGGTCCGGGCCAGAGGCGTCGTCGCACCCGCGATCCGGCCGCCGACGGTCCCCGACGGAGCCAGCCGAATTCGGGTCGTTCCGCTCGCAACCCACGATCAGGCGGACATCGTCACCTGTCTCGAGGCGTTTCAGGCCGCCGGGGAGGCGGTCGGCGTGTTATGACGGGGGACGCCAAAGCGCCAATCGCGATCGTCGGCACGGACACAGGCGTCGGCAAGACCGTCGTGACGGCGGCGCTTACGCGCTGGCTCCGCGAGCGGGGGGTCGACGCGAGAGCGATCAAACCCGCCCAGACCGGCCACCCGCCGGACGACGACGCGAGGTTCGTGGGCAAGGCCTGTGGCGACGACGACGCGGCGACCTGTCTCCGGCATCTCGAACCGCCGCTGGCACCGCGCGTCGCCGCCGCGGAATCCGGCGAGACGCTCTCTTACGACGCCATTTTCGAGGACTGCCGGGATGCTATCGACGCAACCCCGGCCCCAATCATCGAGGGTGTCGGCGGACTCAGAGTGCCACTGGCCGGCGACAGGGAGGTGCTCGATCTCGTGGTCGATTGCGCCCCGGCGGCGATCGTCGTCACGCGATCGGGGCTGGGAACGCTGAACCACACGGCGCTCACGGTCTCGGCGCTCGAGCGTCGCGGCGTCTCCGTTCGCGCAGTCGTCTGCAACGAGTACGAGGGGACGACGGTCGCCGAACGGACGAATCCGGCAGAACTCGAACGCATGACCGACCTCCCGGTCGAAACGGTCCCGCCGCTTCCGGGAACTGAACCGCGGACGCTCGCAGCGGGGGTCTGTGATGCGTTGTCGCAGGCTTTTCTCGACCGGTTCTCGGCGGAAGAAGGATAACCGCGATCAGGCCGGCGGGAGGGGCGGTTCGTCCTCGACGGGTCGGCGATCGTCGTCGGCGCTCGACCCGGTATGGGTGATCGTGTCGTCGAGTCGATCGACGAGGTGCGACACGATATCGGACTTGCGGTGTTCCACTTCGAGATGGACGTGGAGGTCCGTCTCCTCGCCGTACGTGTCCGCACACAGGGGGCAATTGTAGTCGCTCATGGGGGAATTCTCACTGATGAGTACGACACCGCTCACCACCGTAATAGTGTCGATCGTTCTATAGGTTGATACTTTTTGTTCTGTTCCCATCACACGAGAAACCGATACGCGGCAGCGAACGTGGTCGAGAACGGCTTACAGGAAATCCGACAAACCTGATTGATCATCGTCAGGTTCCTCAGTCTGTGGCTCCTCGGTCGACGATTCTTCGGCCGATTCCTCAGCACCGATAGCCACCGATTCGTCGGTCGACCCCTCGGCGTCTGAAGCCGGCTCGGTCGTCGCGGTAAGCGATTGCTGGCCACCGGCAGTTGCTTCACTCGCGTCCGTCTCCGCCGCGTCGCTCTGTGTCGCATCCGACTCCTCCGTTCCACCGTCAGAGCCTTCCACAACCGTCTCGGGCTGGAAAAAGGCGTTTTCGGCGTGGGCGACCGCCTGGTCGGACTGCAACTCGTCGGCGTCCTCGACGATCGACTGGACCTTGTTGGTATCATTGCCGCTGCCGGTGACAAACGAGACGTCCCCCTCGTCGAGGTCGTAGATGGCGGCCATGCGAACCGTCAGGTCGCGGTTCGTACAGTGGTGGGTCATCGCAGCGAGAAACGGCATGATCTCGCGGCGAGCCGTTGCGACGCTCGTCCCCTCGCGCTCAGCAATTCGCTCGGCGATCGAGTCGCGAGTGTTTCGCGTTCCCTTGGTTCTCCCGAGTTTCGACCAGTAACTCGGCGGACCGTACCGGGTCCAGCCGCCTTTCGGCTCGCGGCGCGAGGCAGCGACGCCGGCGGTCATGTTGTCGGTCGCGTATCGCCAGTAGGAGTAGTTCTGCGTCGATCGAACGCGGCCGAGCCAGCGATCGGCGTTCGCGAGATAGCCGTAGGCGTCGGCCAGTTCCGCCCCCTCGTAGTCTTTCGGGACGTTGTCCTCGATCCAGTTTAACAGTTCGTCCGGCGTTTCGTCGACGTCGTAGGACGCCCGAAGCGCCCCTTCGGCGTCTTCCTCTTTGATCAGCGCGTCGAGGTAGTCGAAGATCCCCTCGGTCGTGTCCCGATCGCCCGTGACCACGTCGTCGACGGTCAGCCGCTCGGCCTCTTCGGCGACCGCCTGGAGGTCGTTGACCGCCGATCGGAGGTCGCCGCTCGTGGCTTCGGCAATCTTGGTCAGCGCGTCCTCCTCGTATTCGATTCCCTCCCGGCGGCAAATGTCCCGTAACACGGGGACGATCGATCGCTTCGAGATGTCACGGAACTCGATCGTCTCGCAGGCGCTGCGAAGCGACTGGCTCATGTCGTAGAACTCGTTTGCGAGGAGGACGATCGGCTGGTTGGCGTCTTTGACGACGCGGGTCACCTCCCGCGAACCGCCGTAGTCGGCGTTGCCGTGGAAGTTGTCCGCCTCGTCCAGAATGACCAGCCGGCGGCCGGCCCCACCAGCGGTGAGGGTGCCGCTCTTTGCGGCTTCGCCCGCGATGCGCTCGATGACGTCGGCTCCGCGGCTGTCGCTGGCGTTGAGTTCCATCACGGGCCAGCCCATATCGTTTGCCAGCGCGTGGGCCGCGGAGGTCTTCCCGACGCCGGGGCTCCCGTGAACGATCACCGATTTTCGGTGGTCCTCCCAGCTCCGTGCCCACTCCTCGAGCTGATCACGGGCCTTGTTGTTCCCCCGCACCTCCGACAGCGTCGTCGGGCGGTACGTTTCGGTCCAGTCGCTCATTGCACCGTGATAGGGACGAGTCGCGTTTAGTGGTTGCGGAGCGTCGTTCCTCGTCGACGGATCTACGATAGACGAGACCTGACGCCTTCGTACCTGTGTCCTCAGTCAAGACGAGGGGGTCGCTCGCAGCAACTGCTCTCGTTCTCCATTGGACCAACCCGCCGAAAGCCGTCTTTGAAAACGTGTCTACAGCTGATCGATAATCGCGTCGGTCACGTCGTCGGTCGAGGCGTCGCCGCCCAGGTCCGGCGTTCTGGGACCGTCTGCGAGCGTTTCCTCGACCGCATCGTGGACCGCATCAGCCTCCTCGTCGTAGCCGAGGTGCTCGAGCAACATGGCCGCGGAGATGATCGCCGCGGCCGGGTTCGCGACGCCCTCGCCCGCGATGTCGGGCGCGGTGCCGTGAACCGGCTCGAAGAGGGCGCGATCGGGACCGATGTTCGCGCTGGGGAGTAGTCCGAGGCCGCCGACGAGGCCGGCTGCGAGGTCCGAGAGCACGTCGCCCGCGAGGTTCGGACAGACGACGACATCGAACTGGGTCGGGTCGAGACAGACCCGCGTCGCGAAGGCGTCCATCAGCACTTCGTCGGCGTCGACGCCGTGTTCGGCCGCGACCGCGGCGACCGTATCGCGGAACAGACCGTCAGTCTCGCGCATCACGTTGGCCTTGTGGGCGATCGTAAAGCCGTCGTGAGCGTCGTCGGAAACGTACTCACAGGCGAACTCCGCGAGGTTTCGCGAGGCTGACTCGGTGACGACGCGGGTCAGCGTCGAGACGTCCTCGGTTAGCCGGTTCTCGTGACCCGCGTAGACGCCCTCGGTGTTCTCCCGGAGGAAGACCAGATCGGTCTCGGGGCGGACCGCGTCGATACCCGGATACGCCTTGGCCGGACGAACGTTGACGAACGACTCGACGGCCGATCGGAGCGGGAGGATCACGTCGGCAGCGGTCTCGCCTGCAGCGCCGAACAGCGTCGCGTCGGCCGACGCCGCGAGGTCGTACGTTTCCTGGGGCAGCGCCTCACCCGTTTGCTCTTTCACCGCGTCACCCGCGTCCGCCTCGACGAATTCGAATTCGATATCGAGCGCGCTGAGAACGGCAACCGCAGCGGGTGTCACTTCCTGTCCGATCCCGTCGCCCGGAATGACGGCGATTTCGTGAGTCATACCCTATCTCTCTGCGGCCCCGAAAAGAGCGTATCGATGTGGCGACCCGGGGGCAGGTACTAGGGACGGTCGCCGCCATCCGTTCGGCCTCGCTTCATCCCGTTCCGATGTCTTTAATTGAAAACGGTGAACATAAGCAACCAGAGTATTCCGTACCTCAATATAGTCGACTCTCGTAGCACAATCTATGAGTTCGAACACCAGAACCCGAGTCGACGAAGTAATGTCGACGCCGTTAGAGACGATCTCCACGGACGCGACCGTTCAGGAAGCCGCAACGCGGATGCGCGACAAGGAAATCAACGCGCTGGTCGTCACAACCCACCCGCCGTCGATCGTCACCAGCACCGACGTACTCGCGGTCGCCGCCGACGGCCGCAATCCCGCGGAAGTTCCGGTCACCGACATTATGACGAAGTCCGTCGAAACCGTGCCACAGGACATCTACCTCGAAGAGATCGCCGCGATGATGACCAGTTTCGGGATCAAGCACCTCCCCGTCGTTGACGAGGACGACGAGTACGTCGGCATGGTCTCCTCCAGCGACGTTACTGCACAACTCTCTTAACAGTCGAAACGGTTCGATCGGATTCGGATAAATCAGTTATGACTGTCGCTGATCGGAGCGAATGCGACGGTCGATCAAAAGTACGCTCGTGCCGGCTCAGTTCCGGGCACCACGTACCGGAGATAGCCCACGAGATAGACGAGAAAGAGACCGACGTATCCGTCTCGCTCCTGTCGCCGTGGCGAGGTTACTACCGGGCAGGTTCGGTCGTAGACGACCACCCCCTCTCGCTTGAGCCGCAGCGAGAGATCTGTATCCTCGAGAAACGGAAGCGACTCGTCGAAGCCGCCGATCGACTCGAATGCCGATCGCCGGACGCTGCAGTTCGGTCCCGGTTGCTGGACGAACCCGAGCGGCCAGCTGAGTCGGTACCACCAGTCAGAAAAGACGTGAAACGCGATCCGGTGTCGCCGGTCGTCTGTGCAGGGACCGAGCGGACCGCCGACGCCGACGACTAACGGGGTGGCGTAGTGGCGGTAATGACGTCGAACCCACGTCGGCGGGACGACCGTGTCCGCGTCGGTAAAACAGAGCACCTCGCCGCTGGCGACGGCTGCGCCGCGGTTGCGGGCCGGTCCGGGTCCGTCGCGCCGGTCGTCGACCAGGACGCGATCGGCACAGTCGTGCGTTTCTGCGATCGTCAGCGTCGATCGGTCGCACGCGACGACGAGCACCTCGATCGTGCCCGCAAACTGCTGGTCCGCAAGCGAGTCGAGGGTTCGCTCGAGTCGGTCGTCCTCCTCGCAAGCGGGGATCACAACCGAAACGTCTGCCATCGTTCGGGAGTGTCGGTTCGAGCAGTAAAATGACGCCGATCGTCGGATTCGATCGGACCCCGATCACTGCCCACGTGGGGCATCACGCAGTGGCGACCGTCTCCGCTTGAGGGCCCTCAACGATCGTCGACCGACGGTAGAGGTAGAACAGCCCGACAAGAATGTGAACGAACGGGATGATGAACCCGAACATCCAGAGGCGGGTTCTCGGTGACCACTCCGTGCGGGATCGGACGAACCGCAGATCGCAGTAAGCGACGGTCGGGAGGGCGAGCAGACTGACGAATAGCGCCGACGTGACGTAGACGCTGGGGCCGGTGTCAACGAGCACGAACGCAAGAATCGAGACACCGACCGCACCGATCAGTTCGGATCGCCAACTGTCGACGATCTCCCGTTTGAGAACGGTCGTGAATCCGGTCACCGCCATACCCACGCCGCCGAAGAACGTGGCATAAAAGCCGGTGTGGTATTCGTACACGTTGTTCGCCTCGAGCATTCCGGACTCGAATGCAAAGGCCCACAGCAGGTGACCGACCAGTCCGAGGCTCTCCTCACCGAGTATCGAATCGAAAAACTGCGTCGGGAGCCCCAGCAGTATCGCCCCGCAAAGGAACGCTGCGAGGGCGGTTCGACCGTCCCATGGACGATAATATGCGACCGCGGCGACCACTCCGACGAGCACTAGCACCAGGTTTCCGTGCGTCGTCCCGCTGCCGGAGAAGGTGACGGTATCGATCGTGATCCACGACATGAATACTCCGAGTGCCGCGAGGAGGCCACAGAGAAGGACGATCGTTTCACCGGTCACTGTTTCACGATCCGCCAGTACTGACCACGACGTGTGAGTCATTTCGTTGTCCTTTCGATCCAGAACACATCAACGTACCTGTTACGTATCGTCGACATATTCCGATCGCTGCCACCGCTATTGCCACCGTCGAAACTCCCTTTTGACGTGGTTGCCTACCGCCGACATCTCCATGACGACGGTCACAGTTAGTGCGGGCGCGCGGCTCCACGTTGGATTTCAGAACCTCTCGCTCGCTCGCCAGCGTCTCTACGGGGGGATCGGAATCGGTCTCGCGGAGCCGCGCGTGACTGTCACCGCCCGGCCGGCCGCCGCGATCGAAACTGACGACCCTCTCGTTCGGGAGTACGCCCGCCGCGCCGTCGAGGTACTGGACGTTGCCGGGATCGAGATTTCGGTCGACGAGCGGCTACCCCGCCACGTCGGACTCGGCAGCGGCACGCAACTCGCCCTCTCCGTACTGGAGGCGACCGGGCGCGCCTACGGCCAGTTACCGGCGATCCGTGATCGCGCGCCGGCGATGGGACGAGGTGGCCGCAGCGGCGTCGGCGTCGCGACCTTCGAAGACGGCGGCTTCGTCATCGACGCGGGACACCCGACGAACCGGTTTACTACGGAGCCGCCGGCCGAAGGCGACTGGACGGTCCCGCCGGTCGTCGCTCGCCACGACCTGCCCTCGGAGTGGCGGTTTCTTGTCGTCGTTCCCGACGCGGATCCCGGACGCAGCGGGGACGATGAGGACGCGAGCATGCGCGCCGTCGTCGAACGTGCCGACCCCGCGATCGCGGACGAGATCGCAAGCGTCGTCACCCGGAAACTGCTGCCGGCTGCTGCGGAGGGCCGCCTCGAAGCGTTCGGCGAAGCGATCGCCGAGATCGGACGCAAAAACGGCGCGTGGTACGCGGACGCCCAGGGCGGCGTCTTTCGCCCGCCCGCGGGGATCCTCGTCGAAACCCTCGAGGACTGTCCAGTGCTGACCGGGGTTGGCCAGTCGTCGTGGGGACCCGTCGTCTACGGCGTGACCGACGCGACCCACGCCACTGAGGCGGTGACCGCAGCACAGGATGCGCTCGCGAATCGCTACCTCAATGGCAATATAATACTCGCACGCGCCGCAACGGAGGGCGTACGGGTTCGCGAGGAGTTCTCCGAGGACTAAGCGTGCGCCCGGACCCGGAGGTCGCCTTCGAACTTCGCCGTGGTACCGGCAATCAGACGGTGCCACAACAGGTAAGCGGCCTCGCACGAAGGGGGGCGTATGGAGCGGATGCCCCTCGGCGTATCCCGGCTGGATCAGGTAATGGGCGGCGGGGCACCGGCCGGCAGCGTCGTGTTGCTCGCCGGCGAATCGGGTGCCGGCGCGCGCGAATTTTGCTACACTAGCGCGGTACTGAACGGGATCGCGTCGGCAGATCCGGATCAGTTCGATCTCTACTACGGCGATCTGGATGCGAACGCGACGATGCCGACGGATATCCACTACATTTCCTTCACCGACGAGCGTCGCGCGGTCCGCGACGAGATGGCGTTCGTCCTCGAGGACGACCTCGTCGACGCGGGACTGTCGGCGGTCGAATTCGTCGAATTATCCGAGGAGTATTTCCAGCTGACGCCGGTTCCGACGGCGTGGTACAGCGAGCGAGCGACTGATATTACGGGGCTTGGCAACCAGACCGGTCGAACCGACGTGCTCGAAGCCTTCGGCGACTACCTCACCGACAACGCCGAAAACGGGTTGATCGTCGTCGACTCGGTGACGGACCTGATCGCGGCGTCCGACGATCGATTCGGGTGGCCAGAACTGACCGCCTTGCTCAAGGGACTCGCACGGGCCTCTCACCGCTGGGGCGGCATCATCTTGCTTCTCGTCAACACCGAGGTGTTGACCCCGACGGAACTCGGCCGTCTCAAGGAGGCCGCGGACGGGACCCTTCGCTTCGAGTGGGAAAGCGGCGGCTCGGAGCGCGCCCGGACGCTCGTCGTCGAACAGTTCCGGGGCGTTCTCTCGCGACTCGAAGGCGAGAATATCGTTCGCTTCGAGACCGAGATCCACGACGGCGGCTTCGACGTCAGCAACGTTCGGAAGATTCGGTGACACCCCAGCAACACCGTCCGACTGATCCGGTGAACGCCCGGCGCGTTCGCAGGCATCAGGACTCAGCGACTGAGTCTGCAACAATCCTTATGAGAACATCGTCCGAACGTGGAGTACATGGCGAGCGAGGATCACGACGACGGTGGGGTCTCGTTCGCGCTGCCGGCCGACGTCGACGACTGGGTAACCGACACGGCCGACCGGCGCGACGAGTCGCGCGACGACGTCTGTCGACGCCTCGTAACAGCAGCACACGCGATCGGCAGCGACGAGGGGATCGAGCCGGTCGATCGGGACGACGTCGACGACCTACAGGGGCAACTCGACGCCCAACGCGAGGAGTTCGTCACACTCCTCGAAGACGTTCGATCGCGGGTGATCCAGGTCAAGCGCGAAACGGACGCGAAAGCGCCGGCCGATCACGACCACGACGAGTACGCCACCGACGATCGCCTCGACGCGGTTGCGGACGACGTGGCCGCACTCGACGCCGAACTCGACGCCATCGAAGCGGATCTCACCGACGGGTTCGATAACTTCGAGGACCTTCTCGAACACCTTCTCGACCGCACTGACGACCTCGACGATCGGTCGACGGTTCTCGCGAAGGCGATCCTCGACCTCAGGGACCGACGCGACGCGAGCGCCGAACGCGAACGACGACGGGCAGAAGCCGATCGGTTGAAACTTGCGGCGAACCGGCTCGGCGTTCGCAAGGCGGGCTGCGATGCGTGTGGTTCCGGCGTCGACCTCGCGTTGCTGACCGAACCGGAGTGTCCCCACTGCGGGACCCCGATCGCAGACGTCAGTGCCAAGTCGTCTATATTCGGCTCGCACACGCTGGAGACCGGTGAACCGCCGGCGCTCGAGGGACACGTCGAAACCGTCGTCGAGTCGACACCCGACGAGGTTTTCGAGGCGGTCGAAGCAGACGCCGATGGGGACGCCGACGCAGATCGGAACGCCGACGCCAACGCAGACACCGAGGGGACGGGAGACGGCGAACGCGACGGGCCGGAATCGAATCGAACCAGCAGGAAGAAGACGGAGGCGAGTCGATGACGGATCCCGACGATGTGGCCGACGACTCGGAGCCAACGTCCCGAACCGACGATCCAAGTTCACCCTCGACGAAGTCACCCGCCGTCTGGTCAGCCTCCGACGCCAGTAAACCGACGGCCGGCAAGTCCGATAGCGATCGCGAGGATGCCACCGACAACGGCGACGACGCCGACGGCCCGCGGATTGTTCGGTACGACGAGCGCGACAACGAGTCGACAGATTCCGGCCGAACCGGGCCACTCAGCGATCTTGCCGCGGAAATCGACGCCGATCGGGAGCGATCGGGTGAGCGAGAATTTGGTGACTTATTTGAGCAAGAAGACGTGGCCGAAATCGATCGGGACCGGCTCTGGGACCGGATCGAGGCCGACCAACAGGCGTCGGAGGCAGTCATTGGTGATAGTCGTGAGATCCGTGAAATCTCGACGCGAACGTACTGCCACCAGTGTGAGCATTTTACGTCGCCACCCGAGGTCGGCTGTACGCGCGAGGGAACCGAAATCATCGAGATGCCGTCACTCGGGACTTTTCGCGTCGCGGACTGTCCTATCGTCCTCGAAGACGAAGATCTCGAACGTCGGTACTAGTTCCCTTCTAAGCGTCGACCAGACCCGAGGACCTCGAAGGTGCGTTTTTTGCGTTCCGAACTCGTACCGACCGGTATGAAATTTTGCGACGACTGCGGTTCGATGATGAAAGCGGACGGCGATCGGATGGTCTGTACCGGTTGTGGCGCATCCACTGACCGCGATCGCGATCTGGAAGACGCGTTCGTCACGACCGAGTCTCAGACCGACGACGAAGTGATCGAGTCCTCCGAGGAGGCGAACTTCGAGGGGAAGCCGAAGGCGACGGACGTAATCTGTGACGAGTGCGGAACGCAAGAGGCATGGTACACCCTCAAGCAGACGGCGTCGGCCGACGAACCGCCGACGCGGTTTTTCAAGTGCACCGAGTGCGGGTATCGCTGGCGGGGGTATAATTGACCCTCAAATGGAGCGAACGTGTGCGAACTGGCCCTATGTCAGCGTCGATCTCGTCTCCGCGAACTCCTCTCCGTTCGGTCGTACTGGAATTCATAAATGACGCGTGAACCGACGATCGAACCGGCGACACAAGACGACCTCGAGGTGATCGCGAACCAGTGGGTTCGGCTGGCTCGCGGTCAGCGCGAGTGGGGATCAGCCGTTCGTGGCGAATCGAACCGCGATGCGATGCGGGAAACTCTCGCCGCACACCTCCACACCGGTGGTCTCTTCGTCGCAAGGGAGCGCACAACACCAATCGGATTCGTCTCGTTCTCGATCGAACGCGGCACGCTGGCGCTCGATCGGACGAGAGGCGTGGTCTCGAACCTGTACGTCGAACCGGCCCACCGGGGTCAGGGTATCGGAACCGCGCTGCTCGAAGCCGCCGAGCAAGCACTCGCTGAACGGGGCGCGACGACCCTGCTGCTCGAGGTGATGGCCGAGAACGAACCGGCCCGTCGATTCTACCGCAAACGGGGGTACGACAGCAACAGAATCCGAATGCAGCGATCGATCACCGATCGATCGGAAAACGACACACACTCAAAGGAGGACGGATAATCATCAGCCAGCGCCAGGGGAGCATGGGCGGTTCATGCACTCGACTTGTAATCGAGACTTCGTGGGTTCAAATCCCACCCCTGGCTTGGTGGCGCGATCGATTTTTGTGCGCCCGTAACGCCGACTGGGAGCTGAACCACGATCGTTTCGCTACGGCTCACTCTCTGGTTCACCTCCCTCTCTGATACGGATTCGTGTCCGTAGTTACCGCCGATCGGCCACGACGGTTCTCTGATCGGCGGTAATTGATGACACGAATCCGTATGACTCGTTCTGGAAAAACGGACGAGAGGAGCAATACGGTCTGTTATAATCTGTTCCTGGCGATCGCTGCTCCGGTCGAGCGATCGCCGGGAGCCGTTACGACGATCCGTATGAGAGAGCGGTAGGGCTAAAAAAGACGAGACACACAGCGAGACGAGCAGTTCTGGCGTCGTTCACAATCCCTCCCGGCCTACGGCGGTCCCGTGCGTTTCGAGTGCCACCGACGGTCCCGGTGGAGCCGGCACAAACCGGAATCGATCGGTCGGAACGCTACAACCCTTGCCTGCGGTCCGAATATTACTCCTTGAACTGTTCTGTAAATATAAATAGTCATAATATTATGAGAGATGGGATACCCAAAATAACCGTGATTGTGTGTATGTGGTTTTCAGTGTATATATTCATACATCAACTTCGGGTTGAGGCCAGTGGATTTATAGCCATCCACAGAATGGCTCCGATCAATGCTACTCTCACTCGATCGGTCGGATGGTGACGAGGCCACAGCACTCAGTTACGAAGTCATCGCAGCGGTCGCTGAGCGAGAAGGGATCGATCCCGTCGAACTCGAACCACCCGAGTACGATGCGCTCTACGACGTGGTTAATCCCGAGGCACTCGACGCCCTCTTTGCGCCGCGACAGACCGGACACGATCGATCGGCGGGCCTGGTCGAATTCCCTTTCTGTGGCTACGACATTACCGTAACGAGCGACGGAACCGTAGAGCTTTCAGAGCGAACACCGATACGTAAGTAACACGGGCTCCAGCACCCAGGAAGGGACCAATATCCCGGAGAGCACTACTGCTCCCGGGATTTCAGCGGCATTCGTTCGAAAGTCGCTCTCGCCAGGCCGATGGTATCGGCGCCGATCCGCCGGTCTCCCTATCGATAACCACCTGGACGGTCCGAGCCGTCGCCGCTACCTCGCCGTCCGCGCGAATCTCGTACTCCATCGGAATGCTCGCGTTCCCGATTTCGGGGATCCGTAACGCGACCGTGACGGTCTGGTCGACCTCGATCGGCCGACTGTAGTCGATTTCCAGGTTCGCAAGGACCGTATCCGCTTCGGCCAGCGAGACGCCCACGACGTCCATAAAGAAGTGCTGTCTCGCCTGCTCGAGATAGGACGCGTAAACGGCGTTGTTCACGTGGCCCATGAAATCGATGTCGCGCAATCGCGGCTCGATTTCGGTTTCGTATGTGTACTCGCTCATCTCGCGGAGCTACGAAGGCAGCCAGGGTATATGTACGTGGTTCGACCGCCGCCGACGATCGCCCTGCACCACTTCCGGGTAAGCCGCAGACGCCCCTCGAGTGGTCCCGAACGCTCGGGTCACTCCGAATTCAGCGTCGCCTCGAAAACGGTCTCGTGGAGTCGGTCGGCCACGATCTCCATCAGCGGCTCCATGTTCTCCGTGTCCGCGCGATTGTATTCGACGAGTGTCTCGAGGGATTCGTCGTCGCCGCGTTCGTACTCGTGCCAGAGGCGAACGGCGTCGCGGCCGCTGAGATCCGGCATGTCCCGATCGATGCCCAGTTTTCGTTCGATCGACTTTAGCCCGCCGTCCAGTCCCAGCCGCTTGCAGGGATACATGAGATCGACGTGTGGCACCGTGACGTCGATGTCGAAGCAGGTTTCGAGAAACGGAACGTCGAACCGCTGGCCGTTGAACGTCACCAGCAGCGACGCCGCCTCGAGTTCGGTTTCGAGCCGACGACCGGTGAGATCACGACCGTTCACGAACGTCTTCGTCTCTTCGCCACGATAACAGCTAACGGTCGTCACGTCCTCGCAACTGGGGTCGAGCCCGGTCGTCTCGATGTCCAGAAAGCACGTGTTCTCTCTGACGTTCTCGTAGAGCCGCCACCGACTCGAGGCCGGGAGTGCCGCCGCAAACGGGGCAACGTCGCCGCGGGCCAGGTGGTCTCGACCCTCGTCGATGAACGTCTCGATCCGATCGGCGGTCGTCGGTCCGACGACGCTGCCGTCGAATGCGTCCCAGTGTGTAATTCCGTGTTCCCACAGCCGTCGTTCGGTAACCTCACCGACGCCCTGGACGGGAATGAAACTGTTCTCGATTCGCACACAAGAATCGGCGCACGGCGACGATAAAAACGCTTGGATCACCGACGAGTGTCGTCGACACACGACCGCTATGGCCACCCGGCCTCTCAACCGTCCCGCACTAGTACCACCGATACTGGGTGCAGACCGATCGCATGACCGCTATGCGATCGTGGTACTCTATCGGTCAGTGGCGAAATCGATCACTCGTCGCTGCTGTTGTCCGAGAGATACAGCGTCCGATCGATGATGCTGACAGCGGCTTCGCCCCAGTGCTGGATCGCGGTACCGTCCGAGTCGGGGATTTCGATGACGATCCGCCGCTGACCGATCGAGACCTCGCCGTCGGGCGTCGATTCTTGGTCGGCAAAACTCTGCATCTGGTACTGGAGGAGTCGTTCGGTCGACCCGCCGAGATCGACGGTGTCGGTATCGAACTCGAAGGTCAGGACGGCGCTGCCGTCGTCGACTACCGTAGCCGTCACGTCGAACTGGTGGCCCGACAGCTCCGGAACCGGCGCGTCCTCGTTCATCGACGTGACGGCATCGTCGACGCTCAGGTCCGCGCTCTCGTCGTCGAACTCGAACTCGGAACCGCTGACGCTCGGTGGCTGCGTCGGCTCGTCCTCGTCGGCATCGCCGTCGGCCGGCGTGTCGGATGCGTCGGTGTCAGCCGTCACCGATTCGTCGTTCGTCTCGTAATCGGTCTCGTCCGTCTCGGAGTCGATCGATTGTTCGGATTCCTCTCGGCTCTCCGTGTCGTCTGCCTTCTCGGGATCGATCGCGTCTTCGGAGTCGTCCGGTTCGATCCCGTTAGTTTCGGCAGCTTCACTATCGTCGGTCTCGGTTGCGGGATGTTCTTCGCCGTCGTCAGGCTCTTCGTAGGACAGCAGTTCGTCGCCGTCGGTTGACTCGTCAGCAGCCGTTTCGGCCGCCAACGCTGGCTCGTCTTCGTCGACGGAGCGCGCCCCCTCGTCGCTGTCGCCGCCCGCAGTTTCGGTGGCTGTGTCGTCTCCGTCGACTGTGTCTTCACTGTCCGACTTCTCGACATCGATCGACGACGCGGACGCGGCGGCGGTATCGGTCTCGTCGGCTGTCTCTGACCGGTCACGTCGAGCGGTGTCCTCGGCAGTCGCCGCTTCCTCGTGGCCCGATCTCGAGGCGTTCGATTCGAGTGCCGAACCAGTCGCCGGCCCTGCCGCGATAATCTCCGACTCGTCGATTTCGTGTTCGGAGCCGTCGGTGAGTTCGCCGGCGATCGGCGGTCGGGCCATCGCCTCCCGGTCGATCGTCGTCGCGTACCAGGGGGTGCGATCGTCCGACGTCACGAATCGGTCCCGGTTTCGTTCTATCCGGGGGTCGTCTTCGGTCTGTGATGTGCCTGCGTCGGTCTCGTCGTCGTGATCGTCGTCCGACGCAGTGGATTCCTCGGGCGTCTCCACGTCGTCGGTCGCGGTGTCGTCGGCTGGTTCCCGCTCCGGTTCGGCGGCCGGTTCCGGAGGTTCGTCTTCTGGTGCGGTCGCTTCCGTGGGGGTGCGTCCTTCCTGTTGCTCCCGATCGGATTGGTACCGGGGTGGTCCCTGCGGCGGTACCTCCTGTGGTGCCCGCGTTTCCTGTTCCTGTGCATGTTGTGCCGGCTCGGCCCGCGGCTGGTGGGCGGGTCGGTGGGGCTGTTGTGGTGCCTGTGACTGGCCTCCCGCGCCAGAACTGATCGTCCCGCCACCGTTGAGGTGAAGTTGCGTGCCGCCGGTTCCTCCCGAAACGCCGTCGAGTGTGTGGTTGATCTCCGTCAGATCACCGTCGACACTGTCCTCTAACTTGTCGATCTTGTCACCGACGCTTCGTAACGCCAGGGCGACATCCCAGAGGACGACGACGCCAAAGAACATGAGTGCAAGAAATACGGTCACGGCAGTCCCGACGAGAAGCTGAACGTCAACGTCGACCATGTGTTACTCTTTAATTCGATAGGTCGTTCAATATATAATACTTATGCCGTAACACCAATACTGCTGGAGCGATACCGTCAGCAGACGGGTCAAAAACGGTATTTTCGAGTCGTATGGGTCGTATTATTGACAATAGAGATAGACGACGAGAGTCCACTGGTCAGAGAGGACGAGTAAGCAATATCGACGCGATCGGTAGCAGCCATTCCCGCCGACACCGGCGCGATTGACCTCAGGCAGTACCGTCGACGGGAAGCCACGCAGTCGTCGAGTTCCGTTTGCGAAGGTCCCAGCGCTGTTCGTAGGACTTCTGGTGCGATCGCACTTCGACGATTGCGTCGAACAGCGGTTCGAGGAGGGTAACGGCACCGTGATCGCGATCGAGCGGGAGATGAAAGTGGCCGATGCCGTTGACCTGACTGATCTGGGATGACAGCATGTGGAGCAACCGAAACACGTTCTCCCAGCGATGGTTCCCGAGTAAGGGGGTGATCGAGTCGACGCAAACGCGGAGTTCCGACGGATCGAGACCGTCGGCTTTCCGGTCGAATTCGTCGATCGTGCCGATGATTTCGATGCCGAGTGCACCCAACGAGGGTTGGGCC
Source organism: Halosolutus sp. DAT137 (assembly GCF_059736405.1). Lineage (NCBI taxonomy): Archaea > Methanobacteriati > Methanobacteriota > Halobacteria > Halobacteriales > Natrialbaceae > Halosolutus > Halosolutus sp. DAT137. The sequence continues at coordinate 165,721 of NZ_JCAQID010000008.1, read as the reverse complement.
GCGGTCTGTTGGTCTCCGGGAGTCGACAGGTCCGTCGCTGAACAATCCGTCGCCGAGTACTCCATTGTCGAATAGTCGATCGTGCGAGCTCGTCGTGCGTCCGCGTCCGTCTCGTGTGGGGATTCGGTGCCCTTCTCGCTCCGGCAGTTACCGTTCGTGACGAATACGCGGTACCGAGGGTGGCGACCGCCATCACCCAGCAGTCGGTGGCAAACGGCGTCGTGAGCCCCGACAGTGTCGGTGCCAACGAGCAACACGTTGGCACCGGTCTGCTTGAGCGTCTCAAGCGTCTCTACGAATGTTGCACGCTCGGACGCGGTCGGTTCCGGATCCCGTTCCATTCTTTAATACAAATCCTTGCCACACAATAAATATTGTGACTGTTGGTCCCGATAGCAACAGCGCCCAGCACCCACTACGGCGCTATCGGACCGGTAGCCCGATCGGCCGGCTTTTGAGAACGGGGACCGTACCGTCGAGTATGGACGATCACGACGACGAACTCGCGGCGGCGATTCGCGATCTGGCGCGAACGATCGACGAACTTCGATCGGAGCTCGACGATTCGCGTCGGCGATCGTCGCCCCGGCTACCGATTCCTCGCCCGCCGTCACCCGAGGAGTTTCTGCGCCTGACCGACGAGGTCGCGGTGCCAGCGCTACTGGCCGCACTCGAGGCCAGCGTTCGGACGCTGGAAGCGTTCCAGCGCGGCCTCAAACTCGTTCGGACCGAGCGAGAAGTCCGCGATCAGGTCCGAGAGACAACCGAGAGAGTCGGCACCAGCGATCGGGCGAACGAGCTACGCCGAACGACGCTGTCACAGCTCGATACCGTGCTCTCGGAACTGCAGCGTGCTGTCTCCGAGGGGTCCCTGCCGGCCGACGAGGAGGCCCGCAACCTGCTCTCGGAAGCGCGCGAGTTGCGCGACGACGTCGACAGCCGGCTGCGAACGGCCGGAGCCGGCACCGAGCCCACACTCAAGGGAGACGAGGATGAGACGAGCGAGCACAAGACGATCGAAATCGAGATCGACGACGCGGACGAACGCGAGTCAGACGACGACCGTGCCGATGAGAACGCCGACACGAACCCATCGGTCGACGTGGACGCCGAACTCGAAACCCTGAAAGATCGATACTCGTCAGATGACGACGGGTCGGATACCGATCTTGCAGGTGAGCGTGATGCGAATAAGACCAGGGACGATCCCGCCGAGATCGACGATGATGTGGACACCGACAACGGACAGCACGCTGTCGATAGCGACGACTCGGAGGCGAGTTCCGACGATCGCGAGAACGAAAACGGCGTCGGTACGGACGAAGACGACGATACTGCCGGGAACTAGACCGGCTCGAACCGGTAGCCGTCCCACGCCTGGCTCTCGGGTTCTCTGATGCCCGCGCCCGGTTCGCGAAGTTCGTCGACGGATACTGGCTCGACCTCGTCGCCCGTCTCGACATCGCCGGTCGTGAGTTGGACGATCGCCCTGACCGATTCATCCTCGTCGCCGGACTGCGTCCGGCTGCTCGAGGCGTCTGACGACGCCTCGCTGATGTCGAACTCGACGATCGCGAGGTGATTAGGCTCGCGTACGCCCGGCGGCGTCGCCGTGCTCGTCGTCCACGTCACGACCTCGGCGGTGTACCCACTGAGATCGATCGTTTCCACCGGCTCCGAGCCGTTCGGACCGCGCGGGTGGCCTGGGTAGCTGATCGAACCGTCTGCGTAGCGTGTCGCTTCCATCGTCATTGTGCTGTCTCCATGATAGTCGTGATGACGCAGTTGCCGAACCCGCCGACGTTACAGCACAGCCCAACGTCGGCCTCGATCTGTCGCGGGCCGGCCTCGCCGACGAGTTGTTCGTAGATTTCGACCGCCTGTGCGACGCCGCTGGCCCCGAGCGGGTGTCCTTTCGATTTGAGCCCGCCGGACGTGTTGACCGGCAGTTCGCCAGTGTCGCGTTCGGTGTAGCCCTCTTCGACGAGTTCCCAGGCCGCACCTTGCTCGGCGAAGCCGAGGCCCTCCATCTGGAGGAACTCGAGGATGGTGAACATATCGTGGAGTTCGGCCACGTCGATATCCTCGGGCCCGCGGCCGCTCATCTCGTAGGCCCCGTTGCCGCTCTCGACGACGCCGCCCATGACCGTCGGGTCTTCGCGCTCGTGGACGACGTGCGTGTCCGTCGCGCCGTCGATTCCCGTGATGAGCGCGTACTCGTCGGTGTACTCTTTGGCGACCGATTCCGGACAGAGCATCAACGCCGCCGACCCGTCCGTAATCGGACAGAAATCGTACAGTCGAAGCGGGTCGGCGACGATCGGAGACTCCAGGACCGTCTCGAGGTCGACTTCCTTCTGGAACTGCGCGTTGGGGTTGTCGACGCCGTTTTTATGATTTTTGACGGCGACCTTGCCCAGACTCTCACGCGGCGCATCGAACCGCTCGAGGTAGTGGCGGGCGGTCAGTCCGGCGAACGAAGGCAGCGTGACGCCCGTTTTGTACTCTACCGGGTGGGTCAGCGACGCGATCACGTCGGTGGCCTCCCCGGTCGTCTTGTGGGTCATCTTCTCGCCGCCGACCAGCATCGTCATCTCGCTGGCTCCGCTCGCGACCGACTGCCAGGCGGCGTATATCCCCGCGCCGCCGCTCGAACTGGTCTGGTCGATTCGCTGCGTGTAGGCGGGAATCGCGTCGAGGTCGTGTGCCAGTCCGTTCATGACGCCGGTCTGGCCTTCGAACTCCCCGCTCGCCATGTTCGAGACGTACAAATGCTCGACGTCCGCAGCATCGACCCCCGCGTCCGCGAGACAGTCGATCCCGGCCTCCGCCAGGAGGTCCTGAATCCACCCATCGCGTTGCCCGAACTGGGTCATGGATGCCCCGATGATTGCAACTGGTTCCATAGCTGACCGGACTCACGTCAAGAGGTTAAATGGAGGGGATCGAGGCAGCGGTCAGTCTCTCCGGGTGCGAGACTGTCGGGTCCAGATCCCACTCACGCGGACTCTGCAGTGGTCGCCTCCAGCTCGCTCGCACGCGATCGTGCCTGCGAGATCACCGCCGGACGCGCCTCGAAGGAGACGAGAACGTCCTCGTCGCCGTACGTAACCTCATCGACGTTTGCGTTGTCGTGAATCCACGAGACGACGGACATCGTCTCGTCAGTCATCGGTAACACGAGTCGCTCGTCTTCCCACTCTGGAAGTTCGGCGTCGATGCGATCGAAGAGCGCGTCGATGTTCGTTCCCTCTCGGGCGCTGACCGAGACGGGGTTCGGTGCGAGCGCCGAGATGGCGGCCTTCTTTTCGTCGAGTTCCTCCTCGTCGATCGCGTCGATCTTGTTCAGGACCGTCACGATCGGTGCCTCGTTGCGCTCGTAGAGGGTGTCGTGACAGGTGACGAGCTTTTCGTGAATCTCGTCGATCTCCTCGCTGACGTCGACGACGAGCAAGACGAGATCAGCCCGGTAGACCGAATCGAGCGTCGACTTGAACGACTCGACGAGCCAGTGGGGGAGATCGCTAATGAAGCCGACGGTGTCAGTCACGAGGACGTTTCGCGGCTCGATATCGGCCCGCCGCGTCGTCGTCCCGAGCGTCGTAAACAGGTTGTCCTCGGATTCGGCCGTCGGATCGAGATCCGGATGCAACTCGTCGTTTTCCTCGACCGCGAGGTCGTCGGCCAGTTGGCGCAACAGGGTCGACTTGCCGGCGTTCGTGTATCCTGCGAGTGCGACGAGATCGAACCCGGAGTCGCGACGGCGCGCACGTCGCTGTTCTTCGGTCTGCTCGATCCGATCGAGTTCGTCCCTGATCCGGCTGATCTGGTTTTTAATATCCTGTTCGCGACTCTCGTCGTACTCGCCCAGCCCCATGAAGCCTGGATGCTCGTCGCGTTTGGCCAGACTCGTTTTGGCCTCCGCCCGCGGGAGTTCGTACCGGAGTTCGGCGAGTTCGACCTGCAGCTGTGCCTTCCGGGTCTGGGCGCGTTGACCGAAGATCTCGAGGATCAGCGTGAACCGATCGATCACCTCGACGCCGTCGGGGAGCAACTGTCCGAGGTTGTACGTCTGGTAGGGACCGAGTCGATTGTCGAAGATGACGGTCGTGGCACCCGTCCGTACGACAAGGTCGGCGAGCTCCTCGGCTTTCCCCTCGCCCAACTGGAGTGCCGCATCGGCCTTTCGAGACTGGGTCACCTCACCAACGACATCGTAGCCGGCGGCGACCGCGAGGTCCCGAATCTCGCTCGTATCCGGCCGTCCGGAATCGACCCGTTTTGCAATGACCGCCTTCACGATCGATTACCTCGAGGTGAGGACGGCAGCGATCGCTGTGCGAACCACTGGCCGACACCGAATTCGAGTTCGGGGGTCATCCGATGAGGTCGGCTTCGTGCCACGGGAGTGCGTTCACGAACGATGCCTGCCGGTCACCTCCATTGAACGACTGCGAGTCATACGTTCCCGTACGCGTTCAACCGTCTTGAATCCCGTGTACGGGGCAGCCACTTCGGCTCTGCCCCGAAACGGTTTCCGAATCTAGCGAAACGCGTGGTTCGACTGACAGCAGTCCGTGTCAGTCACGCGATCACAACAGTCATTATCGCCGTCGCGAATCAACTCTCGTAATGATCGACGTGGACCCGACGACGCTAGCCCTCGAGTTTCTCGGCGGCGCAGCGATCGGCGGCATTATCGGATTTGCGACGAAACGCATCGCCAAGCTCCTCGCTATCATCGTCGGCGTCCAGCTAATGGGGGTTCGGTATCTCGAGTCCCAGGGCATCGTGATGATCGATTGGCATCGACTCTCCGCCGGACTCTTCGGGTCGGAAACCGTTACAATTGGCGTCGATACGCACTGGCTCGAATCGATCGTCGCGACGCTCCCGATCGGACTCGGCTTCGTCAGCGGATTTTTGATCGGCTACCACCGCGGATAGACGTGGTGTGCGTGCGATGAGTTCGAGTCACGCCCGTCGCTATCGCGTTTTCAAGTCGTCTTTGTCCTTGATAATCTCCGTCTCGACCTGCCCGCTCGTGTGCTCGTTGACGGTATCGTAGAAGTCGTTTTGCATCCCCGCAGGGAACGTCATAACGCCGATCCAGGAACCGTCGGGTTGCCACTCTTCGCGCTCGAGATCGCCGTAGCCGCGAATCTGTGCCTGTGCGCTGCCGGCGTGTTCCGGCGGGATCTGAACCGCGATCGTCACCTCCTCGAAGCGGATCGGGATCACCGGCCGCAACTGCTCGAGCGCGTCGTCGACCTGTTCCTCGACGGGTTCCATCGGATCGATAGTAAAGCCGGCCTCTTCGAGTGCGTTCTCGATCCGCTCGGGCGGATGCGGCGCGTTGTCCATCTGGGGGTTGACCGCGTTGCGCGCGATCGTCTCGATAAGCTGTTTTCGCTTTTTGTCCTGCATCTCACGGCGCTGGTCCGCCGTAATCTGGATCTCTCCTCGTTTGATCACTTCGGGGATAATCTCGAGCGGATCGGTCGTGTCGAAGACCTTCTCGAGGTCGTTCTCCGCGGGTCGATCGCCGCGGGAGGCGTCCTCGAACACGTCCTCTGCAGCGATCACGTCTTCGAGTTCGCCGTCGAACTCGTCGCGCTTGATCGCGAGGGCCGCATCAGGATCGACCAGTACCTCGAATCGCGCTCCGTGGGATTCGAGTCGCGCCGTCACCGCCTCGTCGAGCGATATCATAGGTGATGATTTCGCCGCCAATGAAAAGAGTGTTTCCCGAGATCAGAGGTTCGTGTCGACGATGCGCCGTGATCGAACGCGCGGGTAGAGCCAGCGCTCCGCGACCGAACGATCGCAACGACAGAAGTTAGAGAGCCGGTTCCGATTCGGCCAGTCGGATTACTCCTGCGTGTCGTCTTCGCCGGTGTCGAGGAGGTCGTTCTCCTCGAGATGGGTCTGAATCTTGTCGGCGTCGAACTGCTCGAAGGATTCGGACTCCGCGTCGATCGTCGCGAGACCGACCTCGCTGGGCAGGAGCGAGCCCTCGTTGACCGATGCGAGCGCGTCGAGTGCCAGCGCAATGCCGCCGTCTAAGTCCGCTTCTTCGTCGTAGTTCTCTTCTAAGTACTCCTGGAGGTCGCCGCGATCGGAGCCGACGGCGAGGGCCTTCCACTCGTAGGGCGTCCCCGACGGGTCGGTCTCGAACAGGCGCGGTTCGCCGTTTTCGACGCCGCCGACGATCAACGCGACGCCGAAGGGGCGTGCGCCGCCGACCTGCGTGTACTGCTGGATGTGGTCGGTGACTTCCTTGGTCAGCGTCTCGACGCCGATCGGTTCGCCGTAGCGCAGGTGGTTGACCTGACTCTGGCGGCGAGCGAAGTCGATTAGCTGGCGGGCGTCGGCGACGTGGCCGGCGCTCGCGATGCCGATGTGGTCGTCGGCTTTGTGAATTTTCTCGACGCTCGAGTCCTCGAGCAGCGGGGAGGGGACTCGTTTGTCGACGGCGAGAACGACGCCGTCGCTCGTTCTGACGCCGATACTCGCTGTACCTCGTTTGACCGCCTCGCGGGCGTACTCGACCTGATAGAGTCGGCCGTCCGGCGAGAAGATCGTGATACCTCGGTCGTATGCCTGCTGTTGTTGTTGTCCCTGCATCGTCTCACACGAAATTGTAATCGAGGTCTGTCACGTCCGTGAACGCCTCATCGAGTCGCGCGTCTGCAGATCCAGTACGCACGACGGCGACTCGGTCTTCGTTCCCGAACACGACGTTTCTCTCGCCCGAAACTTGCCCACGGCGTCCTAAATACTTTTCTTACCGTGGTGGTGGTGTCCGGTAGGATAAGACTCAAGAGTGTCACGGACCGGAACGTACAAAACGCTGTCTGTGGCGGCGGTTTCACGGATAGCACGGAAGGGATAGCACGGAAGATCTAGACGCGCACGTCAGCACGAGCGTTCGCCGTCTGCGACACGAGCAGCAGTACGTCGATTCATACTGTCGGACAGAACTATGTGAAGATCGGTCGCACGGAATAGCCGTCTCTGACGGCCGAATTACCGCGACCGACTTCGCACTGACTTCTGTCCGACAGTATCACCCCTCCAGATGCTTTTCAGTCGCGGCGCGGATCGTGCCGCTGATACCGCGTACCCGCAACCCGATCGCGGTCCCGTCGATTTCGTCGATACAGGCCAGCGCCGCCCGGGCCGGCTCCGTCTCTCCGTGCCGAACTCTGACGATCGCTTCGCCCGCCCCGTCCGAAAACTCGAACCGGAGCACGGTCAGGTCGGCGGCCGCACTCCCCGGGTCGCCCAGCAGGTTCTGTCCGGCGTACCAGAGCTCTCGCTGGAACCCGCGACGATCGATCGCCGCGTCGGGGTGACTCTCGATCCCGACTGCGAGATAGCGCCAGCGTGGCCGGAGGTGTTTCGGCAGGTGCTTCATCAGGGTTCACCGTCGGTCTCGATCGGTTCCGGGGCGCGCTCTGCGACCAGGACGCCGACCTGTTCGTGGACGCGCTCGACGGCAGTGAGCGAAAAGCCCGCATCGGTGAGGGCGTCGGCCAGGACGCCCACGGTCGCCGGATCGTCGACGTCGGGGGAGTAAAACGGTTCGTCGGGATCAGGTTCCCCAAAGAGCATGACATCACCAAGGACGAATCGCCGGGGATCGAGAGCCGCGATCACGTCGATCGCGTCGCGCTTGTGTTCGTCCGAGAGGTGGTGCATGGCGAAGTTCGACGTGACGATCGTTACAGGGCCGTCGTACTCGGGTTCGCGGAAACTACCGTGACCAAATTCGACGTTCTCGAGCCCCCTCTCGTCGGCTTTTGCTCGTGCTTCGTTCATCATCCCCTCGCTGATGTCGCGACCGACGACTCGGTCGGCCATGGGAGCGAGTGCCAGTGCGATCGCACCGGTTCCGGTACCGAGATCGAGCACGGTATCGTCGGCCGAGGGCGCGGCGTGGTCGATCACGAGGTCGACACTGGCGCAGTACTCCGGAGAGTTCGAGTCGTCGTACTCGCTGGCCTTCGTATCGAACCGCGCGGCGTGGTCCTCAGTCTCGTTCGTCATATCCTCCCCGTTCGACACCCGGCTCAATGAAGGAGTCGGACGCAACGTGTCGATTTCGCTCCGCCAGTCGACCCCACTCCGCAAGCCCCTCTCGAACGAACGTCCGAGTGAGACCGATCTGCTCACCGACCGCCTGCAGTTCACGCGGGGCCCGGAGTTCGAAGCGCGAAGTCGGAACGGCGCTGACGACGTAGGGCGCGTCGTAGTAGTCGACGATTTCGTGGAGTTTGCGAAGCGATTGAATCGTCCGGACGCGACGGCCGCCACTCGTCCGAAGCACGCCGGACAGATCGAACTCGAGTCGGACGCCGTTCTCGACAGCGGCTTTGACGAGAACGTGATTGACGTCCCCCTCTCCGGTCATCGGTCCGGCGAGCACGTCGACTTTCTCGTTTTCGACGGCAAAGCGGTTGAGCGCGTTCGTTCCACCCTCGACGGCAACGATCGTCGTCGACGGCCGGTGGTTGCCGACGGCCCCGCCCGCCTGCTGGGGATCGTCCGCCCTGATTTCGATCCCCTCGACGACGTCGATCCCGCTTTCCGCGGCGATCCGACCGGCGTCGTAGACTTCCCGTGCACCGGAGTCGGTGCAGACGACCACGCCTTCGAAGCCGTAGTCGGCCGCCGTAGACGCCATTTCGGCAACCGAACTCGTGGCGTCGGGAGCGGCGTGGACCGCTTCGTACATGTTCCGACCAACTCGGGGCGACGACTTGGGGCTTGCGTCATGCAATGGTAGTGCGATCGAAACAGGCAGCGATCGGTGCAGGGCAGAACTCGATGGCCCAACCCGTCCCAAGGGAGTGAGAGAACAGATGGAAGACGAAGAACAGACGACAGAGACGGTGACCAGACGACCCGGTCGTTAGTTGAGAAGCGACTGTGCGACCGTCGCGAGCTGGCCGTTGTTCGCCTCGCGGAGCCGATCGTCACCGATCTTTAGGCGCAGGCGCGGTCGACCGACGTCGATCGGGACTTTCTCAGTGTCGATCAAGCCCATGTCCTCGAGTTTGGTTTTGGTGCGGCTGAACGTCGCTTTCGAGGCGATGCCGACGTCTTCCCCCCACTTGCTGATGTCGTACAGCAGGGCCTCGTTCTTGGCGGCGACGAGCAGCGAGATCGTCACTTCGTCGAGACCGTCGCCGTCGCCACGAGCTGTCTCGAGCGAGTCGAGGATCGACGAAAAGTCGCTTTCGGCCTCGGGGCTGATCTCCTCGGCCAGCGTGCTTCGGACAGCGCTGATCGGCGGCGTTCGGAGGTTGAACGAATCGGCATCGGCCCATCGGGCCTCGTACGTCTCGTAGGTATCCTCGACGAAACTCTCGTCGTCAGTGATGAGGCCGCCGACGCGGTCGCCGGCGTGAACGACAGCGACGACGCGGTCGTCCGTAATCAGCAGGGAGTTTTCGGGCGCCTCACCGAGGGTTCGGAGGGACAGTGAGCCCTCGCTGATGAGGTCTGCGGCGTTGGATGCCACGATGAAGTCGTCCATGACGTCCTTGAGTGTTCGCTCGTCGGCGAGCATATGAACCGACGGGAGTGAACCTTCGAAAGCGGTTGCGACTGAAATGAACTCTTCGATGGCGTCCCAGGACGGGTTCACCATGTAGACATCCCCGGTCGCTTCTTCGAGAACTGACTCAAGGATATCGTCAATCTGATGATTGAGTAAATTCGAGGTCATGCGTATACAGAAGTAAACGTAATCAGATTACTTAATTTTGTTGGCCGATCGGACGGGACAACTTCTCGTCTTCCGGGGCTACTGGTAATTTTTGCATCCGCAATTATCAAACGAGATTACCGTTCCAGTCACTGTCTAAAATCAAAACGGGTCTGTGTCGACGTAGTCCACTCCAGTTTGGCCATCTCACGACGCGATATAGTGTCTTTCAAGTAACAATAACACCTAAATACAGCCAATTTGTTATTACACGATAATATGGGTGTCAAACACAACCGACTGCGGCGGACACTGGGCAACGTCGTCAACGGGTTCCGGTCCGGTTTGGATCGACCGGGACGACTGCAACTGAAGCGAATTAGTACCTACGGTGGCCCGTAGCCCGGCCGTACGACGATAGCGACGACGTAAGTGAACGAGGCCAGCGCGATCGGAAGGTGTCCGATCGGGGGCGTGATCGACCAGACGCGGCCTCCTCTCAGCAAAATAACTCCGCGAGGTCTGTCGACCAGTAGACGTCGCCATCGTAAATGACTGACAGTTCCGATTCGGTGAGCAACGTCGCGAGTTCGGGTTCGGTGAGGATGAAATTCGACTCGGTGCCACAGAGGTAGGCGTACTCGTTGTTCTCGATGTGGGGGAAGTAGTACGAACCGGTAACCCGCGTCGAGTAGCAGTCGAACGCGACCAGATACTGCGACTCACGGTCCGAATCGATCGGGTCGAGATACAGCGTCGTCGGCGTTCGGTGTTCTCCCTGTGTTAGCGAGTGAGTGCCGTCCCCGACGACCGCGTAATCTTTCCCCATCATAATTCGGCGGCGAGCCAGGCGCATCGCGCGCTCGATGCTGAAGCCGTGGACGAGAAGCCTCGCGAAGGTCGAACCCACCTTGACGGCGTGGTCGTTGAGTACCTTGGTGAAGGTGACGGCACCCGCGACGCTCCCCTTTTCGATCAACGTCCGCCCCTCGTAGAAGGAGCCACAGGCGTTCAAAAAGAACGTCTGGGTGCGACACCGACCGAGACTCGACGCCGAAAGATAGCCGTCGGGACAGCGAAGCCCCTCGGTCTCGCAGTGACCGATGTAGTGAACAAAGTCGTTGTCGTCTTCGAACACGCGAGCAAGTTCGGCCGTCGTGAGCGACTCCGCGACGGTCACGTCCATCGGTAACTCCCGAGCGCGCCGTCGGTAGATTTCGGCGGCATCGTCGTGCTCGCCGGCCATCTCCGGATCGTTTAACACGACACAGATCGAGGTCGAATCGCTCTTTCGTTCGAGATACTCGAGTCGGTTGTGGTAGGCTTCGGGTGCGGATTTGAACACGTCGATCGGAACGCCGTCTGCGAGCCAGCCGTGGACCCGCCCGTTGTGGAGGTGCGGTTTGACGATATCGACCGAGGCGACTTGCCCTGTGCTTGCCCGGTCACAACCACTCGTCTCGCCACCGCGGTAGAAGTCCTCGAGCGATCGCTCGACGAGTTCGTCTCCCGTGAGTTCGGACGTTCGGGGCAAATAAACCATGCTCAGCCGATCGAGCAGGAACGGAAGCGTTTCGACGCGGTCGTACGTTGGGGTTACGTACGTCGACAGATGCCACTCCGGGAGGCGGTGTTCGATGGCAGCGAACGGCACGTCGAGATACCGAGCGAGCCGTTCCTGGGGCGTCGCGTCGTATAGCGCACCAGCGTCGAGTTCGAGTGCATCTAACAGGCTCAGTTCCGAAAGTGCGGTTCCGTACGGACCCGCGTTCCGAATGAGACAATCGAGGAAGAACGTCTTCCGGAGGAGTCGTTCGACGTCCCGTTCGAGGTCCGGCAACCCCTGCAACGTCGTTTCGACCGCGAGCTCGGGAAGCCGAAGTCGAACGGTCGGTCCCTCGTCGACGGTCCGAACCGACGCCTGCAGGTAGTACGCAAGCGGCGCGATGACGAACAGGGACTCGTATTCGGGTGGAACCAGCAGTTCGATGCCGGTGTCGGGTTCGTCCGATCGAACGCAGTCGGTGCTCTCGAGTTCGGATCCGTGTTCGATCAGTGGCGGGTGTCCACGAAGCGTGGGATAGGTCCGGTCCGGCCCGTCGGTCTTGTGCGAGGAGGCCAGATGCGTAATCGCGGTGGCGAGTTCACACGGCGCGTCGGGGACCGTGATCGTCCCAGCCGGGAGTTCGTGACGGCTGCGAAAGCCGAGGATCGTCCGGGTCCGGTTCGGAAACGAGACGATCGTCGATTCGTAGTCGTCGGTTCGCTCGATCGTTGCCGTGCCGGAAAACCGGAGGTACGTTTTAATTTCGGTGTCGACATCGACGACGTACTCGCCAGGAGGAAGCGAAAGCGGCGCGCCCCGTGGATCGAGTTCGTATCGCTCCGACGATCCCAGTGAGAAGGCGTAGACGACGGCGTGGGGAAACCGAAGTTCGTCCGTCGTCACGTCGACCGTTTCGTCGACGGGACGGGGAATGTCCGGTCCCTCGCCGTTGAGCACGAGACCGGTGCCGCGAACCGGCACCTCTGCGTTGTCCGCGTCAGTCACGCGAAGGGTGTCCCCACTAACCGTCCACTCTATCATTCGGTACACTGAATGTTTCTCTGACTAATTAACGTATCGGGTGGCAGCAATAACTTGCCACCACTGTATCGAACGAAAACAATATGTTGTTTGCAACGTGTTCGCACAGCAGAATGCCGTGTTTGGAACGTACCGATAGCCAGAAAGGGGTCCCCTCCGGAACCGAGAGAACGAACCGAAGCGCCCGTAATGTCCCCGGTATCCCGGATCCGCTCGCCGCGGGAGAGCGAACTGACGCCGTCGGCAAACGGTGCGGTACTGACTCCACTTGCCGGGGAAGGGTACACTTATAGAGTCGCCTGCCTCCATATCGATTATGGAACACGAACAGGTCCGGGAGGTCGACCCGGCCGTCGCAGACGCGCTCGAGGGAGAGGTAGACCGTCAGCGAAATTCGCTACAGATGATCGCCAGCGAGAATCACGCCAGCCAGGCGGTTATCGACGCCCAGGGGAGCGCCCTGACCAACAAGTACGCGGAAGGGTATCCGGGTTCGCGCTACTACGGCGGCTGTGAGTACGCCGACGAGGTCGAACAGCTTGCGATCGATCGCGCCACGGAGCTGTTCGGAGCTGAGCACGTCAACGTCCAGCCCCATTCGGGAACGCAAGCCAATCAGGCCGTCTACTTCGCGATGCTCGAACCCGGCGACAAGATTCTCTCGCTCGATCTGACCCATGGCGGTCACCTGAGCCACGGTCATCCCGCGAACTTCGTGGGCCAGTTGTACGACGTCGAGCAGTACGAGGTCGACCCCGAAACGGGGTATCTCGATTATGAGGGGCTTGCGGCACACGCCGAGGAGTTCGAGCCGGATGTCATCGTCTCGGGGTACTCCGCGTATCCGCGCGAGATTGACTGGGAGCGCATTCAGGAGACAGCCGACAGCGTCGACGCGCTCCACCTCGCGGACATCGCCCACATCACGGGACTCGTCGCCGCCGGCGTCCACTCTTCGCCGGTCGGCACCGCCGACTTCGTGACGGGATCGACCCACAAGACGATTCGCGCCGGGCGGGGCGGTATCGTCATGTGCGACGAGGAGTACGCCGACGACATCGACGCCGCGGTCTTCCCCGGCGGACAGGGTGGCCCGCTTATGCACAACATCGCCGGGAAGGCGGTCGGATTCAAGGAAGCGCTCCAGCCCGAGTTCGAGGACTACGCCGAACAGACGGTCGCGAACGCGAAAGCCCTCGGTGAGTCCCTCGTCGAAAATGGCTTTTCGCTCGTCTCCGAAGGAACCGACAACCACCTCGTTCTCGTCGACCTGCGAGAGAGCCACCCCGACACCTCCGGTGGCGACGCCGAGGAAGCGCTCGAAGACGCCGGCATCGTCCTGAACGGGAACACGGTTCCGGGCGAGACCCGATCGGCGTTCGACCCGAGCGGAATCCGCGCGGGGACGCCCGCCCTGACGACCCGTGGCTTCGACGAAGACGACTGTCGGACGGTGGGCGACCTGATCTCCCGCGTCGTCGACGCGCCCGAGGACGAGTCCGTCATCAGCGAGGTCCGCGAGGAAGTCGAAGCCCTCTGTGACGAGAACCCGCTGTACGAGTAGCGATCGCGGGCAGTCAGCGAACCATCTTTTGAGACTACCGGTGAAAGAACAGCCGTGCCTGCGGTCCCAGTGACGGCGGTGATCCGAGACAGAACGGATACTGCGGTGATCGAATCGATTCCGTCCAGTGTATCCACGTCTATGGTCATTCGAACCAGTTTTCGGCTGAAAGTGCGCACGAACCCGAGGCTTGATTAGCCTCGCGGTCAGGCCACTGAGTAATGACCGAGATCATCGACGGCAACGCGGTCGCAAGCGAGATTCGTGACGACCTGACCGATGCGATCGAGACCCTCGCCGACGCGGGTGCGCGTCCGGGACTGGCGACGGTACTGATGGGCGACGACCCTGCCAGCCAGACCTACGTGAACATGAAACAGCGTGACTGCGAGGAAGTCGGTATCGAGAGCCATCACGTCGCCATCGACGGCGACGCCGACGCAGAGACGCTGTACGACGCGATCGCAGATCTCAACGACGATCCCGAGATCCACGGCTACATCGTCCAGGCTCCCGTCCCGGACCACGTCGACTACCGCGAGGTCATCCGCCGGGTCGACCCGGCCAAAGACGTCGACGGCTTCCACCCGGAGAACGTCGGGCGACTCGTCGCCGGCGACGCCCGATTCCGTCCCTGTACGCCCCACGGCGTCCAGAAATTACTCGAGTCCGCGGGGGTCGACACCGAAGGGGCGGACGTGACGATCGTCGGCCGATCGGACATCGTCGGCAAGCCCCTCGCGAACCTGCTCATCCAGAAGGCAGACGACGGCAATGCGACCGTGACGGTCTGTCACTCTCGCACCGACGACCTCGCGGCGAAGACCCGCGAGGCTGATATCGTCGTCGCGGCGGTCGGCGTGCCGGAACTGATCGACGGCTCGATGCTCTCGGAGGACACCGTCGTGATCGATGTTGGGGTCAACCGCGTCGATGCCGACACCGAGAAGGGATACGAACTCGTCGGCGACGTCGAGTTCGAGAGCGCGAAAGCAAAAGCGAGTGCGATCACACCCGTCCCCGGCGGCGTCGGCCCGATGACCCGTGCGATGTTGCTCTACAATACGGTCAAAGCCGCGAGCTTGCAAGCAGACGTCGCTGTCGAATTGCCCTAAACGCAGCTGAGGCTCACCGACTGTAATCAACCGACCGGCATCAGACGATCGATGCCCGACGACCGCTACCCGACGACCGGTACCCGACGACTGCCCCCGTCGTCGCCTGCCGTCTCAGCGCTCGCGTATTCCGGATTCGATCGCCGTTCGCAGTTCGTGTGGCCGTTCCGAGCCGAGAAAGATCGCAGGCCCGTCGTCGCGAACGAGTTCGACGCCCTCGCTCGCGTTCGGTCGGTACTCCCAGCCCCATCTTGTTCGCCGGAGTCCGTACTGGGGGGCGCGACGCTCCCCGAGACGAACGTCCCGCAGTTCCTCGAACCGGATGCACCGAGCCGATCGATGGAACGGCGAATACCTGAAGTACACGCCGTCCCGACGAACCTCGGTTCGAAGCGTAGATCGCCGGAGCAGCGCAATTGGGGCCAGCACGAGCAGCGTGACGACGGCGATACGCAGCGCCGATTCGGCGGTCACGCCGGTCTCGTCGATCGTCGCTGCCGCTGCGACGACGAACGCCGGGATCGAGAGTGCGACCACCGCCGAGACAAGCCACGGTGGGTGGGATTGGCGTTCCTCGAAAGCGATCGATTCCGATGGCGATGCACTCCTCGCGTCGTCGGTCATCTTACTCGTCGCCGAACTCGAGGTCTGCCAGTCGATCCTGGGCCTGCGTAAACGCGAGTTCGTCGCCGCGGAGCCCGTTCGTGAGTTCGCGGGTCGCCTCGATCAGTCGCTCGGCCAGTTCCGGGTCGATGTCGCCGTCCAACATTCGGATGCGCGTGACGTGCTCGCCGAGCGTTTCGAGCGCGCTTCGCTCGGCGTTCGTGAGCGATCGATCGTCGACCCACTTTCGAAGGTCGCGTCGATATTCCTTGACAGCGTTTGCGTACGCGAGACCGCGAGCGTCTCGGAGCGTCGAGGGGACCCCGTCCGGACCCGGACGCATGCCACTGTCAGCGTCGCGCAACAGCGACAGGAAGTACAGTTCCTCGCGGTCCGGAAGATGGCGGTCGCGCCCGACGATATCTGCAACGTGGAGCAGTTCGGCGGCCGCGAGATAGGTGTCGTCGAGTTCGCGAAGATCGCCGCCGGTGACGAACCCGCGGCGTCGCACGTACTCGCGACACGCCTTCCGGGCTTGGGCCGCGAGGTCTTCGACCGGGACGTCGTCGATCGCGTTTCGGACCGGCGTGAGGTCGAAGGCGGCCTGGAGATCGGTGTGTTCGGTTCGATCGTCCAGACCGACGCTTCGGAGGCTGCCACAGGCCGGACAGCCGACGCTACCGGTTTCGTAGTACGACCAGCGGGTACTACACTCCGTACACTCGCGCTCCCCCCGAATTTTCATGCGCGAGCGTACGACGGGACGCCCAAAAGACCCACCGGAACGAGAGCAACCGCTGATACGGACCGGTGTGATTCGGTACCGGTGATTGCCCGACCGGGGCGGCGATCACGATAACACGGTACACCGATTCGGATGACTGTCAGCGCGGCCTCGATCGCACAGCGGGGCCTGCAACGAGGGCAGCCCGACCGCCCGTCGACCGGTTACTGGGATGTCCGCGGACCGACGGTTCGGCGTCGATACGATTCGACCTCGCGTCGGGTCACGGAACTGACTCGCGTTCGTTCACGATCCGTGAACTGTTGTAGGGAACAACCCGCAGTTGTGAGTGAAACGGATCACGACTCCTGCCGGCCGTCAGTCACGACTCGTCCAATGGGTGACTAGCGGTCCGTCTCCCGGGGAGCCTTTTGTATCTCGAACCCCAGTGGAACGGTATGCGCGACGAAGACGAAATCCGCGAGCAGTACGAGTTCCTCACGGACCATCTCGAAAGCGACGAGATGCGCCACGACGGCGTCAAAGAGATGTTTACGTACTACAAGCGCGCACTCGGCTGGGTGCTCGAAGAAGAACACATCTAAACGGGTCAATCACACTGACGTATCGGGTTCCGTGTCGGTACTTTTAAGTACTGTCAGCAAAATCTATCAGTTGACGCTTCGCTTGGAGGGCCGAAGCGTCAGCGGGGACCAATTCAGGGCGGCAAGCGATCGCGTGGCTTTTTCCGCCACGCGATCTGCTTTCCTGTTTACTGTCGTCAATCGTGGAGCCGTCGGCCCATTACTGGCGAGTACTCGAGACCGATAGATGGCTGTCAAGATTTATGACAGTTAAGTGTCCAGAACCGAAACACCCACACTATAAACATGAACTCAGTGTTACGTGTATTTCCACGGCCAATCCATCACTGTTGTTATCATTTGTAGCCGGTCGAATGGAGTCTCGCTAAGAGTAATACCCCAGTTTCGATCGAAACAACCCGATAGCCTTATTAAAATTCGACAGTAAGTGCGAATGGTACTTTCCCAATGTACGACCTGACAGGATTCCAGCGGGACTTGCTGTACGTCATCGCTGGCGAGGAGGAACCCCACGGACTGGCGATCAAAGAAGAACTCGAACAGTACTACGAAAAAGAGATTCATCACGGACGGCTCTACCCGAACCTCGATACGCTCGTCGACAAGGGCCTCGTCGAGAAGGGACGGCGCGATCGGCGGACGAACTTCTACACGCTCACCCGTCGCGGCCGTCGCGAACTCGAAGCCCGCCGCGAGTGGGAAGCCCAGTACGTCGACCTGTAAGACAGCCACTCACGTCGCGGGCGGTCGCGTCGCTCCGCTCGTCTCGTGTACCGGAGATTCCTCGCGAGCGTCGCCGCTTGGAATCGGTTCGCGGTCGACACCCGATTTTCGGTTCGGTGTGGTTCGATATACCGCCGGTTCATAGTGGGACCTGCAAGCCAGTCTGCTATCCGATCGCGTTGCGTTGGGCCGGCATGGACGCACGATCAGACCGCGCCGGACCAGTGCGGGCCGGACCGGTGTCGTTCCTGCGGGCGGTTATCGCCGGAGTACGGGAGAAGAACGTTCCGTTCATGGCCTCGAGCATCGCCTATCAGGCGTTCATTTCGCTCGTTCCCTTGCTCGTTCTGGTCTTTGTTGCCGTTTCGGTTCTCGGTGACGAACAGTTTGCGACCGAAGTCGCGGCCGCGACGGAGGGCGTTCTCCCCGAGAGCGGACAACTGATTCTCGAGAACGCGATCGAAGATTCGCCGGCGACCGCCGGTTCGTCGATCATCGGGCTGGTCGTGGTG
This sequence comes from Halosolutus sp. DAT137, assembly GCF_059736405.1. Lineage (NCBI taxonomy): Archaea > Methanobacteriati > Methanobacteriota > Halobacteria > Halobacteriales > Natrialbaceae > Halosolutus > Halosolutus sp. DAT137. The sequence continues at coordinate 147,573 of NZ_JCAQID010000008.1, read as the reverse complement.
CTGTGGGGTTCGTTGAAGATCTTTCGCGGACTGGACACTGCGTTTTCGGAGATTTACGATTCGGGAAGCGAGAACTCGTTCGTCGAACAGATTCGCGACGCGCTGGTCGTCTTCGGCGCGATCGGCATTGCGTTGCTCGCGGCGGCCGCGGCGAGTATCGTGTTCGCATTCTTTCCGGACAGTCTCTTCGTGGGGCTGTTGAATCCGGTATTGCTCGTCGTCGGCTTTACGCTCGCGTTCCTGCCGATGTACTACGTGTTTCCCGACATCGACGTGACGGTTCGGGACGTGGTTCCGGGAGTTGTCGTCGCCGCCGTCGGCTGGGCGGCCCTCCAGTCGCTGTTTCAGGTGTACGTCGCCGTCGCCAGCGGATCGGAGGCCGCCGGTCCGGTCGGCGCAATTTTGCTGGTGCTTACGTGGCTGTACTTCGGGGGCCTGATTCTGCTCGTGGGCGCAGTCGTCAACGCGGTTTACACCGGGCGACTCGATCCCGAGGCGACGGCAGCGATCGAATCCGACGACGCCGAGACGGCGCTCGGAGATCGACAGCCCACACCGGCGGAGCGGGAACGCAACCAGCTCGTAGAGCGAGTTGCCGCCCTCGATCGAGAGCGGAACAAACTCCGGCAGGATCTGGCCGCCCAGCGGGATCGTCGGGACGCCCTCGAAGACCGCGTCGATCGGCTCGAGCGAACGACTCGAACTCTCGAAGGCGAAAACGAGCGGCTTCGCCGGCGACTCGAACGCCGGCACGAACCGGTGTGGCGGCAGGGAGTCCGGAAACTGCTCGCGCGTACGGTGTCGCTTCGTATCGCCTCGATCGAACACCGGGATGGGTGAGTTCGCATCGGCTCGATCGAAAATCGAGGGAAGCACCCGGTCACGACCGAGCAACTGCGCCGCCGCCTCTCGCCGTCGATCGAGGTGACGTGATCGCGCAGTCGGGACAGCTTAGTCACTCGGGCTTCCAGCCAGTATCGTGTCGTATCCCGTTCGAGACGTCCGTCACCGGATTCAGACCGACCACGCCGAGATCGTCGCGGGAATCGATCGCTGCGCCGAGCGCGTCGCTGCCCCGTGGGAGACGGCGCGGACGACCGACCGCGCCCGCGTCGTGGAGACGCTTCGATCGGCGCTCGAATCGGCCGGCCTGCTCGAGCACCTGCCGCTGGTCCTTGTGAATGCAGTCGACGCGACTGGATACACCCTCAGGGCACGCCCAGTGTCGGCACCGCCGTACGTGGTGGTGACGAGTCGCGGCCCGCTGCTGCGGGCGACGATCGATCCCGGTCGACTCGTGATCCGGTTCGACGTGTTCGAGGTGGTCCGCGATCCGGGACCGGCCTACCGGCGACTCGACGGGGTACGCCTCGACGTATCACTCGAATAGCGACATCGCGCCCGCGCGATCGACCGAACGACCGATACGATTTTCCACCGGGAGGACCTCACTGCGAGTCGATGCATCCACGCGCAGCGACGTTTGCCGAGCGGGCATGGGAGCGCTACGGGTTCGATCCCGACGTCGAGGAGTTTCCGGAGGGAACCAAGACTGCGGCGGACGCCGCCGACGCGGTCGGCTGTGCCGTCGGCCAGATCGCGAGTTCGCTGGCGTTCGACGTCGACGGCTCGCTGGTCGTCTCGGTGACGAGCGGGGCAAACCGGGTCAGCGAAGCGGCACTCGGTGACCACTTCGATGCGCCCGTCGATGCCGTTTCGATGGCGGACCCCGATCGAATCAAGGGGACGCTCGGATGGTCGATCGGCGGCGTCCCCCCGTTCTGTCACGAGCAGTCGGTGCCGGTCGTTCTCGACGAGACGTTGCTCGCCTACGAAACCGTCTGGGCGGCCGCCGGAACCCCGGATGCGGTCTTCCCGGTCGATCCCGAGGAGTTGGGACGGTATGCGGACGCAGACCAGATCAGCGTCGTCGGCTAATCGTCGAGAGACCGGTTGCCCGGCCGTGCGAAAGATTGTTATCGGGTTCTGATTTTCTGTGGCCAATTAATAATATCGTCAGCTTCATTAGTAACCCTGCGTAACTGACGGGTATCGCTATGAGTGACAAATCACGTTCGGCCTCCCGTCGAAAGCTTCTCGCATCGTCCGGATCGCTCGCGCTTCTCGGTATCGCCGGCTGTCTCGGCGGTAACGACGATGGCGACGAGAGTGGTGATGGCAACGGTGACGAAAACGGTGACGACGGCGACGACCATAACGAGCTGGACATCGAGACTTTCGAGCTGTACGATCGAAACGCCGAGAACGAAGAAGTCCTCGTCGAGTTACACGACGGCCACTGGGATTACGTTCCCCTGCTAGTCGAGAACGGCAGTCAGCGCGCGTTCGACGCGCACGTTGCAGATGCGGACGGCGACGAAGTACGGCTCGGAGAGGACGAGGAGTACACACTCAACGCCGAGTTTGCCGATATCGACGAAGCGGAAGAACTCATCGAGATGGAGCCACACGGAGATCACCTCGACGTTACCGGCACCGAAACCGGAACCACCTACGTCGTCGTCCAACTCTGGCACGACGATCACGCCGAGTGGGAGTCCCCGACGCTTGAGGTTGAAGTAGTCGAAGACCTGGACGACGATCACGATCACGACGATCACGATCACGACGACGGCCATGACGATGACCACGATCACGACGACGGCCATGACCACGACGACGATCACGATCACGACGACGGCCATGACGATGACCACGATCACGACGACGGCCATGACCACGACGACGACCACGATCACGACGACGGCCATGACCACGACGACGACCACGATCACTGAACGAGCCGATCGATCGCACTGCTGATCGGGTTCTGGGCGGTGACGATCCGTCCTGGCAACGAACGAACTCGGTCGGTACCGGAAGTCGATCCGGTCGTATCCGTTTTTGCGTGTTCAGGCTGGCACCGTTGGGTAATAACCGTGAGTTCGACAGCAACCGAAAACACTAGCAGGCCGGATGCAACTGGGAGTGATTATTAACGATCCACTCTAAAATAATAACCCTTTTATCTGCGCGCATACAGCCATCAGGTATGACGCTGTCACGCCGATCGGTGCTCCAGACCGGTGGTGGAGCGATCGCTCTCAGCACGATCGCCGGCTGTTTGAGCGAACCCGAAACCGAGGAGTCGCCCGAGGCCGAAGGGGGGTACGCCGCGTTTTTTGCCCTGTGGAACTGGACTGAAGCGGTCGTCGGCGGCGAGATGACCGTCGGCAACCCCGTGGATGTCGGGCAGATGGGACACGGATGGGAACCGGATAGCGATCTCCAGCGGGATATCGCCGATTCGGCGTTCTTCGTGTACCTGGATATTGGCGAGTTTCAGTGGGCCCAGGATGTCGCCGCGGACCTCGAGGGCGACGACGGGCAGGTGGTGTTGATCGACGGGATGGACGGATTGGACGATCAGTTGCTTCCCGTCGATAGGCACATCTGGGTCGATCCGGTCATCGTCGCTGACATCGTCGAGACGATCGCCGATGGGATCGGCACGGTCGATCCGGACAACGAGGAGCGCTATCAGGACAACGCCGACGCGTACATCGAGCGAGTCGAGAACGTCGACCAACAGTTCCGAGAGGTGGCCGAGAACGCAACACGGGACGTGGCTGTCTTCGCCGGCCACGACTCGTTCCGATACCTCGAAACCCGGTACGAGTTCGAGTTGCATACGCCGCGGGGCATCTCCCCGGACGAGGTCGAAACCAGCGAAGACATCTCCGAACTTATCGGAGTCGTCGAGGAACACGACATCGACACGATTCTCTACGACCCGTTCGAGATGCAGAATCCGGACGACGACGTTCCGGAGATGGTCGATGTGTTACTCGACGAAACCGACGCCACCGACTACGAACCGCTCACACCCGCTGAAGGAACGACCGAAGAGTGGAACGACCGCGGCTACGGGTGGATCGAACAGATGACTGAAATAAACGTTCCGTCGCTCGAAGCCGCCCTCGGTGTCGAATGACCGGCGTATTCGACGGTGTCAGAACCTACGAAAGCGCGAGAAGAGCGCCCCTGAAATGGAAGATATAAAACGATCCGCGTCGGACTACGGAGTGAACCTGTCGTGACTCCCGTTGCAGATATCGACAACGTGACATTCGCCTACGGCGATACCGTCGCCGTAAGAGATGTCTCGCTGACGATCGAGGAGGGCGACTTTCTCGGACTGATCGGTCCCAACGGCTCCGGCAAAACGACACTGTTGCACCTGATGCTCGGTCTCTACCGCCCGGACAGCGGCTCGATCGAGTTGTTCGGAGAGCCGGTCGACGAGTTCGATCAAGGAAGTCGAATCGGCTACGTCTCCCAGAAAGCGACCAGCCAGGGCGGGACGATGCCAATTACGGTCCGGGAGGCCGTCACGATGGGACGGTTTCCCCACGTCGGCCACGGCCGGTTGTCACAGACGGACCGAGAAATCGTCGCCGACGCGTTGGAGACGGTCGACATCGCAGACCTTGCGGATCGCCGCATCAACCAGCTATCCGGCGGTCAGCGACAGCGGGCCTACATCGCCCGGACGCTGGCTTCCGAGGCGGATCTGCTCGCACTCGACGAGCCGACCGTCGGCGTCGATGCCGAATCGCGCGACGCCTTCTATCAACTGCTGGACTCGCTGAACGAGTCCGGAATTACGATCGTCCTGATCGAACACGACATCGGCGTCGTCACCGATCGGGCGGATCGCATCGCCTGTATTAATAAGCGCCTCTATCACCACGGCGATACCGAATCGTTCGTCGAAAGTGACGCCCTGGAGCGAGCCTACGGCTCGACCGGGCAGGTCGTTCATCACCACCACTGATGAGTCCACGCCCAAGAGAGATCGTCCAGTACGTCGGCATCGCGTGTACCACAGTGCTCGCGGTCGTCATGATCGGTTTCGTGACCCTCGAATGGCTCCGCCAGTCGGTTGCCACCGCCGACCTCCTCTACGACCAGTTTCTGATCGCCGGACAGTGGCTCGACTACTATCTCGGAACGCGCGTCTTCTCTCACGCGTTCGTGTTGCGATCGGTCGCAACGGTCGTTCTCGTCGGGATCGCAGCGCCCCTGGTCGGCACCTACCTCGTCCACCGGGAGATGGCACTGATCGGGGAGACGCTGGCCCACACCGCGTTCGCGGGCGTGGCTATCGGACTCCTGTTCAGTTCGACGACCGGGTGGGGCGGTGAACTCCTGTTCGCCGCGCTCGTCGTGGCGATCATCGGCGCACTTCTCGTCCAGTTTCTTGCCGAACGGACGAACACCTACGGCGACGTTCCGATCGCGATCATGCTGACCGGAAGCTTCGCACTTGGGACACTTATCATCGGATACAGCGGCGGACTGGGCGGCGTCAGCATCGAAGACTACCTCTTCGGGAGCGCTGCCATCGTCCCACGAAGCGGCGCGCGGATGGTCGTCGTTCTCACCCTGGCTGTCGCTGCGGTCGTCGCCGTGACGTACAAACAGCTCCTGTTTATCACGTTCGACGAACAGGCGGCCCGGGTCGCTCGACTCAACGTCACCTGGTACAACGCGATCCTGATCGTGATGACCGCAGTCGTCGTGGTCGGCGCGATGCAGATTCTGGGCGTCATCCTCGTCGCGGGAATGCTCGTGATTCCCGTTGCCGCCGCCTCGCAAATCGCGAACAGTTTCAGAGAAACGCTCGTGTTTTCGATCCTCCTGAGCCAGCTTTCGGTGCTCGGCGGCTTTGGCTTCGCGATCCACCAGAGCCTGCCACCCAGCGGATCGATCATTCTGGTTGCGATCGCACTCTACCTGGTCGCGATCGCCGTCTCCGGCCGTTCTGGGACCGCCATTTCGATGCACTGAGCGCCCGTCCCTGCGTCTCGTGGTAGCTGTTCGCACCGAGTGTCTCCACCGGATGGGAATGCAGCCGTGTGTTTAACACTGCGCCACCGAGACGTTCACACGATGGGACGGTTATCCGAACTATTTGAACCCGAGTCAGTCGCCGTCGTCGGGGCGACCGATCGCGAGGGTGCCGTCGGTCGGGCGATTCTGGAGAATCTGCAGTCCGACTTCGACGGCACCGTCGTCCCGGTCAATCCGACGCGAGACGAAGTGCTCGGGCTGGAATGTTACTCGGACGTGAAGAGTGCACCACCGATCGATCTCGCGGTGGTCGTGGTCCCGCCGAAAGTCGTCATCGAGACGCTGCGCGAGATCGCCAGGGCGGGGACCCGAAACGTCGTCGTGATCACCGCCGGATTTGCCGAAACGGGCGGCGACGGTGCCGAGCGCGAACGACAACTGCGCGACGTCGCAGCCGAATACGATCTGAACGTCGTCGGCCCGAACAGTCTCGGGATCATGTCGACGCCCGTCGGGATGAACGCGACGTTCGGCCCGGAGGGCGCTCGCGAGGGGTCGATCTCCTTTATGAGTCAGTCGGGTGCGTTCATCACCGCGGTTCTCGACTGGGCTAACGAGCAAGGAATCGGATTTCAGGACGTCGTCTCGCTTGGCAACAAGACCGTCCTCGACGAGACGGACTTCATCCGCGAGTGGGGAGACGATCCCGACACCGACGTCATCATCGGCTATCTCGAAGATATCGACGACGGACAGGCGTTCGTCCGTGCGGCCCGGGAGGTCACCGACGAGACCCCGATCGTCCTCGTCAAATCCGGACGCACGGACGCGGGTGCACAGGCCGCATCGTCGCACACCGGGGCGATCGCCGGTAGCGAGCGGGCCTACGAGGCCGGACTCGAACAGGCGGGCGTGATCCGCGCCCGTTCGGTTCAGGAGCTATTCGACTACGCGCGGGCGCTCTCTGGCCTCCCCCAGCCCGAAAGCGACGGCGTCGCCGTCGTCACGAACGCCGGCGGTCCGGGCGTGCTCACGACCGACGCCGTCGGTGATTCGTCGCTCAGCATGGCCGGTTTCACCGACGAGACGATCGACGACCTCACCGAGTCGATGCCCGCGGAAGCGAACGTCTACAACCCGATCGACGTCATCGGGGACGCGGATGTCGATCGATTCGACGAGGCACTCGACACTGCGCTCGCGGACTCGAACGTCGGTAGCGCCGTCGTCGTCAGCGCGCCGACCGCCGTCCTCGAGTACGACAAGCTCGCGGAGACCGTCATCGAAAAGCGAGAGACCCACGGGAAGCCGATCGTCACGAGCCTGATGGGCGGCCAGCGTGGTCGCGCTGCCGAGGAGGTGCTCCGCGAGTTCGGCATTCCGAACTACTTCGATCCCGCGCGGGCCGTCTTGGGTCTCGACGGATTGGCTCGCTATCGCGACATCCGCGAGCGGACGGTAGATGATCCGACCGCGTTCGACGTCGATCGAGACCGCGCCCGCGAGGTATTGAACCGAACGACGAGCCGCGACAGCAACCGCCTCGGTGTCGAGTCCATGGAGTTGCTCGAAGCCTACGGCATCCCGACGCCCGACGGCGAGATCGTCGACGATCCCGATCGCGCCCGCGAAATCGCGGCGGGAATCGACGGGGACGTCGTGATGAAGATCGTCAGCCCCGACATCTCTCACAAGTCGGACATCGGCGGCGTGAAAGTCGGCGTGGCCGACGAGGACGTCTACGACGCCTACGAAGACGTCGTCTCTCGGGCACGTAATTACCAGCCGGACGCGACGATACTCGGCGTTCAGGTTCAGGAGATGCTCGACCTCGAGGAGTCGACCGAAACGATCGTCGGGATGAACCGCGACCCGCAGTTCGGCCCGCTCTTGCTGTTCGGCCTCGGCGGGATCTTCGTCGAGATTCTCGAGGATACGTCCGTTCGGGTCGCCCCGATCGGGGAGGACGAGTCTCGAGCGATGGTCGACGAGATCCGGTCAGCCCCGCTGTTGCGCGGCGCTCGGGGTCGGGAGCCGGCCGACGTCGATGCGATCGTCGAGGCGATTCAGCGACTCTCCCAGCTGGTGACCGACTTCCCGGCGATTCTCGAACTCGACGTGAACCCGCTCGTCGCGGGACCAGACGGCGTACAGGCGATCGACCTCAGACTGACGATCGATCCGGAGGAACTATGACCGATTCACCCACCGACGACACCCAGACAGACACCACGAACGAGCCGACCGAAGAGAGCACCACGAGCGAGCTGACCACCGATCGCGACACCCCGAACGACGCCATACTCGTCAGCTCGCTGGCAGAGAGCACCGGAAAGACGGCCATCACGCTGGCACTTGCCCGGCTTGCCGAAGCCGACGGCGACAGTGTCGGCTACATGAAACCGAAGGGGACGCGACTAGAGAGCAACGTCGGCAAAACCGTTGACGAGGACCCGATGCTCGCGCGCGAACTTCTTGGTCTCGACGCCGAGATGCACGATCTCGAGCCGATCGTCTACTCTCCGACGTTCATCGAGCAGGCGATCCGCGGCCGGGAAACGTCCGCCGAACTCCACGATCGGGTGCGAGAGGCTTTCGAGTCGCTCGCCCAGGGCCGCGATCGGATGTTTCTCGAAGGCGGTGGCCGGTACGACGTCGGCGGCATCGTCGACCTGACCGACGCGGAGGTCGCGGAGCTACTCGACGCTCGCGTCCTGCTCGTCGCGTCCTACGAGGTTCCCGGCGACGTCGACGAGATCCTCGCAGCAGCAGACGCCTTTGGCGACCGACTCGCGGGCGTCTTGTTCAACGACGTGCCGAACGCGGCGTACGACCAGCTCGAAACCGACGTCGTCCCGTTTCTCGAAGGTCGAGACGTGCCAGTCTACGGCGTGATTCCGCGAGAGCGAACGCTCTCGGGAGTAACCGTCGGGGAGCTCGCGACGGAACTCGGTGCGAGGCGTCTCGTCGAGGCGGGCGAAGACGCATACGTCGAGCGGTTCGCCGTCGGTGCGATGGGTGCCGACAGCGCACTCAGACATTTCCGTCGGACGAAAGACGCCGCGGTCATCACCGGCGGCGATCGCGCCGAGATTCATGCGGCCGCCCTCGAAGCGCCGGGCGTCCGCTGTCTCATCCTGACCGGGGGACACCGTCCCTCGGGCGCGATCGTCGGGCAGGCGACCGAAAAGGGCGTTCCGATCCTGTCCGTGGACACGGATACCCTCACGACCGTCGACCGCGCCGAAAACGTCGTCCGGACCGGCCGCACGCGAGACACCGAAACGGTCGATCGGATGGAAACGTTGCTCACCGATCACGCTGCCGTCGATGCCATCCTCGACGCAGAGTCGATCGACTGAGAGGAATTGTTGTACCGGTATGCCGGCGAAGGCGTTCAGCGTCTCACGACGATCGTCGATAACACGTCTATCTCCCGACCGGTTGTCGCCAGTAACCGCTCGGCCGTTCGAGACAGGCGAGAAACCTGATATTGTACCGTCGCGCGACGGTGTTCGCTGAAGACCATTTCCGTCTCGGTCGAAACGCGTCGGAACTGCCCGATACGGGCAGATGTGGCGTCTCAAGTCGAGGATCCGATTCGGGAAAACCGAGAATGATCCGGAAAAGGGACCGAAACGGTCTCCGAACTATAATAACGGGCCACAGGTGTGCTGTTGTATCGATGGTGGGTGACCTCGCGGAGCAACAGTCAGCGCTGATCCCGGCGGCGTTCAGCCCGGCGTGTTATACGTGCGTTCGCTCGCTCGCCTCCCGCGGCGTGCGGACGATCGTCGCTTCGGAACACGGAGACAGTCCGGCTGGCGGCTCACGGTACTGCGACGAGGAAGTGCGGATTCGATCGCCCGAGACCGATCTCGTGGCGTACAAAGACGAACTGGTACGAATCGCCGTCCGCCCGGACGTACGGACGGTGATTCCTGTTCGACCGTTCGATCCGTACGTTCTCGCGGCATACCGTGATGAATTCGAAGACCACGTCTCGGTGATGGTTCCATCGATCGAGACGCTCGAGACGACCAACGACCGACTCGCGCTCTTCGAGGCTGCAGTCGACGCCGGGGTCCCGGTTCCGAAAACCCGCTGTCTCGACGACTGCGATCGGTGGGATGACGACTACATTATCAAGTCTCGGTACAACCTCCTTACGGAAACGCACGCCCCGTCGTTCGCGGAAGGGGAGTCGGGTATCGAAAAGAAAACGTACCATCTCACGGCCGGCAATGAACCAGATCGGGAGGGGGTCGTCTCGACCATGGGACACGAGCCGATCGTCCAGGAGTACGTGCGAAACGAGGCGCAGTACGTCTTTGGCGCGCTGTACGACCACGGGACCGCAGTGGCGACGTTTCAACACCGTCAGCTCCGCGGAACGTCGTATTCCGGTGGCGGCGGCGTCTATCGGGAGTCGATCTACGACCCGGAGCTGGAGGCCGTCGGTCGACGGCTCTTAGAGAGCCTCGACTGGCACGGGATCGCCTGCATCGAGTTCGCGAAAGACGAAGCGACCGGCGAGTACAAACTGCTCGAGATCAATCCGCGGTTCTGGCAGTCGCTGCCGTGTGCCGTTCGTGCCGGCGCGGATTTCCCGGGGTACTACTGGTCGCAGGCGACCGGGAGACCGGAATCGATCGATCCCGGCTACGAAACCGGGGTCAGAAGCCACTTCCTGTACGGCGAGTTTCGCCATCTGCTGAGCGTCCTGCAGGACGATTCCACGCTCGTCGAGCGCCCGTCGCCCCTCCAGACCGCCGCAGCAATCGCCCTCTCGTGTCTGCTGATTCCCCGGTTCGACGTCGCTCGTCTCACCGATCCCGTGCCGTTCCTCCGCGGTCTGGGGCGGGTCGTGAAAACGCAATCTCGGAAACGGTCGAACCGACGGCTTCGGCCGTGGCGCTACGTTACCGGGTGAAACTGGTCACGCGCCGATCCCACATTCGCCGCCCGATCGGGTGGATACTGACGTTCGGAGACGGGGAGGTAGAGACCGGTTTTCAGGGACGAGGACCGTTACTCGACGGTGACGCTTTTGGCGAGGTTCCGGGGTTTGTCGATCGATCGATCGAGGACGTTGGCCAGCCAGTAGGCGATCAGCTGGAGCTGGACGTTCGACAGAATCGGCGTGAGTCGCCAGTGTGTGTCCGGCACCTCGAGGACGTGGTCGACGTGGTGGTCGACGAGTTCGGGCGCGTCCGTAATCGCGACGACCGGCGCTCCCCTGGAGCCGACTTCCCTGATATTCCCGAGCATCGTTTCGGGGTTCGCGCCGCCGGAGACGAGCGCGAACACGGGCGTTCGATCGGTCACCAGCGCCAGCGGGCCGTGTTTCAATTCGCCGGCCGGGAACCCTTCCGCGTGCTTGTAGGTAATCTCTTTCATCTTGAGGGCCCCTTCGAGGGCCACCGGTGCGTCGTATCCCCGGCCGATGACGAAGTACGCGTCCGCGTCGACGTACTGTTTTGCGATCGACTTCGCCGTTGAATCGTCCAGGATCGACTGGATCTGATCCGGAAGCGCTCGCAGCGACTCGATAAACTCGCGCGAACACGCCCCGGTCAGCGCACTCGAAAGCATTGCGAGTGCGACTTGCTGTGAGGCAAAGGTTTTGGTGGCGGCGACGCCGATCTCCGGTCCGGCCCGGATGTACATCACGTGATCCGTTTCGCGCGCAGCCGAGCTACCGACGACGTTCGTTACGGCAAGCGTCTGCGCGCCGACGCTGTTTGCCGACCGGAGCGCTTTCAGCGTATCGGCCGTCTCGCCACTCTGTGTGACGCCGACGACCAGCGTCTCGTCGTCGACGGGGATCGAGTCGGTGTCGTACTCGCTGGCGAGAAACGCGTTCGCGTCGAGACCTCGCTCCCGGAACATTCGCGCGCCGTACAGCGAGGCGTGATAGGACGTTCCACACGAAACGAAGTGGACCCGTTCGGGGACTTCCAGCTCCGCCAGTTCCTCGATCGAGATACTCTGGTCCAGTTCCTGCGGTCGACCACGGAGACACTGGCGAAGCGCGTAGGGCTGTTCGTTGATCTCCTTGAGCATGTAGTGGTCGTAGCCGCTTTTTCCGGTGTCCTCTGCGTCCCAGTCGACCGTCTCGACCGGCATGTCGACGAGGCCACCGCGACCGTCGGTGATTTCGACGCCGGAGGGGCGAATCGAGACGATTTGGCCGTCTTCGAGGTAGACGACGTTGTCGGTGTACTCGAGAAACGCCGGCACGTCGCTCGCGAGATAATAGTCGTCCTCACCGATTCCGAGGACGAGCGGCGACTGGTTGCGCGTGGCGTAGACGGTTTCGTGCTCGGAGAAAACGGCGGCCAGTGCGTAACTCCCATCGATACGATCGACCGCGCGCCGAAACGCGGTTTCGGGGTTATCTCCCTGGTCGAGCGCCGCCTCGATGAGGTGCGGAACGACTTCTGTGTCGGTCTGGCTCTCGAACGCGTGGCCACGCGCTTCGAGGGCCTCGCGAAGTTCCTGATAGTTTTCGATGATCCCGTTGTGAACGACGGCGACCCGACCGTCACAGCCGGTGTGCGGGTGTGCGTTAACGTTCGAAGGGGGACCGTGCGTGCTCCACCGCGTATGCCCGATGCCGGCGAACCCCCTGAGTTCGTTCTGGGGCAGTTCCCGTTTGAGTTCGGAGAGTTCTCCCTTCTGTTTGTAGACGGACAGGGTGCCGTTAGCGATGGCTATCCCGGCCGAATCGTACCCTCGGTACTCGAGACGAGACAATCCGTTCAACAACACTCCGGGTGCGTTACCGTCGGACTGGTTTCCGACGTACCCGATAATCCCGCACATCAGGATCGCACCTCCATCCCGTCCTCGACGGTTCCGCGAACGGTCGTCCCGGGATGGATACTCGCCTGCGGCCCGACGAGCGTGCCGGGGACGTACGTTACGCCGCCGCGGTCGTCAACGCGGTCGGCCAACAGCGCACCGAGTCGCTCGTCCTCGAAGACGCGGTCGCCCACACGGACATCAGCCGGCCCGCCCGGAATCGTCGATCCGGGACCGACTCGTACTCCGGTGCCGGTGACGCACTCGACCACTGTTGCGTTGGCTTCGATCCGCGTGTCCGTATCGACGACGCTGCGCTCGACGACAGCGTTCGAGCCGACCGTCGTATTCTCGCCGAGACACGTATACGGCCCGACCACCGCACCGGGTTCGATCACGCAGTCCCGATCGACGACCACGGGTTCTTGCACCACGACCGACTCGTGTACCGTCGCTTCCTCAGAGACACCCGATGCCTGCCGATCGTCGTCGACGCCGGCGTTCAACAAGGTCGTAGAGAGTGCGAGCAGGTCCCACGGGTAGGTCGCGTCGACCCAGATGCCGCTGGAGACGGCCCCGCGAATCGGTTCGTCCTCCCCGACGAGAGTTTCCAGTCCGTCTACCAGCAGTCGTTCGCCGTTTCGCGGCGACGCCGATCGTACGGCATCGAACACCGTCTGTTCGAGAACGTAGATTCCCGCGTTTAGGTGGTAGTCTCGGTCATCCGAAGGGTTCTCGACGATATGAGAGACGCGATCGCCGTCGAGGAGGACGCCGCCGTACTCCGCGACGTTCGAGCGCTGTAACAGACCGATCGTCGCCGCGGCCCGTTCATCGTGGGCCTCGATCGTGTCGCGGATGATCCGCGACTCGACGATCTGGTCGCCGTTGATCGCGACGAACGAGCCGTCGACGGCGGATTCGGCGGCGAGCAGGGCGTGTCCGGTTCCGAGTTGTTTCTCCTGGGTCGCGTACCGTAGCGGAACGTCTCGATACGACGGCCCGAAATACGACTGGACGCGATCGCGCTTGTAGCCGACCACGACGATGATTTCGGAAATTCCGGCATCGATCAGGTGGTCGAATACGTGCTCCAGTATCGGTTTCGTCACGACCGGCAGCATCGGTTTCGGCCGGTTCCTCGTAAGCGGGTCCAGTCGGTTTCCTTCGCCGGCAGCGAGAACCACCGCAGTCGACGTTCCCGACCGTTGCTCTGCGGACGACATCTCCAGCTGCAGCTTCGAGCGTCGCAATCCGGTGTCTGTCATACTCTCCCCGAAGGCGAGTGCCTATTTTTGAACCATCGACAGTCATAGCAGTTCAATTATCAATATCACGGATACGTATGAGATAGCCGGATGATGATCGTAGAAATAGTTTTTTGCCCGACAACAGAAACGACGCCGGCCGTTGCCGCGGTGTTTTTGCGAGTGATGAGACGACGGCGACGGAATCGATCGCCTACTTGCCGCCGAGTAGTGGACAATTTGCTGCGGTCATCGAACCATACCGGTGAGCCGAGATCGCCGGCGAACGCGATCCGGCCGGGTTGGTTGCTACCGTCCGTCTCGACGATCGACGCGGGTCGACTCGCCCGGTGATTCGTGAGTGTGTCATCTCGATCCGCCACGATGGAGACTCGTCTCGCCCTCTGAAATCTGAACCCGACGCCAGGCAGTGTCTCTCCCGAAGCGTACGCTATCCGCCGGTGGATTACCAGTCCGCCACCGATCGAACACTTCGCTGGATGAGACACATCGGTCACCGCTGTTCAACGGCGTTCGGGCGACTGCGAGACCGACGGCTGGAAGGAACGACGGCTGGAACGGCCGCCAGCAGGGCACCGAACCGGACGACGTCGCCCCAGCCGTCGCGCCGACGGTAAACTCCAGTCGCGTCTCGCAGTGAACTCCAGTCGCGTCTCGTTCTCGTAAGCGGACGAGAGACCCGATCGCAGAGTCGTCGGCATCCGGCGCGTGGAGTGAGTCATACCCGTGACGCGGTGGATACTGACCCACTCCTGGCGCGGTCCATCGTCGACAAAGAGCGGTTGGGACAACGTGGGACTCGGGGCAAACGGGTAGTCGGCGGCTGTTGCTGGCACGTTGCTTGCCCAGATCGACCGTAATTCGGTACTGATCGACGTAATCGACGATTTCGACACGCTTCGTCCGGTCTCTCGCGACAGTCTCGAGACCGGTGGTCGCAGGTTACCCTCGGTCGGTAGTGGGACGTTTGTTCGGGTAAGAACGGATTTTACGCCGTCGATTTCGGTTTTGTTTCCCCGTCTGCGGTCGTAACGTGTAGGCATGACCGTCGTATCTTCTGATGCATTCTGGATATTGTAGAAGTGATTACGATAATTTAACCAGTTCTGCAAGGAAAAGTTTATGAGCGTAAGCTGGAGTTGCGCAACTGCATGGCGAAAAACCTCCGTTCGTCCGAAGAAGACTCCCCGCAGACGACCGGCCGTAAGCCGCGATTATCCCGCCGAACCTACGTGCGATCGATCGGGACCGTGGCAACAGCGGCAGTCGCCGCGGGCGCTGCCGGTACCGTCGCAGGCGACGAGGACGATCGCGACGACAGCGTGGTCGTCGATACCGACGGGTCGACCGTCGAAGCCGAGACGCCTGACGGCGCGACGCGCTCGGCCGGCGACGTCGGCGAACTCGTTAATACCGTCATGGACGACGGGTATCGGGATATTACGATCGAGGGTGGAACGTACTCACTCGACACGCAGATCCGAGCGCGGGATGAGATGTCGCTACGCGGGCGCGACGAGCCGACGTTCGAGATCACGTGGGAGAACACCACGGTCACACACCAGGGCACGGCGTTCGACATCGCCGTGTTCACGAATCCGCCGACGAGCGACGTGCTGATCGACGGCATCTCGTTCGACGCGGTCGAGAAGCCGGTTCACGACAGCGAGAGCCAGATCATCGGTGACCCTCGAAACATCACGACGAAATACAACTGGACGATCAGGAACTGTACGTTCGATCACATTCCGAAGTACGCGATCAACGTCGACAACCACAGGAACGTCGTGATCGAGGGCTGTTCGTTCTCCAACGGCTCTCACTGGTGGGATGGAATCCCGCTCAGACTCCACACGACGAGGTCGGCGCGCGTGGTCGACTGCGACTTCGATCGCAACGAGAACCCGAGTTCCTTCCCCGCGCTTCGACTCGACGGCTGGGACTCGACGGTCCGCGGCTGTACGTTCGAGGATATTTACGCCGCCGGCATCGACGTCGTCGACGACCACGTCAATCACGGCATCTCGTTTTCGGTGAGCGACTGCGAGTTCAGCGGAACCGGCGGCGCGAGCGGCATCACGGTCGATCACGCGGGGGCCGCTGACAACGAGATCGATGAGAACACGTTCGCGGACCTCGACCACGGCATCCAGGAAATTTCCGGCGGAGGGACCCGCGTCACCGAGAACCGGTTCGACAACGTCGGGACGGAACTGGCACTCGCCGCCACCTCGGTTTCGACGGGCAACACGCGCATCGTCCGCAACTAGCCCGTCGAGTCCGTGTACTCGATCGATTCGCCCCGATCGAGTCGCGTCACTCGTCTTTCGCCACCAGCGACTCGTTGGCCTGTCTGTCGAGGGCCATCGCGACGACCAGCGAGAGACAGCCGAAGACGAACGTCAGGAGACTCACGTCGGATCGCAGAACTGGCGGCGTCTCGTCTCCGTCTCGGGTGCCCGGAAGCAGCGACCGAACGCCGCCGAGCAGTGCCCCGAGGAGGCCGCCGATCGACGCGATCGCCCCGAGACCGTAAAACACGATCAGTGGATGGAAATCGTAGCCGAGGTGTCGCACACCGAGTCGCCACCAGAAGTTTCGCAACAGCATCCACGAGACCCGTTTGATGAACGTGGGATACGTAATGCTCGACTCCTCGTTGCCGTACCGGGCGGGCATCGGTACGTCCGCAATCCGTATTTTGGCGGCACTGAGTTTCACCAGCAGATCGTTTGGATAGCCGTAATACTCGTAGAGTCCCTCGATATCGACGCGGCGCAAGGCTTCGAGCGAAATCGCCGTGTAGCCGTTCTGCGGATCGGACATACGCCAGTAGCCGGAAGCGATCCGCGTTAGCATCGTCAGTATCGTGTTTCCGAGCAGTCGGAATCGGGGCATTCCCCTGCGGAACTCGCCGGAGTGTAAGCGATTCCCCTTCGTGTACTCAGCCCGACCCTCGACGATGGGATCGAGAAACCGCGGCAGAATGTCGGGGTCCATCTGCCCGTCGCCGGCGATCACCGTCGTGATGTCGATCTCGTCTTCGCGCGCGTGGCGGTACCCGGTCTTGATAGCGCCCCCGACGCCGCGGTTCGTCTCGTGGCGAATCGGGACGATGCGCCGATCGAATTTCGACTCCGCTTCAGTGGCGATCGACGACCCGGTCCCGTCGGCGACCGTCGCCCGTTCGTTTTCCCGCGCGGCGGCGCGTCGGATTTCGCTCCAGGTGTCGTCGGTCGACCGGTCGTCGACGACGTACGCGCGATCGACGTACGCCGGGAGCGTCTCGATCACCTCGCCCACGAACCCCGACTCGTTGTAGGCAGGGACGACGACGCCGATCGAGTGGTCTCGATACACGTCACTCACCCCCCGTCCCGAGCGTGTACCAGCGGTGCTCGTCCGGGAGCGCCGCCCGATCGAGTGCGTCTCGACCGTCGATGACGATCAGCGCCCCATCTCCCTGCTCCCCGCCCCGAGATTCGAGTTCGTCCCACCGGATCGTCTCGAACTCCTCGTGTGGGGTAACGAGAACGACGCCATCGAACGGCCGATCGTAGATTTCCTCGAGTTCGAGCGACGTCAGCCCGCGAGCCTCGAACTCCTCGACAGATTCGAGGATCGGATCGACGCCGTAGACCTCGGCGCCGGCGGCTGCCAGTTCCTCGGTGATCGCGAGTGAGGGGGACGCACGAATCTCTTCGACGCCGGGGCGGTACGTCAATCCGAGCAGCAGGATCGATCGATCCGCGAGCGACGATCGGGCCGGCCCCAGTTCCTCGCGGAGTGTGGCGACGGTGTACGCCGGCATCGCGTCGTTGACCTCCCGTGCCGTACGCAACAGTGGAGCGTCGGTCTCGAACGGGCTGATGACGAAGTAGGGATAGAACGGGATGCAGTGGCCGCCGACGCCGGGGCCGGGGTCGTGGATGTCACAGAACGGCTGGGTGTTCGCGACGTCGATCGCCTCGCGAACGTCGATTCCGAACTCGTCTGTGAACGTCGCCAGTTCGTTGGCCAGCGCGATGTTGACGTCGCGGTACAGCCCCTCGAACACCTTCACCGCCTCCGCCGTGGTCGCATCTGAAACCGCGATCACGCCAGCCTCGGTGATCGTCTCGTAGATTGCCTCGGCGACGTGCGTGCTGTCGTCGGAGACACCGCCGACGACTTTCGGATACGCGCCGCGGATGTCCTCGATCGCGCGTCCGCTCGAGGTTCGTTCGGGACAGAACGCCAGCCGAAACGCCTCCGGCGACAGCCCCGACGCCTGGGCGAGCGCTGGTCGAATCCGGTCTACGGTTGTCCGCGGCGGGACGGTACATTCGATCAGCACCGTATCGCCGGGGTCGAGGCCCGCCCCGATCTCTTCGATGGCGGCGTCGAGTACGGCGAGATCAGGCTCGCGATCGTCGGTGATCGGCGTGGGGACGATCACGACGTGAATCGCGGCGGCGGTGGCGGCTTCCTTCGGACTGGTCGTCGCTTCGAGCGCGCCGTCGGCGACGGTCTCGGCGACGAGGTCGTCCAGGCCGGGCTCTCGTTTGACGTGTGAGTCGCCCGCGTTGACTGCGGAGACGACGCGCGGATCGACGTCCGCACCGACGACGTTTCCCGTTCGCTCCGCGAACACCGCCGCAAGCGGTAGCCCCATTTTCCCCAGGCCGTACACCGCGACGGGGAAGGATCCGTTCAACAGGGCCTCCTGCAGTTCCGCGACATCGCCAGAGAGGCGATCAGTTCCGCCCGACTTGCCGTCGCGATCGGCTTCGCTCTCGACGCGCTGGCCAGAACGGTGCTGATCAGTCATCGGCGGCCTCCGTTACTCGGGTGTCGATTGCTGGTCCCGCCGTTCTCGATTCGGCGGGCGATTTCGAGCGCCGCAAGCCCGTCGTCGATCGTCACTTTTGGCGCTTCGTTCGAGGCGACCGCCTCGAGAAACGAGACGAGTTCGTTGCGGAGCGGTTCCTCGTTGGGAATGTGTGGTCGCTCGACGAGACTCTCGTGTCTGAATCGAACGTCGCCGTTTTGTGCGACGTACTCCGGAACCGACTGGCGGTGGATCTCGATCGACTGATCGAGGAAGTCCAGTTCGATCAGTCCCTCTTCGGCGGTCACTTCCAGGGTTCGAACTTTTCGCTGCGTGAGCCGGCTCGCGGTCAGCGACGCCATCCTGTCGGACTCGAAGGTGAACAACGACGAGACGTGGCGGTTGTCGGCCACTCCCGTGCTCTGGACCCGGATCGGCTCCGCACCGAGGAGCGAACAGACGAGATCGATATCGTGGATCATCAGGTCGAGGACCGCGGTGTCCGCGATACGGCGATCCGGAGGCGGTCCGAGGCGTCGAGAGGTCATATTGATCACGGAGAACTCGTCGAGGATGGACTCGAGCGTGCTCACGGCAGGGTTGAACCGTTCGACGTGACCGACCTGTACCGGCACCTCCTGATCGGCCGCGATCGCTTTCAGCTTCTTTCCCTCTTCGAGCGTTTCGACGACGGGTTTCTCGATGAGCGTCGCGACGCTGGCATCTAGACACCGCGTCGCCATCTCGAAGTGTGAAAACGTCGGGGCGGCGATCGACACCGCGTCGACGGATTCGAGCAACGCATCGAGGTTCAGCACGGAGGCGTCGTGGCGTCGTGCGACGTCCCGTGCGCGCTCCTCGTCGACGTCGAACACGCCGACGAGGTTCGCCTCGGAGAGACCGTCGTACACTCGCGCGTGGTGTTCGCCCATCGAACCGACACCGATGACGCCGACGTCGATGCAATCTTCAGCCCGCATACGAACCGATCACCTCCACGAGACGGTCGCGGTCGTCGGCGTCGATGTTCGGGTGAACCGGCAGGGATAGCACCTCCGCGGACGCCCGTTCTGCGACCGGTGCGGTGTGCGTGACGTTGCTGTAGGCCGGCTGTTCGTGAATCGGTCTGGGGTAGTAGATGCCGGTCCCGATGTCGTGTGCGTCGAGGTATCCGGCCAACGCCGTACGGTCCTCCGCTCGGAGCGTGTACTGGTGGTAGACGTGTCGGCTGTGGGCGGGTTCAACTGGTACCGTCAGATTCGTCTCGGACAGCGAGTCCGTGAGGACGGCCGCGTTCTCTCTGCGGCGATCGATAAACGCGGGCAATCGCTCGAGCTGGACGCGCCCGATCGCGGCGGCAAGGTTGGTCAGCCGGAAGTTGTGGCCGACGGTTTCGTGCGTGTAGCCGTCGACGCGGCCGTGATCGACGAACCGGGTGGCGCGCTCGGCAACGTCCGCTCGGTCGGTGGTGATCATCCCGCCCTCCCCGGTCGTCATATTCTTCGTCGGGTAAAAGGAGAAACACGCCGCGTCGCCAAAGGAGCCGACGCGGTCGCCGCGGTAGGTTCCGCCGTGGGCTTGCGCGCAATCTTCGATCAGCGGGATGGAGAGATCCTCCGCAACCGCCTCGAATGCGTCCATTTCCGCCGGCAGCCCGTAGAGGTGAACGACGAGAATCGCGTCGACCGACTCTTCGATCGCGGCCTCGCGCGCCTGCGCGGGATCAAGATTGTACGTGGCGGGATCGATATCGGCGAACACCGGCTCTGCGCCGACGTGTCGAATCGCGTTCGCCGTCGCGACGAACGAAAACGGCGTGGTGAGCACGCGATCGCCGGCTCCGATGTCGAGGGCGACGAGTGCCGCGTGCAGCGCCGTCGTTCCGTTCGAGGTCGCGACGCCGTGGTCGGTGTCACAGTAGTCAGCGAATTCGCGTTCGAAGGCCCGAACCTCCTCACCGTCAGCGATCATTCCGCTTTCGATGACCGATGTGACCCGCTCGGTTTCGGCTTCGCCGAGGTCGGGGCTTGCGATCGGGATCATCGCTCGTCGGTCCCCCCGTCGATTACGGCGTCGGTTCCGCCGAGAACGTCGTCACTGATCTCGGACCGCCTGCGACCCATCGCCCCCCTTTCCGCCGACAACCGGTCGCCGATAACCGCGTCGTTGCCGATCGATCCGGGTCTGTCGGTCGCCACGAAACCGACGACGGGTCTTCCCGTCTCCGTTCGACAGTCGCGTCCGTTCTGGCTCGGTATCGGTAGTCCGTTAATTGATACGTACACGTCCATCTTCTCTGAGTATCGGAGATGAATCGGAAAAGACGCAGAGACCGTTCCACCGATTAATGTACTCGAAAGCAGCCCCACGACGAGGTGGCTCGACGGGTCGATCGAACGGTAGCGGGACGACAATCTCGATGCGTCACGACGGGACGGGGTCGGCCCTTGGCGCCTGATCCGACGTCGGTGGTGGACGGCGTCCTCCCCTGCTTCCGGGACCGCCACGGCGAGACGGTGGTGGGCTATCGTGAGACCCGTCCGTGGGGTTCTTACTCGCTGTGGGGGTTCTGCTCGCCGTCCTGTCTTCGGTCCGTCTCTCGTGGTGGGGTTTCGGACGGAATGATCGTCTGGAAGAAGACACCGCAGGAGACCGTCTTCTGTAATAGAATTTTTCCAGCCCTACTATTAAATATTTGTAACTGAAGTACCGATACATGAACCCAGAGTGGACGCGGACAGCGGCGAGTCCGAAGCAACGCCGTGGCGGCGAGCCGAGTGCGTGTTCCCGTTCATTGAACGGCTTCGAGACGTAACCAGCGATCGACCGGCGGCGAAGGACCGTCTAGCGTACTGACAACGTGCCTGTGTCACTGGAGTATCTATGCCACCAAATAATCACGACGGTGAAACGGAGACGGAAGCGATGGTGAACGATGCCGGGGACGGGGACTCCGGGGTGTGGGCCGCCCTGGCAGAACGGCCGGGGGCTGGGGCTGAAGAGCGCTACGAGACTGTTGTGGGATCGGCATCTACCGGCACGTACAATCGGGTCGCCGCCGGGCTTGCGCTCCTCGGGATCGTCGCTGCGACAGGGGGAGTGATTTTCTCCGCACAACGGGGGCTGCTCTTTGCGTTCGCCGCGACCGGGCTGTTCGGCGGCGTCCTCGCCTACGCGCTGTTCGACGATCGGTTCGTGCCGGCGATCGTTCCCGCACACATCTACACCGCGGCCGCCGCCAACGAGGCCGCGATCGTCACCGAACTCGCGACGGAGGACGACCCCGTCTACGTTCCGAACGAAGCGACGCAGTCGGCCAAACTCGTCGTTCCGCGACGAGTCGCCCCCAACCGGCACGACGGACAGCCATCCCCGGTTTCAGCGCCGATCGACACCCAGAACCTCGTCTTCGAGCCACTGGGTGCCGGGCTCTTCGAACAGTGTAAGCGGGCTCTCGTCTCCGATCTTGCATCGAGGCCAGTTGCGCTCACGATGCAGCTTACGGACGGTCTCGTCGAGCAGTTCGGACTGGTCCAGGTCGAGACGACCGACGTCGACCCGGACGCCGGTCGCGCATCGATTACCGTTACCGACAGCGCCCTCGGTTCGATCGATCGGTTCGACCACCCCGTCGCGTCCTTCCTGGCGGTCGGCTACGCCGTCGGACTCGGCCGATCGATCGGAGTTGAAATTACGGGTGACGAGGAAAGAGGTGAATGGACGGTTACGTGTCGATGGCGTGGTGACGGGAGTCACTGAGTAATCCGCTGAGACCGACGGTGGCCACAGGACATGGTTCAATTACCCCCTCAGTTTTTTTCGTCGTTTCGTCAAATGTAGAGTCTGAGTAACAATGACTCGGTCTCCTCTATAAAAGCATCCCTCAGTTATGGAGATCAAAGAGTTTACTCTTTCAGAATGGGCGGACGCACTTCCGGACACCGGATTCGACGTTTTTCATACCCAAGACGCTTTGCGCGTTCTCAACCGCTATGAACCGGGTGAGTTGCGGCTTTTCGGTGGATATCGAGGCGAAAAACTGGCTGGCATGCTCCCAGTGTTCGTTCGAGAGCTACCATTTGCGACCGTCACTGTCTCACCGCCACCGGGGACGAGCGTCCATAGAATGGGACCGATCCTGATGACGTCGAGTCCAAAGCGAAGCAAACAGGAGAAGGTAAACAAGGCGTTCACAGAAGCGGTTCTCGAATCGATGGATTCGAGTAAGACATTTTCTCCGTTCTGGATGGTCTGTGATCCAACGTATTCCGACCCACGACCCTACGAGTGGGAAGGGTACGACATCGATACACGCTTTGTTTATAAGATCGAACTCGAGAACCAGACCGAGGACGACGTTATTATGTCGTTCAGCAAAGACGTTCGCAAAAACATTCGAGACGCTGAGAAGTCAGATGTCGAGATACGGAAACGGGGTATTGAGGCTGCCGGACAGATCTACGATAAGTATCGTGACCGACTAGCAGAACAAGACATTCACTTCTCGACCTCGCGAAACTACGTCCAGGACCTCGTTGCTGAACTCGACGATCGTGCTCGAGTGTATGCCATCGAGAATCCGGATGGTGAGCTTCTCGGTGGAGAAATAGTTCTCTACTCTAACGAAGTGGCGTACGCGTGGATCGGTGGAATGGCGGTATACTACGACGACGTGAATATAAACAGTTTGATGGACTGGCAAGTTATCAAGGATATCCTGACAGACCCATCTCTGAACTCCGTTCACCAGTACGATCTAGGCAACGCAAATATCGAACACCTCTCGCAGTACAAGAGCAAATACAATCCCGACCTCGTTCCACATTACGAGGTCAAATCGGGAGCAGTGACGACATTCGCAAAACGAACCTACCAGATAGTCTCACAAAACCAAACGTTTGATCGACTAATTAATCGGTGACCCGATATCGTGAGCGCACGACGTTCTGGATGCCACACACCACGATATCTCTGAGCGGGTATGTGAGGATTATGAGCGCTACGTACTACGATCTGTTCGTCTCTCAAATTACGAACGCCAGTCGCTCTCCCCCACTTTCTCTATTGGCTATATCTACGTATCAAATCGGTGCTCAGGCACACTAAAATAGTAATACAGACATACTTTGTTCATACTAATTTGTAGTAAAATCAATTAATTTGATACGTAGGTATAGCCACTTCCTCGCGCCTGTACGAACTCGCTAACAATGACCTGGTTTCGGCAACCGATACTATCCCTACTATGGAGATAGAAGAATTCACACTGACAGAATGGGAGAACGCACTCCCGGATACGGGGTTCGAGGTGTTTCATACTAAAAATGCACTCGAGATTCTCAACCAGTATGAGCGAGGGGAACTACGCCTGTTCGGGGGATATCGGGGCGAAAAACTGGTCGGGATGCTCCCAATATTTGTTCGGAAGTTGCCCGTCGCAAACGTCATCACTGCGCCACCTCCCGGGTTGAGCGTGCCCAGAATGGGACCGATCCTGATGACGTCGAGTCCAAAGCGAAGCAAACAGGAGAAGGTAAACAAGGCG
This sequence comes from Halosolutus sp. DAT137, assembly GCF_059736405.1. Taxonomy (NCBI): domain Archaea; kingdom Methanobacteriati; phylum Methanobacteriota; class Halobacteria; order Halobacteriales; family Natrialbaceae; genus Halosolutus; species Halosolutus sp. DAT137. Next base: position 123,287 of record NZ_JCAQID010000008.1, on the reverse strand, counting down.
TTCACAGAAGCGGTTCTCGAATCGATGGATTCGAGTAAGCAATTCATGCTGTTCGGGATGGTATGTAGTCCGTCATACTCGGACCCGCGGCCTTACAAATGGGAAGGTTTCGATATAGATACTAGATTCACATATCAAATAAGTTTCGAAGGTCAGACCGAAGAGGATGTCCGTATGTCGTTCAGTAGTAACGCCCGACGAGCAATCAGGGACGCCGAAGAACTCGGTATTGAGGTAGAAAAGAAGGGCACTGAGGCAGCGATAAAAGTTCATGATGATTATCGGGACCGTCTAGCGGAACAAGGCATCCACTTTGGGACGCCGCGAAACTACACACGTGACCTCGTGGCTGCTCTCGACGATCGCGCACGGGTATATGTCGCCAAAACACCGGAGGGGAAATTGCTTGGCGGTCGTATAGTGCTATACTCTAACGAAACGGCATACTTCTGGATAGGAGGGGCACCCGCATATTACGAGGGCGTAAGTGCTAATAATCTGATAGACTGGGAAATCATTACAGATATTTTCACTGATCCGGCCTTGGATTCCATCACCCGATATGATTTGGGAAACGCGAACATCGAACACCTCTCACGGTACAAGAGTAAGTACGACCCCGAACTCGTTCCCCACTACGAAATCAGATCAGGAGCCTTGATGAAACTCGCAAAGCAAACGTACCTGACGGTCACGCAAAATCCGGCTTTCGGTCGACTGACCGGCGATTAGGGCCGTATTTTGCGGTCGCGGGCCTCCAGTCTCTACGCTCGGAGGCTACAGTCGATTGAGGATTCGCTCTGCGGTTCTGGATTTCGCTTCGTCCGACACTCGGCCCTCCTCGGGAAGTGGGGGGTGTGGCGTCTCCCAGTTCCACCTGCCGACCGCCGTGACGTGCGAGGGGAGATATCCAACCCGGTAGGTGACCACCGCTCCGGCGGCTTCGAAGCCGAGTGAAACCATCAAAAAGCGGGAGACGTTGTCAGTATCGGCGTCGATAGAGATCGACGCGTCCGGATCGCGCTGGTACACCCGCCGGAGTCGCTCCGCGAGCAGGAACTTGTGCCAGCCCTGCCGTCTGTACGCCGGGTTCGTCTCGTCGCCGAACAGCCAGTCCAAATCGAGATCGCCGATCCAGCCGGGGAGATGCACCGGAACGGAGTCCGTTTCCGGCGTCGAGAGCCAACCGTAGGTGAGTCACTCCCCATCGCGGTGGGCGATCAATCCATCGTATCCCGCCTCCAGCAGGTTTTCGAACGTGTCTTTTCGACGGTCTGAGCCCAGTAGCCGGTCTACCAGTTCGGTGGTGACCCAATCGATCGAGAGTGGGTCACTCGGGGGCGAGACCTGCGGCGGGTCGGCGGCGTATCGGTACACCACCGAATCCGTCCGCACGTTGTCGACGGTCTAGCGGACGAACGCAATGCCCGGACACCGGGCGTGACCGCGCGAGCGCTTCGCCAGCCTGGTGAGGTCGACGACCCTCATCAACCCGCCTCGCTGTGGAGTTGTCCTCCCGTCTCGCCGTTGCGCCTGCGTCCGTGTACGCACCGTTTCGCGCCCGATCGATCGCGTCGTGTCGTCACCACGGAAGCACCTCCGGTGGCACGATCACGAGGATCCGCCGGAAGCTGATCACCGCGAATCCGAGGAGTCCGAGCACGATACCGACTCGAACAGTGCGGCGCCAGGCTGGCGAGACTGTTTTCGGACCGGTCAGCTCGGCCACAACCAGAAAGATGAGAAGCGTGCCCACGAAAAACAGTTCGACCGAAAGGGCACCCAGTAGCGAGAGCACGAGCGTCATCACGATCGTGGCGGCTACGTGACCGGTCACGAACTGGACGCGTCGATGAGTCATCATCGCTCCCGCGTTACGACGAGACCGGAAGTAAAACCAGCCTACCGTCCGCTCGGTATTCTCGGTCAAATTTCAGGTATTCTCGGATTGTGCCGTCGGGGACTCGACGGCGCGATCGATCAGGCTGTCGTTTCGCCGCGACCGACGAACGCTCGAACCGACTCGAGCGGCGGCAATCCGTCGCGATACCAGACGACGGAGGCGATGACGAACGCCGCGAGTTGCGTCCACAGGTACAGTTGACGGACCGTTTCGCTGGACCCGTACGCGTCGTAAGCGGACTGCTCGACGAGCGGCCAGAACAGAAACGCAGCGCCCGACGGATCGCCAACCACAACGCCGGGCGGAATATCCAGCAGGAGGTGTGAAACGTGGCCAATTCCGAACGCGACGACGACATCGATGCGATCGAACCGGACCGCGATGACGGATGCGACGGTGAGAAGAGCCACTGCGGTAAATACGGAGTGTGTGAGGGTCCGGCCGCCGGGAAGAACGCCGAAGTGCCAGCCCAGCGGTTTGTCGATCAGATCGGGAAACTGCGAGCCTACCACGAGGGCGACCGCCGGAAGGCTTCGGGGCGGCCGTCCATACCGGGCGCGGGCGAACAGCGTATACAGGAGATAGGCGATACCGAGGTGGCCCCAGGGCATCATCGGGTTCTGGCCTCCCCGAGATGACCACTCCACGAGAGATGGTCGCGGCGGGAATCGATCTTCCGCGAGAGATGGTCGCGGCGGCATCGATTCGCCGGACGAAACGGCGCTCTCTCAGGTTGCGGCCCGATCGAGTTCGGGTTCAAATCGATACCCTGCTCCGGAGGTGCGGTCCGATGTACTCGGTGGCTTTCGGCGGTAGTTTGCCCCAGATCGATTTGTACAGGTCGTTTCCGTCGTCAGGGTCGGGCGGATTCTCGATGCCGCCCGGCGCGTAGTAGTGGTCGACCAACTCGACGGGGTCACCGATACTCTTTTTGTACTGATAGACGCCGGTGTCTGCTCTCGTTCGGCCCAGATCGAACGTCGAGAACCCTCGCTCACAGGCGTCGGATATCGCCTCCCAGAGCAACAGACTGCCGCCGTTTAGGTTGCGATACTCGTAATCGGAGACGCCAGTCCAGTATATCGCGGTGTTCCCGTGGAAAAACGCCGTGACGCCGTTTACCGGGTGGCCGCTCTCGTCGTAAGCGAGGTACAACTCGAAGCGATCGCGCTCCCCGAGCAACCGATCGACGTTCCGGAACAGCTGCCGGGAGTACGGCGGCGTCCCGTAGTAGTGCATGTTGTCGATGTACATGTCATAATACGCTGCAAATGCTTCCTCGTCGAACCCGCGCTCGACGCGCAGGTCGTTCTTTCTGGCCTTCCGGACGCCGCGTCGGAACCGAGAGCTGACGGTCTCCCAGGCCTCGTCGGCTCCGTCTCGGAGATCGACTTCGAACGTGACGAAATCGGCAGTCGACGTATAGTCCGGGTCGTCGATCGCTCCATCGTATCCCCGGATGCTCGCTTGCTCCGCGTTCAACTCGTCAGTGAGCGTTTTCACGTCCGTCAGGAGGCGTCGTCTGTGCTCGTCCGGATCGGCAGCGTCCTCTCGGACCAGCACCGAGCCGTAGGGTGCGTAGGGCATGGAAACGAGTTTTCTGCCGAACAGTCGGCTCGGGTTGTACATCAGCGGGACGCCAGCTACCAGTTCGCCGTCGGACTCGATTCCGAGGTAGTACCGTCGGTGGCCGAACTCCTCGCAGACGGTACCCCACTCCCAGGTGCCGTAGACCGTCTCGGCGTGGTCGTGCAGGTCCGCCCACTGCTCTCGTGACTCTACTCGAATCGATCGATCGATCGCGTTGATTGCGTTCATGGATGTCGTGTGTCTCCTCTCCGTTCGTGCCGATTCCCGCCGCCGCTCTCGGCGCGTGTTCGCTCGTCGTCGCTCGTCATCGTTCTCGAATTCTCGACTCCGGTCTGCGCTCACCGTACCGATCCGCGATCGCTCCGCAGGTCGTGAGCCGGCTTGCCGAAACCGTCTCGAGCAGTCTGCGGATGCGTCGCTCCGCGGGTTCGCCCTTGAACGCCCAGTAAGCCGGCCGTCGTCGGACGTTTCCGACCTTCGGAAACGATCGTCTGGCGATGTCCATCGGGTGGAAATAGAACACGGTGTCGCCGTCACTGAGACTCTGTTCTATCCCTGCCTGAACGAGTCGGCGGCCAAAAAACCGGATCGTCGGCCCGCCTGCGGTTGGAAGCGCGACCACCGAGAGATCGTAGTTCGGCCACGGAATTTCGACGAACGCGCCGTCGCCGCCGGGCGTCAACTGCCCCGGACGTGGGCTGTACGGGCTCGTGCCGACCCCGTCGAGGGACTGATCCGTCTTGTTGTACAGCGAGTTCCGCGCGACGGAAGAGTCGTACTCGAACCCGACCTCCCGCAACACGTCGAGAACCCAGCCGCCGATATAGACGTTCGGGGCGCGAAAGCCCCGTACCCGCTGACCCGAGGCATCTTCCAGCAGCCGTTTTGCCCGTTCGAGGCGTTCGCGATACTCCTCGCGGGTAAAGCGCGGTTCCTTCGTCTCGGGATGAATGATGCACTCGTGGTGTAACCCGTGACACTCGATTTCGTGGCCGCGGGCGGCGATCTCTTCGACCAGTCCGGGATACGTCTCGACGATCCCGGCGACGACGAAGAACGTCGCGGTCAGGTCGTAGTCGTCGAGGAGGTCGAGCGTCCGGTATGTCGGGCGCGTGAGGTAGTCGTACTCGCCCGTCCAGTCCTCGAAGAAGTCCTGAACGGTGTCGTACCGGGCAAACGGCGAGCCGGTGACTGCGGGGACGTGATACCAGTCTTCGAGATCGATCGACAGCGCCAGCTCGTTGGGTGTTCCACCGGATCTCCCGAGCACGTGACGACTACGCATACATCTCGACCCCGTCGATTCGCCGCGATCGATTGCCTCCGGTTCGCGCTGCGGTGCTCTCGTCGTCGGTCCCGTTACGCTCGTCGTCGGCCCTGCACTTCACACCGGACTGAAGCGCCACTCGCTCGGACGCGAATCGGGGGACGATAGCGCGTCGCTCCGGAGTCGGTCGCTCGTGTGATTCATCTCGAACGTCTGTGGGTCGGTCTATCCAGTTCATCGGTTACTCGAGCGTCTCGCGGCACTCGCGAGAGCGACAGTTCGAGTCCGGTCGCTGGCCAGCGGTGCCGGCTCGCGTGGTACCCGCAGGGAGTGGAACTGATAGCATAAACGGCACATACCGTTAGTCGGATTAATCACGCACTTCGCAGCCGTAACGTTCGTCGTGCGATACCGTTCGAGAGACCGATCGATCCGACGGGAACGACCGGATTCCGACCCCGATCGTCAATCCGCCGGTGATCTCAGCGTGCGGGAGAAAGTCACCGAAATCGCTGGAATCGTATAAGTGACCCCCGTCCGAACGAGTAGCCGAATGCGCAGACGCCACCTTCTTGCGCTCGGAGCCGCGTCCGTAGCCGCGGTGAGCGGCTGTTCAATGCCCGAAGAACGAGAAGAGCCGGTGGACGAGGTCGACGTTCGGGGCGATCCGGACGTGGTCGTTCTCGAGTCCGAAGCAGACTACGTCGCCTACAAGGACGGGACGGAGTTCACTCGTGACACCAACGGCGAACCGGTTCTTCAATCTGCGATCGACGCGTGTCCCCAGGGCGGTGTCGTCTTCGGGTCCGGCGCTCTGGGCGTAACCGATTCGTCGATTCGACTCGACGACGGCAAAACCCTTCTCGGGGATTTGACGCTCCAAAACGAGTTACCCCAGGCACCGTGTCTCTCGATACTGGGATCTCACAGCGGGACGCGGGAACTGACTCGAGACGCATCCAGCGGTGATCTGTCGATCGAACTCGTGGACGCGTCCCCGGTCACGCCCGGCGACTCTATTATCCTCGAACGGGACGAGGAGTTCCACCCGGAGAGTAACGGAAACAGGGGTGAGCTTCACCAGGTGAACGAGGTCGACGACGCGACCGGCGAGGTCACGTTTTACCAGCCCCTGTACTTCGACTACCCGATCGATGACGCCGCCAGAGCGGAACACATCGATCCGACATCCGCGCACGTTGAGGAGATTACGATCGAGGGGAACGGGTCTGAAAACGGGCAACACGGGATCGCAATCAGGCGGGCGACCGACTCCAGCGTAACCGGCGTCACGATCACTCGCTGTGGAACGCGCGGCGTCTTCGTTTCGGAATCGTACAACGTCCACGTCACCGACGCGAACATCACCCACGCCAACAGGTCCGGAATCGGGTACGGGGTCGCGTTTAGTAACGGCGTCGCTCACTGTAGCGTTTCCGACTGCGACATTCGGGAGTGTCGACACTGCGTGGCACACGACTCGGGACCGGACTGGTTCGGCGCGCCGCGGGAGACGACGATCCAGAATAACTACCTCGTTTCGGGGAAAGAACAACCGATCGACGCACACGAGAACGTCATTTCGACGGCCTGGCGGAACAACGAAGTGCACACCCACACACAGGCGTTTCTCACTGGTGCACTCGAGACGGAGATTACCGACAACGTCGCCTACGGCGGCGGTGCGCTCGCAGATCGCGGAAACAATGACGCACGGACGCTGGTCGTCGACGGCAACGAGTTCGTCGAGACCGAACGCATCCATCTCTACAACTTCTCGAACGTCCGATCGCTCACGATAACCGACAATACGCTCGAAAACGTCGGCGGCGACCCGATCTACATCGAAGTCGACTGCGATCGCGTCACCCTGACCAACAACCTCCTTACGCACGACCCCGAAACCGAGACGGGCGACAGATACGCGATCCAGTTTACTCGACCGATCGGTGATGCGACGATCGAAGAAAACAGCGTTCGGGGACCGTGGGACGACGTGTACTCCGTTCCTACCCAGTCCGAAATCACGGCGACGGGGAACTCGATCACGACCGAATGACTGAGAATGATCGGACACGATAACGCGGGTATTCGGGAACGATAACCCAGATTCGGTGCGGTGTCCCGACTCCGCTGGTCGCGATCCGCCGCCGTCAGCCGCTCCGAGATTGTTCTCTTCCCGATCGCACTGGTGGAAATCGTATCATGCGTGTTGAGACTCCGGGGGACCATACTGCGGTTTTATGTTCGGGATTGGAAAACCGTGGCAGTACCTTCACCACAGCCGACGGAGGCGCTGCCGATCGATCTCGAGGCGGTCTCAAGGCGATTCTCGCCACGGCCACGAACCCGCGGTCCGGCGGGTGCTCACGAACCGACAGACGATCGCGATTCAGAAGACGACCAGCCCAGCTATGAGAGGTCACAACTTCCACCGACTGTTCTCGCCGCGATCGCTTACGGTCCAGTGTATTCTCCTCTTCGTCGCGTTTTCGGTCGCGGTGGTCGTGACCGCCCGGTCGCCGGTCACCAGTTACGAACTGTCTGTCTACGGCGAAACGCCGACCGTGTTCTGGGTCGGAACGATGCCACTGCTCGTGTACGGGGCGGCGATCGCCCTGTTGCGCCGCGATCGGTTTCGGTGGATCGGCTTCCTCGGAGCGACTCTCGTCGTCTTGACGATCGTGTTGTTGCCGCTCGTCCGGGGGTACTACTTTTACGGACCCGACGACGCCCTGCTTCACCTCGGAACCATTCGGGATATCGCTAGCGGACAGCAAGATCCGCGCGGGTTTTTCTATCCGGCGCTGTTTTTACTGGCGACGTCGATCGCGTTCCTCGCGGACATCTCGCCGCGAGTGGCGCTCATGGGCGTGTCGCTGATCGCTCCGCTCGTCTGGGTCGGCTCGATTTCGCTGGTGGTCAGAGAGCTGACCGCGGACAGGAGGGCGACCATAATCGCCGCGCTCTGTGCGCTGTTTCTGGCACCGCTGAACCCGCTCAACATTATTCTTCAGCCCCATCCCTCGTCGACGGCGATCTTTTTCGCACCGGTCGTTCTGTACGCCTTCTTCCGACTCACCCGCACGGCCGCCCCTCGGGAGGTGGCCTGTTTCGGCGTCACGTTTCTCGCGCTGTACTTTTATCATCCCCAACAAGCGCTCAATTTTCTGCTGGTCATGTTCGCGTTGATCTACGTCCATCGAAAGCGCTTTCGCACCCGGTTCGGCCACCGTGGGCTTCGTCGCGTCCCGTCGCCCATTCTGTTCGCTGGCGGCGTGGCCACGACGACGCTCCTCCTCTCGACGGAACAGTTCACCGACGTCTTCAGGTTCGTCGTACAGAGCCTGGTGACCGGAACCGGGGCAGGCGGCATCGAGGGGCGAACCGGCGCGCTGGGGGCGCTCGACGTGAACCTCCCGCTGTTGCTCCTCAAATCCGGACTGAAAAACGCCGTGCTCGCGATCGGTGGTCTCCTCGCACTCGCGTTCTGGTGGCGATACCGGCGGAACGATCAGATTCCCCTGTTGATCGGCGGTGTCGTTCCGGTGCTCGGCTTCATCGCGATCTTCGGTGCCGTCAGCATGTTCAATCAACTCGTCCGATACGTCGCGGTGCTGGCCGTTATCGGGACGATTATCGGGGCGATCGGGTTTGCAAACTACCTCGAACCGCCCGGACGACAGTCGCTTCGGTCGGTCGCGATCGTCTTCCTCCTGTGTGCCGGACTGGTCGCGGCCGTCCCGATAATACACCCCGACCCGTACACCGAGCGGCCAAACGCGCACGTCCCGCAATCACACCACGACGCGTTCGAGACCCAGTTCGAACACGCCAGCGAGGACGGGCAGTTCCTCCGAATTCGATCGGCTCCGTATCGATACCACTACGCAATCTACGGAATCGAAGGTGACGACACTGACCTCCTACTCGACGAAGAGTTAGAGCCGGTTCCGGACCAGTTTGCGTTCGACGAACTCGACGAGGACGTCGATGGCCAGTATTACCTCCCCGTTACCGAGTACGACCAGCGAACCGACGCCGAACTGTACCGCGGGTTCAGATACAGCCAGGAATCGTTCGACGAACTCGACCGCGACGCCGACCTCGTGCGCCAGTACGACAACGACGGAGTCGTCTTCTATACGAACGTCGATGACTGAGCGGTAACCGCCCTGAGCGGCGATCGCTGACGGCGCGTATCCCCGTGCTAACGCACGGGGTTTTGAGCCTACACACCTCATAACGATAGCTTACCGAACGGATGTTCGGCACCATTTACTTCGCTCTCTCACGGTGTGTGGACCACCCGGATGGAGATCGTTCACCTGATCAATACGCTGGAAAACGCCGGTGCCGAGCGCTTGGTCGCTGATATCGTCTCACAGACCCCCAACGAAGACGCGTCAGTCTCGGTAATTCAACTGGGAGGTGGGGATGCGCTGCGTTCGACCGTCGAAGGCGCGGGGTGTCCCGTCGTCGATCTCGAGGGATCGCTTCGCCCGCGCGGCGTGGCTCGTCTCATCGTCGACGCCCGTCGGGCACTGTCGCGGATCGATCCCGATATCCTCCATACGCACCTGCCACTCGGTCACGTCGTCGGGCGCGTTGCGGGCACGAGCTGTGGCGTCCCCACAATCGTCTCGACGTATCACAGCATGCCGGCACACAAGGGGCGACTGAAAGTGCGTGCCGAACGGGTGACCGAGCCACTCGCCGACGTGATCGTGACGATTTCCGCGGGCGTCCGCGAAGCCTACGGCTCGCCGGCCGGCTGGCAAGTTATCTACAACGGCATCGACGTCGACGCGTTCAACGACCGCACGCACGGCGTCTCGTCGGACCTGTCGCTCCCGACCGACGGGCCGCTTCTGGTGAACGTCGGTCGGTGCGTCGACGCGAAACGACAGGTGGATCTGATCGACGCAATGCGCTACATCCGTCGCGAGCGCCCGGCAACCCACCTCGCGATCGTCGGCGGTGGGCCGCTCGAGTCCGATCTCCGCGAGGCGACGCGCGCCGCCGGACTCGACGACCACGTGACGCTTCTCGGGTACAAACCCGATCCAGCGCCGTACTACGCCGCCGCCGACGCGTTCGTCTCTGCCGCGAGCCACGAGGGACTGCCGACAACCCACCTCGAAGCCATGGCCGCGGAGTTGCCGATCGTCTCGACGGACATTCCCGGCGTTCGCGAGGTCGTCCGCGACGGCGAAACCGGGTATCTGGTTCCGCCGAAGCGGCCGTCGCTGCTCGCCGCACGCATTCTCGACGTTCTCGACGACGATCGCGGGTTCGGCGCGCGCGGTCACCGGCTGGCTCGAGCGGAGTTTACCCTCGAAAAAACGATCGCGGATCACGTGCAACTGTACCGGACGCTCTGTCAGGAGTGATTTGGAGGGTACCATGCCCGAAACGAGTCTCCTCTCCCGGTTCAAAGCGAGTCTGGCCGGCCAGATCGTCTCCGGAATCTCCGCCGGTCTCCTGACCGTTATCCTCGCCAGGATTCTTACCAACGAGGCCTACGGAACACTATTTCTCGCGCTGGCGGTCCTCTCCATATTCGAGATCGGGAGTCGGATGGGGTTTGCCAAATCCGCCGCCAGGTACGTGACGAACTACCGGAAGACCGATCCGGCGCAGCTTCGCAATATCGTTCGAATTTCGGCCAGGTACAACGCGATCGCGGCGGTCGCCGCCGTCGTCTTGCTGGTCGCGTCCGCGCCGCTCGTCGCCAAGCTCCTCGGTGAACCGGAACTGACGCCGTTCTTGCTCCTCGGTGGGGTGTACCTCGTCGCGAGCACCGCGACGTTTTACGTTCGGTTCGTCCTCCAGGGATTCGAACACATCGCCGCGAGTTCGTACATTCACGGGGGCGCGAACCTGATCATTCTCGTCGGTTCGGTCGGACTCGTCGCGCTCGGCTTCGAGGCCTTCGGTGCCTTCGCGGGGTACGTTTTCGGGTACACCGTCGCGGCCGTCGTCGCCGTCGTGTACTTCCTCTCGGTGGTGTCTGATCTGGACGTCGCGGCCTCGAACGCGGGCGATCTCAAGACGCGCATTCTGCGCTACAATCTTCCGCTCACGTTGACCGACACGGCGGATACGCTGGACAAACAGATCGACACGGTTCTCGTCGGCTTCTTCCTCGGACCCGTCGCCGTCAGCTTCTACGTCATCGCAAAGCAGATCGAACGGTTCCTCGAGATACCGGTCACGGCGCTCGGCTTTACCGTCGCCCCGTCGTACTCGTCGTCGGTTTCCGCCGGCGACACAGACGCCGCCGCGTCGCTCTATCGGATGGCCGTCGAGCGCACGTTTTTGTTGTACTTTCCGATCGCGGTCGGCCTGTGGCTGGTGGCTGACCCGATGGTTCCGCTCGTCTTCGGTGACAGCTACGAACCGGCGGTACCGGTCGTCCAGTTGTTCGCGCTGTACCTGCTCTTGCGGGCGTTCGTCTCCGTCACCGACAACGGCCTCGACTACCTGGGTCGGGCGACGGCTCGATCGGTGACGATCGCCGGGAGCGCGGTCGTCAACATCGCACTGAACGTCGCCCTGATTCCGGTGTACGGGATCGTCGGAGCCGTCCTCGCGACGCTGATCGCACAGCTGTTGTACGCCCTGGTCAACGCCTATCTCATCGCCTCCGAACTGTCGATCGACGTGTCCGCGATCGGGGCACGACTGACCGCCTTCGCCGGGCTCTCGCTGTTGATGGTCCCGCCGGTTCTCCTGATCGCCTCGCTCCTCGACGGCTGGTCGGGGCTGGCCTCGATGGTCGCCATCGGTGCGGGAACGTGGGCGATCGTCAGCTATCGGTTCGGGATGCTCACGGAACTGTACGCGGGCGCGTTCGAGTGACCGGGCGTCGGACCGATCGCGTTTACCGACCGCGGTGGTCGGAAATGACGTCGTCGTAGACCTCGAGTAACTGCTCTCCCATTCGCGCCCGTCCGAGCTCCCGGACGTGTGCCCGGCCGTTCGATCGGGTGCCCGATCGAAGCACGTCTTCGGTTCGGTCGACCAGTTCGTCGACGGAGTCACAGACGGAGGACGGATCGACCCCCCGAAGCCGCTGTTCGACGTCGCCGACGTTCCGCGAGACGATCGGGAGGGAACACGCCATCGCCTCTTTGACCGTGTTGGGTGAGCCTTCGTGGTCAGAGGTGATCAGCATCACGTCCGCGGCGTTCATGTACAGCGGCATCTCGTCGTGGGGCACGTCACAGACGACCTTGAACGAGACGGGGGCGTCGAGCCGTTCGTCGACCGCGTCGGCAACCCTCCTGGCCAGGTCGACGTTCTTTTCCTCGCGAATCGGGTCGTAGGGGAACAGGACGTTCGCCTCGTGTTCGTTCCACCCGACTCGATCGATCGCCGTGGCGCGGTCGATCGGCCTGAATTTCTCCGTGTCGACGCCGTGGGGGATGACGTAACACGCTCCGTCGAGTTCGGCGGCCATCTCGTCGCTCATCACGATCGTCGCGTCGGCGGAGCGTGCACAGCGCTTACTGATTGTCGGAAAGAGACCGGAGAGATAGCCGCCGAGGAGGTCGGATCCCCAGAACGAGATCACGATCGGCCGCTGGGGCTGGAGAAACGCGAAGGGGGCCATCAGCCCGGAGTTGACGTGGACGAGGTCGTAGTCGTTGCGCACCGTCGCTGCCAGTAGGCGGGGATACAACTTCGCGGCTTCGACGACGTAGTAGGCGAGATTGTGGCCCACCTGGGGAGACAGGCGTTTCGTGAGGAACGCGGGCATCTCGCCCCACCGCGTGTCGCTCGTCCAGTTCCCCACCGGGAGCCGCGACCAGTTCCCCACCGGGAGCCGAGACCAGTTCCACGCCCGCTCGCGCTGGGCCGCGAGTACGTCGCACGTGACCCCTCTCGACTCCAGTTCCTCGATCTGCTCGCGAAAGAAGGTCGCTTCGTCGTAGCTCACGAGCTGGAGGACGCGCAACTCCGTCGGACGCTCCTTCGATTCCTGAGGCTGAGAATTCGTTTCCATGGACGGTTTCATTCGGTTTCGGTCATTATCGCTCGCTCCGGTTCAGTGGTCATTGCTCGCTCCGGTTCAGTGGTCATCGCCGCAGTCGAGTCGGCAACTCTCGGCAGTCGCTTCCGGCGGGATACTCCGCGGCGAGGCACATAGCGGGTCCGACTGTTCCTCGCATAATACTCTCCTTTCGATTCGCTCAGGGACCACTGACGCACGTCAGTTAGCAGAATCATCGTCTTCGACGGTGGTCCACAGGTGGACGTACTTGTCCGCGTTCTCCACCGATGGCGACTCCGGGACCTCTCCACCGACGTACAGGAGCCAGACGATACGCACGTCCTCGCTCGGAACCGTCGGCTCCAGTTCGTAATCGTAGTACTCGGTCTCACCGTGTTCGAGATGGAGATCGAATCGATCGAGTTCTCGCTGGTCCTGAATCGTCATCTCGGTACCCTCGCGATCGGCGGGTTGCTCGAGGACGACGGCGGTGTAGGTCACGTCTCGGTGCTCGTTGTTCTCGACGCCGAGGACGACCGTCTCGCTGTCACCGACCGCGAACTCGGTCGGATAGCCGTCTGCGACCAGATCGCCGTCGTCGGTTTCCGTCAGGAGCGATAGCTCCGAGAACGACTCGCCCTGAGAGGTGTTCGTGACGGCGAAGCCCACGCTGGCAAACGCCAGCACCACGGCGGCGATCAGAACGATGGTCAGTGCCACGTCGAGTCGCGACCCCGATCGGACGAACGGTGAGTGAACGCTCGCCAGCCACGCTCGGTACGGCCACCGGTACCGCTCCTGTTCGGGGCGTTGCCACCGCCGAACGAGGGCGACGGCCGTCGCGCCCACGACAAATACGCTCAGTGCGGCGGTAATCGAGAGCAGGCCGAGCGATACCGACGAGATGGTCAAGGCGAGTGCGAGCAGCGGCACGATCGCAACGCTCAAACACGGCGCGAGGACGAGTCGTGCGGGACCGTCGAGTCCGAGAGAGCGACGCAGCACCCAGCTTCGATCGCCCGTTGTAGGGTCGTCGTTCGATCCGTCGGGACCCGCAGCACCCTCGGGATACAGCGCAGCGACGAACACGTAGCCGGGAACGAAGAGGACGAAGAGGAGTGCGAGGGGAAGCCGAATCAACGTCTCTCGGACGCCGAGTACGACGATTACGAGGGTGACGACGATCGTAAACACGACGACCATGGCCAGATCCAGCGGTACGTCTCGGCGGTACCGTGGCGAACGGAGCCAACTCGGGGACCGATCGGACATCTGGCCCACACAACGAGACTGGTGATTAAAACCGACCGGTACTGGTTCACGAGTAACCGAATATTACGACCCCGGGCCGCAGGCGCTTCCGCGTCACCCGACGATGGTGGCCCGGGTCACCCGGAGACGGCGGCCCGCGTCGATCGACCGTTCGAGGCCGGGCGTCCGGGACCGATCGGGCGCGGCCTTCGCGGCTGCGAAACCCGATCTTGGCCCGACCAAGGCACCCAGTACTCGCCGCAACGACCGGAACACTCTCCCGTTCAGTATCTTTGGCCCGGATATGCACCCTGCCAAGCCGATCGACCAGACGGTGCTCGTTACCGGCGGTGGCGGCTTCATCGGAGGTCACATCGCACGCGCACTCGTGCCGACTAACGACGTTCGAGTCGTGGACTCGTTTACGACTGGCTCCCGCGAGAACGTCCCGGACGAGGCCACAGTCATCGATCGAGACGTCCGCGACGCTGACGGGCTTGCCCGCGCCGTCGACGGCGTCGATCTCATCTTTCACGAAGCCGCCCTCGTGAGCGTCCAGCAGTCGATCGAGGACCCACTGATGAGCCACGAGATCAACGCCGAGGCGACCCTGTCGCTGCTCGAGGCCGCCCGCGAGCAAGACGCCCGCGTCGTCCTCGCCTCGAGTGCGGCGATCTACGGCCACCCCGATCGGGTTCCAATCGCTGAGGACGACCGGAAAACGCCGACGTCGCCGTACGGACTCGACAAACTCGTGATCGACCACTACGCGCGACAGTACCACGAGCTCTACGGGCTCGAAACCGTCGCGCTCCGGTACTTCAACGTCTTCGGGCCGGGGCAGGTCGCGGGGGACTACAGCGGCGTCATCAGCATCTTTCTCGACCAGGCGATCGAGGGCGAGCCGATCACCGTCGACGGCGACGGCTCCCAGACGCGCGATTTCGTCTCGGTCGAGGACGTCGTCGACGCGAACTTGCGCGCTGGCACGACTGACGCCGTCGGAACGGCCTACAACGTCGGGACGGGAAGCGCAGTTTCGATTCGCGAACTGGCCGAGACCGTTCGCGAGGTGACGGATTCGTCGTCGGAAATCGTCCATACTGATGCGCGGCCGGGCGATATCGATCGCTCCGAAGCCGACATCTCGCGGGCGCGGGCGCAACTCGGCTACGAGCCGACGGTCTCGCTTCGCGAGGGAGTCGAGCGGACGGCGGCGTGGTATCGAACTCGGTAATCTGGCCCCGCCAGGTCACTCAGCTGCGTCCTCGCCGCCGTCTTTCGTGCGTTCGTCGTCCGTCTCGAATGCGCCTCTCGCGGCTCGTTCAGCCCGACGACTCACGTCACGGATCGCCACGTCGGTTTCGGCCGCGACCGCCGCCACGTCGTCGTACTCCGCGCTCACGTCGTACACCCGGCCGTCGGCGTCGCTCGCGATCTTCACCGTCACCTCGTACTGTCCGCCGTCGATCTCGATCGCCACCGTCTCGAACTCGCGATTCGCGATCCAGCGGTGTGTCGCGCCGGCGTCCCGAACGCCGAGCGTCCCCGTCTCTGTTGCCAGCCGTCGAGCGAGACGCTCGCGGTCTTCGGGCTTGCAGATAACCGTGACGAGGTGACCTGGACGGGATTTCTTCATCGTCGCCGGAACGATCGAGACGTCACGCGCACCGGCCTCCGCGAGCGTCTCCTGGAGGCCACCCAGCACCTCCGGGGTCGCGTCGTCGAGGTTCGTCTCGAGGACCGCGATGTCGTCTTTCACCAGGCCCCCTCGCTCGCCGCCGTCTCCGACGAGCACGCGAAGCACGTTCGGGTGCGGGTCGAGATCGTAGCCGCCGGCACCGTATCCCGAGCCCTCGATATCGAGCGACGGGAGCGAATCGACGCCGTCGGCGTAGTGGCCGAGAATCGCCGCCCCCGTCGGCGTCAGTAGCTCCGACTCGACCGGGCCGCCACGCAGCGACCAGTCCGATCGCTGGGCGATTTCGACGACCGCGGGCGTCGGCACGGGATATTCGCCGTGACTCATGGAGACCGTTCCGCCGCCCGTCGCGATCGGCATCGTGACGATTCGATCGGGGTCGAGGTCGTCGACCAGCAACGCGGCTCCCACGATGTCCGCGATCGCGTCGTCGGCACCGACCTCGTGGAAGTGGATCTCCTCGAGCGACTCGCCGTGGACGCTCGCTTCGGCCTCCCCGAGCAGTTCGAAGATCGCGAGGGCGTCCCGCTCGATCGACGGCGCGAGGCCCATGTCCTCGACGATCTCGCAGACCTCGAGATAGCTCCGGTGGGGGCCGTGGCCCTCGGCGGGGACGTGATCGTGACTGTGGTGGTGGTCGTGATCGTGGTGGCCGTACTCGCCGTCGTGATCGTGGTGACCCTGCTCGTGGTCACCGCCGTGGTCGTGATGGCCGCCACCCTCTTCGCGATCATCGGCTCCGTCGGCGTCGGTCAACAGCACGTCGACGGTGGTCGCGGCGATCCCGCTTTTGGTCGCCTCACCGATCCGGTACTCGACGTCGAGCGCCGTCGTCACGGGTTCGAGGGCGGCGGGGTCCGCCCCTGCATCGAGCAGGGCCGCGAGGACCATGTCGCCGCTCGCCCCCATCCGTCCGTCGAACGCGATCGTTTGCATACGTATCACGGCGGGTGGAACCGGCAAAAAGCCACCCCACTCGCGCCAGGACGATCGGTCAGAATCGGCCGAAGCCGGTACATCTATGTACCTCCCTGCCGGAGTCTGATATGGTAGCATCTAGCATGGTACGATCCACCGCTAGCAAAAAGCCTATCCGACACCGAATCGGAGTCACTCACATCGCCGTCCATCCCGAAACATGAACGAAGTCCAACTGGAGGTTGCGAAGGCATACCCGAACGACTCGGGTCGTGGTATCGCCCGACTCGACCCGGACACGCTGTTGCATCTCAAGCTGAGTCCGGGCGACATCATCGAAATCGAAGGTGCAGACACCACCGCCGCAAAGGTCTGGCGGGCCGACCGGCAGGACTGGAACACGGACACCGTCCGGATCGACGGATTCACTCGACAGAACGCCGACGTGGGGATCGGTGAACGGGTGACGATCCGCAAGGCGGAAGCGACCAAAGCCGACAAGCTCACGCTCGCGCCGCCGGAAGAGGCGTCCGTCCAGTTCGGCTCCGACGCCGCCGGCATGGTCAAACGACAGATCCTCAAACGGCCGGTCGTCGGACGCGACATCGTCCCCGTCATGAGTTCGACGAACCACCCCTTCATGCGATCGCCGGGTCAGGCGATCCCGCTGATCGCCGTCGAGACCGAACCTGAAGGGGTCGTCCTCATCACCGAGGATACCGACGTCGAACTCCGCGAGGAGCCCATTTCGGGCTTCGAGAAGACCGGGGGCGGGATCACCTACGAGGACATCGGCGGGCTCCAGAACGAGATCCAGCGGGTCCGGGAGATGGTCGAACTCCCGATGAAACACCCGCAGATCTTCAAGAAACTGGGGATCGAGCCCCCCCAGGGCGTTCTCCTCCACGGGCCGCCGGGCACCGGGAAGACCCTGCTCGCGAAAGCGGTCGCCAACGAAACCTCCGCGAGTTTCTTCTCGATCGCCGGCCCGGAGATCATCTCGAAGTACTACGGCGAGTCCGAACAGCAACTTCGGGAAATCTTCGAGGACGCGAGCGAGGAGTCCCCCTCGATCATCTTCATCGACGAACTCGACTCGATCGCGCCCAAGCGTGAAGACGTAACCGGCGAGGTCGAGCGCCGCGTCGTCGCCCAGTTGCTGACGATGATGGACGGTCTCGAAGCGCGCGGCCAGGTCATCGTCATCGCCGCGACCAACCGCGTCGACAGCGTCGATCCAGCCCTCCGGCGTCCCGGCCGGTTCGATCGCGAAATCGAGATCGGCGTTCCCGACGAGGTCGGGCGCGAGGAGATACTCCAGATTCACACCCGCGGGATGCCGCTGTCGGACGACGTCAACCTCCCGCACCTGGCCGACGAGACCCACGGCTTCGTCGGTGCCGACATCGAGAGCCTGACCAAAGAGGCGGCGATGAAGGCGCTGCGACGATACCTCCCCGAGATCGATCTCGACGAGGAGGATATCCCGCCGAGCCTGATCGATCGGATGATCGTCAAGCGCAAGGACTTCCGTGGTGCACTGAACGAGGTTGAGCCCTCCGCGATGCGGGAAGTGCTGGTGGAGTTGCCCAAAATTTCCTGGGACGACGTCGGCGGGCTACGGGACGCCCAGGAACAGGTCCAGGAGTCCGTCGAGTGGCCGCTGAACAACCCCGAGCGGTTCGCCCGACTCGGGATCGATCCACCCGCCGGCGTGCTCCTCTACGGCCCACCCGGAACCGGAAAGACCCTGATGGCGAAAGCGGTCGCCAACGAGACCAACGCCAACTTCATCTCGGTGCGCGGGCCGCAACTCCTCTCGAAGTGGGTCGGCGAATCCGAGAAGGCAATCCGCCAGACCTTCCGCAAGGCGCGGCAGGTCTCTCCGACGGTGATCTTCTTCGACGAACTCGACGCCCTTGCGCCAGGCCGGGGCGGCGACACCGGCTCGAACGTCTCCGAGCGGGTTGTCAACCAGCTCCTGACCGAACTCGACGGCCTCGAGGAGATGGAGAACGTGATGGTCATCGGGGCGACGAACCGTCCGGACATGATCGACCCCGCACTCCTGCGATCGGGCCGGTTCGATCGCCTCGTCATGATTGGCGAGCCGGATATGGACGGACGCGAGCGGATTCTCGACATTCACACCCGGGACACGCCGCTTGCGGCCGACGTCAACCTGACCGAAATCGCTGAGATCACGGACGGCTACGTCGGGAGCGACCTCGAATCGATCGCGCGCGAGGCGGCGATCGAAGCGCTGCGTGAGGATCACGAGGCCGATCTCGTCGAGATGCGCCACTTCCGGAAAGCGATGGAGAACGTCCGCCCGACGATCACGGACGATATTCTCGACTACTACGAGCGGATCGAAGAGGAATTCAAGGGCGGATCGAGCGGCCCGGACCCGACCGGACGCCGGGGCAGTCGAATCGGCTTCCAGTAACGACCGGCGCGGTATCGGGATTCGAGAGCCGCTCCGTCACCGGGAACCGAGAGCCGCTCCGTTATTGGGATTTGAGACGGATGCTTGCGGGCCGTCGCAACCAGTCGATCTTTTCCTGTATTCGTCACCGCCCGTCTCGCACTGACGGTCGTGTCTCGTCGACGAGAAACGGACCGAACTGTCATCGTACGTGTCAACTAGCTCCGATCGCTCTCGAGTCAATGGCTCATTACGAGCGATCGCAGACGTCTACCACGACGCCGCTTCGGCGGGCGTCCGTCCGTGTTCGAACAACGCCATTTCGGCTTATTCGCGTGAACGCATCCCAATCCGGCGAAACAGTCGCGCCGATATATGTGACCGCGGTAAAAATCGGCATCCCGAGAACACGGTTTCATGCCGACTCCCCCATCTACACACGACCGGCGGTCGACCGGGTCGGACGAGACAGCCACGGGAACGTCTGATTCGGGAGCACTGGAGCGAACCGTTCCATCGCTGGCACCGTCGATCCGCAAAACCGGATTCTGGACGGCGATCGTCATGCCGTTTTTTCACGTGCCGCTGCTGCTCACAGGGCTGTCTTCGTCGTTCGAGACGCTGCTCTTTCTCGTCTTACTCGCCGTCAATCTCGCTGCGCTGTACGTCGGGCACGCCTACGGGTCGACGACGCAATGACTGACGGGCGTTCACGCGAATCCGTGACTCGTAGGGAGCAGCTTGTCTTTAGCCAAGCGAAAAACCGCACGGCACCGGCGGCCTATCGGAATAACGTTTCGCAAGGAATGAGGATGACTCAACTGTGCCTCTGTACAGTATGATCCTCTCTCCGGAGGAGTTTCGCCCAGCTGAACTAGCGACGATCTACCGATGCCGGTGGGATGTGGAGTTGTTGCTCCAGAAATTCAAGACACAGTAGGCATTGGACGAGTTCGACACCACGAAGAAGCACCCCGTAGGGACTACTGCAGTTAGTCACTGGTGATCGTCGGTAACGAGTTGCAATAATTCTTATCAAATTATCGCAATTACATTCCAGAAGTCGCTGTAACCTGGCGATTTATTATATCTGTATCGGATATATTTTTGTAAACATCAATCCATAACCATATTTATCCAAATACACATAAGGTTTATTAGATCACTCTATGTACTGATTTCATGGATGGAAAGTCCAAAAAGTATGCAGAGATGACCAATGGTATAACACGCCGGAGCCTACTACTTTCAGGTAGTGCTCTTGGAATGGGCGCGTTGTTCTCGGGCGGTGTAAGTGCGGGAATGGACGCGCCCGCCTACGCCTCGATCCTGTCGCCGTATTACGAATGGATCCCGAATGGTGCTCCCGACGGTGGGGACTCGCTTCGACTCTCCAACGATGGGGGAGCAACGTTACATTTCGCCCCGAGTACGCCCGACGACCTTACGATCGACTTTACATTCCGGGTTCACGACTATACAGAGGGTGAAGACGGTAGATGTGGCATAGGATATACGTTCAGCAACAAACAAAGAATCAACGTATATCGGAATTTTAGAGGGTACGTCGGCGGTTGCAGGGGCTCAGGCGGGAATTCGAGCGAGGGTACGGACTATGACGAGATTGCAACGGGAATGTATTTCGGCGGTGATACCGGCTTCTCGGGCATGAGTGTAGGTGATCAAGAATACTCCGACTTCGCCCAGTGGAACTCCGTCCGTCTTGTACTCGATGCCTCTGAAGAAACGTTCACCGTATACCTCAACGGCGAAAAGGAAAACGAAATGGGTTACTCCGGAGATGGATGGACCGGGAGACCCGAATTCAGAATCATGGGCGCCAGTTTCGGAACTGACGATACCGTCCTCGAATTCGGCCACTTCACCATCTGCCCCAAAGCAGTCCATGGAGGCTCCCTCACTGCGTTCTCCGATTGCGCTCACTACGCCCTCAACGACGGCCAGGGACGGTTACTTCGAAACGGTAGGGACGATGGTAACGATGACGACGAATGTAGCTTCGAGCCGTACCGCCAGGATACGATTGATACGAGTTTCGACCTGGATCAGAATTCAAAAAACAATCTCGGACACCCACGGAAAGCTGCGAGAGCGATCGACCACTTCGAACTCGCCTGCGAAAGCGACAGTCTTAGCCACAACACTGGCATGAAGCTCACCCAGCGGATGTTCTGGTCGACCGACCTCGTCAATTCGGGGGTCGAGGGGCTCGTCGGACGGCGTAGCTGGGAGGATGGGGAGATACTCGACGACGATGATCCGCAACTCGAGGGAGAGGCACCGACGAACCTCATTCAAAACTTCATCGATACGCTTGCGGAGCTTATCGACCTGGTCAGCCTCATTCAGGGCGTGATCAGCGGGACACTCAAGGCCGGCGCACGGTTTGTCGGTCAACACTACAGAGACAGGCTGGAGGAACTGTACGACAGGCTGAAAGATAGCCTCCGGAACGTTCGGTGGCTCAGAGAACTCGGTGCCGATATCGACTACTGGGTCGATGAAGGTAGAAAAGAGGTAGAGGATTTCGTCAAGAAACGATTTGAGGGACGAGCCGATAACTCAGCCGAGTGGTACGAAGAACAGTTCAACCTCTCTGACATGGCAAAAGGTCAACTTCGAAACGTGCTCGTCGACAATTTCGAGAAATCCGACTTCGATCAAAATGACGAGACATGGGAGACCTGGATGACCATACGTGAAAATGAGGACGAGGAGAGGGCGATAGACACGGCCCAAATACTGACGCCGGGGTTCGGGGATCTGACGTACTTTTCGATCGAAAAAATGAAACTCAAAGACGGAGAACCACAGATCACGTCAGCATACGACCAGAACGCTGCCAGCGCGGCGCATCTCAGCGGACTCACCTCGATCAATAATAGTCGATATGCCGCGGAGGTACTTTTCGATGAGTCCCTGCAGGTCGACAGCGATAATGTGGCCAGCCAGGTCATCCAGTGGATCGAGGATGCCGCTGAGTGGCTTAGTGAGACGATCCCTGAGGAAGTTCTGACCCACTTCGATTGGGTGAATAATCGGATGGAACAGATCGAAGCACTTGTCGAATTAACGACCACTGCCCTCGAAAAAGTATACCTGATCCTCGAATCAGTCGGTATGACAGTGGGCTTCGGTGCGCTGTTAAACATCTCTACAGAAACGGAAGACGCAACGGCAGACGTTCTTACGGTGTAAGTATCAATGCCACTCACAGAATCCACGTTCGAGACGCTGTTCGACGATCTAGAATCACAACTCGAGGCGAACGATTACGAGGCGGTCGATTCGACGATCGACGCCTACATTGACCACTGGGACCAATCTCGTAGCGAAGAGGACTCACTCGAGGATCAACTTCGCAATTCCACGACTGGGACCCAACACGACGTTCTCACTGATGAGGCGGTCACCGAGTTCGGTACACTCGCGATGGAGAAACGACTCCTCCGTCGAAGGCTTTACGCCAAGTTGGTTTCGTACTCGATAAATCCAACCGAAGACAAAGCGACAGACATTCTCGACTTCCTGTCGGACATCCGTGACACTGAGTCGGCATACGCAGCGAGTCTCGAATCGACCAGAACGGAGTTCTCGGCTGGAACCACTCCGGAACTCACCGCGGCACTCACCGAGACACCACCGGCGAACGTTCCGTATATCCATCAGTGGCTCCCCGAGGAGGATACGTTCACCGAAGTGGAAATTGTTATTCGCAACGACTCTGCAGAGGACTTCGAAAACGTCGGCATCTACAACACGATGCGAGGATTCAGTCCGTACTCAGGGTCCATGGAAGAATACGAAAGTTGGCCCTCGATCCATCCCGACGACGCCGTTATCGACGTGATCCCCGCCGGTGAAACCATCACGCGTCGCGTCCGGTTTCGAGCCTTGCCCAGAGATAACTTTGACACGCTCTTTTTTATTCCGTACGGAAACGACAGTGCCGATCTGTGGAGCAGTGAGCTACCGGAGATCGGTGATCGCGTCAATCTCTGGATTGACTCCGTCGCTCGAAAGAAGCAGTTCTTCTTCACGGAGTTGTACGAAACGATCGATCGCAACCGGTTCGTCCTCGAAATCGACCCGCTCGCATCGGCGTTCCAACCGCTGTTGGATCTCGTCGACGTTGATACGTTCGCCGATCCGATCGATCCGACGGACTGGTCGGTCGACGAGCAGATGCACAACGAGTGGCTGATCGACGTCCACGAACGGCTCGCTGGTATCGAAGCGGCGCTTCCCGAGTTCGAGGCGGCGGTCGAGTCGTTCGATGGGGACGATCACGACGTTCCGTTAATTATGGAGCGATTGATCGAACAGTTCCCCGACAACATCGCACAGAGCGTCGAGCACGCGACCGCTGCCTGGGACGATCAGGAGGAGGCGCTCATGAACTACAACGTAACGGCCGACGACTTCGCCGGCGTGAAAGTCGGCGAGACGCTCACCGTCGAAAACGACGGCGAGTGGTACTCGCGACTCAAACTCGAAGACGAAGACGGTGATCTCGTCGGGAAGATGCCGCCGATTCTGCCGGGAACGAACACCATCGAACTCGAATCAGCAGCGTCGGTTGCACACGTGTATATTTTTGATGGGGACTGGGTGGAACTCGACCTCACTGAACGCGTCGATCCGTCTGCGATTACGGTATACCTCGATGGCGAGGACGTTGTCGTCGAAAATGGGATGGAACAGGACGCAACACTCCTGTTCGGCTCTGACGGCAGACTCGACGGGACCGAGGTGACCGCAGCACCCGGCACGAACAGCTACCAGGCGGACGCGGACGAGGTCGTCTCCGAACTCTCAATCTGGGACCCGATCGAGGAAGCGTGGCTCACCGTCGAGCTCCTTGCAGTCGACGCGAACGCGATCGACGGCGCGGTCGAAGATGGGGCGTTCATCGTGACGAACGACACCGACGACGAGGTCCAGATCGCCTTCGGGTCCGACGGCGCACTCGACGGGACGATCGATGCGGCCGACTCCGGAACGACAGCGTTCGAACTCGAAGACGGAGAGACCGTCGAGGAGTTGCTCGTGTGGGACCCCGATAGCTGGGAGTGGGTCCCGAGCGCGTACGACTCCGGTGCGAGCGAACCCGAAGCCGATCCAACGTCGGTCTTCGTCAACTTCCAGCCGCCGGTCGCGGGGATGAACGCCGAAACCCCCGACGGCTACCTCGCCGACGTTGGTCGCGAGTACGGCAATCACGACGGTGAGATCGACTACGGGTGGATCGGCGGCCCGGTCGAAGAGTATCGCGAACGCGGATCCGACGACGACGTTCGCTACGATACGCTCGCGCACATGAATCACCCGAACCATGATGCGATAGACGCCGAAGCGGAAGTCTGGGCGATCGACGTCCCCAACGGGACGTACGACATGAAGCTCGTGATGGGCGATCCCGACTACAACAATTCGGATAACAGCGTCGTCGTCGAGAACACGACGTTCGTCGACCAGGAGGGATCGGGCGGGTCGAACTTTACCATGCACCGGGGAACCGTCGAAGTCACCGACGGGCAGCTTCAGATCGAACCGACGGACGACGCAATCAATCAGAAGCTCACGTTCCTCGAACTCGTTCCCAAGGATGAGGTCGAGAGCGAACCTGGACTGATCGACCGCTTCGAGTACCCGGCCGGCGGTCTTGACGATCGCTATTATGTCTACTACCCAGACGAGCTCTATGGGGATCCAACGTACCATCACGATATCACGTACGATCGCCTCGTAATGGGCGACAGCACCCGGCTGTACGCCGCACCGGGGCTGACCGGCCACGATCTGAACTATTACCCCAAACCTGGTGACCGAATCAGTACGACGGTCTTGCTCGGCGACGAGGATGTCGTCGCCATATTCAACTTTGGCGTCGATCGCGACGATCCGCTCCGTGGGTATAGGGCCACACTCGATCCGACGAGTCAACATCCAAGCAGCGACGCGACCGTTCAGTTCTACAGCTATACCGGTGATGGGGACTATTCAAACCTCGAAGAACGCAAGATCGATCTGGACGGCGAGACGGAGTACGAGTTCGTCGTCGACTGGACCGATACCGCGGTGCAGCTACGATTGTTCGAGGCGGACGGAACCGAACTCACCGAGACGCCGCTCGAAATCGAGACGGTCGATGAATTCGACGAGTACCGAGGCGTTGCGTTCCAGACTCACTATCTCGACGATACCGCGGTCGGAGAGACGACGTGGCGGGACGCGATCGCGGCGATCGGTGCTGGCGACAACTCGTAGCGTCTCGCGAACACACCGTTTCGCGTTCGTCGCCTCCCACGTCCACATCGCCCCGAACTCGTCTCGCTATCGATCGGCGGCAAGCCGACGATCGTCTGTGTCACGACGACGGTTGGTGTCAGCCGATACGCCGCCGGGAGCGCACGTGCGAACCGTAGGGTAACACGTTTTGCGAGTCTCTCTCTCAGTCGCTCGACTGGCGGCGGGAGGCCGCTCGGAGTTCATCACGAAGCGCCCGACGTTTGACCAGGACGAATCCGACGGCGATGAGGCCGAATCCGACGAGCGTCGTCGTGTCGACGACCTCGCCAAGATAGAGGAAGCCGACGATGGCCGTAAAGACCGGCGCGACGTACGAGACCATGTTGATCTCGACGGCCCCGAGTCGCTCGAGCAGGTCGAAGTACAGTAGGAAGCCGATCGCGCTCGCGACCACGGCGAGATAGCCGAGTGCGCCGATCGCCTCCGGGTGGGTCCAGGTGGCCGGTTCGATCGGTTCACCGAGACCGAGGCTCACGAGGTGCATGAGTAACGCGCCGCCAAGCATCGACCAGGCTTCCATCGTTTCGATCGGGAGCGACGCGTCGATGCGTCGCGTGAGAACGCTCCCGAGGGCGAACGAGGCAGCCGCACAGAATACGAGGGCCTTCGCGACGACGTCGGTCGCCAGTAGATTCGACGGATCGGGCTGGGCGATCACGGCCACACCGATCAGTCCGATGATGACGCCGACGATACCGACGGCCGAGAGGGCGTCGCTTGGGACCAGCGCCCGTGCGAACCCGGTGGTCAGGACCGGCGAGAGGCTCACGAGGATCGCCGCTGCAGCGGCGGTCGTGTTCTGTTGGCCGACGAACAGGAACGCGTGATACGCTGCGATCAGGAACACGGCACCGACGGTGACGACGGCCCACTCGCTGCGACCGCGGGGCTGCCAGTCGTCCGTGACGTGGACGGCGTACCCGAGCATGAGTAGCCCCGCGATATCGTATCGGAGCGCTGCGAACAACACCGGTGGATAGTGCTCGAGACCCGCGCTGATCGCGACGAACGCCGTCCCCCACAGGGCAGCAAGTGTCAGAAAGAGGGCGATATTTCGGTACCGGCTCACACCGGTGATCGTCGGAGACGGGGCCTATGTATTTCGATTCGTGACTGTCGGCGGACGAAGCCACCAGAATCGATCGCACGGCCGACCAGCGGCGTACTACCGTAACGAAACGCGATCGACTTCCGCCCAGAAGCGGCTTACAGCGGCGGGAGCTGACGGATTTCCAGTCTGTCCTCCGTCTGTCTGAACTGGTCTAACAGGCCTCTGATGTCGTCGAACCCCTCCGCGAGGACGACGTCACCGCTTCGGAGGTCGTACTCGACGATATCGTGATCTGCGAGTCGCGGGAGGTGGTTGTGGACCATCGAGACGTACAGTCGCTGCTCGTGCTCCGTCTCGATCCTCCCGGGTGGGAGATCCAGTTTCCACGCGGCGATCTGTTCGAGGAGGTCCTCGAGGTTCGCAGTCTCGGCTTCAGCCAGTTGGTAAAGCAGAAATCGGCGCTCCGACTCCGCGAGTAGCGAGCATGCGGCTTCCATGCGCGAGGCCCTGGTCTGGCTCATACTCGGTCCGAGGCCGGCCCACGTAATACACACGTCGCCTAAAGAGATTGGTCGTCGATCGAAGGGATCGCACCGACCCGATCGAAACCGACAGACGGCACGGTCGTTCGATCGACGCGAGCGTAATCGGCTATCGTACCACGATGTAGCATGCTACGGCCGTCAGAACAGTTAAGTTTTGGAATGTCCAACTGTGATTCATGGCCGCTCACGGCCGACCCGCCTTGCGGGACCTGTTCGACGAGTCACCGACGCCCCACATTGCCCACCCTCCTCGCACCCACCATCGTGACTTCTACGTCGCTACCGATGGGTCTTTCCGCGAATCCGGTGGTGGGCTGGGTGCGGTTATCGAAACGCGAGACGGCACCCGCGTCGCCCGCGTCGCGACGACGGATACGCCGCCGGACAACAACGTCGCCGAGTATCGGGCGTTGCACCTCGGACTCGACGTCCTCGCGGCTCGAACACCCCGTGAGGCAAGCGTCGGCATACTCGTCGATCACGACGCCCTCGCTAGCAACGTCAACAACACCGTTCTCGCGGCGAGTCATCCGGATCGGACCCCGCCACGCCCGATTTCGGTCCCCGCTGCGACCCGGTATCACTGGCGGGGCATCCAGGCACGGCTCAGTTCGTTCGACGAGATCCGTGCCGCCCGGATCGACAGCGACCAGAACCCCGCACACCCGCTGGCCAACGCGCCGACCCAGTATCGACACGTCAACCGCGAACCGGACCGCTGTGTCCTGCCGGAACCCCCCGAGCCGACCGGAACGACGGAGTTCCCGCCGCCGTCTCGCGCGGATCGTAACGGCGGCCGCGGGCAGGCGTCCGACTAGTGACGCCCTGCCGTCGTCTGATTCGCGTTCCTTGACACCCGACGGAAATCGATCGCCGTTCGAAACCCCGCCCGGATCGAGCGGAACCGCTACCGTTATTTCGTCGCTCACGAGAGTCGTGTTCGATGAGCCTCCGCGTCGCCGTCGCCGCCCCGTTCGCCCAGAACGGTACCCGACGCCTCCGGGAAAACGAGTTCGTCGTCGCGCTATCGCTCGATCGCGACTGGTTTTCCCCCGATCAGTCACAGCGGCTGATCGACATCGCAACCCGCGAATCGCTGCTCGTCCGCGACGGTGGCGAACTCGAACTCGCGTTCGATCCGACGGCGGTATCGATCCCGGACGACTTCGTCCCCGACAACGACATTCTGCAGGAACGATCGGCCTTCGAGCAGGTTCTCGACGCCCTCGTCGCGGATGGCGTCGAAAAGCAGGTCGCCGTCGGCTCGATTAACACGCTCCAGCGCGAACTCGGTCTCACGATCGAAGCCGCTGCCGTCGTCTACGCCCACCGGGAGGGCATCGACGTGGACGATGTCGCCCCGATCGCTCGATCGGCGCTGACCGACGACCAATAAGTAAGTAATGGGGCAGACGCTGATCTGCTGTCCGCTGGGGCCGCGATCGGCGCTGATCGAAGGCATTAGGGACTGGTGTGTCGATCGATCAGTATGGTCGAGCAACGGATCACCGACGGGCGTCGGATCGCAGAACTGCTCGCGTCGGAACTCGACGGGCGCAACGACGGTGTTCTCGGTCGCGTCGCCGTCGTGAACGCCGATCGGGACGTCGAACCAACCCCAGACGGGTCGCGAGCGTACGACGTAACGGGTATCCGCGGCGACGGGGACGAAGACGGCGCGCGCCTCGCACGCGCGTTCGTCCACGACAATCGGTTACGTCTCGAATTCAGTAGTGGACAGGACGCAGCGATCGACGCAGCCGAAGCCGCCGGTCTCCGCGTCAGGCCAAAAGCGACGGAACCTCCGAGCGTGCTCGTCTTCGTCGAGAGCGGTGCCGAAGTCAAGCGAGCCTCCGACGTCGTCCAGTCGGCGGTCCGATCGATCGTCGATCGATCGTAAAGATGCCATCACTGGGTCGCAGGCGCACTCGTGTGGGGGGTGCAGTCGAATAGCAGTGACCGAATACAGTGACCGAAATCCGAGGCGGTGTCGCTACTCGTCTCGAAGCACCTCCGCGATCGATTCGAGTTGTGCTTTCCTGAACGGACGCGCCGCATTCTCGGATGCGTCATCCAGGCCGTCGATCGTTCGGAGAATTTCCGCACGCATCTCGGGTGTCGGCGGCAGTTGATTCCGATCGGTATCGTCACCGACGGCATCACAGATCGCGGCCAGGGCTTCTTTCGTAAACGCGGTCGATTCAATTCGTTCGTGCCTTCCTACGGCCAGTCGGATTTCGTTTCGGAGTTCGTCGACGGTCTGTGTCATACGAAGTGAAACGGACGGCGGTACCGAGTGCGTTGTGGTCCCACGTCGCCCATCCGTCTCGACTTCAGAGGGCGGTCGGTCGCCGGAAGCGAGGGGAGACCGTCAAGTCGGTGTGTCGATCGAGTCGAGCGCCCGCGGGACCGCCGTCGCGACGTCGCCCTGTTCGACGTGGGCGATCGCACGCGGGTCCGGGTCGGGACCGTCGGGCTGGAGGACCTGAATCGCCTGGAGACCGGCGTTGGTCGCGCCGTAGATGTCCGCTTCGACTTCGTCACCAACGTAGATCGCGTCTCCGGGATCGACCGCCAGGTCCGCGACGATCGCTTCGAACGCACGCCGGTCGGGTTTGCCGGCCTCGAGTTCGCCGGTGACGAGCGCGGCGTCGAAAGCGTCTTCCCATCCGAGCGTCGCCAGTTTGTCCCGTTGTGCGACGACGGGTCCGTTGGTCAACAGACCGACGCGATACTCCTCGCGAAGACGATCGAGCATTCCCTCGACGCCGGGAAGCGGTTCGATCGCGGCCGCGATCGACTCGCGGTAGGCTCGCGCGACGGCGGCCGGGTCGACGTCGCTGTCTCGGTCGGCAAGCAACGCCGCGAAGATCGGTTCTCTCGTCTCACGGGTGAGGTGCTGGCGGTGGGCCGCGAGGTACTCGCCCCGAGAGAGGTCGGGTGCGTCGGCGGCGTCCGTGGCTTCCGAGAGGATCGTCGCTCGATCTCGTCGGGGAACGGCGAGGGTGTAATCGAGGTCGAAGACGATCGCCCGTGGCATACTCCACAAAGGGGTCTCGAAGCGTTTGAAGCTACCTCTTCTGACCGGCTCGCAGAGCGGGCGGAGAACGAACGGCTACTGCGGGCGGAGCAAGAGCGACGTACTCCGACGAACCCTCCACATCGCCGGTAACGCGGTAGAACAGCCCCCTCTCTCATACGGATCAGTGTCATCAATTACCGCAGATCGGCCAAGACGGTTCGCCGTTCGGCGGTACCGACGGTCACTAATCCGTATCAGTCGTCGGTCGGCCGGGCCGCTCCGTCGGTCCTGCTCTCGAGGAACGGGACGACGGTCGATTCGATCCTGTCCGAGTACTGCATGAGCGTCGTGCCGAGAATGCTCATGAACAGTACGTAACCGACGGCGAAGGCGTAGACGGTCTCGGCGGTCCCTTCAGCGAGACCGGTTCCCGCCCCCGCGAGGGCGATACTGGCGATGATCAGCGAGAACTCGCCTCGAGTGGTCATGCCGAGACCGACTCGAACGGAGCGGCGCTCGTTGAGATCGTAGATGCGACCGCCGAGGTAGCCGCTGACGAGTTTCGAGGGGGTCGTCAGGAGAACCGCGAGCGCGATGATCCCGATGACGCCCAGGAATAGCATCGGATCGGTTATCAGGCCGATCCAGAAGAAAAACACCGCCGCGAACGTGTCCCGAAGCGGTTCGAGC
This sequence comes from Halosolutus sp. DAT137, assembly GCF_059736405.1. NCBI lineage: Archaea > Methanobacteriati > Methanobacteriota > Halobacteria > Halobacteriales > Natrialbaceae > Halosolutus > Halosolutus sp. DAT137. The sequence continues at coordinate 92,588 of NZ_JCAQID010000008.1, read as the reverse complement.
AGGCTTTCGAGATCGTGGACGTGATCCGTAGAAGAGAATGCCATTCCGACGAAGAACGCCGCAACGGCTTCGCTGACGCCCAGAGAGAGCGCGGCACCGGAGATGAGGATCGTGATCCCGAGTGCCCGGAGCACAATAAACTCGTGGGAGTCGGTTTCGAGGCTCCGCTGGAACCACGTCGTCCCGAGGTAGACGAGCACGAGCAGTGCGAGGATGAACCCGATCGCGATCCCGATCTGGCCCGCTGCCTCGCTCACGTCGCCGCCGCCCAGGACCAGCGCCGAGGCGATCGCCAGGTAGACGGCGATAAAGAGGTCCTCGTAGACGAGCGTTCCGAGCATCGGGTTCGCTTCGTCGTTTGCGATCCAGCCGAGGTCGATCAGCGACTTCGTGATGATCGCACTCGAGGAGATGTAAACGATGCCGGCGGTGAGAAACGCCGGGAGGAACGAGCCAAAGATAACCCAGCCGAGGATGAGCCCGATCCCGAAATTAATCACGAGATCGACCGTGCCGGCCTTCCCGATCCGCTCTTTAGCCGCGATGAGCCGATCGAGATTGAACTCGAGCCCGAGGAAAAACAACAGAAGGACGATTCCGAGTTCGGCCCCCAGGTAGATGAAATCGGTTTCGAGAAGGGTGAGTTCGGTCCCGTGGGGGACGAGGTCGGTTCCCAGAAGGGCCGGGAAATCGATCCGTCCGAGGACGTACTCGCCAAGTATCATCCCGACGAGAATGTAGAACGGAATCACCGACTGGTTGATCCGTTTGGCAAGCAACCCGGCGAGTGCAACGGCGGCAAACAGAACACCAACGTCTATGAGTGCGGTCGATTCAGCTGTCACTTCCGCTCACCCCCAGCCTCGTCATCATTGCTGACCTACGCCTCGTGATTCTCGCCGAGCAGCTTCTCGAATTCGATACAGGCCTCTCGGTCACCGACGACGACCAGCGTGTCGCCGGCTTCGATGACGGTTTCCGGCGTCGGCGGCGTCACCACCTCGTCGTCGCGCTGGACCGCGACGATCGAAACTCCCGTTCGTTCTCGGATTTGTGCCTCAGCGATACTCTGACCGTCGATTTCCGCATCCGTGGTGACTCCGTACCACTCGAGGAAGGTATCGTCCGAGAGCATCGTCTCGACGCGATCGGTCTGGACCGGCTGGAAATACGCACCTTCGAGGATCGTCCCGATCTTGCGCGCGAGCCGATCGGACGCCTCGAACAGCTTCTCGCTGTCAGCGTCCTCGTCCGGCTTCAGGTACACCTCTCGTTTCCCCGTATTGTGTGTCACGATGACGAGTCTCGTCCCGTCATCGAGTTCGACCTCGAACTTTTTTCCGACCCCAGGAAGGTCACTCTCGTAGATGGTCATACACGAAATCCGGAGCGACAGATAATAAATGGCGTGACACCGCTTGGTCCACTGATACTGCCACGTCCCGATTCGATCGCAACTCCCTGGCCGGGGCGGGAGGTCAAATCGATACTTACGCCGAGCCGAGCCCCTCGATCAGGAACGTCGCCGACGCGAGATTCGTCGCCAGCGCCACGTCGTGAACGTCACAGATGCGCAAGAGGGCGGAGATGTCGGGTTCGTGTGGCTGGGCCCGCAGCGGATCCCTGAGGAAGACGATCCCGTCGAGTTGCCCCGCCGCGATCTCGCCGCCGATCTGGAGATCGCCGCCGAGCGGGCCCGAGGACTTGCGTTCGACCTCGAGATCCGTCGCGTCGATCAATCGCTTGCCGGTCGTCCCGGTTCCGACGAGGTCGTACTCCGCCAACTGTTCCTCGTGGCGCTGGGCGAACTCGATCAGGTCCGGCTTCTTTTCGTCGTGTGCGATCAGCGCGATGCGCGTCATAGGTCTGCATTCGTTTCGGGGGAGAAAACGCTAGGCGTTCGACGGCGATCGGTCGCAGGCGGCGACGACGGTCCCCGGCCTGTGTACGCATCGTCGGATACCCCTGACGATCGAGTGAGACACCCTCGCCTGCGGTCGGTTGACCGTCGGATGCCGTGCCTGCCGCAGTCGAACGGTTTTCCCGTCTCCTTACGAGAGTGGTGATATGGCCGATTGCAGCGCACACCACGTCGGTATCACCGTCAGCGACCTCGAAGCGACCGTCGCGTTCTACCGCGACGTGCTGGAACTGGACGTCCTCGATCGGTTCACGGTCGGCGGGACGGCGTTTGCCGAGGGTGTCGGCGTCGAGGAGGCACGCGCCCAGTTCGTCCACCTCGACGCCGGCGACATCCGACTGGAACTCGTCGAGTACGCCCCCGAAGCACGGCCCTCGCCGGCGGCCGGACTCAACCAGCCGGGGGCGACCCACCTCGCGGTTTCGGTCGACGACCTCGACGCGTTCTTCGCTGACTTGCCCGCGGACGTGCCGACGATCAGCGAGCCACAGACGACCGAAAGCGGAACCTCGATCCTGTTTCTTCGAGATCCGGAGGAAAACCTGGTTGAGGTTCTCGAACGCTGACCGCTGGGAGTGTTGTCCGCAGCATCCACGGATTCCAATGATAGCCGAGCGCCGGCGGTACGTCCCGAGGAAACCCGTCCGCAGAATTATCGGTTCCCGAGCGTCGACGGAACCTGCTCGACGTCGTTTTCACACCCCGAGCACGTCTGTTTCTCCGACGCGATGAACACGACCCCACAGGTCGAGCAGTGAAAGAGATTACCCGTCGAATCGTCTGTCGCCCCCGGCGCGTCTGCCGCCGGGTCGCTCCTGCCAGTCGCATCGGTCTGGTCGCCGGCGTTAGGAGTGAGCGTCGATCGAACGCGATCGCGAAGTCGACCGAGGCGCGAGGACGATGTCCGTTGCTGTCCGTGTTGCATACCGTGGTCGTCCACAACGACCGACAAATAAGTACCGTCAAATCACGTTGGCGAACGCCTGTGAGTCTCACACAGATGGCAATCATCTCGATCGGACGGTCGATGTCCGGGAGACCGTGGATAGCAACCTTTTCGACCGTCGGGTGGCCACTCGCCAGCATGAACTTCTTCGATCGCCTGCACGATCGGATTCGGACGGTCGATAGCGTGGTGAGCGTCGGACTCGACCCGGATCCGTCGCGCATCCCCGACCACCTCCAGGAGTACGACCTGCCGCGGTGGGCGTTCAACCGCCGGATCATCGACGCGACCCACGAACACGCCGCGATCTACAAACCGAACGCGGCCTTTTACGAGGACCCCGACGGCTGGCGCGCACTCGATGAGACGATCGCCTACGCCCACGGAAAAGGGGTTCCAGTCCTGCTGGATGCAAAGCGGGCGGACATCGGAAATACGACCCGCCAGTACGCCGAGGCCCTCGAGCGAGTCGATGCGATCACGGTCAACCCGTACATGGGTCGGGACTCGCTACAGCCGTTTCTGGCGGACGAAGAGTCGGGCGTCTTCATCCTCTGTCGCACGTCGAACCCCGGCGGCGCGGACCTGCAGGATCTCGAACTCGACAGCGGTGAGGCGGTCTACGAACGCGTCGCAGCACTTGCGGACCTCTGGAACGAGAACGACAACGTCGGACTCGTCGTCGGCGCGACCCAGCCCGAGGAACTCGAGGACCTCCGCGAGCAGGTTCCCGACCTGCCCTTCCTCGTCCCCGGAATCGGTGCGCAAGGCGGTGATGCCGAGGCTGCAGTCGAGTTCGGACTGGCCAACGGCGTCGGGTTAGTCAACTCCTCTCGGGGAATCATCTTCGCGGGCGAAAACGAGGGAGAAGCGTTCGCAACGGCGAGCGGACAGGCCGCAAAGCGGCTGAAAGATCGATTGAACCGCTATCGCGAGTAGTTCGAAGCGATCGACCTCGGTGTCTCTACGGGTGTTCGGCTGGTCAGAAGCGATTGATGTCGACGTCCTCGTTCCCACCGGGACGGGCCTGTGCGGCGCAGTCCGCACACAGTCTCGCGTCGCGATCGTAGTGGACCGAACAGGCGAACGTCCCGCAGTTGCGACACCGCTCCTCGGCGGTTCGGGATTCACAGATCTGGCAGAGTCCGCTTACGCTCATGTCTCAGCGTACGGACTCGAAGGCTATGAAACCGGGGCCGGATCGGCGCTTCCGAACTCCATCGTCGCTCTCGGTAGCGCTACCGTGTCTCCCGTTGACAACGCACGAGAAGGCTTTTGCCATGTGAGCCGCTACCGAACGGTATGAGCCGTGACCGGGCTCTCCTCGAGCGAGCCCTGGACCGTGGCGAACAGGACGGAGGGAACGTCGAATTCAAGGAACGCCTTCTACGGAACGTTCACCTCGAGGGTGGACGACGGGAGAGTCTGGCCGCACAGCTTCGCCACCGACTCCTCTCCGGAGACGGCGAGGCGACGTACGTTGTTGGCGTCACTGACGACGGCGGACTCGCGGGCATCGACTCGGATTCGTTCTCCGAATCGATGGACGTCCTCTCCCTGCTCGCAGAAGAGGCCGACGCCCACATCGATGACGTCCAGACGTGGGGCGTCAAAGACGGTCTCGTCGGCGTCGCCATCATCCACGACGGCGCGGTTCTCGAGACGGACGACGAACACGTCGTCATCGGAACTGCCGGCCACGTCGATCACGGAAAGAGCACGCTCGTTGGCTCACTCGTCACCGGGAACCCGGACGACGGCGACGGTGCCACGCGCGCGTTCCTCGACGTCCAGCCCCACGAGGTCGAACGTGGCCTCTCCGCGGACCTCTCGTACGCCGTCTACGGTTTCGACGACGACGAGGGCCCCATCCGCGTCCGGAATCCCAACCGTAAGACCGATCGCGCCGAAGTCGTCGAGGAGGCCGACCGTCTCGTCTCGTTCGTCGACACCGTCGGCCACGAACCCTGGCTGCGGACGACGATCCGCGGCCTGGTCGGGCAGAAACTCGATTACGGGTTGCTCGTCGTCGCCGCCGACGACGGTCCCACGCGCACGACGCGCGAACACCTCGGTGTCCTCTTGGCGACCGAACTGCCGACGATCGTCGCGATCACGAAAACCGACGCCGTCGACGACGATCGCGTTACGGAGGTCGAACGGGAGGTCGAACGACTGCTCCGTGAGGTCGATAAGTCGCCGCTGCGGGTCGCCCGCCACGGCGTCGACGCGGCGATCGAGGAAGTCAACGAACGCGTCGTTCCGATCGTGTCGACCAGCGCCATCACGATGGACGGTCTCGACACGCTCGACGAACTGTTCGATCGACTCCCGAAAACGTCCCAGGACACCGGCGAATTCAGAATGTACGTCGATCGAAGCTACTCGGTCACCGGTGTCGGCGCGGTGGCCTCGGGCACCGTTATGGCCGGCGAGGTCGAAACGGGCGACGATCTCCTCATCGGCCCGATGCCCGATGGGCGCTTTCAGGAGGTCGAAGTACGATCGATCGAGATGCACTACCACCAGGTCGACAAAGCCCGCGCGGGCCGAATCGTCGGCATCGCCCTCAAGGGAATCAAGGAGAGTGCGATCGAGCGCGGAATGGTTCTCCTCCCGGCCGACGCCGATCCCGAGCCAGTCCGGGAGTTCGAGGCCGAAGTGATGGTCCTCAACCACCCCACCCGGATCGGGGACGGCTACGAACCCGTCGTTCACCTGGAGACGATCGGTGAGGCTGCCGCGTTCCACCCCACGGAGGGGCGACTCCTCCCCGGCGATACGGGGGAGACCACCGTCCGGTTCAAGTTCCGCCCATACCTCGTCGAGGAGGGCCAGAAGTTCGTCTTCCGCGAGGGGCGAAGCAAGGGCGTCGGAACCGTGACCGACGTTCACCCCGTCCGCTGAGAGGGATGTTTCGGCGCTCTCTGAACGCGAGGTTCTCGACGAGAACACAGACTCCAGATCCAGATCGATCGCTGTGCCCGGCGTCGGGGTCCGCGCCCGTCGTCCTTCCCATCGTCGGAGTGTCTACGCCCGTCGATAGCCGTCCTCGGTTCGATCGACCAACCCGAGCAACGCGGCCCACTCCAGTAGTCGTTCGATTCGATCGCCTTCGTCTCCGTCGGCCCGGCCCGATCGGGCGCGTCGATCACCGTCTCGATCGGTTTCTCGTAGACCGGTCGTGAGAGCACTCGCTGAGAGGGGTTCGTCCGCCTCCTCGAGTCGCGCGAGCAGTTCCTCCGCACCGTAGACGCGATCGCGAAAGGCCCGTTGTAGCTCCGCGAGGTCTGGATCGGAGCGTGTCCGTCGAAAGCCCGATTGCGACTCGACTGCGAGCCCGAGTGCTCGAAGAAACGTCAGCCACTCGGCTGCCGCGTCGCGTTCGTCGAGATCGGTCCGCTCCAGCAGTCGCGCACAGCAGTCGTCGGTCTCGTCGGGATCGCCCGGAACGGCTTCGCGAACGGTCTCCAGAAACGCGATCGAGTCGGGGGCCACAGGAACGGGCTTGAACTGCATCGCTACAGGTCGAACGAGTCGGCGAGCAGTTCCTCGTCCGTCTCGCCGTGGACGTACGTCGGGCCGCCGAGTACGTCGATCGTCACCTTCCCTGGGGCGAACAGGTCCGCGGGGACCTCCGAGAACTCCCAGTCGAGTTCGTCGAAGAGCGTTCCGAACGAGCGACCGTGATCGTCGGCAACCGTCGATGGCACGTCCGAGAAGATGTCCGCATCCTCACGAACCGTCAGGTGAGCCGTCCCGCCGTAGGCGATCGCATCGTTCGTCCGGGCGATCGCGGTCCGTTCGTCCTCGGCGACCGGTGCGAGGGGTGCCCGGCCCGTGGCCGACACAATGTCGAGGGGGTCGTAGCCGAGTTCGGAGAGTCGGAACGTGGCGAGTTCGGCTGCGCGTGCGGCGTTCGTGATCGAACCGACGAGGCTCGCCGTTCGGTAGGCCAACAAAAAGACGCTGCTGGTGTTGACCTCAGCGAGGGTGGCTACCTGTTCGGCCGCGGACTCGGGCGGCAGACTGTCGGTCTCGAGAGCGAGTGCGGTCAGGTCGAAGGCGTCCGTGTAGCCCACTTTACGAAACTCCGCCTCCTCGGCGACCAGCGCCCGTGCTGGGCCGCTTCCAAGCCCCTCGAAGTCTTCGGTCGCGAGCTCCCAGCCCGCCTTCTGGGAGCACAGCAGTGACAGCGCTGGCTGGTCGGTCGTCAGCTCGACGAACGGGATCGGTGCCCCCCCGATCTCGCCGAGTTCGTGACTCGGCGTGGCCATGCCGGCCGTCTGGATCTCGGTCAGCAACAGCCCCGCTTCGACCCCGCCGTCGAACTCCACCCCGAAATCGAGTACCGTCGCCTCGTTCGCGAGGTCGTACCCCCCGATATTCAGCTCCTCGGCGTACTCGAGGGCTTCGTCGACCAGCTCGATCGCCATCCGGTTGAGACTCTCCATACCAGCCCTTCTGTCTCCCCGCTAAAACAGTTTGTCAGTTCGACTGCCGCCGTGACCGCTCCGTCAACGTCGTATCCAGCCTCCTCGATCCCCCGGTGGTCCAGACAGCCCGTTTGCTCACTTCCCGGCGCTCGTCGGCTCTCGGCCCAGTTCCTCGGCAACAGCGTCGACCTTCTCCTGAGCGCTCGACGTGTGCCCCCGCTTGTCGTCGATCTTGAGTACGGTACTGACGCGATCGGCGTCGACGGCGTCGTGTGCGGCCTGGGCGGCCGCGAACAGTTCGTCCGTGCTCTCGGCTTCGATTACGGTGCCCATCGGGTTAGTCTCGTACTCGACGTCGTACTCGTCGAGTGCGTCGACGGCGGCTGCAACCTCGCTTGCCATGCTGTCTTCGATCACCGGTGCGACGCTCAACAGCCCAATAACTGTCATACTCGGTTTCGACGCGATCGAAGCCCCTAAATCCGTACCTTGCTCTCGTCCCGCTCGATTTCTGAGACGAGACATCCTAGTCACTCGCGGAATCGATCGACAACGAACCGTACGACGCGTCCAGTACGGTCCTCGACGGGTCGGCGGCGAGACGGAGCGATCGACGCTGGCGTGAGGCGGCGAACCGAGCGCAAACCTGCCCCTCCGGACCGTTACGGGCGGTTGTCCGAGGGCGGGTAAATGATGATATCGCCGTTTGCGTAGACGTAAACCTCGTGGTCGAGCGCCGTGAACGCGATGTGGCCGCCGGTTCGCTTTGTCCCGTCGGCTTTCGCCCCAAATATTCGCTCGAGTGCGTCCGGATCGACGCTATCGTAGAGCGAAAATTCGCCCTGCGAGACGTCGGTGTCCGCGATCGACGCGAGGGCGTGGACGATCGTCGCAGTGAGCGTTGCACTCTGGTCGCTGTCGTGATTGAACACGTAGCGGTCGTTAGCCTGGTCGTACCGGCCGTCGGTCGTTTCGGTGGCGCGTGTCGGTTCTGTTTGCATAGGAGGACTGCTATTCAATCGTTGGTTGTGCCGTAGCATCTGCGAGCATAAAAATCGATCGTCGATCAGAATCGTTCTACAACCGTCGGTGAAAGTCACTCAAAATAATGTATTTGTTGCATTCCGTTCCCCGTACTGCGAGACGCCGTCGCCCCTCTGTCGGGGGGTCTGTCGAACCGATCGGAATAAACGTGGTCTTTCCGACCGAAACTCGCTTCGCTCCGTCTCGAAGGCGGTTGTCTCGGTTCTCGAAAAATACGCTGGCTGGGATTTGAACCACGCAAAGACGTTCCGTGTCGTTCGCTTCGCTCACTTCCCGGGTTGTGACTTCTCTACTTCAACTCCAGATCCGATTTCTGTCGCTCACGAGATTGTTCGCGCCAGAAATGCGCTGGCTGGGATTTGAACCACGGTCGGACGTACTCGCTTGCTTTCGCTCGCTGCGTGCGACCTCCCTGATTCAAACCCAGGGCGACTTTACGGCTCACGGATGACGAGCACACGCTACGCGGTGCTCGTCGAAACTGCTCGCCGTAGAAGTGCGCTGGCTGGGATTTGAACCCAGGTTGTGACCATGGCAAGGTCACGTGATACCACTACACTACCAGCGCCCTGTTGCATTTACATCTAACTCGGGAGCGGTGTATAAGAGTTGCGAATCGCACCCGGTATGGGTCTCGAAGTCGTGTCACACGGTGGCGATCGAACCGTTGTAGTCCCGTGTCTGGCTTGCAGTCCCGGTCGAAGACCGCCAACGCCTGTGCGCGAGCGCGCACACGAAACCAAAAATTTCTGGTCGACATAATTCTTCGCCCAGTACCCGAGCGAGCACTGCCACCCAGTCGATCTCCCTCGAATGGACGCGAGTAGCGGAATATCACTGTCCTCCGGATGCATCACCCCCTGTGACCTATTACCTTGAGAACCTGTATCGTGCGAATTTGCCCTTGTGGGCGGTTCACAGTGGGGATCGAATCCGCTATCCTTTTACCACCCTGTCGGTAAAAGATCGCTACAGTCTAGTGACGCGGTATCGAAGCGTCACGGCATGACCACCAACGTACTCGTGCCGTCGTCGATCACGCGGGAGGCCGAGGACAAACGCGAGGCAACTCGCAAGCTCGGATACGTCGCCCGCGCGGCGACGATCTTCCGGGTCGATCGCCTCGTCGTCTACCCCGATCGGGAAGGCGAACGCGGGCGATTCGACGGCGGGTTCGTAACGACCGTACTGCGGTACGCCGCAACGCCCCCATATCTCCGCAACGAGGCCTGGGGGATGCGAGACGAACTGGAGTACGTCGGGGTCTTGCCGCCGCTCCACGCCACGTCACAGACCGGCTCCGAATCTGACGGTTCGGGGTCGTCAAGACAAGGAATCGTGACCGAGGTCGGACCTGAAGGGCGCGTCCGGGTCAATTGCGGCTTGCAACACCCGATCTCCCTCAATACGCCTCCCAGTATGGAGGTGTCGGAGGGAGAGCGCGTGACCGTCAGGATCTCTTCGCGACGACCGGTCCGGGCGAAACTCGTCGACGAGCCTCTTCCGGGGCTGTCGGTCGAGCGGACGGACCTGCGGGCAGCTCTCGGCCGTGAGGACGCCGGCGTTCGCATCGCGGCCTCCCGATTCGGTGAGGAACTCACCGTCGGGCGGCTCGGAACGCTGGCCGGGCAGATCGATCGCGACGGGATGACCGTCGCGTTCGGCGCGCCCGAGAGAGGGCTGCCGGCTATCCTCGGAATCGAGGAATCCGCCGTCGGCGTTGACCCAGCGGGTCAACGAGACAGCGACGCGCTTTCGGCGCGTCGGGATGCGGATAACGGAGTCGAACCCACCGCCGATCCGGGGTTCGACCTCTGGCTGAACACGATTCCGGATCAGGGAAGCGAGGTCGTGCGAACGGAGGAGGCTCTGTTCGCGACGCTCGCATCCCTCTCACTGAGAGAGTGATAGAATGCCACAAGCAAATTCACCACGCAAAGGCTCACTCGGGTTCGGCCCACGGCAGCGTGCGACCAGCGAGGTCCCGCGCTTTAACTCGTGGCCGGACGACGACGGACAGCCGACGCTTCAGGGTTTCGCGGGCTACAAAGCCGGCATGACCCACGTCGTCATGGTCGACGATAAAGCGAACTCGCCGACCGAAGGGATGGAAGAGACCGTCCCCGTGACGATCGTGGAGACGCCAGCGATGCGCGCGGTTGCGCTGCGAGCGTACGAACAGACGCCGTATGGAATGAAACCAGTCACCGAGGTCTGGACCGACGAACTCCTTTCGGAGCTCGATCGCGTCCTCGACGTTCCCGGTGACGACTACGACAGCGACGCTGCCGCGGAGGAACTCCGCGGGCTCCTCTCCGAGGGGCGCGTCGACGACGTGCGCGTCATCACGCACACGGTTCCCGGATCCGTGCCGTCGGTTCCGAAGAAGAAACCGGACGTGATGGAGACGCGCGTCGGCGGCGGCTCCGTCGAGGACCGCGTCGACTTCGCCCTCGAACTGGTCGAGGACGGTGGCGAGCACGTCATGAACGACGTGTTCCGCGCCGGCGAGTACGTCGACGCAAGCGGCGTCACGAAAGGCAAAGGCACCCAGGGACCCGTCAAGCGATGGGGCGTCCAGAAACGAAAGGGCAAACACGCCCGGCAGGGATGGCGACGCCGCATCGGGAACCTCGGCCCCTGGAACCCGTCTCGCGTCCGGTCGACGGTCCCACAGCAGGGACAGACCGGCTACCACCAGCGGACGGAACTGAACAAGCGCCTCGTCGACATCGGCGACGGGGCTGACGCGACGGTCGACGGCGGCTTCGTCAACTACGGCGAAGTCGACGGCCCGCACGCGTTGATCAAGGGATCGCTCCCCGGGCCGAACAAGCGCCTCGTGCGCTTCCGCCCGGCGATCCGACCCGGAGACCAGCCGCGCCTCGATCCCGAGGTGCGCTACGTCTCCACCGCATCCAACCAGGGATAACACATGGACGCAACAGTACGAGACCTGGACGGCTCGGACGCGGGGCAGGTCAAACTGCCGGCAGTGTTCGAGACCCAGTACCGCCCGGACCTGATCGCTCAGGCCGTTCGCGCCGCCCAGGCAAACCGGAAACAGGACTACGGTGCCGACGAGTTCGCCGGCATGCGAACGCCCGCCGAATCGTTCGGTAGCGGCCGCGGGATGGCCCACGTTCCCCGCCAGGACGGACGCGCACGACGCGTTCCCCAGGCCGTCAAGGGACGCAAGGCCCACCCGCCGAAAGCCGAGAAGGACTGGTCTGAATCGATCAACACGAAAACGAAGAAACTGGCCGTCCGCAGCGCGATCGCTGCGACGACCGACGCCGAACTCGTCGCCGAGCGCGGCCACGAGTTCGACGAGGACGCCGAGATTCCAGTCGTCGTCAGCGACGAGTTCGAGGACCTCCAGAAAACGAAAGAGGTCGTCTCGTTCCTCGAGGCCGCCGGCCTCGCGGACGACATCGAACGCGCAGACGAGGGCCGAAGCGTCCGATCGGGTCGCGGGAAGACCCGCGGACGGAAGTACAAGACGCCGACGTCGATCCTCTTCGTGACCTCGAGCGAAACCGGCCCGTCACGTGCGGCCCGGAACCTCGCCGGTGCGGACGTCGCGACGGCCGCGGAAGTCAACGCCGAGGACCTCGCGCCGGGCGCACAGCCCGGTCGACTGACCGTCTGGACCGAGAGCGCACTCGAGGAGGTGGCCGACCGATGAGCACGCTGATCGATCACCCACTGGTCACGGAGAAGGCGATGAACGACATGGACTTCGAGAACAAGCTCCAGTTCGTCGTCAACCCGGACGCCACCAAGCCCGAGATTCGGGCCGAAGTCGAGGAGCGCTTCGACGTCGGGGTCGACGACGTCAACACGCAACTGACCATGAAGGGCACAAAGAAAGCAACCGTCAAACTCTCCGCCGAGGACGACGCCCAGGAAGTCGCCTCGCGAATCGGGGTGTTCTGAGATGGGACGACGCATTCTCGGACAACGACGAGGACGCGGCACGCCGACGTTCCGCGCCCCGTCGCACCGATACAAGGCGAAACTCGACCACAAGAAGGAAGAAGACGCAGACGTCGTCCGCGGAACGATCGTGGACATCGAGCACGACCCGGCTCGATCGGCCCCCGTTGCGGCCGTCGAGTTCGAAGACGGCGACCAGCGACTCATCCTCGCTCCCGAAGGCGTTTCCGTCGGGGAGGAGATTCAGGTCGGCGTCAGTGCGGAGATCAAGCCCGGAAACACGCTTCCGCTCGCGGAGATCCCGGAAGGAGTTCCGGTCTGTAACGTCGAAGCCAACCAGGGCGACGGCGGTCGGTTCGCTCGCGCATCCGGCGTCAACGCGGACCTGATCACCCACGACCGTAACGCGGCGGTCGTCCAGCTTCCAAGCGGCGAGGTCAAGCGCCTCGATCCGCAGTGTCGTGCCACGATCGGCGTCGTCGCCGGCGGTGGCCGAACGGAGAAGCCGATGGTCAAAGCTGGGAACAAGTATCACAAGATGAAAGCCCGGGGCTCGAAGTGGCCTCGCGTCCGCGGTGTTGCGATGAACGCCGTCGACCACCCGTTCGGTGGCGGCGGCCGCCAGCACCCCGGCAAACCCAAGTCCGTCTCGCGGGATGCCCCGCCGGGACGGAAGGTGGGTGACATCTCCTCGCGCCGTACCGGTCGAGGTGGAAACAAATGAGCCAGGAGTACAGAACCGGCCGCGAAGGTGAGTTCACCTACCGCGGCCACACGCTCGACGAGTTGCAGGATCTGGAACTCGAAGAGGTTGCGGAACTGCTGCCCGCTCGCAAGCGGCGAAGTATCGAACGCGGCCTGTCGGTCGAGAAGCAAAAGCTCCTCGAGAAGGCCCGCGGGAAAGACGAGGAAGAGACGGCGAACAACCCCGTTCGCACGCACCTCCGAGATATGCCGATCCTGCCGGAGTTCGTCGGACTAACCTTCGAGGTCTACAACGGACAGGCCTTCGAGCGCGTCCGCGTCGACCCGGAGATGATCGGTCATTATCTCGGTGAGTTCCAGCTCACCCGTAACTCGGTCGAACACGGACAGGCTGGTATCGGTGCAACCCGATCGTCGAAATTCGTCCCACTGAAGTGATCATCGTATGGGAATCAACTACTCAGTCGACGCGGATCCGGACGCGACCGCGAAAGCGATGCTCCGGGAGCGTCACATGAGCCACAAGCACAGCAAGGAGGTCGCACGCGAACTCAAGGGCCGGACCGTCGCGGACGCCCAGGCCTACCTCCAGGACGTTATCGACGAGAAGCAGTCGGTGCCGTTCCGATCGCACAACACCGGTGCCGGCCACCGATCGGATATCGACGGCTGGGACGCCGGCAAGTACCCGGAGAAAGTCTCCGAGGAATTCCTCGACCTGCTCGAGAACGTCGAGGCGAACGCGGATCATCAGGGCTTTGACGGCTCCTCGATGGAAATCGCCCACGTCGCCGCCCACAAGGTCGGTGAGTCGGTCGGTCGCAAGCCCCGCGCGATGGGGCGTGCATCGGCCTGGAACACGCCGCAGGTCGATGTCGAGATCGTCGTCAGCGAGGAGAACGGCTCCTCGGACGAAAACGAGGAGGATGACAACTAATGGCTGACGAACACCAGTTCATCGAAAACGGCCTGCAGCGGTCCCAGATCGACGAGTTCTTCCAGGAAGAACTCGGCCGCGCAGGGTACGGTGGTATGGACGTCGCCAAGACGCCGATGGGAACGCAAATCGTCCTCAAGGCCGAAAAGCCCGGGATGGTCATCGGCAAAGGCGGCGAGAACATCCGGAAGGTCACGACGGCCCTCGAAGAGAAGTTCAACCTCGAGGACCCCCAGATCGACGTTCAGGAGGTCGAAGAACCCGACCTGAATGCACGGATCGTCGCAGATCGACTGGCCAACGCACTCGAGCGTGGCTGGTACTTCCGGAAAGCCGGTCACACCACGATCGATCGGATCATGGAAGCCGGCGCACTCGGTGCCGAGATCGTCCTCTCCGGGAAGGTCACGGGCGCACGATCGCGCGTCGAGAAGTTCAACCGCGGCTACATCAAGCACAACGGTGAACCCGCCGAAGAGGTCGTCGACCACGGCCAGGGTGTCGCGGTCATGAAACTCGGCACGATCGGTGTCGACGTGAAGATCATCCCGCCGGGTGCCGAACTGCCCGACGACTTCCAGATCCACGACGACGTGGACCCCGAAGAACTCGTTCCGGAGGCCGTCGAGGCCAACGAGGCCGAGGGCGTCGAAGAACTGCTCGAGGGAGAACCGGAGACTGCCGAGGCGGCCGACGCCGGCGCTGAAGCCGCGGCTGAGGACGCCGTCGAAACCGATGCGGAGGCCGACCTCGACGAAGACGTCGTCGAGGAGGTCATCGAAGAAGAGACGGCCGACGACCTCGACGAGGACGTCGAAGTCCCCGACGACTCGCCGATCGAGGACGATCTGGACGAACTCGAGGAAGACGTCGAAGCGGAAGCCGAGCAGCTCGTCGCCGAAATGGACGACGACGCCGAGGCCGACGCGGAAGAGGCAGACGAGGGGGGTGACGCCTGATGGCGATCCTCCACGTCGAAGAGATTCGCGACATGACGGCCGCTGAGCGCGAAGAGGAACTCGAAGAACTCGAGACGGAACTGTTGAACCAGAAGTCCGTTCTCGCAGCCGGTGGCGCCCCGGAGAATCCGGGCCGAATCGGTGAACTGAGTCGCACGATCGCTCGAATCAAGACGATTCAGAGCGAGGAAGGCGACTTCGACGACGAATAACACACGATGCCACTGACACCCGAGACGCTGCCACGTCACGAACTCAACGGCCTTCCCGTACGGGTCGTCGACAGCGACGACCCCTCGCGGGTCGGCTTAGCGGGGCGTGTCGTCATCGAGACGACGAATACCCTGTCGGTAGAAGTTCGTGACGACGGCGACTCTCGGGTCGTCATGGTTCCCAAATCGGGCTCGACGTTCGAGTTCGCGATCACAGATGACGCCGCCGACTCCGAGAAGGGGTTGGGGACTGCGCCCAAACTGGCCGAAACTCAACCTGAGACTGCCGAGCAGTTGGCAGATACAGACAGCGCTGGCGAGGGTGTAGCCTACGTTACGGTCGATGGTTCGCGACTGCTCTCACGACCCGCCCGACGCACGGAAACGAATGGTGATTCACCATGGCAATAGGATTAGACGTTGAAACCCCTCCGGAACCAGAAAACCCGGAGGAATACGACTACGAGAAGTGTCCGTTCTACGGCGAACTTCCCGTTCGAGGGCAGATCCTCGAAGGGCAGGTCGTCTCGACGGACATGGCAAAGACCGTAGTCGTCGAACGAGAGTACGATGTAGCGGTCCCGAAGTACGATCGCTACATGAAGCGACGCTCGCGCATCCCGGCACACGTGCCGGGCGTGCTCGAGCCGCTCTCGGTCGGTGACACGGTCAAGATCGCAGAGACCCGACCACTG
This sequence comes from Halosolutus sp. DAT137, assembly GCF_059736405.1. Classification (NCBI taxonomy): domain Archaea; kingdom Methanobacteriati; phylum Methanobacteriota; class Halobacteria; order Halobacteriales; family Natrialbaceae; genus Halosolutus; species Halosolutus sp. DAT137. The sequence continues at coordinate 76,794 of NZ_JCAQID010000008.1, read as the reverse complement.
TCGAAGACGAAATCGCACGTGGTCGTCGAAGTAACCCAGGAAGCGACCGCCGAGGACGTCGCCGAACTCACGAGCCAGGCCGAGCCTGAGCCGGAGCTGTCGGCCGAAGACCTCGCGGCAGCCGCAGACGAGGGTGATGAGTGATGGAGGCGATGAAAGCCGACGTCACGCAGGGCCTGAAGAAAGGCTCCCTGATCACGTGTGCCGACAACACCGGCGCGCGTGAACTGAAGGTCATCAGCGTCGCGGGCTACCAGGGCACCAAGAACCGCCAGCCGAAGGCGGGACTCGGTGACAAGGTGACCGTCTCGGTCACCAAGGGTACCCCGGAGATGCGCCGGCAGGTCCTCGAGGCCGTTATCGTCCGCCAGCGGAAATCGATCCGCCGACCGGACGGCACGCGCCTCAAGTTCGAGGACAACGCCGCCGTCATCATCGACGAGAACGAAGAGCCCCGCGGCACCGAAATCAAGGGCCCGATCGCCCGCGAGGTCGCAGAGCGCTTCGGAGCAATCGCGTCCACCGCGACGATGATCGTATAATGACTACGCAACCACACAAACAGCGAACCCAGACGGAGCGTGCACCCCTCCACGAGCGAGGGAAGCAACTCCACGCGACGCTGTCCGACGAGCTCCGCGAGGAGTACGACACGCGACGGACCCGCGTCAACGCGGGCGACACCGTCGAAGTCATGCGCGGCGACCACGCCGGCGAGGAAGGCGAGGTTCTCCGCGCGATTCTCGAAGACGGCACGATTCACGTCGAAGACGTGACCGTCGAGACGGCCGACGGCGAAGAGGTGCCACGGCCGCTCGCCCCGTCGAACGTCCGTATCACGGACCTCGACCTCGAAGACGAGCGTCGTGAGGCACGCCTCGAAGGTGATACCGAATGACGAAACACCAGAAACGACTGTCAGTACCGAAGTCCTGGCCGGTCGAGCGCAAGACGAACGTCTTCACCGTCAAAGCCGGTGCCGGCCCGCACGGCGAAGACGGCGTCCCGCTCGTCGTCTTGCTCCGGGACGTTCTCGGCTACGTCGACTCGAAAAAGGAAGCACGATACGCGCTGAGCGAGGATTCGATCCTCGTCAACGGCGACCCGATCAACGACGAACAGCGGCCGATCGGAATGTTCGACATCGTCGCGTTCCCCGGTCGCGAGGAGTACTACCGCGTCTTCCCCGACGAAGGCGGCCGCCTCGCACTGACCGAAATCGACGCCGACGCGGCGGAAAGCCGCCTCGGCAAGATCGAGGGCAAACAGCAGGTCCCCGGTGGCGACACCCAGCTGACGCTGCACGACGGAACCAACATCACCGTCACCGACGAGTACAGCACGAACGACTCGATCGTCGTCGACAACGAGGACAAGTCGATCGTCGCACACTTCCCATACGAAGAAGGTGCACTCGTAACGGCCGTCAGCGGCAACCACGGCGGCAAGGTCGGCGAGATCGAGACGATCGAGGTCACGCCCGGCAGCGGCTCGAACACCGTCAGCGTCTCCACCAGCGTTGCGTCGGAGACGCAACGAGCAGACGGCGAAGCCGTCGACGAGGACGGCGGGTTCGAGACCGTCGAAGAGTACGTCGTCGTGATCGACGAGAACTTCACTGGCGACGACTCGTCGTCGGACAACGCGAACGGTGAAACCGTGAGCGGAGGTGACGACGAATGAGCGAAGCTGACTCTGCGGAGTTCCACGAGATGCGCGAACCGCGTGTCGAGAAAGTCGTCGTCCACATGGGCGTCGGCCGCGGTGGCCGCGAACTCGGCAAAGCCGAGGACATCATCGAGGAGGTCACGGGCCAACAGAGCGTCCGCACCCAGGCGAAAAAGACCGAACCCGACTTCGGCATTCGCCAGGGCGACCCGATCGGCACGAAGGTCACCCTCCGGAGCGACGACGCGATCGCCTTCCTCGAAAAGTCCCTGCCGCTCGCGGATCTCTCCGCGACGCAGTTCGACGACACGGGGAACTTCAGTTTCGGTGTCGAAGAACACACCGAGTTCCCCAGCCAGGAGTACGACCCGAACGTCGGAATCTACGGCCTGGACGTCACCGTCAACCTGGTGCGTCCCGGCTATCGTATCGCCAAACGCGACAAGGCGAGCCGATCGATTCCGTCGAATCACCGACTGACGCCCGAGGACGCGATCGCGTTCATCGAGGCGAACTTCGACGCCACCGTGGAGGAAGCCACAGATGAGTGAAAGCGAAACAGAAGCCGATCGCACGGGCGAACACGCCGCAAAGCGCACCGGCCAGATCGAGGACTGCCAGCGCTGTGGCCGCAAACAGGGACTCGTCGGAAAGTACGACATCAACCTGTGCCGACAGTGCTTCCGCGAAATCGCCCGCGACATGGGATTCAAGAAGTATCGATAATATGACCGGAAACGATCCACTCAGCAACGCGCTTTCGGGACTCGACAACGCCGAAAGCGTGGGACATCTGACCCACGAGGTAACGCCCGCCTCGAACGAGATCGGCAGCGTACTCGAGGTCTTCTACGACCGCGGGTACATCGACGGCTTCGAGTACGTCGACGACGGTAAAGCCGGTCAGTTCGAGATCGAACTGAAAGGAGCGATCAACGAGTGTGGCCCCGTCAAGCCCCGCTACGCCGCAGGTGCCGACGACTTCGAGAAGTGGGAGAAACGCTATCTCCCCGCTCGAGACTTCGGTGCGCTCGTCGTCACGACGAGCAGCGGTATCATGAGCCACTACGAGGCTCGTGAGCAGGGGATCGGCGGCCAGGTGATCGCATACGTCTACTAACCATGCGAGTTGAACTGGAAATCCCCGAAACCGTATCCGTCGAGGTCGATCATCTCGACGTGACCGTCGAGGGCCCGGACGGCAGCGTGAGCCGCCGTCTCTGGTACCCGGACGTGACCGTCGAGGTCGAAGACGACACCGTGGTAATCGAAAGCGACGCCGAGGACGCGAAAACGAACGCGACCGTCGGCACCTTCGAGAGCCACATCCAGAACGCGTTCCACGGCGTGACCGAAGGCTGGGAGTACAAGATGGAAGTCTTCTACTCTCACTTCCCGATGCAGGTCCGCGCCGAGGGCGACGAGGTCGTCATCGAGAACTTCCTCGGCGAAAAGGCACCGCGACGTACGACCATTCACGGTGACACCGATGTCTCCGTCGACGACGAGAAACTGGTCCTCTCCGGACCGAACAAAGAACACGTCGGGCAGACGGCGGCTGACATCGAGCAGCTAACGCGTGTCAGCGGCAAGGACACCCGCGTCTTCCAGGACGGCGTCTACATCACCGAGAAACCCGCGAAAGGAGGTGCCTGATAGATGGCAGACGACGAACCACAGGAACTCGAAGACATCAGCGGCGTCGGCGCGAGCAAAGCGGAGGCGCTGCGCGAAGCCGGCTTCGAGTCGATCGACGACATCAAGGAGGCAGACCAGAGCGAGCTGGCCGAGGCCGACGGCGTCGGGAACGCGCTCGCAGCGCGTATCAAAGCCGACGTCGGCGACCTCGAAGTCTCCGAGGAGACCGAGGCAGAGATCGAAGACGAAGACGCCGAGGAGGCCGAGGAGGCCGACGAGGACGTCGAAACCGAACTGCAGCCACGCGGGCTGACCGAGAAGACGCCGGAGCTCTCCGAGTCCGAAGAGCGTCTGCTCAACCGCCGACGGAGCGTCGGCAAGCCGCAGTTCAACCGACAGGACTATCACAAGAAAAAGCGGACGCCGACGTCCTGGCGCCGACCACGTGGCCAGCTCTCGAAGCAGCGACGTGGCGTCAAAGGCAAAGGACAGAAGGTCCAGGCCGGATTCCGAACCCCGAAAGCAGTTCGGGGCAAACATCCGAGCGGCTTCGAGGAAGTCCACGTCGAGAACGTCGACGACCTCGAGGGCGTAGACGGCGACCGCGAGGCGGTTCGGATCGCTTCAGCCGTCGGTGCGCGCAAGCGCGAACGGATCGAAGAGGAGGCCGAAGCCCAGGGCGTTCGTGTCCTGAATCCGACCTACGAAGAAGTCGAGGTGGAATCCAATGACTGATCTCTCCGCACAGAAGCGACTCGCAGCCGACGTTCTCGACGTCGGGCAAAACCGAGTCTGGCTCGACCCCGAGGCCCAGGCGGACATCGCCGAAGCGATCACTCGCGACGAGATCCGAGAGCTCGTCGACGAAGGTCGCATTCAGGCTGATGACGCAAAAGGCAACTCCCGCGGTCGTGCCCGAGAGCGCAACGCAAAACGCGCATACGGCCACCAGAACGGGCCCGGCAAGCGCCGCGGCAAGAAAGGCGCACGTCAGAACGAGAAAGACGAGTGGCAGAACAAGATTCGAGCACAGCGACGGAAACTCCGCGAACTCCGCGACAAGGGCGAACTCACGCCCACGCAGTACCGCACGCTTTATAGAAAGGCTGGCGGTGGCGAGTTCCGGAGCGTCCGGTACCTGTTGAACTATATCGACGACAACTACGGTGACCAATAATGGCGACAGGACCACGATACAACGTTCCGATGCGCCGTCGCCGTGAGGTCCGGACGGACTACCATCAGAGGTTGCGCCTGCTGAAATCGGGCAAGCCACGCCTCGTCGCTCGCAAGAGCAACAAGCACACTACGGCGCAGCTGATCACTCCCGGACCTCAGGGAGACGAAACACTTGCAAGTGCACACTCGAGCGATCTCGAGGAATACGGCTGGGAGGCCCCGACGAGTAACATCTCGGCGGCCTACCTGACCGGCCTGCTGGCCGGGAAACGAGCCGTCGACGCCGGTCTCGAGGAAGCCGTCCTCGACATCGGTCTCAACACGGCGACGCCCGGCAACAAGGTGTTCGCCGTCCAGGAGGGCGCGATCGACGCCGGTCTCGAGATTCCGCACAACGACAGCGTACTCGCTGACTGGTCGCGTACACGCGGCGAACACGTCGCCGAGTACGCCGAACAGCTCGACGAGCCGCTGTACAGCGGCGAGTTCGACGCGACCGACCTACCAGAACACTTCGACGAGGTACGAGAGGCGATTCTCGAATGAGCAACTACAACGACAGTGGATGGGAGCCCGTAACCCGTCTCGGCCGCAAGGTTCAGGAGGGCGACATCGACACGATGGAGGCTGCCCTCAACTCGGGGCTTCCGCTGAAGGAACCCGAGATCGTCGATCAGCTCCTCCCCGGACTGGACGACGAGGTGCTGGACATCAACATGGTCCAGCGCATGACCGACTCCGGCCGACGCGTGAAGTTCCGCTGCGTCGTCGCCGTCGGCAACCGCGACGGCTTCATCGGCTACGCGGAAGGCCGGGACGACCAGGTCGGCTCCGCCATCCAGAAGGCGATCGGTATCGCGAAACTGAACATCATCCAGGTCCCCCGCGGCTCCGGGTCGTGGGAAGACAGATCCGATCGGCCCCACTCGCTGACCCGCCGGACGAAAGGCAAAGCCGGCTCCGTCGAGGTCGAACTTATCCCTGCCCCCGAAGGGCTGGGATTGGCTGCGAGTGACACCGTTCGCGCGGTCATCGAACTCGCCGGTATCGAGAATGCCTGGACGAAGAGCCACGGCAACACGCGAACGACCGTGAACCTGGCCAAGGCGACGTTCAACGCACTCGAGAACGCCTCGAAGTCGCGTCACCCACAGCGCCGTCCGAACCGCGAGCGAGAGGACGCCGAGGTGGCTGACCAATGAAAGCGATCGTTCAGGTCCGCGGGGAAGTGAACCGTCAACAGGACGTACAGGATACGCTCGAGATGCTCAACATCCACAGCGTCAACCACTGCACGCTGGTTCCCGAGACGGACACCTACCGCGGGATGATCACGAAAGTCAACGACTACGTCGCGGTCGGTGAGCCTGACGCGGACGTCCTCGAGACGCTGCTCGCAAAGCGATCGGAGCCCCTCGAGGGCAAGCAGTCCGACGTGGACGAGGAGTGGCTGGCCGAGAACACCGAGTACGATGACTTCGGTGCGCTCGCCGAGGCATTGCTCGACGAGGAGACGACGCTTCGGGACGTCGGCCTGTCCCCGACGCTTCGGCTCCACCCGCCGCGTGGCGGCCACGAGGGAATCAAGAAGCCGACCGTCGAGGGCGGCCAACTCGGAAAACATACAACTGCGCAGATTAACGACCTGCTAGAATCGATGCGATAACAATGACGAGTAAAAAACGACGCCAGCGCGGTTCGCGCACGCACGGCGGTGGTACCCACAAGAACCGACGTGGTGCGGGCCATCGCGGTGGTCGCGGTCGCGCCGGGCGGAGCAAACACGAGTTCCACAACTACGAACCGAAAGGCAAACACGGCTTCAAGCGACCTGACGGCATCCGCGAGGACGTCGCAGAGATCGATGTCCAGAAGCTAGACGAGGACGCGATCCTCTACGTCGCAGACGGCGAGGCCGAAGCAACCGACGACGGCTACGCGATCGACGCCCGTGACGTCGTCGAGGACGGCCACGAGGTCGATGTCGTCAAGGTCCTCGGCTCGGGTCAGGTCCGCAATTCGCTGACGGTCACCGCGGACGCGTTCTCCGACGCAGCTCGCGAGAAACTCGAAGCTGCCGGCGGCAACGCGGTGGTATCGGAGCGCGCACAGGAGGACACAGCGGAAGCCGACGAAGACGACACCGAACAGGACGAGGAGTAACACATGGGATGGAAGGAAGCCGCTGAACCGGTCCTGACGCGGATGCCCACAGTTCGCCGTCCGGAGGGGCACGTCCCCTTCAAGCGAAAGCTCACGTGGACGGCCGGCATCCTGATGTTGTACTTTTTCCTGACCAACATCGCCCTGCTCGGTCTCTCCGGGGAGGGGACCGACCTCTTCGGTGAGTTCCGTGCGATCCTCGCCGGCGAGTTCGGATCGCTGTTGCAGGTCGGCATCGGACCGATCGTCACGGCCAGCATCGTCTTGCAGCTGCTGGGTGGTGCGAATCTACTCGGACTCGATACCGACGATCCGCGCGATCAGGTCCTCTATCAGGGCCTCCAGAAGTTGCTCGTCATCATCATGACGGCGCTGACCGCGCTTCCGATGGTGTTCGCCGGCGGCTTCCTGCCTGCCCAGCAGTCGCTGACGCTCGGCGGGTTTACCTTCGACCAGACGCAGGTCCAGATCCTGATGTTCGTCCAGATCTTCATCGGCGGCGTCCTCATCCTCTATATGGACGAGGTCGTCAGCAAGTGGGGAGTTGGCAGCGGGATCGGCCTGTTCATCATCGCCGGCGTCAGCCAGCGACTCGTGACGGGCTTCATTCAGCCCGCGACGGGCGGGTTCTTCTACAACTGGTACCAGATCATCGTCGGCGAGGTCGCCGTCGGGTCGGTTATCAGCGGCGACGGTCTAAACACGCTCTTGCTCGGCGAGGGCCAGATCATCGCCCTCTTGACGACGCTGTTGATCTTCGGCATCGTCGTCTACGCGGAATCCGTCCGAATCGAGATTCCGCTCAGTCACGCTCGGGTGAAGGGTGCTCGCGGTCGCTTCCCCGTGAAGCTCATCTACGCGAGCGTCCTGCCGATGATCCTCGTTCGCGCCCTTCAGGCGAACGTCCAGTTCATGGGCCAGATCCTGAACAGCCAGTGGGCCGGCATGCCATCCTGGCTTGGAACGTACAACCAACAGGGTCAGCCCGTCGAAGGGTTCTTCTACTACACGGCTCCGATCTATTCGCCCGAAGACTGGATGTGGTGGACCGGTGAAGTCGCTCAAGAGGCCTGGATGGTCATGATTCGCGTCAGTATCGACCTGACGTTCATGATCGTCGGCGGCGCGATCTTCGCGATCTTCTGGGTCGAAACCACGAACATGGGACCGGAAGCCACGGCAAAACAGATCCAGAACTCCGGGATGCAGATTCCCGGCTTCCGACAGAACGTCGGCGTCATCGAGAAGGTCATGGAGCGATATATCCCGCAGGTGACCGTCATCGGCGGCGCGCTCGTCGGCCTGCTGGCCGTCTGGGCGAATATGCTCGGGACGATCGGTGCCGTTACCGGGACCGGGTTGTTGCTGGCTGTCTCCATCACGTACAAACTGTACGAGGAGATCGCCGAAGAGCAGATGATGGAGATGCATCCGATGATGCGCCAGATGTTCGGTCGCGAATAACGGACGCGATCGATCGCGTCCGTCGTTTTCTCTATTGTCGGTTCGGTGGCTATCGAACCGAGCGACCTGCGTCGGAGCGATGATACCAACCGAAATTGCTCGCACAGCGATCGCATCGACTCGCGATCGGTCTCCCCAAATGCAAAATATTCAAGCCGGTGTGGTTTCTTGACCAGTATGTCTCTCTCCCGGTGGTCGGGATCGGATATTGTCCCGGCAAACGCACAGTACCGAGTAGAGTCTGGAAGCAACGATGGATATACCGGCACACATGTCTCTTACAGCCAACACCCACGACGGTGACGACCGATGAGCGCCGACGAGGAACTCGCAAAGGACCTGGGACCGCTTGCAGCCCTGACCATCGGTATCGGGACGATGATCGGGGCGGGTATTTTCGTGTTACCGGGGCCCGCCGTCGCTCAACTCGGGCCGCTGGCCGCGCTTGCGTTCGTCATCGGCGGGGCGATCGCACTATTGACAGCGCTCTCCGCATCGGAACTGGGAACCGCGATGCCGGTGTCCGGCGGGGCGTACTATTACGTAAACCAGGGGCTCGGACCGCTGTTTGGCTCGATCGCCGGCTGGGGGAACTGGATCGGGCTCGCGTTCGCCTCCGCGTTCTATATGTACGGGTTCGGGGAGTACGTCAACGCGTTCGTCGTCGTCTCGGGAGTCGAACTCGGCCCTCTTGCACTCGAACCGGCACAGCTAATCGGCCTGGTCGGGGCAGCGTTTTTCATTGCTATTAACTACGTTGGGGCGAAGGAGACGGGTCGGTTACAGAATATTATCGTCGTGTTGCTCGTCGGCATTCTGGCGGTGTTTACGCTGTTTGGGATACTCAACGCGGACCTAGAAACGCTCACGCCGATCGATCCGTTCGGCTGGACGCCGCTGTTACCGGTGACGGGTCTCGTGTTCGTCTCCTATCTCGGTTTCGTCCAGATTACCTCCGTCGCAGAGGAGATACAGGAGCCCGGCAAAAACCTCCCTCGGGCGGTTATTGGCAGCGTCGTGATCGTGACCGTGATGTACGCCTTCATCCTCCTGGCGGTGCTAGCAGCCGTCGAAACCGACGTCGTGGCGAACAACGAAACCGCCGTCGTCGACGTTGCACGGATGCTAATAGGGCCACTCGGTGCGGCAGCCCTGCTGATGGGCGGGTTGCTCGCGACCGCGTCGTCGGCAAACGCGTCGATCCTCGCTTCCTCGCGGATCAATTTCGCGATGGGGCGAGATAAACTCGTTACGCCGAAAATCAACGAGATTCACCCGCGATTCGCGACGCCGTACCGCGCCATCGCCATCACCGGCGGACTCATCCTGCTGTTTATTGTGGCGGGCAACCTCGAACTGCTGGCGACGGCGGGGAGCGTGCTTCACCTCATTGTGTACGGGCTGTTGAATATCGCACTGATCGTCTTCCGGGAGGCAGATCCCGACAGCTACGAACCGACGTTTGAGGTTCCGTTCTACCCCGCCACGCCGATTCTCGGTGCAGTGTTCTCGTTCGCACTGATCGCGTTCATCGAACCGATCGTAATCATGCTCTCGCTCGCGTTCGTCGCGTTCGGTACCGTCTGGTATCTCGGATACGCTCGCGCGCAGGTCGAAGAGTCTGGGGTGCTTGCTCGGTACGTTCTGGAACACTCCGAAAAGGTCCCGAACGCTGCGGTCGCAGCGTCGACATCTGTCCAACCCGAAAAGAGCGATTATCGCGTCATGGTTCCGCTTGCGAACCCTGCGCACGAAAAACACCTGATTACGCTGGCCTCTGCAATCGCTGACCAGCGTGACGGAACGGTCGTCGCCGTCAACATCGAACAGGTGCCAGATCAGACATCGCTGGAAGCGGCTCGCACCCAGGAGGAGTACGAGACGGCGCATCATCTCCTCGACCAGGCACGAGTCGACGCAGAAACCTACGGCGTCGACGTCGAAACGCACGTCGTCCTCTCACATCGGGCATTCGAGGAGGTGTTCGACGCTGCCAGGCGCTACGGTGCGGACATTACGGTAATGGGGTGGGGTCCAGACTCCCACGGTGCGCCGGGCCGTGCCGAACGCACCATCGACGAACTCGCACACTCACTCCCGTGTGACTTCCTGGTGTTTCGCGATCGCGGGTTCGATCCGTCACGTGTCCTGCTACCGACCGCTGGCGGACCGGACTCCGACCTGGCGGCGGCGGTCGCACGCACACTTCGCGAGCAGTTCGATTCGGACGTGACGCTCTTGCACGTGGCGTCCGATCTGAATCACGGGCGGCAGTTCCTCGAGTCTTGGGCCGCCGAACACGAACTAGCCGACGCGGAGTTACGCGTCGTAAGCGGTGACGTTCAGACCCAGATCTCCGACGCAGCCACGGACGCGACGATGCTCCTCATCGGCGCGACCGAGAAGGGGATGCTCTCTCGACTCGTTCGCGGTTCGCTCGTTCTCGACGTCCTCAACGATGTCGAGTGTTCGGTTATCCTCTCGGAGAAGCGCCACGAGCGGAGCCTTCGCGAACGGATTCTCGGGACGAGTGAGTCGGCCCGCGAGGTGGACAACACCGGCGTCACGACCGAACCGACGACGCCAGATTCGGAGGGCGTGCAGCCGAGGGACGAATAATTAACAACAGCTGTAGTGAACCGGAACTGTTTTTCCGCCATCTTGCGCAGTTCGTCGTATGAACCCGCAGCCACCACGATCGGGATCGGCGCGATCGGTCCCGCGCTGGACGCGGTCGCAAGCGGAGGAGATCCAGCGTACCGATGGGACGATCGCCCCGATCATCTATCCCCCCGACGAGAAGACCGACCCGGAGTTGCACCTCTGGGATACCTGGATGCTTCGAAACCGGGACGGCTCGATCGCGGAGATCGACGGCTACCGCGTCATCTTTTCGTTGACTGCCCCGACGACGCTGTTACCGGGGAAACGCCACGATGTCGCGACGATTCGGTATTTCTACTCACCCGACGGCAGGGACTGGACCTGCGGCGGACCCGTCTTCGAGGCTGACGCCGCCTTTGGGTCGCGCCAGTGGGCCGGCTCGGCGCTGTACGACGATGGCGAACTGTTTCTGTTTTATACGGCTGCCGGCTCGCGCGGGGAGACGGACCTGACGTACACACAGCGCATCGCCGTCGGTTCCGGCGGTTCGATCGAAACGAGCGAAGGCGGGCTTTCGATCGTGGGTCCGTTCGACCACGACATCCTGCTCGAACCCGACGGCGAATACTACGAGCGCGAGGACCAATCCCGGGGAATGATCTACACCTTCCGCGATCCGTGGTTCTTCGAGGACCCGCAGACGGGCGAGACGTGCCTGTTGTTCGAGGCGAACACCCCGATCCCCGACCCCGAACTGGAAGACCGGTACGACGTGGACCTCGCGGCGCTGGATTTCAACGGGAGCGTGGGTGTAGCCGTGTCGCCGTCCGGCGACCCGACCGAGTGGGAACTCGAGGAGCCACTGCTCGAGGGCGTCGGGACCAACCAGGAACTGGAACGACCGCACGTCGTCGTCCACGACGATCGCTACTACCTCTTTATCTCGAGCCACGAGCACACGTTCGCACCCGGCCTCGTCGGCTTTGACGCGCTGTACGGCTTCGTTTCCGACTCGCTTCGCGGCGAGTACGCGCCGCTCAACGAGTCCGGTCTGGTTCTCACCAACCCCGCCGATGCGCCCTTCCAGACGTACTCGTGGCTCGCTTATCCCTGTGACGAGGAAATACTCGTCACGAGCTTTTTCAACTACTACGATCTGCAGGGACTCACGCTCGACGACGTCGCCAACTTGCCCCCCGACGAACAACACCGCCGCTTCGGAGGGACCCTCGCGCCGACGGTCAGGCTGACGGCCGAAAACGATCGGACGCGGGTCCTCGGGACGCTCGACCACGGCCACCTGCCGATTCCAGGCGAGGAGCTGCCGCCGTTGCTCGCCTCGTTCGTCGACGAGGGAACCGACGATCGGTCCGACGTTCGATACGGTGGCAAGACTCCCGATCGAGATCCGGCCGAATAGCCCCGTTTCGTCGTCCGCGTTCGTCTCTCGTCTTCTGGCTCTCGATTCTCGTCACTCGTGTTCAGCCCAGGCGCTCCCGAGCGTCCAGACGGTCAGGTCGTCCACAGTAGCCGTTCCCTCGATCGCGGCGAGTGAAAGAGCCGTGCTTTCCTCCCGAGTCGGATAAATCCGGGTCGTCAGACAGTGGCGATCGTTCGCGAAGAGTTCGACGACGGAGCCGTCGACGAACACGCGCAGGGAGAGTGACTCATCGAACGGCGACACGGGCATCGAGACGGGCGCGGTGGACGCGCGCGGGTCGCGACTCGATTCGGATCGATCGACGATCAGGTCGCTCTCGCGGGTGTACCGGATGGGCGTCCGCTCGTCGCCGTCGGGTGACTCGCGGACGACGAGTTCGACCGCTTCGGCGTCTTCGATCCGGATTTCCGCGCGGAGTTCGAACGATCGACTCTCGACTGGCAGGTCCAGGCGCTCGTCTTCGAGTGTGGGGCACCCGTGATAGGCGCGAGCCTCCCGAAGGGCGGTTAGTTCGGGTGCAGGACGCTGGCGGAGCCGTCCCTCCTCGTCGAGATCGACGTGTCGCGGTAGCGAGAGCGTTCCCGACCAGCCGGCGTCCCACTGGGCGCTCACGTCGCGGCCTTCCTGTATCCAGCCCCACGTCAGCCATCGACCCTCAGCGTCCCGTAGGGACTGCGGTGCGTAGAACTCGCCGTAGTCGAGGAGTCCGCATCGATCGACGTCGAATTCGGCGTCGTCAGCGTCGTAGGCACCGAGGTAGTACCGCACCTCGTCGTAGTTCGAGACGTACAGCAGCTGGGCGTCGTCGAAATCGAGCAGTTCCGGACACTCCCACATGCGACCGTCTCGTTCGGGATCGCCCGTGAGGATCGGTCCCTGATACTCCCAGTCGGTTAGATCGCCGTCGCTCGTATAGCACAGCGCCGTCCCGCCGCCGTCTTCGACGCCGGAACCGATCAGGTGGTGCCAGGTACCGTCGTCGGCCCGCCAGACGGCGTGATCTCGAAACTCCGCGTGCCAGTGGTCGGTCGATCGCAGCGGCGGCTCGTCGGGGACGCTGTCGATGATCGGGTTCTCGCTCGATTTCTTCCATTCGGTGAGGTCGTCGTCGACTGCGGTCGCGAGACAGGGCAGTTGCAAGTCGTTGCGGCCGCCGGTGTAGAGGATTCGTACGGTTCCGTCGTCGTCGATCGCACACCCCGACCAGCAGCCGTCTCGATCCGGACCGTCGGGTGAGGGGATCAGGGCGACCGGACGATCCTCCCAGGTGACGAGGTCGTCGCTGACGGCGTGACCCCAGTGGATCGTCTCGTGGTAGGGTCCGCCAGGATTGTACTGGTAGAACGCGTGATACCGCCCGTTCCACTGGATCAGTCCGTTCGGATCGTTGAGCCAGTTCGCTGGCGGCGAGAGGTGATACCGCGGGCGGTGGTGGTCGTCGGCCAGCCGCCGTCGAGCTTCGGAGAGGGCGGCGGCGTCTTTCGGCCGCCCCGTCGCGAGTCGGCGGTTCTCGGTCGCCAGGGTGGAAAGCAGGTTCGTGACCAGCCGCGATCGGTTGCCAGCCGCCACCTCGGGCGGCGTTTCCGCGAACCGCAGCGCCGTCCCGAGACCGGCAACGTCTCCGGCACCGACCCGCCATCCCACGAGGGCGACCTCGTTGGGCGACTCGTGGCCGTCTCGAAGGGTGCTCGCGAGCACTTCGCCTCGTTCGGGAAGGACCGATTCGTACCGCGTGACGGGCTGTGACCCTCCCGGAGCCCGCGTCCGGATCCGAAGTCCGTCTACCCAGTCGAACACCGGAGACGCCTCGAATAGCGCCTTACAGAGCAGCCCGGTCGTCGTGGTCGGCGCTTCGACTGCGGAGACGTCCGGGGAGACGGCATCGATCCCCAGCGCGCGGACGGCTTCGACCGCCCGTAACGACAGCAAGAGTCCGCCACCGCCGCGCAGGTACGACTGGACCGGCCCCCGACAGTCGGCAATCTCGGTAACCGACGCGATCGATTCGGCCCGGTGCCACCAGCAGACGGGGTAGGAATCGAGAATGTGGGGGTCCTCCACCAGCCGGTCGAGTGAGACCCGTTCGACGTCGAGACCGACCTCGGAACACCAGTCCAGTGTCGATCGCTGTTCGGCTGACAGGTCGCCATCGACGAGGAACCCGACTGGGTTCGAGAGCGCGTTCATCAGTACGAACTCCAACACCCGATAGGTATAGAATTGCCGCCGTTTTTCGGTGGGTGTCACCGTTCATCGGGATCAGGGTCAATTTATCCGTCAGGAACTCAGGGTCGATCGTCCTCCCGGCTGTGAACCGGCTCCGAGCGACGACTCGAACGGGGTATTCGAGGTGTTCGCTGGCTCGTCAGTCGGCACTCCCCGGTGTAGAACGACGGACGACGGAACGACGAGTGGCGAACGAAGACCGCTGGTGAGAAAAACGCGACTGACGACCGAAATCCGCTCACAGGATCGATTACTGGATCGAGTAGCCCGCTGCGATCGTCAGCAGGAATACCATGAACACCGCAGTCGCCATCATGTAGGTGATCGATCGCGGTTCCTCGATCAGGTGCTGGAAGTAGCCGGCGATCAGCAGGGACTTGACGATTGCGAGGACGATCGTCCCGCCTAGCGCCATCTGGTAGGAGAATATCTCGGGAAACGAGAAGAAAATGAACTTGCTCGTCCCCAACACCAGCAGTGCGACGTAGATGAGCGTGTACGTGCGAACGTCAGCCATTGGTAGGCAATGAGGCTGACGGCCACTTATACCTTCCTCATGCGATCGACTCCAACCGATCGAAACGACACGTAGATGGGGCCAGGGACGAACTAGCGACCAATGAGTGGAGGGCCGGCTCGCAGTCGACGAACTGCGATCGCTCTCGCGATCGGTGTCGCGACGCTCGCGGCGGGCGTGGGCGTCGCGGCCGCGAGTAACGTCGCCGTCGGACTCACCGAACAGTCCGGCGACGTGACCGTTCCGACGTGGCTCTACCTGGCGACCGGCGGCGGCGTCATCGGTGCGTCCGCGCTCATGACGATGCTCGTCACCGATCGCGCCCTGATCGCAGACTATCACGACCGAGCGCGCGGCGTGACCGTCGATCGGCTGCTCACCGCCGGATCGCTCCTGGCCGGCACCCTCGGCCTGCTGGGCCTGACGATCGTGATCGTCGCCGCTGCGACGAATCCCACCGTCGCCGGATTCGCCAGTGCGGCCGTCCTGGTGACGTTCGTCGGCGGACGGGCGCTGCTGACGATCGTCGCCTACGGCGTCGGTAACCCCTGGCCGGCGCTGAACCCGTGGCGACGGATCGCCGAGGTACTCCCGAGCGGTCTCCTGGCCGAGGAGTACCCGCAACGGTGGGGCCTGTGGCCCGCCGTCGCCGCACTCCTGGCGCTCATCTGGCTCGAAATCGTCGCGCCGCTGAGTTCATCGCCCGGTGCCCTCCTGATCGCGGTGGCTGGCTACTCGGCGTATACGATCGGCGGTGCGGTCGCGTTCTCCTCGGAATCGTGGTTCGAACGTGGCGATCCGCTCTCGGTCTGGTTTCGCCTGTACGGTGCCGTTGCCCCGATACAGCGGACCGCGGACGGTCTCGAGGTGCGCTTTCCCGGATCGCGATTGAGCGACGACGACGTAATTACCGACGTGTCGTCGATCGCGTTCGTTCTCGTGCTCGTCTGGGAACTCACCTTCAGTGGCTTCATCGTCACGGCACCCGGCGTCACCACGATCGAGTTCCTGGTCGGAGTCGGCGTTCCGCCGGCGATCGTCTACCTCGGGCTGTTGCTCGCCGGATTCTGGCTGTTCTGGCGAGTCTACTGGCTCGCCGCCACACGGACCCGTGAGCGAGCCCAAACCTACATTTCAACGCGCTACCTCGCGATTCGGTTCGCGCCGCCGCTGCTCGCGATCGCGGCTGGCTACCACTTCGCACACTACGCCGGCTTTTCGATCACGCTGTGGCCGTCGTTGCTCGAGACCGTCGCGACGCCGCTGAACCCGCCCGCCAATCCCACGCAGTATCGACTCACCTCCTGGTTCGGCTACGTCGAGATCGCCGGCATCCTGCTCGGGCACATCCTCGCCGTCTGGGTCGCGCACACGGTCTCGTTCGAGTTGTTCCCCGGCAAACTCCAGGCCATTCGCAGCCAGTACCCCTTCATCGTCGTGATGATCTTCTTTACGATGGTCAGCCTCTACCTCGTCTCGTTGCCCGCGGTAGAGCCACCGTACGTGCCCGGTTGACACCTTCCTCGCCCGAATCGACACCGACATACACTTTGGTCCGACGCGCCAATTACCGGCTATCGGAATGAACACCGACCAGTTCGGAGGAAGCGGACTGAGAACGGGAGTCGAACAGGTGAGCGACGTCGAGTACGACGTCCCGACCGATGAGTCGCCCGCGTATACCTGTCCCTACTGCGACCGGCCGTTTCGATCGGAACGATACGGAACGTTTCACGTCGGAACCGCCCACCCCGCGGCGTGTTCCGAAGCGGAACGGGAAGCGTGGGACGAGGAACGAGACGACGAGCAGTTCGAGTTGTTCACGTTCCACGTGAAAGCGGCCGTGAGCGTGTTCATGCTGTACTTCATGTTTACATTCCTCTACGCCCTGGTCTGGGCCGGCTGATCGCGACGCCTCGGTACGTGGCTGGCCACCCACGGCACCCCGATACGTGGCCAGCCACCCGCGACACCCCGACGCGGGTCGGCCACCCACGGCCGCCGACCACCGGATTGCAGATCCGGTGCGGTTCGACACTGCGTTCGTCCAGAATCTCTTTAGTTCGTGACTGACCAGTACACGTATCATGGCCGTCCGTCTCCGCCGCTCGTGCTCGGGACAGAGATCTCGATCGAACGCACGCGCTGTCGCCGTTCTGGCGCTCTCGATCGTCCTGACGATCGGCCTCCTCTGTGCCCCGATCGTCCCCATCGCCGCGGGCGCGACGACCCCGGAGACGGGCGACAGCGGGCCAGGCGTCGCCACCAGCAATGCGACCGATGTGGTAGACGACGCGATTCCGTCGAACGGAACAATCGAAGTGGTCGTCCGACTCGAGGATGCGGCGGTCACCGACTCGATGCCAGAAGCAGACGTCGTGGAGACGCTCGAGACGCACGCCGAGGAAACCCAGGACCCGCTGCTCGACTACGCTGGGGCGACGAGCGGGATCTCGGTCGAGCAGGAATTCTGGCTCACCAACGCGGTCGTGTTGACGGTCGATACCGATCGCACCGACCTCGAGTCGATCGCCGAACTCGACGGGGTTGAGCGCGTCCACGAGAACTTCGCGATTCCCCATCCCAGTCCTGCGTCGGTGTCGGCCACTCCTGGCGAAGCCGAGAGGACCGACTCCGAGACGAGCCTCACTCGCCAGACGTGGGGACTCGAGCAGCTGAACGCACCCGCCGTCTGGGAGGCGTACGACACGCGTGGCGAGGGTGTACGCGTCGCCGTCCTCGACACCGGCGTCGACGCAGCCCATCCGGACATCGATCTGTACACCGACGATCCGTCGGACCCGACCTATCCCGGCGGCTGGGCGGAATTTACCGAAACGGGCGAACGCGTACCCGGCTCGACACCGTACGACAGTGGCATCCACGGAACGCACGTGAGCGGGACCGTCGCCGGCGGCAACGAAAGCGGCACGCAGATCGGCGTCGCACCCGACGTCGAACTGCTCCACGGGCTCGTTCTCTCCGACGCCGGCGGCTCGTTCGCGCAAGTCGTTGCCGGCATGGAGTGGGCGGTGGCGAACGACGCCGACGTCGCCAGTCTGAGCTTCGGCGCGTCCGGGACCCACCGGGCGTTCGTCGATCCGGTCCAGCACGCCATCGACAGCGGAACGATCGTCGTGGCCGCGATCGGTAACGACGGCCACGAGACGTCGAGTTCGCCGGGGAACGTCTACGGTGCGCTCAGTGTCGGCGCTGTCGACGCCAACGGAACGGTTCCCGACTTTTCCGGCGGCGAGCGACTGAACCGATCGGACTGGACGGACCCACCATCGACGTGGCCCGACTCGCATACGGTTCCCGACGTCGTCGCACCCGGTGTCGGAATCACGAGCGCCGTCCCCGGCGGACAGTACAGAAACCTCCCGGGAACGTCGATGGCAACGCCACACGTCACCGGAACGGTCGCACTCCTTTTGTCTCTCGAAGCGAATGCAACCGTGGACGAAATCACGGCAGTGGTAACCCAAACCGCCTGGCTCCCCGACACAGCAGCAGTCGACGCCGGCACCGACCGTGAGACGCGCTACGGCAACGGCATCGTCGACGCCAGCGCAGCGGCCGACGCGCTTCTCGCGGATCGAGCCGATGCTGACCCGACAGCTGCTCGAGAGGGTGGTACCGGGGAAGAACATACATCAGGCGATCCGCGCTCGATCGGTTCGGTCGGCATCGTCGGCTTGCTCGTCGCGATCGGACTCGTCGCGATAGTACTAACAGTCGGACTATTACGGCTCGACGATTGGTAGCTCGGGGGTGCGGTTTTTCGGGTCGTTGCGTCGCCACGCGATCGGCACCGGACGCACAGCCGATCGGTCGGTCGACGATCACTCGCGATCGACCGGTTCCTCGTCTCTCCGAAAACCGGCGCTGCCCGCCCGATACAGGCCGAAAAAACTCAAAAGAAGCCTGAGCACGACCGTCGGGACAGTAGCAAGAACAAGCGGCCAATCGATCGGTCGAGTAGAAAAACCGGCTCAGCGCCGAGGTGCTACATCAGGTAGAACAGTGGGAACAGGAAGACCCACACGATGTCGACGAAGTGCCAGTAGAGACCGAAGTATTCGACCGGCCGATGATCGTCGAGATAGGCATCCACCGAGACGATCCGGTAGATCATGAAGACCGCGACGAGCAGGCCGAGGATCACGTGGAGTGCGTGCAACCCGGTAGTGACGAAGTAGATCGAGTACTCGATCCCTTTCCACCAGTAATCGCCGTCGGCGAACTTCACGCTGTACTCGAAGGCCTTGACACCCATGAAGACCAGTCCGAGCAACAGCGTCGCGCTGAGTGCGCCGAGGAGCCCGCGCTTGTTCTTCCGTTCGGCAAACACGAGCGCGAGGATGACCGTGAAACTCGACGTGAGCAAGACGTACGTGTTGAGCAGACCGGGCCAGGAGGCAAACGGCACGGTCGTCCACTCGGTCCAGCCCGTGTGCAACCGCATGAAGATGTACGCGCCGATCGCGGCACCGAAGACGACGACGTCAGAGGCCAGGAAGACCCAGACGCCGAACTTCGTGTTGTCGACACCGCCGAACGGCCAGCGCTCAGCGATCGCCATCTCGGGAACGACGAACTGTTCTTTCCCGAAATTAAACAGCGTGTAGGCCATGATCGCGAGTCCGATGGCCAGGATTGCGGGATAGATAATGCTGGTTTCGCCCATATCGGAGATGCCTTCGGCACCTCGTTCGGCGGCGAACTGGGTGATGTACGGCGTGATTCCGCTCAGTCCGAGGAAGAATACGAACGTTCCGAGACCGATTCCCAGCGGCCAGATACTGGCGTGGTCGGCGTGTTCTTCCTCGTGGGTGACCGTCTTCGTGGCTGCGACGCCGCCGTCAGTCGCAGTCGCGCTGTCGTTGACGAACTCGAGCCGGCCGCTGGCGTAGCTCGGACGATCGTCCCAGTTCTCGAGCGGCGGTGGCGAGGGGATCGCCCACTCGGCAGTTCGCGAGAACTCCCACGGATTCTCCGGTGCGTCAGGTCCCCGCAGCCAGCTGTGGGCGAACGTCGCGAACATGATCAGGAACGACGTGCCGAAGACGAAGGCCCCGACCGTCGAAAGCTGGTGGTAGATCTGGACGCCCTCTCCGTAGTGGAAGACGCGCCGCGGCGTCTCCCAGGCCAGGAACTGCGGGAAGTACAGCAGGTTGAATCCGATGAAGTACACCGCGAAGTTGAGCTTTCCGAGCGCCTCGGAGTACATTTTCCCGCTGATTTTCGGCCACCAGTAGTAGAGACCGGCGATCAACGCGGTCACGCCCGAAACCATCACGTAGTGGAAGTGAGCAACGACCCAGTAGGTGCCCCGGAACTCGTAGTCGAGCACGACGGCTCCGAGGAAGACCCCGGTGATTCCGCCGAGGATGAACAACACGAGCGCGCCGAGACTGAACAGGAACGGCGTCGTAAACCGAACCCGGCCCTTGACCATCGTGTAGATCAGCGCGAAGACCATCAGGTCGAACGGCAGCGAAATCCCGATCGTCGTCGCCATGAACAGGGTCTTGATTTCGAGGTTGATCGTCGTCAGGAACATGTGGTGCATCCAGACCAAAAACGACTGGACAGCGACGAGCACCATCGCGATGATGACCCACTTTCGACCGACGAGGCGTCGGCCACAGAAGGTCTGGAACGTCTCGAACATGATCCCCAGCGCCGGGAAGAAGACGATGTACACCTCCGGATGGCCGAAGAACCAGAACAGGTGGGCCCACAACAGTCCCGACCCCTGGTCGGTCGCGAAGTACTGCGTGAGGAAGATGCGATCGGTGCTCAGCAACAGTAACGCGGCGAGCAGCGCTGCGAACGCAAAGAGCATCATCCAGACGGTCAGCAGCCACGACCAGGTGAACATCGGCAGGTTCCACAGGCCGAGCCCCTCCGCGCGCGATCGGTGAATCGTCACGAGGAAGTTCACCGTCCCGATCGTGATCGAGAAGACGAACAACATCAGGGCGAGAATCGTCGCGTTACCGCCAGTCGTCGCCTGCATCGCCGGCGTGTACGTCGGCACGTTCAGCGGCGCGTACATGGTCCAGCCGCCGGCAAAGGAGCCTCCCTGGAAGAACGAGATGCCAAGCAGGATGCCCGAGAACAGGTAGAACCAGTAACTCAGGGCGTTCATTCGCGGGAACGCGAGGTCTTTCGCCCCGATCTGGAGGGGGACGAAGTAGTTCGCGAACCCGGCGGCAAACGGCGAGAGGAACCAGAAGACCATCAAGAGACCGTGTGACGTGACGGCCTGGTTGAACTCGCGGTTCGTTAGCAGATCGATCCCGCCCGATTCCCACAGGTGGGCACGGAAGACGAGTGCGAGGACGCCTCCGAAGATCAGGAAGAACAGGGCGGTCGCGAGATAGAGAATCCCGACGTCTTTGTGATTTGTCGTGACCAGCCAGCGCTTGACCGACGTCATCGGCGGCAGATCACTCATCAGTTCTCACCTCCGTCCGTGGTATTGTCAGTAGACTCCTCGTCACCGTTTTCACCGTCTCCGTTTCCGTTCTCGGCTTCGCCGCCGTTTTCTTCGGTGTCGTCGGCTTCGTCACCGTTTTCTTCGCTACCGTTGGCTTCCTCGCCGTTCTCTTCTTCACCGTTCTCGTCCGCTCGCTGGTCTTCGAGCCAGCTGTCGAACTCGTCTTGCGGAAGGACCTCGACCGTTCCGACCATCTGCGTATGGCCGTCGCCGCAGAGTTCGAAGCACTGAATCTCGTGCGTTTCGCCGGCTTCCTCAGCGATGAACCACGTTTCATCGTACTCTCCGGGGATGGCGTCGGCTTTCACCCGTTGATCGGGTATGCCGAACGTGTGCCAGACGTCTCCGCTTGTCACCTCGATTCGGATCGGCGTATCCGCCGGAACGGTCATCGTCGATCGCTGGAGTTCGTACTCCTCACCGTAATCGAAACTCCATGCGAAGCCGGCACCTTCGACTTCGATCTCGATTGCATCTTCCGGGCTCTCGCTCGGTCCGTCCTCGACGTACAGGAGCATCCCGTACGTCCAGATGACCAGCGAGATAACGATGATCGCGCTCAGTCCGAACGAGAGGAATAGTTTCTTGCCGCCCTCTCCACCTGTCGGTAGCTCTCCGAGCGTCGGTGTGTCTTTGTCGCTTTCGGAGCCGCTATCGCGATACTTGTACGCGTTGTACAGCGTATACCCGATCACGACAACACCGACGAGCGTGCCGAGTCCAAGGAAGACGAGGAAAATCTCCTCGAACACGTCGACGCGCGTCTGCACCTGCATCGGAGTAGCTGCGTTGAAGATCGTATTCACCTCTGTTGAAGACCTCTTATATGTCGGACGATCATGGCTGAGAGCACTTATCTATTTGGAAACCGCCCAACTGAACCCGCCGTTTAGTGGGTTGTCGGGCAATTCGTCTTCGCGGTCCGCGACCGGTGCTCGTGACCCACGTCTCAGGTCGTCACTCGTCAGTTGGAGCGCGCCGTCTTTTGTCTATCGTTCGTCTCGGTGGGACGCCGTCGTCCAACTTCGAGTTACTCCCCATCGTCTCGTGTAGAACGAACGTGTTCGGTTCAGGGTCAGCGAGGGAGCCGCAGAATCGAGATCGAGACGACCAGCGGTTCCCAAACGGTCGCGCCTTCGAACGACACCTCCTGGGGCGCGATCGGTTCCTCACCCGGTGAGGTCGCTGCGACCACCGGGTTCGTACCGCCCATCGCAATAGGTCGCCGCTCGTGAACAGTCAGTAGACGAGGCAATCCGTACTGTCTTCGGTCGCAAGCGCGTCTGTCAGCTATGAACGTACTCGTTGCGATGGACGACTCCCCCAGGTCACGACAGGCACTGGAGTTCGCCCTCGATACGTTTCCGGACGCTCGTCTCCTCGCCGTCACCGCCCTCGAAGTAACGACCGTAGACCTCGGCACCGCCGACACCTCTCCGGTTGCGGCTGCACGTGACCGGGCCGACGACATCCTCGACAACGCAACTGCCATCGCAACCCGCTACGGACGCGACGTGCAAACCGAGGTGATCAGTGGCCACGCTGCCACGGCGATCGTTTCGTTCGCTGCCGAGATGGACGTCGATCACGTGGTCGTTGGAAGCCGCGGTGCGTCCGGTCTCGAACGGATTCTACTCGGGAGCGTCGCGGAAACGATCGTTCGGCGGGCACCGTGTCCGGTAACGGTAGTTCGCTGAGAGTCGTCCGTGGCGATCGTCCGGTGACCCGTCAGTCCTCGTTGGAGTACTCGATCGTTTCACCCGTCTCCTCGGGTTCTGCGTCGAGTTCTTCCGGATCCGTGTCCTCGGCCATCCACTTCGAGGCCGCTCCCGATTCGATGCCGAGTTGGTCTTCGGGAAGTCGCGAGACCTTGCCGGGTCTGGCCGGAACGTACGCTCGTCCGGCAAGACCGCCGATGACCCACTCACGCAACGTTAGCTGTCTGTCCGAGCCGTCCTCGCGAGCGGCTTCGAGTCGCCGTTCCGTGGTCTGGAAGTAGTTGACCACCGTGACGAGCAAGACGCCGCCAGTGGTGTTCCCCAGCAATACCGGGAGCACGAATCCGGTCAGTCCGGAGAGGAGTACCGGCTCGCCGAGGAAGACCAGATACATCAGCTCGGTAAAGGAGACGACGACGTGAAACAGGTCGGCGTAGGGAATCATCAGGAAGGCGATATAGATGAGGAAAAACCGGGTAATCGTGTCGCGAACGGCGTAATCGAGCCAGACGACGCCCGCGACGATCAGTCCGGCGAAGCCGGCTTTGAAGAACAGATCCCAGAACGCGGTTTCGATCCCCTTCATTGCGATATCGCTGGCGGCGAGGGCTGCGGGATCCGAGAACACGCCCGTGTAGGCGAGGACGAGTGCGCCGACCGTGCCGCCGGCAAAGTTTCCGATCAGGACGACGGTCCAGATGCGAAACAGGGCCGGGAGACTCGCCAATCGTTCGAGCACGAGGGTGACCGGCGGAAGCGTATTTTCCGTGTACAACTGGTAGCCGCCCAGAATAATGTAGACGAAACCGATCGGGTAGAGGATCCCACTCAGAATCGGGTGCCCGTCCGTCGAGGCGGTCATCGAGGCGTAGATCAGGAACGTCAGCGTGATCGCAAACCCGCCCGCGAGACTACTAAAGAACAGTTCTCGAAGCCCGATGTCGATCTCTTCGTCAGCGGCGGCGATGATTCGCTGGAAGACTTCGTTGCTCTCGAATCGGTCTCGAACGACTGCACCTTCCGCCGGTGCCCCGTGACTGGACTGTTCGAGTTCACTCCGGAGAGTGTCGTCTGGATCGGTCATCACAGCGGGATGTAGCCTCGGCAGGCAAAACGTCTTGCATTCCGGTCTTTCCGTCGATTCCGCCTGAAAAATACTGAGAGATCAACCTCGCGATCGAGTGAGTTTGTGACCGAGCACTCGTCTGTTGCCGAATTCGTTCGATCGCGATCCGTTCCGACCCGCCGACAGCGTGGTGTGTCGATGATCGTCTCGGGACGGATATTCTGACCATAGATTCTATACCCTGGGCCACTTATGAAACAGTATGCCGGAAGAAGTTCTGTTCAAGTTCGAACGATCGATGGAAACCGCTGAGATCGCTGACTACCTCCGGACGGTTGCCGACAATCTGGAGCGGGGTAAGGAACTCACGATCGACGCTGGCGGTGAGTCGGTAACGATGACGCCGCCCGCACGACCGACCTTCGAGATCAAGGCTGAACGAGAAACGTCCAGCTCCGGAGGCGACCCCGAGTTGAGCATCGAGTTCGAACTCGAGTGGGACGAGGGTGCCCCAGGGAACGACGAGGGTGACGGCGGGTTGACGATCGAGTAGGAGGGTGACGGCCGAGTAGGACTCGGACACGCACGCCCAACGATCAACGATTGCGGAACCCCGACACAGTCGCCGTCCGAGCCTTCGATCGCGGTAGCAATCGAGAACACATGATGAGTTGCATACCCGAAAACGTTAGAGTTCGACGACCCACACCCGGAACTCCGGGGAAAGGCCGTACGCACGCTGGAACGCGGCGTCGATGAACTGTGCGATTCGGTTCGCGTCGGCTTTGGCGCTGATCCGCACGTTGACGCCGTCGGCCGCCTCCGGTCGGGAGAGATCGTCGATTTTAAACGCCGGGTACTCTCCGAGCAGCGCCTTTATTTCCTCGAGTTCGTCGTCCGTGCAGTCGAGGTTTAGCGTGTCACCACCGAGCTGGATCCAGGGAACGCCGAGATCAGGGTCCGGACCGTCCTCGCCCTGGTCCGCGATGGACTCGACGTCGACTTCCAGGGTGAGGAACTCGCTTCCGCGCGCGCGATGGGCCGTAATCGCATCCACGTACAATTTTCGCCGTTTTCCTGGGTCTGCTGCGTCGAAACGGGTCATACCCGTACGCACGTGCGCAATTCTTTAAGCCTTTATGTGGTGGCGCTGAACGAGCGCATATGGCACAGCCACGAATACTCATCCTGGGAGCACCGGGAGCGGGAAAGGGGACCCAGAGCCAGAAGATCATCGAAGCGTTCGACGTCGAACACGTCACGACCGGCGACGCGCTTCGTGCCAACAAGGATATGGACATCTCCGAGATGGACACGGAGTACGACACGCCCCGCGAGTACATGGACCGCGGCGAACTCGTCCCCGACGCGGTGGTCAACGCGATCGTCGACGAAGCGCTCGCCCAGGCTGGCGGGTTCGTCCTCGACGGTTACCCGCGAAATCTCGAACAGGCCGAGGAACTCGACGGAATGACCGACCTCGACGTCGTCCTCTATCTCGACGTCAGCGAGGAGGAACTCGTCCACCGGCTCACCGGCCGCCGGATGGATCCCGAGACGGGCGACATCTACCACGTCGAATACAACCCGCCAGAAGACCCCGACGTCGAGGCCCGCCTCGAGCAGCGCGACGACGACACGGAGGAGACCGTTCGAGAGCGACTCCGCGTCTTCCGCGAGAACACCGAACCCGTCATCGAATACTACGAGGAACAAGGCGACCTGGAGCGCATCGACGGCGAGCAGTCGCCTGCTGAGGTCTGGGAAGACGTGAAGGCGACGATCGAAAACGCAGCATAGTCACGTTTCGATACTATCGAACAGAATCGAGCGGCTCAGTAGTTTTCGACGTCGAGCGTGTGAACGGCGATATTCAGGTACGTTATCTGTGGTGGAAGATCGTATCCATCCGGATACACCTCGATCTCTTCACCACTCAGGTCGGAATCGTAATCGAACGCAACGGAGTTCGAGTGAGCACAAGCCGAGTAGGCAACAAGCGAGCCGAAGAAGTCGCCACCACCTTGCATGTGAACCTGGTGGTGATCCTCGCACCTACCGTTCGCGCCGTTCCACCAGTTATTCTCTTCTTCGGAGGCGACGTAGAGCAGTCCTTCAAAACTCCCCGTGTTACCCGGTCCAAAGTCTACTGCCTGATGCGAGGGACCGTAGTATTGAATCGCCGACGCGTCACTCTCACAATCGGCAGTCGCACACACGTCTCCTTCCAGTATCGCCTTGTCGCCGCCGGAGTATATCCGCAGGATGTTCTCTTCGTCGTCGTCTCTGTCCGTAACACTGATGTGGCTATCTTCGGTGAGATGCACGGATTCCTCGACGATCAGCGTCGCATCGCCCTCCGTCAGGTTAAATTCGTACTCGACGTCGCCGTCGATCGAATCGACGAAATACGTTCCACTGTCTAACTCGTAACTATCGTTCGAGAGGACTCGATCGACGTCGCCGTCGTTTGCGTCGTCGATCAGTTCCTCGATAACCGGGTCCATCTCTGGCATCGGTGTTCCCCGTTCGTTAACGCCAGCGAACTTGTCGTGTTGATCGTGAAAGTGTCGATCCTCGTTCGAGCTGATGGTTGCTCCCTGCTCGAACGCCTGATCCAACTCAGTGTATCCAAACGTCGCAGTGACCGTTCGGTTTGCGTGATCGACATCCGGTGACCGCTCGGTCTGTTGCTGGAAGAACGTCTCCCAGCCTCGGTAGTACTCGCTTTGGACCGTAATCGTTACCGTATCGTCCCGGACGTAACTCGCGTTCTCGATCGGTTTCGTGCTGTTGTATCCGATCGAAATCTCACCGGAGTTCAGGGTTTGTTCACCTGAAACGGTCGACATCGGGAACCAGAGGGTATGGGCGTCCGAATCGTACTGGATGTTCGGCGCTGAAAGCATCCGCGTTTGATTCCCGCGTTCACTCCAGACCCCGCCCGACTGGAAGGCTACGATGGAGCCGTCATCGCCCTCGTACTCGATCGATCCGATCGATTCGTTGATTTCGACACCGCCGCCCTCGATCCAGATCCGCCCCGTGTCGGATTTTGCGATCGCACCCGAATCGCCGGCGTCGAACGTTACCGATCGAACCCCGTCGCTGTCCGCAGCAGCGGTCGACATCGTGTGTCCTAACTCGACAAACGCCTGTTCAATTCGTTCTTGTTCGGTCTGAGATTCCGCACTGGTAAGTACGTCCCCGGCGACGAGAAAAATTCCGACGCTTACTGTCGCAACCATCCCGATCAACAACACGATTCCGATCAGCGCTGCCTGGCCCCGATCGGAGCGCGTAGACCGGCGATGTTCGCGACAGAGCACGCTCATGTACACGTCCACGACAATCACAGTGTTAAATGATTCGGCCGAACCGATCGTCCATGCTGATTCGTTTCGACGCGGGGATCGGTCCCTGAATGCGTGTTGTCAGGGGCCGGTCAGTCTCTCGCCGGTGAACCGTTTCGTCGCCAGACCCTCCTCGTCTGTGCCGCGACGCATCGTTCTACTAGTGGACGGACGATTCGTGAGCGCTGTGAAGAAAAACACTTGTATATCGGACGGGCCTAGGTTTCGTCAGATGACGCGTACAGCCGAGAAGATCAACGCCCTCGTAAGCGAGGATTCCTCCATGTCGGAGGCGCTGGAGGCCATCCGCGAGGTAGCCGACGAGAACGGCGGCTCGGTCGAGTGGGGTGACGTCCGCGAGGACCTCACGAGCGGCCAGTGGGGCCGTCTGATCGAGAAGGGAGTACTGGTCGACGGCAACGCGGGGTTCGAGATTGCCGATCGCGAGGCCTTCGACGAGGCTCTCGACGGCGATGGTGACAGTGATTCCGGAGTTCCGGATGTCGACATCGACGACGAGGCGACCAGCTGGTCACAGTGGGACAAACTGGCAGCAGTCGGTGCGATCCTACTGATGGTCGGCTACTGGCTCGATTCCGTCCGCAACACGGTTGGCGGTGCGCTTGACCTCGTGTTGGGTCCGCTCGACGCGTTCCTGCCGTTCCATATCGTGATTCTGTCGGTCGCGCTGTTGACTGGGCTGTACTCGACGCTCCTGCAGGCGAACCTGATGAATCCCGAGATCATCGGCAAGTACCAAGAGCGGATGAAGGCGATGCAGAACAAACAGAAAGACATCCGTGAACGAAAGAAAGACGCCGAGGAGCGGGGCGCAAGCGAAGCCGAAATCGAACGTATCGACAACGAACTCGACGACGCCCGCGAAGAACAGATGGAAGCGATGGCGGAGAACATCGGGATGTTCAAAGAGCAGTTCCGGCCGATGGTCTGGATCATGCTCTTTACCATCCCGCTGTTCCTCTGGATGTACTGGAAGATCCTCGACGGCCACGTCAGCGAAGCCGAACTGACGATGGTGATGCCGATCGCCGGCGAGGTCTCGCTGGACGAGTCGCTGCTCGGCCCGATGTGGGCCTGGATCATCTGGTACTTCCTCTGTTCGATGGGCTTTACGCAACTGCTGCGGAAGGCATTGAACATCGACATGTCGCCGACAGGAGCCTGACGACGCCGAACCGACGCGAACCGCACTACTCGGGCCAACCGCTACTACTTTGACTCCCCTTCGACTGACGGCGCGACGGCCCCGGTTTCGTATTCACTCATCCCCGCGAGGGTCGGTCGATACCCCGATCGATTCAAAACCCATTTTACTCACCGCATCGGAGCAGAGATATGTTACTCACCGTCTCCGGTCCGCCGGGAAGCGGGAAGAGCACGACTGCGGAGTTGCTTGCCGAGTCCTTCGATCTCGACCACGTCAGCGGCGGTGACATTTTTCGCGAACTGGCCGACGAGCGAGGGTACACGCCACTCGAGTTCAACAAACTCGCGGAAGAAAACGACGAGATCGATCGCGACCTCGATCGACGGCTGCGCGAAATCGCCACTGAGTCGGACGGACTGGTGCTCGAATCCCGTCTCGCCGGGTGGCTCGCGGGCGACCACGCTGATTTCCGATTCTGGCTCGACGCGCCGGTCGGCGTCCGCGGAAAGCGTATTGCCGAGCGTGAGGGGAAAGACCCCGATCGAGCGACGGAGGAGACGAAAGCCCGAGAGGCGAGCGAGGCACAGCGATACCTCGAGTACTACGGAATCGATATCGGGGATCTGGGGATCTACGACCTCTCGGTGAACACGGCCCGCTGGGAACCCGATGCCGTCCTCGACATGCTCGTCACCGCCGTCGGGGAGTACGAGACCGCCGGTGACGAGGGGAAAGCGACCGTAACCGGTATCGAATACGAGTTCTGATGAGCCTTCGAGGCCCACCCGAGGACCGATCGCCGGCCGACCTCCTCACCTTCGGCGTCGTCAACCTCGACAAACCGCCCGGTCCCTCTTCCCATCAGATCAGCGGCTGGCTCCGGGATTCCGTCGCCGAGACGCTTGCCGACCGCGGTACCGACGCCACGATCGAGCAGGCGGCCCACGCGGGGACGCTCGATCCGAAAGTGACCGGGTGCCTGCCGGTGATGCTCGGGGATGCGACGCGACTCGCCCAGGTCTTCCTCGAGGGGGCAAAAGAGTACGTCGCGGTACTCGAGTGTCACGGTCCCGTGCCGGCCGACGTCGAGTCCGTCCTCGCGGAGTTCGAGGGACCGATCTACCAGAAGCCACCGCGAAAGAGCGCCGTTTCGCGCCGCCTCCGCGTGCGAGAGATTTACGGGCTGGACGTTCTCGAGAGGACCGATCGGCAGGTGCTGCTTCGCATCCGGTGTGAGAGCGGGACCTACGTCCGCAAACTCTGTCACGACCTCGGTTTGGCGCTTGGAACCGGCGGCCACATGGGACACCTTCGCAGGACGATGACCGACCCGTTCGATGACACGGCCCTCCACACGGCCGAGGTGTTCCTCGATGCGCTCGCGTTCTGGGTCGAAGACGACGATCCAGAGCCACTCCGGGAAGTCGTCTCGCCCGCCGAGCGCATTCTGGACGGGATTCCCGCCATCGAAATCGCCGAGAGCGCAGCGCGGGAAGTCGCGACGGGAGCGCCGGTGTACGCCCCCGGCGTTCTCGAGGTCGGTTCGGATGCCGATCGAGGCGATCTCGTGGCCTGTTACACGCCCGACGGCGCAGCCGTCTGTCTGGGCACGTTGGTCGGCAACCCGACCGCGGAAGAGGGTGTCGTGGTCGATCTCGAGCGGGTGCTGGTGTGAACGGGTGTTCGACCGCCATCCCGTCGCAGGCCTGTTTCTAGCTGTCGAGGAGCGATCGAAACGACACGCTTAAACGGCAGACGACCATCGGTCCGCATGCGGGACCGTGGGGTAGTGGTATCCTCTGCGGATGGGGTCCGTAGGACCCGAGTTCAATTCTCGGCGGTCCCATTCAACGTTCTGCTGGATGAAAATTACGACCAGCACAGCTGTTCTGCACTCAAAATACACTCCGGAATAGCATGGTGTAAACCCCTCTCTTTAAATGGAGGTGCGTCGGCGTGAGTAGTGACGCCGACGAAGTCCCTCCAGCGGTGCACGTTTGCCGATTCTGTGGCTTCGAGATCGACGACCAGAACCAGCAGTGCGTCGCGAAAGACGAAGGGGTGTGTCGGCCATGATGCGTCTCAACGTCGAGACGGATCCAAGCCACTGTCTCCGCTGCGGAGCACACGTCACTCCCGAGTTTCGACGTGGTTACGGTGACGATCGCGACCGCGCACACCGCTGTCCCGATTGCGACACCTACACGCGACTGAGTTCCGGAAGCGCCGCGGGCCTGGCGATCGCGATCGCCGATCCGCTTGACGACCCGAGCCGGTTCAACGAGTGTTACGAGGATCTGGCACCGCACGTACAGGCGGTTTGTCGCTATGGCTCTGGCGAGATTGCGACCGATGGGGGTGAATCAGCGTGAGCCGTCTGGTCGAATCCGACGAGTGCGAACGCTGTGGCGATCGAATTCATGGGCTACGTCAGCTCTGTTCTGACTGTACGCGCGACGTTCGCGACGCTCGGGAGGGACCGCTATGAGTTCGCGAACCTCACCGCTCGAGAGTCCGAAGGCCAGCGGGGACGCCATCGAGGCACACATCGTTCAGGACCTCACCGAACTCGAGTACGTCGGTGACCGAACGGCTACGTGGCACGACGCGCGGACATCGACGTTGCTCGAGCCGCGTCGATCGCTGCCGTTCTACGGAATCGTGTTGCTCGAGACGGACATCCCGGTCGAAATCAAAGGCTGCCAGCTCGAAACGAGTAACGGCGACGGAACGACCCACGGTCGAATCTACGTCAAGCGGGCGGCCCACGAACAATTGCTCGACGCGGCCGGAATGTACCTGATTGTCGTCTACCTCCCCCGGCCGGGATTGCCACAGGTCGCCCGCGCGATCGTGCCGGCAACGATCCTCGACGAACTCCTGTCCGGTCGGTGGTACGAGGTTAGCGGCGATCGATCGGAGCAAGAGGTCGCGAAACTCGCGTGGTCGCACGTGATCGATCCGGCGGGTGTCGATCCCGCGGTTACTGTGGGTGATCGGTCGTGACGGTCCACACGACGTACTTCGGGCGGCTACCGAGCTGCGAACCGTCCGACGACGCTTCCATCTACGGTGTCGTTCGCTATCCGAAGGATTTCGTCGAACGAATCACTGATCGGAACATCCCGGCGGTCGCGCCACCCGACGACCTACTCGACGCCTACAAGACCGTCGAGTCCGCTGCCGAAAAGAACGGCGAGGCCAACCCCGCCGTAATCGCGTGGGACTCCGTCGACTACGAGCGGCGGTATCTCGAGTACCTGAATCAAGCTGGTCCACAGACTGTGCTCGACGAGCTGACCAATCGCGCTCGGGAGCGTGATCTGTGGCTGGTCTGTTGGGAGAAGGACGCGCGGTGGTGCCACCGGCGGTTGCTCGCGAACACGATCGTCGCTGACTTGGAAGACGTCGAGATCGTTCACCACCCCGATCCGTCTACCATCCCGATCGACGATGGTGACGACGAGGTCGAGGATCCCGATGCGACACTGACCGACTTCGCCGAATCCGGGGGTGCGTGATGGCGGATCATCCGGCGTCAGCGGCTCACGAGATCCGCGGCTACCTCACCTTTACCGATCATGGCGACTCGCCGTACTGGCAGCTCGGCGAGCTGATCGGTGCACTCGACGGCGGTCAAAAAGACATGAACGTCGAGATCGACGGCGAGCCGTGGGTTGTCTCGGTTGGATATCAAAACGGGGGTCTGAAGCCCCGTCCGTCAGACAAAGTCGACGGTAATCTTCGGGAGTATCGAATCACCGCACACGGACGTGACGAGCGTAAGTTACCGCTGTTGATACAACCGCGACTCGATTGGTCGAGCGAGCGCCGGCCACAGTCCGTTCCGGCCGATCTCGGTCTCGCGACGAATGTGAAACTCGAAACGTGCTCGAATCTCGAGCCGCGAGAGATTCGCGAGCTAATCCCGCGCATTATGCGCACGCTTGCCGAAAAGGCCGGGATCGGATGGAACCCAGAATACTTCACCGGAACTCCTCACGAATACTCGAGAGTTACTCAGTATGAGCGCTACTTTCGCGTAAACCGAGAGTATGCGCGAAAAGTCGTCAAGTCCGATGGGATCTTTCACCGGCTGTTCCATCTGCTCGCCGACCAGGAGGGAAGCAAGATCGTCTTTTCAGCCGACAATCGCGAGATCGTGGGGTACAATCACCAGCTCCGTCTCCCAACGCGAGCCGTTTCAGAAATGTTTCCCGACGGTACTCGCCACGGACTCCAACTCAAGCACTACCACCCGGAGCACGTCCGCAAGAAAGACGACAGCGACCCACTCTATCATCCGAAACTCGGCTCACTGTTCAAGAAAGGTCTCAACGGCGAAGCGATCCCATGGCACGAGATCGACGAACTCGGTCACGAGCTCGAGGAAACGATTATCAATACGCTCGAGTGGGCAGGGGTGCCGACAAAGGGAGACGTCGCGTTCATATCCGACTGGCATTTTGACGCAAGCGCTCGCTCCGATCGCGACGTTGCACTGTTCGACGATCCTACCCCCGAAATCGAATCGCATCAAGACTCCGTACTCATGTCGACACTGACGCGGCTGTCGGATCGCGATCGCGACGTACTCGAGCGCGTCGCTTTGACCGATGGCGGAGACGCACACGTCAACGAGATCGCTGACGACACTGGTTGGGCGACCTCGACAATTTACCGCGCGCTATCGAAACTCGGAGATCTGCTCGAGAACGAGAATGGAAACGTCTCGTTCCTCTCTCAGAAGATTCGCGATCGTGTAGCCGACCTCGTCGACCAGCTCGACGAGACCGTTGAGGCAACGACTCGAATCATCGAGGATACGCTCAACGTCGATCCACGAGATCTCGAACGCAAGGGGCGAGCGTGGCAAAATTGGCTCACTCGCTACGGAGCCGAGCTCGTTCGCGACGGCAACAATCCCCAGGAGAACGCTAAAATCCGGATCCGCGAGATCCTGTCCACGTTCAAACACGATTCGTATGACCACGTCGGCGAGATCGTCGATTACGGTAAAATCGCATGGATCCGAGCCGGGCGCGATCCCGTCACCTTCGAGAACGCGACGGTCGTGTTCGACGATCCCGATGGGAACACGATCGCAAACAAAGCCCGCCTATTGATTGACCGCTACGACACCGGGTAAACAAGCCCGGTCGATAGTGGCAACGCCGTCTCCCGTTCATTCTTTTATAAGTGATACTCTGTTTTCCCGACTAACCCCCGTTTCATGTCGAGACCGCGTTTCGAGTGGAACTACTTTATTGCGTTCACCGACGGTTGTAACTCAGTCACCGTTCCCACTGCGCGGGCACATCCCCTTAGCGAGTGTGTCTAACGACACAATGTCAAAAATTACTCCGCCCCGCACAGCCCCGCTGCGCCGAAAATTTTGGGGTTTCGGATGGTTGAGACCCGATTCGCACACACCCCTCCCTACTTTTCCGAATCTCGAGTTGAAGGACACGAAACAGGGGTTGATGATTGACTCTATAAATACTCACAGTTGCCGGGGTACGTTGCCATCCCTTCATACTCAATGAGTTTCTTCTGTAATGCATCGATTTCAGATTCCATTTGATCCAATACAGTCGCTGCTTCAGAGGCAATGTTGTACTCTTCGTACTTATCGATTTGATCGATCACTTCCTGTAGGACAGAAGCTACCATCTCCTGATCATTCTCGATAGAGTTGTCCGATTGACGGGTAAGAATCACCTTATAGCTGTTTCCTCCACTACCAGGATATTTTATTTCATCCGCATGTCTACTAGTATTGCGCCCTAATGCTTGCTCAACTCTTTTATCGAGACCACTTTTCATCAGATCTGTCCGCTCAAGGAGGATTATTCGGTTAAAAACCCATTCATTATACCACTCTGTGGGTTCAAGATTGAGTGGTGCAGATTTGATCGGTTCAGAATCATTAAATTGGTCTACAAATTCATCTTTCAGAGTCTCGAACGATTCATTTAGATCTTCGATCTGGTTCTTATGTTGGCGGAGTTCATCTCCGTGATTCTTGATTAGATCCTGAAAATAGTTGTCCTCTTCGAGATTTGAGGGGGCAACGCGAAATGGATCATTTTGGCCAAAGACATATACAGGTTCTGCTGATTGGATTTGTGTTTTCTGTACGTCTGGCAGATGTTCTAACCATTCCTGTATTCGTTCACGTAATATGTCTGAATGATACCTTCGGCGCTCACGATTGTTTTGGCGATGAAGCAAATAGGTATAGTACCCAGTAACTAACACCAAAACAACCGTGGATCCAGCTTGGAGCCACGCAGGTTCGATAGTCATTATAACAACAAGATTTTTCTCGATCAAAAAACACACGCAATACCTCTAACATATGAAATTCGGCATCATGATACTCCATGGGTCAGTTGTTTAAAAATTATCAGGGTCAACTGCTTTAATCCTGTACTCGCCATCGCCAACGCGATCGACTGCGACACGAGCGTCTTTGATTTCACCGTCGTCGTCGACCAGGCCGTCTCGGAATAGGTCGTCTTTCGGGAGCGTCACTCCACCAGACCCGTCTATGTTTCTGAGCTTTCGGATTGGCATCGAATATCGGCACACCTCG
Organism: Halosolutus sp. DAT137; assembly: GCF_059736405.1. Taxonomy (NCBI): domain Archaea; kingdom Methanobacteriati; phylum Methanobacteriota; class Halobacteria; order Halobacteriales; family Natrialbaceae; genus Halosolutus; species Halosolutus sp. DAT137. The sequence continues at coordinate 41,483 of NZ_JCAQID010000008.1, read as the reverse complement.
TCCCCTCGTCTTAAAGGGTGGTGCTTCCGGGGGGTAGTACCCCGGAGAACCCGTTACATTCCTGAGGACTATCTGTTCGGTCCAAATCTGGTTCTCAGAGCGAGCGCGGTAGCGTTCGCTGTATACAGGTGACAGAATGTACCCAGAACAGATCGGTAAGACGCGGTGGCATCGAGGGGTTGTAGCGTGATCTCCGGTGTAACGATCGTGGGCTCGATGCTTACGCTCGTCGCGATCGCGGACGTATGGAGGGGAAGGCCGTGACAGACGACGAGCACGGGCTCGGAGGAAGCCCGGCTTTCCGCAAGTACATCAATCGGCTCCGAAGGCAATGGACGCCGGATCCCGAACTGGCAGCGAAACACGGTGTGCCCGCCGTAAACGGGCGATCTTACGATATCGACATGACCGAAACAAGCAGTGGCGAGAACGGAGCACAACTCAACGAATCACAGATGGGCCGACGCGCGTTTTGCGTCGGTACAGTCGCGACGATCGCGCTCGCGGGAGCTGGAACGGCGGTAGCTGACGACGGCGAACAACTCGCGTTCGACGCGGACGCCGTGCCAAACCCGTTCGCGAGCGCGACGACGACGATCGGGACGCACGAGCCCGGCTGGAACCCGCTTGAGTACGAGGGAGACGACGGCGAGGCGACGACGCTCCCAGCGGTGATCGACGATCGTGACCCGAACGATCACGACGAGACGACGGCGAACGTTTTCGGGCTCCGCGCGGATCGACTCGACGCGAGCGATTACCGCTCGTTCCCGCGCGACGTGACGTACGAGGACTCCGACGGCGACGTGCAAGACGTCTCCGCGATCGATCCGGAGTTTTGGACCGCCGGTGCGGACATGACTGTCACGGAGGGCGATCTCGAGATCGATAGCGTGCGGATCTCGACGGACGGCGTCGTCGACGGTGGCAGCACGACGGCGACTTTCGACGCGGACAGCCATGCTGACGTTCTTGCCGACGCGGATCCCCGTCAGTACTTCCAGCTCGGCGTGAACATCAGCACGATCGCGGCGGACGGGCTCGTCGAGTTCGCGTTCGTCGACGACGTCGGCGGAGCAAAGACCGTGCGGATCGATCCGAACGGGGACGAGACGGCCAACGAAGTCGTCGCGACCGCGACCGGCAGCGGGATCGTTCATCAGGTTCAATTCGGCGAGCTTGCTAACGAGCTCGAAGAAATCACGGCCGTCGAGATCACGGTCTCGGACGCTGACGCGGACGTGACGCTGTTCGGACTCAACGGACAGCGCAAGAGCCGGTGGGAGTTCGGAACGCGCGTCGTCGACGAAAACACCGACGACGAAGACACGGAGACGATTCGGGAGCCGTCGGGGATGTTTTGGGCGACGGATCTCGAGGGCGATCTCGTCGCGAACGCGACGCGGCACGATCTCGAGCTACCGCTCGCGTACGATGCGTCGAGCACGGACGTCGAGACGTCGCATAGTCTCGAGCAAACCGACCGGTATCCGCCATACGACGCGCTGTCGGAAACGCACGCGCGCATTGAGGTGCCGACGGCGTACGAGCTCTCACACAGCGATCTCACGCTCGAGATGCAACAGGAGCTCCCCGACGAGCGGTATCACGTCCTGGAGGTCGCGGAGGACACGGCGGACACCGACGACGAGGACGTCGACGGTGAGGATCGCCGGAATCAGCTCCCCGGCGAGGGTGACTATGCCGAGCTTGAGGAATTCGTTTCGACCGGCGTCGAGTACTCGGTCGTGGCGGAGCTGAAACTGACCGACAGCGAGACGGACCAGCTGTTTACCGACGGCGGGGGCGGCGGGTTCGGCGCTCGAAGCTCCGGCGGCGGTGGCTGGTTCAGCGGCGCTCGTGGGTTCGCACTCGCTGCCGTGACAGCCGTTACGGGCTACTTTGGACTGGTTCGGAAACGACTGCCGTTCACGGGGTGATTTAAATGGCAACTGACCCGGACAGTCTGTTCGACCGCGCGGGTGACGCACTCGACTCCGGCGGCTGGCGTCGGCTCCTGGAGACGGGATTCGGCACGATCTTCTTGGCCTGGGTCTGGAGTGTCTCGAACATCATGGGATCGTTCTTCCAGACGGTGTTCGCGCCGGTTCGCGCGATCATGCAGGGATTCGCTGATTTTATCTCCGGCACGATCGGCGCGGGCGTCGGCGTGATCGAGGCGGGTGGACTCTCGTCGGAACAGTCGTTGCTCGTCGGGATCGGATCGTTCGCTGGTCCGTTCGCCTTCCCGCTCGGAGTCGTGTCGGTCGTGATGGCATTGCTAATCGTCGATTGGTGGTGGGACCGCACGGAGATCGTTCCGTGGGGGATTATCACGAATAGGTTTGGGTGACAAGAATGGGAGACGACTGGGGTTGGACTCCGCCATCGCACGGTGGGACCAGCGGCGACGACGGCGGATCACTGTCAGACAGAGCGGGCGAGTACGTCGAAGACGGAATTCGTTGGTCGAAGCTCCTGCGAGATAGTGTCGGGGCCGTGATCCTTGCGTATTTCTTCTACGTCGTCGAGGTCGTCTCGTTCTTCCTGAGTAGTATCGAGGCGGCCATGCACCTGCTGTCTGGCTGGCTCTCAAACCTGATCTACGAGACCGTGACGTCACCAGCTGACGGGATGCAACGAGCGGTCGTCGAACTAATCAATTTCCTACACCACGAGGTGTTTGGGATTTTCGGGCTCCCGGCCGCGATCCTGATCTTCTTACTAACGCTGACTGTGATCGATCGCGTCTATCAGTGGGTTAGCGAAGAGGTGATTCCGTGAGTGACGACGATCTCGGAGAGCTGAGAGAACTTGTCGACTATGTAGACGAACTCACGAATATCGCGAGCTATGCGGATGAGATCACCGACTTCGCACAAGCACCGGGAGAATACATCCGCAATAGGATATTTGTCGTGATTGTTGAATCGTTCTTAAACATCGTCACCGGGCTGATCGGGTTGTTCCAGGAGATCGGATCTCTGTTTCTCGACGGTGTGTTGGGATCCGCGGGGAGCGCTGTGGTCGACTCTCTATCGGTCGTCGGCGCGATCCCGCTCTATCTGGTCAACTTGGTAAACGAGCTGTTGCTGTCGGCGTCGCTCGCTGCGGGGCCGGCCGCACCGATCGTGTACGTCGCGATGTGGGCGGCGATAATCACCGTGCTCGCGGAGTTCGGTATGCAGGCGTTCAATCAAATTGTCGGGAGAATCCCGGTGTTGTCCACATGAGCGACCGATATCTTGCGGGCGTGATCGGTACTGTCGCGGGCGTAACGGCAGATCTCGTCGTGTTCGGCGGCGACGTGATCGTCGCCGTGTTCCTGTTACTGTTTCAGGATCCGACAGTTGTGCTGTCGTTCGTCGCGACGCTGTCGACCTACGCGGCTCGAGCCGACTGGATCCCGCACGGAGCGGTCGATCAGGCGTATAACGCGATAATCGTAATCGTGCTGGCGTTCATGGCGATTCGATTACTCGAAAGATTGTATCAGAAAACAACAAAATGAGACGAGCAAAACGACCACGACCGGAGTATCGGCAGCGGCAGAGACGACAGCGACCGACGGGCGATCCCGGTGGTCGGCCGTGATGTCGACGCTGGGGCTCGGCGTCGCGCTCGGGCTGATCTCGACGGTCTGGCTCGCGCTCTACGCGGCCGCGGACGGAGACTCCGAGACCGCGACGCGGAATCTCGTCGGCGGCGTCGGCGGGCTCCTGGTCGGAAGCGTGACCGTGTTCGTCGCGGCGGCTCAGGAGGGCGCGGCCGTGCTCGGGATGTTTGGCGACGTGATCGGCGCGAACGCTCCGGCGGTGAGCAATCTGTTCGCGATCGCGCTCGGGTATCTCGTCAGTGCGGGATCCATCGGGATCACGCCGGAGACGTGGATCGTCGTCACGGTCGCGGCAATGGTCGTGCTCGCCATGTTCGATCGGAGGTAACTGGAATGAGAGCCACGCGTCACACGCTGACCGCGATCGCGATCGCGACCGTGCTCGCGCTGTCGCTGGCGACGGCTGGCGTCGCGGCGGCACAAGAGGGCAACGAGACCGCTGGAAACGAGACCGACGTCGAGATCAACGAGACCGACGCCGACGAGCTCGACGAGAGCTACGGTCTCGACACGCTCCGGGGCGGCGGGAGCGAGATCGCGGGAGCGGATCCGTCGACTCGCTGGCTGTCTGACTCGGGAAGCGTGTACGTCGACTACGGCGGTCACAATCCGATACTCTCGGAGTCAACCGAGGACTGGGAAGCGGAGAACTTGCTCGCGAACGGCGATCTCGTTCGCGTCGACGAACTCACGTTGCACGCGAACCGCGGCCGGTCGGCCGAGACCGCGGATCTCGAGCTGGTCGTCGTCTACTGGGATCCCGAAACGCGCGAGCGCGGTAACGAGACGGTCGCGGCCGCGAACGTCTACGCGGAGGACAGACACGAGATATCGCTCTCGGGCTCGTTCGATCGCGAGACGGTCCGTCTCCAGCGATCCGACGAACAGCGACACGTGACGATGTGGCTCGAAGACAGCGACGGCGATCGCGTCGACGGCGCGCAATGGACGTTCCGCCACCAATCGCTCGCGACGACGGCCGACGCCGGCGTCGACAGCGAGGGAGAGTACCTGTGGCGGGCGATCGTCGAGTTCCTGCTACCGATCGGCGTCGGAGCGTTTGTCGTCGGCGGGCTCGCGAACAAGGCGGTCAAACGCGCGGGCGCTGGTCCACAGATCGGCTACGTACCGTGGATCGTCGGACTGACGATCGGCACGTTCCTGTTCGTTGCGTTCCAGTTCGAGACGCTGGCGGATCTCGTCGTCGGCGCTCCGCTGATCGCGGCGCTGTATCTCACTGGGGTAATCGGGATCGTCGTGCTCGAGAGCGACCAGAGCGCGATCAAGGAAACGCTGTTCGTGCGACCGCACCTGGTGGACGTCGCGAACCCGCGCGGCGACGACGTCGTCGATTCGCTTCTCGGCGACGTCCAATCCGAGAAAATCGTCGAAATGAGCGGCGGGCGGCAGGCGGTCGTTCGTCCGGGCTTGCGCCCGTTCCTTTCGAGAGTCTTCGGGGGAATGGCGCGGCTCGAGCCGACGCGCCCGCTCACGACGGAGATGAATCTCGCCGAGAGCGAATGGGATCAGCTGATCTTTGTCGATCCGGACGCCGACGAAACGATCGACTACGAGCCGGAGGGCTGGAAATTCGAGACTCCGGAGATCAACGGCCGCGACGACGCACTCCGGCTGGCGACGATCGGAATGGTCGGAATCGGAATCGTGACGCTGGTCGGGACGTCCCTGGCGTGGTCCTGGGGGATCGCAACCGGGATCGCCCTCATCGTCGCGTACACGGCGACGCCGACGGAGACGAGCGCGACCGTCGAGCCCGCGACCGGCCACGAACGGGCGGCGTTCGTGAGCATGATGTATCTCGCGCAGGAGCACGATAGCGCGGAAACAATCGAATCGGCACGCGAAAAGCTGATTCAGGAACGTGCACGGTCCGAGCGCGACGTCGACGACGCGCTCGAAACTCAAGACGCAACGCTAATCGAGGAAATGTTCGGCTCGGACGTCGACCGACGAATCCTCGACGACGGCTCGAGTACGGAGACGAACTCGAGCGGCGACGGCGATCGCGACCAGGAGGCAAACGAGGTGCCGGCCGATGACTGATCGCGACGACGCCGTCGACGTCGCTCGCTCGCTCTTGCACAACGCGTCGACCGACGATCGGTCGAGCGGCGTCGATCCGGAGATCGCCGAGAGTCACCGACCGGCGCTCCAAAAACTCTCGCTTGATCTCCGGGATCTCCGTCACGAGCTCCTGGAGGGATTCAGCTCGCGCCGTGAGATCCTAACGTGGTCGCAACGGCTCACGGTCCGGACTCTTGGGGAGATTGATCAGGATTGGTATCTCGAGCTCGCGCGGCAATTCCGTGGCGTTCCATCCAGCGGGCGCGAGCGGGCGCTGTTGTCGGCGCTGTTGACGGCGGAGGAACGGAGCCGGCAGTTGGACCCGTCGGCTGTCGACGAGCTGAGAGAGCGAATGTCGGCAGTCTTGCTCGGCTCGTCGGGACACCGCGCCATGCGTGAGCTCCGGAACGACGCCGGAGAGTATCTCGACGATCGCGATAGCGGATCGAAACACGACCCGCAGTTACAGCGCTATATCGCAATGCGACCGGCGCTCGACGAGCTGGAGCGATATCAACAGCGGGCGCTCGCGGACTGTCTCGACGGGCTCCCTGATCGCGGAGCAATCCTCGAATGGGGAGACGATCTCGAGCTCGCGACGCACGGTGAGCTCTCGGAGTCGTTCGTCGAGCGGATGTACCGCGAGCCGTCGACGTCGTCGCTGTTGACGTCGACCGAGCCAACGGATCAACGCGCTCGCGAGCTGTTCGCGGCGTACCACCTGATCCCGGCATTCAATGCGGGCGTGCGCGATCTCGCCGGTCGCGCGGGAGAACAGCCAGACGACGAAAAACAGCGAACAGAACCTGAATTAGCATGAGTCTGAGTATACCACGATCAGCGGAGACGACAGACGACGAGACGAAACGAGAGCTCCTACAGCAATTCGCCGAACCGGTCCGAAACACGCGGCAAGCGCTAGCGGACGGGACGGATCCGGACTCCGACGGCGATCGTCGGAGACACACGGACGCCGACAGTATGCGGCGTCACTTCGGAATCCCGTCGTGGGATCCGGCTCGATTTAATTACGGAACGGTACTTCCGAATTGTTTCGAGAGCTACTGGGACGATTCGCCGGACGGTCAGCTCGAAGGCGGTTCAGATCTCTTGATCCGCGGCAAGCCGGGGAGCGGCAAATCGACACTGACGAACTTCCTTGCGGTTCGCGAACTCGAGATCAACGACGCGGCGGTCGTCTGGCGCGGCTCGAGCTCACGCTCGGAGTGGCTGCCGCTCGCTCCGTGGACGCGACTCTGTCTCCCGGAGGGCGCTGATCCGGAGATCAGGCTCGACGCGAAGAACCCGACGGAGCCGTCGGCGGTGCTCGACGTCGACGATCTCGACGAGATCGTGCGCGAGGTCGTGCGGTACTCGGACCCGATCGATCTCAATCACCGCGTTCTCCAGCAGGGCGCGTTTCATGTGGTCTATCCAGACCCGGAAATGCGCGGCTGTCAGGCCGTGTACGAGGAAAGCGACGAGCGGACTGTCGACCCACCACAGCGCGGCGAACTGTTCGCTCCGGAGGATCCCGCGAACCACTGGTGGTTCGCTTGGGCTCTTGCTCGCGTCGAGCACGGGCCGTTTCATTGGACTGCCTGGATGTGCGACGAACTCGGGGATATCATGCCGCAGGGCGCTCAGAAAGACCAGTTCGGGAGTTACCAGAAAGTCGATCTCATGAAAGACGCGTGGGTCGATCTCCGGAAGTTCGGCGTGTCGTTCTACGGCGTCGTGCACAGCGAGACGGACGTGCACGAAAAGATCCGCCGGAAACTCCGCTGGCGCTGCCAAATGCCGACGACGAGCAATCCGACGAGCGCGGGCGACGTCGTCGGGTTCGACAGCGTGCCAATGGAGACGGATATCACGTCGAGACGGTCGGTCGGAACCGCGCTGATGTTCAACGAGACGAATTTCGAGCTGTTCAAGTGGAAGAACATGCCGAGGGCGTCGAATCACAATCTGAAAATCAAACTGGGGTAATTTCAAAATGAAAATTTTTCAATCGAAAGGTAGGGTCGGTCGGATCGATTCGGACGGCTCGGCGGCTGTGTCGCCGGTCGACCAGCGGAATACGCGCGCGCGTAGCTCAGATAGGCACGGTGGGGTCCCCGGGCGTGTGCACGATCGCATTATGCGCGCGCTCCCGCCAGTACGTACTATGGTCACGTTGCTGGTAGTTCTCTTGATGGCGACGTCGGTGATCGCGCCGGTCGCAGCGGCGGGCGGCGACGTCGATCGCACGGATCGCGTCTCGTCGATCGCGTCGACGAGCTCGCCGGGCGGAATGGTTGGCGTACCGTCCGATCAGGTCGGACCACCGGACGATCGCGGCGGCGGTCCCGGTCTCCAGGGCGGACCTGGAGCCGACGCCGGTCCGCCGGATCACGCCGGACCGCCGGTCCACGCGAGCGATCGGATTCCCGATGACGCGGGGGTCTGGAACGTGATGGCGTCAGATCACGCGGGCGATCTTGGCGTCGAGATCGGAGAGACCGACGGCGGCGAGCTGGCGCTGGTTCTGAGCGACGACGTCAATCACGACGGCCGCGAGGTCGCGATCTCGCGCGACGCGCTCCGAGACGCGATCGGTCACGAGCCGTCGGCGGCGCATGGCGTGCACGAGAGCGGCGATCGGTGGTCGTCGTCGATCGATTACAGCGGCGATCATGCGACATTCAAGGTTCCGAAGTTCTCGACGAACACGGTGACATTTGACGGCGAGGTCGTGCTAACCGGCGACCCAGTAAGTGATGGATCTGGTTTTAGCTATGAATTGGCAGAAGATGAGGATCCGGGAGATGTTGAGATTGATCTTATCGGCGTTGAAAATGAGGAAAATAAGACTAAGACGGGAGTGATTGAAGCCGGTAAGTCGGAGACCATTGATATTGGTGGTACGAAATCCCCAACCGGACACGAAACTCTGAAACCGATGATCTCAACAGAAAAGAAGCTTGAGGAAGTTAGTGAAGACGGTTCGGTGGGGATTGACCTTCCGGAAACTGGCGACACAGACACGATCTATATTCCGGAGGCAGAGGGTGATTTGAAAGAGGTGGAGGTGCGTCAATATCACAATCATGACGTCGACACAAGACACGAGCTAGAGTCGTCGGTTTACTTTAAAGAGGGGGATGTTGGTAGTGATGTTTTCAACGGTATCAAGGTCGGCTCTATGTGGTCTGATGAATGGGATTCGGTAGTATCTGAAACTCAGACTGAGGATATTGACAAGAATATAAATGGGGCTACGATCGGGATACAGACCGACAAAGGTCACGATCTCAATAGTCCTGAAGATATAGAGGTGTCGTCCCAATGGTTCACTTTCACCTATGAGCGAGGGCACGAGCTGACTGTCGAAACGAACGGTGATAGTGTGGAGATCATAGATGGCGGCGAGAAAGAAATTGGTCTGGAAACTGACGATGAAGTTCTTAACGTTTCCGGTGAGGGGGCAGCTGATTACGAATTAAATTGGAAGGAAGTAACAGAATCCGCTAACCCAACTGTGACGATAAACGACGAGACTGTCTCTTACGACGGTACTCTGTCGGAAGATGAAAACACCACGTTGACCGCTGACAGTGGATCCATTGTTGAGGGTGAAAATACGGTATCAGTCTCCGTCAGTGAGGGTATCGATGGTCCGGAGGGCTACGTTAACCTCGAATATCGACACGCGGCCAGATCCGACCAAACTGTCGATTTTGTCGGGGAAACATGGACCGAGAAATACAATCTATCCCGCACATGGTCGGAAGACAGATCAGACGCAAGTGTCGAAATACCGTTTGCGAGCGATCGAATCGTCGAGATCCGAGACGTCGAGACACGCACGAACGGCGGGGAGTGGTCGTCACTCCCTGCTGACGCGATCGCGCTCGACGGCACGACCATGACCGCCGAACTCGGAAACGTCTCCGAGGGCGACGAGATCGACGTTCGCGCGACCGGCTCGAAAGTCGACGTCGACGGCGGCGCGATCGACGTCCTGAAGCCGACCGTCGAGGGTGACACGCTCGACACGGAGATCGCGATCGTCGATCACTCCGACGAGTTCGCGATCGACGTCGGCGGGACGTCCGAAGGGAATTGGCTACACACGACAGCAAACGAGAGTTGGACCGCACCGGAGACGTCCGTCGTGATCGGAGCGGACGGCTCCCAAAACGTGCGCGCACCGAAAGCGAGCGCGGGTAGCACTACGCGCGTGCAAACGCTGCCGCTGGAGGTCACGCCGAACGCGGGCAACGTCGAGCTCGCGCTCGTCGAGAGCAACGAGGAACTGACGTTCGACGTCGATCCGAGCGCAACGACGTCGGAGATCGACTACCGCTATCACGACACGGTCTCCGGCGATCGGTACGTTCTCTATTCGGAGACGCACGGCGTCGCTCGTGACACCGGATATGCGTCGAGCCCGGTCACGCTGACGGGCGACAGTTTCAGCGAGCGGCTATCGATCGTGCACGATAGCGACGACGGCGACGGCGTGACGACGTCGTCGGGCGGCGATGGCTCCGGCTCCGCGTTCGCGACGGCGACGGCTGGCGGCGTCTCGCCGCTCTTAGTCCTAATCGTCGGCGTGATCGCGACCGGCGGCGCGGCGGTCGTGGCGAGCCGGACACAGCTCCCGATGTGGATCATTGGCGGCGTTGGTCTCCTGGTCGGCGTGCTCGGGCTCGAGGCGATCTCGCCGGGATCGATCTCCGACGGATTCCGATCGGCGATCGTGCTGGTCTCGTCGGAGGTCGGTCAAGTGATGCCGCTCGTCGTGTTGATCGCGGTCGGCGTCGCCGGGTATATGGCCGTCCGCTGGTGGCAGTCTCGGACCGGTCCCGATACCGAGGTCGTGTTCGAATTGGGTGGTCGCCAGTGACGTACGACGTCGACACACCGCCGCGCTCCGTCGAGCGGCAACGCGAGTTCGAGGAGATCGGCACCGCGATCCGGGCGGCGCTCGCCGAGCTGATCACGCCGGAGCGGCTGGCGCTCGTGTTGCTCGTCGGGCTCGGTGGCTACGCGCTCGCGTTCGGAGAGCCGAGCTCGTCGGAGACGTCGGCGGCGCTCGAGGGTGTGACGCTCGTCGACGTCGGGACGTGGATCGCGATCGCGCTCGGAATCGGCGTGCTCCTGGTCGCGATCATTACGATCCACGAGCTGTGCCACTGGCTCGCGTTCTACTCTCTCGGGATCCCGGCGTGGTGGTCGGTTCACTGGCTCTCGGTCGGCGGACGGAACGTCTACCCGTTCGCGTTTAGCGGCGCGTGCGGTGCGAAAGCGAGCTCGAAGCAAGTGCGCATGAGCTGGCTCGAGAGCACGTTCGTTTCCCTAGCGCCGCTGGCGTTCACGGCCGCCGTGGTCGCGCCCGTGGTCGCGTATCACGTGCTCGTCGAGCCGGTCTCGTCGCTCCGATGGATCGTCGCCCTGATCGTGCTCATCACCGGACCGTCTCCAACGGACTGGCGGTTTGTCTTCCAGACCCCGCGCGAGCGCTGGGAGCAACTGGTCGAGCTCGAGGGCGCGTTCGATCGACACGCGTCGGTGGAGGGGATCGCTCGGTGAGACCCGTCGACGAGCTCGTCGAAACGCTCCAGTGGCCGATGGCGCTGGTCGCGATCAACGGCGGCGGGTGGCTGGCACGATACACGATGGTCCCGGCGGAGTGGGCGGACGTCGTCGCCGGGCTCCTGGTGGTCGTCGCGATCGCGTCGGTGATCGGAGCGCTCCGGGCGGCGGGCGTCGATCTCGAGGGCAGGCGCTGTCGGGCGGAGACGACGGACGGATCGCGCTGTCGACTGTCGCGAGATCCCGGCGACGACGTCTGTCACGTACACCAGCGCACGCACGACGTCCGATTGCACCCGGACGCGCTGGCGGAGACGGACGCGGTCGTGGCCGAGCACGATCGCGACCACGCGGACGGAGACGGGAGCGAGTACGTACGGACCCGCTGACGCACGTTTTCGCGTCGGTGTACGAGTGTTCGCGGGCGAGCGGCGGCGCTGGCGCGTATGCGCTATTAGACGCGGCCGTGCCGACGCCCGTAACCGTGCCCGCGGACGGACACGGGACCGCTCAGGTCCGCGCGAACGGGGTTGTGGGCACGGCCGCGAACGCCCGAATGCTGGTGCCCGCGGGCGGGAGATATATCACTCGTCTCGAAAAACAATCCTGATATGAGACGACGGGCGTTCATTGCGACGATCGGCGCGACGGCGGCAGCTGGTTGTCTCTCTCGCGGGGAGCCGGACGGCGGCGAGGACGTCGACGACGACGATCGCGACGCCGACGACCAGAGCGATCGCCAAGAGCCGGAGGCCCGAGATCGCGACCAAGACGATCACGACGTCACGGATGAACTGTCGTTTGGCGAGTGGGCGGAATTAAGCCGATTCGGTGTTGTTGTGGACGGCGTCGAGTTCGTCGACAACGTGATTCTGTCGGGAATGGGTGGTGAAGTGGAACATGAATTCGACCCGGATCAGCTCGCTGTAATCGACTATCGATTGAAAATGCTCGACCCGGAGCCCGCTGAGCTAATGCCTGGTTTTGATCTTGAAATCGAAATCGGAAACGATCGGCGTGAAGTTGGGTTGTCGAACGACGTCTTTTCAGATGCCGAGGTTTGCGAGTCCGAATCAGTGTGTCACGACCTTGGACGTAGCGATATGGAGGTTCGCGATCAACTCCGAGGGCACACTGGGCATTTTTTCGAAACAGGGGAAACGAACGAGCGATGGGACTGTGTGATCGTTCCAGGCCAAACGGATCTATCCGATATCGCGATCGTCGTCGACGATGTCGCCTGGTCGCTCGAATAACTCAGTCGCGCTGTTTCTCGGCGGTGATTGCTGTCTCGACGTCGAACCGGACGTTACCAGTTGAGAGTGTCGACGCAATCTCTCGGCGCTGTTTGCGTGTGAGGTCGTCGCGGCGAAGGACTGTCTTCACGGCAGAGACCATTCGGGTGACGTCGTGGCACGCGAACGCGGCGGCGTTGCTCCGGTTCGTGTTGTACCAGTCGGCGGCACGTTCTATTTCGTCGAATCTCCATTCGTTCCCGTCTCCGGTCCGGATTCGGATCGACCCGGGGACATCGTTTTGACCCATGTTCGTGAACACGAGGTCCATATCCTAGTAATCTCGGGTGAGCGAACGGACGCGCGTTTATAAAGGACGGGCGCGGGCGGGCTCAGTATCGTGTCGGCGCGCGGGTGATCGGACGCGATCGCGACCGCTGGTGAACACGCAACGCTCGCGCTCGTGTTCATATTCGGGAAACCGGTTTCGTCGACGTGCAACCCCTGGGAGAAGTGGGAAAAACGGACTGGTGGCAAAGCATACAAAACAAAATGAGAAGACTGCATTTGAAATTATTACCAAAAAACTAATCAGTTAGGTAACGTGATCATAGTTATGACCACGTCTGAAGTGGATCAGGCCCCAGAATCATTGTATGACACTGCACAAGAGTTTGGGGATCCAGAAGATTCCATCGATATTGACATTAGCTTTCGTATTATAAGGCAATTTTCCAAACAACTATACGATAATCCACGTAGGGCGATTGAAGAACTTGTTTGCAATAGTTATGATGCTAACGCTGAGGAATGTTATATTCACACTCCAGACAATACTGACGATGCACTCTATGTGCTCGATGATGGCCATTCAATGGATATGGAAGGTCTAGAGTGGCTCTGGAAGGTTGCTTCTAGTCGTAAATCCCAAGGAGGCAGTGATGACCGAGTAAGCGGAGACAGACAACAGATCGGGAAATTTGGGGTTGGAAAGTTGGCATCATTCGCTTTAGGCTCTAGATTGACTTACGTTGCAACAAAGAATGGAACAACCCGTGTGGTTTCGGTTCATCAGGAGCGATTAAAAGAAGATACGGAAGATGACGATTTTGATGTTTATGAGTTTCCGTCTGGTGAAGCAGAAGAACATATAGGCCACTTTTTCAGCAGTATTCCAAACCCTTGGGAAAAGAATTGGGAGAGTTGGACCCTAGCAGTGGTGGAAGATATTCCAGAAGGAAATACTGGTACAGATCTCCAGCCTTGGTATTTGAAGAATATGATCCGTACAGCAATCCCGACTTCTACAAATTTCACGGCTTACTTGAATCAAGAGCAAATCTCTGAAAGAGAGCCTAATGGAGAAGAAGTCTTCTCTGTTGACGTGACTGAAGATGTGATGATTGAGCGTATAGAAACCACATTGAAAAATTATTGGTCCTCTAGGAAGAATGTTGCCCCTGATGATGTGGACGAAGAATTGTATGAAGTCGAACTAACAACGTTCACCGATCCAAAGAATACCAATAATAGGCTAGCTGGGATTGATGTGCCAAAATTAGGTTATGTGTCTGGCCAAGGCCAATACTTTAACAGATCACTCACAACAGACAAACGACGCGAGAGAGGTTTTCAAGATCACGGCTTTCGAGTGAACGTAAGAGGTAAGCTCATTAATAAGTCGGATCCGCTCTTTGGATTGGAACCGTTGAGTTTCTCTACGTGGGCCCAGTTCTTGGGTGAGTTTGAGATGCCTGGCCTTGATGATGTCATCCGAGTCCAGAGAGATCAGTTAATGGACGAGCCGGAAACACATATAGCAAGAAGAATTCTCAAGCAGACTTTTCAAGAGGTCAGGAAACAACAGCGAAACCGTGACGAAGAAGAAAGTGACGGTATTATTGGAGAATCCAATTCTGGTTCTGAAGAGACTCTACAACGGACTTTCTCAGATAGGCTTCAAGAAAGATCTAATCATTATGCATATGATGCAGTAAGTGGACTCCATGATGAAACTGACAAAAGAGATCTCGATTTAGATGATATTGACATTAAGGTACAACCACTGAAACCTACCGACAGAGCAGTTGAATACGATTCAGACGAGCTGTTAGTCATCATCAATGAGGAACACCCACTCATAGATACTCTAAGAAGGTCATCAGATTTTACGAGAAATATCGAGGACGCATTCAAAGAGATACTAGCTGCCAGGCTCCTAATTTATGGTTATTTGAGAAAGAACGGTGCTGATAGGGTAGCATTGGCAGCCAGCAGGCAGATCTTCGATTCTGTATTGAGAAGTGCAGCTGGTAATCTTGGCGCTGATGAACTAGACTATCAACTTTCTGAGTTAGACGATGCAAGTACAGTTGGAGGAACAAGATTTGAAGAAGCAATAGTCGATATTTTCCAGAATATAGGGCTCAGTGCTGCACAGGAGGGTGGGCCAGACACCCATGACGGAGTAATAGAGATTCCACAAGTCGGTGATAACTTTAGGGTATCTGTGGAGGCCAAAGGATCACAAGGTATAGTGTCACATTCACAGTTGAGTTTTGATTCTGTGAATAGACACAGAGCTGAACAAAATTGTGACCATGCAATAGTCATTGCTCGTGAATTCCAGACAGAAGGCAGAAATGATCAAAGAAGTGCTCTACTTCGGAATCTTGATCCTGAAATCAATGAAGAGGCAGTAAGTAACATTTCACTTATGACGACAGAAGCAATTGAAACTTTTCTCCGACTTCATGATAGGCAACCATTCACCTATTCTGAGACAAAACAAATCCTTTCTAATGATGCTCTTCCAAGCGATTTACCTGATGAAATCGTCGCAGCTTGGCAAAATAAACCAGATGATGAGTTGACAAAATCTATACTCAAAATAGGACACGAGATGATGAAAACAGATCCGAATAACCCACCATCAGTTGGCGCTGTCGCATATGATGAAAGAATGAGAAATAGAGGGATTACACGAGAAGAAATTGAAGAGCGACTAGAGTCACTAGATGTTCTTACAAAATCAGTAAAGATGTTAGGTGATGGAAAGTTCGAGATTGATGCGGATGCGGATACAATATTGACTGAAGTTGACGATTCAAGAGAATCGGTAGACGAGGCATTGGGTGACAAGCTTATTGTGAATAGCAACAATATCGCAGAAGACCAATAATATACTCGTCTAACTGAACTCCATCGAAAGCTTGACGTCATGGAGTGCGATGTAGTAATATGAACAGTCAAGCTGGAGATGAAGACCTTGATCCTTTAGATCTTCCCGATCGGAAGCAGTATACCCATCGAGCGCATCGATTTCCTGGAAAGTTCCATCCACCGCTGATTGCCGAAATCATAGATCAACACTCAGGCCACGAGGTTATTGGAGATCCAATGTGTGGGTCTGGGACTACTGGCGTTGAAAGTGTTGTTTCGGGTAAAGACACTCTATGTGTTGATATCGATCCGCTTAGTGCGCTCATGACCCGCGCTAAGACCACCCCTGTAGACAAACAAGAATTTCAGGAGGTGTGTGAAAACATAGTTGATCAGGTTGATAAGTTCCCAGAGAAGGGGAGTTACTCAGAAGATGACGCCCGACAAGAAGTTGAGAATAATGTTTCTGTTGGTCGGTATGCTATACCCTATAATCTCTTCCATTGGTTCGATCCATACGTTGCGGTTGGCTATTCTCGTCTCTTGTATAAGTCACACCACGTACTCCAAAACGAATCTAGAGAGATGACCGACGCGGTTCGTACAGCTCTTGCAGCTATGGTACGACAAATTTCTCGAGCAGACCCCGACCCAGTAAGCGGCCTTGAAGTGACAAAAGTACGTCGTCAAAAACTTAATCAAGGGATTACCTTTGATGTTGAAAGTTCTTTTACTACAGTATCAAACCGTATTGCCAGAGGATATGGGCAATTGAATAGACTAGATGATTTTGGGAATAGTTGCGTCGTCGAAGGAGATGCAAAGAACTTCTCTGAAATATGTTCAAATGCAAGTAAAGAGCCGACCATGATCATTACATCACCACCATACTGTAATGCCATCGAATATTCTCGACGCCATCGATTAGAATACGAATGGCTAGGGCTGTTTAATGAACCAGATGTTGATAACCAGCGCAGGGAGCGTATCGAAACTTCGCGAAACTTTGTTGGCAGCACAACACCAAAGCAAGATACACTTCGAAACCTGCCTGAAGTACCACATGACGATATAAAACGTATTACAGGAGAAATCGAAGAGATGGGACAAGAGCGTAAAGCAAATCTACTCCGCAAGTATTTTTTGGACGCTTACGATTGGATCAATCAGGTTTATAAGGCGCTCCCGAAGGGTGGTCTCTTTTGTATGATCATTGGCCCAAGTACATCATATGGGAAAACAATCGATACACCAAACTATCTTAAAGAGATTGCAACAAATGAAACTGGCTTCGAGCTTGAAGAAGAACCTAAGCGGTACAAACTAGTTAATAACAAGATGCAGTATCCAACTAATGGTGAAACTACTGACTTAGAGTGCCTTCTAAAGCTTAGATCTCATTAGCAACAATATTCTAATTTTGTTAGATATCCGTCCTCAATCTGTAAGGCAGCGTCCTCTAATCCAATCCCATACATGGCAACAATCTCAACAGCAAGCAGCCCGGCACGATCAGCACGGTTAGGCTGAGGGTCTTGAATGCCGACGGCGCACTGAATTGGTGCCTCGACTACGAACAAGTCATCCCGCGGGTGTCGTCGGAGTGCATCGTCAACATTGGCCGCGGTCTCTCATTTAAACCCTCAGCTTGGGTTGTATTAATCGTCAGTAATTAATAGGGTGTCTGACACTGATATTGCATGATCACCAACGCTCGAGCCCTCGAGACGACGTACGTCCCGAAGGACCTCGAGCACAGAGACGGGCAAATCGATCAACTCGCTACCGCGCTAGAACCGATCGCCCACGGCCTGAGCGGTGAGCACAGCTTGATTTTCGGGCCATCGGGTTCGGGAAAGACAACGCTCGCGAAGTACGTCGTTCGGATGCTCCGGGAAGAGTCGTTCGGCGTGCGACGGGCGTACTGGAACTGCATGTCCGGATCCTCGAAAACCGAAGTCCTCCACGGGCTCGCTCAGGACTCCGGAATCGGTAACCATCTCTCGAGGGACGGGACCGCTGCCAGCGCGTTCATCGATGAGTTCCGCGAGTCCGACGATCACGTTGTCGCGATCATCGACGAGGTCGACGTGCTCGAGGACGAAACGTTATTACTCGGTCTCGGCGATCTCCCGAACGTGACGATCGTCGCGGTCACGATCGACGAGGACGATTTCTTCGCGAGGCATCGACTCAACGGGCGAGTGAAATCTCGGTACTCGAGCGCGGAAACGCTTCGACTCCGGAAGTACACGCACCGAGAGTTAGTCGATATCCTCCTGGCGCGGATCGACGCGGGGCTCCGTCCCGGCGTGATCGGGATGGATACCGTCGAGTATATCGCTGATTTCGCAGCTGGGGACGCACGAAAAGCGATCAAGCTTCTCGAGAGAGCCACCCGTCGAGTCGATCAGTCCGACCGATCGCAGATCACGCTCGAGGACGTCGACGCGATCCACGACCAGGCGCGGCGCGATCTCCAACAGGATCACATCAACTCACTCGGGACGCACAAGCGGTTGCTGTTCGATATCGTTGCCGACGCGGGCGAGATCGGCGTGACGAATTTGCATGCGACGTATGAGGAACGGGCCGCAGATCCGAAACCGAACCGGACCCGCCGGCGCTATCTCTCGACACTCGTAGACAAGTACGGCTTGCTCGAGTCTTCCGGGTCGGGCCGGGGGAAATCGTACACCGTCCCCGAACCGTGACGCGGTTTTCTCTTTCCGGCCAGTTTCCGGCCAGTTTCCGGCCACGGGTATTAGCCCGTCTCGTCGCTGTTTTCGTGCGGTAGATCGGTTTCGGGAAGTTTCCGGCCACTGCCGGTGTAGCAATATGGGGTAGACGTTCCTCGAGTCGTGTATGTCCAAGAGTACAACCAGATCACCGCCGGAATCAGGCGATTCACTCGGGGGCTTCGAGGTCGAGACGCCGATCGGTCAGGCAGCGGTTGAGGTCACGGGAGCGCCAGCCAATTGCGCGCGCGTTGATGTCCGGGTCGAAAACGGGCGTCACTGGGTGTTTGGAGTAAACGGTGACACTGCCGCGCTCGTGTTGGTTCTGAACCAGAACGGGCAACGCGTCGACGACGATCTCCCGAGCTGGATTGAGCCGATTATTCAGCGAACCGGACTCGAAGGGGTTGAGAAGGCGTGAACCGATCACTCCTCGGTCGACTCGAGGTTGTCGGCGTCGAGGTCTCCCGAGAGGTACTGCTCACCCAAATCAGTAATGGCGTAGTATCCCTCATCAACTCGCGTTACGAGACCATAATCAACCAAAACAGACAGTCTCCGATTTACCCCTGTTCGGTGGCGGTCTATATTTCTCGCGATGGTTGTAGGCCCGAGTTCCAACCCGGTGCTAAGGACCTCCAGAATCCTCTCGTCGGTTGGATTCTGCATCCAGCTACCGGGTTTTCTCATCACACGTGTATATCCCACCACCTTCTTACATGGTTCGAAATGTTGGATGTATTGTACAGAATAGGCCACCATAGTCTACTATATTGTAGAAGAATTTATTGCGGTGGACTCGAGAGTGGTCAGGTAACGCGAGTTTCACGTGGACCCGACTGTCCGTTGGGTCCGTTCGGAAAATGCGGTCCAGTGCTTAGGACACTGGGTCCGCGCGGCTCGCGTAACTGTGGTACGCGAACCATGTACGACGACAATTCGCGGGGTCTTGAATGCCCCGACACGATCGACGCATCGACTGTTACTGACCAGCGACTCGTAGCCGACGGCGGCACGACCTGGGGCGATCTAACCGGATTCCAGCGCGACTGTCTCGAGGCGATCTCCCGGCTCGAGCGCGACGGCGAGACCAGTTACGGACTCGCGATCATGCAAAAACTCGAGCGCGAACACGGAGAGGTCAACCACGGCCGACTGTATCCGAATCTCGACGAACTCGTTGATCGCGACCTGGTCGAGAAATCCGAGTTCGACAAACGCACGAACGAGTACGCGCTCACGGACAGCGGGCGCTCGCTTCTGTACCAGCGCGTTGAACGGCTCGCGGACGCGTGCGAAATGGCGATCGCCGTGGCCGACGGTTCCGGTGAGGTCGATCGCGAATGATCGACATTTCGGAACTCTCTGACGAGGAAATCGAGGCCGTCGTCAACACGCGCGGGTTTCAGAAGATGCTCGCGTACCGGCGACTCTCGGACGGCATCGAAGTCCTCGAAGACGAAGACCAGATTTTCGAGTCGATGGTCTCGTCGATCACGAAACAGCATTCGCAGGTCCGTTCCGAAGACAGCACTCGCGAGTTCTTCCGACTGTTCCGAAACGAAGTCGAGACGTTCACCGAAGGACTCGCCGACGAGGAAAACCAGGCCGGACAGGGCGATCTCGAAGACCTCTACGCCGACGGTGATCGCGATGGGGAGTGACGAGTTCCTTGCGGTTGATGCACAGGTAGACGTTCTCGAGCGGCAGGCGGAAGCCTTCGAGGCGATCGCGACGGAACTCCGTTACCAGAACGCGATTCTGTGCGAACATCTCGAGGCGATGGACGATCTTTCCGCGCGGGTGGATGATCACTACCCGGCGGAGAACGAGCCACGCGATCGATCCGGGCGCGCACTCCAGAGGGATATCAAGGACCGGCTGTTCGATCGCGATCGCGCCGAAGACGACCATCCCGAGTTTCGGTGGGGAAAACCCGAGAACTGGAAGGGTGGTGATCTCCGGTGACCGGTGAAGTCTGCGACAGCTGCGGAATCGAGAAAATCGGAGATCGGTGTCTCACTCGTTGGTGCGACGATCGTCACGAATCGGTCGATCGGCTCACGAAAGCGGAGGCAAATCGCGATGTCTGAGACCGGGACTGAGCGCTGTCTCGTCCACGTTGACAGTGAGACTCACAACGGTGAATGGCTCAGAATGGTTTCATGTCCGATCCCTCACTGTAATGCGGTCATGGGTCGGGATTACGAACGATTTGCGAGCCATTTGAGTGCTGAGCACGGACCTGAAGACGTTGGTCTGTCACCCGGCCGATGCCGTGTCGCCGCCGACGGTGGGCGCACACTACAGGCGGGGACTAAACGCGACGGTGGTGCGGATGGGCGGTGACGATCGAATCGACGACCTGGTCGACGAGATCGGGCGCTTGTCGGACCAGCTTGACGACGACCAGGAGGAACTCGAGCCGACCGATCCCAGAGAGGCGTTCGATCTCTGGATGCAGCAACTCGATCGCGCCGAGTCAACGCTCCAGTCCTATGAGTACCGGATCGAGCCGTTCCTCGAGTTCTGCGACGAGAACGTCGAAACGCTCGATCAGCTGACGTCGCGAAAGATCAAGGAATTCGAAGCCGTGCGGCGAGCGTCCGGACTCCAGCGGCAGACGATCAACAACCAGTTCGGGACGTTGAAACAGTTCCTCCGGTACTGCGAAGAGATCGAAGCGGTCAGTGAGGACGTCGTTGTCGCGCTCGACGTTCCGGACCTGTCCAAAGAAGACCGAGTAAACACTGAGAAGTTGGTCGCCGAGCGCGCCGAGACGATCCTTGAGGGGATGGAACGGTTTCAGTACGCTTCGCGCGAGCACGTATTGTTCATCCTTCTGTGGCGAACAACCGCCCGGATTGGGACGATTTACGCGCTCGATCTCGAGGACGTCTACATTGACGACGACGATCGCGAACGGCTACGCGTGTATCTCCGAGAGAGCGGCTACTCGGCGGATGTCGTTGAGGAAATTCTCGAAGAGGCGTCGCTGCCGTTCATTTTCCCACAGAACCGTCCGGAGACGGGAACCCGGCTGAAGAACGGCGATCTCGGCGAGCGCGTCATCAATATCGCCGACTGGGTCGCCGAGACGATCCGTGACTATATCGACGTCAACCGACCCGACCAGACCGACAAGCATGGCCGAAAGCCGTTGCTGACGACCCGGAAGGGGAACGGGCGACTCTCCAAGTCGTCGATGCGGAACTGGATTTACATCTACACGCAGCCCTGCGAATTCGGCGGGGAGTGTCCGCACGATCGCGACCCGGAGACCTGCGAAGCGCGCGAGCACGGGAAAGGATCGAAGTGTCCGAGCTCGCGCAGCCCGCACAAGCTCCGAACGGGATCGATCACGTGGCACCGCGACCAGGGCTGGCCGATTTCCGATCTCTCGGACAAGGCCAACGCCGGAGAGGACCTCATCAAGAGCGTCTACGACCAGCCGGAGAAGCTGGTTCGCGGCGCTGGACGTCGACAGCATTTGAACAAACTCGATAGCGAACGCGGTGACTCAGAATGATAACTAAACATATAGTTACGAGTACGAACACGACGCTGTATAGCACAATGGAACACGTCGGACTGCTGAGTAAGACCTCGGCGGTCCCACTTTTCGCGACGCGAAAATGGGAATAGGGAGCAGTTTATCTGCGACCGGGATCCCACTCGAAATTATCTAAGTGTTCAATTCTTAGACGCTCAACCCCCTCAGCCTGCCGAAAATCCAATTCTCGATTTCGCTATATTTTCACATACCCGATATGGCTTAAACAGGAGGTGGTCGGCGTGACGATCACGCCCTGGCCGTCGACTGGCAGTCAGTCAACCTGCCGTCACTGTGGTGCTCACGCCATCGATCGATTCGGTCAGGTGTTCGGTGACCGCTGCGAATATATCGTTTCCTCGAGAGTGAGCTTCGACCTCGATCGAGACCCTTTCGTCCATTCGATCGGAACGTCCGTCTATGACGGTCGTCCTCGCGGGTGTCGGCGCTGACAGCACAAATCTGGGTGTACTGGGGCCGCTGTACGACGATGGCAGCTTCGAATACGTGCCGATCCCGGAGAAAACCCGCCAGACCACCGAATCCGAGACCCTCGGTTCTTGGTCGCTGCGGGGCCAAGAAGGGTCCGCGGCTGACCTGACGACCCGGATCGAACCCCAGCCGGTACGCGGCGAGGCCGACTCCGTCAGCGGCGACGAACTCGCGGCGTGGCCGCTCCACCACGACCCGAACTTCGAGGCGCTGACCTACGGTGAACACCGGACCAGTGGGTACGTCTCTCGGCTATCGGCGCTCGACCCTGGCGATATCGTCGGCTTCTACGCTGGACTCCGGCGACCGGATGGCGATCGCGCTCATCGGTACCTCATCGGGTACATGACCGTTGCCGGCGTGACGTGTATCGATCCCGAGGCCCCGGCCGCCGAACGCCGTCAGCTTCTCGCAGCCCATCGCGAGAACGCCCACGCCAAGCGCGCCCGCGACGGCGACCTGTATCTCGACAAACCGGTCGTCGTCGTCGACGGCCGACGGCCGGGCGGGCTGTTCGATCGCCATCCAATCCGACTCAGCGACTACTACGTGAAAGACGGTAACGAACGCCCGCAATACTACCTCCGGGAGTCGATCGCGTCGGCATTTGCCGTCGAGGCCGGCGGACGGAACATGATGTACAAGCCGGCCTACCGGTGTCGCCTCTCGGATACGGCGTTTCGCGAGTTAGTGGGGACGCCCGGCGATCGGGATAGCGCCGAACTCGGTTCGGGGGCGTCCGAGACGTGACGCGACCGAGTTCTCACCGCCCGCCAGAATCGATCGGTTTCATTAGGTAAGCGTCCGAACCCGCGTTGCAGTGACCGACGACAGGACCCGACGACACGACCGCGTCACCGCCCATCCGACGCCCGGTCCGGGCAACTCCCTCGCGGAGTGGACGCGCGCCCGCCACCCGCTGCGGGTCGCGATCAACTACGTGATAATCTGGCTCGTACGGATCTCCCCGAGCCTGCGGCTCAAGCGCTGGCTCATGCGCCGGATCGGCGTCGCGGTCGGGCCGGGCGTTTCCTGGGGACTCGAGGCGACGCCTGACGTCTTCTGGCCGGACCTCATCACGATCGAGCGCGAGGCGATCGTCGGCTACGACGCGACGATTCTCTGCCACGAGTTCTTACAGGAGGAGTACCGCACCGGCGAGGTCGTCATCGGTGAGCGAGCCATGATCGGGGCCGGCGCAATCGTGCTTCCCGGAGTCGAGATCGGCGCGGGCGCGAGCGTGGCTGCAAACTCGCTCGTAACGCAGGACGTGCCTCCGGAGACGACGGTCGCGGGCGTCCCGGCGCGGCCGATGGACAGCGACACGATCCACGACGGCGAGAACGAACCGGCCGTCGGCAATGAGAACGAGACGGGGGACACCGGCAGTACGGAACCGGAAGAGACGACTCGAGAGTGATAGGGACCGTCGTAATTCGTTTCCGGCGATCGCTCGAACGGGGCGGCGATCGCGCAAACCGTTACAGCACTTCCTCTGAAAACGGAAATCGCGGGAGCGAGACGGCTGGGGTCACGGCGACAATCGACCGGCGACCGTCGCCGACAGTTCGGGCTGGCGAGTGGGTTTTCTCGGTTCGGACGGGTCCGGAGTCGTTACAGCGACGACCAGCACTTGCGGGCCGTATTCCAGGACGTGATGTCAGCGATCCAGCGAGCCGCGATCATCTTTTTCAAGTTCTTCGCCGGAACGCCACCGAAGGTCTCGACGGGCAACGAGATGCCAAACGCGGGCTTGATCTCGTGGGCGACCGCTTTCTCGCCGACGGAGACGACGGTCCCCTTGTTCTCGTACTCCCAGGTCTTCAGCGGACGCCCTTCGATCGCGCGAGCGATGTTCTCCCCGACGACCTCCGCAGCCTGCCAGGCCGCCTGTGCCGTCGGCGGCGCAGGCTGGTCGCCCTGGTCGATGATCGCCGAGTCGCCGATCGCGAACACGCGCTCGTCGGAGGTCCGGAAGGTCGCGTCGGCGTTGACGCGGTTGTGCTCTTTTTCCACGTCGGCGGTTTCGAGTGCATCACGGCCGGTGATCCCGCCGGTCCAGACGAGCACGTCGTGTTCTAGCGGTTCACCGTCGTCGAATTCGATGACATCTTCGGCGGCTTCGGTGATCGGGTCGTCCGTGTGTATTCGGACGCCGGCTTCCTCGAGGAGGTCGCGAAGCGCCTGCTGAATCTCCGGGTCGTTGCCGGGGAAAATCTCGTCGAGCGCTTCGACGAGGTGAATCTCCAGCGGTGCGCGGTGACTATCACGGAATTCCGCGATTTCGCCCGCGGTCTGGATGCCCGAGAGACCGGCACCGCCGATGACGATCTGGGCTGGTTCGCCGCGAGTCGCCTCCTGGCTGGCCGTTTTGATCGCCTCGTGGATCTCGAGTGCGTCGTCGAGACTCTTCAGCGTCAGCGAGTGGTCTTCGAGACCGGGGATGCCGTAGTAGGCGGTCTTCGTTCCGAGTCCGACCATCACGTAGTCGTACTGAACGTTTTCCTCGTCGGCCAGTTCGACGACGCGATCGTCCGTATCGAGTCCCGTGACTTCGGCCTGAATGAACTGAGTCGACGGGTCAGCGATTTCCTCGACTGGGAACGTGATGTCCGATCGGACGCCCGGATCGCGGATCGCGCGGTGGGATTCGTGGAGCACCAGGTGGTAATCGACGTCGGCGATCCACGTTAGCCGCGCGTTGCTCCCGAGTTCCGATTGGAGCGTCTTGATCGCACCGGCACCGGCATATCCGGCTCCGAGTACGACGACGTTTTCAGTCATACCCGACAGTCAGCAACACTCCGATACAAAGGTGTTGAAAGACGAATACGCGTGCCCAACGTTCACACGCCTCTTGCAGGTGTACGTGACGAACTCAAAGAATTCGCTTTCCGAACGTACTCGCGGTGAGTTCCGCGGCGAGCGTGGCCGTCTCGTTTGCCTCGTCGAGAATCGGATTCACCTCGACGACATCCATCGATCGAAGCACGCCGTCGCGTTCGTGGCGCTTCGAGACGGTTTCGAGGGCGGCGTGGGCCTCGCGGTACGTGACGCCACCACGGACCGGCGTTCCGACGCCCGGTGCCGTCTTCGGATCGAGCCAGTCGAGATCGAGGCTGACGTGGACGCCGTCGGTTCCGTCGGTCGCGACCGCGAGGGCGTCTTCGACGACCGGGGCGACGCCGCGCTGGTCGATGTCGGACATGGTGAACGCGGTCATCTCGCTGTCGCGAACGAGTTCGCGCTCGCGGTCGTCGATGCTCCGAAGGCCAACGTAGGCGATCGATTCCTCGCGCAGGCCCGGTGCCGGTGCCCACTCGAGTTCGTCGAACAGTCCACGGCCGAGTGAGGCGGCGAGGGGCATGCCGTGGACGTTTCCGCTGGGGGACGTTTCGGGCGTGTTGAGGTCGGCGTGAGCGTCGAACCAGATCGCGCCGAGATCGGCCTCCCGCGAGGACCCGTGCATCGATCCGGTCGCGACGGAATGGTCTCCACCGAGCACGAGAGGAAAAGCTCCGTCGTCGAGCGTCGCCGCGACCTCGTCTCCAAGTCGCCGACAGACGTCCTCGACTTCCCGGAGGAACTTCGCAGTGCCACGGTTCGGCGGATTCGCGTCGGGGTCGCGCTCTTCGGCCCGCGGGATGTGCAGGTCGCCCCCGTCGATCGAGGCGATTCCCGCCGCCTCGAGTCTGTCTCCCAGTCCGGCGTACCGGATCGCGGAGGGACCCATGTCGACGCCGCGTCGATCCGCACCGTAGTCCATCGGTGCACCGATAATTCGGACAGAGTCGCGCATACGACTGCTACGAGAGAGAGATGTTTGATCCTACTGGTTCGAGATCTCGATGGCGACAGTTTTAGGGTTAGACCGCTCTAAACCTCCGATAGAATGATGCTGAGTGACGTGATGGAAGACTACCTCAAGGCCATCTACCAGCTCCAGCAGACCACCGACGACCGGATTAAAACGTCGGCAATCGCCGAGGAGCTAGACGTTACGTCACCGACCGTCACCAGCATGCTCGACAAACTCGAAGAGCGGGGGTTCGTCGACCGCAAAAAGTACCGCGGCGTCACGCTCACGAACGAGGGTGAGACGGTCGCACTCGAGGTAATTCGCCACCACAGACTGCTCGAAGCCTACTTGACCGAACACTTAGACTACGACTGGTCGGAGGTCCACGAGGAAGCCGACCGACTCGAACACCACATCAGCGAGGATTTCGAGGCGCGTCTCGCGGACGTTCTCGACGAGCCCGAAGTCGATCCACACGGCTCGCCGATTCCGGGTGCCGACCTCCAACCGCCGGACCGCCCCGCTGCCGAATCGATCGCGACGTTTTCGGAAGGTGAGACGGTGGTCGTCGAGGAAGTTGCCGATCAGGATCCGGAGATGCTCTCGTATCTCGCTGATCACGGTGTCGAGCCGGGTATCGAACTCGAAATCCTCGAAATCGCCCCGTTCGGAATGATTACGGCCCAGTCGAGCCAACACGACGAACCCGTTTCGCTTCCCGAAACCATCGCCCTCAACATCCGCGTCGGCCGACCTGTCGATGTCGATCAGGTATCGTAGCCACTGATACGGATTAGTGTCAACAATTAACTCTATGCAAATCAGTTCTCCTCGTCGTCATCGTCGATTTCGATCGACGTTTCGGACGTAACGGTCGACTGTCCGACGCTCTCGCTCGCCCCAGCGCGCCGATCGCCGTCTCCGCCAGAAACGATCGCCGTCGAAGTCGAGCGTGCGCCGTCGTCGGAGACGGTCGTGGCGGAGACCGACACGTCGCCAGCCGCATCTACGGTGATCTCGATCGTCCGTTCACTGGTTTCCTGATCGATCGTGTGGGCGACCGTTCCCCACTCGAAGGTCGTCGTCTCCGCATCCGAGGCGGCCTGCCCGCCGTCGGTCGAGTCGGAGCCAGCCACTACGGAGACCGAGTTGTGGGTGTCGTTTTCGAGGGTTACGTCGACGTGTACGGTCCCGGTTTCGGGGTCGATCTCGGAGGCCACCGTACCCCACTCGAAGGTCGTTTCGGTCGTCGGCTCCGTATCCTGATCGATCGTCTCGGTCTCGAATTCGATGTCGATAGTCGTCGCTGCCGACGCGTCTCCGGAGGCGACAGCATCGGAATCGATCGCGACGGCGGTCCCGTCGGCCCCGTCCGCGCCGTCGGTCCCGGTCGTCACTGCACTTCCCCCGTCGCCCCCGTCACCACCGTCGCCACCAGCGGCGGTGATCCCGGTTCCATCCGCACCGTCGTCGCCGGATGCACCGCCGCCGCCGATCGCGGTAGCGTCTCCGCCGTCTCCACCATCGCCGCCTGCGCCGCCGAGTCCGCCGTCACCGCCATCGCCACCATCGCCGCCTACCGCACGAACGTTGCCGTCGGCACCGTCGGCACCGTCTCCACCGAGCACCTCGTCGAGTACCGCCGTCTCGTTCGCGCCCGGCTCCGCTTCAGGCGCTGACTCGCTCCCATCGGGAATCCCGTCCGAGGCACCGCCGAACGTGACAAATCCGACTAACACCACCAGTATCAGTACCCCGGCCAGAAACGCAGCGATCGTTCGGAGCATTCGTGTGCCCCGTTCGCATTCATCCGTATGAAAACGGCCCACGGTTTCACCGGTAGCTGGCCCATAATACGACTCCAGAACCCTGCAGGCACGCGATTCCGGCTGTCGGCGGCAAGCGACGAAATTCGGGTCGTAACACCGGCTTTCGGACACCGATCGAAGTGTCGAGCGGACTCCGACGCACGGGGCGACCGTGAACGCGGGAGCCGAGTCCTCGTCAGTACCGACGACACTGGCGCACGCAGAAATGGGGACAGGTCGCGAGACGGCAACCGGTATACCAACTGCGCGTACACTATCGTAGTCGGTCAGCCGTCTAGCGATTCGGTAGTTACGCCGCTTTCGTCGTAGAACTCACAACGGTAGCCACTCCCCTCGCGCCGCGTAACTCGCAAAAAATGAGGAACGAACCGACGAGCGGAGTTACCAGTTGTAGTTGTTCTGCGTGGTGTCGCTGAAGGCGAAGGCGTTGCCGCCGTCACCAGCGTCGCCAGTGTTGATGTTGACCGCGTTACCGCCGTTACCGCCGTTACCGCCGTCACCGGCTTCGTTGTCGTCAACGCCGTCACCGCCGTCACCGCCGTCACCGCCGACGCCGATCAGGAATCCGAACCCGTCGCCGCCGTCACCACCGTCACCGCCGGCGCCGATCGCGTTAGCGTCGCCGCCATCGCCGCCATCGCCGCCGTCGGCGCTGGCGTCCTGAACGATGTCTCCACCGGACGCATCAGCGACCGTCGTGGAGTCCGAGTAGTTGACCTGCGTGACGCCGGCCGCTGCAGCGCCACTCATCATAAATAGCATTCCCACTGCCGCCGCAACCGTAAGCAGTACCGTGAGTGTCCGTTTCATGGTTTGATCAGCGGGCACACACGCGCCAACGGAGCCCGGCAACGCCGTCACGGCTTCGGTAGCACCGTCACAGCGTGCCAAATTCGGCTCGTCTACGTCCGTGGGTGTGCTGCCCAGTCGACCCAGATGAGCGAGTTGCGTATTAATCAGACATATCGTTTCACGTATACTATCCTGAATTAGTCCCGAAACTGCCGACGGTTTCTCGAGAGAGACGGTACAGATCTCGTGGCCATCACTGTTTGTTGGCGTTGTCTGCGTGCTACCGGGGAGGGTGGTGCTGAAACAATTCCGATAGCAGTCCATGAACCCAATCCCCAGTATCGGTAATTTGCGATGGGGAACAGTTACATTCGTAAATACGTCGTAGAGTGATCATTGACATCGAGATACGTTTCATATATGTCTATATTTCCGGAGTAACATTCCACTTCGTAATCAGATTCGAATATCGTCGATTGGTCGAGAAATACGCTAATTTCACACAGTCAAGCTATCCGTAACGTCTGTCGCCACGATTACTGCCGTCTCGCACAGTCTGGTAGCCACCTTCTTCGCATCCCTAACGTACAGATTACAAAGACTGTCTTCCGGATACGTTGGTTCGCATCGCGCATTTGTAGCAAGAAACGACCCTCACGGGTCACGGACCAACACCAATGTCAACACGATCGAAACTTACGACGGTACTCGTCGTCGGTATGCTCGTTCTCTCGATGGTCGCAATCGCAACGCCTGCGGCCGCTTCGGGGGAGAGCCCTGACGACATGAACACGGTAGAAACGCTCGAAAACGACGAAGGACTCTATTTAGTCTTCGGTGCTGATCTCGGCGATCAGACGCTCGAGGAGTACGTCAAATCCCACGCGGCGGGTACCACGCACGCCAACCCGAGCGAGGCGAACTCCACCTCAGTCGTCCAGTATCAAGACGTCGGACAGGTAAATATCAACCAACAAGGTCAGGCGGTCTCCATCGCGATCGACGGCGGTCAGGCAACCGCGATTCAGGAAGTCGATCAGCAGAACATAAACATGCAAGAGGACTCCGCGACCGCCGAAAACATCCCCTCGGATCAGTACGACGCCGAGTTCGGCAACGTCGGCGACGTGCACCTGATCTTCGGTGAGAACGGCGACCACAGCTTCGACGGCTGGGCCGTCGTCGACGACGACGCGGACGTGACCCAGACGGCCGAAGCCAGCGTAACGCAGGCACAGCAAGTCTCTCAGTCGAACATCAACCAGGGGGCCACCTCGCTCGCGTTCGCCGAGGACGACAGCACGGCAACCTCCCTCCAGCAGGTCCGACAGTCCAACCAGAACCTGCAGGAAGGATCTGCGACGGCGACGAACGTTCTCGCAACTGACCTCGAGGAGGACAAAGATCGCGATCGCCACCACAAGCACAAGAAACACGACGAGGTAACTGGCATCGACCAGAGTGCAGAGGCGACGGTCGAGCAAGGCCAGGCAGTCTCTCAGACCAACGTCAACGAGGCGGGAAGTGCAGTCGCGATCGCGGTCGGAGAAAACTCGACGGCGACGGCGATCCAGATCGTCGACCAGTCGAACCTCAACCAGCAACTCGGCTTTGCCGAAGCGGTCAACGTCATGATGGACTCCGCCGGCATGAACGTCGCGACCGCCGGGACCGGCGCTGGCGAGGATATCATGAGCCAGGACGGCCAGGAGAAGATGCTTCCGGAGGAGACAAAACACGACAAGCCCGAGATGGATGACGACGGCGTCACCCAGACGGCCCAGGCCAGCGTTACGCAGGTCCAGAGCGTCGAACAGGCGAACATCAACCTCAACAGTTCTGCCGAAGCGATCGCGACGAACAACAGTGCCGCGACGGCGGTCCAGCTAACGTTCCAACAGAACCTCAACGCGCAGGTCGCCGCCGCTGACGCCCTGAACATCTTCGAGGAAGTCGAAGAGGTCACTGACAAGAAACACTACGACAAGTTACCAGAAGACGGCCACGAACACGAGTACGAGGGGTCCGTCTACACGCACTCGACGACGGTCTCGGTCGGTGACAACCCGGTCTCGGACATCGACCACATGTCGTTCGACTACGACGGAAACAACGATCAGCTCAACGACGCCGACCAGTACTCGAGCGCACTCGTCGAACAGAGCCAGAACGTCACGCAGGCGAACCTGCACTCGAACACCGCACTCGCCGTTGCCGAAGACGGCGGTAACGCGAACGCGTTCCAGTTCAGTATGCAGGAGAACGAGAACGTCCAGTTCACGTCTTCCGAAACGACCAGCGTCGCGGAAGGACCGATCGACGGTGACGAACAGGACGACCACGACGAGGAGAAAGAAGACGAGTACGATAGCGACGACCACGACGACTCCAACGACGAGGCGGAGACGGTCGAAGCGACCCAGACCGAGTCCGAGGACGACACCAGTGAGGACGACTCGGTGCCGGGTCTCGGCGTCGTCGTCGCCCTCGTCGCAGTGCTCGCTGCAGCCATGCTCGCAGCGCGCGGACAGCACTGACCGCTGACCGACGGTCCCGACCGTCGCTCCAGCAACCAGAATCGCATTCCGATCCGGTCGCGATTCGACCGGGCTGTGTTACCTGCATTCATAGGGATTATCGTAGGAATTCATAGTTTTCCTCTGAAGAACCGAGACACAGCGCCGAAGGCCCGGTTTCGAGACCTCCAGTTGGCTACGATAATCCCTATCAGATGACAGACGAATTACCTCACGCTGACCGAGGTCGAACCGTCGCTGCCGGCGTTCAGTTGCCCATCTTCTCGTCGTCTACGGAGTCAGACTCGCTATCGCCGCGGTGTCGTGTGAGGGCCTCCTCGATCGTCAACTCGCCCGCCGCAACCCGTCTGGCGAGTAGTTCGTCGATCGCCCGGTTCGTCTCGCTCTGTTCGCGCGATCTGTCCTTGATGACCTGCAACTCGCCCTCGGTCGGTTCGATCTCCCTGGCGTGGACCACCTCGCCGTCGAGGCGGGCAATGTTGATCGCGGCGACGACGTCGCCCATCCCCCGCGCGCCGGTTCCGAGGTAGGGCGTGGTTCCCGTCTCGTCGACCAGTTCGACCCGCAGATCTTCCAGATCGTTGACGAGCGTCGCGCCCTCGAGCCGAGAGCCATCACCGATACGGACGATCGGTGCGGGAGCGTCACTCGCTTCGCGCTGGATGACCTCGACGGCGTCCGAGAGCGGAACCTGAAAGACACCGACGACGACGTCGCCCGTCAGAACGGCGATGCCGGGTTTGCGTCCCGGGTCGACGCCGATGATCGTTCGTCCGCCGCTCCCTCGCATGGCGGTCAGGGCTCGGTCGACCGCACGCCGCGGCTCGTTCGGTCTGGCGACGATCGTCGGCACGTCACCGAAATTCGGTGCGTTGTCATCGCCGGTGATGATGACCGACGTTCCCTCCGGAAGGGCGTCGTCCGGTTCGATAGTGGTAAACGTCGCTCCCCGGTCGCGTAGTTCGGTGACGATTTCGTGATAGACCTCGAAATTCGACGTTGCGACGACGATCACGGCCGACGGTTGCACCCGGACTCGAATAAACGTATCTCGCTCGGCCGGGTGTGCTCGAACGACCGTCCGGACAGGAACGATCGCAGCCGGTTTCGAGGCCTTTTTGCACGCGTCCTGCGAACGTCACCCGTGACCGACGAGGCGATCCCGACCGGCTGCCAGCCGGTCGACGAGCTACTCGGAGCAGGGTTCGAGCGCGGAACCGTCACACAGCTATACGGTCCGCCAGCCGCCGGCAAGACGAACATCGCACTCTCGGCCGCAGTCGAGACGGCCGCACGCGGCGGCACCGCGGTCTATATCGACACCGAGGGCGTCTCCGTCGATCGGTTCGAGCAACTGCTCTCGGCCCGCGTCGGTGACGCGCGGTCGGAGGGCACTCGAGGCGGCGAGAGCGCGCGCACGATCGACGCGACGCGCGTCAAACCCGCGACGGGTTCGGACGAAACAGCCGACTCGACCGACGATCTCGAGTCCGTCGCCTCCCGGATCATCATCGAGGAAGCCCTCGACTTCGAAGAACAGGCCGAAGCCGTCCGCGACGCCGAGGGGTTCGCTGATCGGGCGGACCTGATCGTCCTCGACAGCGCAACCGGCTTCTACCGTCTCGAGCGAACCGGCGAGGGCGACGACGGCGAGGCCCTCAGGCGGGTCGCACGGCAGGTAACGCACCTCCTCTCGCTCGCCCGGAAACACGACCTCGCGGTGGTCGTAACCAATCAGGTGTTTTCAGACCCCGAGGCCGACCGGACCCGCCCACTCGGCGGGAACACGCTAGAGCACTGGACCGGCGCAGTGGTCCGGATCGATCGGTTCCGCGGCGGAAATCGTCGGGCGACGCTCGAGAAACATCGATCGAAGGCCGTCGGAGAGTCGGCCCAGTTTCGAATTACCGATGCTGGACTCGAAGGCGGTGACGACCGCCACCGTCACTGATACGACTTGGTGTACTGTGTTGCCAGTGATCGCTGCCTGCTCGCGTGATCACCGATAACGCGGGATACCGATCCGTACGAATCCGTCGCTCGTCGCTCTCCACTGGTCTCGATGCCCACTCGTTTTCGGGGACTTGAATTGGGATCTGGTGACACACATCGAGAAACGGACGTCTGCGTGTCGCGAGGTACGATCACGCAAACGCATGTAACAAAGAACGAGCGGTCGTCTTACAACTCGTTTAGCTTCCGAAGTACCTGGCCGCGATACTCCTCGTCGCTCGTGATGCCTTTCACTTCGAGGACGTTTCGCTCGAGTTTGTCGAGTGCCACTCGGAACGCGTTCTCCGCGCCGTATCCTTCACCGGTGCCGGCGACCTGCCCTTTGTTGGTCCGGAGGCGAATCTGACACTGGATCAGGGGCGTCCCGCGGAGTTTCTCGTTGTGTTCTTTAAACCGGACGTGGGCGTGCATCACCTGCATATCCTGATACTTATCCGCGACGTCCTGGATGCTCTCGACGATCGATTCCCGAGTGATCGTATCCAGCAGCGAGATGTTCGTGATCTGGACGTCCATGTGGTCTTCTTCGGTGTAGGTCAGCGCGCGCAACACGTCAGTTTTCGTGATGACGCCGATGACGACTCGATCGTCGTCCTCCGGCGTGACCATCAGGCCCGCGTAGTCCTTTTGGAGCATCGTCTCGACGGCCGCCTGCACGCTGGTGTCGAGGGTGGTCGTGACGACCGGACTGTTCATGATGTCGTAGATGGGCACGTCGAGCATCCGCTGGTTGTCCCCAACCCGGTCGCCGGTCGTCATTCTGTTGTTCTCACGGATGACGAAATCTGCAATGTCGTGGGTCGTGACGACGCCGGTGAGAAAGCCGTTCTCGTTGAGCACCGGCAGCCGGGAGATGCCGTGCTCGCGAAGGTGGTTAATTGCCTTGCCGATGCCGTCGTCTTCCTGTAGCGTCACTGGGCTATCGGTGTAGATATCCTCGACATCGAGCGTATCCAGGTTCTCGAGTACCGCTTCGAGGATCGCGTCGTCGGTAATCACGCCCCAGAGGTCGTCGTTCTCGAAGACCGGTGCCACCTTCGAGTTCGATTCGATCAGCATTCGCGCCGTCTCCCTGACGTCTTCGTGTCGATCGACTTTCGGGGCCGGCGAGTTTCGACTCGGTTTGATCAGGGCGGCGACCTTGGCGTCGTCTTCGACGTGGGACTGGAGGACCTCCCGCTCGCTGATGACGCCCTCGTACGCACCGTCGTCGGTGACGATAATTCCCTTGGGGTTGCCGTTCTCGAAGGTCGAACGAACTTTCCCCATGCGCGTTCCAACGTCGACTTCGATGTAATCCTGGATGGCGATATCAGCGATATTCATCGTTCTGGACGGTTGTTTGCCTGCGGAGGTATTTAAGGTACCGCCCAGATTCCTACTCGTCGGCAGCGCGTTTTTCTATCGTGTCACCGTACCGGGCGTATGGCACCGGACATCAGCGTCTTCGGCCGATATACGTACCTTGCTACCGAACTGTTCTGGGGCACCGTCGCCCTCCTCTTGCTCCGGCGGGCAGGTGCCCTCCGCAGGGCAGCGGTCACGGTCCTCGCCCTGTACCCGATCGCCTACGTCTGGGACCGGTACACGCTGGCCGTCGGCGTCTTCGATATCAAACTGCGAACCGGGATCGACGTTGCCGGTATCCCGCTCGAAGAGCACCTGTTTATGGCCGTCGTTCCCGGACTCGTCATCGGCATTCACGAGACGTTGTTCGGCGCTGACACGAAGTAACGGTCGTGTTTCGTCTGGCGAGGGGGCACGACGGTCGTCGAGGGTTCAGGTGCGCCCGTCAGGGACGTTACGTCGCCCTCGTCGAGCAACACGAACCCGACCGTTCAGCGATCATGACGGTATCACCCGCTGCAAGCCACCGTCGTAGCCTTATCCACTCACGACGAGACGGACAGTAGATGACTGGCCGCCCACGCGCCCCCGAACGCGGCGACGGTCCCCGCAATCGGGCCATCCTGGGAGCAGTGCTCAGGTTCCTCGTCGCCGTCGTCCTCCTCTGTGCGATCGTCTTCGGCACGCTTCTGTTCGCGCCGGGATTCGTCGACGACGTCGAAATCGGCGACATCGAAATCGAATCCCAGCCATCGCCCAGTTCCGAGCCACCACCGGCGGGCGAACGCAACCCGAACGTCACCGATCCCGACGACCCCGGCGTCTCGACGTACGAGACCGACGTCGAACCGATCGATTCCGAGACGGTCGAGGATTTCGTCCACGCGGAAGTCAACGATCGGCGTGACGACCACGACCTTCCGCCGCTTCCGTGGGACGGCACCGTCGCCTCCGTCGCGCGCGCTCACAGCGTCGACATGGCCGAACGCGACTACTTCGACCACACGAACCCCGACGGCGAGGGCCCGTACGATCGGTTCGCCGCCGTCGACGACTACTGTCGCGGCTACGGGGAAAATATCGCGCTCACCTGGGTGGACCGCCCCGTCGATCGACCGGGCGACGACGGAGTCACGGAGTACCGGACCGCCGAAGCCGTCGCGACCGGTCTCGTCGATCAGTGGATGAACTCGACCGCTCACCGAGAGGCGATTCTCGAAGACCACGGCGGCGATCCCTGGGATCGCGGCGGCGTCGGCGTCTACGTCGGAGACGACGGTGCGGTCTATGCGAGTCACAATTTCTGCGTCGAATGGTGATCGTGGGCGTGCCGTTCTGTTCCCGTTTGCGATCGTGCTGGTTTCGTTTACACCGTGCCCGAGCCGGCGATCGTCGTCCGTTCGCTTCGGCCGTGTTTCGGTCCGCTCGCTGCGAGCGTGTCTCAGGTTCTTTGCACTGGAGTCCGTAGCCATCTCATGGAGATTCCGGAGACGCTGACTGCGATCTACGCGACCGCGAGCGATCGCGATATTACCTTTCTGGCGGCCGGCTTCGCCTACTACGCCTTCGTCTCGATGATCCCGATGGTGCTGCTGGCCCTCGTCGTCGGTTCGTTGCTCGGCGGAGAACAAGCGGCCGAGCGGCTGATTCTCGTCGCGGGCGATTTCCTCCCGCCCGCCGGCGAGGACCTCGTCACCGATGCCCTGACGACGGAATCTGGGCGCACGCAGGCAACCGTCGTCGCACTCCTCGTGGCCTCGTGGGGTGCCCTAAAGGTCTTTCGCGGACTCAGCCTCGCGTTCGACAAGGTCTACGACGAAGTTGCAGAAGACACGCTGGTCGACGAGATTCGGGATGGGTTGACGGTGATCCTCGCTGGCGCGGGCGCGCTCGTACTGATGGTCGTGATCGGCACGGTACTCGGGACCGCCGCCGATACGGTTCCGTTCGCAGGGTTGCTAAGCTGGCTCACACTGTTGTTCGGGCTCGTACTCGTCTTCCTGCCGATCTACTACGTCCTCCCGCCGATTTCGGTCGAGTTCGGTGAGATTCTCCCAGGAGTGGTCTTCGCCGCCGCCGGCTGGACGATTCTCCAGATCGGGTTCCAGATATACGCCGCAAACGCCGGGCAGTACGCAGCCTACGGTGCGGTCGGTGCAGTGCTCTTGTTCGTCACCTGGCTCTACTTCGCCGGCATTCTCATTCTCATCGGCGCGGTCATCAACGTCGTCCTCGCACGGCCAGCACTCGCAGACGAACCAGCGGCGGAGTCGGCCGTTAGCGACTGACGCGGCTTCCAATCAGGGCCGGCAGGGGAAACGTTATGCGTCCGGCACCGACACACCCTCTCAATGAGCGACGGACCATCGACCCCGACCGATTCCGGAGCCGAGTCCGGCGAGTCGGCCACAGACGGCGACGACGGCAGACCGGGTGGGGGTCCCCGACGAGTCGTCTCCGAGGAGAGCGTCGACGACATTCTCGACTCCCTGAAAAAGACGACGGAGACCGACCAGCACGAGGAAGACGACGATGCCCAGCGGACGCATCTGGACGGAGACTACGTCGAGTCGATCGAATCGCCCCCGATAGAGCCGTCGACCGCACCCCCATCGCCGGCGGCTACCGAGAGCGACGAGACCAGCGAGGAAGGGAGCGACCGGACCGTCGTCGAGGACGACGAGAACGATGCGGACGGCACCTCACAGACCGGTGAGCACGATACGACTGACGAATCGATCGACGACCTGGCCGATCGAATCGAGCGCGGAGCCGTCACCGGCGCGGACGTTCGCGCGGCCGAATCGGGCGAGGGGCGCGAGGAAACGCCCGGCATCGACGATATCGAACTCACGATGGACGACCTCGACCAGACCGACAGTCCGTCGATCGACTCTCGGTCCGACGACGTGGTCGATACGGACGCCGGCCCACTCGCCGGATCGATCGAGGAGTCCGAGTCGAGTAACAACGATGAAACAGACTCGTCTGGCGGCGTTCTCGATCGGCTCAAAGCGCTTTTTTCGCGATAGCTCGACGTCGATCGAAGTTCTGTGATCGATCGAGGGTTCGTGAGTGATCGAATTCCGTGCCCCTCGTCCTCACAACCCACAGCACAGTTTTACCGTTCCGAGAAGACAACCTTTATAATGCTCGATCTGACTCTTCAGATCCTCTCGAACAAACGACGACGCAGGGTCCTCACCGAATTGTTACGATCGCCTGATAATACCGGTATTTGTATTCCCGAAGAGGTCGTCGATGAAAACCAACGGTTGGAACCTGCCACTACTGAATTTCGACATCGCCACCTTCCACTCCTGGAAGAAGCACAGTTCGTCGAATGGAACACGGACAGACAGACAGTGACGCGAGGATCGAAATTCGACGAGATCAGCCCATTGCTCGGGCTGCTAACGGGTAATCCTAACAAACTCCCCGGAGAATGGACGTGAGTGGATTCCTTCGGACCACTCGTTCGCTATTTCGGTAGCAGTAAGGGTTGGGGCAGATTTGAACCACGCCGAGACGTTCCGGGTCGCTCACTTCGTTCGCGTCCCGGGCTGCGACTCGTCTGGTTCAAACTACCGACCGTTTTGACGACACGGACTCGTCGCTTCGCTCCTCGTTATTGTGTCGTCAAAAATGGGTTGGGGAACCGACCATGTCGGAGAGGGGCGTTGTCGACTTCACGGTGGAGCGATTGAGGACGCTGGCGCTCCCGAGCATAACCAGAACGCACAGAAGCACGCCCTAAACGCCGACCCGTACCCTATCATCAGTCGCTCGATGAGGAAGGGAGGGTTCGTTCGAGACGTTTCCGCGACGATTGAGGACCGGATCCGAGCAAGGTCCGGCGACGTTGACTACATGGATCGAGTTCTGGCCCGCCGAGTCGCCATCAAACTGCATATCGTCTCGAAGGCGTCTGCCGACGTCGAGAACGTTTCCGGGCTGGTCCAGACGATCTCGACTGAACACTCGTCGTATGAGGAAGAGGCGGCCCTTCTCAGCGAGATTCGCCAGTACGACAAGTCGATCATGCAGGATCTCAAGCGGCTCGGCGTCCTCGACGATCCTGAGTCGCAGAAGGCCGACGCGCTCGAACAATGGCGTGGGTTCATCGAAGGCGGCGAGTAGATCCTTCACCGTCTGTTTGAATAGGTTGGTTTTCGACGATACATTGATAATATAGACTACGCTGTTTGTCAGTAGGCCATGACTGACCTTTACACGGTGATGGAGAACCTGGAGATCGGGGATACGATTTTCTGGGTTGCGACGGCCGAGGAACGAGATACAAACATCTCTACCGTAGACGCAATTATTGAGACGACCGATGGTATCGAGATCAGAGTCTCTGGACCGGGGGGCGGGAAGTACACGCTCGACTTCCCCGAGGACAAACATCCAAATACTCACTGGCACCCTCCGGAAAAGAGCAAAGAGACCCACACCGATGCAGGCCACCAGGTCCGACGTGGTGAGGTTTACGTCGGCCGCGGCCCGCTCACGATGCTCGCTCTCGTTGGTCGAGCCGAGGATACGCCCGAAAGTATGGAACACGAACGCCTTCAAGAATTACTCGCCTAATCGTCTGGCCCTCTGTGAGATTCAGTAGATCGCTGCTCATGCCATCTCTTGGTTGAACAGGCCAATGGCGCTGCCCTGCATAGCCAATCGCAGTTAGCGGCAAGTGAGAAAGCTTCTCGAGCAGGTGAACGCCAAGCGTCTTCTTGAGAGAGATTCGACGTGGCTGACGAGAGAGACGAGTAACTATTTGTCAAAGGCAGGTCTTCCTTTCAGCGTAATCGCGTCACGGCGGAGGCCCGACATCGTGAACCTGGTGAAATTCCGTCTAGAGATCCTGATAGGATATATAAACACCTCTCTGCCGTCCCGTAATTCGTCAGGAGTAGGAACGCAGTGGGTTGGGGCAGATTTGAACTGCCGACTTCCTCCGTGTGAAGGAGGTATCATAACCGGACTAGATCACCAACCCGCACGGTGACGTATCCGTGCGTCCAACTTAAGACTTCCTTTCACTGGTGACGGGCTACTCCGATCGCTCTGATCGGTCCCTGCGGCTCGCGACCGACGATCGCGCCGCGGCGATCGTGTGTCGGGCCCGTCGGTCGGCCGCGTGCTTGGTAGTACCAGCACGTGCACGGAGCCGTTCGCGTCGTCGTTCAGGTTCGACCTCGCGCCCGGTGAATTTTCGGAGGCGGGTTTCGCCCCGATCGATCGTTTCGCGAACGCCGAGTGTGGCGTGTTCTGTGGCACGGGACAGGTAGTACAGGGTGTCTCGGAAGTGTTTATTCATGGGAATCAACACAACGGATAGGGCGAGCGAGAATATAGCCCTTTCGCAGACAACACAATCGGGCCGACGTCCACCGAATCGGTCCTCGAGTGGTATTCCGGCGGGATCGAACCGAACCCACACCGCGGGCGAGACGAATCGTTGTGCCGTGATACAGGTGTTTGCTGTCCCGTTCGAGCGACCATCAGTAACGAATCACAACAGATTGCCTGCGGTGTCGGAGTGGAGACACCGCTGCCGGGGAGGGTATGGGCGTATCGGTCACGCGTACCGCGGCGACTCCTCCGGGCTGCCGTCGCGCGAATTTACCACGCGGGCGATGGTAAAGAGACCGTCCGAGAGGCGATTCAGGTACTGGACAGCCTGTTCGTTGATCTGCTCGTCGGTCGCGAGGGCGACTGCGCGACGCTCGGCGCGGCGACAGACGGTGCGCGCGTGGTGGAGCCGGGCACCGTATTCGCTCCCCGTCGGGAGGATAAACGAGGTCAGCGCCTCGAGTTCCTCGTCGTACTCGTCGATCCAGTTCTCGATCGTCTCGACGTGGTCGGCACGGATCGCCGGGTCGTCCTCGTCGGGGTCGGGATTCGCGAAATCCGCTTGCACGACGTGGAGGTGATTCTGGACGGTACGCAGTCGATCGTCGACGTCGTCGTGGCCGGTCGGACGAACCGTCCCGATGAGGGCGTTGAGTTCGTCGACGGTGCCGTAGGCTTCGATCCGGGGACTGGCCTTCGAGACCCGAGTCATGTCCCGGAGATCGGTCTCGCCGTCGTCGCCGCGACCTGTGTAAATCGACATGGACGAATCGACGGCCGACGGTCACTTAACTCCGCTGTCGTCGGGGCTTCGCCCGAGTACCCGACCGTGGGTAGAACCAGTACGTTAAACTCGCTCCGGTCGGTAGAACCGCGTATGTCAATGGAACGCGACCACGAGTGTCCGAACTGCGGGGAGGTAACGTTCTATCGCGCTGCGAGCACGACGCTTCATCTCGGCACGAAGATCAAGTGGCACTGTCCGAACTGCGACTACGGCTTCGTCCAGATCAACGGGATCGACTCGAGCGAGGCGGAGGCGTAGTTCGCCCGGTTCCGGTCGCGTTGGCGACCGCTTCTGACAGGCCTGAATCTACCTACCGACGGCCGCCAGTGTGGCGTGGCGCGTCGTTTCGCAGCCGAGTTTGAATACAGCATTCGATGCAAGGACGGAGACTGGCAACGACGGACCGACTTATCGCGATCGTCAGCCCCGACAGCGACGAAGCCCTCCACCGGCTTAAATCCTCAGGTTCAAAGCCTCTACCTTCTGGTATCCGAACTTCCGGGAACCTCGTTAGTCCCAGCAAGGCGAATCTGAGGTTCAAAGCTCTCTTTTGGGTAGTC
>NZ_JCAQID010000007.1:0-691339 GCF_059736405.1 Halosolutus sp. DAT137 | reverse complement strand
TGGCTCGAGTTCGACGGTGCGACTCACCGCGACCACCTCTCGGTAGATCCGCTAAACGCAGCACTCTGACTTCTATTCGGCCCGAAAAACCTTATAAAAGGATGGGATCGCCCGGATTTGAACCGGGGTCACGGGCACCCAAGGCCCGAAGTATACCAGGCTAACCCACGATCCCGTACACCCATCTTTCGGGTGCACGTCTTAAAGGGTTTCGTTCCGTGGTCGAGACCGTAGCCAACGGTTTTCCCCGATCGGCCCGTACTGTCTGGTATGACGACTGGAATCGAACTCCTCCTCTTGATTCTCGTTCTCGTCGCGTTGCTGGGTGCCGCGACGATTATTCAGACGGTCCGCCCGTTCATCGTCAACGCGGTCGTCGGACTGGTGGTGCTGTTTCTGGCCCAGATCGTCGTTGGGATACAGATCGCCGTCACGCCGATCGCGCTCGTGATCGTGGCCCTCGGTGGTCTTCCCGGCGCGATACTTATTATTTTGCTCTCGGTATTCGGAATCGCGTTCTGATCACTCGCTAAGCAGTTGTGCGATGTCTTCGTCGGTTGCTTCCGCGATCGGTCCCGGCCGTCCGGGATCGGGCGATGGTTGGGCATCCCATTCCGCCAGAAGGTCTGCGACCTCGTCGTCGGTAGCCTCAGCGATCGACACTTCTGCGTCGTCGGTTGCGACGACCGCGTCGAACAGCGTCCCGAACGTCGAGACGACTCGATCGTCGTAGTCGGACGGATCGAAGTACACGTGGGCGGTGGCGTCGACGCTCGAGAATCGGCTAGTGAGAACGTGGGTAAACTGGAAGACTGTCTTTGCCGAGGAGTGCCGGAGAAGTGCCGTGAGCGAGTCGAACCGGACGACGATCTCCTCGTGGTTCTCGCTCCAGCGTTTACAGAATCGACTGATGGTAACCCCGATTTCCGACAAATCGGTCGGGTCGGCGATCGATTCGGTCATCACTGAGGCGTCGTGATCGAGGTCGGACCCGTCTTCGGCGGGACCAGCACCGATCGTCAGGTGTCCGTGCGTACCGTCTCGATCGCTCGGTGACGGCGGTTCGGCGGCGTCGTTGACGAACGCCACCTCGAGCAACGCCGCTCCCTCCTGGTGTAACTCCGCTTGCCACGTCTCCGGGTCCTGCACTCTAGGAGAGACGTGGAGGACGTTCGCCGGGGGATCGATCGCCGCGTTACTGGTCGGCTCCATACTGAGTGGATCGCGTTGTGCTAAGCATGTCCCCTCTCTCTCTCTTTACCGTTCTGGCCGCCAACAGGTTCGAGAACGTGATGAGAGACAGGACTTCGGTCCGGTTACGGCCCGTCTCGTAACCGTTCCAGCGCTTCTCGATATCGTCTGTGCGGCCGATCGGAGCGATCGCTCCACCCGGCCCCGTCACAGGTCGTCGTCGCGGAGTTCCAGATCCGCGATCAACTCGTACGGATGGGCATCCTTCCGGATGGCGTCGATGAGCATGAACGCCTCGCCCGGCTTGAGAAAGTGTTCCGTAATCACGCGTCCGAGCGGCGTCGGCTCGAAGCCGTCGATAAACTCGTACTGGAGCAGCTTGCCGATCGCGTGTTTCGTCGGCACCTCCCCGAGCATCCGATCGTTGAGCGCCTTGGCGGCCTTGCCGCCGACGGTGATGTTCGCGAGGGTTTCCTCGATGGCGGCGTCCTCGTCGTAGTGGGTCATCACCGACTCCATGTCTCCCTTGAGGAGTTTGAAGGCGACCTCGTCCTCGGTCATCTCCATCGAGTTGTGATACGAGCAGTCGGGTTCGACGAGGACGTACACCTTCCCTTCGTCGTGGTAGTCGGGGCGGCCCGCGCGACCGAGCATCTGGTGGAACTCCTGGACTGAGAGCCACTCGATCCCCATCGCCAGCGAGTCGAAGACGACCTGCGAAGCCGGGAAGTCGACCCCGGCAGCGAGGGCGGCGGTCGTGACGACGGCGGCGAGGTCCTGGTCCCCGAACTGTCGTTCGACCGTCTTCCGGCGCTTGTAGTCCAAGCCGGCGTGGTACGGCGCGGCGGAGTACTCGAGCTTTCGTGCAATCTCGTGACAGCGCCGCCGGGAGTTGGTGAAAATAATCGTCTGGCCGCGATACCCCTTCGAGGACTCGGTATCGAACTCGCGCCTGACGAGTTTGTTCGCGACACGGACCTTCTCCTGGCCGTCTGCGAAGGTGACGTGGCGTTCGATCGGCACCGGTCGCTCCTCGAATTCGATGAGCGTGGCCTCGAGTGCGCCCGCGAGCTGTTCGGGATTGCCGACCGTTGCCGAGAGGTAGATCCACTGGGCACCCTGG
This sequence comes from Halosolutus sp. DAT137, assembly GCF_059736405.1. Classification (NCBI taxonomy): domain Archaea; kingdom Methanobacteriati; phylum Methanobacteriota; class Halobacteria; order Halobacteriales; family Natrialbaceae; genus Halosolutus; species Halosolutus sp. DAT137. The sequence goes on along the minus strand of NZ_JCAQID010000007.1, from coordinate 689,025 downwards.
TAGTCGTCTCGCTGCTCACGGGCCGCTTCGTTCCCCGTTTGCTCGTTTCGCGGCCCTGACTTCGCTCGCGCCGCGCGTTCGCAGCTTCGCCGCTCGTCGTCCGGCGGCCCGCCCTTCGCGCGCGCCGCCCGCTGCTCGCAGGTATATTTGAGCCGCGAGATGAGGCCGTCGAGACGGTGGCCCCGTTCGCCCTCTTTCAAGGTGTGGACTTCGTCGATGACGACGGTTCCGATGTCGCCCATGTCCTTGCCCGTCCGGAGGGCGTGGTCGATCCCCTCGTAGGTGCCGACGATGACGTCGGCGCTGGGATCGAACTGGTTGCCGTTGTCGCTGATCCGACTCGCGCCCACGCGGATGGAGACGTCGACCAGGTGGCCGTACTCCTCTTTGAAATCCTCGTACTTCTGGTTGGCCAGCGCGACCAGCGGGACGAGAAAGAGCATCTTCCCCTTTCCGTCGAGGACGCGATCGATTCCGGTCATCTCTCCCACGAGCGTCTTCCCGGTCGCCGTCGCGGAGACGACCAGTTGATCGTCCCCGTCGAACAGGCCGTTCTCAGCGGCGAGACTCTGAACGGGAAGCAGGGTCTCGAAACGATCCTCGAGCAGTCCCTGCAGGTCGGGATGGAGGTCGAGCGAATCCACCCGGACGGGGTCGACCTCGTCGGTCGTCGCGGAGATCGTATCGAACTTCGTTAGATCGGGATCGAGCCGCCCCTGCAGAAGGTTGACGATCCGCTGGAGGTCCTGGACCTCGATCATGAGGTCTTCGAGGCGGTCTTTGGCGGCGCCGGTAACCGTACCACCGCCGGAGTACGAGAGCTGTCGTTCGAGCTCCTGTCGCGCACAATCCGTACAGATCCAGTCTTCGTCGTCCTTGACGGCGGTTTCGGTCGTAATAGGTGAGTATCGACCCGCGGACGCACAGTACCGACACGTCCGGACGGCCTTGGCCTTGTCCTCGAGCTGGTACCCCGCGAGCATCTCCCGGAGTTCGTCCCGTCCCCGTGGCGACGTTTGCTCGGAGATTCGAATGCGTTTCGCACGACGCGCGAGTTCGACGAACTCGTCGGGCTGGCGAGGCTCCTCGCTGGAGCCCTGTTTGAGCCGGAACTTCGCGGGTCGGGGGCCGGCCGAGGTTTCGGAGAGACCGAGTTTCGCCCGGAACAGCCGTGTACCGTCCCGCTGGACGACGACGAGATAGTCGTCACCGACTTCGTGACAGAAGATCGTTTCGACGTCCTGAACCTGCTTCGACACGGGCGTCAGTATGGAGGGACAGTATTTTAGCGGTTCGGACTCCCTCGGAAAGCGGGAGTGCTCGGCGCTCGATCGACACCTGCGACCGGGGCAACACCCCTACTGTCGGGACGGTGAAAACGAAGGTGCCGCCGTACGTACCCGACCCCGTCACTCAATAGCGGTACGTTTCAAAATTAGCGAACTACATTGTCTGTGAGTAGAGAGCGCCACTCGAATGGGGTTCAATCCAGCCGAATACGTTCCGGGAATCCGCCGCAGTTACGCGCTCCGCTTTGTCACCGCGCTCGCGGTCGTCGTCCTCGTGTTGGGTGTGTCCGGCGGCTACGTCTACGCCCACACTGGCGACGAACTCGAGTCTGACGTCCAGTCGCAACTCGTCTCCGACGCCGAGAAAGACTCGGATCGACTCGACACCTGGTACGACTCGACCGAGCGGTACATGCAATCGCTCCCGCGATCGACGGCGTTTCGGAGCGAAGACACCGTCGCGATCTCCGACTCGTTACACCGGATGACCGATCGCACGGCGTTCGACGGCGGTTACTACGTGGATCCCGATACCGGCGACGTGTTCGTCTCCGCGGGCACGACCACGGTCGTCGACGACCGACAGATGAGCGACGCGATGTCCGATCAGGTTTCCGCGGCCACCGAGGACGGGTCCAACGTCGTTTTCACCGACCCGTTCGAGACGGAAACCGGCCGTCCCGCGATACTCGTCGTTAGCAACGTTCCCGGTTCCGATCGTGTCGTCGTCGGACTCGTCGACCTCAGGTCGCTCTCACGGTACATGGTCGGCGACGAGGGGAACGACGTGGTCGTCGTCGACTCGAGCGGAACCGTCGTCCTTTCACACGACCGGACACTCCTCCTTCAGGACGACGTTCTCGACCCTGCCGACGTGGGTGACGGAACCGGAACGACGTCGATAGAAACGACAGCCGCGGACGACCTCGCCGTGGGTTACGCGGCGCTCGAGAGCACGGACTGGACGCTGACGACCAGGGTTCCCACCGCCCAGGCGTACTCGCTGCAGACGGACATCTCGAACGGGATCCTGTCGATGCTGGCCGTCGCCTTTGCGAGCGTCGTCATCCTCGGTGTGACGATCGGTCGAACGACTGCCCGCTCGCTCCGGGACCTCTCTAGCGAGGCCGCAACCATCGAGGACGGGACTCTCGACGACCCCGTGGAGTCGACTCGCAGCGACGAACTCGGCGATCTTCACCGATCGCTCGACCGGATGCGCCGGTCGCTGCGCGATCGGATCGAGGAGGCTGAGTCGGCGCGAACGGACGCCGAGCGCGCTCGCGCCGAATCGGAGCGGTTCTCCCGGCACCTCGAACGGACGGCCGACGAATACGGCGAAACGATGCGCGCCTGCGCGGACGGAGATCTCACGGAGCGACTCGATCCCGACGACGAGAGCGAGGCGATGGAGACGGTCGCGACCGAGTTCAACGCGATGATGGACGACATTGAGGCGACGGTGAGCGCGACGCGAGCGTTTGCGGACGCGGTCGACGACGCCGCCGAAACGACCGCCGACGGCACTGCCGAGGTTCGTTCGGCCTCCGAACAGGTGACGACGTCCGTTCAGCAGATCGCCGACGGTGCGGACAGACAGAGCGACCAACTCACAGCCGTCAGTACCGAGATCGACGATCTGTCGACGACGACCGACCAGATCGCCGCGACGTCGTCCCAGGTCGCCTCACTTGCCGAACGAACCGCGGAGACGGGCGCGAGCGCCCGCGAATCCGCCCAGCGTGCAATCGACGGGATGAACGCGATCGAAACCGAGGCCGAGGAGGCGGTCACGGAAGTCGACCGGCTAGAACGCGAAATGGTCGAGATCGACGAGTTGATCGCGTTCATCGAGGATCTCGCCGCCCAGACGAACATGCTCGCGTTGAACGCGTCGATCGAAGCGAGCCGGACGGACTCCGCCGACGGTGGCTTCTCCGCGGTCGCAGATCAGGTCAAATCGCTCGCTGCCGAGACGCAGGAGGCGACGACGGACATCGAAGACCGTCTCGAGCGCGTCGAACAGCAAACCGAGCGCGTCGTCGACGTGGTTCGCGAAACGAACGATCGGATCGTCACGCACCGGAGCGCGGTCGAAGAATCGGTCACTGCGCTCGACGAGATTTCGTCGTTCGCGGCGGAGACCAACCAAGGGGTCCAGGAAATCTCGACCGCAAGCCAGCAACAGGCCGCGGCGACCCAGCAGGTCGTAGCGATGACCGACGACGTCACGGCGATCAGTGAGGAGACTAGCGCCGAGGCCGAAACTGTCGCGGCGGCGGCCGAAGAGCAGACCTCGTCGCTCGTCGACGTTTCTCACACTGCGTCGCTGCTCTCCGAGCGCGCACGCGAACTTTCCGAGTCACTCTCGACGTTCGAGGTCTCGATCGAGCCGTCAGCGGCTGAGGGAGTCGAACTCGCTCGAACGCAGGACGGAATCCTCGTTACGGATGGGGAGGAGGGAGACGGAACCGGTGTCGGCGGAGGAGATGACGACAGCACCACCAAAACAGGGGGAGACCCGGTCGAGTCGAACCCCGCCACGGACGACGGGTTCGCCTGGCCCGAACGCGATTCGGAGTAGTCGATCGAGACGGGAGCACGTGGCGGTCGGCCCGGGCGACGTCGTGGCGGACGATACCGACCATCCCGCTCTATTGCGGTTCGACCTTACTCCTGCAGTTCGATCGCGTCGTCGCCGTTCGGAACCGCACAGAGGAACGCACCCGGTTCGTCGCCGTCGTTCCGGTACCAGTGGACCGTCCCGGCGGGGATGAGCAGCGAATCGCCTGCCGAAACCTCGAACTCCTCGCCGTCGACGGCTTCGCCGTCTGCTCGATGCGCCTCCGGCGCTTCGCTGATCCCGACCGTGTACGTCCCCTCGAGGACGTACTGTTCGTGTTCGACCGCGTTCGTGTGCTTCGGCACCTCGGCACCCGGTTCGAGGACGAATCGCCGGATCGCGAAGTTCGGTGCGCCGTCGTGCGCGTCGATCAAGACCCCCTTGCGGAGGCCGTCGGCCGCGTCGACAGTGTCGTACTCGATTTCCCCGCTCGATCGGACCAGCGGCTCGGGAGTCGGTTCCGGTTCGTTCTCCGTCGCTTCGCTCATGCATTCTGGTTCGCGGCGACGCTATTAAACGGTACGCGGGCTGGTGCAGTCGATCGCGCGTGGCGAGAACGGACGGCGATCGAACCGGTTCGGTAGTTGATCATTAACGAATAGCTGAGATAGTTTATCCTCTGTAGATACATGGTGGCGAGAACCGAGCGTCCGCTGGTGAGCGTCGTGCTTCCGACCTACGATCGGCCGGAGATGCTCACGGAGGCGGTCGAGAGCGTCGCGACACAGCGCTATCCGAACATCGAACTGATCGTCGTTGACGACTGTTCGCCGACGCCAGCGAGGCGCGTTCTCGCTGATGGTATGCCCCAGGACCTCGACTGGCGGTGTTATCGCCACGAGACGAATCGGGGGGCGAATGCGGCGCGCAATACGGGCATTCGTGAGGCGAGTGGTGAGATCATCGCGTTCATCGACGACGACGATCGGTGGAAACCGGACAAACTCGAGGCTCAGGTCGACGCCTTCGAGGACGACCGCGTCGGTGTCGTGGTCGTCGGCCAACAGCGGGTTTCCGGGGACACGGAAGCGAACGTCACGCTCCCGACCGTCGAGCGAAACGCCACACCCGGACTGATCGGCAGCGGTGTCGCTGGCCCGTTCTCGACGATCGCCGTCAGACGATCGGTGATCGAGAAGGCAGGGACGCCGGACGAGCGGTTTCCGGCGTGGCAGGATCGCGAGTGGTTGCTCAGGCTGTCCTGTCACTGTTCGTTCGCGTCGATCCGTCGCCCGCTCGTGGTCCGCCGACTTGGTGAGTACGAGCAGATCAGCGACAACTTCGAGGAGAAACGAGATACCACCTACCCGCTGTACGTGGAGAAACACCGTGAGTTGGCGGCCGAACACGGCCGCGAACGGGAGTTTCTGGCGAAACTCGCGACCGGGATTGCCGCTGCGGGGTTAGCCAACGGCTACTACGACGACGCTCGCCAGTTCGCTACGCGCGCGGTCCGGACACATCCTCGATTTCGACCGGCGTACGTCTACCTGTTGCTCGCGCTCGGTGGGCGATACACCTACCGCTCTGCGACCCGGTTCAATCGTGCCGCCGAACGGATCAGACGCGATCTACCCGGCGTCTGAGCCCGTTTTCGTTCGCTATCGGTCTCGCGCTCCGTGAACGCTCTCTCGTACGTCTCGCAGGTCCGGGTGGTGACCGCGTTCCTCGCCGGCAGCGACGGCGACTCGGTGAGCCATCCACTCGCGGTGTCTGACGAGGATCACCGCGGGAATCCGATCGAGCCCGAGCAGTTTCGCGATCGCGAGTCGATGTTTTCCACAGACCAGTACCAACGCCCCGTCTCGGCCGATATCGACGGTGATCTCGTGGCGGAGACAGTGACGGAATCCGATCGACGGATCGTCGCGGAACCGATCGCGCTGGGCGCGGTATCCCTCATCCCGGATCGTCTCGTACAACTCGTCGAGGCGGCGACAGCGACGGTGAACGTCCGCGACCGTCTCACACTCGTGCCAGACGCGCTCGACCGACGGGTCCGAGACGAGGCGAGTCGCCTCCCTGACGAGTTCGGTGTCGGCCCATGGACGGCCCCGATCGAAATGGGCCGCGAGCGAGCGATAGAGGACTGATTCTTCGAACCGATCGGCCAGGAACAAGCTGGCGGGCGGGCCGTCGTAGGTGGGATCGATCGGCGGCTCGTCGCGGCGGTCCCAGTCTCCACCGCGGACCGCACCGAACTGGCCGAGGCGGTCCCGGTAGGGTGGATACGCCCGCCGCGTGTGGCGCTCGATTCGGCTCGGGGAGACCCAGACGAGCTTGAACGGATTCGGTGGGGCGGGATAGCTGGCGACGTCGTTCGCACAGCGTCGCCGGTAGTAGCTGGTTGCTATCCACCAGTGTACCCGCGGATGGATTCTGGGGCGGGCGATCGCGTACTCGGTCCCGGTCCTGAGGAGTCCGGCGACCCCCTCGTGATCGACCACCTGCCGAGCCACTCGTGCGGTGTCGACGACGGACCGATCGCGCATTGATGATTGAGGCGGATGGTGGCCCTCGGGAAAGGTATGCTGTCGATACTGTTCGACTCCCCGACCGATCAGTCGATCGAACTGGCCGGCACCTCGTTCGACGATCGGCCGTTCTCGCGGAGTCCACGGAGATCGGGGTGATCGGGACTCCCGTTGGGACGCCCGTACGCCTCACGCGTTTCCATCCAGTCTGCGTGGCGGACGAGGATCCCGACCGGGATCGATTCGAGGTCGAGGAGCTTCGCGATCGCGAGCCGGTGGCGGCCGTTGACGAACAGGAGAGTTCCGTCGCGAGCGACGTCGACGACGACTTCGTCCGTCACCCGGAGTAGCGATGGCTCCCCGAGTTCCCGCTGGGACCGGTAGCCCTCGGTTCGGATCGTCTCGTAGAGGGCGTCGATCTGCCCACAGCGCTCGCGAATCTCAGCCGCCGACGTCAGACTTCGCCAGGACTGTTCGCCGCGGTCGGCCAGTTCGAGACAGCGATCGACGAACGGCGTTTCCTCCCAGGCGAGTCCATCCACGAAGTGGGCACGCAGGGAGCGATAAAAGACGCTCTCGGAGAATCGATCGGCACGGTAGAGCTCATACCGGTGGCGGTAGGCGTCGTCGACGATCGGCGGCTCGTCTCGTCGGTCCCACGTGCCAGCTCTGACCGTTCCGAGTTGGGACCGTTTCCCGTGGTACGGTGGGTAGGGTCGTCCGGTAAACGCCTCGATCCGATCCGGATCGACCCGGCGGACGGCAAACGGATCGGGTGGCCGCTCGTAGCCGTCGAAATCGTCGTCGAGCGTCCGGCGAAGATACGAATTGCGCACGCTCGCCGGGACGGAGATGGGGCAGCGCTCGTAGAGACGTTCGACGAGTCGGTGGACGTCGATAGTCGGGGACCCCTCAGTAGACATACGCGGTCGATCCATTCGGAACACGAAAACCGGGGCGATCGTTCAGCCGAGACGGACGACAGAAGGGACATCCTTCCGGACGGTCGATCGGTGGCTCCGGGGCCGGTAGCGTCGACATAACAAGGCGTGACTCTCGTGAGATCCGAACTGATTCGATGTCTTCGGAGGATCTCTCACTTCGGGAAAAGCTTCGCGGATTGTATCTCATCGCGACCTTCCGCCCGTCGCTGACGCTACTGATCGTCGCCTTTAGCGCCTTCGTGGCGCTGCTGGAAGGGATCGGATTGAGCTTCATCGTTCCGATCGTCGAACTGGCACAGAACCCAGATTCGGCCGCGAACGCGGACGGGATCGCCGGGCTCTTCGTCACCGCGTTCGACGCCCTCGGCGTCCCCTTCGAGCTCGGCTATATCGTTGTCGGCGTCAGCATCGTGATGACGGTTCGATTCCTCTCGAGTATCGCCCTCGCCTGGCTGCGCGTAACGCTACAGACGTGGTACGTTCGTGATCTTCAGCGACGTGCGTTCCGAAACGCCCTCGACGCCCACACGGCGTACTTCGACCGCGAGGGGTCGGACGACATCATCAACGCGATCGTGACGCAAGCGGAGTACGCCGGGAAGGTAATTCGAGACACCGTCCGCCTGTTCGGCACGTCGTTGCTCATCGTCGCCTATCTGGGGGTCGCGTTCTATATCTCTCCGCTACTGACGATCCTCGCGGGCGGTGCAGTCGTGGTGTTGACCGTGCTCGTGCGGACGATTACGGAGGCGGGCTACACGATCGGCGATCGCGTCGCCGATGCGAACGAACGCATCCAACAGCGCGTTCAGGCGGGAACGCAGGGCATTCGTGAAGTGAAGATGCTGGGGATCGAAGACGATATTTATACGGCGTTTTCGCACTCGCTGGACCGGTTTACCGACGCGACGATCACGCTCGGCCGGAACGAGGAAGTGATCAACAACGTCTACAATCTCTCCATCGCGATCCTCGTCTTCGGCCTGATCTACGTCTCGGTCACGTTCGCTGATCTGACCCTCGCGACGCTCGGCGTGTTCCTCTATGCGATGTTTCAGGTCGGTCCCAGCGTGAGTCAGGCGAACAAGTACTTTTACAAGATCGAAGGGCGGCTCCCGCACCTGCTTCGCACCCAGCGATTTATCGAAGAACTCGAGGCCAACCGCGATATCGAGGGCGGTGACCTACCGGTTCCGACCGATCCGACCCCGATCGAATTCGATCGAGTGTCGTTCGCCTACGGCGACGACGAGGCCGTCCTCGACGACCTCTCGTTTACCATCGGGCGCGGCGAATTCGTCGCGTTCGTCGGCCAATCCGGCGCGGGGAAATCGACGATCGCCGCGCTGATTGCCCGACTGTACCGGCCGGATTCGGGCGAGATTCGCGCCGCCGGAACGCCGATCGACGAGTACGATATCGATGCCTGGCGGGACGCCGTTGCGTTCGTCCGCCAGGATCCGTACGTGTTCAACGATACGTTGCGGGCGAACGTCACGATGGCGAATCCCGACGCCACCGACGAAGAACTCGAGTGGGCTTGCCGGATCGCGCAGGTAACCGAGTTCGTCGAGGACCTCCCCGAGGGCTACGAGACGGAACTCGGTGACGATGGCGTCAGACTCTCCGGTGGCCAACGCCAGCGGGTCGCGCTCGCACGCGGCCTGTTAGAGGACACGCCGATTCTCGTTCTCGACGAAGCGACCAGCGCGCTCGATGCGACCATCGAACAGCGGATCCAGACCGAACTGGAAGCGATGGACCGCGATCGAACCGTGATCGCGATCGCTCACCGACTATCGACCGTCTGCGACGCGGATCGCATCTACACGCTGGAGGAGGGTACCATCGTCGAACGAGGCCGTCACGGCCAGTTACTCGATCGAGACGGGCCGTACGCGGAACTGTACGCCGCACAGTGATTCGGTAACTCTGCTTGCGTCTCGCTCACGAGATGCGCGATCGGTACCGATACACCGGTCCGTCTGACTGGCGGGAGCCTGTCTCGGTCACCCGAGACCGATCCGTTCGGCGGCTCTCCCCGCAATTCCGGCGAGTTTTCGGAGATACCCGATCGCGTACATCCCGGCTTTCTCACTCCCGGAGAGGTCGTTCCAGTCGGAGCCGAAGTTTCGGTGGAACCGAACCGGGTGTGGCGGCAACAGCGCGAACGGGTGATACAGCGGGACCGGATCGTATCGATCGGGATACTTGCGCCGACGCTGGGTGATACCGCGACCGATGCGGACGTACTTTTTGAGCAGCGATCGGACCGACGTTCGTGGCGGGTGGACGACTCGGGTCTTGGGTGTGTACAGGAGCCGTCGCCCGGAGGCAGCGACTCGCTGTCCGAACTCGGTATCGCCACCCGAAACGAGTTCCTCGTCGAACGTCCCGAGGTCGCGAAACACGTCGCGGGCGACGAACAGCGCACAGGTCGGTGCGAACTCGTTGTGCTCGACATACCGTTCGACCGGGAACCCGGTGAGCGCGTTGAACTGTCCGGTGAGCGTCCGACCGGTGTTCGGAACGTCGACGCGACAACCGAGATATTCGCCATCTCGATCGCGAAGTTCCGAGAGACCGGTTGCGAGCCAGTCGCGGTCGACGACGACGTCCGCGTCGACGAAGGCGAGATACTCGCCCGAAGACGCTCGAATGCCGGTGTTTCTGGCCGCGTATGAACTCTGTACAGCTGTCTCACGCTCGACGCGGACGACGTCCGGATGTGCCGTCTCCGCGGCTCGCGCGACGGCGAGCGTCTCGTCGTCGGAGTCGTTGTCGACGACGACGATTTCGTAGGCGCTCGTCGGATACGTCTGCTCGAGCAGCGAATCGATCGTCATCCGGAGTCCCGCCGGATCGTTGTACACCGGCACGATAACGGAGATGAACGGGTGGTCGGCAGTGGACATAGACTCGAGACTCTGGGGAAAAGACGCGACAGCCCACGATAGTTATCGGCTCGTTTCCACCGCATCTACGGACGGAGCGGGCCGTCCCTCGAGACCGAACGAAATCGAAGCGTTCCGTACCTGAGACGGAGTGCCGTGCCAGAGTCTCGGTGACCTCCGAAACGGGCTACGACTCGATCGAAACCGGCTGCTTGCGGTTCGTTTCACCGCAATTGAACACGGACGGCGATCCGTTCGAACGAATCGACCGATGAGGCCGCCGCTCGGGATCGTAAAATACTGCAATCAAGAGCCGATACTACCGCGAATTTGCCTTACAGGCGCTCGACGTTCGTCGCGCGCGGGCCCTTGGGGGCCTGCTCGATGTCGAACTCGAGTTCCTGTCCTTCCTCAAGGTCCGGGCCGCCGATGTCTTCCATGTGGAAGAACACGTCGTCGTCCGCGTCCTCAGTTTCGATAAATCCGTAGCCGCCAGTGTCGTTGAAGAAATCAACGGTTCCTTTCGCCATTGCTTTTGGATGGAGACGCCCGACACTGATAAACCCACCGGAACTGCGCAAAATCCAGATTTCGCTCTTTCGAGCCTCTCTACTGCCATATCCGCCCCAAAATATCAGATCAGCTTTCGGCTCAGACACCGTCCCGTTCCTCGAGTCGGTGGACGGTCACCGAGACGAAGTAGACCAGCATGAACAGGAAGAAGCCACCGACGAGGCCGGCGAGTTCGCGCGACCCGACGCCGTCGGGCGAAACCACCGCGAGTGCGACGAGTGCGACGAGAAACACCGCGATGGTGAACACGCCGATCGCATAATAGAAACCGGTGTCCGTTTCGAGGAACTCCCGCATACGCCATCGTTACAGTCGGGACGGCAAAACGGTACCGACCGCGATCGGATGCGGGCCGGCGGTAGGCTACCGTCGGTGGGATGTCGACGACGCCCGCGCACCGATCGATCAGTAGAGCAGGCTCCGAACCGCCGACTCGTACGCTTCGGGGACTCGATCGCTGATGGCTGCCGGGTCCGTCTCGCCGTTGACGTTGACGAGGTACGTGCGACCGTATTCCTCGCCGTAGACGCCCTGGAAATCGTAGACGAAGCCGTAGACGTCGACGTCGTCGGGGACCTCGGGGGAGTCCCGGAGGAACGACGCCTGATGGTCGACGTTGTATTCGACGAGCTGGTTGATTACCGTCTCGTCATCAGCGTCGGCGTCGATGTCGTCGCTTTCGAGTCCGGCTTCGACGACCGGTACGAGCGTGTCGACCCATTTGTCGACCCCGCGCGGGCCGGGACGCTCGCCGCCGGTCGCGACACCGTAGGCCGCAGTCACCGCGCCACAGCCGGTGTGGCCGACGACGGCCGCCGCGTCGGTTCCGGTGTGGTGGATCGGGTACAACACGCCGCCGTCGACGATCTGCTCGCCGTCGTCTTCGTCCCATACCTGATTGCCGATGTTGCTCGGCGTGAACACTGTTCCCGGCTCGTCGACGTCCCACATCCGTTCCTGTGGGACCCGCGAGTCGGAACAGCACACCGAGACGATGTCGGGTGCCTGCCCGGTCTGGACCGCCTCGAAGTAGTTCTCGGGGAGTCCGTCGACGTGGCGTTCGTTCCCGGCGAGCAATTCGTGTAATACGCTCTCGTCGTGGTCCGCGCACATACCACAGTATCCGCCTGATGACGCCAAAATCCTTACTTATCGTGACGACCCGTCGTGGACCGTTCGCGGCGAGAGTCTCGGTTCTACTCGTCCTCCCAGATCGAACCCGGGGTCAGTCGGTCAACCCGTAACCGGTTTTGAACAGGTAGACGTCGATCGCGAGCACGACGGCGGTCAGCGTGGTGAGCACGCCGAGGGCGAAAAGCGGCGCGACGTCGGCGTAGGCAGCCGGCGCGACCTCGTGGAGGTCTGAGTAGCCGAGGAGGCCGTACCGGACGCTGTCGACCATGTAGACCATCGGGTTCAGCAGGGAGACGGTCTGCCAGATCGGGTCGAGCATGGTCAGCGAGTAGAAGACGGCCCCGAAGAAGACCAGCGGGCGCAGGATGAACTGGTTCATGACCGTCAGGTCGTCGAAGTCCCGGGCGATGAGGCCGCCGATGATCCCGAACCCCGCAAAGAGCGAGGCGATGACGACCATCGTTGCGACGAGGAATAGCCCGTTCTCGACGCTGATCGGGACGAACAGGCGGCCGATCAGCGCGATGATGACGCCGACGATCAACCCTCGAACGGCACTTGCGCCGACGTAGGCGACAACCATCTCGACGTACGACAGCGGCGAGGTCAGCGTCTCGTGGATGTACTCGTTCCACCGGCCGTGAAAGATCGAAAAGGACGCGTTCTCGAAGGCGTTCGAGATCGTCCCCAGTACGACCAGCCCCGGAATGAGAAAGAGGATGTAACCGATCCCGGCGACCGGTTCGTCGATCCGGCCGCCGAGGATGACCCCGAAGACGGCGAAGTAGAGTACGTTCGTGATCGCCGGCGGCATGAACGTGTTCTTCGGTCGGCGGACGAACCGCAGTATTTCGCGGCGAAAGAGCGCGCGGAAGCCGACCGACAGCATCAGGCGACCCCCTCCCGTTCGCGCTCCATGCCGTCGTCGCCTCGGCCCTCACCCGCACCCGCCGCGTCACTCTCGCCCGTGCCTTCACCCATCCCCGATCGGGTCACGGTTCGATCGTCGCGTTCGGTGAGGTCGACGAAGATCTCCTCGAGCGACGTTCGGGAAATCTCGAGGTCGACGATCTCGTGGCCCATCGCTTCGAGGTCGTTCAACAACTGGGGCGCAGTCGAGCCACCGTCGTCGACGCGCACTTCGAGTCGATCGCCCGAGACCGTCGTTTCGTGTGCGTAGGGACCGACGTCGGGCGCGACTGCCGGCGCGGACGCGAGGCGAACGGCGATCGTGTCGGTGCCCCGCATTTTGAGTTCGTCTGGCGTCGCGACGGTCACCTTTCGGCCTTCGTTCATGATCGCGACGCGATCGCAGAGCCGTTCGGCCTCCTCGATGTAGTGGGTCGTCAACAGGACGGTCGTCCCCTCCTCGTTGAGTTCCGTGACGAGTTCCCAGAGGTCGTGACGAAGCTGGACGTCGACGCCCGCGGTCGGCTCGTCGAGGATGAGCAGGTCGGGGTCGGTGACGAGCGCCCGCGCGAGCAGCAGGCGGCGTTTCATCCCGCCCGACAGCCAGTCGAACCGCTCGTGTCGTTTGTCGTAGATCCCGACGCGCTTGAGGACCTCGTCGGCGCGATCGGCCGCCTCGTCCTCGGGAACGCCGTGATAGCCGGCCTTGTGCATCAGCACCTCCTTGATCGGGAAGAAGCGATCGACGTTGAACTCCTGTGGGGCGAGCCCGATCGCGTCGCGGGCCTGCCGGTAGTCGTCCTCGACGTCGTAGCCGAAGACGCGCGCCTCGCCGCCGCTTTTGCGGACGAGTCCGACCAGCGTGTTGATGAACGTCGTCTTTCCCGCGCCGTTGGGACCGAGGAGACCGAAAAATTCGCCCGCCTCGACGGTCAGCGAGAGCTCCTGTAACGCGCGCAACTCGCCGTAATCCTTTACGAGATCGACGGTCTCGATCGCTGGTGGCATCGCCCGGAGATCAGCCCCAGCCGCGGTTAAGAATGTTGGTCTCGGCACTCGAAACGGCCGTTTCATACGGATTGCTGTACCAGTGTACCAGTGTACCAGTGTACCAGTGTACCAGTGTACCAGTGTACCAGTGGTCTCACAGACTGCCTGCGGTTGCGCCGGAACTGACGGACAGCAGTCCGTGTCAGTCCGATGGCGAGTCGGAGTCAGTCGGCGGTCCGTGGCTGTCCGGTCAGGTTGACGGCACCGCTTTGCTGGACGATATCGAAGGCCGTCATCAGGTCGGTTCGCGAGATCAACCCGACGAGATCGCCGCCGTGGTCCCCCCGGGAGTACCCGCTCGTGCGGGGCTCGCCGTCGACGACCAGCAGGCGTCCGATGTCGTCTTCTTGCATCCGTTCGAGAGCGGTCATGGCGTCCGAGTCGGCGGCGATCGTCTTCAGGTCGGTCGTCATCACGTCCGCGACGGTGAAGGCGTCGCGCTCGACGGCGTCGATTTCGCGGGCGTCGGAGAGCGTTACCAGGCCGACGAGGCGCTCCTCGCCGCCGGTGGTCTCGACGACCGGGTAGCCGGTGTGGCGCTCGGTGAACATTCGCTGGATGAGGTCCGCGATCGAGGTGTCCGGTTCGACGGTGTGGAGGTCGCCTGCGGGCGTCATGATGTCGGTGACGGAGACACCCTCGAAGGCGGCTTTCATCGTCACCTGCTGGGCCTCGCTCGAGGCGGCGATGTAGACGAAGAAGGCGACGCCGATGAGGATGATGTTGAACGCCACCAGGCCGAACAGGCCCATGAAAATTGCGAACAGCTTGCCGATGCTCGCTGCTTGCTGGGTCGCCTGCGCGTATGGCTGTCCGCGAGCGAGCAGCGCTCGCAGGATGCGCCCGCCGTCCATCGGAAACGCGGGGACCATGTTGAAGATCGCGAGCGCGACGTTCAGGACGGCCAGATAGCCGAGGACGAATCGCGCGCCGCTGAAACCCTCCGGCGTTACGTAAAAGAGACCGAACGAGCCGACGCCGACGAGGACGGAGACGATCGGGCCGGCGATGGCGATGGTGAACTCCTGTCTCCAGTCTTCGGGCATCTCCGAGAGGGCGGCGATGCCGCCGAACAGCCAGAGCGTGATCGAGTCGATCGGAAAGCCGTAGCGCTGGGCGGTCAACGAGTGGCCGAGTTCGTGAAGGACGACGCCGACGAACAGCCCCACTGCGGCGGCGAACCCGAGGAGCCACGGCATCGAGCCGGTGGTGATCGCGCCGAGATCGATGCCGGCTCCGAGGAAGTCGTTGAGCAGGTCCCCAACAGCCTCGATCTGGATTCCGATCAGATACGCAAACAGCGGGAGAACCAGCAGGAAGGTGAGGTCGAGTTTGATCGGGATCCCGAACAGCGACCCGATTCGGAAACTCTTCATCATGCCGAATACTACCGGTGGAGGCCCCTTAAGCACGCTGCCGGTTCGCCGCTCGGTCGATGTTTTGACGCCGATCTACGTCGGATCCGAACGCTCGCATCTCTCCGTTCGCGATCGACGATCGTCGAGTGTGTCTCCTCACCAGGCGTACAGTTCCCCGCTGGTACTGGATAGATTATTATTCATTATACGTCTGAGATTGGCCGGAAAAACACGTATCTGTACTGACAACCCTCGTTGCTGGCGGAGTACAAACGATCTCGAACGATCGAGTCAGTCGCTCCTGTTGATCAGAGTTACCGATGGAAAATAAGCTGTCGCAGTGGCCTTACAGCAGTAGTAGTGCCCGCTCAGGCTGTGTGATGCTCTCCCACTGGTCTCTGTCAGGGCAAACCAATACATATTATCACATATGTATCGATTAACCAGTATTCACTCCCTGCCACATAGATTTATACTATAGTTTGTCGTTGGTGTTGGCACGATGATGGAACAACAATTCGCACCCGATCAGAACGCAGCCGACACCCTCGAGCAGTTGCCGACCGAACTCAGTTCGCCGCAGGCGAAACTCGTCTATCTCTACCTCGACGCTACCGGCGGTGCGACCCTTGCCGATCTGAAGGCAACGCTGTCGATGCAGAAGATCGCCATCCTGAGCGTCATCAGCTCACTCTCGAAGCAGGGCCTCGTCGAGAAAGACGGGGAGACGTACGCGCCGATCGCGTAAAGATCGACGCGGTATCGCTTTGCAGGACTGCTGTTGTTCGATCGACCGGTCGCTGACCCGTTTTCGGGTCTCCGTTCGTTCTCCAATCGATCTCGGTTCGGTGCGCTCGCGGTCTCGATCTACCATGTCAATCCTCGTCAATACCTGTATTAGCGCTTCACGCGGCAACGCGGGGCTTCGAAGGCTTTATCCGAACGGTAGGCTTCCGTTTTCGTAAGTAACCACAACCATGTCCGACAAACCCGCCTCAATGTACCGGGAGATCAGTAAACCGGCGTACACGCGTCGCGAATACATTACTGGGATCCCCGGCTCGAAGATCGCACAGCACAAGATGGGCGACGCCAGTGCGGACCCCGAGGACTACCCCGTCCAGATCAGCCTCGTCACCGAAGAGGAGGTCCAGATCCGCCACGGTAGCCTCGAGGCCTCCCGCCTCTCTGCGAACCGTCACATGTTGAAAAACGCCGGCGAGAACAACTACAAGATGATCCTGCGCAAGTTCCCCCACCACGTCATCCGGGAGAACAAGCAGGCGACCGGTGCGGGTGCGGACCGTGTTTCCGACGGGATGCGCCAGTCGTTCGGCAAAATCGTCGGCACCGCCGCTCGAATCGATGCCGGCGAGCGAATCTTCACCGTCTGGTGTGACTTAGACGACGCCGAGCACGCCAAAGAGGCGTTCCGCCGTGCGTACAACAAGATCACGCCGCCGTGTCGGATCGTCGTCGAGCGCGGCGAAGAGCAGTTGATCGCATAACGGCCTTTTTCGCCGTCGGTCGAGGGAGCGTCGCTTTGGCGTGATCACGTGGGGGCGTCGTTCCCGATCGACTTCGAATACCTGCCCCCTCGCTCCGTTCTGATACGGATTAGTGTCCGTCGGTACCGCCGATCGGCCAAGACGGTTCGCCGTTCGGCGGTAATTGATGACACTGATCCGTATGAACACACAGCGTTTTCGCCGTGAGCCGCTGAGTAGCTCGTTCCTTGCGGATCGTCCGCTCCGTACGATCGCCCGCCCCCTGCGATCGTCCGCTCGCGTGTCCGGGTCGCTGTCGGATCGATCGAGGCGCGCCTCTCGACTACCTTTTTGCCCGTCCCATCCCGACTCCCGGGTATGATCGATCTCGCGGTCGCGAACGACCAGGAGACGTTCGGGCGAATGCGCGAGCCGCTGGCCGACCGTGGCGTTCGGGCCCACCACGTTCCGGTGAGCGAACGCACGGTTCCGCTCGGGGCAGACGCGCCGTGGTCAGCCGGCGAGTACGACGTCGGATTCGTCTACCCGGGTCGGTTGATGGAGGGTGGTGTGGGCGATGCGATCCTCGACGTCCCGTGGCTCAACGATCGCGACGCCGTGCTCACCTCGCGGAACAAGGCCGAAGTGATCGCCCGCCTCGAACGGTCCGGCCTCCCGGTCCCGGAGTCGGTGTACGTCTCGAACGACGTTGGCGAGGACGAACTCATCCGGGTGTTCGATCGGTTCGAGCCGCCGGTCGTCGTCAAGCCGAACTCGACGACTCGCGGCGTGGGCGTCGCGAAGGCCCACGACCTCGATTCGTTTCTCGGAATCTGTGACTACCTCTCGCTGGTTCACGACTACCGGGCGACCGGCGATCGATCGTTTCTGGTCCAGGAGTACCTCCCCGACGCGACCGACTACCGGGTGATGGTTCTCGACGGCGAGTACGTCGGGGCCGTCGAGCGTCGACTGCCCGCGAACGCGGTGCGGGCGGGCCAGTGGAAACACAACGTCCACCGCGGGGCCGAGGCGACGGGAATCGATCTCTCACCGGAGTGGCGCGACCTCGCCGAATCAGTCGCCGCCGCCCTCGAAATCCCGTTTCTCGGCGTCGACCTGCTCGCGACCGACGACGGCGTCGTGATCAACGAGACGAACGCTCGGCCGACGATCGATGCGGCCACGAAGTACGAACCCGGTTTTTACGATCGGCTGGCGGCGGCGATCCGATCGGCCGGGAAGCGATAAGCGGTTCTGGTCGTGAGCAAGGAGTCGACGAACGCGACGGTGGGGTCGACGAACGCGAACTGACGATCGAACGGTCCACCCGCAGGATTTGGAAACGGTTGTGACCGCGACGCGACTGTGGTACTCGAGACGCTGTCTTACTCGAGGCTGATGCCCGAGGACTGCTCTGCGGGGTCGAAGACGACTTCCAGGACGCCGTTGTTGTACGTCGCAGAGGCGGTGTGTTCGTCGACGCGCTGTGGCAGGGAGACGCGTTCGTCGTACTGGCGGTGGTCGCTGTGGGCGGAGATGGTCAACGTCTTGCCGTCACACTCGAGTTCGATGTTGTCCTTCGGGACGCCCGGCAGGTCTGCGATGACCCGGACCTCCTCGTCGGTGTCGTGGATCGTCACGTGGGTGTCCATCCCGAATCCGTTGTCGACGGCGTTCGAGGACTCGAACTCCACGTTGTCGGTGCCGTTCATCATTTCGTTCATCATTCGCTCGATCTCGCGGAACAGGTCGTCGAAGGGTTCGTCGCGGTCGTCTCGACGCATGGCTGTGCATAAGTAGGGGAGGTGCAAAAACTTTCCCCGACCGCTTCGGATTAGTCGGCGGTTTGTGGGTCTACGGTCAGGTCTTTCCGGCCGCGAAGTCGGCCGAAGCTGATTCCGAGCGTTTCGTTCGTGACCGCTCGACTTTCGGGTCCGGTGACCTGGCCCGTAAGCGCGCGCAGCGCGTCGATATTTTCGGGAACGACGTCTGCTTCCTGGTGAACCGCTTGCATACAGTAGAGGTCCCGTCCCTGGAGCGTGATCGATTCCTCCCAGATACAGTTCTCCCAGATGTCGCCCCGGGGCCGGCCGGCGTCGAGTGCGAAGTCTTTGAGCGTTCCAGCCCCGTCGATCTGGGTGTAGTCGGGAATCGTCACGAGTCGGTCCTCGTTCTGGAGCAGGTCGCGAACCTGCGCCTCGTCGTCGGGCGTCCTTTCGAGGGTCACGTTGATCGCGTGAACGTGCATCATCGTCGTCGGGACTTTCAGTCCGATCGTGTCGATGTCGAGGGTCGGAAAGACGGTCTGGACGTCGGGACCGTGGTGGGACGGAATCGAAACGGGGTCCGGAACCGCGTCGTTGATCGGGCCGCGGCCGGTCTGGTCGGGGTCGCCGCCGCGTCGAATGAGGGTTACGCGGGCCTTGTCGACGCCGTAGCGCTCTTCGAGCGGTGCGAGGAATCGCGAGAGTCCGGTCGTGTTACAGGAGACGACGCGAACGTAGTCTGCGTCGTCGGCTTCGTCGTAGTTCGCTCGGGCGTTGAAGCTGACCTCCGCGACGGTCGCGTCCTCTCCGCCCTGAAAAATCGCCGGCGTATCGTGGCGTTCGTACAGCGGCCGATTGGCGGCACCGATGCCGGAGGGCGTCGCGTCGACTATCACGTCGCTTTTTGCGACCAGATCGTCGACGATCCCTGCAGGGTCGATCCCGATCCGGCGGAATCCCTCGATACGATCTTCGTCGATGACGTAGATGTCCTCCCCCTTTTCAGCCGCTCCGATCGCTACGTAATCCGGGCTCACCTTTCCGACGCCACAAACCGTCATGTCAGGTTGTGCTCGAATCGCATCCGCGACCCGTTTCCCGATAGTTCCGTATCCGTTGACTCCGACCCGTAGCATACGATATGTTCTCCACCGCCAACGCGCATAACCTTTTTGCAAGAATATGATAGATGTTAACTCGGAATTGAGTTACTTGGAGTAGAATCGCAGTACGTAGTGTGTTATTGACTCTCTCATTATGTTTGGCAGGAATTATGTATTTTGACACTTCTCGCGAAATCACCGTGAGGAACGTCCCGTCGCTGGCGTTTCTTGACGGGAACCGTCGTTCGCTCAGTTGGCAGGTCGCCCGCCGTGTTACCGGCTGACGCCCGTATCGGATGGGAAACAATTTTAACGCTGCTCTGCGAGTACTCATATATGAGTGAATATTCGTACGACGGTGGAGAGGCGGGGGAACCGCTCCGGATCGGACTCAACGGTTTCGGCCGAATCGGGCGGAACGTTCTCCGTGCGTCGCTGTCCGACGGCAGCGTCGAGGTCGTCGCCATCAACGACGTGATGGACAACGACGACATGGAGTACCTGCTCCGGTACGACTCGGTCCACGGCCGGCTCGACGACGTTTCCCGCGACGGCGACACCCTCTCGATCGGTGATCGCGACATCGAACTCCTTTCAGAGCGTAACCCCGCCGAACTGCCCTGGGACGACCTCGGCGTCGACGTTGCCTTCGAGGCGACCGGCCTGTTCCGTACCCACGACGACGCGGCACAGCACCTCGAAGCCGGTGCCGACAAGGTCATCATCTCGGCACCGCCGAAAGGCGACAAACCCGTCAAGACGATCGTCTACGGCGTCAACGACGGCGAGTACGACGGCGAGGATGTCGTCTCGAACGCCTCCTGTACCACGAACTCCGTCGCGCCGGTCGTCAAGGTCCTCGACGACGAGTTCGGCATCGAGTCGGGACTGCTGACGACCGTCCACGCCTACACTGGCACCCAGAGCCTGATCGACGGGCCAAGCGGCAAGCGCCGCCGCGGCCGCGCCGCCGCCGAGAACATCATCCCGACCTCGACCGGCGCTGCGATCGCCACCACCGAAGTCCTGCCCCAGCTCGAAGGCAAACTCGACGGGATGGCGATGCGCGTCCCCGTTCCGAACGGCTCGATCACCGACCTCACCGTCGACCTCGAAGCCGACGTGACGAAAGAAGACCTCGCCGACGCCATCCGCAACGCTGCGGACGACGAACTCGCGGGCGTGCTCGGCTACACCGACGAGGAAATCGTCTCCCGAGACATCGTCGGACTTCCGTTCTCCTCGTACGTCGACCTCGAATCGTCGATGGTGCTCGAAGACGGCCTGGTGAAGCTGCTGACCTGGTACGACAACGAGTACGGTTTCTCGAACCGGATGCTCGACCTGGCCCGCCACGTCGCCGTCGAAGCCGACGACGTCGACGCCGAGGAAACGATCGCACACTGAACGCGGTTCTTTTATCCGCTCCCGTCGCAGTTGATTCCTTATGTCCGCGTCACCGTTCCAGACGATCGACGATATCGAGTCGGGCCAGCGCCTGCTCGTTCGCATCGACATCAACGCACCAATCGAAGACGGCGTCGTCCAGGATAACCGCCGATTCGCTCGCCACGCCGAGACGATCGCGGAACTCCTCGAAAACGATCACGCGATCGCGATCCTCGCCCACCAGGGGCGGCCGGGGCGGGACTCGTTCGTCTCCCTCGAGCAGCACGCCGACGTTCTCGCCGGCCACCTCGATCGCGCGGTCGGCTTCGTTGCCGATACCTTCGGCGCAGACGCCCTCGCGGCGATCGACGACCTCGCGTCGGGCGACGTACTGGTGCTCGAAAACGCTCGAATGTGCGAGGAGGAACTCCCCGAAGAAGACCCCGAGATCAAAGCCGAGACCGAGTTCGTCCAGACGCTCGCGCCCGAGTTCGACGCCTATGTCAACGACGCCTACTCGGCGGCCCACCGATCGCACGCCTCGCTGGTCGGCTTCCCGCTGGTTATGGACGCCTACGCGGGGCGCGTGATGGAAACCGAGTACACCGCCAACTCCGCGATCCAGAACCGCGAGTTCGACGGCACCGTCACGATGGCGCTGGGCGGGACGAAAGCCGAAGATCTCATCCCCGTCATCGAACAGGTCGACGACACCGTCGATCGGTTCTGTCTCGGCGGAATCGTCGGCGAACTCTTCTTGCGTGCGGCCGGCCACGACCTCGGCTACGACGTCGAGGGGACCGAGTTCTTCGACCACCAGTGGGACGACCACCAGGAGACGATCGAGCGCGTCCTCGACGAATACGGCGATCGACTCCACCTCGCAACGGATCTCGCCTACGACGACGACGGCGAGCGCGCCGAGGTTGCCGTCGACGGTATCTCCAAGGATACGTCCTATCTCGACGTCGGCTCCGAGACGGCCACCGAGTACGCCGACCTCGTCGCTGACTCCGAGGCCGTCTTCGTCAAGGGCGCTCTCGGCGTCTTCGAGGACGAACGGTTCGCAGACGGCACCGTCGACGTGCTCACGGCGATCGCCAAGACGGACTGCTTCTCGGTTGTCGGCGGCGGCGACACCGCCCGTGCGATCGGGATGTACGGTCTCGACGAGGCCGACTTCGGTCACGTCTCGGTCGCCGGCGGGGCGTACGTCCGCGCGCTGACCGGTCAGTCGCTCGTCGGCGTCGACGTCCTCGAACGCTGATCGCGCCGCTTGCGACATCGAACGAACCGCACGCGTCACCCGCTTCGATTTCCCACCTGTCCGTCGCGTAGACGCGTCAAATCTGCGCCGTCGCAACCGTTTTCCCGACGAACAACGCTTTCGCCGTGCTGACCTTTTTATCCGATCGCGAGCACAACCGGTGGCATGATCGACCTCGACTGGGAGATGCAACGACGCGGGGGAGTGACGTTCGTGACGGCAATCCTCAGGAACGAGGGGACGACACCACAGCGGGTCCGACTCGAGAGCCGACTCGACGGACCGACGTGGCCGCCGCGTACCCCCGACGGAACCCCGTCCGGGTGGGACGAAGATGGCTGGGAGGGGGTGGTCGAACCGGGACGATGCCGGGGCGTCGGCTTCGCGGGTCCGGCGGGCTTGGCGGAGCCGCCGATCGAACTCGTCGACGCCACCCGTGAGTCCGCGACCGCACCCCCGGCGGCCGAGGAACTCCTCGCCTCGCTGGGCGGCTGGAAACCGACCGGTACCGTGGTCGAACTGCGATGATCGTCGCCGTCACGGGGGGCAAAGGCGGCGTCGGGAAATCGACGGTCGCGCTGAACCTCGGCCGGGAACTCGACGCCGTGGTGGTCGACGCCGACCTCGTCGCGCCGGATCTGCCGCGTGCGAGCGGTGGCGGCCCCGACCTCCACGACGTTCTCGCGGGGCGTGCGACCCCGCTGGACGCCGTCGTACAGATCGGGACCGTTCAGTTGCTTCCGTGCGGTCGCACCCTCGCCGGCGCTCGCGCGTCCGACCTGACGGCGCTCCCGGACGTGCTCGATCGACTCGAGCGGGAGTACGATCGCATCGTCGTCGACTGTCCGGCTGGACTCGCTCGCGACGTCGGCGTCTCGATCGAGCACGCCAACGCTGCAGTGCTCGTAACCGAACCGACCGAACCGGCGCTCGTCGACGCGCTCCGGACCCGACGGCTCGCTCTCGCGCTCGAAACGCCGATCGCGGCGGTCGTGTTGAATCGAGCCACTCGGCCAGACGATGCCCGCCTGGCGCGGGTCGAACGGAAGTTCGGCGCGCCACCCACCGCCGTTGGCGAACGCCCGACTCTTACCGATGCGATGGTCGAAGGGCGACCGATCCGCGAGGTCGATCCGGAGTGTACAGCTGTCGACGCCTTCGAGACCGTCGCGCGCTCGATCGAGAACTGCGAGGGGCGTCTCTCAGACCGAATCGGCAATCGCTGATCAACTGGAGCTTGGTCCAACTCCGCTCTCGACGGAACACGCTGAACCCGGATGGACCTCGAACTCAGTCCGCGATCGATTCCGTCCCGAACGTGGTTGGTGCTGGCTCGTCGAACTCGAGTTCGATCGTCTCCGCGACCCGACGGTCGGGACGGAATTTCGGAATCGACAGCCGGTGTTCGACGCCGGCGTCGGGTGACGTGTCCGTCCGGAGGTCGAAGACGGCGTCGACGGCGTGGACGGTTGCCGCCCGGTTTTCGGGACGATCGGGTCCCGCGAGACAGTGCAAAAGAGCGATTCCCTCGGTTTCGATCATCCGTTCTTTGAGATCGTTCAGGAACGAGACGTACGCGAGCCGATCGCACCGTTCGAGCGGATCGGCCACGTCCACGACGAGCGTCGCCCCGTCGGGCAGTTTGTCGATCATGGCGGCCGCATCTTCGAGCGCGTCGGAGCCACCGACGTGTCGAACCGTCGGATTCCCGGTCTCGACGGACGCACAGGCGACGGCTCGAGTGACGTTTGCCGCCGTTCGCTCGGTCGACAGGTACAGCGTTCCGCGGGGAGCCGTCACACGGTAGAGAAGCTGTTCGGACTGACTCGCCGGTTCGGCGGTCAACGCGACGACGGAGCCGGGTGCCAGCCCCCCGCCGAGGCGCCGGTCGACCCGATCGATCCCCGTCCGCAGCAGGGCGTCGTCGTACGCCGGCGGCGTCCGAACCGTCGCGTTTCGGGTCCGGAGTCGCTCGGCGATCGCCTCGTAGACCGCCATCGCCTCGTCGTCGGTCAGCGGCGACGCCGTCTCCGGGACGACGCCCAGGACGGGAACACCGACCCACGATTCGACTGCGTCAGGGACGCCATCAGCCCTGTTCACCACAGCTCCGACCACCGGAACGTCGAGTCGACGGGCCATCTCGACGGTCGTTTCGGCGGCACCGTGGCTCCGATCGTTCGCGGTCGTGACGACGAGTACGCCGTCGGCCGCCGACAGCGGTTCGACCACGTCGGGTCCCGCACCCGACGGACAGTCGACGATGGGCTGTGCCGACTCGCAGTCGAGCCCTGCGAGCGCCGCCTCGACGTCGATTCGATCGGTCTCTCTCGGCGCGGGAACGATCCCCGCGGCCGACGTTCGCGGACTCGGTTGTGCGACCGATTCGACGGGCCGGCCGTCAGCTACCGTCGTGAGCGTCGGCTCTCGGTCGACGCCGCCCGTCACGTGGAGATTCGGAAGCTGTCGGTCGGCGTCGATCGCGACGGCTGACGTTCCCGTTCGTGCAAACCCCTCGACGAGGCCGAGCGTGACTGTCGTCTTTCCGCATCCTCCGTTCGCACCGGCGATGGCGAGCATACCGGGAGTGGCGCGCCTTCCTTTTTGAACCCGCGCACCGATTCCCAGCGGCGGTGACGCGGTGTTTTGCGGCGTGTCCCTGATATCCCACACCGAGGCCTCTTACAGCACAATCTCGATGATGCTGACGGTGATGGCGTAGATACTCATCGCGGCAAGGAGCGCGCGACCGACGTGATACCCAAAGAGGGCCCGGTCCATTCCGTACCGAAGGGCCAGCGAGAGCGGCACCAGGATGAGACACAGGAGGAGTAAGAACAGGCCGACGACGATACCGAGCGCCTCTGCTGAGAACGCGGCGACGTCCATCGTTCCCGTCCCGACGAGGTCGTCACTCGACAGCAGTCCGGCCATCCCGACCGTCGCGCCGGCTACCATCGGCCCGAAATACGCCGCCGTGTTGTCGAGCGTTCCCGTCACCTGCTCCAGACGTCGTTTCGTCTTCGCCTCGACCCCTTCGAGTTCTTCGAGGTGGTCAGCCATCGAGACGATCGCCCGGCCGGCGGGTTTCCCCTCGTCGGCGGCGATCGCGAGCAGGGCGGCCGTCCCGTGGGCTCGCGGGCTCGGGACGTCTCTGAGCGCCCCGTATTCTCCGAGAAACGCCTCTTCGACGCCCGTATGGAGTCGACGCTGAACGCCGGCAGCGTGCTCGAAGACCGCCCCCGTCTCGGCGGGAACACGCCTCGCCGCGAGTTCGATCGCGGATTCGACGGACTCGCCCTCTGCGACCTGCCGGCCGACGATGTAGAGGGCGTCGGTCAGGTGGTCTTCCACGTCGCGGACGTGGTTCCGAACCGCCAGAATCGGCGCAAAAACCGCCATCAGCGCCGCGCCCAGACCGATTCCGACGCCGACGATCGGCGCGAGGTAGGACGGACCGACCGTCGCCGTCAGGGCGTAGCCGACGCCGCCCGCGAGAACCCCCCACAGCCCTCGTAACCAGAGTCGGTCGGGGACGTCCGGATGCGTTCGATGCACGGTCGGCGGAGGAAATGCGACCGGCCGTCTGGTGAGCAGCCAGACGCTCGCGCCGAGCACTCCAGCGGGGAGGACGACGTTGTACAGCAACACGACGATCCAGATATTGATCGAGATACCGACCATCGGAACGGCGGGAACGAGCGCGATCAGCGCCAGCGGAAGCATGATCCCGAACGCGAACAGGCCGCTCGTCGGAGCGCGAATCGACGCCGTAAACTCCGCCATCTGGCTGCGCGTCCCGTCGAGGACGGCCGCGAGCGATCGATCGAGCGTTCGCACCCGCTCGGCCTCCGGGGCGTCCTGGGCGGTCGCGAGCAGGTGCGCCGACCGCCTGAGCGCCGGAAACCACTCGGCCCACTCCGTGGCGAACGACAACAATCCAGTCTCCGAGGTTCCCATCGATCGATCGACGTGCGCGCCGAGACTCGCGGCCAGCGGCCCGTCGCCGGTGTCGGCGGCGAATCGGACGGCGCTCTCGAGAGCCGGCTGGACCTGCATCCGCAGGACCGCCCGCCCGACAAGGTTCGGCGTCTCGCCGAGGGCTTCCGTCCGACGAAACGCCGCCTGTAGGTGTGGGATCGAGTGGAGAGTCTGGATCGCTGCGACTGGAACCACGAGCACGAAAAACAGGACGAACGTGATCGGTGCGGAGGTCAAGAGCAGTGAGAGCGGGACCAGCGCGCCGACGATGCCGGCTCCGTAGCCGGCGCGGACGATCGTCTCGTCGTCGTGTGGCGAGTCGACGAACGCGAGCGAGTCAGCGAGGTCGTCGTTCCCCTCGACCTCGCCGGGGTACAGCCCAGCAAGGGTCCGAACGAGCGTCGTCAGCAGGGTCATCCATCGACCACGCGGTTCCCGCCCCGCTCGCGACCGGGTGCCCGATCGGCGTAGGCCGCGGCGACCTCTCGCGGTCCCGTCCGGCCGTCTTCGGCCAGCCGCGACAGCGCCGCGGCGCGCTCGGCGATCTCCGCTCGAACATCCGCGTACTCCTCTCCCGGACGAGCGAGGCGATCGACGAACCGACTCTCGCCGCGATCGATCCGACCGGTTGCCCTGGCTCTGGCGGTCCCATCGAGTTCGTACAGTGACTCGAAGGTGCTCTCTTCGCCGTTCGGAACGACCTCTTCGATCCGGGCAAGTCGCCGCCTGCGGCCGGTCGGCGTCTGGACGGCCTGCACGGTGACGACGAGATCCGTCGCCCCGAACGAGGACGGTTCGACACCGAGGTCGGAGACGACGCGCTCGTAGACGGCCTCACCGCCGTCGCCGTGGATCGTCCCCAGAACCGCGTTCGCGCTCGCGCCGACCCGCATCGCCTCGTAGAGCACGGCCGCCTCCTCGCCGCGGATCTCTCCGACGACGAGCGCGCCGTCGCCGAGACGGAGCGCGGTCCTGAGCGCCTCTACGGCCGTGATCTCCGCACCATCGCCCGTTCCCGTCCGAAGCGCCTGAACGTCCCGATCGACCGACTGGAGCGGCCCCACTGGGAGTTCGGGCGTGTCTTCGATGACGACGGTCCGGGTGTCGGGCGTCAGTTCGTACAGTAGTGTTCCGAGCAGCGTCGTCTTCCCGGAGCCGCGGGTTCCGGCGATCAGCGCGGCCGCGTTGCGTTCGACGGCGATCGAGAGGAACGCTGCGCCCTCGGCCGACATCGTTCCGTTCGCCACGAGCGCTGGGAGAGTGAACCTGTCGTCGGCTTCCTCGCGGAACGCGAAGGCGGTTCCCGCGGCGACGGGATCGGTGACGCCTGCGACGCGGACGCCCGTCCCGTTCCCGAGCGCGGCGGTCGCGTCGATCGTCGGATTCGCCCGCGAGAAGGCTCGCCCGCTGGTTCTGCGCACACGGGAGGCGAGCGCCCGCGCACCCTCGGGCGTCAGGTGAACGTTCGTCGTCATCGACTCGCCGTCGACGACGACGCGAAGCGGGTTCTCCGCGACCGGCGAGGTGACGTAGACATCCGTCACGCGGGGGTCGCCGAACAGGTCTTCGAGCACGCCGTAGCCGCTGGTGTGTTTCGAGAGGATCGCCGTCAACAGCGGGTCCGCTGGCCCATGGGTCGCGGCCTCGATCGCACGCGATGGCGCGCGGTCGCCTTCGACGACCCCCTCAGCGATCGCTTCGTACCCCTCGAGGAGTCGCGCTCGCTCCGCCGCCGAGAGCGTCCCGTCGATCGGTTCGAGCGCGTACAGCGCCACGCTGTCGGATCGCGCGTATATTCGCGCCTCGCTGCCGGTGTCGAGAGACCGGACGTCTCGGAGTCGTGCCCCTGCGTCGATCTCCGGGTCGACGAACGAGTGACCGATGGTGAGACCGACGGCCGGCGTCAGCACTTCGCCGTATGTATCGACCCTGCGCGCGGTCGCCGCCAGCCCGGATTCGGCGGCAACGTCGGCGGCCGGGCCGAGCGTGGATTCGAGTTCTGTGGCGACTGCGAGCGGATCGCGCGTGGCGGTCTCGCGCAACCGGTCGTCCCGATCGCCAAGCAGTTCGACGAACCGTCCCGCCGCCCCGAGGAGGTCGACAGCGCGATCGCCGTACCGGCGTTCGATCCCGTTCGATCGCGAGACGATCTCTGAGGCGTCACGCGTCGTGAGCGCCTCGACGACGGTCCGTCGACACGCCGGGGTCGTTGCGAGGTCGCCATCGCAGTCGCCTGCGTCGACGACGAGCGTCTCCTCCTCGAACGAGGGGCGACAGGCACACGGCCCGTCCGTCCCCTCGTCGAGGAACGCGTCGAATCCGAGATCGTCGAGAACCGATCGGACGGCGCTCTCGAAACGATTCTGAGACATGTCGGGACTGGCTGCGCGTTCCGATTTAAACTCACACCCGACTCGGTCCACTCGCACTTCCACTCAGAGCCGACGGGCGACGATCGTCGGCTCGCCGTCCTCGTCTGCGACCAACAGAAGCGCCAGGCGTTGCGTTTTCGCGCCGCCGAGTTCGGTCGTCGCCGTCTCGTCCGGATCGTTCCAGACGATTTTCTCCTCGATCACCGTCTCGCGGCTCGTCCCGTCGTCGAGCACGTACCGCGCGTGCGTGTAGTTTCCGTCGCTGTGTGGCACTAACTCGACGTGATCGACACCTCGCGTGGTCAGCGTGCTCTTTGGAAACGAGAGTTCCACGACGCGTCGCGGGTCGGGATGCCCGGCCGGCGTCACCGCCTCGTGGGTCGCGAGCGAGGTCGCCGCGTCGTCGACCCTCGCGAGGGTTGTCTCGACTGCCCGTTCGCTGTTTATTCTGGCTCCCGTCTCGATGGCGGGTATCGCAATCGCGACGAGTGCGACTGCGAGCATCGCTGCGAGGACGTATCTGATCACGGCAATCGAGTGCGGACTGTGGCGAGAAAGCCTGACGAACTGTCGTGCTCCTCGACCGTCGACGCCGATCGACGGCCGTTGCCGGACTCGCCGCGCTCGTCGGTCGAATCGCCAGGGTCGTGTTTCGTCTCACTCTGCTCCTCGATCGTCCTGCCGAGTAGCCTTTCAGCGGTTTTCTCCGGGTGTGGCTCCTCGATGAACGGGCCGGCGTCGTCGCACGAACCGTCGACTTCTGGAGTCCAGTCGGAGCGGTTCGACTCCCTCTGTCCGGGACGGTTCGATTCGTCCGGGACCACACGATCCAGTCTATCGGGCTTGCGGGCGTCCGGCACGGGGAGACTGACTTCGGTCTCGTCGTTCGGTGCGGGCTTCCCATCGTCACCGACTCCGCGGTGCTTTTGAGGCGTGAGCGTCCCTTCGAGTTCGTCCAGTCGATACTCGAGTCGATCGACGGTGGCGATCGCCGCGTCCGCCCGCCGTTCGGCGCGTTCGTTGACCGATTCGACGTGGCCGGCGATGCCGTCGATCGCGTCGACCGTTCCCTCGAGTGTGGCGATCCGCCGTTCGTGTTCGTCGAGTCGCGTTTCGACGGCTTCGAGCGCCTCCGCCAGCGCGGCGAGATCGGCGAGCCGATCGAGCTCGGCGTCGCCGTCGACCACCGCGCGTTCGACCGCCGACAGTCGCTGTTCGATCCGCTCGATGTCGCGCATGGCGACTGTGGCCGCGCGATCGTATTTAAACGCATCACCGGGAAGACCGATCGGTTGTGCGCCCGGAAATCAGTCGTGGACCCGGACGTCGCTCGCTCGCGGGCTGCCACCGCCGTGTGGGGTCTCGCGCGGGCGTACCTGTGCCGCGTGGACCGTCTCCGTGGCGTCGTCGATGATGAGCACCTCGCCGGGATCGTCCGGGAGCCGATCGGAATCCGACAGTGAGACCGTCATGTAAGTCGGCTGGGCGGCCTGAAGCGCGTCGAGGTCCGCCTCGGCGGTTAGCCGGTGGGAAATCAGCACGTCGGACTGGGAGATGCCGACAGGTGGGATCGCACTCGGGCGCTGGGTCGCAGAAACGAGGCTCACGCCGGGCGAGCGCCCGCGAGTCAGAATCGTCTCGAGTGCGGGTTCGGCCACGCCGCCGAAGAAGGCGTGGGCTTCGTCGAGCAAGAGCCACGGCAGTCGATCGATTCGACCGTCGACGCGCCCGCGGTACAGCGCTTCGCTGACGCCCCGACAGACGGCGTTCATCGGCGCGGCTCCGAGCCCGGAGACGTCGACGATCGTCACCTCACTACCGCCGAGGTCGATGGCGTCGATACCGTCCGCGTCGAAGACGCCCCACGAGTCCGCGAGGTGCAGGTGATTGCTCGCCGCGCGTTTGTCGGTTTCCGGAGCCTGAGTCGCCTCGATGTATGTTTTCATTTCGTCGATCGTCGCCGCCGACTGGGCGGCCTGCCAGACGAGACTTCCCGCACCGCTTTCCGATGAGAGGCCGAGAAGCGCACACCACGACTGGGGATCGAGGGCGGTCGGCGCGACGGCTGGCTCGTCGATCACCGTCGCGGGAACACCCTCGCCCGCTGTCGATTCTGCGAGCGTGTCGAAGACGCCCATCGGATCGACGATCACCGGTGCGACGCCCTCGGCCCCGGCGAGCCCCTCCGCGAGGACGCCCATCGTGTAGGACTTACCGTACCCTCGTTTTCCGACGATCAACATCGCGTGCGGCCGATCGAAATCGAGGTACAGGTCCGCCGCCTCGCTCCCGTCACGGGCACGATAGGCACCAAAGTGCCCGACGGGCCCTGCCTCGAGGTCGTCGCCGCGTCCGATGACGAAACTCACGCCCGGACTCGCCGCGCCTTCACTTTTGAACTCGCGGTCTACCGTTTAAATCAGATGGCGAAGCCAGAGTGGGTATGCTGTCGAAGATACCGCCGTCGAACACAGCCGACGGCCTAACGCGGTCACGATCGTTCGCCGCGGACGACCGCGCGATCGAGGGGTTACCGATCCGGCTGGTGATCGCGCTCGTGGTCGGCGTCGCTGCGCTTGCACTGATGTTGAATATGCTCGGAACGATCGGGGAGGTCGGCGATACCGAGGTGACGATCGACCTTCCCGACTCGGACGACCAGATCATCGAAGAAGGCTACGACGGTAGCGTTTCCGTCCACGTGATCGACGAGAACGGCGGCGAAGTCGCGGATGCGACCGTCGTCGTAACAGCGGGGTCGGCACAGCTCACCGAACCGGTGTACGAGGAGACCAATGCCGACTCGAACGTCGTCGAAATCGACTTCGACGGCGAACCGGGGCTTCGTGCCGACCAGGACATCGGAACACTCGAAATCGACGTGATTCCGCCGGCGGATAGCAACTACATCGACGAGCAGCCGAATCCCGAAATCCGTGTCACGACGACGTAAGCACACACCCGTGGCCGGCACGATGAAATCGACACTCACGATCGTCGCTACCGCGATCGAGGAGCGACTCGGACTGGGGGCCCGTCACCGGTTGGGTCGATGAGTTCACCGTTTCTCGACCCGGTCGACGTGCTCGTCGGCGTCCCGATCGCCCTCACGTTCGGAATCGTCGTCGCGACGCTCGTCGGAGTGTTCAGTCTCGGGACCTCGTACGTTGCCGACAGGACTGTGCCGTCGATCGCTGGAGGGGTGATCGCTGCGAGTACCACCGCCGCCGCGCTGTATACCACGGGTATCGTCGGTCCAGGTACGGTCCGTCCGGGACCCGTCTTCGGCGTGGGGCTCGTCGCCGTCCTCGGGTTGTACGCAACGAGACAGGGGCGACGGCTCGCGGACGACGTACCTCGCCCCAGCGCTGGTCGGATCGAACGCACGCAGCCGCTCGCCGCGGGGGCGATCGATTCGGTCGACGCGATGGGGCAGGTTACGGTTCGATCGAGCGGCGAGGTCCGCGCATTCGAGGGAGCACCACCGCTGGGACCAGGACTTCGGACTGCACTCGATGACGGCGCGTGGCGGCTGCCAGCGGATCTGGCCCTGTCGGAACTCGAGGAGCGACTCGAAACCCGGCTTCGGACGCGCTACGGTCTCGATGCCGTCGCCGTCTCGATCGATCGGCGCGGGCGAGCGACGATCACTGCGGCTCCGCCCGCAAACGGCGTCGCGACGGAGGTTTCGACGGGAGAACGGGCCGTCTCGGTTCGGGCGCTGTTGCCGACGGGGGTGACGCGGGGCGACGAGGTTCTCGCCGTCACCGACTCGGCGACGGTCCCGGGGAGGGTCCTGCGTGCAACCACCGAGACCTCCGCCGCGAGAAGCGACGATACGGCGTCCCCACCCGGTCGAGATCGGACCGGTGATCGATTGGGAATCCAACAACTCGAAACGCACGACGGATGCCGGGACGATCCGGATACCGGGTCGATCGGCGGCGACGGCCGAGTAACCGTCGCTGTCCCGACGACCGAGGCGGAAACGCTGCTCGGCGTCGATCGCGCTCGCCTCGTCGTCACCTCGCGGGACGCGAGCCACGAGTTCGACGCCCTCTCGGTGCTCGACCGGGGCGACGCGACGATCCGACGGGCGGTGGTGACCGACGCGGTGTGCGAGTCGGTAGCCGATGACGGAACGGACCTCGTGGCGATCGCCACCCGAGGAGCCGACGCGACCGTCGAGCGTAGAATCGACTCCGCTTGCCGGGACGAACCCGGTCGCCCGCACCCCGATCGCGGTCGTGATCGCGACGACAGATGGGAGTTCGAACCCGACCCGGACGCGCTCGCAGTCGGCGCGGAGGCGCTTCTCATCGGGACGGACGCGGCCGCGACCGATACGGTCGACGCGGGACGCGAGCGATCGGTTTCCGGGGTGAGTCACTGACGTGGTGACCGCGATCTGTGCAGTAGCGAGCTGCATCGTCGCCAGCGTTGGAACGACGCTTGGCGTCGAGACGACGCTCGAGTGGACGCGAACGGCGCTGCTCGGGATCTTCGGGTACGGCGTGCTCGCGAGCGTCGGGGCGCTCGCGTTCGCGTTCGGCTACCGACTCCTGGCGGTTCGACGACCGCCACCTGGACCGGCGATCGTCGTCGGCCTCGCGTTACCGACGGGGTGGCTTGCGGTCGAGATGGTTCGTCGCGGGTCAGTCGTCGCTGATTCGGCGCTGCTCCACTACACGACGGGGAGCTATCTCCTCGGCGTACTGGCCGTCGGAACGGGCGTCGCCGCCGTCGGCCATCGAGTTGGTGACCACCTCGCCTGTGGCTCCGCCGGGATTCGACCGATCGACGCGAGCGGGCCGATCGCGGATCTCGTTCAGTCGGCGGGCCGATCCGCCGTCGTGACGCTGCCGGAGTCGATCGACGATGCACGCGGGTATCCGCCGGTTGGCGACTCCCGAAAACGCGAACTCGAGGGACGCGAGTTGCTGCTGCCAAGCGGCCTCCCGATCCCGGAGCGTCGCTCGAGACTGGACCGGCGACTCGAGTCGGACTACGGGTTCGGATACGTCCGTACGACGATCGCTGCGGACGGCTCCGTGACTGGACTCGCGGTCGGCGGTCGGCGCACTGGCGTCAGCCACACGCTGGGTCCAGATCGCGTCGCGGTAGCGATCGCGGGAGATCCGTCCCCGCGGGCGAGTGCTGGCGACCCGGTGGAAGTCTGGAGAGCCGACTCGGCGTCTCCCGAATTCGTGACGACGGGAACGCTACGGGCGTCTTCCGGGTCGATCACGACGCTGGTCGTCGACGCCGACGACGCGATGGCCTTCGAGGTCGGGAGCCGCTATCGACTCACTACCCGACCGGAGGCCTCGAGCGACGGCTCCGCCCTCCTCGCTGCGATCCGGAAGGGGGACGAGGCGGTGACTGCCGTGGAGGTCGAACCCGACGATCCGCTCGATGGCGAGTTCGTCGGCTGGCTCCCGGGAACTGTGCTCGCGATCGATCGGGATGGGCCGGACCTGGTGTTGCCGGCGGACAGCGAACCGCTCGAAGCCGGCGATACGGTCTACGTTTTCGGGCTCCCAGCCGAACTCGAAGCGCTCAACGCACCGTCAGCCCCTTCCTCGGGGGTCAGGTGAACCGACGGAGTTCGGAGCCGATAATCGCGCGACGGAACACATTTGCCGCTACTCCCGACACAGTACACTATGTCCGAACTCCGAGCCGCCGCCGAGACGGCCGTTCGCCAGTGTCTGAATCTCCAATCCGGGGAATCGTGTACGATCGTCACCGACGACGAGCGGGAACCGATCGGTGCGGCTCTTTACGAGGTCGCGAGCGAGATCACAGATGACGCCGTCCTCCTTCGATACCCGCCGGGAGAGACTCACGGCGCGGAGCCCCCGGCCCCGGTTGCGGCTGCGATGGCGGCTGCAGACGTCGTCCTCGCGCCGACGACGAAGAGCCTGAGCCACACCAGAGCGCGCACCGAGGCGAACGAGGCTGGCGCACGCGTCGCCACCCTGCCCGGCATCACTGAAGACGTTTTCACGACCGGTCTCGACGCCGACTACGAGTCGATCGCAGCCCACTGCGCGGATGTCCGCGAGCAGGTTGCCGACGCCGAGAAGATCCGGGTGACGGCACCCGCTGGAACGGACATCACGTTCGACGTAGCGGGTCGTGACTGGCTGTCGGATACCGGCATCGTCCACGAACCGGGAATGATGTCGAACCTGCCGGCGGGAGAGGTGTTCATCAGTCCGCAATCCGCAGCGGGAACGTTCGTCGTCGACGGGACGATGATGCCCCACGGGCTGCTCGAGGAGGGCCGAACGCTCTCGTTCGAGGTCGAAGACGGGCTCGTCACCCGCATCTCCGACGACGACATTCGGGAGACGATCGACTCCGCGGCGGAAACGGTGGGCGACGCCGCGTACAACCTCGCGGAACTCGGAATCGGCACCAACGTCGCCGTCACGGACCTCGTCGGCTCGGTCCTGTTAGACGAAAAGGCCGCGGGAACGGTCCACATCGCGATCGGTGACGACGCGGGAATCGGGGGCGACGTCGAAGCACCGATTCATCTCGACGGAATCGTTCGAGAGCCGGCCGTTTACGCAGATGGGGACGAACTCGAGCTACCCGACTCGTCGCTCGACTAGCCCGGTACGTCGCTCGCCCGTCCAGCGGCGTAGTCGACCGCCCCTCGCGATGGACGAGAGGACAGGTTCAATCGCCTTTTCAGTACGTAGCTGTTAGACCGCGTATGAACGATATTCCGGACCGCGTTCCCGCGTCGTGTCCGTCGTGCTCGCCGGACCTCGAGACGGTCCACGAGGTGCTGACGGACGGCGGCGGCGCGTTGACGGTTCGCTGTAGCGAGTGCGGTCACGTCCACAAGATCCAGCCCGAACGCCAGCGCGAGGTGACGATCGACGTGGTCGTCTCCCAGGACGGCGAGTCCTTCACGGCGAACACGACCACGCCCGAAGACGAGACGATCGAGGTCGGCGACGAGTTCATTCTCGAGACCGACGAGGTGCTTTCGACGGTTCGCGTGACCAGTCTCGAACTCGACGGCCACAAGCGAGTCGAGAACGCCGCGGCCGAGGACATCGAAACCGTCTGGACGCGCGAAGTGGACAACGTCGCGGTCAACGTCACCGTGCATCCCAAAGACGGCTCCAGAGACGACAGTCGAAGCGTTTCGGTCTACGTCCCCGGCGACTACGAGTTCGAGGTTGGCGAGACCGAGTCCTTTGGCGACGACGAGTTCGAGATCGATGCAGTCGTCGTCCGAAAGGACGCTTCGGGCTACCGCCGCGATCGCTTCGAGGAGCGGGGAGACGTCGTCTTCGCGAAAGACGCGAAACGCGTCTACGCCTACGACGAAACATCCACTGCCTGGTCGGCCTGGTAATTTTGCCGAAAACCATCGGCGTGCTGACACTGCGGACGCAACTGACGCCGCTGACGCGGCCGACGCAACCGACGGATCCGTTCTCGTTGCCCCCAGCACGTGCGCCCAACACGTTCTTGCGATCGCTCACCGAGTATCCGCTATGTTCGGTTTCGGGAACGCCGATACCGACGGAGACGATGGCGTCTCCGACGCCGACGAGTACGAAACCGCTCGCGATCGAATGGTCGACACCGTCGCGTCGCGGGTCGACGACCATCGGGTCCTCGATGCGCTCGCCGCTGTCCCGCGCCACGAGTTCGTCCCCGCGGATCGGCGCGACGACGCCTACGCAGATCGTCCGCTTCCGATCGGGGACGGCCAGACGATCAGCGCCCCGCACATGGTCGCGATCATGGCCGATCTGTTAGCGCTCGAAGCCGGCGAGACGGTGCTCGAGATCGGAACCGGCTGTGGCTACCACGCCGCGGTCACGGCCGAACTCGTCGGCGCAGAAAGCGTCTACTCCGTCGAGTACAGCGCAAAACTCGCCGAACGAGCACAAACGACGCTCACGGAAACCGGATACGGCGACGTGTCCGTCCGGGCCGGCGACGGCAGGGAGGGATGGGCCGAACACGCGCCCTACGACGCGGCGTATTTTACGTGTGCGCCGGACGCGTTTCCAGCGCCCGTCATCGAGCAGGTTCGGACGGGCGGCCGACTGCTCGCCCCCATCGGGACCGTCTTCCAGACGCTCGTCGAGGCCGAAAAACGCGCAGGCGGCTCGCTCGCTCGTCGCGACCGCGGCGGCGTCCGGTTCGTTCGGATGCGATAGCAGTCTCTCTTCGCGTGGTCACCTCGACGCAGGCGTCCTGAAGCGGTGCCATAGTCGGTGTGCGAAACCGTTTTCACGCAATACCGTGTCCAGAACTGGTCCCGGGCAAGCGCGCCATTGATTACTCCGGGCGGGATAACTCGGCTATGGACCCTGCGGTACTGCGCGAGGATATGGTCGACGGCCTCGTCGAGCCTCCCAGAACCGTCCTCACGGACGACGCCGTCGCCGTCGCGATGCGGGACGTGTCGCGCGACGCCTTTTTCGACGACGAGCGGGCAGCCTACGCCGCCCGGGACCACGAGATTCTCGGTACCCGCGTTCTCGCCCCGAGTACGGCCGCCCGCTTGCTCCAGGCGCTCTCTCTCGAGGGAGACGAGGACGTCCTGATCGTCGGGGCCGGCGTCGGCTACACGGCCGCCGTCGCGGCCGAAATCGTCGGCGAAACCCGCGTTCACGCCGTCGACATCTCCCGACCGATCGTGATCGAATCCCGGACCAACCTCGCGGAGGCGGGATACGACGGCGTCCTGGTCGATTGTCGAGACGGTGCCGCCGGATTCCCCGAGTACGCCCCCTTCGATCGCATCCTGCTCGAAGCCGCCGCCGTCGAACCACCGCGTGCGCTGCTCGAGCAACTGCGGGAGGACGGCCTGCTCGTGTTTCCCCGCGGCGCTCAGCAGCAACGCCTCGAAGCCGTCTCTCCGGACGGCGATCGCGAGGCGTTCGCTGCCGTCTCGTTCGACCCGCTTCTCGTCGAGGGCGAGCAGTCGGGAGCCGTCGAGCGCAACCGCACGAACCGCGAGGACCGCGAACGCACACTGCGCCGTGCCGAATCGCGCCGCGGCTGGGAACACGAGTGGATCGAGTGGGACGACGCGATCGATCCGCAGTCGCGATCGTACTGATCGTCTCTATTACCTGATTGGGAGTACTTGCTACCAGCATGTGAACCGCTCCGGAATCGCGTTGCCGTGTATAGACCGGTCTCACCGCAGGACAGTGCCACTGCTCGAGAGTTTGTGTCTTCGGGGGGAAAGTGGGGGTGGGGTGGGGGGGATTGGGGGTGGCGACAGTCTATTTCAGATCGCCAATTACTGGTATGGGATGTGGGGGGTTAAATATAGCTTCTAACTGTTTGGATGGTTTGAAATTCAGGTACTAATTATTTAGGACCACTCTCGAACGCCAGGCGGACGAGCTTTCGTTCGGCCGCTCGCAGGTGGTAGTGATAGGTAGGCGAAGAGATATCCAGTGCGTCTGCGAGTTCTTCGCCGGTGCTCTCGCGCGGCCACTCGAAGAAGCCGCTGTAGTGGGCCGCTTGCAATGCCTCGAACTGCTTTTCCGTGAGTTGTTCTTCGACGTAGGTATCCAGCTGCCGAGCCGATCGCGTCCCGGTCCGTTCGCGCCGTGCGTCGAGTTCAGTCTCGGGATACCCCTCCCGTATGCCCTCGACCAGCGATCGCGTTTCGACGTGGTTTGGAACGTCGAGAACGAGCGTCGTCGAACCGTCCTCGGCGGTTGCCGTCCGCAACTTGACGTCGTACGTGCGCAACGCGTCGAGAAACGACGTCGACGAGAGCGTCAGTTCGATCAGCACCTCGTCGTCGCCCTCGGAAACGACCGACCAGGCTTCGATCGAAGCCCACCCGGCGGTCACCGAATCGAGATCTGCCGTCTTCGGGACGCTCACGAAGAGGACGACCTCGTCGTCGGCCCGATCGATAATGCCCTCGAGCGTGATCGGCCCCTCGATCCGCTCTGAGAGGCGATTGATTAGCAACCGCCCGTCGCGACAGGTCAGTTCCAGTTCGACGTGGCTATCGGTGAGCATCGCTCGCGTCTGCTCGACCGATCGGATCGCGTGGCCGATCGTTTCGCCGAGTTCCCCCAGCACCTCGCGCTCGCTGTTGGTGATCGAATCGACACCGGGAACGTGGACGATGAGGGCCCCGTACGTGCGTTCGTCGTCGATCAACGGCACCGACAGCACCGTCTGAAAGCCGTACGTGAGCGCATCCTTTCGCCGCTGGTCCCAGTCGTCCGAGTCGAGGACGTTGCGGACGATCTGGACCTGTTCGGTGGCCAGCGTCTCGCGTATCAGACCGACCTCTGGTGCGTGATCGCCGTCGTCACGGACGCGATCGACGTATGCTGCGTCGACCCCCGCCCAGGCCGTCGGACGCGGGCAGCCGTCGTCGGTCGTCGCGATCCAGGCGAACAGGTACCGCTCCGTCTCCGCGAGCCGATCGCACACTTTCGTCTCGATCTCCTCGCGCGTCGAGGCCTGGGTAACAGCGTGGTTGATCTCTCGGACGATCTCGTTCGTGTGATTGAGCCGCGTCAGTTCCTCGTTCTGTGCTGTCAGGGTCCGATCGTGTTCGCGAAGCAACTGCTCGCGCTCGGCTCGATCGAGTGCAGCCTCGGTGTTCGCCGCGAGAATGTGCAGGAGTTCGGTCATCGTCTCGTCGAAGCCGTCGACGTCCTCGGTGCCGGCGACCAACACGCCGTGGGTGCCAAGCGGGACGATCAACTCGCTTCGACTCAGCGTCTGGGCGTGCTCGACGTTCGTCCGCCGGACATCTTCGTAGTACCTGCTCTCTCCCTCGGAAAACACTTCCCAGACCAGCCCCTCGCCGCGCTCGAAGGACATCTCCGGATCGACCAGCTCGCGGGACTCTCGCATCGATGCGGCGTGTTCGAGCGTTCCCGCAGTCGGCTCGAAGGCATACGCTGCTGCCACTGGAACGTCGAGAATTTCTCCAGCGGTGTCGACGGCCGCCTGGTAGATGTTCTCTTTCGTCTCCGCGCGCATCAGATCCCGCGTCGTCTCGTGCAGCGTCGTCAGCGTCCGTTCGTACCGCCGCTCGCTCTCTCGGAGTTCCGTCTTCGCACGATACTGCGACACCGCG
This sequence comes from Halosolutus sp. DAT137, assembly GCF_059736405.1. Lineage (NCBI taxonomy): Archaea > Methanobacteriati > Methanobacteriota > Halobacteria > Halobacteriales > Natrialbaceae > Halosolutus > Halosolutus sp. DAT137. Next base: position 649,299 of record NZ_JCAQID010000007.1, on the reverse strand, counting down.
TTCGTGATCTGGTTCGCCAGCAGCGCGTAGCGTTCGTTCCCGGACTCCTTCTGGAAGTACTGTGTCACCCCCGCCGCGATCGCCTCACTCGCCAGTTCCTCTGACCCCCGGCCTGTGTACAGAATAAACGGGAGGTCCGGGTCGTCCTCCCTGATCCGTTCGAGCAATTCGAGCCCGGTCAGTTTCGGCATCTCGTAATCGCTGACGATACAGTCGATCTCGCGGCGATCGAACGCCTCCAGAGCCTCATCGGGACTCGTCGCGGCGATCGCTTCGATCGCTTCGTCTTCGCGTTCGAGCATCGACCCCGACAGGTCAGCATAGCCCGGTTCGTTGTCGACGACGAGGACGGTAATCGGCTGTGGCATGGATTGGGATCGGTCGACCGTCACCGACGGCGATGGCCGATCGGTGACACGTCGGTATCGGTACCAGTCGGTCAGAGATACTAAAATATTAGCACTCTCGAATTTCGGGTACTAATTACAGTCAACTACGCGGTTTCGATTGCTCTCTCGAAACCAATTCGGTGAATGAACGTCGTCGATTCACCGAATCTGTCCTTCGAACTCGTATTCAGACGCCCAGTTGATTGATGGGTGGTCGATACTGGCATCGAACCGTAGCTCCATCTTCTGTGTCGTCGCGTCTTCAACCGGAATACAGTACAATTGCTCTCGATTCGGGTCTCTCACCAGAAACGCGTCAATTTCCCCATCGTACGTTTGTTCGTGATACAATCCCTCTTTCGTTGTTTGTGAGTGCGTGTTGAAACGAATCGTCTCGGGTTTGTTTTGCCACGCGGTTTTACACTGGACTCGCCACAGGGTCTCGCCGTTGTCAGCGATGAGATCGTATTTGTCGTTGTCACCGAAGGGGATCGATACCGTATAGCCGCGCGTAACGAGTGCTGCGATGACCTTCGCCTCTGTCTCGTCACCAGTGCGCTTTGTGCTAGACATAAACTACTCATCTGTAACCTCCTTTTCCAAGAAAAACTCACTGTGACTGGTGAGTTCGCTGCGACTTGATTGTTGATCGTAGTGTGAGCTCTCGGTTTGGTGTGCTCTGCGCGATTTGCGAAGTAACGGAAGAAGCGCCCGAAGCGGGATTTGAACCACCTGAATATCGCTCACTGCGTTCGTTCGTTCCGTCTTTCAAATCCCGCTCGATGCGATCTCATCGCTCACGGACTTGTTCGCGACAGAAATACGCCCGAGGCGGGATTTGAACCTGAACTGAGAACCTGCTCGCCCAGGCTCGCAGAACCTCAGTATGATTCAAATCCCTCAGTCCCCGTTTTCCAGAACCAGCGACTCGCTTCGCTCGTCGGTTTGGTTCTGGAAAAGCGCCCGAGGCGGGATTTGAACCCGCGTCACAACCGTGACAGGGTTGTATGATGGGCCACTACACCACCCGGGCAACCTGTAATACTCCGTTCCCCCGTCGAACTGATAAGGGTTTTGTTCTCCACCGATTCCGGATACTTCGCTGAGAGATCTTTACTCACGCTCGATACGAATTGGTCGCTCACGAAGTTGTTCGCGACAGAAATACGCCCGAGGCGGGATTTGAACCTGAACTGAGAACCTGCTCGCCCAGGCTCGCAGAACCTCAGTATGATTCAAATCCCTCAGTCCCCGTTTTCCAGAACCAGCGACTCGCTTCGCTCGTCGGTTTGGTTCTGGAAAAGCGCCCGAGGCGGGATTTGAACCCGCGTCACAACCGTGACAGGGTTGTATGATAGGCCACTACACCACCCGGGCTTGTAACTCATCGTATCCCGGTGAGAGTATTAAGACTTTCCAATCGAACACGCCGTGGTACGGTGAATCGGGCCACGATCGCCCCCTCGTAACGCCCCGTCCGTGTCATCAGTCCCCACGACCCACAAGGGATTTAACTGATAACCGGATACTGATGTATGTGACAGTCGATCCCGGTCAGGTCTGCCCGACCGGATAGCCCCGCTTCTGGGTCGAGTTAGTAACCCTTAACTGCCTGCCACCGATACCCACCTGTAGTATCTCGTGACAGCCGCTTCTCTCCCGATAGCCCACACGCACATCAATACCAACACATGGTAGACGTAAGCCAACACGAACTCGTCCCGGATCACACCGTTCTCGATGAGGAGACGCTCGAGAACGTGCTCTCCGAGTACGACATCGACCGCACAGACCTGCCCAAAATCAAACGCACCGATCCCGCCCTGCCTGACGACGCCGAAACCGGCGACGTCATCAAAATCGTCCGGAACTCCCGCACGACCGATCAGGCGATCGTATACCGACTTGTGGTAGAATAAATGACACTGGAACTGAACCGCGAGGAACGCCGAGAAATCTCGCGCGAGTACTTCTCGAAGGAACGAATCGCCGAACACCACTACCGATCGTTCAACGCCTTCCTGAACCGAGGTATGCAGGAGGTCGTCAACGAAAAGGAGACCATCGACACCGACATCGGCGACAAAGAAGGCGAAGAACCCGTCCACGTCGAACTCGGCGATGTCCGCGTCGTGACGCCCCGCGTTCGGGAAGCCGACGGCTCCGAAGAACTGCTCTACCCACAGGAGGCTCGTCTCCGGAACATCACCTACTCCGCACCGGTGTTCATGGAGATGTCGATCGTCAAAGGCGAGGAAGGTGAAGAGCGAGTCGTCGACTCGACGGAAACGAAAATCGGCCGGATGCCGATCATGGTCGGCTCCGAGAAATGTAACATCGCCGGCTTCTCCGACCAGGAACTCATCGAGATCGGTGAAGACCCCGCCGACCCCGGCGGCTACTTCATCGTCAACGGCTCAGAGCGGGTGCTGATGACCAGCGAGGACCTCGCCCCGAACAAGATCCTGGCGGAGTACGACACCAAGTACGGCGACGAGATTCAGGTCGCAAAGACCTTCTCCCAGCGCCGTGGTTACCGCGCGCTGGTACTCTGTGAGCGGACGCGGGACGGCCTGCTCGAGGTGTCGTTCCCCTCCGTTTCGGGTTCGATCAACTTCGTCACGCTCGTTCGCGCACTCGGTCTCGAAAGCGACGAGGAGATCGTCCACAAGGTCTCGAACGACCCGGAGGTCGTCAAGTACATGCTCGAAAACCTCGAAGCCGCCGAGGTCCAGACCGAGGAAGGGGCGATCGAGGCCCTCGGAAAACGCGTCGCCTCGGGCCAGGGGAAAAACTACCAGCTCAAACGTGCGAACTACGTCATCGATCGCTACCTCCTACCACACCTCCACGAGGAGGGCGTCGAGGAGGAAGACGTCCGGATCAACAAGGCTCACTACCTCTGTCGGATGGCCGAAGCCTGCTTCGAACTCGCACTTGGTCGACGCGACTCCGACGACAAGGACCACTACGCGAACAAGCGCCTGAAGGTCTCGGGTGACCTGATGAAAGACCTGTTCCGGACCGCACTCAACAAGCTGGCACGGGACGTGAAGTACCAGCTCGAGCGCGCGAACATGCGCAACCGAAACCTCTCGGTGAACACGGTCGTTCGGTCTGACGTGCTGACCGAGCGTCTTGAGCACCCGATCGCGACGGGCAACTGGGTCGGTGGCCGCTCCGGTGTGAGCCAGCTCGTCGATCGAACGGACTTCATGGGTGTGCTTTCGCACCTGCGCCGACTTCGATCGCCGCTCAGTCGCTCCCAGCCCCACTTCGAGGCGCGGGACCTGCACGCGACCCAGTGGGGTCGTATCGGGCCATCCGAGACGCCGGAAGGGCCCAACTGTGGGCTGGTGAAGAACTTCGCGCAGTCGATGGAGCTCTCACAGAACGTCGAGGACGAACAGGCACTCAAACGGGAACTGGCATCGATGGGGGTCCAGGGAATTCCGGGCCTCGAAGGCATCGAGCGATCGACGGCGGACGACTAACATACAATGAGCAGCCAACAACGAGAAGCCAAGGTGTACGTCAACGGATCGCTGGTGGGGACACATCCCGATCCGCACGAACTGGCCGAACAGATCCGGGAAGCACGACGCATCGGGGACGTTAGCGAGATGGTCAACGTCTCGGTCAAGGATCGAACGCGCGAAGTGATCGTCAACGCGGACGCGGGCCGGGCCCGTCGACCGCTGCTGGTCGTCGAGGACGGCGAACCGCGCATCTCCGAGCAGGAACTCGAAGCACTCCGCGGCGGCGACCTCGAATTCGAGGACCTCGTCGATCACGGCTACATCGAGTTCATCGACGCCGAGGAGGAAGAGGACATCCTCGTCGGCGTCGACGAGGAGGACCTCACTGTCGACCACACCCACCTCGAGATCGACCCGTCGCTGATCTTTTCGATCGGTGCGGGGATGATTCCGTACCCTGAACACAACGCCTCACCCCGCATTACGATGGGCGCAGGGATGATCAAGCAGTCACTCGGCCTCCCGAGTGCGAACTACCGGATTCGACCGGACACGCGCCAGCACCTGCTGCACTACCCGCAGCTATCGATGGTGAAAACCCAGACGACCGAACAGATCGGGTACGACGATCGACCGGCGGCCCAGAACTTCGTCGTCGCCGTGATGAGCTACGAGGGGTTCAACATCGAGGACGCACTCGTTATGAACAAGGCGAGCGTCGAACGCGCGCTCGCGCGATCGCATTTCTTCCGGACCTACGAGGGCGAGGAACGACGGTATCCCGGCGGGCAGGAAGACCGCTTCGAGATCCCGTCCCAGGACGTCCGCGGGGCTCGCGGCGAGGAGGCGTACAATCACCTGGACGAAGACGGGCTGGTCAACCCAGAGACGACGGTCGACGAGAACTCCGTCCTGCTCGGGAAGACCTCGCCGCCGCGATTCCTCGAAGAGCCGGACGATATGGGTGGTCTCTCGCCCCAGAAGCGACGTGAAACGTCGGTGACGATGCGATCGGGCGAGAGCGGCGTCGTCGACACCGTCACGCTCATGGAGGGCGAAGACGGCTCGAAGCTCTCGAAAGTGTCCGTCCGCGACGAACGAATTCCCGAACTCGGGGACAAGTTCGCGAGTCGCCACGGCCAGAAGGGTGTCGTGGGCCACCTCGCACCACAGGAGGACATGCCCTTCACCGAGGAAGGCGTCGTGCCGGACCTCGTCGTCAATCCTCACGCGTTGCCGTCGCGGATGACGGTCGGGCACATCCTCGAGATGATCGGCGGCAAACTCGGTGCGATGGAGGGGCGACGCGTCGACGGGACGCCGTTCCTCGGAGAAGACGAGTCCGAACTCCGCGGCGGACTCGAGGAGGCCGGCTTCAACTCCGCCGGCAAGGAGACCATGTACTCCGGCGTCACCGGCGAGAAGATCGACGCCGAAATCTTCGTCGGGATCATCTTCTACCAGAAACTCTACCACATGGTCTCGAACAAGCTCCACGCCCGATCGCGCGGCCCCGTGCAGGTGCTGACGCGCCAGCCGACGGAAGGTCGCGCTCGCGAGGGCGGACTTCGTATCGGGGAGATGGAACGGGACGTGTTTATCGGTCACGGGGCGGCCATGACGCTGAAGGAACGACTGTTAGACGAGTCCGATCGCGAGTTCATCCACGTCTGTGGCAACTGTGGCATGAGCGCGGTCGAGAACGTCGAACAACGTCGGGTGTACTGTCCGAACTGTGACGAGGAGACCGACATCCACGAGATCGAGATGAGCTACGCGTTCAAGCTCTTGCTCGACGAGATGAAGGCTCTGGGAATCGCGCCACGACTCGAACTTGCGGACGCTGTCTAAACCATGCAAAACGGGACACCAAAAGACATTGGAGCGATCAACTTCGGGCTGATGGAGCCCGAGGAGTACCGGGAGATGAGCGCGACGAAGATCATCACGGCCGACACCTACGACGACGACGGCTTCCCGATCGACATGGGGCTGATGGACCCGCGGCTGGGCGTCATCGACCCCGGTCTGGAGTGCAAGACCTGCGGGAAGCACTCGGGGTCGTGTAACGGCCACTTCGGCCACATCGAACTCGCCGCGCCGGTCATCCACGTCGGCTTTACGAAGCTCATCCGCCGACTGCTTCGGGGCACGTGTCGCGAGTGTTCGCGACTCCTGCTCACCGAAGACGAACGCGGGGAGTTCTACGACCAGATCGACGAGTCCCGAAAACTCGGTCGGGACCTGAACGACGTGACGAAGGCCGCGATCCGGCAAGCCCGCAAGAAGGACCGCTGTCCACACTGCGGCGAAATCCAGTACGATATCGACCACGAGAAGCCGACGACGTACTACGAGGTCCAGCAAGTTCTCACGAGCGAGTACTCCCAGCGCATCGCCGGCGCGATGCAGGGCGACGAGGAGGCCGGTATCGATCGAACCACGCCGGACGAACTCGCCGAGCAGACCGACATCGACCTCACGCGGATCAACGAGATCCTCTCGGGATCGTTCCGTCCGCGAGAAGAACAGCGCAAGGCGATCGAGAAGGCCCTCGATATCGACCTCACCGAGGAAGATACGAACAAGCTGATGCCGAGTGATATCCGGGACTGGTTCGAGGCGATTCCCGACGAGGACATGGAAGTTCTGGGAATCGATCCCGAGCGATCCCGTCCCGAGTGGATGATCCTCACCGTGCTTCCGGTTCCGCCGGTCACCGCACGGCCGTCGATCACGCTCGACAACGGCCAGCGCTCGGAGGACGACCTCACTCACAAGCTGGTCGACATCATCCGGATCAACCAGCGGTTCATGGAGAATCGCGAGGCTGGTGCGCCACAGCTGATCATCGAGGACCTGTGGGAACTGCTGCAGTACCACGTGACGACGTTCATGGACAACGAGATTTCGGGAACGCCGCCGGCGCGCCACCGTTCCGGCCGGCCGCTCAAGACGCTTTCCCAGCGTCTCAAGGGCAAGGAGGGACGCTTCCGCGGCTCGCTGTCCGGGAAGCGCGTCAACTTCTCCGCCCGAACCGTCATCTCGCCGGACCCGACGCTTAGTCTGAACGAGGTCGGCGTGCCCGACCGCGTCGCGACGGAGATGACCCAGACGATGAACGTCACCGATCGCAACGTCGAGGAGGCCCGGCGGTTCGTCGCGAACGGCCCAGAAGGCCACCCCGGCGCGAACTACGTCCGCCGACCGGACGGTCGTCGGCTGAAGGTGACCGAGAAGAACTGCGAACAACTCGCCGAGAAGGTCGATGCAGGCTGGGAGGTCAACCGACACCTCATCGACGGCGACATCGTCATCTTCAACCGGCAGCCGTCGCTCCACCGAATGTCGATCATGGCCCACGAAGTCGTGGTCATGCCCTACAAGACGTTCCGGCTGAACACCGTCGTCTGTCCGCCGTACAACGCCGACTTCGACGGCGACGAGATGAACATGCACGCCCTCCAGAACGAGGAGGCGCGTGCGGAAGCGCGCGTGCTCATGCGCGTACAGGAGCAGTTGCTCAGTCCCCGCTTCGGGGAGAACATTATCGGCGCTATCCAGGACCATATCTCCGGGATGTATCTTCTGACCCACGATAACCCGCGGTTCAACGAGACGCAGGCGCTCGACTTGCTCCGTGCAACCCGGATCGACGAACTGCCTGAACCGAGCGGCATCGACGACGGGGGCGAGCCGTTCTGGACCGGGCACGACGTCTTCTCCGAACTGCTGCCCGACGACCTCGACCTCGCGTTTACGGGGACCGTCGGTGACGAAGTCGTCGTCGAGAACGGCCAGCTTCTTCAGGGAACCATTGCCGAAGACGAAGTTGGCGAGTTCGGCGGCGAGATCGTCGACACGATCGCGAAGGTCTACGGCAACACCCGCGCCCGGATCTTCATCAACGAGGTGTCGACGCTGGCGATGCGTGCGATCATGCACTTCGGGTTCTCGATCGGGATCGACGACGAGACGATTCCCGAGGAAGCGGAGGCTCGCATCGACGAGACGATCACGGACGCCAACGATCGCGTCGAGGAACTGATTGAGGCCTACAAACGCGACGAACTCGAGAGCCTCCCAGGGCGAACGCTCGATGAGACCCTCGAGATGAAAATCATGCAGACGCTTAGCCGCGCGCGTGACAACGCGGGGAACATCGCAGAAGAGCACTTCGCGGAGGACAACCCGGCGGTCGTCATGGCCAGTTCGGGTGCTCGCGGGTCGATGCTGAACCTGACCCAGATGGCCGGCTGTGTCGGCCAGCAGGCAGTTCGGGGCGAACGAATCAATCGTGGCTACGAGGACCGGACGCTTTCGCACTACAAGCCCAACGACCTTTCGGCCGAGGCTCACGGCTTCGTCCAAAACTCCTACACCGGCGGCCTCACCCCGCGGGAGTTCTTCTTCCACGCGATGGGTGGCCGCGAGGGCCTGGTCGACACCGCCGTCCGGACCTCCAAATCCGGCTACCTCCAGCGCCGGCTGATCAACGCTCTCTCCGAACTCGAAACCCAGTACGACGGCACCGTCCGCGACACCTCGGACACGATCGTCCAGTTCGAGTTTGGCGAGGACGGCACCTCGCCGGTCAAGGTCTCTTCCGGCGACGAGAACGTCATCGACGTCGAAGCGATCGCAGACCGCGTCCTCGACTCCGAGTTCGCCTCCGAAGAGGAACGAGCGGCGTTCCTCAGTACGAAACGCGAGCCGACGAACCTCTCGGAGAAGGCGGACGATCGTCGTTTCTACGAGAGCCCGGAGGTGACCTCCGATGACTGAGGTCGCCTACGACGTCGACGACGACACGATCGCGGTCGTCGAAGACACCGATCTGCCCCGGCGGCTCAAGGACACTGTCTACGAGACTCTTGAGAATCGCGGACCGTTCACCGTTCAGGAGGCCGACGACCTGGCGAAAGCCGTCGAGACCCGCTACATCGACACCCGCGTCGATCCGCTCGACCCCGTCGGGACCGTCTCGGCACAGTCGATCGGCGAACCGGGAACGCAGCTGACGATGAACACGTTCCACTACGCGGGGGTCGCGGAGATCGACGTGACCCAGGGGCTTCCCCGACTTATCGAACTGGTCGACGCCCGGAAGACGCCGGATACGCCGATGATGACCGTCCATCTGGAAGACGAGTACGCCACCGAACGGGAGAAAGCCCACGAGGTCGTCTGGAAGATCGAGGCGACCAAAATCCTCGCGCTGGGTGACGTCTCGACGAACGTTGCGGACATGCGCGTCCAGATCTCTCTCAACGAGGACACGCTCCAGGAACGAATGATCACGCCCGAGGAGGTCGCCGAGATCATCGAGGACAACCTCGGCGTCGAGACGATCCAACAGGGGACCGCGATCCAGTTCGGCCCCGAGGAGCCGTCCTACCGGGACCTGCTCCAACTCGTCGAGGAACTGCGCGATATCACGTTCAAAGGCATCGAAGAGGTTTCCCGCGTCGTTATCCGCCGCGAAGAGATGGACGACGGCAGCGAGGAATTCGTCCTCTACACCGAAGGATCGGCCTTCGGTGACGCACTCGAAATCGAGGGCGTCGACGCCTCGCGGACGACGTGTAACAACATCCACGAGATCCACCGCAACCTCGGCATCGAGGCCGCACGCGAAGCCATCATCGAGGAGACGAACAACACGCTGGCCGAGCAGGGACTCGATGACGTCAACGTTCGTCACCTGATGCTGGTCGCGGACATGATGACCAACCGCGGCGAGATCGAGTCGATCGGTCGTCACGGCATTTCGGGTTCGAAGGATTCGGTCCTCGCCCGCGCGGCGTTCGAGGTGACGGTCAACCACCTGCTGAACGCCGCAATTCACGGCGAAGTCGACAAACTTCAGGGCGTCACGGAGAACGTCATCGTCGGCAAGCCGATCAAGCTCGGAACCGGCGACGTCGACCTGCGGATGGGTTCGACGAGTTCCAGCAGCCGACAGGCCGACTGATCGATGGCCGTCCGGTTAGACGACGACGCACGGCAGTACCTCGCGCAGTTCGAGGACGTCACCGGAACCGATGGAACGGACTGCATCGTCGACGAGGCCGACGGGGACGGCGATCAGCCCGAGCGGCTCCTGATCGTTGTTTCGAGCGACCAGATGGGCGATGCGATCGGTCCCGGCGGTCGGACGGTCCGACGGTTCGAAGAGCGCGTCGACGCCCAGGTCCGTCTCGTCGAAGCCGCCGACGACCCGGAGACGTTCGTCGCGAACACCCTCGCCCCGGCGGCCGTCTACAACGTGACGATCAGCGAGAACGACGACACCGTCGCCTACGTCGAAGTCGCCGACGACGATCGTGGGGTCGCAATCGGCTCGAACGGACGGACGATCGATGCCGCACGAACGCTTGCCGAGCGCCACTTCGCGATCGACGACGTACAGCTGATCTGAGCCGACGGCCGTCTCTCGTCCCGCGTGTAGCACTCGTGACGGGCTGCTCTCGCGGTTCGTTCGGAGGGACCTCTTTTCTCACTCCAAACTGACCCTGAGGAACGCCTGCGTCCGTTCCGTGATGTTGCGTGCTGGACTATCGTAACAACTGAAACTAGTTCACACACCGATCGCGCAGCCGTCGTGCGATCGGGTGTGCACTGTCTTTCAGTGGCTACTATAGAGTTTGCTCGGAGCGTTGCCGGAGTGGAAACGACGGGCGCAACGAGCCGATTCGTCGTTCTCCGTCGCGCTCCGGGCGTCGATAGAAACGCCTCAGATCGCTTTATCGACCCCTGTCGAGGAACCTCTGGCCGTAACGGCGGATCGAAACGGGTCGCTTAAGTGCCTTCGACGGATAGCGACGGGTACTATGGCAAACGGCAAGTACGCCGCGCGCAAGCTCAAGAAGGACCGCCAGAACCAGCGGTGGTCCGATTCGGACTACGCGCGCCGCGCCCGTGGACTTCGCGAGAAGTCCGACCCCCTCGAGGGCGCTCCGCAGGGACGAGGTATCGTACTCGAAAAGGTCGGCATCGAAGCCAAACAGCCCAACTCGGCCATCCGAAAGTGCGTCCGAGTCCAGCTGATCAAAAACGGCAAGCAGGTCACCGCGTTCTGTCCCGGTGACGGCGCAATCAGCTTCATCGACGAACACGACGAAGTCACCATCGCCGGGATCGGTGGGGCGAAGGGGCGCGCGATGGGTGACCTCTCCGGTGTCAACTACAAGGTCGACAAGGTCAACGGCGTCGCCCTGAAGGAACTGGTTCGCGGAAACGCAGAAAAACCGGTGCGATAATTATGGCTGCAGAAGACCAACCAGACCCAGATGCCCCGGCAGGCGGAACCGACGTCGGCGCCAAGCTCTTTGGCACGTGGGAACTCGGCGAAATCGAGTACGGCGATCCCTCGACCGAACGCTACATCACGGTGACCCCGATCGCACACACCGCCGGTCGCCACGCCAGCAAGCAGTTCCAGAAGTCCCAGATCTCGATCGTCGAACGGTTCATCAATCGCCTGATGCAGACCGAAGAGAATACGGGCAAGAAACAGCAGTCGCTCAACCACGTCCGTGAGGCCTTCGAACTCATCCACGAACGCACCGAGGAAAATCCAATCCAGGTGCTCGTTACGGCCGTCGAGAACGCAGCCCCACGCGAGGAGACCGTCCGCCTGAAGTACGGTGGGATCTCGGTCCCGAAGGCCGTCGACGTCGCTCCCCAGCGACGGGTCGACCAGTCGCTTAAATTCCTTGCAGAAGGCGTCTACAACGACTCGTTCAAGACCCCGACGCCAGTTTCGGAAGCGATCGCAAATCAACTGATCGGCGCGGCGAACTACGACGTCCAGACGTACGCAGTGAGCCAGAAAGAAGAGAAAGAGCGCGTTGCGGCGGCTGCACGCTAAGATCTATTTAGTCCGTTTTCCAGTTTGGTAGGCGGTGGGGCAGAATACGTCTCAAGGCCTAATTCGTATAATCTTGAATTGAGTTGGCCGTATAAACAGGGAGAAATCAGCTGATCTTCTCAGTAGCTCGGAGATGGAAAATTAGATCGCTTGTAAAATTGAACTGGCAAGTACAGAGTCTGTGATGACTTCTGCACCACCGCCAGTGTGGTATGCTATCGACATACTAAGAAAGTTGAGCGCATAGCTCACCAGATGAATGTTATTTGAGCTCACTTGTTTTGACCTGATCACTCCATACGATTTCCCCATCTTTTAAAACTGGCATCTTACAGTTGTTGAAAAATTGGATTATTTGCGATCTCGTGGGTGTGAGATTGTTAATTGTGTTTGGCGCTATGTGGTAGCTTTCACAAATCTGCTCGTCAGGTATACTTATTCCTCCATTTTGCTGAGAGACATTAAGATATGATTTGACATTAAGAAAAAGAGCGCCTTTATCGTATGATAATTCACAAAATCTTGGGATACCATCTTCTGGCTGTGATACAATCGTTGCTCCGTCCCCGACGATCTGATACAGCTGCCCGTTGTCGTTCTTCAACCTTGCAATCTGAATTGCGGCATAAAGTGGAAATCCCAAATTCAAGAGCTTTGCTATTAAACTACCAACTTTGACTGCGTCACTATTATCTATCTCTTCCCGTGTTATGATTCCTCCCATACACCCTGATTTCACCAGCTCTAAACCTTGTCTGAATGTATCGCATGAATTAAGAAAAAATGCTTTCACATTGACATCATCCTGTGCAGAGGCGGACACGACCCCATCTGAACACTGAAAACCTTTTTTAGTTGTGTGTCCAATATAGTGTAAGAAGTCACAACCTTTCTTCAGTATATTACTTAACGAACAAGAATCTATATCATGATGAACGGTGACGGTTGTTGGAAGAGGATCTTTACGATTATATGTATTATACACCTCAATTAATTCCTCTCGCATCTTTTCGTCGTTACATATAATTCTTATACTAATTGGGCCCGAATTCGGACTCTTCCCGATTCGGTTGTAGTATCCCGTTAGGGGCGTTGTGGCTCTCACGACGGACTCATTGCCGTCCCAAATTTGCTTTACTGCTGGAATTTTATCGTTTTCATTTAAACTGGGCCTCTCTTCAATGCTACTTGAACGATCCGCTGTGTGGTCTACTGCTGTATCTATGTGTGTTTTATTTGTATCTTTGATACGAATTGTTGCAAGATCGTACGATAAAAACGGTAAAAAATGGCACTGATCAGCAGTTGGTTTAATATGTGCTTTCAATCTCCAGTCGTTTAATTGAGGTTTAATTATTGAGTAGGGAACCTTTAGATACGATTGTAATCTTTCGCCGATTGACTGCGTATAGACTGTCGGTATATCAAAACTTATTGAACTTTCAACTATCTGTTTTTCTTTCAACGGTCCCGGCCATCCTCCCTCGGTTCTAACGATGCAATCGAGAAAAAACACTTTTTTTAACAATCTATTTACAGTTGTTGTGAAATCCATTCCACTAGATAAATGGTGCTCTTGTTTATTCTGGAGAATGAGTCGTGGTTTTTCACCTTGTGTAACCTCTGCACCGATATAATACGCTAACGGTGTAACCGAAAATAGATGCTCGTATGTTGGTTTTATTTCGATTCTCACTCCCGTATCCGGAACGTTAATCCCGCTGGGTACATCGAGCTTATCGCCAATTCGGATTTTTGGTGGGTGCCCACGTAATGTGGGGAAAGATTGCTCCGGTGCAGTCGTTTTCAACGCGGAACCAAATGCTGACACCGCCCGCATCACGTCAGTCGGCTGTGCTGTCGTTGTAATTGTCTCTGCTGGCCGTGTATGATATGACCTCGCACCCAGTCGTATTTCAGTCTCTTCCCCAAACTCAATATAACTCTGTTCAAAATCAGACGAGATCTTTATTTTACTATCCACTAACAAGTATATTTTCACTAGTCTCGATATATCCAATATATACGTGTCTCGTGGGAGAATTTTGCTTTGGGACGGTTGTACGTGCGTAAGTACATCTCCTTTTTTATTTAAAATATAGACCGAGTTTCGTTTTGGAAGAGTAATACTATTGGTAGTAATTCTAACGACCGAATCAACAGGATGTCCTAAAGAATCTCTATTTTCTTTTTCTATTGTGATCTCAGAAGAAGCTCGAATAACATATCTGTATTGCTCTATTGGGTCTATTATCTCCAAGTTTTTCCCGTCTACTTTAAATTCTGGATTCATGATCAACGATAAAATACTGCTGCGTGCTCGAGACTGTAGGGTCTCGTCCTCCAGTATTCGTTCATATATTTGTTACCAATGGTTAGGGAGTCCCCTCTTTCTCCTAATCACATTTAATAGTATCTGCCAATCAGTACTGACACGAGACGTGATATCGAGCTCTACTATCAAGGTCTTTGTTGTTCACCCCTCCTTTTCTCTAACAGATCAACAGCAGGACCACTGCTGTGGAGATGTTACCGTTGATCATTTCAATCCACAAGAGTCCATATTGAATCAAATGAATAACAACTATCACCTGTTGATTCTTGATTGGGAACTTGAATCACCAAATGCACATGGGATAGTGGACATCATGAGTTGCCGTTCACTGGAGACACAAATTCTTGCTATTACTTCTGATACGCCTACCAGTGATCCGATCAATCGTGGTGCCGACGAATTTCTCGTCCAACCAATTTCAGACCAGACGTTGTGGGAAACAATTAATAGATTGGTATTACAGAAAGAATATGAAACCGTAATGGATGACATTTATCGATTAGCGAGTGAGCGAGCGATCCTTCGAACAGAATTGCACTCAGAAGCTGATGTAAGCGATCAGTATTACTCGGTCACTCAAAAACTGAAAAAGAGGCAAAACCAGGCCGCGGCAATCCGGTCAAAATTTTCGACTGAGGAATTCAATCGGGCACTCCGTCAATTGCTCGACGAATAATCGACTTGGGTATTGCAAAGGTTTCATTCCAATGGAGACGCTGATTTTCGGTTTGAGGGACTGCTGTATTATTCCATAGGTTTTGATCGATCAAAACACGAATAATCCTATTGTTGCTATATTAGATATATTAAAATAAATTCAATACAAGACGGTTCCATAGTTGAAGTGTACCATGGCAGACCTAACCCAATACCTGAAGAACCACCCACGAATGATTGGCGTACTGTTTACTATCTTTCTTATACTCTCACAAGCAGGATCAGTTGCTGCCGGTGGCGCTTACGCGGGACCGTAACTAATTCAGTTGCTGTAGAACCGTTTCTTCAGACCAGTAAACCTTGTCTTCAATAACTACTGGTAAATTCTCCATTTCGAAAAATTCCTCTAGTTCAGATTTTGTAAGTGTATAGGGTCCAATTCTTTTTGGAGAAAGATAGTACCGTTCACTATCTTGAATATATGGAATGAACAAACTACCTTTCTGCAAACCGGTTGTGAGATAAGTGCCAATTTCTAAATGAAAAATTCCTTTTTTATTTTCTGTATGTACTGTACAAACCATTGGGTGTCCCATTTCTGACTGTGCTATTGTTGTTGTCCCGTCACCAACAATAGAGTACTGTTGTCCAGTTATATTTTCCCTACGGACAATGTCGAGCGCTGCATATAATGAGAAACCTCTATTCAGTAACCGGGCGATCATACTTCCCACATCAACTGCGTTACTGTTAACGACATCACTATAAGTTACAATTCCTCCTACGCTTCCACCCTCGATTAGATACAAACCTTGATTATAGGACTGACATGCATTGAGTAAAAAACATTCCACTCCAACCTTTTTGATTGAGGATGCGTTTAGCCTCCCATCTGAACATCTGAATCCTCCTCTATCTATATGTCCTATATAATGGAATAGATCACTATCTCTTTTTATAACTTCCTTAAGTTCCTTTTTGTTGAGGTCGTAATAAACTGTGATATCGAAAGAAAGCTCTTCTCGAAATCCATAGACTCCGTTTACAGCTCTTAATTCTTTCTCCATTTTGGCGTCATTGCAAACTAGCTCAATATCAATTGGACCTTTCCGAGGAGTTCGACCAATACTGTTTTGAAATGCAGCTATCGGTGTCGAACTATTGATAGCAGTAGAATTGTTGCTTTGCCAGGTTTGATCGATCGACAGTTCTTTGTTTTGAATATCATTTATGAAATCTGGAGATTCACCACGAATAGCTTGTTTCTTTTGAGAGGAAGATCCCCTCGTAAAACTCTCGATTGCTTCAGAACTAATATGTTGAGATTGTGATCTAGAATTTTCCTTCGAATCTACCACACTTATAAGAGACAGATTATCAGCGACGAATGGCAAAAATTTCACTGACTCTATCGATGGGGTGAGTTGGGTTCTGAGTCGCCATTCAGAAATATGTGATTTTATATTGGAAAACGGTATTTGAAGATACTTTTCTAACCGTTTTGAATGTGTGGTTTCGTATACGCTTTCGATGTCCCATTCCATGACCTCTTCAATCATCTTCCGCTCGTATAGAGGAAGTGGTGTAATTCCCTCTGTTCGGACAATACAATCTAAAAAAAATATCTGTTTCAACACCTGTTCAACTTCGGTTGCAAAATCATTGTTTCCCCCAAGTGCATATGAATATCCGTCTCTGGTCGTTATTTTTGCTTTTGATCCAGGTACAATATTTGCACCCAAATAGTATGATAATGTTGCCACTTGATATATGTAGCTCAAATCAACTGGAATTTCTATTTGAATTTCTGAATTTCTATTTTCCACCTTGTTTGGTATTCTTAATTCGGATCCAAGTTTGATTACCGGTGGATGGCCGCGCAGTGTGGGATACGACCTTTCTGGTGTTAATGTTTTCAGGCTTGACCCAAATGCTGAGACTGCTTTCATAACATCGATTGGGTCGAGTGTAGTTGTGATTGTGGCTGCTGGCTGTCTGTGGTATGACCTCGCCCCAACTATCACGTCGGTGACTTCTTCTAGATTAATATGTGTTGACTCAGAGTCAGAATATATTTGCACAGCACAATTGATCTGTATATATATTTTCATGGAAACTGTGAGATCAAGAGTGTACTTACCCTTCGGGAGCGTTACCGGCTTATTTGGGCGCACTTCTGCAATGATCTCCCCCTTCCTATCCCGAACATGAACTGTATCGTTTTTAGGAAGGCTGATTCCTCCTGATTCAAATTTCACCGCTGTATCAGTAGGATACCGAATCAGATCTTCATCGACAGTTGTGAGTTTTACTGCTTCTGGTGATAGCAGTCGGTACCGATGTCGCTCGATCGGATCGATAATCTCCAATCCATCTTCGATCGGTTCGAATTTCGGTTTCATTGGAGCACGAAGTCAAAGCGGTGTGTAGGTGTTCTGGAGCCGATCAGAAACGGCGTGAGCGAAACTACAATTCCGGTTACGTCCCGGAGAGTGTCAGCCAACCCGAACTGTGTCCACTGCTGGGGAGAGACCAGCGCTCCTCGGTCGTTCCGTTTCGATCGCGGAGTTCGATCAGTACGTCGAACAGTGGTTGCAGTACTGCAACGACGTCGGCGTCCCGTTCGACGGGGAGTTGGTAGTGAATCATCCCGTCGACATCCGTAACGCGGCCGTTGGTCAGGTGAATAAATTTGAACACCTGTTCGGTGCTGTAGTCGTCCAGTAGCGGCAAGAGGGAGTCGACGCCGACGCGAAGTTCGCCAGGGTCGAAGCCGTCGATATCGGCTTCGAACGTGTCGATCGCACTCGAAAGCTCGATGCCGAGGTCGGCAAGCGTTTCTACGGTGGTCGTCGCCTCGTCGGTCGTGGTCGACTCGTGGTCGATCGATGGCTGCGTGTGACCGCCTGATGCGGGCTGCTGTACGGCGGCGCTTCTGGTCTGGTTTTCGTAGTGGACGAACCGGGCCGGCCCGGTTGTGGTCGACTCCTGGGTGATCGATCGATCGAAGCCGTTTCCGGTCGTCGAAACGAGGACGCGGCGTCGAATCCGGTCGGTTGCATGTCCCAGGAGACGGGAGGTGGTGAGTCGCTGATGCTCGGAACGGACGGAGCCGACGACGAGAACGCTTGCACCCTGTCGTTTGAGTTCAGAAAGCTCTTCAGCAAACGCCTCGTCCGTCGATTCTTCCTCACATTCCTTGGCCGAGAACATCAATTGTATGTTCTTTCCGTACAGCGTATCAATTATTAAACGTTTGGGTATTCGTTTCCCGGATCGGTTGGGCGTTCGGATGTCGGGAGGAACCGTGTTTCCAGTCCGATCGCTATTTTTGGCTGGCAGAAGACGCTGTATGGGCCGTTACTCGGCTGGCTGTGACCTGTCAGCGACGTAGGATCTGGTCGCCTCGACCAGCACCTGTCGGTACCGACTCGAGTCGGTTTCGCGTGCCAGTTCCCGAAACCGGCGTTTGAACTCGTCGAAGGGGATCTGTGGAGCGTCCATCGCGGCCGCGTGTGCGAGGTCGTACAATCGGTGATCGTCCTCAACCAGATCGTGTCGTTCCGCAAGTGCCACTGCAAACGCCGCGTTGACCGCCGTGATCTCGGGATCGGCACCTGGTGAGATACGCTCTAATCCCGGCCGCGATGGCGTGTTGGGTCGATCGGCGACCGCCATCGCGAGACTCGATTCGAGAAACGAACAGAGTTTCTCTCCGGAGCCGACGGAGAGTGTGATATCGTCGGCGTAGATGTCTTTCATGTGGTTTGCGATCTGGTAGCAATGGGTGAGTTTGCGCCGTTCGACGGATCTCCCGGCGAGTGCCAGGTAGAGAACCTCCTCGGTGGATTGCGTGTGTGATGGATGGTCCTGCTCGTGTCTGGCCATGTGGGCGAACTCGTGGAGGATTAGTTCTGGAGCCATCACCGAGGAGGCGGCCTGTCGCGAGATATTCAGCACGTGGTGGTCGTCGTGGTGGCCGGCCCAGGTCCGTTCGTCGGGGTCGTCTCGTAACTGGACCAGAACCGGGAGGGAGAGATCGTGCTCGGTCTCGAAGCGGTCCCTGGCGCTGAGAAACGGCGATGAAGGACCGGGACCCTGGACGCGGATATTCATGCGTATCGATACCAAGGTTCCGACGAAGTTTACTCTTTGCGCGCCAATGACAACGTCTCCATCCTCGAGGCGGTGTGCCGACTTCCGATCGAGTCAGGGCAACGGCAACGATCGATCAGCCGTCGTTCGTTGCACCCCTGGACGACGAGACGGGGGATGCCGGATATCCGACGGCAGTCCATACTCTGCTCGATACGAAGGTGACGTCACCGAGTCGAATCCTCGTAGGATCGGTATGGACATTCGATCCTCTACAGCATCGTCCCGTCGGGCACCGCAACAGCTGAGGGAGCCGCCGGAATCGCATCGCCGCCGCTGTGACCGATCGCCATTTCGCTGTGATCGAGGTCGTAGTGCACGTCAACCGTCGCGTCTGGCTCGATCGTCGATTCCCCGGGAGCGTTTCTTCGGAAAGAATTTTCGGGCCGGGAGTCCACTCGATCAGGAAGTCACCGGTCATGTCATAGTTGACTCCTGATCGCTGCAGATCAATGTTACTGCTGACAGACCGGAACCGTCCCTGTCGAAGGGCGAACTCACGGCACCGTCGGTACGTTCGATCGTCGAGTGAATCGAAACACCTCGTTCGATCGAATCGTCGGCGCGGATATCTGCGTGGTATTCACTCACGTAAACTGACTGTTTGGGCGGTAGATCCTGCGAATACGGCGAATACGGCGAACGACGAAACGCACGATCGCCGTTTCACCTGTCTTGAGCGTTCTCTCCGGCGAAACGACGCGCCGGATGCGAAACAGCACCCTTTTGACCCCGCTACCGGTAAAGGGGACTATATGGGCCGACGCAAGAAGATCGTCCAAGAGTGTGAACGGCTGATGGACGAACCGGAGAACATCCGGAACATCGCCATCGCCGCTCACGTCGACCACGGAAAAACGACCCTTTCTGACAATCTCCTCGCTGGTGCCGGCATGATCTCCGACGAGACTGCCGGCGAGCAACTCGCGATGGACACGGAGGAAGACGAACAGGAACGTGGGATCACCATCGACGCGGCGAACGTTTCGATGACCCACGAGTACGAGGGAACCAACCACCTCATCAACCTGATCGACACGCCGGGCCACGTCGACTTCGGTGGCGACGTGACTCGTGCGATGCGCGCCGTCGACGGTGCGCTCGTCGTCGTCGACGCCGTCGAAGGAGCCATGCCCCAGACGGAGACCGTCCTCCGCCAGGCACTCCGCGAAGGCGTCAAGCCGACCCTGTTCATCAACAAGGTCGACCGTCTTATCTCGGAACTGCAGGAAGGTCCCGAAGAGATGCAACAGCGCCTCCTGTCGGTCATCCACGACGTCAACGAACTCATCCGCGGGATGACCCAGGACATGGACGACATCGACGACTGGACCGTCTCCGTCGAAGACGGCACCGTTGGCTTCGGCTCTGCACTCTACAAGTGGGGCGTCTCGATGCCCTCGATGCAGCGTACGGGTATGGACTTTGGCGACATCATGGAGATGGAGCGCAACGACAAGCGCCAGGAACTCCACGAGCGGACGCCGCTGTCGGACGTCGTTCTCGACATGGTCTGTGAGCACTTCCCCAACCCCGTCGACGCCCAGCCCCGCCGTATTCCGCGGATCTGGCGCGGCGACGACGAGTCCGAACTCGCGGAGACGATGCGCCTCGTCGACGAGGACGGCGAGGTCGTCTTCATGGTCACCGACATCTCGATGGACCCACACGCCGGCGAGATTGCCTCCGGTCGTGTCTTCTCCGGTTCGCTCGAGAAGGGCCAGGAACTGTACGTTTCCGGCACCGCTGGCAAGAACCGCGTCCAGTCCGTCGGGATTTACATGGGCGGCGAACGCGAGGAAGTCGAGCAGGTCCCCGCCGGAAACATCGCTGCCGTCACTGGACTCAGAGATGCGATCGCCGGCTCGACCGTTTCGAGCGTCGAGATGACGCCGTTCGAGTCGATCGAACACATCTCCGAGCCAGTCATCACCAAGGCGGTGGAGGCTCAGACCATGGACGACCTGCCGAAGCTCATCGAGACGCTGCGACAGGTCTCCAAGGAGGACCCGACGATCCAGATCGAGATCAACGAAGACACCGGCGAGCACCTGATCTCCGGACAGGGTGAACTCCACCTGGAGGTCATCACCCAGCGTATCGAGAAGAACCAGGGGATCCCGGTCAACACCGGTGAACCGATCGTCGTCTTCCGCGAACAGCCCCAGCAGGCAAGCGCCGAGGTCGAAGGCATCTCGCCGAACCGTCACAACCGCTTTTACATCTCGATCGAGCCGATGTCGGACGAACTCGTCGACACGATCAAACTCGGCGAGGCGTCGATGGATATGCCCGAACAGGAACGCCGTGAAGCCTTGCAAGACGCCGGGATGGGCAAAGACGACTCTCAGGAGGTCGAGCACATCCACGGGACGAACATCCTCATCGACGACACGAAGGGGATCCAGCACTTGAACGAGACGATGGAACTCGTCATCGAAGGGCTCGAAGAAGCCCTCGACAACGGTCCGCTGGCAAACGAGCCGGTTCAGGGGACGCTCATCCGCCTGCACGACGCTCGACTCCACGAGGACACCATCCACCGCGGTCCGGCACAGGTCATCCCGGCGACGCGAAACGCGCTCCACAAGGCACTGATCGACGGGAAGATCAAGCTGCTCGAACCGATGCAGGACGTCCGTATCGACGTGCCAAACGACCACATGGGTGCCGCCTCCGGCGAGATCCAGGGTCGCCGTGGCCGCGTCGACGACATGTACCAGGAAGGCGACCTCATGGTCGTCGAAGGGATCGCCCCAGTCGGCGAGATGATCGGCTTCGCGAGCGACATCCGCTCTGCGACCGAGGGTCGTGCCTCCTGGAACACCGAAAACGCCGGCTTCGAGGTCATGTCTGACTCGCTCCAGCGCGAGCAGATCATGGAGATTCGCGAGCGCAAGGGCATGAAACTCGAACTGCCGGAAGCGATCGACTACATCTAACGACCGTTTTTCTTCCCGGGTTCACTTCGTTCACCGCATCTCTCGCCGCTCGGATCCGTAATCGCTACTACTACGTCACTCGGCTGAATCCCGCCGCTCCACCATCCCCAGCGCGCGATAGGAAATGACCGGTTCGTCGCGCTGGTTTCGGCCGATCGTCTCCATCGTCACGTTCCCGATCGACGGGTACGTCTCGTTGGGTTCTTTCGCGACGACTTCGGTTTCAACGGCGAGCGTGTCGCCCGGACGGAGCGGCTGGATCCACCGGAGATCGTCCACGCCGCGTGCGCCTGCGAACTGTCGATCGCCCATGTGTTCGACGTTCTGGCGCATACACAGACAGGCGGTCTGCCAGCCGCTGGCGACGAGTCCGCCGAGAAAGGAATCTTTCGCGGCTTCCTCGTCCGTGTGAAACGGCTGTGGATCGTACTTTGTTGCGAACTCGATAATCTCGTCTTTCGTGATCTCGTAGCTGCCACAGTCGATTGACTCTCCGACGTCGATGTCCTCGTAGTAGCGTGGCACGTGTATCGAGGACGTTTCACCGGGTGGGTGAAAAAGTACCCGCCGATGCGGTGTCGCTCCGGTCTGACCGCTCGGCGTCGGGTGTGGCTCCGATCGTCTCTGAAACGGCCGGATCACTCGACGACAGGCCACCGCCGTCTTATTATGATATCTACAAATAAAATTAGCAAATTTTATTAACTCGAGGGGTTATTGTGGTATACACAGTGAGCGTCCATCGACCCCGATCGTCCCGCTGTCTCGATCCATTACGCGTCGGCTCAAAATCGGCGTTCGTCGGTGTCTGTCTGGGCACCGGAACCGCTGGTGCACTCGATGGACCGCTCACCGTGTTGTTCCCCCTTTCGGTGACACTCGCCGTCGTCGTCAGCGTCATTGTCTACGCGGGAGTGTTCGCGCTTGCTGCGCGCTTCAATTCAGCCGATCGAGCGTCACCAGCGCAAGCGCCACCCGAGCAGTCGACTGCCAACCGAACTGTCGACCAGCGGGTGACCGAGCCTCGATCGGCCGAGCGCCGATCGGCGGACTAACCGACGACGGGACCGTCCCGTCCGAAGAGCCGCGGTCCGGATTCGTGCCACTGTTCCCGTCTCACCGCGGCTCTCCGTGCCACTATGTCGCGTACTGATGGCTGACCGACGGTTCTGTACAGCGTGCTCGGAAGAAACGGCGATACTGAGACTCCTGTCAGCGTTCGAGCCGTTC
Organism: Halosolutus sp. DAT137; assembly: GCF_059736405.1. NCBI lineage: Archaea > Methanobacteriati > Methanobacteriota > Halobacteria > Halobacteriales > Natrialbaceae > Halosolutus > Halosolutus sp. DAT137. The sequence goes on along the minus strand of NZ_JCAQID010000007.1, from coordinate 626,239 downwards.
TACTCCCGATCGCCCGCGCCGAGTGCGCTCTCACCGACTTTCTCGTGGCCCTCGATCGTTTCCTGACCGCCCATGTACGGCCGCAGGGCCTCGGGGATCGTGACGGTGCCGTCATCGTTCTGGTAGTACTCGAGGATGGCGACCATCACGCGCGGGAGCGCGAGTCCCGAGGCGTTGAGGGTGTGGAGGTACTCCGCCGACTCGTGGCGTTCGGGGCGGTAGCGAAGGCCGGCGCGGCGGGCCTGGAAGTCCTCGAAGTTCGAGGCCGAGGAGACTTCGAGCCAGCGCCCACCTTCCTCGGGACCGTCGTCCATGTCGTCGCCGGGTGCCCAGACCTCGATGTCGTAGGTCTTCGCGCTCGCGAAGGTCAGATCGCCGGTACAGAGTTCGAGGATGCGGTAGGGGAGACCGAGCTGTCGGAGTACCTCCTCGGCTTCGTCGAGGAGATTCTCGAGTCGATCGTAGCTCGTCTCCGGCTCGACGAAGTTGACGAGTTCGACCTTGTTGAACTGGTGGACGCGGACGATACCTCGCGTCTCGGTGCCGTGCTCGCCGGCCTCGCGCCGGAAGTTGGGAGTGTACGCCTGGTGTTTCAGCGGGAGGTCGTCGTTGAGCAGAATTTCGTCGGCGTACATGTTAGTGACCGGAACTTCCGCCGTCGGACAGAGCCAGAGATCGTCGTCCTCGTAGGCCTCCTCGTTGCTGCCGCCGAGTCGGTAGGCGTCGTCGGCGAACTTGGGGAGCTGGCCGGTTCCCCGCATGGACTCGCTCGAGACCGGAATCGGCGGGAAGAGGTCGACGTACCCCTGTTCCCGGTGGATCTCCATCATGAACTGGACGAGCGCGTGTTCGAGCCGGGCTCCGTCGCCTTTGAGGAAGTAAAAGCCCGATCCGGTCGTCTTCGCGCCGCGTGCCTCGTCGATGATGTCCAGATCCTCCCCGAGATCGTAGTGTGGCGTGACCTCCGCGGGCAGCTCTCGGAGATCGTCGAATCCCCAGCGGCGGTCCTCGACGTTGTGGCGCTCGTCGACGCCCAGCGGGACGCTCTCGTCGGGAATCTGGGGCACCTCGAGCATCCGCTCGTCGAGTTCGGTTTTGAGGTCGGTCGCCTCGCTCTCGACGTCCTCGATCTCTCGTTTGAGCTCCTTCGATCGGCCGATCGCCTCTTCGCGTTTCTCGTCGTCTCCGTCGGCGACGAGTTTGCCGATCTTCTGGGTGATCTGGTTGCGGTCGTGGCGCAGTTCGTCCCCGCGGGCTTTCAGCTCCCGCCAGCGTTCGTCGAGGTCGAGCAGTTCGTCGAGATCGACGTCAGCGCCGCGGTTATCGAGCGCGTCGCGTACCTCCTCGGGATTCTCGCGCAGCGTGCTCCGATCGATCATTGTTCGTGCGTTCTTTGTGGCCGTCCAAAACCGTATCGGAAGTCCTCATCGGGACGGCCGTCGCCCGCTCCCGGCGACAAGGACGAGGATAGCGACGGGGCCTGGAAACGAGTTCAGCGGGTCGCCGTCGATCGTCCGGGAAACCCTTTTTTACCGGTCCTGTACAAGCTAGTGTATGGATCCGCTCGAGGGAGAGGCGTCGGTACCGATCGAGTACGAGCCGGTCAACGTCAAGGACGTGCTCGTTGAGATGAAGGATACAGCGGAGCTGTTGATCGATCTCTCCTACTCTGCCGTGTTGCACTCAAGCGAGGACATCGCGGCGGAAGTTTTGCGTCTCGAAGAGCAGATGAACGTCCTCGAGATGCGTGCTCGGATGGGGTTGATGATGGCGACTCGCGGCCCGGACGACGCCGAGCGACTGGCCCCGGTGCTCGGCATCGTGGCTGCGGCGGACTCGATCAGCGACGCTGCCGGTGACATCGCGAAGGTCATCCTCGAGGACATCGGGCTTCCGGAGGCGATGCGAGCGGCGCTGCCGGAGGCCGTCGAGACCCTCGTTCGCGGCGTCGTCGACGCCGATTCGGCGTACGCCGATCGAACGCTCGCGAATATCGACCTCGAGTCGGAGACGGGCGTGCGCGTGATCGCGCTTCGACGGGGCGACGACTGGCTGTTGAATCCGGGACCCGAAACGACGATCAGGGCCGACGACGTGGCACTCCTGCGAGGCCCGGACGTCCAAGTCGGTGACGTTTACGAGACGCTGACCGGGGCGGCCTACGAGCCGCCGGCGTCTACGACCTCGGATATCGAGGATCTCGAGCGGGCGGTGGACACGATCGTCCACATGAAAAACCTCTCCGAACTGGCGGTCGATCTGGCCTACAGCGCCGTATTATTCGACAGCGAAGCGCTGGCCGAGGAGGTTCGCAATCTCGAGGTCGAAGTCGATGCACTGGAGTCGCGGTTCGAGGCCTGGACGCTCCGGGCAGCCGCAGACGCGCCGGATCCGGTCGCCTTGCGCGGGCTAATTCATCTCGGCAGTGCAACGGAGGTTATCAGCGACGCGGCCGTCGAAATCAGCGAGGGCGTTCTCCGAGACATCGAGGTCCACCCCGTCGTCCAGATGGCAGTCGAGGAGAGCGACGAAATCATCACGCGCGTCGCGGTCGAGGCGGGCAGCGACCTCGACGGCACCGCGATCGTCGCCGGCGTTCCGGACACCGAGACGACGATGTCGGTGATCGCGATCCGACGGCCCGAGGAGGGGTGGCTACTGGTCGGGGACGCAGACGCCGAGATCCAGCACGGAGACGTGCTCATCTCGAAGGGGACCCGGACGGCCGCCGCCGCGTTCGAGGCGCTGGCAACGGCATAGGTGCTGACACCGGTCTGTCGGCCGATCGGTCTCGACGCGAGTTCTGTTCGGTCTCCCCGCGGCATTCGTCGCGAACTGGTCTGGCACTCCTTCGAGGTTTTCGGTCACGTGCTGGACCGCATCGGTGCTGCCAGCCCCCAGCCCGTCGTGTGAGTGTGCCAGTACACAGGGACACCAGAGAGCCTCAGACGGATCGTTGTGGCGTGGTACCGGTGATCGCCGCCTTAGTCGGATCGATCATGGGTACCGAACTACAACGAACCGTATCAGCGCCCCAGCGAGTTCACGATCGAGCCGATGCGGTCGGTTAGCGGCCGCGTAGCCCGGTACCGATCGCTCTCCCAGACGATTTCACCGGTTGCGTCGAGGGCGAGGTACGGGTCGTCGGTCGACCGAACGCCGACGTAGAGGTACGTTTCGCCCTCAGCGTCGTGAAATCCGAGCGTGCGAGCGGTTCGTTCGTGAAGCGAGTACTCGCGGTGCGTTCCGGACGCACAACAAAACAGGTGAACCGCCGGCTCCGGCGGCCGAGTCACGACCGCACACCACTCGCCGTCGGACTGGATCGCTGGCGTTCCGGGGTTCGCATCGAACCGCTGTGAGACCACTCGTCCGTCGTCACCAAGCACGTCGAGGTCGCCGCCGAGGGCGTCCGGATCGCCCCCGGAGACGACGACGGCGGTTCCGTCGTTTGCGATCGCGCCGTCGACCGGTCGCGACGCCGGACGCGTATCGACGACCGTGCCGTCCCGGAGCCGAAAGGTTCGCGATGCGTCTCCGTCGGCGTGCCGACCGAACGCGAGCGTCCACTCGCCGTCGGGCGCAGTAACTGCCCGACAGTGAAACGTCGCTCCGTCGTACGAGAGGTGTCGATCGATCGGGTCACCCGGGATGTTCGCCGGATCGAACCCCGGTGGCTCGGACGGTCCCCGATCGAGCAATCGCCTGTGGATCATACACTGAATTACCGTTCTGTATGTTAGATTCTGCGGTTTTGTCCCGATACTGATTACGAATGTCTATACGGTACTATAGCGTTGTACGTAGCTGTCACAATCAGTGCTAGTGATACCTTGGGCAGGATTTACACGAATCAGGCCAGGGATAATTCCGGAGGATCCTATGGTTCCAAATACTACTATTATAAGCATTATTATATAACGCAGCCAGAGGATCGCTCGATGACGGACACTCCATCCGAATCGAACCCGGATCAGTCGCGACGGACATTTCTCCTCACCGGTGGTGCGCTTGGAACGGCTGCCCTGGCAGGCTGTCTAGACGGCGACGGCGACAGCGACGGTGGCGAGGCAGGTGCTGGACTGGGGGGTAACGGTAACGGTAGCGGCAGTAGCGGCGACAGCAACGACCCGCTGCTCTCTGACTCGTTCGATCCGGAGAACCCTGACTGGGAGAACAACAACTACCTCGGGTCCAAGATGCCCGAGCACAACTACATTCGCGGTTCCGAAACCGATCTCGAGGCGATGGGGAGTCGCGGTCGCGAGGAGGCTGTGTACGGAATCGAACCACGCGAGCACCCGGATAACTCCTCCGAGTGGATCGATCCCGATCCGATCGTCTACGCCGACCTTCCGCGTGAAGACACCCAGCAAGCCTACGCCGACCAGATCCAGCCGATGATCGAGAAACTCGAGGCCGAGACCGGCCGGGATGTCGAGTTCCAGACGATCGACAGCTACGCGGCGGTCGTCGAGGGGATGCGCTCCGAACGGATCCACCTCGCGAACTTCGCGACCGGGAACACACCGTTCGGCGTCAACATGGCCGGGATGGTACCGCTGGCGACTGGCCTCGCCGGCGACGGGCAGTTCGGCTACCGCCTGCTGGCGATCACTCGAGCCGACATGGACGAGATTCAAAGCGTCGAGGACTTCAACGACTATCGGGCCGCACACACCGAAGCGTCGTCCAACTCCGGCAACCAGGCCCCCTCGGCGCTGTTTGACGAACACTTCGGACTGACCAACGGCGAGAACTACAACCCCGAGATGTCCGGCGGCCACGAGCAGTCCGCACGTGGGATCGCCTACGGCGACTACGACTGTGGACCGATCTGTAGCACCTGCTGGGAGCAGACGGTCGAAGCCGTCGACGACATCGACTTCGACGACTTCAAAGTGGTCTGGGCTGCCGCTCCGTTCCCGCCCGGACCGATCGGCTACCGCTACAATCTCCACGAGGAGATTGTCGAGGGCGCACGCGAGACCTGGTTGAACACGGACTGGGAGGGGACGTCCTACGGCGAGGCCGCCTACCCGCAGTTCGTCGAGGTCGACTACGTCAACCACTGGCACGACGTTATGGTCAACCAGCAGTACAACGGCGTCCAGTACGACGAAGAGAGTCTCTAGGCTCCGCTACGGATCACCCTACGGTTTCACACCTATTCATCAATGCTCGAAGTTACGAACCTACGAAAAGTGTACCCGACCGGTGACGAAGCGCTGACCGGCGTCACGACCGCGATCGACGGCAACGAGATCGTCGCAATGATAGGGCCGAGCGGGGCCGGAAAGTCGACATTCATTCGGTGTATCAACCGACTGACTGAACCGACCGACGGCGAGATCCACCTCGACGGAACCGAACTTACCGCACTCGGTAGCACCGAGATGAAAGCCGCGCGTCGGAATATCGGGATGGTATTTCAGGAGTACAACCTCGTGGAGCGGCTCACCGTGATGGAAAACGTCCTCTCGGGCCGTCTCGGCTACGTCTCCAACTGGGCGGCGTTCCGCCGAAAGTTCCCACCCGAAGACGTCGAACGGGCGTACGATGTCCTCGAGACGGTCGGCCTCTCCGGGATGGAAAACAAACGCGCGGACGAACTCTCCGGCGGCCAGCGCCAGCGCGTCGGCATCGCTCGCGCCGTCGTTCAGGAGCCGAAAATCTTACTTGCCGACGAACCGACCAGCAGCCTCGACCCGGAAACCTCCCACGCCGTGATGGAACTGCTCACGGATATCGCGGCCGAACAGAACATTCCGGTCCTGATCAACATCCACGAGGTCCACCTGGCCGTCGAGTACGCCGATCGAATCCTCGGGTTACACGACGGGGCGCTCGTCTTCGACGGCCCGGCGGCGGATCTAGACGACAACGCAAAAGACGTTATCTATCGCGGCGAATCGACCGCGGACGAACCCGCCTCAACAGTCGTCGAGGAATCGGAGACAAGTACCGGCGACGGACGTCCGTCCGAACAGTCCGTGACGGTGGGGGACTGAGATGGCCACGAGTGACGGACCGACGGAGATTACGGCTTCCGGGCAACGCTGGCAGCGCCCGACAGCCTTCTCCAGCCACCGGGTGAAGTGGGCTGTCTACGGCGCGACGGTGCTTTTCATCCTCTGGTCGCTCGCCTCTCTGCTGTCTGGGGTGAGCCTCTCGAGAGTGATCGCCGGCGTCAATAACGGCGTCTTGCTCCTCGAGGCCATGGTGCCGCCGAACACCTCGAGTGCGAACGTCGATCGCGTCACCGGGTATATGATGGAGACGATCGCCATGGCGTTCGTCGCGACGTTTACTGGTGTGTTGATTTCGATCCCGATCGCGTTCGGTGCAGCCAAAAACATCGCCCCGCAACCGTTGTACTACCTCAATCGAGGGATCATCAGTATCACGCGGGCAATCGACGAGCTCATCATCGCGATCATCGCAGTGAAGGCTGTCGGGGTCGGCCCGCTCGCCGGAATCATTGCGATCAGCTACCTGACGATCGGCTTCTTCTCGAAGCTGTTCGCAGAGGACATCGAGGACATCGACATGGGATCGAAGGAGGCGATTGACGCTGTCGGCGCTTCGCGGTTCCAGACGCTGGTATACGCGGTCGTTCCGCAGGTGGCCCCACGGTTTATCGGCCTGACGGTGTACCGCTGGGACATCAATATCCGATCGTCGACGATCATCGGTATCGTCGGTGCCGGCGGCATCGGGACGTTGCTCTTGCGGGCGTTCCAACGATACGAGTACGACTTCGCTGCGACCATCCTGGTCGCGATCATCATCGTCGTTCTCGCCGGTGAACTGTTTAGCGCGTACGTCAGACGGAGGGTCCAGTAATGGCGGCCGAATCGCGCCGACACTGGCAACGATTCGACACGAAATCGCAACTCAAACGGGTCGCCATCTTCGCCGCGTCAATAGCGATCATCGTCGTCTCGTGGCTCTCGATGGGGCTTGACACCCAGTACATCTGGACCGCACCGAGAGAACTGGCTGATCTGACTACCCGGATGTTCCCGCCGGAATGGGCCTATGCGCCGGAGATCGTTATGCCGTTGATCGAGACGGTCCACATCGCCGTGGTCGGGACTATCCTCGCCGTCGCGATGTCGCTTCCCGTCGCGTTCCTCTCCGCAGAGAACACGACGCCGAATCAACTCACGTACGCGACCGGGAAAATTGTCGTCACCGTCTCGCGGTCCGTCCACGTCATCATCTGGGCGATGCTGTTCGTCGTCATGGTCGGCCCCGGCGCGTTCGCCGGCATGATCGCGATCGCCGTTCGATCGGTCGGGTTCGTCGGGAAACTCCTTGGCGAAGAGATCGAAGAGATTGAGTTCGACCAGGTCGAAGCGGTCAGAGCAACCGGTGCATCTTCTATACAGGTCCTCCTCTACAGCGTCATCCCCCAGATCAAGCCAGCACTGGTCGGCATCGGCGTCTACCGGTGGGATATCAACGTTCGGAGCGCAACGATTCTCGGTGCCGTCGGCGCGGGTGGCATCGGCGTTCAGTTGTTCAACTCCGTCGACGCCTTCCGCTGGTCTGCCGTCCTGATGATCATGATCGCGATCCTGGGAATCGTCCTGATCAGCGAAACTGTCTCGGCGCGCGCCCGAGCGATCTTCAGGTGATCCTGTGAGACGCCAATCGACCGACGCTCGAACCCGACGGGTATTGCTTTCGACTGTCTCCTTCGGCGTCGCGTCCGCTCTCGCGGGGTGCCTCGACGACATCTCGGACGCTACTCCAAACGGCGACGAGTCGAGCCTGGCTGGCGACCGACCTCCCTCTGCACGTGATAGCCACGATGCGACGACGGAAACGGCAATTCATTCGCCTTCGACCGCCGTCTCCGAGCCGCGTTCCGAGCGTCTCGTTTCAGTGGGTCGCGATCCAGTCGTTCGATTCGACCCGCAACTCGTCTGGCTGGAGCCCCGCGGGAGCGTCACCTGGATCAACCGCGATGATCGCGCTCGCCACGAGATCGCTTCGATCGATCGTCGAACGCCCTCGGGAACCGGCGGCTGGGTGTCTACCCTCCTCGAGACGGGTGCGCGCTTCGAGCAGACGTTCGATCGCGAAGGCATCTACGACTATGCCTGCACGCGCCACGAGACGATCGCGATCGGCCGGCTGATCGTCGGTCGTCCCGATATCGAGGGCGAACCGGCAATGGATCCTCCCGACGAATACGGCGAGAACGGACGAGCCATGATCGCCGAACTGAACGACCGCACCCGCACACTGCTCGCGACGGAGTCCGACGACTGCGGTTGTCCCCCGTAACCGCACCACTCCAATCGACCTTCATATGACCGATAAATCACATACCGATCGAAGAACCGACCGACAGACTGACCAGGCCGTCCTATTCGATATGGACGGCGTAATCTTGGAAGGACACGGAACGGATCCGATCGTCCACTCACACGCACTCGAAGACGCCGTTTCGGAACTGGGCCTCGATTTCGATACGGACGCCGACGAACTGGGACCGCTCGAGACCTACGAGTACACCGACGAGTTCGTCGCCGCCTGCGAGACGATCGGCGTCGTGCCCGACGAGTTCTACGCCCTCCGCGAGGAGTACAGCGCCCAGCGCGCGATCGACCGCATTCGGTCGGGCCGACGGACGCTGTACGACGACGTCAGCGTCCTCGACCGTCTCGCCACCGATCGCGATATTGCGCTCGTAAGCAACAACTACGACCCGACGGTTTCGTTCGTCGTCGACCACTTCGGACTCGAGACGTTCTCGTTCGTCCGCGGGCGCGACATCGGCGTTGAGGGATTCCGGCGTCGAAAACCTCGTCCCGACTATCTCGAGGAGGCGCTCGGAGCGCTGGACGTCGACGGTGGCCTCTACGTCGGTGATCGCGAGACGGACATTCTCGCCGCCGAACGCGCGGGACTCCGGCCGGTCTTTATCCGCAGGGAGCACAATCGATCGGTCGAACTCGACCACGAGTCGGCCGTCGAGATCCAGACCCTCACAGAGTTGCAGGACCTCGTCTGAGATGACGGCGGAGTGGCGGAGACGGCCGGTGTCGAGACGCGGCGTGCTCGCCGCTGGCGTGGGTACAGCCGCGGTTCTCGCAGGCTGTTCCTCGATCCGTCGGCGTGACGCCGAGTTTCCGGCGACGTCGCGCTTCAGTGGCTACGTGTACTCGTCTCCGGTTACGACGATCGACCTGTTCGACGCAGGGCCGCCGTTTTACGCGATTCCCGAGCGAGTCAGCGCTCGAACGGGAACTCGAGACCGACGCGTTCTCCGAGGGTCACGAGCACTGGTTCGACGACACGGATTTCGACGAGGAGTTCGTGACCCTGTTTGCGTCCCGGCGATTCCTCGTCGAACCGGGCCGTGAGACCGGCGATCTCGTCACGACGAGGGTCACCGAATCCGAAGCGGTATTTCGCGTCTCCCTCGACTCGTGGCCGGAGTCTACAGTCCTCGACGATCCGCCGAGGGTGTTCGTCGAAACGAGACGCCACCCTCGGAACGGGGACGATCCACCTCGGTCGGCGTCGGTCAGGTACTCCATGCCCGCGCGATGAACCGTTCGAAGGCCGCCGCGCACGCCAGTCGAACGCCTCGACGGCCGATCGCCTGTCCAACCCCGACACGAACGTCGCTCGACGAATGCACCGTACCGGTGAGAACGATCGCTGTCGTTTCCACACCGACCGGTTCGGACTGTGATCGCGATCACTCGACCGTTAGATCAGGAAGCCCCACCCTCGAGGAGCGAGCGCAAGCGGTCGAGTAGGACGGGGAAGTTCACAACCCGAGTACCAGCGCCGAGACGCCGATGAACAGAATCATCTCGACGACGTCGACGACGTTCGAAACGACCGGAGACCGACTATCAGGAACGTGACGGCGGCCGTTCACCGAAGGGAAAGACCCAAGTTTAGACTCCGTCTAAATCGGTTCATGGCCGAAACCGCGGCCGGAACCAGGGCTGAAACCGGAACTGGCGGTCGAGACGGGTTTACGAAGGCGTCGTGGGCCAACGTGCTCGGCAACGCCATCAAAATCGTCGTCGAAGGAGCGGCGGGGCTCGCTTTCGGCAGCGTCGCCCTTCTTGCGGACGCGGCTCACTCGATCGCTGATCTGGTCGCGAGCGTCGTCGTCCTCGTCTGGGGGCGAAGTTCCTACGACGAACCCGACGACACCCACCCACACGGCCACGATCGAATCGAGCCGCTGACGGCGCTGTTCGTGGGGGCCGTCATCGCGGTACTCGGATTGAACCTCCTCTATGAGTCCGCACAGGGGCTCGCATTCGGCGTCGAGGTCGTTTTCAGTCCGCTGCTGCTCGGCGCACTGGCGTTTGCGATCGTCGATATGTACCTGGTCTACTGGTACACCATGCGGGTCAACGACGACCTGAATTCGACCGCGCTCCGGGCGCTCGCGACGGATTGTCTGAACGATATCTACACCTCCTTCGCTGCCGTGGTCGGCGTCCTCGGCGTTCTACTCGGATTTCCGCTGCTCGACCCACTCGCCGGCGCGCTGGTCAGTCTGTTGGTCGTCTACCAGGGCGTCGAGATCGGCCGCGAGAACGTCGACTACCTCATCGGGGCAGCCCCGTCGAACGCGAAACGGACGGCGATCGCCGCCACCCTTCGAGACCACCCCGACGTCCGGGGCGTCCACGACCTGACGGTCTTCTACGATGGCACCGTCCTCGAAGTGGAAGTCCACATCGAAGTCGACGGTGACATGCCCTTCCGCCGGGCCCACGACATCGAGTCCGAACTGGTCGATCGACTGCGTACGATCGACGACGTCGGCGACGCCCACGTCCACCTCGACCCGTCGGGGATCGGCGAGTGGAAGGACGAAACCGACGGGACCGACGGAGCCGGCTGACTGGACGGGACCGACGGTCGGTGCTCACCCTGCCGACGGCGGTACCTTTTATTTCGTCGCGCGAGTGGCGTCTGCGTATGGGAATCGGTGACGTCACCGCGGTTACGGCGGGCGACTGTTCGAACTGCTACTACCTCGACACCGGAATGTACGGGACCAGCGGCTACGGTGGGGTCTACGTGATAGACGACGATCGACCTGCAGTCGTCGAGACCGGACTCGGAACCAACCACGAGCTGATCCTCGACGCACTCGAGGAGATCGGGATCGGTCGCGACGACCTCGCGGCGATCGCGGTCACGCACATCCACCTGGACCACGCCGGCGGTGCGGGGTTTCTCGCTGATGCCTGCCCGAACGCGGACGTCTACGTTCCCGACCCCGGCGTCGACCTGCTCGTCGATCCCTCGCGGCTGGTCGCGGGAACGAAAGCCGCCGTCGGTGACCAGTGGGAGTTCTACGTCGAGCCGCGGTCGCTTTCGGAGGATCGGGTCATTCCGGTCGCAGACGGCGACGCGATCGATCTGGGTACGCACGAACTGCGCGTCCACGAGGCTCCGGGTCACGCCTTCCACCAGGTGGTCTACGAGGACCCCGCAAACGACGCGGTCTTCACCGGCGACGCGGCCGGCATCTGGGTCCCCGAGACGGGCGAGATCAGGGAGACCTCGCCGCCTTCGAACTTCGACCTCGAGGAGTGTCTCGAGGACGTCGAGACGCTGAAAGCGATCGATCCGGACGTACTCCTCTACACGCACTTCGGCCCGCGCGAGGTCGGCAACGACGCCGATCGCGTTCTCGAGGAGTACGCGAGCGTCCTCTCGGAATGGGTCGAGGCAGTCGAAGCGAAACGCGAGGAACTGGGCGACGACGAGGCCGTAATCGACCACTTCGCGTCGACGACCGAGATGGGTGAGATCTGGGGCGAGCGCAAAGCCAGCGCGGAGGCGGCGATGAACGTGCGGGGCGTCCTCGGCTATCTCGATCGGCAGGAGTGAGGCTCGAACGTTCGATCCGAGTGACAAATAAACCAGTTCGTACAGACAACCAGTTTCATCACGTTTTATCGCCCGGGAGTCCGTGTCACACGGGTATGGACTGGCGGGATGCCGAACGAGAGTACGAAGACGAGGTGACCGGCGAGACGACGCTCGCCCGACTGTTTGAGAATGCCGCCGACAGACACCCGAATCGGCCGGCACAGCGCTACAAGGGCGGGATTTACGATCGATCGCTCACTGACTCGGTGCTGCCGGCCGCGTCGCCAGGGACGTTTCGCCCCATCTCCTACACGGAGATGCGCGACATCGTGCGGGCGCTCGCGGCGGGCTTTCGCGACCTCGGCGTCGACCGCGGCGATCGCGTCGGCATTTTCGCGAACACCCGGATGGAGTGGGCTCAGACCGACTTCGCGCTGCTGGCCGCCGGGGCGGTCATCACAACCGTTTACACGAGTTCGTCGCCGGAGCAGGTGCGATATCTGCTCGACGATCCCGGTGCGTCGGGTGTCGTCGTCGAGAACGCGGCCCTCGTCGATCGCGTGCTGTCGGTCGAGGACGACCTCGATCTTGAGTTCATCGTCTCGATGGACGACCTGGAGGGATACGACGACCGCGACGACATCATGACGCTGGCGGAGGTTCACGACCGCGGCGAGGACGCCTTCGATCTCGAGACCTACGAGACCTGGGTCGACGAACCCGCGATGGACGATCTGGCGAGTATGATCTACACGAGCGGCACGACGGGCCAGCCGAAGGGGGTCAAACTCACCCACCGGAATTTCCGATCGAACGTCTCCCAGGTGCGAAAGCGCTACGGCCCGCGGCCCGACAAGGCCGACGACGTGCCGGCGATCGACGAGACCACGCAGACGGTCTCGTATCTCCCGCTGGCTCACGTCTTCGAGCGTACGTCGGGGCACTTCCTGATGTTCGCAAGCGGGGCCTGCGTCGCGTACGCGGAGGATACCGAGACCCTGAAGGAGGATTTCGGTGCGGTCGAGCCAAACGCGGCGACGAGCGTCCCGCGGGTCTACGAGAAGATCTACGACGCGATCCGCGAGCAGGCGAGCGAGTCGTCGGTCAAAAAACGGATCTTCGAGTGGGCGACGGACGTCGGCGTCGACTACCAGCAAGCCGATAACCCCGGCACGATCCTCTCGGCCAAGCAATCGCTTGCGGACACGCTCGTCTTTTCGACGGTCAGGGAGGCCCTGGGAGACAACATCGAGATGCTGATCAGCGGCGGTGGGAGCCTCTCGCCGGAGCTCTGTACGCTCTATCACGCGATGGGACTCCCCATCTACGAGGGGTACGGACTCACCGAAACCTCGCCGGTCGTCACGGTCAACCCGCCGGAGGAGCCGAAGATCGGCACGATCGGTCCGGCGCTTCCCGAGGTCGAACTAAAAATCGACGAATCCGCCGCGGACCAGACCGCCTTCGACGACCCCGGCGAGGTCGGTGAACTCCTCGTGCAGGGGCCGAACGTCTTCGGCGGCTACTGGGAGAAACCCGCCGCGACCGACCGGGCCTTTACCGAAGACGGATGGTTCCGAACCGGCGACATCGTCCACCTCCGCCCCGACGGCTACGTCGAGTTCCGCGATCGGCTCAAACAGATCATCGTCCTCTCGACGGGGAAAAACGTCGCCCCCGGCCCGATCGAGGACCGGTTTGCGGCCAGCGAGCGCGTCGAGCAGGCGATGGTCGTCGGTGACGACGAGAAGTTCATCGGCGCGTTGTTGGTACCGAACGAGGCACACGTCCGCGACTGGGCGGCCGAGGAGGGAATCGACCTCTCGGACGATCCCGAGGCACTGTGTGACGACGAACGCGTCCGCGCGTACATTCAGGAGGAAGTCGATCGGATCAACGCTGACTTCGAATCCCACGAGCAGATCAAGCGCTTCGAACTCGTCCCACAGGAGTTCACCGAGGAAAACGAGATGTTGACCCCGACGATGAAAAAGAAACGCCGGGTCATCCTCGATCGCTTCGAGGAACGCGTCGGTCGGCTGTACGCCAAAACCGCTCCGCAAACCTGACTCGGTCCCGCCATTTACACGAAGAGATCGTCGTCGGAACTGTCGCTGACTGTCGATGAATGAACGGCGATCGTCGATCAACGAATTGCGATCGTCGATCAGAGCACGACCCAGACGACGCTAAAGAGGATGATCACTCCCGTGATGTCACAGACGTTGGTGACGACCGGAATCGTCGTATCGTCGGGATCGTAGCCGAGTCGATAGGAGGCATAGACCGCCACGGAACTGACGATGATAACCCAGACAGCCAGCAGCATCCCGCTGACGACCGTGATAATCAGCAGGGGCCGGAGTCCGAGCGTTCCGCCGAGGGCGCGGCCGATCGCCCATGAGGCGATTCCGAGAAGAACGAATATGGTGGCCGCGAGTCCCGTGACGGCACCGACGTTAGCCCGGATATCCGGGTTGGACGGCGAGAACTCCAGGGTGCCGAGGTGAAGCTGGGTCGAGAGCCGGGCACACATAATCGAGCCGAGGTTGCCGGCAGTCCCGATCATTACCGGGACGATGATGAGCAGCGAGGGGTGTTCGAGCAACTGCTCTTCGAAGCTCTCGAGGACGGTTCCCGAGATCATCTGCAGAATCGAGAGCGCGATCAGAAGCGGGACGAGCGTCGAGACGATGTTCGCGACTGACCAGTTGCCGACCGAATCCCCTTCGATATCCTCACCGGCCAAGATGTCGCCGCTGCTGCTCACAGTATCACCCCTGCGATGGCGATTCCTACGAGCAGGAAGGCGATACCGAAGACGTCACCGACGGTCGTGACGACCGGACCGATGACGTTGTCTGGATCGAGTCCTCGACGGTACCCTTTGAAGATCACGGTGAGCAATACCCCGAGCATCGCGAACGCACTCAGCAGTGCGGCGACGAACAGGATAATCGCGAGTTCGAGCAGGTTCCCGTCTCGTCCCAGCACGAGCAATACGACCCACGTGAGGACGGCAATAAACACGGAGACGATGATCCCGTTCAGGAACGACGCGATGATCGCGTTCTTGAGCCGTCCGTTCCACTCGAAGTGCGGGTCGATCAGTCCCTGGTGGAGCCCACTCGAGAGACGGGCCCCGAGCGAGCCGTAGACGCCGCCGCGCGTGGCGAGAAAGGCGGGCAACAGAAGCAAGACTCCCGGAACGCTCTCGATCCCCTCGCGCATCGTTTCGGTTCCGAGCAGCGTGCCCGCAAACAGACCTGCGACGAGGCTGACGAGGATGACGGGTAACGCCTGCCGATAGACGTCGAGGGCAGAGTCGTGGCCCAGCATCTGTCCGTAGGTGAGCCTCCGATGCATTAAGTATTGATTTCTGGCCCTACCCCGTCCGCCGATCGTGCCCTTCCCGACCGTCGTTACTGGACGTGTCCGCGTTTCCCGCTCTCTGTGTCGCTTGCCAGCATCGCGATCAGTCGTCGAAGCCGTAGTAGACGTGGGCCCGGTGTCCCTCCGGACACCGGGCAGTCAGGCACCGGCGTCGCGCGTTCGACTCGGTTTCGCGTTCCAGCATCGGGTCCGGGGTGCGAGAAATATCGAACACGGTTGCATCCTGTGGCATGCCAACTCGTAACGGTGTGCCACAGGAGGGACAATCGGTGGGAATCCATTCTCTCATTGGCCGACCTCTGGTCCGATTGAGATTCGCTGTTGTCCCTAACAACGTGAACCCGCCAGGCGGGTCGAGACCGATCCGTTCGATCACCGATCGGTCGGTGTCGCGCTGGCGGTCGAACTGCCTTCGCCTCGCGATTCCCGACCGGTATCGATTTGAGGACTCGCGTGTCACATACTCCCATATGAAACACGTACGCGGGCCGCTGTGTTCGATCGATGTCGGGGATCGAACCGTCGAGACGGAATCGATCGACGGCGTCCTCGAGTCGTTCGTCGGCGGTCGGGGTCTCGGGACGAAACTGGCCCACGGTCGCGTTCCGTTCGACGTCGATCCGCTCGGACCGGAAAACCGGCTCTATCTCGCGACGGGGCCGCTCCAGCACTCGACGATGAGCTTTACGGGGCGAATGTCGGCAACCGGCGTCTCGCCGCTCACCGGCGGACTCCTTTCCTCGAACGCGGGGGGCTTTCTCTCACGGAACTTCACGGGGACGGGCTACAGCGCCGTCGAGGTGACCGGCGCGAGCGACGAGCTCGTGATCGCCCACGTCACCGACGAGGGCGTCGAGTTCGAGGACGTCCCGGACCTCGAGGACGCAATGGTCTCGGAGACCTGCGAGTACATCGCAGACGAACACGGGATGGACGCCGAACACACCGTCGTGGTGGGACCGGCCGGTGAGAACGAGGTCCGGTTCGCCTCGATCATGACCTCGAAGGAGCGTGCCTTCGGACGGGGCGGTCTCGGCGCGGTGCTCGGCTCGAAGAACGTCAAGGCGATGACGTTCGATGGGGACTCGACCCGCAAGGTCGAGATTCCGCCCCTCCAGATGGACGTCCACCGCGAGGCTGCCCAGTCGGATCACATCATGAAACGACAGGGGACCACCTCCGTTGCCGAGTACGCCAACACGGTCGAAGCGCTACCGACGCGGTACTTTTCAGAGCTTTCGTTCGACGGAATCGACGGCATCAGCGGCGATCGCGTCGAGGAGAAAAAGTACAAGAAAGGGACCTGTTCGGCCTGTGCGTTCGCCTGCAAACTGCCGACCAGAGACGAGGCCTCCGGACTCGAAACCGAGGGTCCCGAGTACGAGACGCTCATGGCCTTCGGCTCGAACGCCGGGATCGACGACGTCGTCGACCTGATGCAGTCGAACAAGCTCTGTGACGAGTTCGGCCTCGACACGATCTCCGCGGGCGACACCGTCGCGGCCTACCTCGCGAGCGAAGACGAGTTCGGCAACGCGGACCTGATTCACGACCTCGTCGAGAAAATAGCCTACCGCGAGGGGGTTGGCGACACACTCGCAGAAGGCGTCGCTCGCGTTCACGAGGACCTCGGCGTCGAGAACTGGACGGTCAAGGGCATGGAATTCTCGGCCCACGACGGACGCACTCTGAACGGGCAGGGACTGGCCTTCGCCACCTCCAATCGCGGCGCGGACCACATGTACGCCGAGTTCTACCCGTACGAGTATCCGCTCGTCGACGCCGAAGATGCCTTCGACAAGACGGGACTCGAGAACAAGCCGCCGAAAATCGTCGAACTCGAGAACGTCAACGCGATCAAAGACAGCGCCGTCCTCTGTAAGTTCTCCCGAAGCTTCGTGAGCCACGATCGACTGTCGACGCTGCTCGACGCCGAGTACGAGACTCTGCAAGCGATCGGTAGTCGCGTCGTCTCGCTCGAGCGCCATTTCAATAACCAGCGCGGCTTCGACGAGCGCGACGATACGCTCCCCTACGAGTTGCCCGACTTCGAGGCCGCACTACAGGAGTACTACGCCGAACGCGGCTGGAACGAGGACGGAACGGTCCCAGAGGGGACCTTCGAGAGCGGGACCCAGGCTCCGGCCGACGACTGATCGGCCTCGGGGATCGATCGCGTAGCAAGAGGCTAATTGAGTCTCAGACCGCGTCAATCCTGTCGGGCCTACCGGTAGCCCTGCAAGAGTCCCCAGAGGGCCGCGCCGCCAAGGACGAGTGTTACCGCCGCGACGCCGACGAACAACAGGCTCGGCAGGATCGGCCAGAGGAGGACGCCGAGAATACAGCACAACAGCAGGATGATGAGATTGAGACGGCGAAGCACCGGATCGGCAGTCATTGTGCTACCGATTTCCGATCGAGTTACATGTTACTTTTGGAACGGTCAGTCCGCGGCCGTCTGGGCCGTCGGGGCGCTCGGCGTCCCGGTCCAGCGCCAGGTCACAACGATCGTCACCGAGAGCGCAGTCGCGAGTCCGACGGTGAGCCACAGTGCCCGCTGGATGCCGTACGGTTCTGCGAGGACGCCGACGATCGCCGGCGCGATCGCGATCCCGGCGTAGGTCGCGCCGGCGGTCAGTGCAGTCAGCGGGCCGCTGTACTCCGGTGCAGCCTCGACGGCGTACGCCGACATCGTTGGGAAGCCACTGGAGAGCCCCGCCCCGGCGACGAAGACGGCGAGGAATAGCAGGGGGCCGGTGATCCCCGAGAACGCGAGCGCGAGCGCCGGGACTGCGGGCACCGTAGCCGCGAACAGCAGCGTGAGGTAGGGAACGCGCTCGACGGCGATCGCGTAGCCGGCCCGTGCAGGGACGTACGCCAGCAGGTACGCCGACAACAGGAGGTTGGCCGTCGCGGTCCCGTAGAATCCGCCCGCGTAGTAAGCGAGCCAGGTGAACATGATCCCTTCGACAGCACCCACGAGTAACATCCCGGTGCAGGCACCGACGACCGCAGGTCGCCGGAGCAGGGCACGAAGCGCATCGCGGGAGATCGATCGCTCTGGCTCCATCGCGGGAAGGTCGATGCGACCCGCGACGACAGCCACCGGCACGAAACAACAGGCGATTACGAGGAAGACCGCTCGCCAGTCGGCAACCGCGAGGACGGCGCTGACGAGTTGCGGGCCGACGACGGCACCGATCGCCCAGACGAGCGCGTAGGCGGTGAAGATCCGACCGCGTCGAGCCGTGTGGAGGTGGCTCAACACGACTCGATCGAGGCCGCGAAACACGCCCGCAGCGCAACCCTGTGCGAGGAGCGCGAGCAAAAAGAGGAGGTAGACGGGTGCGCCCGCCATCAGGACGAGTGCCCCACAGACGCCGACGACGCCGAGCAGGAGCGTCCATCGCATTCGAAGGCGGCCGGCGAGCACTCCGGTTGCGACGACGGCGACGACGAAGCCGGCCGTACCGGCGGGCGCGACCAGCCCGAGGGCGGCCGTCGAAACGTCGAAACTCGCTTCGAGACTGGCGAGGATCGGGCCTCTGGCCTGCATCGCCATCGCGTCGCCAAAGACGAACAGCAAGATCGCGGCCGTCCAGATGCGCGCCCTGTTCATGACTATCCCTCCGAGGGACCGGTAAAAACGCTGCTCATCGATGCCGGCTGTGGGCTGCCAACCGCCGCCGCCGACGATCAGTCCCGCCGGTCGCGATCGCCGTCCACTGCCGACTCGGCGTCCGACGTGGCGTCAGCGTCGATGTCGGCCGGCGAGAGCCGATCGTCACCTCGAGAAGGCAGCGGGGCGTCGTCGGCGCGCGAGGGGTGGATGTTGTAGTTGTTGCCGCGGTAGGGATCGGTTTCGGGGTCGTAGGAGCGTTCGCTGCGCTCGAAGAGGTAGATAAAAAAGCCGAAAATCGGGATGCAGAACGTGATCGCCGTCCACTTCGTTCTGGGCTCGAAACCGATCCGGCCGGCGTCGTAGTACGTGAGCGCGGTGACACCGAGATGCCAGGCGAGCGGGATGCCGACGATGATCACCAGTACAACCGTGCTCATCATCTTCAGTTCGGCGTCGACGACCGTAAGTCGTCTGCCTCCACCGATCGCGTTTGACGGGGCGATGGGCTTCACCCGGCGGCGTTTCACAGCGCGTACGCGCCGGCCCCGGGCGTCTCAGTTTCGTCTCCGGCGGTGTCCTCGAACGAGCGTGGCGAGCCCGCGCCGTAGCCGCGCTACCGTACTCGCGTTCCGTCGCGGACGGAACGGCTGATCGATCGGAGACAGCGGCAGCGAGAGTACCTCGACGATGTCGAGCAGTAGCTCGGTTCGTTCGTCCGGCCGGTAGCGAACGTCGAGTCGGTCCCAGTCAACGTCGACGAGCCCGACATCCTCCAACAGCGGGAGGTGCTGGTGGTACACCGTCGCTTCCGTTCCTCGCTCCGCGGCGGACATCGCGGCGACGACGTCGTCGATCGATCGCGTCGGCTTTCCGTCGCGCAGGAACCGGAGCAGGTGGCGACGGTCCGGTTCGGCAACGATTGCGAGTAACTGATCGATCGACGGCTGTTCGATCTCCGACGCGGCCGGTTCCGTCCGTCCCGAGGGCGCCGTTCGTACCACTGTCGTGTTCTTTTTCGAGTTCATGTGTACCCACGGGCGTCAATCGCCTCGTGTGCAGAGATTCGATACTGGACAGATAACTGCTTTTGAACGCCCACTGGAAACTCGTGTGTAAAAAGTAGTTCAGTATATGCGTGTCGTTTCGTATGCACAGATGCGTCAGTCGTCGTGTGTGTCCTATTCGTTGGCGCGGCCGAACGCGGTGTGGGGCTCGACGTACTCCGACTTGACCAGAGTCTTGTCGCCAATTTCGAGACCGTGGTCTGCGAGATCGATCGCTGCCTGCGTGAGTTCCTCGGCCGACGCACAGACGATTTTGACGACGACGTTGTCGGTTCCGTGGTGCAACTCCCGGACGTTGACGACGTTCGGAACGTCTCGAATGCTGTTTGCGATCGCAGCCCGATCTTTGATTTCGGCTGTACAGACGAGCAGCGTCTCCAGCGTGAGTTCGGTCTGGCTGTAGTCGACGACAGCCCGGTACCCGGTGACGATTCCATCTCTTTCGAGTTGATCGATCCGATTTCGGATGGTACTTGGTGACACATCGAGTTCCTCCGCGAGCGCGGTCGTGTTGACGCGTCGTGCGTCCGCTTGCAGCGCGTGAAGAACTCGCTTGTCGATCCGATCGAGTAGTGGCGGCCCCATACGGTACCTACCAGTTCCGGGTATAGAACTGTTGACCTCGGCGCGATCGCCAGTCAGAAATGCACGCCTCCCCTCCCGAACGGGCGCGTCGTGCGGTTTTGGCTTCGATCGCGTCGGGACTTCGACCCGCTTATTTGACCTCGAACTCGATCGCCGCTCCCTGCCGCGACCACCTTTTGTCTCAGTCGGCACGCTCACTCCGTTCGCGGCCGCCTTCGCAAAATCTGTCTGGCGAGAGCGGCGCTCTCGCTGACCGTTGCTCACTCCGTTCGCAAAGAGACCAAAAAGCCCAGCACGATCGTCTCAGTTGACCTCGAACTCGATCGCCGCTCCCTGCCCGAAGCCGACACAGAGCGTCGCCAGACCGCGGCCGCCGCCGCGTCTTTTGAGTTCGTTGATCAGCGTCACAGGAAGGCGCGCTCCGGAAGCACCGAGGGGATGCCCGATCGCGATCGCACCGCCGTTGACGTTGAAGATTGCGGGGTCGATGCCGAGTTCGTCGCGGGAGTAAATCGACTGGCTCGCAAAGGCCTCGTTGAGTTCGACGAGATCGTAGTCGTCGATGTCGCGGCCGTTGCGTTCGAGCAGTCCCTCCGTCGCCGGGACCGGGCCGATCCCCATCACGGTCGGGTCGACGCCGGCGACGTTGTTCATGCCGACTTCGGCCACGATCTCGAGGCCGTGTTCCTCGGCGAATGCCTCGCTCGTGACGAGCAACGCGGAGGCACCGTCGGAGATCTGGGAGGCGTTGCCGGGCGTCACGGTGCCGTCGGATTTGAAGACGGTCGGCAACCCGGCCAGCTTTTCGGCGGTGGTCCCCGGACGGATTCCCTCGTCTTCGGAGACGGTGCCGTCTTCGGTTTCGATCGGAACGATCTCGTCGTCGAAACGGCCCTCCTCGGTCGCCTCCGCGGCACGCTGTTGGCTCCGAGCGGCGTACTCGTCCTGTTCCTCACGGCTGACGCCGTACTCCTCGGCGACCTTCTCGGCGGTCATCCCCATCTGGAGTTCGCCGATGTTGTAGTACTCGGCCATCCGCGGGTGAACATTGTGCGTGTTCTCGCCCATCGCCACCCGACTCATGGACTCGACGCCGCCCGCGATGATGGCGTCGCGGTTACCCGCCGCGATCGCGTCGGCGGCGGAAATTACCGACTGCATCGAGGAGGCACACCAGCGGTTGATCGTCGTCCCCGGAACATCCTCACCGAGTTCGGAGAGAAGCGCGATAACGCGAGCCAGGTTGTTGCCCTGTTCGCCGCGTTGCTGGGCACAGCCCCACATCAGATCGTCGATCTCCTCGCCCGAGAGCCCCGTTTCTGCGAGAATCTTGTCGATCAGTGGAATCGACAGGTCTTCGCTGCGAACGTTGGCAAAAACGCCGTCTTCTTTCCCTTGGGGCGTTCGAACTGCCTCGACGACGACCGGTGTCTGTGACATATTGTACCGAATGTCCTTCACGAACTTAAATCCGGTACAACTCTCGGGGACGTGCTTGCCGTTTACGCGCTCTACTTGGTGAAATCGACGTTTCACCTAGCGGCGTTTGTTTATCACGGTGAGACGATTCTCGCACATGGCAGAGAGAACGACAGTGCTCGCGATCGCCCTCGCCGCGTTACTCGTCGGCTCGGCGATCGGTGCCGGGCTCGCGGGCGTCTTCGACGAGCCGACACCCGCGGAGACGACCGACCCCGATTCCGACGACGAGATCGACTCCGGCGGCCCGATTGCCGACTCAGACGCTCCCGAACTCGCGACGTTCGAGTCCGAGGAGGCGTTCACCGAATACTTCGCCGATCGCCGATCGTCCGTCGGTGCGACCGGCGGTGTGGGCGGCGATCGGGTCGGGACCGACGACGCGGCGGTCGCCGAGGAGGCCGACGTCGCGGAGGACGCCGAATCCCTGACCGCGAACGACGACCGCGCCGCCGACGGGGGAACCGCGTCGGGGAGTGGCGAGCCAGGCGCGGATGCCGATCGCCACTCCGAAACGAACGTCCAGGAGGCGGCCCTCGACGAACCGGACATCCTCAAGACCGACGGCGAGTCGGTGTACTACGCGGACGTCCGGTACGAACCGCGCTGGGACGAGACGCACGTCGTCGACGTGAGCGACCCTGCGAATCCCGCTACCGTGGGCTCAATCCCTCTCTCCGGGACGCTCCTCCTGGCCGACGACACGCTCGTCGTCCTCGGGCACGACCAGCTCGCCGGCTACGACGTGAGCGAACCGACCGAACCCGAGGAACTGTGGCGCAAGGACCTCGACGCACGGATCGATACTGCCCGCCTGTACGACGGCGACCTCTACCTCGTGCTCGTCGATCGACCCGGACGCGATCCGTGCCCGATCGAACCGATCGCCGGCGAACCGATCGACTGCACGAACGTGGTCCGCCCGAACGCGCCGTCCGACGCG
This sequence comes from Halosolutus sp. DAT137, assembly GCF_059736405.1. NCBI lineage: Archaea > Methanobacteriati > Methanobacteriota > Halobacteria > Halobacteriales > Natrialbaceae > Halosolutus > Halosolutus sp. DAT137. The sequence continues at coordinate 603,279 of NZ_JCAQID010000007.1, read as the reverse complement.
GACGTCGTCTACACGGCCGTGCGGGTCGCCCCGGAAACCGGCGACGTAGCGAGCGAGGAGAGCGTCGTCGGCTCGCAACGACACGCGGCGACGTACGTCTCCGAGAACGCGATCTACCTCTCGTACACGCGATCGACTTCGGAGTACCAGCTCATGCAGTCGTTCCTCACCAGCGAGAACGCCAGCGCTGTCTTGGACGACGAGGCCCTCGATCGCGTCCGGACGCTCGACGACCTCGACATCTCCGAGCGGGCGAAGACTGTCGAACTGCGCGAGATTCTCGACGGCTGGTTCCAGCGGCTGGACGACGACGAGCGCCGGGACGCCGAGAAGCGATTGAGCGAGGGCATGGAAGCGTACGTCGCGGAGCACCACCGCGACCTCACACGGACTGGCATCGTCCGAATCGACATCGGGGACGACGAACTGACCGCCAACGGCAGCGGCGAGGTCCCCGGCTACCCGCTCAACCAGTTCTCGATGGACGAACACGACGGCCACCTCCGTATCGCGACGACGATCCCCCGGAGCCACGGCGTCGACTCCGAGAACGACGTCTATGTCCTCGATTCCGACCTCGAGACTGTCGGCAAGGTGACCGGACTCGGCGTCGACGAGCGCGTCTACTCCGTCCGCTTCGAGGGCGACGAGGGCTACGTCGTCACCTTCCGCGAGATCGATCCGTTCTACACGCTCGACCTCTCCGACCCGACGGATCCGATCGTCGACGGCGAACTCAAACTGCCGGGCTTCTCCGAGTACCTCCACCCGCTCGAGGAGGACCTCGTTCTCGGCGTCGGCCAGGAGGAGCGCCGGCCCAAACTCTCGCTGTTCGACGTGAGCGATCCCGAGGAGCCGATCGAGCGCGACTCGGTGATCCTCACCGACGAGCACTACAGCGAGGTCAGTAGGACGCACACCGCATTCTTGCAGGACGAAGACCACGGCGTCTTCTTCGTTCCCGGCAGCGAGCACAGCTACGTCTTCGGCTACGAGGGCGGCGAGTTGGAGGAAGTCGCCCGAGTCGATATCGGCGGGCGCGGAACCCGCGCGATGTACGTCGACGACTTCCTCTACGTCTTCGGCCAGGGCGAGGTCGTCGTTCTCGACGAGAGGACCTGGGAGGAAGTCGATCGGCTCGATCTCTAACGACCAGACTGCGTTTCTCGATCGACGTCGTCGGAGCGACGAGGGGGTCGCTCGTACCGGCCGGGCGACCGATCGTACCCGGATCGCCGTCGAGAACCGAGGGGAACCCTTTTGCGTTCCGTTTGGCAATGGCTCGACATGGACGGCAACGAGACAGTCGATCGGTCCGAGAGCGATCGACCGGACCGCGACGACGATCGGCGGGGTGGAACTGACGACGCCGACGAGGGCTCTCCGGGTCCTCGTGGCGACGGGAACGATGGCGCTGCCGTCGATGAAGATGACGCGACGCCCCCGGAGACGGACGGAGACGACGCGACACCTTCGGCGCAGGACGAAGACGACGCTAATGGCGAGAGCGCGGCGATGCCGGGTGTCCCGGACACAGAACCCGAAGCAAGCGATGTGCCGGATGACGTCCAGAAGTACGCCCGGTTCAAAAAAATGGACGGCGCGCAGTACGATCGGGTCAACGAGTTCCTTCGCGATCGAACCTACGTCACGGCCCGCGAGTGGGCGATCGCCCGGCTCTGTTCTGACTTCCGGACGGAAACGGGCGTCGAGATGACCAAGATCGGCGAGAACCTGCCGGAACTCGTCCCCTTCATGACCGACACGTACACCCCCCAGGCGGTCAATCAGGCCCGATCGTCTTTCGAGGAGAAGGTCCGCAAAGCGGGGGCGACCTTCCTCTACGGAGCGATGTGTGACTTCTTCACCGCCGAGGAACTCGACGACGTGATGTACGAGTCGACCGAGGTCGCGAAGTTCCTCCTCGAAGTCGAGGGCGTCGACCTCTCCGTCGAGGACGAACTCGAGGCCGAAGAGCGCATCTCGTCGGTGATGCGAGACGTTCGCGCGGCCAGCGAGGAACTCCGCAAGGAAGACTCAGACTAGAACCGCTACCGTTACTCCTCGCGCCACGATCGAACGTCGCTTGCCTCGAGAAACAGCGACGGATCGTCGTGCGAGAAGACGATCCATTCTGCGGCCGAGTCCGGCCGGACGTGGATCAACAACTCCTCCTCGTCGAGTGCCGCCTCGAACACCGATCGCGTCGCCGCGATCGAGTACGTCAGCGGGACGAGAACGGCCGTTTCGCTCGCGTCGTCGCGCTCGACCGCGAGCGCGAACCGCCGATCGTCACCGTCGGCGGGGCGGTAGTAGACGTCGGCCGCCCCGAATCCGACCTCGTCGCTCGCGACGAGCGCTTCGACCAGTTCGTACTCGTCGGCCGAAATCTCGACGCACAGTCCGACTCGACCGTCGTGCTCGATCGAGTCCACGTTGGTGGGATCGAGCACGACAGCGTCCCAGCCGTTCTCGCGGTACTCCTCGGCGATCGCCGCCGCGTCCGTGCGAAGGTCGTCCCATTCCGGTACCGTCGTGGGTTCAGTCGCCTCATCACTCATCGTCGCTCTCTCCAGTCGACACTCGTCGTCTTTCTCTCCGGTCGAACGTATCCCCTCGGTCGATCGAGTCCATACGCCACCCACGAGACCCGGATGAAAAACGTTGTCTCCCAACTGTCATATCGCTTCGACCGCTATTGGTCGACCCTGCCGATACTGACAGCGCTGGCTTCGTCTCCGATGAGTGCATCTTCGATCGCCCTCCGGAGTCGATCGCCCTCAGTCGAGCCGCCCGCAGCTCGAACGCTGCTGATCGTTTCCGGATTCAGCGGAACGTCGAGCGCGTCGTAGACCTCTGCCAGCACGGCCGCGAGTTCGTCTCGGTTGGCGACGAGCAGGATACCCGCGACGAGCGCCGCCTCGCGGCGGACGCGCTGGGCGATTCCGACGATTTTCCGGCGTCGTCCCATCGCGTCGATCGTGGACAGCGAATGGGTGCCGGGGCAAAACGAGTCGTCGGGTTCGCCGCGATCGATCTCGAGACCGTAATCTGTGAGCGCCCGCTCGAGCGTGGCCGTGAGTCGTTCGTACCGTTCGTCGGTCCCCTCCCGGAAATCCGCGATCGGTTCGGCGCGGGCGAACGCGATCGTCGTCTCGCCGTCGTAGGCGACGGCTCGACCCCCGACGCTGCGCTCGACGGGCGGAAAGCCGTGTTCCTCGGCGGCGTTACGGGCGCAATCGTAGCCGTCCAACTGCGAATCACGGCGGCCGAAGGCGACCTGTCGGTGTGGCACCCAGACGCGAACTCCCGGCTCGCCGTCGGTGGCGATCGAGAGCAAGCGGCGGGTCGCCTCGCGGTCTGCCTCGATCGTCTGTGCCCGGCCGCGAAGGACGTGCATGCGAGCGCTTTGGCCCGATGCACCTAAACGCTCCCGGAACTCAGGGAAGCCACGAACGCTGAACCACGATGGTCGTTACACTTCCGCCCGAGTTCCTGACTCCCTACGAACGCTTCTCGCTGTACAACTCACCCTACCGCGCCCACGAGGCGGGGTCTGCGATCGATCTCTACCCCGGCACGCTCCGGGACGGGCGGACCACCGTGGCTCCGAGCCCGGTCGCCGGAACCGTCCTCGACACGAGAACGGTCCGCGCGCCGCCGAAACCCTATTCGCCCGAACACGACCACCTGATCGTCCTCGAGTGCGACGGACCGGGCGACCTCGCGGGGATGACCGCCCGCGTGTTGCACGTCGATCCCGCCGTCGAAGCGGGCGATCGAATCGATCGCGGCGACTCGCTTGGCACCCTCGTCCGGGCCGGCTTCTTCGCGCCGTGGGTCGACAACCACCTGCACGTCGGCTTCCGCGAGCCGGATCAGAATCCCTACCGGGCGTCGGGCTCGCTCCCGATCGAGCCCGGAATCGAGATCCGCCCCGTCGCGTGGGACGGCACCGGGACGATCGTCGAGACGGGCGACACGTACGCGGTCCTCGACTCGCCGGCCCACCCCGACCCCGGCGAAACGTTCATCGGTATCCGCGCTGACCGGGGCGAGTCTGGAACCGAAAAGCGACGCTCCGACGGCGGCGTGCTCGACGGGGGCCTGCCCCACTACGACGGCGGCGGCCTGCTCGGCGGCGATCGATCCGTCGACCCGGCCGAGGGGACACCCGTCCACCTGAACGGCGATCGACTCGGCATCGTCGACGGCCGGACGATCGCGTGGGACGACGTGTGCGTCACCGCGAACGGCGACCCCATTACCGGACTCTCGCTGTTTTGCGCTCGAGACGCCGACTTCGGCGCGAAACTGATCTGTCCGGAGCGATCGTTTGCGGTCGGAGAGTCGGTTCGGGTGCTGATCGAACCCGCCGGAACCTGAGTGTTGAACTCCGAGATATCAGCCCTGTAACGTCTCGCCGTCGACGACCCGACCGACGAACAGCGGCGTCTCGGTCGGCTTGTCACGGATGTAAAACAGGAACGGACGGTCGACGGTCATTTCGACGTGGTCCGGCGGCGCGGACTCCCCCATGATTACCGCCGTCGCGGCCGCCGCTTCGGTTCCCTCCTCGTCGACCTCGACGAAACTCTGGTGGATGATGTCGTCGACGAACAGGCCGGCGTTGCCCTCGACCATCCCGCTGAAGTCCGCACTCCCGCCGAAGGCCCGTTTCATCCCCAGTTTCTGCATAACCTCGACGAGACTGAACTTCGATTCGATGCCGAACTTTGGGAGGGTGAGATCGACGTTCGGTCGGAACGCTTCTTCCAGCATCGTCGCCAGCCGATCGACCGAGAACGCGGCCTCGAAGGACTCGAACTCGCCCTCGGCCGGGAGGATCACCACCATGCTCGTCTCGCCGTTGGCGTAGGGGAGTTCGACCAGCTGGTGGCCGCCGATCTCGGCGTACTGGAGTTCCGTAGACTGGGACATCAGGTCGATCTCGGTCTCGGAGCCGTCGAGGCTCGTGAACGTGTCGGGGGCCGTCTCGTCCGGGTCGAAGTCGTACTCCCAGGGCGCGAGGAAGTAGACCGCGTTGGTCAGGACGAGCCGCGTCGAGGAATCGATCGAGTCCTCGGGGAGCAGGTCCTCGATCCGATCGTTCGTCCGCGCTGCGACCCAGTCGTTGATCTCCTCGCGGGCTTCCTCGGGACTCCCGGAGAAGTCAACCAGTCGTTGTCCCGCCCCGTAATAGAGTTCGAGCAACTCCACGTACTCGTCGTCGATGGGGAGTCCCTCGTCGGGCCAGACGGCGTTCGCACTCGAGAGCTGAAAGCCGGGGCCGTCCTCGTCGCCTCGATCCTCGTCCATCCAGTCGGGCTGCTCGATCTGTTCGCCGTCTTTGTTCCGCCGCTCGAATTCGGACTCGATCGCGCCGAAGGCGGCGTGCAGGTCGTCGCCCTCGAGATCGTACCGGAGGGCGTCGGCCATCTCGGTCGCCGTCTCCCCGCGAGCGCCCGCGTAGGTCATCGCCAGGGCGACGGAGACGCTGTACGGCGAGAAAAAGAGGTTTTCTTCGGGCTGATCGTCTCGAAGCTGTTCGAGGGCGTCGATCGCGAACTCGGTATTGGCGCGGACTTGCGTCGCGAGCGACTCGTCGCTCAGGTCGGGATCGGTAACGAAATCGACGATCGGAAACTCGGGCGTCTCGTAGTCGTCGAAGGAGTCGGTGTCGTCGCCGGCGTTGCCGCCGTCTCCGTTCGGGTCGCCGGTCCCGTTCCCGTTCGGATCGTCCGACGCCGGGCCGTCGTCCGTTCCCGCACAGCCGGCCAGTCCCGCGAGGAAGGCACCGGTACAGGCGAGTAGGGTCCGTCGATCTGAAGGCATCTGTACCGGTTCTTTTTCCGATTCCGGTAAAAGCCTTCTAGAGAGTGAAATAGCGGTTTGAGCTTTGCCGATCGTCCTCCGAAACGGTCTCCTTCGCTACCCGTTCGACGCCCATCGTTCTCGGTGGCGTTCTTTCGCCCGCTGGTAGGCCTCGTCCTCGCGGACGCGCTTCCAGTACTCTTCGAAGACCAGCGCCGCCGCGCGTTTCTCGGGGTCGGCCCACTCTCGGGGCTCGCGTTCGTTTCCGTCGTCGTCGTACTTTCGCCCGCCGGGATACTTCGCGTACCGCATCGCCCGCGAGTACCCCATCTGGAGGTACTTGCGGGCCATGTCCATCCCCGGAAACTCGTCGTTCGCGCGGTAGCGCTCGTACCGATCGTAGATCGCTCCTGCCGACTCCTCGGCCGCGGCTTCGTCCTTGTACGACCAGTGTGGGAGCAGTTCGCTTTTGTACGGTTCGACTTTGAACACGCCCTCCTCTCCGCGACCGATTTCGTACTCGCCAGGGTTCTCGCGGAAATTCGTTTCGTACTCGGGGCCGTCGGTAGCCGATTCGGTCATGTGAGTACGACGGGTTCGACACGAATGAACCTTCGACAACGGGAGACACGCGAAGCGCAGGGATCAAGACGGTCCACGGCTCAGGAGGGGCTATGAGCGACGATCGACCCGACTCGATCGAGGGGTTCGACGATCTGGCACACCTGTTGGACGGCTACATCAGCGAGTATCAGGAGTTTCTCTCCTGGATCGGGACCGATGTCGAGCACGTCGGCCCCGGAACGATGACGCTCTCGATTCCGTACGACGAGAAGTTGACGAACGTTCGGCCGGGAGCCGGCGAGGACGTGCGGCCGGATATCCACGGCGGCATCGCGGCGACGCTCATCGACACCGCCGGCGGCTTCGTCCTTCGGACCGAACTCGAGAATCCGATCGACGTGAATATCGCGACGATCACCCTGAATGTCAACTACCTCCGGCCGGCGACGGGTGATCTCACGGCGACGGCGGACGTGATCCGCGTCGGCGGCACCGTCGGCGTGAGCGAGGTAACGGTCGAGAGCACGACGCCCGACGGCGAGACGCGCGAGGTCGCGACTGGGCAAGGCGCGTACCGAATCTTCCGAAACGAATGATGTTGTAAGCAACGCCGAACGCGCTGCCGGGCGTCCGCCGTCACCGGCGCGGTGACTGCGAATCGTTCTGTTCGAAAAACCGGCCCTCTCCCCCTCAACCCTCCGTCGAACATATTCCCGTGCTTTTCCAGTGATGGGGAATGTGAGACCCCCACTAATACCGGTCAGTCTCGAGATGTGCGTGTAATCGAGCGTCGTCGCACCGGACGATAACCGATCGCACAACGCGCCATTCGAGACCGATGACCCAGAGTTCACCCACCGCAGACCGAGACCAGACCGAGACCGAGACCGAGACGACGACCGACGCAGCCGATCGCGACCCGCTGTTCGATCGCATTCCCAGACGCGACTTCATGAAAGCCGGCGCGGCTGCCGGTGCGATGGGGTCGTTCGCCGGCTGTACGGGACTGCTTAGCGACGACGAGGAAGTGTCGGCGTCCGACATAGATGCGAGCGTCCCGCCGGGCGAACACGACGACTACTACGCGTTTCTCTCGGGCGGGCACTCGGGAGACATCCGCGTCTACGGCGTCCCGTCGATGCGCCAGTTGATGCGCATTCCCGTGTTCAACCGCGAGAGCGCTCGCGGCTACGGGCACGACGATCGGACCAGCGAGATGCTCGAGGAGGCCGGCGGCTACACGTGGGGCGACACCCACCACCCGCGGCTCAGCCAGACCGGCAACGACTACGACGGCCGGTTCGCCTACGTCAACGACAAGGCCAACGGCCGGATGGCCCGAATCGACCTGAAGTACTTCGAGACGGACGCGATCGTCGACATTCCAAACACGCAGGGCGTCCACGGTGCCTGTGCACGCCTCCCCGACACCGACCTCGTCTTCGGCGTTGGCGAGCTCCGCGTGCCGATGCCTAACGACGGCCGCGACCTCGACGATCCCGACAACTACACGTCGGTCCTCACGGCGATCGAACCCGAGACGTTCGACGTCGCCTGGCAGGTGCTCGTCGACGGCAACATGGACAACGGCGACGGCGGCAAGAACGGGCGCTGGTTCTTCACGACCGGCTACAACAGCGAAAACGGCGTCACGCAAAGCGAGATGTCGAGTTCGGACACGGACTACGTGACGGCGTTCGACACCCTCGCGATCGAAGACGCCGTCGAGGCCGGCGAGTACGAGCAGATCGGCGGCGTCCCCGTCGTCGACGGCCGCCAGGACAGTTCGCTCAACAGCGGCTCCGAGCCGATCGTCCGCTACGTGGACGTCCCGAAAAGCCCCCACGGGGTGAGCGTCACCCCGGACGGCGAGTACGCGATCGCGAGCGGCAAACTCGACCCGACCTGTTCGGTCATCGACATCGAGACGCTGGGCGAGGCCGACGACCCCAACGACGCGATCGTCGGCCTCGCCCCGCGTCGGCATGGGACCGTTGCACACCGCCTACGACGGCCGTGGCCACGCCTACACGACGCTGTTCATCGACTCGCAGGTCTGCAAGTGGGACATCGAGGCGGCGATCGAGGCCGAACCCGGCAGCGAGGAGCCGGTGGTCGAGAAGATCGACGTTCACTACAATCCGGGCCACCTGATCGCCGCGGAGTCCTACACCGCCGACCCGCAGGGTGACTGGCTGATCTGCCTCAACAAGCTCTCGAAAGATCGGTTCCTCCCGGTCGGCCCGATGCATCCGGAGAACGACCAGCTGATTTACATCGGCGACGACGAGGAGGGGATGAAACTGGTCAAGGACTCTCCGGCATACGCCGAGCCACACGACGCCTCGATGGTGCAAGCGGAGAAGCTCGATCCCGCGAGCGTCTACGACCCCGAGGACTACGAGGAGGAGTTCATCGGCCCGGACGACAACGAAATCGTCCGCGACGACGGCCGGGTCCACGTGAAGATGCACTCCCAGCGCAACGAGTTCGGCTACACGGACGTCACCGTTCAGGAGGGCGACGAGGTGACGTTCACCGTCACGAACATCGAGGAAACCGACGACATCCTCCACTCGCTCGCGATCCCCGAGTACGATATCAACATCAAACTCGCACCGCAGGAAACGCGCGAGGTGACGTTTACGGCCGACGAGCCGGGCGTCTACTGGATGTACTGTGCGTTCTTCTGTAGCGCACTCCACCTCGAAATGCGATCGCGACTGCTGGTCGAACCAGCGGAATAACACAGTACAATGACCCGACTGACACGACTGACCGAATGCAGGCGCGCCCTCCCGCTGACAGCGGCGGCGTTGTTCCTGCTGGCGTTGACGGTGCCAGTGTGGCGGATCACGCTCACCGCGCCGCAGTACATGGAGCCGCTGGTCGTCGAACTCTACGGGTATCCGCGACTCGGCGGAGACTTCGTCGAAGTACAGGGGCTCAACAAGTACGTCGGGTTCTACTACCCCGACCCGGTGTACGTCGATCCGAACTACGCCGTCCACGAGAAGGCCGTCGCCGTCCCGGAGTGGGTGCTCGGCCCGGTCGTGTTCGTCGGTGCCGCGATCGCTAGCGTCGTCGTCGCCGCGCTCCCCGCGGGCCGCACGCTCCGGCGCGGACTGACGGCGCTCCTCGCTGGGACGATCGCGGTCTTCAGCGCGATGCTCGCGATCATCCAGTACCGGCTCTACCAGACCGGCCACTCGCTCGATCCGGCTGCGCCGCTGTCCGGCGTCGACGGATTCACGCCGCCGGTCGTCGGGACCTACGAGGTCGCCAACATCAGCGGGAACGCCTGGTTCGGTCCCGGCGGCTACATGGCGATCGCCGCCGTCGGCTTGCTCGTCGTCGCGTTTTTCCTCCGGGACTCCGAGGCCACGATTCGGGAGGTGCCGGCGCTGTTCCGCTCCGGATTCGATCGCACTCGCGGCTGGATTCGCGGGTGGCGAGGTCGATCCGATCCGGACGATCGATCGGGCACCGATGGGGAATCGGATGCGCCCGCAGACGAGACGCCGCACGCCGAACCCCGCACTCCCGGCCGCGCGTCTCGGAGCTCGAACACCGGTCGCACTCCTCGGAATTCGACCGCCGATTCCACTCCTCGGAACTCGGGAGGTGAGCGCCCGTGAGAGAATCCTGGTTCGCCGTCGCCGCTGCGGTGATGCTCGTCGCCTCGCTCGCGGGCGCAGCCGTCGCCGCGACGGACGGTTCGGCCGACGACGAGCGCGTCGACGGCTGGAGCGCGGACGTTCCGGACGTTCACGACGTGGACGAACCCAGTGCGGACGGCACCGCGATCGTCGACGATCGCGAGTACGATTCGCTCCAGGCCGCGATCGACGCCGCCGATCCCGGCGACACAGTGGTCCTCGAGGGGCGATTCGACGAGCGCGTGACCGTCGAGACGCCGGACGTGACGATCGCGGCCGTCGAACGGGACGGCGCGGTGATCGACGGCGGCGGCGAGGGGACGGTGGTCGAAGTCCTCGCAAACGACGTGACGATCGAGGGCGTCTGGATTCGCAACTCCGGCACCGACCAGACCGACGACGATAGCGGCGTCCTGGTCAACGGCTCGAACGCGACGCTGTCGGCACTCCGCGTGACCGAGATCGACTTCGGCGTCTGGATCGGTGACACCGACGGCGTCACCGTCGAGAACAGTATCGTCGCCGGTCGCGAGGACGTGACAGTTCCCGAGCGAGGCAACGGCATCCACCTCTGGGAGGCTACCGACGCCGAGATCAGGAACAACTACGTCACGGCCGTCCGCGACGGCATCTACTACCAGTGGGCGGAAGGCGTCGTCGCCAAGGGCAACGTCATGTGGGACCTGCGCTACGGCGTCCACTACATGTACTCGAATGACAACCTACTCGCGGAGAACGTCGCGTTCGACAACGACGTGGGCTTCGCGCTGATGGTCTCGAAGGAGCTGACGCTGCGGAACAACACCGCGGTGAACAACGACGGCGCGAGCGGCCACGGCATCCTCGTCAAAGACGTCGAAAACAGCGAGATCGTCGGCAACGACCTCGTGGGCAACGACAACGGGCTGTACGTCTACAACGCCCAACACAACCGCGTGGCGGACAACCTCGTCCTCGAGAACGATATCGGGGTCCACATCACGGCCGGCAGCAGCGGCGAACTCGTGACCGGGAACAGCTTCGTCCGAAACGACGAGGCCGCGTTCGCGGAAACCAACTCACAAGCGAACTGGAACGCCTCCGATCGGGGCAACTACTGGTCCGACGCCCGCGCCGCCGACCTCGACGACGACGGCGTCAGCGAGGTCCGCCACCAGCCCGCCGGAACCGTCGAACGCGTGGTCCACGACAATCCTCAGGCGGCGGTCTTCGCCGAGAGCCCGGCGTTCGACGCCGTCCGACTGGCCGAGAGTTCGTTCCCGATCGTCGAGAGTCCGGGTATCATCGACCACCGACCGCTGGCCCAGCCGGCACACGAGAACTGGAGGTCCTACTATGAAGATAACGATAACTGACATTCACAAGCGCTACGGCGATGTCGTCGCCCTCGACGGACCATCGTTCGAGATCCCGTCGGGATCGACGTTCGGCGTCCTGGGGACGAACGGTGCCGGAAAGACGACGCTGTTCGAACTGCTGGTCGGCCACGATCGGCCGGACGACGGGCGGATCGAAGTCGGCGGTCTCGACGTGGGGACGGCGGGTCATCGCGTCCGCAAACGCGTCGGGTTCCTGCCCGAGCACAGCGGCTTTCCGGGGTCGATGACCGGACGGGAGGTGCTCTCGGTCCACGCCCGCATCCGCGGGCTCTCGGGTCGCGAGGCTCGAATCGAGGACTGTCTCGACCTCGTCGGCCTGACGGACGCGGCCGATCGCCCCGTCTCCGGCTACTCGAACGGCATGGGGCGACGCCTCGGCCTCGCGTCGGTCCTGCTCTCGCAGCCGCCCGTGCTCGTCCTCGACGAGCCGACGGCCGGGCTGGATCCGCGTGGCGTAGCCGCGTTCCACCGTATCGTCGAGCGCATCGACGAGGAGACCGACGCTACCGTCGTCCTCTCCTCGCACGTACTCGGCGAGGTCGAGCGGCTCTGCGACGAGGCTGCCATCCTGCAGGACGGCCGGCTACGCGCCGCCGGATCGGTCGACGACCTCCGGGCTGCGGACGGTCGCGTGACCGTTACTGTCCACCCCGCCGATCGATCGGCGCTGCTCGCGGCCGTTCAGGGCCGGGGCGATGTCACGGACGCTGGCAATGCGATCGAGGTCGAGTGCGACCGCGAGGCCGCGTTCGATCTCGTCGCCGACCTCGACGCCGCGCTCGTCGATCGGTTCGAGGTTCGCGAGCCGGGTCTCGAGGCGGCGTTTCACGATTCCCTCGCTGACGATCGGTCGGCTGCGATCGAGGAGGTGCATCCATGACGAACGATCCGCCTCGGGCCGACGGCGACAGCGGACCGGCCGATTGGACCCGGACCGACGGCGGCTACGAAGCCGAATCAGGGACGGAGGCCGCGATCTGTACCACTCACCCCGCCGACTCCGGGCGCTGGTACCGACAGCTGTTCGTCGTCGCCGAGACGGAGTACCGGCTGGCGGTTCGCAGCCGATGGGCGATCGCCCTCACCGCGATTTTCGCCGCGTTCGCGCTCGGGCTGACGACGTTCAGCGGCTCCGCGGTGAGTCCCGAGGGGTTCGAGCGGGTCGTCGCGAGTCTGGCGGTGCTCGCGGTCTACCTCGTCCCGCTGGTTGCGCTGGCGTTTAGCTACGACGCCGTCGTCGGGCGGGAAGAAAGCGGCTGGCTGCAGACGCTGTTCGCCCTCCCGGTGTCCCGATTGTGGGTAGTCGTCGGAACGCTCCTCGGTCGCGCCGTCGTCTTCGCGAGCGCGACGATCGCCGGCTTCGGCGTCGCCGGCGGCTTCCTCCTGCTCGAGTACGGTCTCGACGGGTTCGACACGTACGTCGCCTTTCTGGTGAGCACCGTCGGGCTGGGGCTGGTCTTCCTGGCGCTGGGCGTCATGCTGTCGACGCTCGCCCGCGAGAAGACCCACGCGCTCGGGTTCGCCCTGCTCGCGTGGGCGTGGTTCGTCCTCGTTCACGACCTGCTCGGCCTCGGACTGATCGCTGCGTTCGGGCTTTCCGAGACGGCGATCTCGGGCATGCTGCTCGCCAACCCCACCGGCATCTACCGGGCGCTCGTCCTCGGAACCCTCGGTGCCGGCGGCGACGCCGGGTTCGCCGCGGTCCTCGTCGGGGCCGGACTCTCGCTAGGCGTGCTCCTCGCCGCGTTGCTCGCCTGGCTCGCGGTTCCGACGGCGATCGCCGCGATCGCGATCCGGAGGCGACGGCTGTGACGATCGTCGACACCGAACGCCAGGGGTCCGCCTGACGACGGCCTACTGCTCGCTTGCAGCCCCCCGATCGCGCCGCGACGCGATCCGGAACCGAAGGTGGAGGTACGCGCCGACGCTCGCGACGAGCACGAAGTATCCGTAAATCACCAGTTCGACGTACGGGTGGACCGGGTCGACCATCTGGATACCCGTCGGGTTCCCGGTCTCTTGGGAGTCGAGGTGAACGAGTACGCGCTTTTTGTCGGGCGGTGTCGAGGGGCCGATCGCGGTCGACGGCGATTCTCGACGGTCGGCCGCGGTCAGTTGCGAGCGACCATCCAGTACCGGATTCCGAGGTACACCATGACGAACCCGAACGTGGCCGCGAACAGGTACGCGCCGTCCAGCGCGGCGTACACCAGCGCAATCGCGTTCAGTCCGATGCCGAAGACGTACATCGATCGGAGTCGCCGCTCGTTCATGTCCGTCCTCCGTCGGTATCGGTCCATGTCCGTCCTCCGTCGGTATCGGTCCCCCTGTCTCCGATTAGTGTCGCCGTGTCACCCGTCAACCGCTTCAACCGGGCAGTCTGTCGAGTGCGACCCGATCGACGGGTCGACTGGAATCCTGTCATAGTTGGCCGTTGGGACGGGACGACAAAAACAGTCTCAGTTCGCGACCGTGCCACCCGAACGGCGATGGAGTCGCCCATCGGCGCTCAACTGCGCCGAAATCCGTCGTCACTGCGATTCGGCTTCGAAACTGAGATCGTCGCTCTGGACCACCTCACCGAACAGGAAGTCGGCGTGCTCGAGCGCGTACTCGCGGTGATCTTCCTCGATCGCGCCGATGCAGTCTTCGATCAGGAGCGGCCGGAAGTCTCGCAGGCCGGCGCTGCCCGCGCTGTGGAGGACGCAGACGTTCGCGAGCGTCCCGGTGAAGACCAGATCGTCGATCCCGCGGGCGTTCAGCCACCCCTCGAACTCCGTCTTCTGGAACGCGTCGTAGGTGTGCTTTTCGACGACGTGATCTGCGTCCTCGACCGGGAGTCCGTCGACGACCTCGGTCTCCCAGGAGCCCTCGACGACGTGTTCGCCCCAGCGATCGAACTCGTCGTAGTAGTGGGCGTCCTCGAACTGGTCGGGCGGGTGAACGTCCTGCGTGAAGACGACGCGTGCACCCGCCTCGCTGGCTCGAGAGACGAGGTCGCCGATCGGTTCGATGACCGCTTCGCTGCCCGGCGCGTAGAGGGAGCCGTCGGGGTGGCAAAAGCCGTTTTGCATGTCGACCACGACGATCGCGGTGCTGTCTGGCTCGAGGTGCATGGTCGACGGTACGGGCCGCGTGCAAGTCAGTGTAATGGACCCGCTGGTACGGTCGAAACCCACACGACGGAACGCGTTCGATCGCCCTCGCCACGATGGTACACCGGTTCTCGGTACCGGGGGGCTTTTTGCGGTCGCTTGCTTACGGGCAACCACTTGTTATGAGACGGGTCCCCACGCTGCTGTTCGCCGCGCTGGTCGTGCTCTCGGCGGTCGCCGTTCCCCTCCCGGCGGCCGGAGCAGGGGCGACCCAGTCCCAGGCAACGGACACGAGCGCGTCCACCGGATCGCCCGCGGCGGCGGCCGACGTGCGGCCGGCGAGTCAGGACCGCGCGGCCGACCCCTCGACCGAGGAGACGATCGGCTACGTCGAGGGCTACTGGTACGACGACGAGTTGCCGGTCGACGACCGGGACGACGGCGTCGTCGAAGATGACGAACTCGACGCGGTCGTCTATCGAGCGATGGCCCGCGTCGAACGCGTCCGGGACCGGACCTTTGAGGACGACGTGACGGTCGACGTGCGCTCCCGATCCGAGTTCCGGGATCAACAGGACGGTCTCTTCGTGACCCTCGAGGACGAGGAACGGCTGCAAGAGAACGTCAACTACGAGGCGCTGTTCATGATCGACCGAGAGACGGACGCGCTGGCGGAAACAGAGGCGCTGTACGGGAGCGCCGTCGCGGGCTATTACGAGCCCCGAACCGATCGTATCGTGCTCGTCTCGGACACGCCCGACGAGGTCGAACTGGACGAAGTCGTTCTCGGGCACGAACTGGTTCACGCGTTACAGGATCAACACTTCGATCTGACGACGTACGACGCGACGACGATCGACGGGCGCAACGCGGAAAACGGACTCATCGAGGGCGACGCCGTCACGGTCGAAACCGAGTACGGAGAGCGCTGTCGCGCCGAGTGGGAGTGCGTGCGTCCAGCGAACGGCGGCGGTGGCACCTCGCCCGACATCAACTGGGGAGTGTACTTTACGATCTATCAGCCCTACGACGACGGTCCCGACTACGTCGACTACCTTCGCGAGCAGGGTGGCTGGGACGCCGTCGACGCCGCCTACGACGATCCGCCGGCCAGTTCCGCCGAAGTGATCCGCCCCGGTGAGGTGCGCGCCCCGGTCGCGATCGACGTTCCGGATCGATCGGGCGACGGCTGGAGCCAGCTCGAAATCGACGGCGAGCCCGCGACCGAAACCGTTGGCGAAGCGGGACTGGTCTCGATGCTCGCAGACGGCAATCTCGAGGCGACACAGCCGGCGGTGATCGAAACGGACGAGTTCCTCGAGATCGGGCTGGGCGGCCTCGCGAATATTCGCTACGATCAGCCGTACACCGACGGCTGGGCGGGCGACGAACTGGTGACGTACGTCTCCGAAGGCAGTGCCGAGACGGACGATCCGGCCGCCGCCGCGGCCGACGCCGGCTACGTCTGGCAGACCGAGTGGGTGTCCGAGGCGGATGCCGGGCAGTTCGTCGACGGCTACCTGCAACTCCTCGAAAGCCACGGTGGCGAACCGGTCGACGGTCGCCAAGACACCTACGTCATCGAGGACGGCTTTCCCGGGGCGTACTACCTCGATCGGGACGGCCAGACGGTGACGATCGTCAACGCGCCGTCGGTCGACGACCTCGACGAGGTGGACACGGGAGCCGCACCCGAAGGCGACGATCGACTCGAGGTCGACGGAACCGTGGCAGCCGACGGCGGTGATGGTGGCAGTACGGACGAGGCCGATACTGAAGCGACCGACGGTGGCGACGGGGCAACCGAAGCGATCCCCGGATTCGGTCCGGTGGTCGCGGTGCTCTCACTCCTGTTAGGCGCACTGTTCGTTGCCGTCCGGATGGGACGTGGTCGATCGGGCTGATTCGCCACCCTTCCTGCGAGCTCCGTCAGAACCGACACCGTCCACCGACGGAGCTTAGGCCCCGTCGTTCCAACAGCTACGTCGATGGGTCGGGTCAGATTGCTCGCGATCGTCGTGCTCGTGGTGCTGTCGGGCTGTACGCTCCCCGGGACGCCACACCAGTTCGACACCGATCGGGAGCCCGGTGAGGTTGGCGGGTACTACCACGACGACGTGTTCGCCTTCGACGGCAGCGAGGGGCTTACCGAGGCTCAGCTCGAGGCGGTCAAATACCGATCGATGGCCCGACTCGAGGTACTCCGCGGGCTCAAATTCAGCCACGACGTCGATCTCAACGTTATCAGCAGAGACGAGTACCGCGAGCGTCGTACCGGGAGCGAGTCGGCGTCGACGTTCGAGAATGAACTCTGGCGGGGGGCGTTCGTCGTCGACGGCGAGACGGACGTCAACAGCGCGTTCGACGAACTCTACGGCGATTCCGTCCAGGGCTACTACGTGAACGATCGGATCGTTATCGTCACCGACGACCCCGACGAGATTCGGATCGACCGGCGGGTGCTGGTTCACGAACTCGTCCACGCCCTGCAGGACCAGCACTTCGGCATCCGGCGATCCGCCGAGACGATCGACGAACGCCGGGCGGAACTGGGGATTATCGAGGGAGAGGCGAACTACGTGCCCCACCTGTACGACGAGCGCTGTGGCGAGGAGTGGCAGTGTCTGGCCGATCTCGAGCGACCGCCAGCCGAACCGCGATCGTTCAACCTCGGGCTCTTCCTCTCGATCTACGTACCGTACGCCGAGGGGGCGTCGTTCGTCTCTCACCTCCACGACACCGGCGGCTGGGAGCGAGTCGATCGAGCCCACGACGACCGCCCGGCCAGCACGAGTCAGCTGATTCATCCCGAATACTACCCCGACACCGAGCCGATCGCGGTGGAGATACCGGATCGATCGAGCGACGACTGGGAGCCGGTCACCGACGACGGAACGGTCGAGCAGGAGACGATCGGCGAGGCTACCCTGTTCGGAACGCTGTGGGCCAACGGCGTCGTCGATCGATCGCTCGGCGAGGGCGCGAGGCGGTACTCGCCGTACAACTATTCGGCCCCCGAGACGGCTGGGTGGGCTGGCGACACGCTTCAGGTGTATACGGACGCCGAGAATCGGACGGGCCACGTCTGGCACCTCGCCTGGGAGAGCGAAGGCGACGCCGCGCAGTTTGCCGACGCCTACCGCGACCTGCTCGCGGCCAACGGCGGCGAACAGGTCGACGACGGTATCTACCGAATCGAGGACGGTAACGCGTTCGACGGTGCCTACCGCGTGACCGTCTCCGGCGAGCGGGTCGCGATCGTCGGCGCACCGAGCGTCTCCGCGATCGGCGAGATCCACGCCGCCGCCGACGCGTCGTCAGCGTCCTCGATCGCTGCGCCGAATGCGCCATCCAGTCCGTCGCCGATCGTGTCCGCAAGCGATCGGTCCCCAGCCACTACGGCTGTCTCGGACCCAACGAGTGCAGCGGGGACGTGATCGCAATCGACCGCGGCGTCGTCACGAGCCACTGCCACCGCGGGGCGACGACGGCAGACGGGTAGCTTTTTTGTCCCCGGTGGGGAACCGCCGGTATGTCGAATCCGTTTGGAACCGTCACGTCGGACGCCATTCTCGAGGGATCTGCGACCGACGCCTACTTCGAGCGCACCCGATCGACGCTCGAGCACGCGGGAAAAAATCCCCACGTCGTCGCGGAGGTAACGTCGGATCAGTTCCCGACCGGCGAGTTTCAGGTCCTGACCGGGATCGAAGACGTTGCGACGCTGTTCGAGGGGCGTGACGTCGACGTCGACGCGCTGCCGGACGGGCAGCTGTTCGACGGCGGTCCCGTGATCCGGATCGAGGGACCGTATCTTGAATTTGCCGAACTCGAAACGTCGCTGCTCGGATTCCTCTCTCAGCCGAGTGGCTTCGCGACTGCGGCACTGGAGGCTCGACTGGCCGCACCCGACTCGCTCGTCCTCTCCTTTGGCGCGCGCCACGTCCACCCCTCGATCTCGTCGATCGTCGAACGCGCCGCCGTCTTGGCCGGACTGGACGGCTTCTCGCACGTCGCGGCGGTCGAGATTCTGGGTCGCGAGGCGGGCGGGACGATGCCCCACGCGCTCATGTTCTGTTTCGGCGAGGGGAACCAGGCCGACGCCTGGCGAGCGTTCGACGAGGCGGTCCCCGAAACGACGCCGCGGATCGCGCTGGTCGACACCTTCTGGGACGAGGTCAGCGAGAGTCTGCTCGCCGCCGAGACGTTAGGCGACGATCTGGACGGCGTCCGCATCGATACGACGGGGTCGCGCCGCGGCGACTTCCGGCACATCATCCGCGAAGTGCGCTGGGAACTCGACTCGCGCGGGTACGAGGACGTCGACATCTTCTGTAGCGGCGGACTCGGCCCCGAACAGCTTCGGAATTTGCGGGACGTGGCCGACGGCTTCGGCGTCGGCGGCCACGTCACCGATCGCGACCCGATCGATTTCAGCCTCGACATCGTCGAAATAGAGGGCACCCCTATCTCGAAACGCGGCAAGCTTTCCGGCGACAAAGCGGTCTACCGCACGCCCGACGGCGGCCACCACGTCGCGCTGGCCGATCGAGACGCCCCCGAAGACGGCGAGACCTTGCTCGAACCGCTCGTGCGGGATGGCAAAATCGTCCGCGAGTTCGACTTAGATGCGGCGAGCGATCGGTGTCTGGCCGACGCTGAGGCGGTCGGGTTCTCGGAACGCGAGTAGGGGTTCGTCGCGTTCGGTCGCGTTTCGGTTCGGGATTTGGCCGATCGATTCCGAGTGTGCGTCTTGTACGATTCCGTTTGGGCCAGATATGCTACCGACGTCGGCGTACGCAGAATGTCAGAATACCTCGAAAGCCCTCGATCCGCTCGAGTCGGGAGGCTTGCTGCGCGTCACTCGCGTCGCTCGTTCCGGTGCTTGCGTCGCCCGCCTTCCTCGAGCGGATCGACCCCTTTCAGTCCTACCCGCCGCCTCACCCTCCCCAGCCGACTCGTTCACTCACGGGTTCGCTCACTCGCCCCTCGCGATCCTACTCGGCGTCCTCGTCGGTACTCGGACGCCTCGCCAGCGCGCCAGTCGGCCGAGAGCGCGGCTCCGCCACGAACGGATAGATCGCGTGGTCCGGAGGAAGGCGGGGCGGCCCCGGGAGGGTGAACGGGCGAGCCTGCCACCGGGGCCGACGGCCGTCGGATTCAGTTCAGATCCGCACCCTCGAACCGCCAGTAGCCGATCGCCAGCGGGATCGCGATCCACAGGAGCAAGATGGGAACGGCGACCCACTCTTGCAGGTAGATCGGGAGGTCGCCGCTCACGCGGTTCGAGAGCATGAGGGCGTTTGGCTCCTGAAGGGTCTCGGCTGGAATGTCCTCGACGACGCTCTGCCAGCCGAAGATGCCCCAGATGAACTGGTCCGCGAGTTCGCCGGAGACCTGCGTGTACGCCTCGAGCGGGTTCAGCCGGAGCGCGAAGAAGTACCACGCGGCGGCCTCGTAGCCGGGCAGGCTCCCCTCGACGAGGTAGTGGACGCCGGCGACGATCGGATGCCACACCAGCGTGAAGACGACGTAGCTCCCGATCGCGCCGGCCATCGCCTGCATCCGCGAGCCCGACATCGCCGAGACGCCGACGGCGATCGCGGTGAAGACCATCCCGAGCAGGATCGTCAGCAGCGAGAACGCGAGGAGGGGGCGGGCCGGGAAACTGTCGAACATCGCGACGACCATCCCGAGGGCGACGAGGCAGGCGACCGCGGTCGCGACGACGATGACGCCGAGCCGACTCGCCAGCTTCCCGATGAAGACGTCCCAGCGGCTGTGGGAAAGTCCGAAGAGGACGCGCAAACTGCCGGACTGGCGCTCACCGACGATCGCCATGTAGCCGACGAGCAAGGCGATGACCGGAATCATGAGCAGGCCGCCGATGTTGGCGACGAGCGGGATGATCTCCGTTGGCTCCGCCTCCGCGAGGCCGTTGGAGGCCGCCCCGGCGGAGATGACGACCATCAGGAAAACGAAGACGCCCATCACCGCCCAGATCATCCGGGAGCGGACGGCGTCCTCGAAGTCCTTTCGTGCAATCAGCGTGGAACTCATCGGTCCACCTCTTCGCCGGAATTCGCGGCGTTCGGTCCCGCGGTTTGGCCACCGTCGGCGGCAGACGACGGCACGGCCGTGGACTCGGTCGCCGCCGTTTCGTTCGGTCCGTGGTCCCTCGTCTTGTTCGGCTCGTGCCTTCTCGTCTCGTTCGGATCGCGACTCCGCCCCCCGTTTCGGCCCGCGTCGGTGTCACCCCCGGGCCCGGTGAACGCGGCGAACAGGTCGTCGAGCGTCGGCTCGACAACGTCGAAGTCGTGGACCGTCGCGCCGCTCTCGACGAGTCGGTGCAGGATCCGCGCTTTCGCTCCCGGATCGGTGTAGGCGACCCGAAACCGATCGCCCTCGGGGCGCACGTCGACCACGCCGTCGATCGCGTCGAGACCGACCGCCGGTTCCCCGCTCACACCCGCCGCGTTCACGACGAGACTCGAGCCGACGCCGGCCGTCTCGCGCAGTCCCGCGATGGTGTCGACCGTGACGAG
Organism: Halosolutus sp. DAT137; assembly: GCF_059736405.1. Taxonomy (NCBI): domain Archaea; kingdom Methanobacteriati; phylum Methanobacteriota; class Halobacteria; order Halobacteriales; family Natrialbaceae; genus Halosolutus; species Halosolutus sp. DAT137. The sequence continues at coordinate 582,223 of NZ_JCAQID010000007.1, read as the reverse complement.
TTCGCCCTCGTCCAAAATGCCCACGCGATCGCAGACTGCCGACACCTGTCCGAGGATGTGACTCGAAAAGAAGACGGTCGTTCCGGACGCGGCCTCCTCGCGGATGATCTCCTGCATCGTCCGGATGCCGTGCGGGTCGAGCCCGGAGGACGGTTCGTCGAGGATCAACAGGTCCGGCTCGCCGGCCAGCGCCATCGCCATCGCGAGTCGCTGTTGCATCCCCTTCGAGTAGCCACCGACCGCCCGTTCGGCGGCACTGCGATCGAGGTTCACCCGATCGAGAAGCGCGTCGGGATCGCCGTCGACGCCTTTCGAGTCGAGTGCGAACTCGAGGTGTCGGTAGCCAGACGAGCGCTCCCAGAGGTCGAACCCGTCGGGAAGGATGCCGACGCGATCGCGGACGGCCGCTGTCTCGTCCTGGGTATCGTAGCCCAGCACAGTAGCCGAGCCCTCCGTCGGCCGGATAAAATCCAACAGGAGATCGATCGTCGTCGTCTTCCCGGCCCCGTTCGGCCCTAAAAAGCCGAACACCTCGCCCTCTTCGACGGCCAGGTCGAGCGCGTCGAGCGCCGTTTCGGAACCGTACTCCTTCGTCAGTCCGGCCGTGTCGATCGCCGTCATGGCGTCACCTCTGGGTTCCGGTTCGGTCGTCGATCGTCGGTCCGGATCGTCTTGCTGACTGATCGATCCGTCTCGTCGGTTCGAGCGGGATTCGTCCGGCCAAATCGGCCGTGGTCGATCCCGCATCTGTCGTTCCGTGTCATTACGTGCAGACGGTCGTCGGGTAACTCCGTATAATCGCCAGCACGACTGCCGGCTCGACACCTGTCCCAAACGCTTATATAGCGTCTCGGTTCGACGCGGTCTATCGACCGACGCGATCGACCAGGTCCGCGATCGGTTCGTGAGGTGATGCCACGAGCAACAGGCGAGTGAAACGTCCGACGATCCGGGCGAAGGCGTTGAGGATCGCGAGCGAGACGGTGAGCGCGAAAAATCCGACGAACGAGACGGCGAGCGCTTCCGTGGCCGTCGTCACCTCCCGCTCCGTGATCGTCGCGGCGAACTCGAGACCGATCAGGAGTCCGTCCCACGGAAGCTGTAGCGACGACGTGAGTTGCACCGGATCGCCGTCGGTGACGATCCCGACGGCGACGTTCGGATCGTTGTAGAACACCGGGGTCAACACCATCACTATCGAGGTCGTAAGCAACGTCGTCAGGAGGACGAACGAGACGGTTCCGACGACGAACTTGCCGAAGAGGAAACACACCGACGCGTACGTTTCGGGACCGAGCACGAGCGATCGGATTCGCTCCGCGTGTCCGTCGGCCTCGAGAAACGGATATCCCGGCGACTCGATTTCGATCGACAGCAGGTGTCTCGCCAGACTTCGCTCGAACCCCGCAACGACGTGACTGGCGAGGAAGATGGCCAGTACGATCGGCACGCCGACCACCAGAATCGACAGCGACGCGCCCAGTGAGAGACCGACGGTAACGAAAACGAAGTAGGCCATCCCGAGCGGGAACGCGAGCGCGAGGTACAACAGATTCAGATACGTTTGCGGACGGAACGGGCTCAGTACCGTGACTCGTATCGCTCGTCCGACGGCGTCGAGACGGACGGATTCGGATCGGAGGGCCATACTGACCCTATCTCCGCACGACCGTGATAAACGTTGGCTGATTGAACAGAACCGACGTTCGGAGACGTGTCCGCCGGGACCCGATCCCCCCCATCGGTCGTGGGCCTCGCCGCCGTCCCATCATGTATCCGAACGATTATTTTGCTCCCGGACGGATTCGAGACAGACGTGTCACGCTGGCGATCGAATGCCGATGCCGGTTCGCAGGCTCTCTCCAGCCGCGAGTCTGGCGCGATCGCACCGACGCGGGCCGTGCCGATCGATCATCCCATTCGACGGAGGAACCAGCCGTGACGGCTGCTGTCGACGCCGAAACCGAGGAACTGCTCGCCTTGCTCGACGACGAGTATGCGCGCACGATCATCCTCGAAACCTACCAGGAGGCCCGATCGGTCGAGGCCCTGAGCGACGCCTGCGGGGCCGATCCGTCGACCGTCTACCGTCGCATCGATCGACTGCAGAACCACGACCTTCTCGAGGATCAACAACGGCTCGATCCGGGCGGCCACCACTACAAGGTGTACGTCGCCCGCCTGGAAGGTGTCGCGATCGACGTGACCGACGACGGCTTCGACGTTGAGGTTGACTACGCCGAGGAAGAGGCCGCGGACACCTTCACGCGACTCTACGAGGAGCTTTCCGGATGACCAGCACGATCGCACTCACGACGGGCGGGTTCGAGGCCTTCGGAGCCCCCGGTGCGATCGACGCCCTGCTTTCAGCCTCGCGTCCGGGATGGGTGCTACAGCAGGTAGACGTCGAGGGAGGATCGACGCTGGTCGTACTCGCGGCGCTCGCGACGTTCCTGCTCGCGACGGTGCTCGCCATTCTCGTGACCTACCGGTTCGTCGAAGGCTACCGGCGGACGAAGGCACGCCCGGTCCTGTTGCTCGCGATCGGAATGTTCCTGCTCGCGCCCGCGCCGATGTTCATCCGGCTGCTGGTCGGTAACGTCGAGGTCATCCCGCTGTCGGTCCAGTTGCTCGCGACGACGGTCTCCGAACTGTGCGGGCTGCTGGTCATCCTCTACGTCGTTTACACCACCTGAAACGCCCACGTACAAACCGAACACGCATACACGAAGTACGAACACGCTACCACCGACACATCCATCCCACCATGGCACTCGAAACGATCACCGCGGCCGCGTCCGCCCTCACGGCAGTGCTGGGGCTGTTCGTCGCCTACCTCGCCTACCGGGGGTACCGCCGAAACGACAGCCCGACGATGGGTGCACTGTCGATCGGCATCCTCTCGATCGCCGTGATTCCGTACCTGATCCTGTACTTGCTGACGCCCGCGATCGGGCTGGCGGACGCCGAGGCGATCTTCGCGATCACCCTCTCGCATACGATCGGACTCGCCGCCATCTACCGGACGTTCGACTGAGTCGCGTTCGCACGCCGCCGGAACAGCGTATAAAAACGTTTCGCCGGCATGGCGGTTCGCCAACTCGCTGGCTCGTTATACCACCGTTCAGTCCGTGGTCTCGAGTACCCACATGACCACAACGCCACTCGCAACGCGAACTCGAACCGAATCCCGTGGGCCGGGCGACCGACCGCTACGCTGGTTCGTCGGGGCACCGTTTCGCCTCCAGACGTATCGAAACTTGCTGTACCTCTTGCTTGCCTTCCCGCTCGGGATGGTCTATTTCATCACGCTGGTCACCGGTGTTTCCATGGGTCTTGGCCTGCTCGTAACGCTTGTCGGCGTTCCGCTGTTGCTCCTGACGATCGTCGGATCGACGATCCTCGCCGGATTCGAATCCCGACTGTCGTCGTGGCTCGTCCGGATCGATGCGCCGCTTCCCGAAGTACTCCGACGTGGGCATCCGCGGAGCCTTCTCGACAGCGACGACGGCCTCGTCGATGCGCTTACCTCGCTTGTGACCGCGCCGACGACCTGGACGAGTCTCCTCTTGCTCCTCGTGAAATTCGTCTACGGAATCGTCGCGTTCACCGCCCTCGTCACCGCGTTCGCGGTCGTGTCCGCGATGCTCGCCGCACCGTTCGTCTACGGCGATCCGGCGGTCCACTACACCGTCGGCTCGGTGACGATCGAGACGCTCCCCCAAGCGGTTGCCGTCGCCGCTGCTGGCGTCATCGCCGGGCTAGTATCGGTGCACCTGCTGAACGGACTGGCCCTCCTCGGCGGCCTGCTCACGACGGCCTTGCTCGCGATCGGCACCGATCAGGACGCGGCTGGACCCCGGACCGACGACGCCGTCGGTCCCGGTGACGACGGGGACGTCTCTACCGACGACACCGACACTGCGGCGTCCGAATACACCGGGGAACGCGACGGTGACCCTGAGAGATCGGGTGGCGACACCGGCTCCGGCGACGAATGCGACGGTTCTGCGGAGACCACTGGCCAGAACGACGAAAACACTGGTCAGAACGACGACACGACGTCGGAGTGAGGCTGACGCGTCGCTGTCGAATCACACTGTCTCGTTTCGGCGTCCGTCGTCTCCCGTGATCGTCGATTCCGGTCGCAGAAGACGGCTGAGCGGCCGAATCTGCCCTAGAGCTGTTCGATGCTTCCACCGGGATCGCGCTCGCGGAACACCTGCCCTTCGAACAGCGTGACGATCACGTCATCGTCCTGCCAGGCGGTCGGTGCGAGCCCCGCTTTCCGGCACGCTCGATCGAGATACTCGGGGGCGCTCCAGCCGTTTTCGACCGGTACCGTCGGATACAGCCAGCCGCTCTGACCGCCGCCGTCAACGGCGATGCCGTGGATGCCGAGTTCGATATCCGAAAGCGGATCGTCCGTCAGCACGACGTTTCTGACCGCACAGATCGAAACGGTCAGATTCGGCAGTTCCGAGGGGCTGACTTCGGAGCCACAGGAGTCCTCGCTGGCGGCTTCGATCGCCGCGTCGACGATCACGTGGCCGAGCTGGTCGCCCGATCGGTAGCCGCCGGCACAGCCGCGCAGGCTGCCTCGGCCGCGGGTCGATTCGAGGCGGACGAACGCGCCGGTGCGCTCGTAGAAGGCTTCGCGCATACTACCCGGTTGTTCTCGTTGCCCGTGTTCTACGTAGGATTCGACGGATTCGCGCGCGAGTTCGACGGCGCGCGCCCCGTCCTCGAAAGAGAGGTCGACGCCCTGTCGCTGGGACATACAGAGATACATGGGAATAGTCGTCCTAAAACGCTTCCATTCGATGCGGCGTGGATTTGTGCGACGACCGAGGGACTTATTCGGGACACGCACCTACAGTGAGTGGGAGAGAGAGCCTGGCTGCCGCGATGATCGTGCTGGCAACGGCGCGATCACCAAACGTGATCCATCCCTTTGGGATGCATCACGCTCATAACGTGGATCGACTCTCCGAGTCGCTCCACGCTCGCGAGGAAAGTCCCCCCACCTGTTCGGGCAGGTGACCGGACGCAAGTCCGGAGCGGGAGACCGCTGGCTCTGGAACAGAAACGACACGTCTCGGCCCGATCGATGATGCGTGCGAACCCGACCGAAAGGAAGGGGAGTTGACCCGCAGAGAGAGGGCGATTCGGAGCGGCTCTTGCCGCGAGAATCGCCAGCAGGTGAGCGGCGTCAAGCCGCGAACCGCGTGGTCGTCTTGCGACCACGGTATGCGAGGCGGCGACGCCGCCACGCGGTGTGTGATCGACCGACCGCGGTTCGAACCCGTGGATTGCGCGCGACGAGCGCGACGACGCAATCGACCACACACGGACGGCCGAGGATCGATGGAACGGCGAACCCTCACCGGTGCAAGTCCGCGCCGTGGTAGCCCGAACGCCCCGCGGCTCCGCCGCGGACGGCGCGGACGCTCAGCCGAATGCCGGGACGAACAGAAGGGGGCTTACTCCTCTCACCCAGTTTTCGATCGTGAGTGACGACGACGGCGCTCAGTTTGGTGACGGACACTGGCACCCGCTCTGTCGGCACGTTCTGGGTGTTTCGAAGGCTCCTGCGATCGATTATCGTCGGGCTTTACGATATTCTACAGAGCGTCCTGACGGAGTCCAACGCGAACGCAGTGAGTGTTGGGCACGTCAGGACCGAACGCGAGAGCGGGCGCTGAGCAATGCGAAGCACCCGCGATAAGTGAGCGTCCTGACGGAGATTTGAACTCGCCAAGACGGTCCGGGCGTGCGGCGCGAAGCGCCGTTCCGGGCTGCGACTTGTCTGCTCAAATCTCCGTATCCGTTTTCACTCAACGGATACTCGCACCGCTTCGCGGTGCTCGCGGTTCTGTTTCGTGAAAACGTCCTGACGGAGATTTGAACTCCGGTCCCTGGCTCCGCAAGCCAAGAGGATAGTCCACTACCCTACCAGGACTCATCTCTTCGTACCCGCGTCGGCATTAAAGCCCTTTCGAAAGGGACCCGATCGCCGTCTGCGAGTTTTCAGCACCGGCAGCTACCGATCGTGCTCGGTGCCGTCGTCGGCAAATCGGTACGAACAGATATGACAGCTCGCACCCACTGTGTGGTATGCAACGGCGGACGCTCCTCCAGCGGGTGGGCATCGGTGCGGGAGCGATCGCGATCGCCGGCGGGTTGGGGGGCTGTCTCGACGATAGCGCAACCGGCTCCGATGTCGATACTGGCACGGGTGGGACGGGGAACGATTCGGGAGACGATACTGGTGACACTGACGGCGGAGGTTCCGGGGACCCGGGGCGACAGCGTGCGATCACCGCCGCGACGATCGAGACGACGGCCGCGGCCTGTGCGTCGGGGGAGGCGGCTACGAGCGAGGCGGTCGTCGACGTCGCGGCCGGGCGAGTCGAGATCAGCGGCAGTCTCGAAGCCCCGAATCCGTGCTACGAGGCGGTGCTGTCGGCGACCGAGTTCGGAACCGAGACCGACGAACTCGCGGTGACGGTTGACGTCGAAAGCGACGACGTGGACTTCTGCCAGGAGTGTCTCGCCCGAATCGAGTACGCGGCGACGATCGAGTTCGAGGGTGAGGGCCCGGAGACGGTGACGGTGGCCCACGTCGAACGCGGTCGCGAGGAGGTCGTCGAGGAAACGGACAGCGACGACGATCCCGAGATTGATGGTGATACCTGAGGACGATCGCCGTCCGGACGCGAGTTTATATACCAGAGCACGACTAGGGGCGGTATGGCTCCGGCACGAACTCTCGCTGTGCCGATCGCCACCCGATCGGTCCGAGAGCCCGACCTGCGAGGACGACGGAGGAAGCGAATGGACAACGCTTATGCGCGAACTATGCATGCACGAACATAGAATGAGCGACATCGAGGGTGTCTACGAGGATCTCGAGGCCGACGTCTCTCTCGAGGAGTTTCGCGAGGCTGTCGAGGCGAAAGTCGAACAGATGGGTGGACTCGCAGACGAGGAGACGGCGGCGATGCTCATCGCTCACGAGATCGGCGAGAGCGAAGTCGGCGGCATCGCCGACATCGAACCCGGAATGGACGAGGCGAAGTTCGTCGCCAAGGTGACGAGCATCGGCGAGGTCAGGACGTTCGAGCGCGACGGCGAGGACGAAGACGGTCGGGTCGTCAACGTCGACGTTGCCGACGAAACCGGCGCGGTTCGCGCGGCGTTCTGGGACGAACACGCCGAAGCCGCGATCGAGGAACTCGAAGTCGAGGACGTCCTTCGGATCACGGGGCGTCCCAAAGAGGGGTACAGCGGCGTCGAGGTCAGCGTCAACGATGTCGAACCGGATCCGGACACCGAGATCGATGTCCAGATCTCGGACACCCACACCGTCGAGAATCTCTCGCTCGGGCTCTCGAACGTCAATCTCGTCGGTCTCGTCCTCGACACCGGCACCGTCCGGACGTTCGATCGCGACGACGGCTCCGAGGGAAAGGTCTCGAATCTGACTCTTGGTGACTCGACGGGCCGGGTACGGGTCACGCTCTGGGACGAACAGGCCGATCGAGCAACCGAACTCGAGGCCGGGACGACCGTCGAGGTCGTCGACGGCTACGTCCGCGAGCGTGACGGATCGCTCGAACTCCACGTCGGGAACCGTGGCACGATCGAAGAAGTCGACGCGGATGTCGAGTACACGCCCGAAAGCACGCCGATCGACGACCTCGAAATCGGTCAGCAGGTCGATCTCGCGGGTGTCGTCCGATCGGCCGACCCGAAGCGCACGTTCGATCGCGACGACGGCTCTGAGGGACAGGTCCGAAACATCCGCGTTCAGGACGCAACGGGCGACATTCGAGTCGCGCTCTGGGGCGAGAAGGCGGACATCGATGTCGGACCGGGCGACGAGGTTGCGCTGGCGGACGTCGAGATTCAGGACGGCTGGCAGGACGATCTGGAGGCCTCGGCGGGCTGGCAGTCGACGGTTACCGTCCTCGAGAGCGACTCGGCGGGCGATGCCGCTACCAGCGAAAGCGAAGACGACGCGAACAGCGGGCTCTCGGCGTTCGCGGATGACGGCGAGAAGGGTGACAGCGACGAGACGACGAACGAGCGCGAAGACGGCGATTCGATGGCTTCCGACCGATCGCCTGCTGGCGGCTCGATCGACAGCGAGGAACCGTCCGACGGCGAGGAGATCGAGTTTACCGGTGTCGTCGTGCAGGCGGGTAATCCGGTCGTCCTCGACGACGGCGAGGAGACGATGAGCGTTGCGACCGACGCCGATGTCGGTCTCGGCGAGGAGATAACCGCAAGAGGGGTCGTCCACGACGGTCGACTCGACGCGAGCGACGTGTTCTGAACCGACGAACACCGTCCTGATGGAGTAGGAAAACCGTTAAGGGGGTTAGCTCCGCGTATCTGTATATGAACGTCGAACTCCCGTTCGCCCCGGTGGACACGATTATCCGGCGGAACGCGGGCGATCTTCGGGTGAGTGCCGACGCGTCGAAGGAACTCGCAACGCGGATTCAAGAACACGGCAGCGAGCTCGCGATCGAGGCCGCCGAGCGCGCGACCGACGACGGACGAAAGACGCTGATGGCTACTGATTTTGGGGTCGAACAGGTCGTCGACAAGGACGATCTCGAGTTACCCGTCGCCCCGGTCGATCGAATCGCACGGCTCGAGATCGGTGATCGGTACCGGGTGTCGATGGATGCCCGCGTTGCGCTCGCGGACATCCTCGAAGATTACGCCGACAACGTCGCCCGTGCGGCGGCGACGCTCGCTCATCACGCTGATCGGCGGACGATCACCGAGGACGATATCGAGACGTACTTTTCGCTGTTCGAGTGAGATGCGCTTTGGGTACAGCGAGCTCTGTCTCGCACACGATCCCGGATCGCGCCACCCCGAGTCGCCCGACCGGCTCCGTGCGATCCGCGAACAGCTGAAGAAGAAACACGGCGTCGAGTACGTCGACAGCGAGCAGTGTGGGATCGATCGGATGGCGGCCGTCCACGACCGCGACTACCTCGAATCCGTCGAGGAGTTCTGTGCCGAGGGGGGCGGAAGCTGGGACCCCGATACGACTGCCGTCGAGGAAACCTGGGACGCGGCGGCCAAAAGCGCCGGGCTGGCCTGCTGGGCCGCCGAGTCAGCACTCGATGGCGCGGACGGCCGTGAGACGCCGTTTTCGATCGGTCGGCCGCCGGGCCATCACGCGATCGAAGACGACGCGATGGGCTTTTGTTTCGTCAATAACGTCGCAGTCGCCGCCCAGTGCGCTCTCGATCACGAGGATCACGATGTCGATCGGGTTGCGATCGTCGACTGGGACGTCCATCACGGCAACGGCACACAGGACATTTTCTACGACCGAGAGGACGTGTACTTCGTCTCTCTCCAGGAGGAAGGCCTGTATCCCGGTACCGGCGATATCGACGAGACGGGTGAGGGCGACGGATCGGGAACGACAATGAACATCCCGATGCCGGCCGGAACTGACGATAACGACTACCTGGCCGCGTTCGAGGGTCCGATCGACGCTGCACTCACCGAGTACGATCCCGATCTCCTCCTCGTCAGTGCTGGCTTCGACGCCCATCGTCACGATCCGATTTCCCGAATTCGCCTCACGACGGAGGCCTACGCGCTGATGACCGATCGTCTGCGATCGATCGCCGACGAAACCGACGCCGCGTACGCGTTCGTCCTCGAGGGGGGCTACGGACTGGACGTACTCGCTGACAGCGTCGCGATCGTTCACGAGACGTTCGACGGCCGGGAGCCGATCGAACCGGATGGGGAGTGCACCACGAAGGCGATGGAGACGATCGAGGCCGTCGTCGACACACACGATCTCGATATCGACCTGTAGGCGAGGGTGGCGGTGACTCTCGACCGAGACCTGTTCTAGGGAGCTGGATCGAAGTACGCGGCGAGTTCGGTCTTGAACTCCGGGAGAAGTGCCGTTACCTCGTTACCGACCAGTACGTCGTAGCCTTCCTCGAGCGTCGTTTCGACGTGCGCACCAAGTCCGACGTCGAAGAGCCGATCGCTCTCGAGAAACTCGCGGGCCGTGGTGAACTCTCGCGGGCGCTCCGCGACGTATCGGTCCTCGACGACGAACGGTCCGTACGCGTCCGGGTCGTCGACGTAGGCATCGTAGAATCCCTCGGCGTGGCTGCGAACGTGAACCGGTGGTCCCCGGTGGTGTTCGAAAAACGGTCGCTCGGCAACAGCGAGTTCGACGAACAGGATGCCCGTCTCGGCGGCTGCCACCGTCGCACGAAAGACGTCGAAGCCGCGATCGCCAAGTTCGGTGGTGACGCCGGTCAGCGACTTGCGAAGCTGCGGGTAGAGTTGATCGTCAACGAGGTCTGGGGCGTCAAATCGGATCGCGACCGGGGTCGTTCCGCGACGATCGACGTGCTCGCGAAGGGCGGCCGCATCGAGTGGCTCCGGGTCTGTCGGCTCGAAATACGCTGCGTCCGGGTCGTCGAGAAACGCGCGGGCGTAGTGCTGGAACCGGGCGACGTTCTCGGCCGAACAGACGGCTGCGACGTTGCGCTCGGGGTCGGTCGGGTCGATGACGATCAGCGAGTCCCGGAAGCTCGCTGTCCCGTGATCCTCCGGATCCAGTTCGACTGGCGGCTGCCAGTCGGCTGCCGCCTCGAGGAGCGATCGAAAGCCGCCGTATTCGAGGACGAGCAGTTCCGTCAGGTAGCCGCTAAAGCCCCGCGTCCGGAGGTCGCTCCCGTAGGCGCCGATTCCCTTGAGAAACTGCTTCGTGAGACGGACATCGGCTGCGAGGTCGTCGTCGAGCCGTCGCTCGAGGTACCGAGTGTGAAACGGGGTCCGATCGACCGCCGATCGAATGTCGGTCGCTGATTCGAGGCGAAAGCAGGGGACGATGTCGATATCGAACCCCTCGACGGTCCCTTTCACGTAGGGGTGTTCGGCGTACTCCTCGTGACCGTCGGGGAGCGTCTCGTGACCGACGTCGAGACCGTAGCGCTCGAGCGTCTCGCGATCGAGGTCCGGCGGGAACCGGACGAAGATATCGATGTCTCGATCGCCGCTAATCCAGGTCGACCGAGCGGTCGAACCAGCCTGCAAGACATCGGCTCCGGAGCAGCGCTCGGTCGCCGCGGATTCGGCCCGCTCGAGCAACCGATCGGCGACGGCCCGGAGCCGTCGCCGCTCGTCCGCGTCGGGGTCAATTCGATCGCGTACGCTCGCGACGACGGTCTCGACGTCGGTGTCCGTGGCGGTCGAGTTCTCGTCGTCGCGATCGGCGTCCTCCTTGCTCATTACAGCGTGCTATTCGCGCACTGCGTGAAAGCGTGTCGAACACGCGGCGGGCAAAACGAAAGCCCTATCAAATACACCCCACTACTCGAAGTTGAGCCGAAGTAGCTCAGATGGTAGAGCACCTCGCTGTTACGGCGATACAGGTCATCTGATCGCCGCAGATACGAGGTTGTCCCAGGTTCGAGTCCTGGCTTCGGCGCTGTTTTTCAAACACTACTCGCGAGGAGCGGTAGCGCCGAGCGAACACCGTGAGAAAAACCGCGAAACGAGCCTGACTCGAACACGCGAGTCGCAGCCCCGGGAGCGCAGCCGAACGGAGTGAGGTGAGCACCCCGGAACGTCTCGCACCTGTTCGAGTCCTGGCTTCGGCGCTTCCGTTCTTCTGTCATTCACGAGAGAAGCGATCGCACTCCGGCGATAGTTTATATCCGATCGCGCGGCCACCCGTCCTATGGTCGATCGAACGACGCAGTACGAGGAACTCGAGCAGCCACAGAAGCGCGGACAGGCGACGGAGGCGATCATCCAATCGGCGTTCGTCGTGCGCGATATCCCCGTTCTCGTCCCCACCTACGATAACGAACCGTACGATCTGGTCGTCGAAGTCGGCGGGCGATTTCATCGTATCCAGTGCAAAACCGCGTACCGGAAGAGCGAGGGGACGGTTACGTTCGAGACGGTTAGCACGCGACGCCGACGAGACGGGTATGATCGAACCGGGTACGATGGACGGGCCGAGTACTTCGCGGTGTACGATCCAATCAACGACAACCGATATTTGCTCCCGGTTTCGGAGGTAGCCGACGGCAAAATGGAGCTTCGGTTCCGCGAGCCGAAAAACGGACAGTCAGTTGGCATTAACTGGTGTGAGGAGTATCTGTTCGACAAGCAGCTGGAAGACCTTCGAGACCCCGTTTAGGTGCGCTGAAGCTGTCCGATCGCATCGAGGGGGACCAGAGAGTAGTCGACGCGCTCGACGGCTTCGATCGATCGGAGTTCGCCGACGAACGTCGAGATCCCGTCGATATCGCTTTCGACGACGTACAGTTCCAGACAGTAGTCGTCGACGTGGCTGTGGTCGGTCGAGACGATGTGCCCGTCGTAGTCGTGTCTGAGTGCTGTGAGTCGCTGCTCGACGCTTCGGGTCCCGAAATCATAGAGGACGCTGACGATTCCTGCGAGGTCCCTGCCGTCGAGTCGATCGTCCTCGAACTCGGTCAGGAGCGATCGCGTCGCTTCGCGGACGACCTCGCTACGGCCGGTGTACTCGTGGTTCTCGGCGAGTGCGTCGAGTTGGTCGAGAAGGGCTTCGGGCATCGAAACGCTGACCACAGGCATATATGAAAATAAGCTTGTAGAATAATAGAAATTGTTATTCTGTCCCTGCCCTGGATGTAATAACTAACATTAACAAGTCTCGATATCCAATTCACAATCGATCTATGACCGACGATCGCATCCCCGTTACCGTCCTTTCGGGCAGCCTCGGTGCCGGAAAGACCACCGTTTTGAACCACGTACTGACCGCCGACCACGGTCTCGACGTCGCCGTCGTCGTCAACGACATGGGCGAGGTGAACGTCGACGCCGAACACGTCACCCAGCAGTCCGACCTCGGCGGCGAGGAGGAGATCATCGAGCTGTCCAACGGCTGTATCTGCTGTCGCCTGCGCGGGGACATGTTAGACGAGGTCGGCCGGCTGGCGGATCGGCGGGAGTTCGACTACCTGCTCGTCGAATCTTCGGGGATTTCGGAGCCGATCCCGGTCGCTCAGACGTTTGCGATGGGGTTCGAGGACGCCGACTTCGATCCGACGGGTACCTACCGGCTCGATACGATGGTGACGGTCGTCAACGCCCACAGTTTCTGGGAGTCGTTCGACTCCGGCGAGGCGCTGACATCCGGCGATCTGGCGGGCGACTCCGGACGGGTTCCCGAGGAGGTCCTCCTCGATCAGATCGAGTTCTGTGATGTCCTCCTGTTGAACAAGTGCGATCTCGTCCCCGACAACGCGCTCGAGGAGATCAAAGCCGTCCTCGAGACGCTCCAGCCGCGTGCGGAACTCGTCCGAACGGAGTTCGGAAACGTCGACCCCGACTCGATTCTCGGCACCGGCCGCTTCGACTTCGAGGCGGCCCAGAACTCCGCGGGCTGGAAACACGAACTCCAGCACGAACACCACCACGACCCCCAGGAGGAACACGGCGTCACCTCCTTTACCTACGAACAGCGCCGCCCGTTCCACCCCAAACGCATCGCGTCGCTGCTCGCAGACCTCCCGGACGAACTCGTGCGCGCGAAGGGGTTCTTCTGGAGTGCGGGGCGAGAAGACGTCGCGATGGGTGTCGACAAGGCCGGCACCTCAGTCCGTGCCGGCCCGTCGGGCCAGTGGCTCGCGACGCTCCCCACAGCCGAGCGTGAGCAGTACTTCGCCGCCCGTCCCGGGCTAAAAGACGACTGGCACGAGGAGTGGGGCGATCGCATGACCCGACTCGTCTTCATCGGTCGCGAGTTCGAGGCCGACGATCTGATCGATCGACTCGACGGCTGCGTGCTCACCGACGCCGAGATGGACGAGGACTGGGACGCTTACGCCGATCCCTTCGAACCGGAAGAGCGACGTGAACTCGCGCTCGCAAACGACTAATGGGAGTTCCGGTAACGATCCTCTGTGGCGAACTCGGTGCCGGCAAGACGACGCTGCTGTCGGGCCTGCTCGAATCGACGGACCGAGACGTTGCGGTCCTGGTCAACGATGTCGGCGCGGTCAACGTCGACGCGGATCTCGTCGAAGCGCGCACCGACCTCGCGACCGGCGAGGAAGTCGTCGCCCTCGAAAACGGCTGTATCTGCTGTAGCCTCGGCGGCGAACTCTCCCGATCGGTCATTCAGCTCTGGAAGGAACACGATTTCGAGTCCCTCGTCGTCGAAGCCTCGGGGGTCGGCGAACCCGAACCGATCGCCCAGCAGTTCGTTCGCGGCCCGGCGGGCGGGCCGTACGACCTCGACGCCGTCGTCACCGTGGTCGACGCGCGGCGGTTTTACGATACGTTCGCTGACACCGACGGCACACCCGTCCGCGAGGGACCCGACGGAAGCGGCACGCGACCGATCGCGGACCTGTTGCTCGAACAGGTGGAGTTCTGTGACCTGCTGGTCGTCAACAAGTGCGACCTCGTCGACGACGCAGAGCGCGATCGCGTCGTCGCCCTGCTCGAAACCCTCCAGCCCCGTGCGGAGATCGTCACGACCGAGTACGGCGCGCTCGAGGTGGAGACGGTGCTCGGCAGCGATCGGTTCGGCCTCGAGGCGGCCCGCGAATCGGCGGGCTGGAAGCGGGCGATCGAGACCGACGAGTCTGATCACGGTGGCGGTGTTCACGACGAGAGCCACGAGCACGGCGATCACGATCACCACCACGGTGAGGACGGCCACGATCACGCCCACCCGCCCGAACGGTACGGATTCCAGATCGAAGCCTACCACCGGACGCGCCCGTTTCACCCCAAACGGTTCGCGGCGGTGCTCGCTGATCTCCCCAACGGTCTCGTGCGTGCGAAAGGACTCTGCTGGATCGCCGGCCGCGAGAAACAGGCGATTACGATGAGCTACGCCGGCGCGGAAACGACGCTCGAAGTCACCGGACGCTGGATTGCCAGCTTCCCGGAAGAGCGCCAGGAGACGTATCGGCAGGGCCAACCCAACCTCGCGTGGGACGAAGAGTGGGGCGACCGCGAAATTCGTCTGGCGCTGATCGGCCGGGAAATGGATATGCCTGCTCTGCAGTCTCGACTCGACGACTGTCTGCTCACCGAGCACGAGATGGATGCGGACTGGTCGTCGCTCGAAAATTGCGCGCCCACGGGAATGGGTAATACGACCGTCGTGGCGGCAGCGAGTGACGACGCCGAGTCGACGTCAGTCTCCGAGTAAGCCGCCGAATTCGGGGGAGCTATTAACGCCCTCCAGTGTGGACGTACGTGTATGCCACCATCACGTGACGATCGACGGAGTACCGATCACCACGGCCACGACATCATCGACCCGCTGTACGTCGGGATCGTGACGGTCTCGAGTTCTCGAGCCGCCGCGGAGGATCCGGACGATCCGGGCGGCGACACGATCGAGGAGTGCTTCGAGGCCGAGGATCACGAAATCCGAGAGCGGGTGCTGGTCCGGGACGATTACTCGTCGATCCGGACCGCCGTCCGCGGCCTCGTCGCGCGCCGCGACATCGACGTCGTCCTGACGACCGGCGGGACGGGGGTTACGGCCGACGACGTCTCGCCGGACGCCGCGTCCTCGCTGTTCGAGCGCGAACTGCCGGGCTTTGGCGAACTGTTCCGATCGCTCTCCTGGGACGAAGTCGGGACGCGCGCGATGGCCTCTCGGGCGACGGCGGGTATCGCCGTCGACACGCCGGTATTTTGTCTTCCCGGCAGTACGAACGCCTGTCAAACGGCCTGTGAGCAACTTATCGTCCCCGAAGCGCCCCACCTCGCGGGGCTTGCGACCCGCCACCAGCAGGACGCCACGGATCAGTCGCTGTCTGAATACCAGTCCGAATGAACGGTCCGACGGGGAACGATCGGTCGATGTTGGCCCGATCGTGCCGCACGGACAGTAAGTGTTAACTATCGTTCGGCGTGTTCGTGTTTCGTACGGGCCCTTAGCTCAGTCTGGTAAGAGCGCTCGGCTCATAACACGGTCTGACCTGGTGAGGCTGTGTGAGACACCGAGTGGTCGATGGTTCGAATCCGTCAGGGCCCATGGTTTGAGAGAATTAGCGTAATAGCCACTCTGGAAGCCAAATTCGCCACTTATTCTATTACAGAACTTTTCGACCTGACGGGATCATCCAAAATGTGCGGGGTTCTGAGCCAGCCGAATTCGGGACGGTGACACGTGCATGATTTACTGACTTTGATCCTGAGAAACTGGATCCACTCTCAAGAATCAATGAGACTTCTGAACTGATTTTCCCAGAGACTACACCTTGCTTTGGAGTCGTTCGCGGCGTTCTTCGAACTCTTCATCCGAAATATCGCCACGGGCATAGGCCGTCCTCAGCTCTTCGAGTGCAGTATCACTTTGTTGAGGACTGGACTGGCGAATCGAACTGTACAGGAGGTACCCGGTCCCGAGAATTATGAGCAAAGGCACCACCGACATGAGAAGCCACATCCACGTGGCTCCTGTGCCGTTCCACATACTACCATCCCACATGTGTCCCCACCCCCATACGCCCATCATCGGCATCATCACTACCATCGTGAGGAAAGGCAGAAGCAGGATCGCAGCAATAACGATCAGGACCGTCCGAACCAGTGAATCATCGGTTGCCATACTCTGAGATACGCTGTCCAAGTATGTTATCTAGTCCTCAAATCTCACGCAGCAGGAAAGGTAGTGCGATCAGATGTAATTACGAAACAACTCTAAAATATAGTGAGCATCTGTTGCTCATTCGCTGACAGTGGATCTCGCGGCAATGGTGTTGTATATCCACGAAAAGACGTACAGGACGACGAACGTAATGATCGCCGCCTCCACCATACCGGTGATGATCCCGCCGAGCGTGAGCGAGAAGAACATATGCCATTCCATCATCATTGCGGCCGCTCCTTCGTATAGACCGACATTAGCGAGTATTCCGAGCAATAGCATGACTACTGCCGCCATGATCGCTCCTGCGAACGCTAACGCCGGTACGTTGAGATGATCCACGAACGCAGCGTCGGTCTGGGAAGCGGTTGTCGTTGCCATGATTCTCTGGGGGGTTCCACCCGGAATCTCCCCAATCTAAGCTAGGTCGGCAGAGTGCTTTACTGTACTCCAACCCCCCCTCCTATGGGGTCAAATAGCACGACTCTTCCAGTAAACACTCATTTTTCAAATCAATAGGCTGTATTTCGGCATGAACGTCCACTATCGTTAGCAGATTCCAACCGGTCCTCGGAGGTAGCGATACGCTCTGAAAAGGCCAGGCGGGTGATTGAGCACTGCGAAAACCAAGAAAAACAGTAATGTAGCGGTATCAGATTCTGTTTCTTCAAATTTCAGGAGTAGATGATCTTTGGCTGCGAATGGAGTTTCTCACGCAACCGGACGTGATCAATCACGGATCGTCCTCTGACGAGTTTATACAGTCGCCTTTAGAGATAGAAGCAACGAGTTCGGTTCGCTGTGAGCGCTATGCTTGCAGTAAGTTCTCGGATTATGAATTCGAACGGTAGTGAAGACGACTCGAATACGCCAATTGATCAAAATTGGCGGGATGGTGACTCGTTCGAGGTGAGCGGAGAGAGACGATGGGTTCTCGACAGAACTCTCGTCTTCTATCGCGGGATGTCGTCCGTCGCGGATGACGAACACACCGATTGACGCGAGGAGTACGACGTAGAGAAGACTGACGACGAGATCTGCGAGTCCGATATCCGCCAGCAGCAGTAATGCCCGTTTCCCGATCTCGATGCCGGCCGTCATTCCGAGAATCAACAGGAAACCGAGTCGATAATCGATATGA
This sequence comes from Halosolutus sp. DAT137, assembly GCF_059736405.1. Lineage (NCBI taxonomy): Archaea > Methanobacteriati > Methanobacteriota > Halobacteria > Halobacteriales > Natrialbaceae > Halosolutus > Halosolutus sp. DAT137. The sequence continues at coordinate 564,398 of NZ_JCAQID010000007.1, read as the reverse complement.
TTGAGGCCGCGATGCGTAATCGTTGCAGTGAGTGACGTCCAGAAGACGAACGCGAGCCCAGTTCCGACAGCAGTAGGGGCGGAATGTCCGAGAACGAGAAGCGCAGGGGTAACGAAGAAACTCCCACCCATCCCGAAGAACCCAAAGAGGATACCGACAGTCAGTCCAGACACGACAAATAGAACGATAAGTGGGATACCCACTTCGAAAAGGCTCATACGCTACTCTACGATTGCGATCGCTACAGTTGTTACTCTCACCATTTGTTCGCAATTTTGGAGTGATCTCACTTTCACAAATCTCGGTAATTCGAGCGCTTTTATTCCATCGACAATTGTGGCTGCTCATCGGTATCCCCACCGATCGGTGGATAGATTACGACGAAGTCGCCCGACGTGAGCGTCGGGACGCGTTCGGTCAGTTCCTGGAGTTCCGGTCGCCAACCGATGGTGTTTCGGCGAGCGCTCGCACACACCACGAGATCGCCCGCCGTCACGTCTTCGGAAAGAACTCGAATCAATCGGTCCCAGTCATCGATGTATTCTCTCTCAATAGGCGTGTTCGATTCGTGTTCTCCGAACAGTTGCTCGTAATCATTCCCCGACTCCTCGACGACGAGTGCTCGTATCGGCGCTCCAGTACCCGCTGCGATCCGTTCGATCGTTTGTCCGACCTCGTAGAAGTTTGGATCGTGTGACAGCTCGGGTGGAAGCACGAAGACGATTCGGGAGACGGTATTGAGAGGTTCCCTGATTCGGGAGACGAGAACGAGTTGATCAGTCCATGCGAGAACCTGCCGCGTAGTCTGACTGAAGAGAGGTTGTCTGTAGAGCCGCATCCCGTCCCAGTCGAGAAGGATCGTCGTGATCCGGTTTTCAACGGCTGCGCGAGTGATCCCGGAGGCGATGTTGTGATCGACCCGCGTGTGAAACGTTACCGGCACCTCTGCGCCGGCAGCATACTCTTCCGTGTGTGCGATTGCTGCATCGGCGGTCGCAACCTTTTGCTCCGTTTTCGGTCCCGGGTGGACGACGGCCAGCGTGTGTAACGGTTCGGTAGATTGTTCCTCCCGGATAGATAACGCTAGATCGACCAGGGATTCGTGATACCTCATCAGCTTCTCGTGGTGCTCGGGTACCGGAGTAAACGGAATGAGGATCCGTTGGCGAACGTCGGTCGGCTTGCGTTTCCCTCCCCGCTCTTTCGTCACGACTGCTCGACCGTATTTCTCCACCACGATCGGACTGACCAGACTCACGACGAGGATCATCGACACCGCGCCGTTGATCATATCCGTATCGAATCCGGGAATACCAGCATCGAACGCGATGAGCACGATCGCTAACGCTTCGGCCTGTCCGACCGAGAGCCCGAACATGCTTCCGATCTGGTCGTGATCATACGCGTACAGCAGGCCGGTCAGCCAGGACGCGACGAACTTTGTGACGAGTGTGAGTCCGATCAGTGCCCCGGCGAGCAACAGCGACTCGCGCCCCCCAACAATCAAAGTCACATCGACGAGCAACCCTATCGAGAGGAGAAAGAACGGGATGAACAGTGCGTTGCCAACGAACTGGACGCGATTCATCAACGGCCCTCGATCGGGGATGAGCCGGTTAAGCGCCAGCCCTGCCACGAGCGCTCCGATAATGGGTTCGGCTCCGACTACTTCCGCGAACACCGCTGAACCGAAGAGGGCAGCCATGACGAACAGGAACTCGAAATAACTCTCTTCGGCGAGGCTCCGAAAGAACCGGCGACCGAGCCACGGAACGATATACCAGATCCCGGTGAAAAGCAGCGTGATACCAAGCCCGAGTTCTACCCAAAACAGCCAATCGAGGGGAGCTTCCGCTGAAGCGACGACGATGACGAGAACGAGCAGTGCGAGTACGTTCGTGAGCACGGTGCCGCCGATGGTTGCCGTGACGGCGTCATTGCCGACGATCCCTAATTGACGGGCAACAGGATATGCGAGCAGCGTATGCGAGGCGAAGATAGCTGCGAACAATAACGCCGTCGGCAACGAAAATCCGAACACCCACATCCCGAAAACGGTACCGACTCCCTGAGGAATGAGGAATGCGAGAACGCCGAAGATGATGCTCTGGTCGATGTTATCAAAAAACCTATTGAGATCGATCTCGACACCGGCGAGGAACATCAGATAGATCAGTCCGACCTCCCCGAGGAGAACGATCGCATCCCCTCGCTCGATAATACCAGCTGCATTCGGACCGATCGCAGCCCCAACGAGGATGATTCCGATAATGCCGGGTAATCGATGGCGTTCCAAGAGGAGTGGCGCGACGAGAAAGATGACCATCGCCAACGCGAAGATTGTTACCGGATCTTCGACAGGAATGGTTTGAAACAGTGTCACTAGGAGTTCACCGTCGATCAAACGTCATACCACCGCTTCACCTATCCTCTCTCCGGTCGTTTTCGGCGATATCTTTGCGTCACAAACAGACAAGGGCCGGATTCCACGGCGAAATAGAGGTCTATTTGTCAATCTGGCGGAATCGATAGCGACTGGGTGTATCACCCTCTTACAGTTGTTCGAGGAGAAAGCCCACGACTTCAGTCGTGAGAGGAAGTCAGGTAGATGAGTAGATCGTTTTGTTGGAGTTCGAAATCGTGATCAGGTGCAAGGTGCAACTCGTCATTTCGAGTGACACCGATGATGCGGTCAATGTCGAGTGCTGAGAGTTCTACGTCCGGGTCGCTCAGACGAGAGAACAGGAGATCACTGTCGGTACCGCTAACGGGCTCGTCGAGGACAGCAGCAGCGACCATCTGTCCAGAGATATCCGATAACTCAAGGACGTAGTCAGCGCCTGCTCGTTTGACTCGTCCAACTGCCTCGCTCTCCGTCACTCGCACAAAAATATCGACTGTAGAATTCAACTCACGGGCGAGTAGTGTTGAGTACAGTGCTTGTCGGTCTTTCGGAAGCGAAATGATGACTGCGTCTGCATTTTCTACGCCCGCTTCTTGAAGTGTCTTCGTAGTGGTTGCGTCGCCGACGACATCTACGTGTTCGTCCTCGTCAATGTCTACGACGGTCGGATCCGCACCCCAGGTTTCCAACGCCGACCGAACGGTACTGCCAACCGTCCCGTGACCAAGGATAACGATTCGATCGGACGGTATTCCCCCACTCATCGCATAGTGCGTGGCGAGCGCTTGTCCGATTACCTGTCGTGGCTGTACGACGTACTCGACGCCAGCCGAGTGCAGATACTGTCGGAGTGTCGCGTCCTCAAGCGTTGCGGTTATCGGGACCATCGATGCCACATCGTGGACAGCGAGCGCAGCGTTCAGCGTCAACTGATCGTCGCCAGCGACGACCGCTGCCTGTGCCTTCTCGACCGAGGCTTTCCGGAGGTCAGATTCGGATTCTGGATCTCCGTGTAACACGGTGTGTCCGAGGTCGCGGAGTTCTGCTGCGCGATCTTGGTCTGTTTCGATGATTACGTAGGGGTGTTGATGAGCGTGTGACTCAATCTCGGTGATGAACGTGTGGACGAGCGGCGTGTGTCCGGAGATTACGACGTGATTTTCGAGTGGCTCAACAGTATCGAACCGTCGTTGCTGGATGAATTGACTAAACCAGGGCACGACGAATAGTGGCAGGAGGAGAAAGAGGAGCAGGATGCCAGTGAATTGCATCAGAATCGTGAACAGGTTCATGATCGTCGTTTCCCATGGTGCGTCTTGCCCGTATCCCGTGGTCGTCAACGACTGGACGACTGTCTGGAGGGCGGCAGCGAGAGAGAGGTTGCGGTCCTCGTATACAGCCATACCATACCAGTAAAAGGCCGTATAGACGCTCACGATGACGGCCACGATGACGATGTACACCGCGATGCGATACCCGAGGCTCAGCTTCGTTAACCGACGCGTCGTCTTCGTTGCCCAGCGATCGATACTCATCCCCATTCATCTATTCTCGCCATAGCCGAAGACTGCTGGGTCTTTCATCAGCAGTTGGGTGCTACTCGGCTCTCTTATCAGGAATGTACGTCGTCTTCTTCTCTCATTTCGAGCATATTCAGGTGCATAATGTGCAGGTGTGTTCCGACGCTGTATAGAAGCAGACCGAGTCCAACGAACAGCGCGGGCATCACGATCACCTCGTATATCGGGATCAGGTTCGGAACCGCGATCACCAGCAGTCCGACTAGGAAGGTAAGGACGATGATACTGAACCCGACCTGAAGGTACCTGTAGCACGTCTTCGCATCTGGTAACAGTTCTATTTTGTACTTCTCAGACATAGCCTTCTTTTCTATCAACCGTATACACGTGTCATCATTGTTAATCAGCACACCAAAGCGAGAATTAGATTGACTCGAACCTTCGATTGACGAGGAACCGTAATCGAAATTGTCGGTACCGATAAAACACGTTCGCGTACACCCAGATGAACGGCGTGAGTATTCCGGCGTCAACCGTGATTTCATCGATGTACTGAGTGTGCCCTTCTTCGGTCTCAGCGATCGTGATGGTGTGGTCCCAGTGAGAGACGAGCGTTCCCTCACCGTCGTCTCGGATTCGGTATCGCTGCCCTCCGGGAGTCGTCTCGACCGTCGGCTTGGAGACGTCTATCCACTGTTTTCCAAGTGGAAGGATCCCCATTGCGCGTAACGAAACGAGGTACCGCCCGTCGTCCCAGATCGCTGGAAACGACTCGGGATCGAGCGGAGCGAATGTCATCAGCGGCCACGAGACGAATAGCAGCAACTCGGGTCGGAGCACTTCGACCCACGCTCGCTCCGGCGTGCGCTCCAGTTCCGTAGCGATACGTGCCTGCATAGTAGATTACTACAACATCCCGGCTAATGAATTCGTGAGCGTCTCTCACCGTCTTTCAACGGTCTTCCTTGACCGTAAGCTACTGATTGTTGGCCAACTTATACTGTGAGATCTGCCCGTCGCAGGAGTTGGGCGTTGATTGCGACGATGACCGTACTCGCCGACATCAGGACGGCACCAAGAGCAGGTGAAAGCAGGATACCGATCGGAGCGAGGATGCCGGCTGCGAGCGGCAGCGCGAACACGTTGTAGCCGGCTGCCCAGACGAGGTTCTCCTGCATCTTTCGGTAGCTCTTCCGACTCAACCGGACGAGATGCGCGACGTCTCGCGGATCGTTCTCCACGAGGACGACGTCTGCGGACTCGACGGCGACGTCAGTTCCCGAACCGATGGCGATTCCGACGTCAGAACGCGTCAGTGCGGGTGCATCGTTCACCCCATCGCCGACCATCGCCACGAGCTTTTCCTGTTCTTGCAGCTCGATGATTTTCTTGTCCTTATCCTCCGGGAGGACTTCAGCGAAGTACGTGTCAATATCGAGTTCCTCAGAGACGGCCCGAGCGACGTCCTCAGAGTCACCGGTGAGCATTGCGACCTCGACGCCCATCTCGTGGAGGGCTTCGATCGCCTCGTAACTCTCGTCACGGATCACGTCCGCGAGTGCGACTGCGCCCACCACCTCGCCGTTCCGAAGCAGGTAAACGACGCCCTGTCCGCGCTTGCCGGCCTCGTCTGCGAACGCTTCGAGCCCCTCGTTTGGTTCGACATCGAGGTGACGAAGCAGGTTCGGCCCGCCGACGTAGACCGTCTCACCGTCTTGTACACTGTTTCCATCCACGCCGGGGGTCGCAGTGGCTTCGACTTCCACGGTTGCGCGAACCCCTCGACCTTCGAGCGCCTCGAACTCGCGGACGCTCGGCACGGAGAGGCCCCGCTCATCGGCTTCTTCGCGGATCGCTTCGGCGATCATGTGCTCGGAGTCGCCTTCGGCGGCGGCCATCACCGCCAGCAGTTCGTCCTCGTCCCTTTCGCCGGCTGTAATGACATCGACGACGCCTTGTTCACCCTTCGTAAGGGTGCCCGTCTTGTCGAAGACGATCGTATCCAGATTGCGCGCTTCCTCCATGGCGATTCGATCGCGGATGAGCATGCCGTTACGCGCTGCCATCGTCGTATTGATGGCGACGACCAGTGGAACGGCGAGTCCGAGCGCGTGCGGACAGGCTATCACGAGCACGGTGACGACCCGCTCGACGACCGCCAGCCCGAAGCCGGCCGCGACGGTCCACGCAGCGGCGGTGACAGCCGCCACCGCGATCGCCGCGTAGAACAGCCAGCCCGCCGCTCGGTCGGCGAGCACTTGGGTTCGGGACCGACTTTGCTGGGCCTCCTCGACCAGCCGCATGATTCCAGACAGCGTCGTCTCTTCGCCCGTCGCGGTGACGCGGACGCGGAGGCTGCCGTCGCGGTTGGTCGTCCCGCCGATCACCTCGTCGCCCGGTTCCTTTTTGATCGGCCGGGACTCGCCGGTGATCATCGCCTCGACGACGTTCGACTCACCCTCCTCGACGACGCCATCGGCGGGAATGTTAGCCCCGGGTCGCACGAGCACCAGATCGTCTTCCGCGAGTTCATCGACGCGGACTTCTTCGACCTCACCGTCCTCGATGATGCGTTCGGCCGTGTCCGGCATCAGCTCGGCTAACTCGTCGAGCGCGCCCGATGCCCGGCGCACGCTTCGCATCTCGATCCAGTGTCCGAGCAGAAAGATGACGATCAGCGTGACGAGTTCCCAGAAGAACGGCTCGCCGATCCCGAACGCGACTGCGGCAACGCTGTAGACGAACGCGACGCTGATAGCCAGCGAGATCAACAGCATCATTCCCGGTTCGCGGTTCCGGGCCTCAGCGGCACCCATCCGCAGGAACGGAACCCCACCGTAGAGGAAGACGATCGTGCCGAGAACTGGCCCGACGAACATGCTTCCGGGGAACGTTATGGCGGCGTAGCCAAACCACTCCTGGAGCATCGGGCTGTAGTAGAGAACTGGGAGCGAGAGGACGAGGCAGACGAAAAAGCGTTGCTTGAACATCTCCTCGTGACCGGCGTGATCCACGTGCGCCTCGTGGTCGGGGCCGGGGTGCTCTTCGTGTGCGTGATCGGACGGCTCGTGAGCGTGTTCCGTGTGTTCTTCCTCCCGATGCTCGCGTCGAGCTGACGGCGCTTCGGTTCCTTCGGTCTTCTCGGCAGTCAGTCCACAGACTCGACAGCACGGGCAATCACGGTCGGTCGGCTTTTCAGCCCGTGTTTGCTCTTCGTGGACGTGATGCGAATCGGGTGTGTCCGCGGGATCGTATTGTGACATGGGTAGTGCCTCCGTCGCAGCCGTTCCCGGGGTTCGTTGAGTCCTTCACTGAAGAGCCGCCCGCGAGGGACTAACGGAGTGGTTCGGAGACGGTCGCTGTTCCTGTTGTTCGCTACACAAGATCCTAATTATTGTGGGGTGTTTTCCCTCGTTCGGACAGAAATTCCCGAGAGAGCCCGAATAGTGGATTCGGGCATCAACAATCCCAGTCATCTTGCCACCCCTCCATCAGTTCGATCTCTTCTTGCTGGGACTCGATAATATTCTCTGCGAGGTCGGCAACGCGCTCGGATTCACCCTCGTCGAGAACGTGCTCGGACATCACGATGGCACCTTCGTGATGGCGAATCATGTGTTTGGCGAACAGGCAATCGAACTCCTCGTTTTCGGCGCGGCGGAGTTCCCGCCCGTCGTCATGGGTCATCATGTGCTCTCGCGGCATCATCTCCTCCATCTCGTCGGGGTGCATCCCGTTTCCCATCTCGTCATCGTCGTCGTGCATCCCATCTCCCATGCCATCACCGCGCATCATGCCACCCATCTCATGAGGCATCATACCGCCCACCTCGTCACAGCCAGCAACTTCGGCGTCGTCGAGCAAGTCACACATGAGATCGATCTCTGCTTCTTGCTCCTCGATGATCTCCATCCGGAGATCGAGTAATTCCTCCCGATCGGTTCGCTCCGGGATGAGTTCGGCCATCTGGATCGCTCTCTCGTGATGGGGAATCATCATCCGCACGAACATGATATCCACATCGTTGAACTCCTCATCCTGTGCGAACGCGATCGGCACCTGTGTAAGCGCCAGCGCGCCAGCCGCTACCTGTAGTAACTCACGTCTCTCCATTGCTGATCAGAACACAGCGATCCGTGTTCTGTCCGTAGCAGCACGGCTGCGAGGTTAACATTCACAGTCAGATTATGAGAGTGTAACTAAGCCTGAACGGTAAGACCTATCCACGATTCGATGAATGCTGATCCATTTCAACATACATTTCCTCTATGCCCGAAAACCGCCAGGTCTGGAGCTTTACGGGAGTCATCTTCGCAATCCTGTACGCATCGAACGTGTCGATAATGTATATCGTACAACTGTTCGTCTACATTCCGAGGGAGCAACGTGGTGACCTGAGTGAGAGTGAAGCGATTTTGCTGTCGGATACATTCGGGTCGTTCCTCCAGGCAGTAGACGGGCTCGGCTATCTGTTCATGGGACTGGCGTTCTTGGCTGCCGCTCCAGTCTTCATCACTCGCGGCCCAGAGCGGTGGATTCGATGGGGTTTCATCGCTAACGGTCTCGTCACCGTTCCGGTATTCCTCACGTATTTCGTCGATCCAGCGTTTATCCTGGTGGCAGGATCGTGGATCATTGCGGTTCCCGCTGCGACCGGTCTCGTTGCGATCAATTTCCGTCGGCAGCGTCGTGCCGTCACGCCGTAACGGGTCGCTCATCCCGAGCTCAACGGTACGGACAGCGATCACGCACTCGCATCAGACTCTGTTGGCCGGGCTGAGGAAATGCTCTCGTCACGATCGAGGCGTTCAGCGCGGACTTTGATCCCGCGGATCAGTCCACGCTCCATGATGAAATGCGGGAGTTCGTACGCCAGATATCGGAGGGCGTACCCGATGACTGTTCGGGGTTTTGGCTTTCGCCCCCGAACGATGAACCGCGTCGTCTCCCCGTTCGTCGAATCGAGATGGAACGTCCACGTCCCGTCGTCGTGTCCCTGGAGGACGAGCGTTCGGTTCGGTTCGATTCGTTTGACGATCATCGACGTGACCGGACTCTGTAGCCAGTACTCTTCGTGAACCATGCGAATCGTATCACCCTCTTCCAGTTCCTGAAGCTCCGAGACGATTCGATCGACGTTGTGGATGTCGGCACCGACGAGATTTTCCAGCCAGGTGTAACTGTAGAAGCCACCGCGTCCCTGTCCGAGTTGAACGATCCACGGCCACACGTCGTCACGTGGTGCCTCAACCGTGATCGCGCGGGTGGTTTCATCGCTCGGTTCGGGAACGAGGTCGTCGCCCGGCAGCTGTCGGCCGATCTCCTCGTCGGTGGCACCCCACGTTCTGTGCCACGGCCGGAGAAGAACATGATAACTCGTTACGAGCCCGGCCAACAGGAGCAGAATCAACGCACCGTCGTGCCGACGGGGTGCCGTCGAGGAAACTTCCGTTGTTTCTTCCCCTCGTCGAAAATGCGTGGCTGACTCGGATCGTGCGCGTTGATGAAATCGTCTCGGTATGGCTCCAAACATGGTCCTCACTGTAGCTCAATAGACCTCACGACGACAAATAACGGAACGTCGAGTTCATCGGGTGGATCGCTTGATGCCGATGGGAATACACTCTTCCACCTAATTTGGTTTCGAGATCAGCTCTTAGAGGCTGTTCGACTAAGAACTTCTATGACTAACGGACAAGCGTACACGGCAGCTGGGGTCCTCGCGTGTCTCGTGACGTCTGCTCTGGCGTTGGCGTTTGCCCCGATGCTCATGCCGGCGGGCTATTCCGGGATCTCCCATACGACGAGCGAATCGGCGGCCCAGGGGATTAACGGGGCGTGGCTCACACGTCTCGGATTCCTCCTCTTCGGCCTCGGCGTTATCTGGCTGGCAGCGCTGAAACGCCGTGCGTGGGGCCGCTGGGGGACAGTCCTCCATATCAGCTTCAGGATATTCATGATCGCTGCGGCTGTGTTCTCCGCCCGCCCGTGGGACTCGAATCTTCCCTACGATCCAATTGAGGAACTCCTGCACTCTGTTGCCGCAACGGTAGTAGGTTTCAGTTTCGCTTTTGGCGTGGTAGCGATCACCTTGCGACGTGCGAATCACGACTTGACATTTCGCTGGCTCGATGCGGCCGCCATCGCCGCGTCGGTAGCGCTTCCAGTAGGTATGATGTTGGCAACTGATGTCGCCGGCGCGCTGCAACGGGGAATATTCCTCGTAGCGTACGCTTGGTACGCACGAGAAACACTGCTGCTTATGAGGCGGGTAGCTGGCGAATAGAGGGGGATAACATCCACATCTCCGAGACGTATGTCAGTTAATCGTCCGGGAGATACTGCCGGCGCTGTCGAAGCTTCTCCCGTTCAGATCGCTGGTCATAGTGACGGTCCAGAACCGCCTCGCTGGCATCCATTCGATCGCTGACTACGTTCTCAGGAACGTCCGATTTCAGAAAATGAGTGATCGCGCCCCGTCGGACTGGATGGGGACTCAATGAGGAAGGACACGCATGTGAGTGTTCAGTAGGTTGGGCATCACAGCTGTCAAGATCCCGAGCGTGAGGGCAACTATCAGTGTAGACGCACGGACGCGTGTACTGGTAGACGATCGTCTGGCCACGGGTTCGACTCAAGCGATCGATTTTCGTCGCAAACAGCGGCTCACGGTCATGCTGATCAACGATTCTCGGATGGTTGACGGAGAGCCAGTCATCTAAGACTTCGCAGACCGGGTCACTTAGCGCGACGAGTCGTTCGCTTTTTTGCCCATTCTTGAGTGAGGTCCCTTCCTCGGGCCGGTGAACAAGCGTGAGGTACTGCTCATCGCTGTTATAGTCCTTCCTATCGAGCCCAATCGCTGCGCCGATACGGAGTCCCGTGTGCCAAAGGACCTCCATTAGTGCGTGTTCTAAGCGCGCGTAGCGATATTGGGCGAGGAACTGGAGCACCTGCTGGGCACGATCGGGATTCAGTAATTCGGATCGAGCATCGTCTTCGGTCGTCGTCGGAAGGATGATTTTCTCATCGAGCCCTGGTTCTACCGCATCGATCGTCGAACAGAATCGGAGGAACATTCTCAGGGTTGCCAGCTGCCCCTTCATGCTGGCGGTTGCCAGCCCGTCCTCATTCCTCCGTTTCACACGAAACCGGTGGATGTCTCGCCCGCTAAAGTCGTTGAGATTGTCGATACCGTCCTGTTCACACCACTGGACGAACTGCTTGAGACGATACCGGTGAGACTGGATTGTCGCGTCTGCGAGTTCGTGTCGCCGTTCGTCGAGGTACATCTGCATAGCCTCTGCTGGTCCGAGAGGTTCGAGGTGGTCTGTCATGGTCTCTCACTGAAGGCCGAAGACAGCGAGTTCTAAACGCTAGTTTAGGCGCTTCTCGCGTCCACTAACAGCTGGCTGAGAGTCCCGAAGATTCTGGACCTTCCCCGTCAGGGCCCATGGTTTGGGTGAATTGGAGTAAGAGGCTCACTGGGGGCCAAAAACGGCGCTTATTCAATTGCAGAACTCTTTGATCTGACGAGAGCATCCAGCATGTGCAGGGTTCTGAGCCAGTGGAATTTGGTACTTCGTATCTCGCACGACTCACCCGTCTTATACAGCAAATGGCAGAATTGGCGTATAACATTCAGAGGTTACATCCATCAGGAAAGCTATCTTCAGCGGACGTGACGAGGCCTACATCTGGAGTCTCACTAATCAACTACGGGAACTGGGTGCGTCACAACTAGAGGGATCAGTGGTTCTCACCGGATAGGTGCTGCAAGTAAAAGCTAATCCCCTTCGTTGCTATTTTTCAATACAATGGTCCGCCAGCTCCACCGATGGCATATCGTCTCGACGGTCGTCATTCTCGTTCTTGCTGCTGTTTCATCACTGCTCGGATTGTTCCGTACTGGTCACTATCGGGCCCCACCAGAACTCGTAGAAGCGTATCAAATACAGGACCTTACGATCCTCGTCGTCGGTATTCCTGTACTCGCTGCTGGGCTCTGGTACGCAATTCGGGGCTCGGTGCGGGGGCGAATCATCTGGATCGGTGGTTTAGCATATATGACGTACATGTGGGCTAGCATCGCCATCCAAATCCCGTTCAACGAACTGTTTCTCGTCTATACCGTACTGTTTGGGCTCTCACTCTTCACGTTCGTCGATGGGATGGTATCGACTGACGCTGAGAGAATCCGACAGACAGTGGAAGGACAAATCAACGTGGCACTGTACAGTGGAGCGCTGACCGCCATCGGACTCGGTCTTGGTGCACTCTGGCTGTCGGATGTCGTACCGCCGCTACTCACTGGGACGACACCGAGCCTCATCGAAGAGTCCGGCCAACAGGCGATGGCGACTCACGTCATCGATCTCGGCGTCGTGGTACCGTCGATCCTCCTCTCTGCAGTGTGGTTGTATCGCGAGCGCACTTGGGGATACGTCTTCGCCGGGGTCGTATTGGTCCTGGGTGCAACGCTCGCGGCACCAATTAGTATCATGACGCTGGTGTTTATGATGGGTGACACCGTTAGTGTCAGCCCCATCGCAGCCGTATTCACGTTTCTGCCGGTCCTCGTATCAGTGTTGTTGGCCGTAACCTATCTCCGCTCAATGGGGAGCCGAACGCATCCCTCAGCGGACGAGAACCATAAGCAATCTGTCTAACCTCGCACTCAGCACCACCCTGACAACGTATCCGTGTCAGATGAAATAGGAATACACCACTGCGACGAGGATTCCCAGGTTGACGACGATGCCAGCGTAGGCGACTGTGTAGTCAAGGGTGGTAAGGGCCAGCGAAAAGATCGCAACCGCACCCACCACCAACGGCCAGTAATCCCAGTCTACGAGTACTGCGGCGGCGGCAGCGACGAATCCGATGGCAGCCACTGCCCAGAGCATCCCGAACACACGGATACCCACGTCTCCTACATTCACCGCACTGCCGAGGAGCGTCGTCTTGTACGGGAATTCGGCGACATCGGCAAGTTCGAAATACACGGCGGTGCCGAAAAGATGAACCATCCCATGTCCAACGAGGATGATCGGTCCCACGTACGTCAGAAGACTCTTCATGTCTTAAACGATACAGTGTCTCAGAATGATTGTTCCGGTCTATGAGCTCCTGTGCCGAATGCAGCGTCCCGTCACCGCCCGCGTCGAAGGCTGCACTGGCGCACCGCGGTGCCAACCGGAGCGACTCCTGAGGCGGTGAGCGTGTATAGGCCACCGATCCCCCGCTCGTACCGTCTCGCATCGCTCACGACGCTGATACTGACGACAGTTGCCACCAGCGTCGGACTGTTCGTCCCGAACTTCTACCACGATCATCCAGTGTTGCTCCCGCAGATATACGGACAAGACCTGTTAACGCTCGTGGTCGGCGTTCCAGCCCTCGCTATTTCACTGTACTACGCGAACCGTGGATCACTACGGGGCTACGTCGTTTGGCTTGGCGTGACTGGCTACCTGTTGTATACCTACGCTTCGTACGCCTTCATGACTGCGTTCAACGAACTATATCTCGTGTATACGACGTTAGTCTGGCTGACGTTGTTCACGTTCGTCGGCGGGATGGCTCGGCTCGACGCAGCGACGCTGAAAGGGGACCTCGGTGAGGCCTCCGTTCGCCCCTACGTCGCCTTCCAGCTATCGCTGGCCGTATTAGTCTCGTTGCTATGGTTCTCAGAGATTCTGCCGGCGACCCTCTCGGGGACGACACCGGCGAGTATCGCCGAACCGGGACTCCCGACGTCAGTAATCTACTCGCTGGATCTTGGTATCATCGTTCCCGCATTTGCCCTGACGGCCTCCTGGCTCTGGAACCGTCGGGCCTGGGGATACGCGTTCACCGCCGTCCTGCTCGTGAAGATCGCCACGCTCGGCGGCGCAGTCTTAGCAATGGTCGGGTACATGATCCTCGATGGGCAGGCCGTGCCGCTGCCCCAGATCCTCATCTTTGGAACGCTGACGGCCATCAGTCTGTGGCTGATGGGTCGATTTCTGGTGGCAATCGATCCCGAGTCCGACCCGGTCCGGGCAGGAACATCGTAGATGAGCCCTCTGCGATCCGACGCTGTCAGTGGAATACCCTTAAGACGCGGGCCGCGGTCCTGTACCCATGCGACACGCACGTATTCTCAAACGCATTATCAGTGCGTCCGTTGCTCTCTTTATCCTCGGTCTCGCCGGCACCGTCTGGCGCCAGCATGAGACGGCCCGGCGTGTGGACGAACTTCGTCAGTCAGCGAACAGTGGGAGCGAGGCGGTGTTCACGGAAGATGACGTAGAAGGATTACCCGACCCTGTCCGTGAGTACCTGACCAACGCACTCCCGCAGGGACAACCGTACGCTGATCTGGTCCAGCTCGAACAGAACGGCAAACTGCGCCTGGGTGATGCGTCGTCACCGTGGAAGCCGTTCACCGCGACACAGCACGTCACCGTAGATCCGCCGGGATTCTATTGGGACGCGTCGATCAGACTCGCCCCGCTTCTCTCGTTGCGCGTCCGTGACCTGTTCTGTGACCGTGAAGGCACTGCGAGCCTGTCCCTGTTGGGCGTCATCCCGCTCGATAGAGCCAATTCGAGTCCGGAGTTAGAAGAAGCAGAATTGATGCGCTATCTCGCCGAGGCCGTCTGGTATCCGACCGCGCTCCTTCCCGCGGCGGGAATCGAGTGGGAGTCGATCGACGACAGTACGGCGAAAGCGACCGTCAAAGACGGACACGTGTCCGCCTCCCTGACGTTCTCGTTCAACGAGGACGACGAGGTGACCAGGGTCCACGCCGATCGGTATCGACGCGTGGATGACGGGTACGAGCTGACGTCCTGGTCGGGCTACTGGCAGAACTACGAGACGCGAAACGGCGTACGTGTGCCGACGGAGGGGGAGGTCGTCTGGCATCTTCCGGACGGTGACGTGCACGCATGGCGGGGACGGGTCACAGACATACAGTACGACGAATTCCGATCCTGTCGTGGACGTGAGCGACGACCCTGACTCTCTTCGCCTCGTCTGAATTCGATACCGGACAACGACTCCGTCTTCGTCCACCGACACTGCACGGGGTGTCGATGGGACTACTCGGACCATCGAGGGGGACTGGATGCGGTTGTCATCGGCTGGACCGTACTCGCGCTCGTGACGCTTCTGATAGTCCAACGATAGCCGTCACGAAGACTACCACAGAGAAAGCAACGATCGCACCGTGAACCGGTGGTTGTTCTAGTATCGAAAAACTATTCATCGGCGTACAGTGGAGATAGTATTCTACTGCTCCGTGACGGATACACAAGAAGACCTCAAACATATTTGAGTTACATTGCTGCCAATATGTAGGGATAGAGACAATATTTATGCCAGATTGAGGATTACAGCACGCTATGAAACTCTTCGAGTTTACCCGTGAGCGCCAGTGGGTCCCCATCACTGGATATCTGATCTACGTGTCTGCGCTCACGGCAGGGTACTATTACAACCTCACGTTCGTCCAACTGGGGCTGACCGATCTCGGAACGCAGAAGATCGGTATGCCCCCCGGGGACGTGTCGATAGTGATGGCCATACTTGCGCTGCTCACTCTCGTTGCAGCCGTCGTCAGCGGCGTCCTGATGGACCGGCGTGGATGGAGCACTGACCTGTACGTGAAGTTCCGGTTGCTCTTTCTGGTCATTTTTGTCCAACTGCTTCTGACGGTCGCTGCCCCACACGTGAGTACGATCGAACTGTTCGTGCTCTGGGTGATCGTCTGTTCGATGGCGCTCGGCGTCGGAATTCCGGTGTCTTTCAGCTTCATGCTCGATTTCGTTCCCGTGAGGGACCGCGGATACGTCGCTGCCGTCGTGGCAGGATTGTCGTTCTTCGTCGCAGCCCTGTATCCGATCGAGTGGCGAATCGACGAGTTTAGTCTCGTCATGAGTGCAATGATGGTTCCAGCTGTCCTCGTTCTCGCCGTTCTCTCTGTCAAGCGGTTCCGATTCGTCGATAGCCTCGCCAGTCAACACGAACGCGACACGTTCGGAACTGGCCGATTCTGCCGACCGGTACCGGTTCGGACGGTTAGTTTCGCGTTCCTGGGACCGGTTCTGTTGATGTTCGGCGTCTTCTTCATCGATAGCCTGGGCTTTCTCCGGATCATCGAAACGCCGCTGTACATCTACACGTCCTGGCAATCCCCCGACCTGAGCGTCCGGTTGTTTATCGCTGGCTTGCACGTCGTTGGGGCGCTCGCCGCTGGCGTCATCTACACGAATTTCGACCGAAATTGGCTGTTCTTCTGGGTGTTCGGCCTGTTCGCGTTCACGCACCTCCTGTATGTATTCCATATTCAGTTTGGAGCGGGTGATACCCCACCACTGGCACTGCCGATGTTCTACGTGCTCGCCGTCAGTTTCTACACGACACTCAACTTTGCGCTCTGGCCGGATCTCTCCACGCCCGAGACGATCGGCACGCACACGGCCCTCGGCGTCGGGATAGCGGGGTGGCTGGCGACCTTCTTGAGTACCTCGCTAGCGCTGTACTCCGAGGGGGTCGGACTCTCACTGCTGAACCATCTGACGTACGTGAACGCGCTGGCACTGCTGTTCGTCGTCGCACTTCCGGTGCTGCTATACGTGCATCGGATGGTTGAATTGGCTCGTGGAGGGACGACGCCATGAATCTGGAACTCATCCCGCTCTTGATAATCGTGCTACTCATGATTTCGGCGGGTGGTGCAGACGTCGAAACCACCGAGTTCGTTATTGAGGGAGACCACGAGATAACCGAGCACCGAGGGGCGTTGATCGTCGGGGATGCGACGGTCACGGTGCCGGCCGACGAAGCGGTGTCCGGTCCAGTCTACGTTATCGGTGGCGAGTTCCGGGTCCATGGAACAGTCGACGGTGACGTGACGCAACTCTCTGGATCACTCGTCGTCGAGGACGGTGCAACGATCGATGGAGAACTCCAGCACATTGGTGGGAGCGAGGAACTGTCTACCGAAGCAACAATTATGGAGCGGACCACTGTCGCGTTTGAATCCGCCGAACCCGGCCCGATCGCCGCGTATACGCCGATCGTGCTGACGACATTGATACTAGCGCTTGTGGGAGCGTTGCTCTCCCGAAAACAGGAACTACTACTCGATAATGTCGGGGCAGCCGCGAAAGATCATCCACTGATCAGCCTCACCGTGGGAGCACTCCTCTCCGTAACGTTCCTCTCCGTGTTTGTCTTCATGGCGTTTACCCTGATCCTCCTTCCTGTGAGCATACTCGGTCTTCTAATTGGTTTGTTGATCATTGCTTACGGAATCATCGCACTGGGATATCTCGCTGGTCGACAGTTGAACACCCCGCGAGTTGGGCTGGCGACCGGTCTCGGAGTCGTTGTTGTCATGGTGCTCTTACAGGTGATCGGGGTGATTCCGATCCTCGGGGACCTGATCACGGGTGGGCTTCTCCTGACCGGGCTGGGGGCTGTCGTACTAACGTACTTCGGACTGCAAGAATTCGAACCGGTATCGCTTCCGGAGTGACGTGGAGATTAACAGGCAGGAAGTAGCCGAATCGTCTCCTCACATTGCAATTATGACTGGACGCCCGCTGTCTCCGTAGGCGTAAGAGACGACACAGTGATCTTCGAGGACTCACTCACACGTCGGCAATCGAGCGCTGGATGTGAGTCCGTAGTGCGGCAGTGGCGAGTGAACCGGTGACGTGGCCTTTCTCCAAAACCCCAATATCGATCCCGTCGTATGCTGATCGTTGCTTTTCGAACTCGATGATCCGATCGTAGCGAGCGAGTAACGGATCACAGTCGTCGGAATCGGCGTCGGTGAAGCGGTCCTCAAAGTCGAGAACGTTGCGAAGTACTTCCGGGCTGGTTAGCGCTGGTTCAGCTGCCAGTTTTCGATAGATTGACGATACGAACATTTCTCCAAGTCGTGCCCCCGCAAACATCGGAACGTACCGATCGATACCCACACAGTAGGTGCGATGGAGATTGACAGCCCAGCCACCGAGACTGATACCCGCGGCAAGGATAGCAGGGCAGCCAGTCTCTCGTAATCGATCGGCCAGTGCCTCCATGAGCACAGCCGACGTAGCGAGCATCCCAACGAAGTTTTCGAGGTCGCCCATTGCCCGTATGTACTCCCTGTTCGAGCGGTCGTGAAACGGGGCTCGGAGGGCGATCAGGTTGACGTCTGGGTCGGCGTTTGTCCCAAAGAGGCGACGGAACGAATTTGAACTGAATCGCCCGAAGTCGAACGGTTGCTCGCCGCTTCCGTGATGATACAGCAGGGTCGGTACATCTGGCCCTCGCCACTGAGCGACGAGATATGCTGCCTGGAACTTCCCAACTGGAGTGGATGCAGATACTTCCTGAACACTCCCGGTCCGAACGTCTTCGATATCGATCGCGGTACCACTGACGACGTCACCGATTGGAGCGCTGGAGAGTGACCGCGAAAAGAACCCGGAATTTCGCACGAGTAGCCCACTCATCGAGATCGTCGCAACGTCGAGGAGTTCGTGTCTGTTCATCGGTCTCGTATCCCCATCTCATCGTAGCTCATTATAAGTTAATCACTACTGTCAGTAACCCGTGACCGCGACAATCTGGCTGGCTTCGCGGTAGTTCGCGGCGGCGAGGAGTGCAATATCAGCAACGAAGACGACGAGTTCACGTCGAGAAACGGTCCAGTCCCGGGGAACGGGTGTGCTCGAAATCCTCGCACCACCGGAGGCGGCGATCGCTGGTGTCGGATCATCACTTCTCTCGTTGCGACCGCGATGAGCACGAACGCGGTTAATTCGAATACTCCGTTCCGTCCCGGTATCGTCGCAAGTAAGGGAGATCCGCACCGTAGCGAGTGTGGGGCCTCGGTATCCAGACGAGCGCGCCCTGAATGGTCGTTACGACGACTACCAACATTTCAGGGGTACGTTCATCGACCAATTGGATAGTGATAGATGGATACTCAATATTCCGCTAGCTCGTAAGGCATACAATCATGTCAGCGTATCATCTCAAATTCGGAACCGTGATTGTGTTGATAAAACATAACCAAAACGACATGTTTATCAATATAGTCCAGTTTATTACGTCACATGTCGAGCAATCGGTTTCCCTGGATAGATACTCATCCCGTTGTTGCATTTGTCGTTGGCGCTTACGCATTCACATGGATGGTCTCGGCTCCAGCCGCGTTCATGGAAGAAGGTTGGACTCCGTGGATCCTCATCTACATCGGCAGTTTTGGCCCACTAGTGAGCGCAGCGGCAGTCACATGGTTGCGGGGCGACGAGGTCAGGGTCTGGGCACGCCAGATCCTCCGGTGGCGGGTCGGCTGGCGCTGGTGGATAGCCGCGTTCGGGGTCCCGATCACTATCGTGATGGTCACCACAGTCATTCTCCTGATTATTGGCGGACCAGTCGATCTCGATCAACCCTTCCAGTCGCCCGTTCTGATCGCCATCGTCTTCCTATTTGGTCTCACCGTTAGCGGTGGGTTGAACGAAGAGCCAGGGTGGCGCGGGTTCGCGCAACCCTATCTCAACGACCGATACGATGCGCTGACGGCGAGTCTCATTATCGGCGTGATCTGGGCCGTCTGGCACCTCCCGTACTTCCTCATCCCTTTCGCCCCCCATTCCGGATTCACCGTCGTCAATCAAGTCGGTTGGTTCGTCGGTATTATCCTATTGTCAATCATTCTCGCGTGGGCCTACAACAGCACTGGGAGCGTGCTGATCGTGATGGTCCTCCACGCCATGGTGAACACCGCCGACATCCTCCTCCCGCTGGCTCCCGATCAACTCGTCGTGGATGATGTCATCGTCGAAACCGCCGTCGCAACGGTCACCGTCACACAGCTCGCGGTCACACTCCTCGTCGTCATCGCTATCGTGGCGTACTTCGGCCGGGAATCTCTCGCTCGCGGTGAGATACCGGGAGTAGCTTACCTAAGAGGTGAGAAGCGATGAGTGGAAACGGACAATCCTCCTCACACTCACTGATTTCAGTACGAACATTCGGGTCGTTGTTCGGGCTGGGATTCGTCGGGATCGTCGCACTGGTGCTCACGATGCTCGTTCTAGATCCGAGTTACGCGGAACAGGCGGACCAACTCGGGGTGTCACTCGAACCCCTGGCGATCGCAACCGGTGTTCAGTCGGCCGTTATGCTCGCGGCCAGCGTGCTCGTAGGGCTGTTTCTCACACCACGAGTCGGATTTCAGTCCCACATCGTGAATCGCGTCGTCACCGGAAAGACCATTCTTTCGAACGTTCGATCGGAACTCAGACCGGCCGTCGGCGGAGGCATCGTAGTCGGCGCTGTCCTCATCGTTAGTAACTGGCTCGTGCCGACAGTCAGCGAGTCGGCACCAGAGATGACCGTCGGATCGTTGCTACAATCGGTTCCGCTTCGGATCCTGTACGGTGGTATCACGGAGGAACTCCTGCTTCGCTGGGGCGTGATGACGCTGATCGCGTTCGTCCTCTGGCAACTTACTGGGAAGCGGTCTGATGAGCCCGGGTCACGGCTGGTCTGGACCTCGATTATCGTCGCCGCCATACTGTTCGGCGTTCTTCACCTTCCAGCAGCTATCTCCGTGTACGGGCAACTCACCGGAGGGATTGTCGGGTTCATCGTCGGATTGAACGCGATCGGCGGGATCGTGTTCGGCTGGCTCTTCTGGCAGGAGAGTCTCGAAGCAGCAATCATCGCTCACGCCCTCGCTCACGTCGTCGGCGTCTCGTTCTGGCTCGTCACACTACTCGTCTGAGTTAGCGAGCTACCATTTCGTACGGTTGCTGAGTTATGATGACCGCGTCTTTGTTCCTTTTGTTCTCGTTCTTAGTCAGCATCTAGGGGTGGCCGTGGCACCGTATCTGCGTGAGATCTGGCGGCTCAATCGATGAACTGCCGCCGATTCTATGGTTCGAAAGATCAATCACGGATTTCTATGTCGCCGAAGAAAGCGACGCCTGACACGATCAGATCCGGATCTCCATCCGCATCACGACCTTCAGCGCGACGTGGTCGGCGGTCAATAATGTCGCCCAAGATAGAGATCGTCTCGAAGCGAACCTCCCACTCGGGCGGGACGCGCAGTTCCGCATCACCGAACACGGACACGACCTCTACGCTCGCAGGACGCGTTCTGACGCTCGCATCACGGAGGTCGAGTTCGCTATCACCGAAGACGGCGACGAGTTCCGCACCAGTGAACCGATCCGTGGTGATTCGTCGCTCGTCGCCCCCGAAGACGCTCACAACGGACACTTCGCCGATTGCATCGATACCCTCCAGTCGAACACGTTGCCGTCGCCGCGAGCGACCGATCATGAGCAGAAGGCCAAACAAGACGACGAACAGCGGCCACCAGGTACCGATCGCACCGTCCGGGAGGACACCGACGTTTCGAAGGAAGAACGTTCCTGCGATGGCGATGATCATGACCGGGCCGACGAGGTTGCGGAATTCGCTCCGAATCAAGGCCCACGCGCCCACCAAAACGAACAGCGCCGCGATCCAGCCCCACACCGAACGCATCTCGACGATTCCCGTCGTCGAGAGTAACAGCACGAGTCCGATAAGTACGATCACGCTCCCCGTCGTGAGACGTTCCGATAAGTTCCGCGTCATTACTGTAGATCACGATCAGGATACATAAGTGAATTGTTCAAATACAGAACAACAACAATTGGCTCGCCGAGTAGCCCGGTACTGTAGGGCTAAGACACTCAAGCCCGATATGTAACCGCTTCCCGTCACGATCTCTCGGTCTTACCATTGGCTATAGCATCCGTTCGAATCCATCGATACAGCCTGTTTGTCTCCGGGTTCGATGATCTCGCCGTGACCAGGGATGACTCGGTCGAAATCCCATGCAAGCACGTCCTGAATAGACCTGCGAAACGATGCGTCATTGGCGATCGTTCGCGCCACGCAGCCGGCAGGGTCATCGGTTACGAGCCTCGATCTCGCAGAACTCAGTGTTGGCTGGATCGTCTTGTTAGCGCTGCTGGTCGGATACTGGAATCTCGTCCAGTTCCTGTTGTTCCCGTACGAGGTTCGCGGGATGGAACGCGATCTAAATTGAGAAACGTATCTCCGATTGGAGATATCCCAGTCTGGCCACACCAGCAGCGAGGTCGGTAGTCAAATTTCGACGAATTGCGTTATAGCTCCTCAGGCTCTTCAATAACCTCCTTCAGCCGTTGAACGAACCGGGTTGCCGGTGCTCCATCGACAACGTCGTGGTCGAACGTCGCCGTGACGGACAGGTACTCGCGGGGCTCGATCTCGCCGTTGACGATCCCCGGCTTCTGGTCACTCCCGCCAACCGTGAGTTGAAGTGTGTAGTTCGTCGGCGTGATTCCCCACCCACTGCCGGTTCCGAACATTCCGACCGACGACACTGCTACGGTGCCTGCGATACGTTTCCAGCGTCGAGGAAACCACTGCGGGAGCCGAAAGAACAGCCGACGTATGGGTCCGGGTAGGCGAAAGGCCAAGGAGGCAAACCCCGGCTGTTGTCGTTCGCCCGGGTCCGTCTGGACTGTTCGAATTTCGTCGTGAATCGACTGCAGTGACCGCCGATTCGCCGCTCTGATGACGTGCGGAACGCCGATTCGGTTGCCATCGATTTTGACTTCGATGATGACCATCACGTCAACGTCGTCGAACTGAACGATCCGTCCCCGCCAGTCACGGTATGCGTTGACGCTCGGGTGATCTTCGATGGTTCGGGCCAGACAATGCACGAGAAACGCGGTGAACGAGAGTTGCTCGCCCGTTCTTTCCTCTCGGTCGTGAATACGCTGCTTGGCCTCGGTTACGTCGAACTCGACGAGCCCGTGAATGACGCTTCGACGGCCAGCCATGCGCATCGCGTCAACGGTTCCTCGCCGTTGTCTCGGGAACGTCTCGATCGTATCACGTGGCTCGCTCATTCGAGTTGTGCCTGGTCGTCAGCAGTCGGAGGTGTGATTCCGAGTCGTCCTTCGACGAATGCAGCGACGTCGGCGGCGAACGCCTCGACTTCGTCCCAATCCGTGAATTCGACGTCCCCGGACGGAGCCGCCTCGGGCATCTCGGTCATGTTTCGCTTGGCAATCTGTTTGATGACCAATCCTTTCAGGAACCCGTACTTCGTGTACCGCAACGCGCCACCGAACAGACCAATTCGATCGGGATGCCAGTCGGTTCCCTCGATGAACTCCTCGACGTAGCCAGCCGCCTGGGCTTCCCCGCCTTCGTCGGCTGAGGACAGCGATACCTGAAAGAAGGCGGTTGGTTTCGTCGCCAGCGTATCGCGGTTAGTTGTGACGAACTCACGGACCGATGGCTGGTGTTTGCCGGCGTGAATAGACGCGCCGACGAGGATCGCGTCGGAGTCGTCGACAGCGAAATTCGGCGAAATCTCACTTGCGTCCACCATCGTGGCTTCGTGGCCACGGTCGGTGAGCACGTCACTGATGCGAGTTGCAACGTTTTCCGTCTGTCCCTCACCGGTTCCGTAGAGCACGAGAAACGATGCCATGGTGAATCCCGTTGATCTAGCCCTGCAATGGCAATAAAGGGATAGCGGGTTTCAGAACTCATCCTCGTTCGGGTTGGCCTCTACCAGCCACCCGATGAACGTACTCTTCGGAGCGATAGTTCGTGATTGAGGGAGGCAACTGTTCTTATCTCAGTGGACGCACAGATGGGAAGTAGGACCTATCCATGGGAGTAAATCAAAACGATCAGATCGATCAGGAGGTGGTTGACGCTATCAGCGCGCTCGGAAATTCTCAGCGTTTGCAAATTTTACTGGCGTTAGGTGAGGTGGAACGAGAGCATCACGAACAGCGGTTCACGATGACGTTTACGGAATTATATAATGCGGTAGACGTCGATAGTTCGTCTCAGTTTTCGTATCACCTGAATCAACTCGTTGGACAGTTCGTCAGTGAGACACCAGACGGATACCGCCTGACGTATAGTGGGACCAAGATCGTCCGAGTTATTCGCTCCGGTGTCTACGAGAGTGCGGCAGCGTTTGAGGATCAGGAGATTTCCGGAGCCTGCGTGTTCTGCGATGAAACGACACTTCTGGCAACGCTCGACGTCGATCAGTTTCGTATACTATGCACGTCGTGTGACGCGATTCTCATTACTGATTTCTGCCCGCAAAGCCAAACTCGAAACCGAACCTCCGCGGAGATAATCGAGAGTTTTTGCTATCGTATCTGGAGTATGTACATTGACCTCCGAGGTGGTATCTGCCCGGAGTGTTTCGGCCCTGTCGATACTGTTGTTAGCCGGTATGAACACGGTGAAAACGCCCACCACATCTACAATAGCTCGTGTCGTGAATGCCAATTCTTGGTCAGTATGCCGGTCGAAGTACCGATTGCGTTTCACCCTGCTGTCCTCTCCCTATTCTGGGAACACGGTATATCGGTACTCGATGTTCCTCTCTGGGAACTGTACGAGTACATCACATCCGACGTGATTGCAATGGAGGTCGTCTCTGACGACCCGTTCGAAGCACGGTTCACTGTTACACTGAACGACGAGTCACTGTCTCTCAGAATGGACGATACCGTGACTATCACACTCGAACCGTGATCACGGGGAACCCTATTTTGCACGGCTAAGCCACTGAGATCTCGAACCGGAGTACCGGCTCATCGAAGCGAAGTTCGCGTAGGTGCGTACAGATCGTCTCAAATCTATTTGAGTTGAGTACCTGTCAATATGTAAGATAGACAACAATATTTATGCCAAAGCGATGATTGAGTGCCCCTATGGACAATCGAACACCAACTCTAAACTCCTTGTTGAGGTGTGACTATGGCCGCGATTGAAATCGAGAACCTCACCAAACGGTTCGGCGATGTCGTTGCTGTCGATAATCTCTCACTCCGGATCGAAGAAGGAGAGATATTCGGGTTTCTCGGCCCGAACGGCGCGGGAAAATCAACGACGATCGATATCTTGCTTGATTTCATCCGACCGACCGATGGGACCGCGACGGTACTCGGCCACGATGCCCAGATGGAGGGTGAGGCGGTCCGGCGGCGAACGGGAGTCCTCCCTGACGCCTACCACGTATACGATCGACTCACCGGTCTCCAGCACATCGAGTTCGTCCTGGAGATGAAAGGGGTAGACGAAGATCCGATGGCACTCCTCGAACGGGTACGAATCGCCGATGCTGCGGACCGAAAAGCGGGCGGGTACTCGAAAGGGATGCGTCAACGACTCGTCCTTGCGATGGCTCTCGTCGGCGATCCGGATCTACTCGTTCTCGACGAACCATCGACAGGGTTAGATCCGAATGGGGCCCGCGAGATGCGCGAAATAATTCGAGAAGAGAACGATCGAGGAACGACCGTTTTCTTTTCCAGCCACGTCATGGAACAGGTCGAGGCAGTGTGTGATCGTGTGGCGATCGTTGATCGGGGACAGCTCGTCGCCGTTGACACGATCGATGGACTCCGTGATGCGACCGAAACAGGAGAAACCCTGTACATCTACGTCTCTGAGATCGATGATGGGATTGTAGAGCAAGTGTCGGAACTCGACGGGGTCGGACGTGCCTCAGTTGATGATGGCCGGCTTCGGGTCACCGTTGATGGTGTCTCGAAGTTCGCCGTGTTGCATGCAATAGACGCTGATGTTGTCCCCATCCAGGATTTCTCGGTTGCCAAATCCTCGCTCGAAGATCTGTTCGTTCGGTATACCAATGACGAACAGGAGGTGCAGGCATGACTTGGTTTGTCATTTCGAAGAAGGATTTCCGAGACGCCGTCCAGTCACGGGCGTTGTGGGCACTCGTTACGGTATTTGTATTGCTCTCGGTGATCTCCGCGTACGCGTACATCGAAGTGCCAGAGATGTTCGGCGAGCCAGCGGGGGCAACGTTTGGTGGACTGATCTTTTTTATTGTCGGTCTCACTGGGCTATTTGTTCCCATCGCAGCCATCGTCGTTTGCTACAAATCTCTTGCTGGGGAGCGTGAATTGGGAAGCATCAAACTGCTTCTTTCGTTACCGACCACACGGTTGAACGTCTACGCAGGGAAAGTCGTTGGACGAGCGGCGGTACTTGCATTTGGGTTGGGTGTTGGACTCGTAATTGGACTCGGATTCGGGTCCTTACTCCTTGGTGGGATCCATGTCCTGTCGGTGCTGGTCTTCGTTCTCGTTACAATCGCATTTGCAGCGATCTACGCCGGAATTATGGTTGGGCTGTCGGCCACGACAGGATCCACGTCACGAGCCACGACACTCGCTCTCGGCTTCTTTGTCGTGTTCGAACTGTTCTGGGACGTCGTCCCAATGGGGATTCTATATGTCACCGAAGGCTTTTCGCTGCCGGCCGAAATCCCAGATTGGATCTTCCTCGTCACTCAGGTTTCGCCGTCGTCTGCCTACTTCACATCAATCGTTGCGCTGTTACCCGATCTTGCAGACGACGTTGGTGCTGATCCAGCGCAGGCTGGCGGAGGCGTCGAAGTAACGCTTGCCGAAGCCGACCCCTTCTACGTAACTCCCGAGGTCGGTCTCATCGTACTCGCCCTCTGGCTCATCGTTCCGTTCGCCGTGGGATACTACCGATTTAATTCTGCAGATCTGTAGCGCCGCAGTCATCAGTTGTCAGGGAGATACCGTCGTCGCTGCCGAAGTTTTTCGCGTTCTGATCGCTGACCGTAGTGGCGGTCCAGAACCGCCTCGCTGCAATCCATCCTATCACTCACGACGTTCTCGGGAACGTCAGATTTGAGAAAATGCGTGGTCGCACCACGTCGAACTGGGTGAGGACTCAACGAGGAGGGACACGCATGCGAGCGTTCGGTGGGTAGCGCGTCACAATTATCCAGATCCCGCTCATGAGGGCAATTATCAGTGTAGACGCACGGGCGCGTGTACTGGTAGACGATCGTCCGGCCACGCGTTAGACTCAAGCGAGCGATTTTCGTCGCAAACAGTGGCTCGCGTTCGCACTGATCACGGATTCCAGGGTGATTAACTGAAAGCCGGTCATCTGAGATTCCGCAAACTGGGTCACTCAGCGCGACGAGTCGTTCGCTCTTTCGCCCATTCTTGAGCGAGGTGTCTTCTTCTGGCCGATGAACGAGAGTGAGGTACTGCTCGTCAGCGTTGTAGTCGTCTCCATCAAGCCCGATGGCTTCTTCAACGCGCAGGCCAGTGTGCCAGAGGACTTCCATCAGCGCATGCTCCAAGCGTGCGTAACAACAATTGGTCAAGGAACTGGAGCACTTGCTGAGCACGATCGGCATTCAGTAATTCGGATCGAGCATCGTCTTCGGTCGTCGTCGGGAGGATAATCTTCTCGTCAAGTCCTGATTCTACCGCATCGATCGTCGCACAGAAGCGGAGAAACATTCTCAGGGTCGCCAGCTGTCCTTTCATACTGGCTGTTGCAAGATCGTCTTCGTTTCTGCGTTTGACGCGGAATCGGTGGATGTCTCGCCCGCCAAATTCGTTGAGATTGTCGATACCGTCCTGTTCACACCACTGCACGAACTGCTTGAGACGATACCGGTGTGACTGGATTGTCGCGTCTGCGAGTTTGTGTCGCCGTTCGTCGAGGTACATCTGCATAGCCTCTGCTGGTCCGAGAGGTTCGAGGTGGTCTGTCATGGTCTCTCATGAAGGCCGAAGACAACGAGTTCTAAACGCCACTCTTGGCGCTTGTAGCGTACACTAACAGCTGGCTGAGAGTCCCGGAACATTTCGGGCGTTCCCCGTCAGGGGCCCCGATCTATACACTCGCTCTATCACCACCCGCGGGAGCGGTGTGCAATGCGATTTAGTTTATCTGGATGACGTTCCCGTTCGACGTAGCGTGTAGATCCTCCCCGAGTGTGTATCCCTGATCGGATGCGAGATCTACGTATCCCGAAAATCCGCTGAGATCCTGGTGTGCCGGGATGATGTTCTCTGGTTGAAGCGCATCGAGCATCGTGTAGTGTCCTTCCTGGCAGAGGTGGCCCGAAACGTGAATGTCGGAGTAGACGCGCGCTCCTTGCATGCCGAGCAATTTCTCCGCTTGATACCGTTGCCCCTCGTTGGTCGGTTCGGGAATGACGCGTGCGGAGTAGACCACTTTATCGCCAGGTTCGAGTTCGAACGCGGTTTCACCGCGAGCCATTCGCGTGAGGAGCGCCCGCGGTTCGCCCTGGTGGCCCGTGACGATCGGCAGGAAATTTTCTTTGCCGTCGTTCATGATCCGCTCTAGAGTCTGTTCGATCGAGCGGCGGTAGCCAACCATCTCGACGTCCGATGGGAAATCGACGCCGATTCGCTTCGCCGTCCCCGAGTACGTTTCCATCGATCGACCGAGCAAGACCGGCGTCCGTCCGATCTCTCGTGAAAATTCGATGAGCGATTTGACCCGGGCGATATGGCTTGAGAACGTCGACGCGAGGATTGCACCATCGTAGTCTTCCATGCTGTAGAGGACGTCCCGGAGGTGTTCTCTTGCGACGCTCTCGCTGGGAGTCCTGCCTTTCTTGTTCGCGTTCGTACAGTCTTCGATGTAACAGAGGACACCTTCACGACCGATCTCACGGAAGCGGTTCATATCGATCGGGTCGCCAATGACCGGCGTGTGGTCGATGCGTTTGTCCAGTCCGTAGACGACCGCACCCTCTGGCGTGTGCAAGACCGGGTTGATCGCCTGGATGATCGAGTGGGTGACGTTGACGAATTCGAGTTCACAGCCGTGGTCACCGATCGGCATCGTTTCGCCAGCCTCCATTTTGACGAGCTCGTTATCGAAGTCGAACTTCTGTTCTTCCTCGATCTCATCGCTCACGAGTTCGATCGTAAACGGCGTCCCGACGATCGGTGCGTCGTACCGGTGAGCGAGTTTGCTGATCGCCCCGATGTGATCGAGGTGGCCGTGCGTTGGGACGATCGCCCGGACGTCCCCTTCGAGGTCGCTCATGACCCGATCGTCGGGGATCGCACCCATGTCGATCAGGTCGAGACTGTGCATCCCTTCCGTTCGGATGTTATCGTGGATGAGGACCTTCGACAGGTTCAGTCCCATGTCGAAGATCACGATGTCGTCACCGGCGCGAACAGCGGTCATCTGTCGTCCGACTTCCTCGTACCCGCCTATTGTCGCAATTTCAATTTCCATTGGTAGACCCGATCATAGCAATCCGTCGGAACGGTTCGCAGCCAGAATGGCCGCCTTCGTGGGAATCCGAACGTTCGGTGACGTGAGCGATCGAGTCGAACACGTCCTTGGCAATCCCAAAATCGAACGTTCGGTCCCAACCGTGTCCAAGGAGAGCGCCTCTTTCGGTTAGGTTGACAACGTCGCTCCGCACGTAAGTACTCCCGGATTGTCGGAGCGATACATCTCCTGTAGTAGAGGCGCCTCTCTTCGAGGTACATAGATCAGTGCGCGACGATTCGTCTTTCAAAGTCGATGCGGTACGAACGTCGGCACACTCACGGTGGAGTCTCCGACCTCGAGACCGAGACGGCTGTCAGGATCATCAGTGGCGAGGGGATTCGGCCGTCTCGGGTAGTCGCTTCGGTTGCCGCGCCGTCGGAATCGTCGTGTGCGGTCCAACGAGGGCGTTTTCCAGAGCGGTGTCAGTCACCGTCGCTTCGTGACCAACGAGCGTCGACTCGACGGCAGCGTCTTCGACGACGGCGTCTCGAAACACGACGGCGTGTTCGATCGATACGTTTCGCAACTCGGCGCCGGGCATGACCTGAACGTTCGGACCGAAATCGACGTTCGACAGCGTTGCCGTGTCGTGGACCCACTGCCCGCCGTCGAGATGCCAGTCGGTGGCAGCGAGGTACTCGCGTCGCGTTCCGATGTCGAACCACGGCTCGGCAAAGGTGAACGCCGACACCGCCGTGCGATCCTGTAGCCACTGAACGAACCAGCCCGGTTCGTCGGGATTGTTTCCACCGTCGAGATACGAGTCGAGACGGTCGAGCGTCTCGGGTGGAAACCCGTAGCACGCGATCGAAACCAGGGTGCTCTGTGGATCGTCGGGTTTCTCCTGAAAGTCGACGACGCGATCGCCGTTGCAGTCGACGAGACCGTAGGATTTCGCCTGCTCGGGCGAGCCGATGTCGTGAGCCGCGAGTGACGGAGTTTCGGTCTCTCGAAAGAACGTGACGAACTCGCGTACGTCGAACCCGAGCACGTTGTCGCCCCCGATTACGATCGTTTCGTCGGTAATATTCTCCCGCTCGACGAGTTCTGCGAGGGCACCGACGACGCCGAGTTTCTCGTCTTCTGCCGTCGTGCCTTCGACGGATACGGTGAGGCTGGCGTCCGTGGGTTCCTCGAGATGGTCGCGAAAGACCGACTCGAATCTAGCGTTCGTACTCACGTAGATGTCCTCGATCCGATCGTCCGCGGTGAGCTGTTCGAGGGTCTGATCGATCACCGTCGTCTCGCCGATCGGTAAGAACATTTTCGGCCGGTCTCGGGTGATCGGCCAGAGCCGCGTCGCGTACCCTCCTGCCAGCAGTATCGCATCCATACACTCACACTGCTATTTCATACATTTATATCTTTGTAATATATTATTAGTCTAATACAGTCTATAAGTAATAATAATACGTGGGTGGAATGCGAGATTTTATCACTGACCTGTTCGTGAATAGGACAATGGCATCGGACAAGCGCGTCTGTCTCGTTTCCGTTCACTGCGACCCCGCGATCGATATCGGTGGCGAGGAAGCGGGCGGTCAAAACGTGTACGTCCGGGAAGTCGGCGAGCAGTTGGCTCGATGCGGGTGGAACGTGGACCTGTTCACCAGGAAAACGGATCCGGGTCAGGAAACGGTCCACAGACACTCTCGGAACTGTCGAACGGTGCGCCTTTCGGCCGGTCCGGAGACCTTCGTCCCTCGCCAGGAACTTGCCGAATACACCGACGAGTTCGCCGCCGCCGTGAGGGAGTACTACGACGATCGCGGAGCGAAGCCGGCGGTCGTTCACACGAATTACTGGATATCGGGCGCGGTTGGCCTTGCGCTGCAGGATGCGTGGAACGTCCGCCTTTTTCACACATACCATTCGCTGGGCGCGGTCAAATACGACGCCGTCGAGGACGTTCCGCCGATCGCGGAGACTCGTCTCGAAATCGAGAACGCGTGTCTCGAACGCGCTGACGCCGTTATCGCGACGAGTCCGGTCGAAAAAGCCCACATGGAACGTCTTCTGGAGGCGTCGGGAACGATCACGATCGTCCCGTGTGGCACCGACACCGATCGATTCTCGCCACGCGATCGGCGCCGGGCTCGAGCGGAACTCGGTCTCCCGATCGAAGGCGACCTCGTCTGTTATCTGGGCCGCTTCGACAGGCGAAAGGGGATCGAAACGCTCGTCAGGGCGGTCGGAGACTGCCTCGAGGAGTCTCGGGATCGATCGCTCTCGCTGGTCATCGGCGGCGGCTGGAGTTCGGATAAGCCCGACGAAGCCGAGCGAAAGCGAATCGGTGAGATCGTCGACGAACTCGGAATCGCCTCGGTGACGACGTTCACCGGGCGACTCCCCGCCGACGCGCTTTCACAGTACTACTCCGCGGCGGACATCTGTGTCGTTCCGAGTCACTACGAACCGTTCGGCCTGGTCGCGATCGAAGCGATGGCGTGTGAAACGCCGGTGATCGCGAGCGACGTCGGCGGGTTGGGATACACGATCGAGCATCGGGAAACCGGACTGCTGGTTCCACCGCGGGACGTAAACGCGTTTGCCGATGCGATCGACGAGGTACTGACTGACGACGAACTCCGTGCAACGCTCGGCGCACAGGGTCGAACGCGCGTCGTCTCGAAGTTCAGTTGGGAATCGGTCGCAGCTGCCCTCGTTCGACAGTACGAGACCGCTGGGACGACTCCACAGCCAGAAGCCAACACGATTCCACAGCCCGAAGCAGACGCGCAAGCGAATCACGAGGGGAGCGACGAATGACGGCCGGTCGGGACTCGAATACACCGGAGGTGATCGGCGTCGATATCGATGGCGTCCTCGTCGATCACATCTCCACCCGATGTAAACTCATGCGAGACCTTTACGACGTGGATATCCGCCCTGAAGACGTCGAGACGCCGCGCCCGCCGATTCCGGTGGAGGGCATCTCGAGAGCGGATTTCAATCGTGAACTGCACGAGAATTATCCCGAGCTGTTCGTCCAGATGACTCCCATCGAGGGGGCGATTGCGGCGTTAGACGAACTGCGAGGAGCCGATCGCGAAATCTGGCTCGTCACCCATCGACTGACCTCGATCGAGCAGTACAGCGATCGGTGGCTCGCAACGCACGACGTTCCCTTCGATACGGTCATCTACGAGGCTCCGGAGAATAAGGCGGATATCGCGGAAATCGACCTGCTAATCGACGACACTCCTCGGGTCGTCCGCGACAGTTCTCGATCGGGGCTCCCGTCGATACTGTTTACCAGACGGTACAACCGCCACGTCGACCTCACGCATCCGGATGCGTATCGAATTGCGAACGCACCCACGCTGGAACGGCAGTGGGAGCGGATCGTTCGATTGATCGAGGAACGGGCACCGTCTCGGTGACTACAGGGACGTGAAGTACCTCGGGGACAAGCCCCGAGGCTTCACCGTTTTGAGCGCACGTCCCAAAACGGGCCGTGCCGTCGCGGGCGAATGTAATTCCCCCCGACCTTCCCAAGATGAGTCGGCTGGAATTACCACCCGAACGTTCGCTGCGTCGTGAGGGTCGGTCGCTCCACTCGACCCGACAACACCCGTCTCACCCGGATGCTATGACCCTCACGATGCTACTTCATCGGTAGGCTTTACAATTGATACGTCGTACTGTTCGGTATGAACGTTGACGAACTCCTCGAAGGGGAATCACTCACGGGCCGACAGGCAGCAATCATTTTCTTTACGTTTCTCCTTCTCATCGTCCTGGCTGGGCTCTTTCTGATCGTCTTCAGTGACCTGTTCCGAGGGATCATCGGAGCCGTCTGAAATGGATGCGTACGGCGATCCGAGGACGAATACAGCAGCGCACTCCGGCGTTTGTGCCACAAGCAGTTGGCAGGGGTCTAACACAATCAAAAACCATCAGAACAGGGCCGACGACGCCGTCTCTCCTTACGACTCCGGTCTGGGGTGCCGTGGCGAGGTCGCCTCGACCGAGACGTCTCGAGCGGTCCGGAGCGAGCGATCGAAGAACTCCGCGTGAGCGCGGATTTCGGTCTCGTCCCACTCCCACCACGACAGCTCGAGCAGCGCCTCCCTGACGGGCTCCGGGAACCGCCACCCGATCCGTTCGGCGGGCGTTCCGGCGACGATCGCGTACGGTTCGACGTCTTTCGTAACGATCGCCCCGGCGGCGATGACGGCCCCGTGGCCGATCGTCACACCGGAGAGGACGGTCGATCGGGCACCGAACCAGACGTCGCTTCCGACCGTGATCGGGCCTTTCGTAGTGTACGGTAACTCGCTGTCGAGAACCGTCTCGTAGAGGCGACGCTGAACTGATGGCTTCCCAGTCTCGTGGTTTGGTTCCTGAAAGATCGTGTTTCGGGCGATCGCACAGTAGTTTCCGACGGCGACGTCGCCGATGAGTTCACACCCAGGTTCCAGATTCGTCCCTCGTCCGACCGTGACAGTACCACTGAGAATCGTTCGTGCACTCAGTCTCGCACGCGCCCGGAGGTCGATGGTTCCCCGAAGCAGACACCGCGGTGCGATCTGGGCGGACGGTGCGACGCGTAGCGTCGTCTCGCTCAGTGCGTTGACGAGTCCGTGAGTCCGCTGTGGATATCCGAGCATCGAAAGAACGGTCTCGGAGAGATCGTCGAGGGGCATGAGATCTACTACAGCCATTCGTCCGCTTAATAAATCACGACCGTTTCACCGTGTTCGGTGCGTGTACTTTGACAAGCGATAAAAAAGCAGTACCTACCAGTCTGCAGGTCGCAACCGGGTGTCGAGCGATTACGTCTATAGTAGCTACTGAACGTCGATGCACACCTGATCGCAGGACGGCGTTGCGATCAGTGTGTAACTCGTTTCGGTGGCTCCTATAGCTGGGGTGACCGTCGCCCCCTCTTGGACATCCTTGCGGCGGCGTCATCGCACCACTGACGCGGACGAGCATACGCCTTCGAGTGATGTCGGACCGGGAGCTACAGCTCGTCGAGATACTGTGCTTCCCACTCTCGGCGGTGCTCGATCTGGCGACGCCCATCGTCGCTGATCGCGTAATAGTTCGTTCGGCGGTCGAGTTGGCCTTTTTCGACGTAGCCTTTGTTGACGAGGGTATCGAGGTTCGGATACAGTCGACCGTGATTGATATCGCTGCTGTAGTAGGTCTCAATCTCGTCTTTTACGTCCTGTCCCGACGGCTGGTCGGCTCCCGCGATGACGTACAGGAGGTCTCGCTGGAACCCGGTCAGATCGTCCATGGGGTATCTATCTATTCCCACCGGCAGACTGCGTGTTTGTTATCGATAACGTATTAGTTGTTTGCCGTTCGGATCCGGGTCCGTAATCGACGGGCCGATCCCGATGGTGGGCCCTTCTTATCGTAGCCGTCGACTACAACGTGCGATCGGTGGTCCGTCGGATCGACTGACCAGTCGCTCGTCGAACAGTGTTCTGAAGAATTGAAAATCGATACGGTACCCGTTACCGAACGCAGAAAGCCGTGTTACAGGCGGTTGACGTTGGTGGCGCGGGGGCCTTTGGGGGCCTGTTCGATATCGAATTCGATCTCTGTGCCTTCTTCGAGGTCCGGACCGCCAACGTCTTCCATGTGGAAGAATACGTCATCGTCCGCGTCGTCCGTCTCAATGAAACCGTAGCCGCCTGTGTCGTTGAAGAAATCAACGTTTCCTTTCGCCATTGCAATTCAATCAAACCCCGACACACGTATAACAGTTGTGTTATAGATTTCCTCTCGAAACGAAAATAACTCACGTCGGATACTGCTGTCTCTCGACTCATTTTCGTAAAAACGCGTGGAACGAGTTTTCTCGGACAGCCGAAATGATGGCTCTCACCGCAACAGAACGTCGACACTCCTGTTGCGAGAGCTGACCGGAGACCAACCCTCGAGCGCTGTGTGGCGGTGACAGGTCGCTCCCCACGAGACCGCGTCGAGGGCGAGAGAACCGCTATCGGCAACAGTGCCGACCGACCGTTCGTCCAGAACTGCCGCGTCCTGATACTGGTACGAAACCGCACGGGTACCGTTCACACGGCCCTGACCATCGCTGACGAGTATTGGAGTCGCCCCGAAATCCGACCTGAATAGCACCGTTTAGGTACGTTGACTGGAAACGCAGGAACTATGACTCACCGTTCCGACACACCGACGATCGCACAGGTGTCGCTGATCGGACTGTTCGTGGCGGCACTCGTCACGGCACAGCTGACCGCCTCGAAGGTGCTCGCGTTCGACCTTCCGTTCGCGCTTCCGATCACGGGTGGGGAACTCGTACTCCCCGGTGCCGCGCTCGCGTACGCGCTGACGTTCCTCGCGAGCGACTGTTACACCGAACTGTACGGCAAGCGAGCGGGACAAGTCGTCGTCAACGTTGCCTTTGCCCTGAATTTCGTCGTGCTGGTGCTCGTCTGGTCGACCATCGCCGCCCCCGCCGCCGAGGCGAGCGTCGACCCCGCGGCCTTCGAGACGGCACTCGGCGCGTCGACGAACGTCGTCCTCGGCAGCCTCGTCGCCTACCTCGTCAGCCAGAACTGGGACGTCTGGCTCTTTCACAAGATCCGTGAGGAAACCGGGACCGAGAAACTCTGGCTCCGAAATATCGTCTCGACCGGCACGAGTCAAGCCATCGACACCGTCATCTTCGTCTCGATCGCGTTCGCCCTCGCGCCTGCCCTCCTCGGCGTCGGCATCGTCTTGCCGCTCGACGCGATTCTGGCGTTGATCGTCGGCCAGTACCTGCTGAAACTCGCGATCGCGGTTCTCGACACGCCGGTCGTCTACGCCGTCGTCGCGCTCGTCCGATCGCGGGACGGCTCGGACGCCGGCGACGCGTCGATCGCGTAGTCGACGAGCGCCCGCTTCCTGTCGGACTTTTAGTTCCCCGCGCCCGAGCCACGGGTATGGACGATCGCGTTCGCGAACACGCCGAGGTACTGGTCGACTGGAGTGCGCGGGTCCAAGCGGGCGACAACGTAGTTCTCACGGTCGGGCCCGACGCCCACGAACTTGCCGTTGCAGTCGCGGAGACGCTCGGCAAGCGAGGGGCGAACCTGCTCGCAACCTACAGTTCCGGGGAGATTATGCGCGCGTATCTTCGGGCACACGACGGCGAGTTCGACGAAAACCCGGTCCACGAACTCGCACTCCTGGAGGAAACCGACGTCTACCTCTCGCTGGGTGGTGGCCGAAACACGAGCGCGACCGCCGACGTTCCGGGCCAGACGCGGCAGGCTTTCGACAGCGCGCGCACCGAGATCCGCGAGGCCCGGTTCGATACCCGCTGGGTCTCGACGGTCCACCCGACGCGATCGCTCGCCCAGCAAGCGAACATGGCCTACGAAGAGTACCAGGAGTTCGCGTACGACGCCATCCTGCGAGACTGGGAGTCGCTGGCCGAAGAGATGGCCCAGCTGAAAACGCTTCTCGACGAGGGCAGCGAGGTGCGACTCGTCTCGAACGGAACGGATCTCACGATGTCGATCGAGGGCCGGATCGCCGTTAACAGCGCGGCTTCGGTCGCCTACGACTCGCACAACCTACCGAGCGGCGAGGTTTTCACCGCACCCGCTGCTACCGAGGGTGAGGTCACGTTCGACGTTCCGATGACGATTCGCGGGACGCCGGTTCGGGACGTTCGGCTCACCTTCGAGGGCGGTGCGGTCGTGGACTACGCGGCCGACCAGGGCGCGGACGTGATCGGAGAGATCCTCGAGACGGACGAGGGTGCGCGCCGTCTGGGCGAACTCGGCGTCGGGATGAACCGCGGGATCGATCGGTACACGGACAACATCCTGTTCGACGAAAAGATGGGCGAGACGGTCCACCTCGCGCTCGGCAGAGCCTACGACGCGTGCCTCCCCGAGGGCGAGTCGGGCAACGACTCCGCCGTCCACGTCGATCTCATCTGTGACGTTAGCGAGGAGTCTCGACTCGAGATCGACGGTGAGGTCGTCCAGCGAGACGGACAGTTTCGGTGGGAAGAGCGCGATTCGAAGCGAACGGAGTGAGCGAGAATCGCGGATAGCGAACGGCGACCACCGGGAGCCGTGAGTAGCGGGACTCGGAGCGAGCGCGGTTCGGAGCGAGCGCGATTCGAAGCGAACGGAGTGAGTGAGAACCGCGGATACTGAGCGGCGAGTGTAGCGGGCAGCGAGAAGGCGCTCGAAACGTAGCCCACAGGCTCGACGAACGATGCCCGTGACGAAAGACACGATCGAGCAGAAACACCTTAACGACGGTAATCACAGCCTACCACCCGTCTCTCCGGCCTTGAGATCGTCGAAGCCGCCGCATAGTAATGTGTGGGAGCGGCTTCCGTGCTGGTACCGCCGTGGCTGGTGGCGGTCAGTAACCGGCCTTGGGGCGGGCCGTTGTGCACCGCCCCTGTCCCCCGTTCGACAGTTGTCTGCCCGCCCTGCCGGAGGCGGTACGTATCCGGCGCTCACCGGTTCCATTATTTTCATTCGTCGCCAACTGGCGCTATGCGCAACCGACTCCGGGCGGGCGTCGCAATCTACAATGACGGCTACTACCACGCCGCACACGACGCCTGGGAGGGGTACTGGCTCGACCTCGAGACCGGCACCGACGACGAGCGCCTGCTACACGGGTTGATTCAGTTCACGGCCGCCGTCTATCACGCCCGCAATCGAAACTGGGCGGGTGCCGTCGGCCTCGCTACGAGCGCTCGCGAGTACCTCGCGGCCCTCCCCGCGGACTACCGCGACGTTGGTCTCGACCCGGTTCGCTCCGCTCTGGAGACGCTGGCGACCGATCCCGAAGTCATCGAGCGTCGCCCCCCGCAGTCGATCGAACACGAGGGAACCGTCCCCACTCTCGGGACCCTCGATTTCGAGGCGATGGCGGTCGCGGCGACCGTCCTCGCCGCGGAACTCGGGTTCGAGGCGGAACCGATCGCGCGGGCACGAAGCTACGCGGAACGCGACCTCGCGGCCGGTAACGACGGGAGCCGGTTCATTTCGCTGCTGTTCGATTTCGTCCGCGAGGACGACCACCGCGGGATCGTGTTCCAGCGGTTGCAGGCCCACGTCGATCGGCGGTGCGCTCGCGAAAGGGACGTTGACGCGCTGTTTTGACGTAGACTGCTCCGGAGTCCGATCGCTCGCACGGTCGATATCGCTCTCGACACCTGATAGCAGGCTGTCAGGCCGAATCCCGGACGCGTGACTCCGAGGCGATTCACCGCGGAGGGGCTGTCATACGAATCAGTGTCCGTATCAGAGGTTCGGATCGACTTCGATCAGGTTAAGCTCCGAATTTCGGAACGATGCGGAGTCGTCGAACGTTCCCGAATCGCCTTCGTCGACGTCGAGTTCGTCTTCGTCGACCAGGATATAGCCGAGGATACCCACCGACCCGCCGACGTCGATCTCGATGGCGTAGGCCTGCCAGTCGTCGGGACTGTCGAACTCGCCGTCGAACGACGCCAGGATTTCGTCTTTCACCGACGTATCGAACTGGGCGAGGACCTCGAAGTCCACGTCCGGCAGGTAGTACTGGCCGGGGACGACGACTTCCTCTTCGTTCTGGGCGGTCGCTGTCCCCGTTACGGCGCTGGCACCGACTCCGAGCGCGGTGGCGGCGAGCGCTCCCTCTTTCAGCCGGCTGCGATCTGAATCCGTAGACGGGTTCTGGTGTTCCATTGTCATGGTGTTTCACCCCATTTTCGGGCTCGGGACTATTGGCCGACGCGACGAATAAACGCCTTCGATCGTTCCCCCCTACCCCGATCGAGTAATACCCAACTGAGTCAGGTCGGGTCGCTCGCTTGCCGTCCAATCGCCCGTTTGCGCCTGATGCCTCCGAATCACGCCCGCGGCGAAAATATATCGACAACCGTTGTTTTATCCGAAAATAATTCTGGTGTCTCTGATACGTCAGCAGAATCGTCACATCTCGGTCGGCGGCCGCGTCGGAGACTGCGAGAACTCGATCGTCAGTCGTGTCGGGCCGAGTTGTCCCGTGGCTCGTAGCCGAGCACATCGCGGGCGCGATCGATCGAGTAGTACTTGCGATCGTTGTCGGAGATGCCGTAGACGATCTCGTACTCGTAGTCGGCGCGGATGCAGCGATCGAAGAGGTGGGCACAATCCCGGTAGGAGAGCCACATGGCCTGCCCGCGCTCGTAGTCGATCGGCGGGTGGCCTTCGGTGAGGTTGCCGATGCGGACGTTGCTGACGGAGATGCCGTACTCGTCGTGGTAGTACCGACCGAGCGATTCGCCGGCGACTTTCGAGACGCCGTAGAGGTTCCCCGGTCGGGGGAGTTCGGTGCCGTCGAGCAGGTAGTCGTCGTGGGAGCGGTACATCTCCGGCGTGCGCTCGTCGGTTTCGTAGGCCCCGACGGCGTGGTTCGAGGAGGCGAAGACGACCTTTTCGACGCCGGCGTTGACGGCGGTCTCGAAGACCGTCTGGGTCCCGTCGATGTTGTTCGTTAGGACGCTCTCCCACGGTGCTTCCGGACGCGGGTCGCCCGCGAGGTGGACTACCACGTCGATTCCTTCCATCGCCTCGCGGACGGCAGTTTCGTTGGTGATATCCGCGACGACGAATTCGCCTGGGTGGTCGTCCGTCGGCGGGTCGCGATCCATCAAGCGCCACTCGTGCTCGTCGGCGAGGCCGCCGAGGATCGCCTCTCCGACGCGCCCCGCAGCCCCCGTGAGCAGGACCGACTGTGCCATTCGTTCGGTGTGAGGCAGAGAGCCGATAAGTACCATGCGATTCCGGGTTCGTCCGATCGTCACTGACACACGTCGGCGGGTTGCCATGCTGACCCGAGGCGGCGCCGTCACGTGCCACCGGTCCAGACTGCAAGCACGGACCGGAACCCCCTTGCCGACCGCCGGCAAGAACTCGAATATGTCCGATGGCCCACCGGCAGACGCCCAGCCAACCGACGCCGAAACCGCCTGTTTCGAGGCCGGGATCAAGTTCGGCTCGCTCTATCACCAGTTCGCCGGCGCGCCGATCTCGCCCGACAGCGCGTCCAGTCTCGCGCGAGCGATGGAGGAATCGATCGAGAACCAGCCCCACTGCGTGGACGTCACGGTCGATGTCAAAACCGACGAGGTCGAAGCGGCTCTCGCGGATTCGACCGCCAGCTACACGGAACTGACGGGCCGGTTTATCGACGCCGAAATCGTCATCAAGTACGAGGGCTGTACGGTCGTTACCCGCATGGAGATGGACGACGGCTACCCGCTGATGCGCCTCGAATCCGTCCGCGATCGGAACTGATCGCGATCGGCCGTCGCGTTGACGGTTTTTCCGATCACCTTCCTTTCGAAACCTCGCTGCCGATCGATCGATACTGTCTCGCTGCCGTCCGTTTTCACTTTCACTTTCGGGCTATCTTTTAACCCCAATCCCCGTGAAGGTGGTACCATGAGTCAAGCGACGCTCGGTGACGACGACGAACTGTTCGGTGAAGCGGCCAACGAGATGCGTGAGGACGTCGAATCCTCGCTCGAAGCGGCCTGGGATGCGTTACCCGACGCCGACGACATCTGGGAGAGCGACGCTGACAACGTTCTCGGGGTCCTCAACGGACTCAAGTCCGCACTCGACGCCGGCGACGCCGAGGACCATCTTCGCGACGCCAAAAAGTGGTTCACGATGGGGCAGCGAGCCGACGCCTTCGACGACGCCGACGATCTCGAGGAAGAGATTGGCGACCTCGAGGACGCGGTTACGGACATCTCGGATGCGGGCGAGCAGGTCGGCGATCTCACGTCGACGATTCCCGGCCTTCGGAGCACGCTCGAAGCCGCCGGTCCGGACGACGACGCTGACGACGCCGAGGGTGACGAGGACGAGTAACGATCGCTCCCGGACACCCGCTGTCGTCACCGTGCCGTCACCGGCGTTCAGCGATCGTCGGGTCGAGAGATATCCCGTTCGGCGACCGCCTCGAGCAGCCTTGCGAGTGACTCCGCTGCCAGGTCGAGCAGTGTCTTACCGAGTTGTGCGTCGCCGGCCGTCGGATCGCCGACGACGCCGTTTCCGGTAAATTCTGCCGAGTCGTAGGCCAGATTCGCGTGACTCGTCCACTCGCCCCAGCGATCGGCCCGACCGTCCCGCGCGTCTTCCATGCGGTCCTCGCGGACGAGTTCCGGTTCGACGTGGCGAAGGAGTGCCGTTTCGAGCGGGCCGCCGTGGCCCATCTCGGCGGAGTGCTCCCCGACTGCATCGAACCACGTAAACGGGACGGCGTAGGCCGCCCCCGATCGAGTCAGGCCGCCGCCGACCTCCCGTAGCGCGTCGATATTCCCACCGTGACCGTTGACCAGCACGACCCGATCGAACCCGTGATAGGCGAGGCTCTCGACGGCGTCGCGGACGTACGCTCTGAACGTGTCCTCGGAGACCCACATCGTGCCGGGAAACTGGCGGTGTTCTTCCGCGATCCCGATCGGAATCGCCGGCGCGCGAACCACGTCGCGATCGAACCGATCGAGAGCCGCGTCCGCGACGGCCTCGGCGGTAATCACGTCCGTTCCCAGCGGCGCGTGGGGCCCGTGTTGTTCCGTGCTGCCGACGGGGACGACCGCGAGGTCGGTGTCGGCGTCCCGAAGGTCGGTCCAGGTCGCCTCGGAGAGGTTCATACCAGTGTGCTCCGAGCGAGCGGACATGAAACCACGGGTGGAGCGTCCGCGAACAACGGATCGGGCATCCGCGAACCACGAGTCGGACGTCCGCGATCGTCTTTCACGATCTGCTTGCGAGCGCCGATCGGGTGGTTTTCTCCCGCCGAGTCGAACCGGTTTGCATGTACCGCGGTGGGGACCTCCTGGAGGTCGTTCACGGCACCGTCCCCGACTGGCTACTCGTGCTCGCAGCGATCGTCACGCAACTCGGTAACGTCTGGGTTCTCGTCGGGATCACGATCGTCGCCTCCTGGATTCTCACGGTAGGCGGGGGGCGAAACGGGGCCAGTCGTGGAGACGATTCTGAGGTTCCTGACGGCCTCGATCGCGACGTGAGCGGCCCCTGGACGGTCGGCGTGCTCTTCGGCGCGTTTGCGCTGTTGACTGCCCTGAAGTACGATTTCGCACTGGCCCGGCCGCTACTCACTCCGGTGGCACCCGCCCTGTTGCCGGCCACGCTCGAGTCGCTGTTCGTCGCAACCGTGACCATCGGCGGGTACGGCTTTCCAAGCGGGCACGCCCTCGGATCGGCCGTCGCGTACGGACTGTTGGCGACGACGCTCCGGGTCGGGTCCTGGCGTGTGCGGTTCGCCGTCGCTGCAGTTCTGACCGTCTCGATCGCGCTCTCGCGGGTGGTCCTCGCGGTACACTACCCGACCGACATCGTCGTCGGACTCGCCGTTGGCGTCGCCTACCTCGGCGGCGTCCTGTGGCTTCTCGATCGAACCGCGATCGATCGAACGACGGTCGCGTTCGCGCTCGCACTCGGACTCTCGATCGTCGCGATCGTCAGTAGCGGTGCCGGCGGCCGGTCGGTCACGTACGGCGCGTTCGCCGCGAGCGGACTCGCAGTTTGGTCGATCGGCCGGCCGCCGGATCGAGCGCCCCACCGGATATCGCTACGCGGCGGGGTAACAACGGTTGCCCTCGTTGCGCTCGCCGCGATTGGCGTTCTCTGGGGCGGTCCCGTCTCGATCGCTCTGGGTGCGTTCCTCGGTGTTGTGACTGTTCTTCCAGCGGTTGACGTGAACCGCCGGACGGTGGCGAACGCAGGGCCAACCGGTATCCCTAACGGCCCGCAGTATCCGACCATGGCCGACGAAAACCGCGAACTCGGCGTCGAACTCGGTGACCTCGAGCGGGAACTCGAGAGCCAGGAGTATCCGGTCAGCCAGGACGACCTGCTCGAAGAGCACGGCGACGAAGAGATCGACATGGGCGAGGAGACGATGACGCTCGAGGAACTCATCGGGCCGCTGAACGAAGACGAGTACGAGGACTACGGTGCGGTCAAGCAGGCGATCATGAACATGGTCAGCGACGAGGCGATCGGCCGGAAAAACTACAGCGATCGGACGCCGCCGGCGACCGGCGAGCAGCGACAGGACGAGGGCGCGCCGGACCAGGAGGGCCAGAGTGGACAGGAGTCGTTTTGAAATCGGGCGGTCGAATCGCGGGGACCGCCGCGGCATCGTACGGTCTGGTGCACCTGTAACCGGTGTCCCTGCATGACGGGGCGGAGGTAGGCCGAAACTGACGGACAGGGGTTCGTATCGGGAGTTGCATCGATCGACACTTTCTGGTAGCCTGCGATTAGTTACCAGCCTAATGAGACGTGGACCAGGGGAGCGGCGGATCAAACTCGGCGGATTTGCGGTCGCACTCGTGGGATTTCTGCTCACGAGATTTATGGTTGCAACCGCGTTCGTTTTCGAGGATTCGTTTCTCCGGTTCGTCGTGACCGGTGGGATCCCGTTGGTTGTCGGCCTCTCGCTGACCGTTTTCGGTGTCGGACTCGCGATCAGTACGTTCTCTCGGGCAACCGTGAACACCATCGCGAAGTGGTGTATGCTCGGACTCTCCGGAATGGCTGTTATTGCCGGTGCCAGCGTCTTCGATACGGGTTCGATGGATGTCATCTCCGAACTGTCGGCACCGTTGCTCGCCAACATCTTACTCGGCGGTGCCGTCGCCGGAACGATCATCGGTGTTCGATCCGCACAGCGGCAGCGACAGCGTTGCGAACTACAGCACCACGTCGATCGAGCGACGCTCGTCAACCGCGTGCTTCGCCACGAAGTTTTGAACGCCGTCACGATCGTTCGGGGCTATGCCGGCCTGTTCCGTGAGGCGGACGGGACCGAGGGAGCGACCGTCGACGCGGCGAACGCCATCCGCGACGAGTCAGTCCGCATCGAGAGCGCGATCTCACAGGTCGAGTTCCTCAACGATCGCGCAGGGGCGAAAATCGAGGGCGCGGTCGACCTCGGTGCGGTGCTCGAGGCAGAACTCGAGGCGATCCGCGATCGATATCCGGACGCCGAGATTAGGGTCCGAGGCGAGCTCCCCGTGTCCTGTCCGGTCGTCGGCACCGATCGACTCGGAACGGTCTTTGAACACCTCCTCGAGAACGCGGTCGTCCATACCGATGACGGGGTCACGGTCTGGCTGTCCGTCGTCGAGGACGCCGCCGGAGTCACCATCAGGATCGCAGACGACGGCGACGGACTCGATCGCGATCAGCGCCAGCTTCTCGAACGCGGTGTCGTCCCCGAGTACGACGATCCGTCCTCGGGGTTCGGACTTACGTTCAGTCGACTACTCGTCGACCGAACGGGCGGAGCGATCACCATCGGTGATGTCGAGTCCGGGGCGGATGGAACCGTTCTCGACGTTCGACTCCGCAAGCCGTCGCCGGGCAACGGTCGCGACCCCACGGTTACGCCGTATGGTATTACGTCGGCCGAGCTGTCGATCGCCGCCGCCGTTTCGGTCGTCGCAGGGGTTGCGATGGGCGTCGTTCTGAACACGCTCGCTGGTCTTCTCCCCGTTATCGGTTCGCTGTACGGCGTCTCGAATCCGATCGTCGGGTGGACGAC
Organism: Halosolutus sp. DAT137; assembly: GCF_059736405.1. Classification (NCBI taxonomy): domain Archaea; kingdom Methanobacteriati; phylum Methanobacteriota; class Halobacteria; order Halobacteriales; family Natrialbaceae; genus Halosolutus; species Halosolutus sp. DAT137. Next base: position 519,710 of record NZ_JCAQID010000007.1, on the reverse strand, counting down.
GCACCTGTTTCACAGCGTCGTTTTCGGACTGCTTTTCGCCGGAGCGGTGACGCTCCCGTCGCTGGAACGGCACGGTGACAAACTCAGTATTTCGACGCTCCTCGGAATCGGATACGGATCCATCCTCTGGCTCATCGCAGCGGGGCTGATCATGCCGGTCTGGCTCTCGCTCGTCGGGATCGACGCGTCGCTTCCCAATCTGACCGGCGTGAGCCTGCTCGCCCACGTCGTCTGGGGGGCAGTCCTCGGTGGGGGCTACGCGATCGGGAGTTCCCGATTCGTCGAGTAGGTTCTGACCCTTCGCCCAGACGGACTCCTGTCCGTTATTTCCGGTGTACCTGCCTCCATCGTGGGGGGACACCGGTTCACAGGTACAACAGTCCGCCTCAGACGGATTCGTGTCATCGATTACCGCCGATCGGCCAAGACGGTTCGCCGTTCGGCGGTACCGACGGACACGAATCCGTATCAGTCGTCGTCGTCGCCAACGTCTGCGTCGACCTCCGTCCGCGCCTGCCGGCGCTGGGCGCGCTCGATGAACTCCTGTGGCAGGTTGTCGATCTCGCCGGCCTGGACGCCCCAGAGGTGCGAGTAGAGTCCGCCGTTTGCCAGGAGCGCCTCGTGAGTGCCACGCTCGACGATCTCGCCGCCTTCGAGGACCAGAATCCGATCGGCGTCTTTGATCGTCGAGAGGCGATGGGCGATCGCGAACGTCGTCCGATCCGCGGCGAGGTCGTCGATCGACCGCTGGATGAGCATCTCAGTTTCGGTGTCGACGTCGCTGGTGGCTTCGTCCAGCACGAGAATGTCGGGGTCTTTGAGGATCGCACGAGCGATCGAGAGCCGCTGGCGCTGGCCCCCGGAAAGTTTGACGCCGCGTTCCCCGACTTCGGTGTCGTATCCCTCCGGCAAATTCTGGATGAACTCGTGGGCTTCGGCCATCTTCGCCGCCTCGACGACGGCCTCGCGATCGGCGTCGAACGTCCCGTACCGGATGTTCTCGGCGACGGTGCCGTAGAAGAGGAAGGTATCCTGGCCGACGTAGCCCATCGACTCCCGGAGGCTCCGAAGGGTCACGTCGCGAACGTCCGTGCCATCGATCCGGATCGCGCCCGCGTCGACGTCGTACAGCCTGAGCAGGAGTTTGAGCACTGTCGACTTGCCGGCACCTGTCGGGCCGACGAGCGCGACCGTTTCGCCACCCTCGGCGGTGAAATCGATGTTCTCGACGATCGGTTCCGTGTCTCCCGGGTCGTGGTGCGCTTCGGTCGATCGGTCCGAGTCGTTGTGCATTTCTGTCGGCCGATCCGAGGCGCGTGCCCCCTCGCTATTCTCGTAGCCGAACGTGACCCGATCGTACTCGACGCGCCCCTCGGTAACCTCGAGGTCGCCGGCCGCGGGATCCTCTCCGACGCGATCGGGTTCGTCCATCAGGCCGAAGATGCGCGCCGAGGAAGCCCGAGCGCGCTGGTACATATTGATTATCTGGCCAAACTGGGCCATCGGCCAGATGAACCGCTGGGTGTAGAGGACGAAGACGACGAACATCCCCTCGCTCAACTCGCCCGAAAAGGGGCCCGGTGTGCCCCCGATGACCCAGAGGCCGCCGACGACGAACGTGATGACGAAGCCGATTCCGGCGAGCACGCGCAGCGCGGGGAAGAACTTGATTCGGGTCGTGATGGCGTCCCAGTTGGCGTCGAAGTACTCCTTGGAGACGTCCTCGACGCGATCGGATTCGTAGGATTCGGTCGTACTCGATTTGATGACGCTGATGCCGCCGAGGTTGTTCTCGAGTCGCGAGTTGACCTTGCCGACGGTCGACCTGACGACGGCGTACTTCGGCTGGATGATCCTGATGAACAGGTACGTAAAGGCCGCGATCAGCGGGACCGGAAGCAGGGCGACCAGTGCGAGTTGCCAGTTGATCGCAACCAGGAGCGCGCCGATGCCCAGGACCATTACCACCAGTCGGAACAGGGAGTTCATCCCGTCGTTCAGAAACTTCTCGAGCCGGTTGACGTCGTTCGAGAGGATCGACATCATCTCGCCGGTCTGCTTGTCCGCGAAAAACGCCATGTTCAGCCGCTGCATCTTGTCGTAGGTGTCGGTCCGGATCTCGTGTTGGATGTGCTGGGCGAACGTGTTGAACCCCCAGTTTCGGGTCCAGTGAAAGACCGCGCTGAACAGGAACGCCCCCGAGATGATGGCGATCGTCAGCCAGAACTGCTCCATTCGTCCGGCGGGAACGTACGGGGCGACGGCACCTCCGCCGATCGGGAACGACTCGGCGTAGCCCGCCTCTTGCAGGATCACCGCGTCGATCGCAACGCCGAGCATGAGCGCTGGCAGGAGATCGAGAATCCGGGCGGCGATACTCGCGAGGATGCCGACCGTTGCGGACTGCCAGTACCCCGACCCGTACTCGAGGAACAGTCGCTTCATCGGATTCTCGATCTCCTCGCGCTGTTCTTCGAACGGGTCGTCTTCGTCCCAGTCGACGCCGCTCATTATCTCGCTTCCGGGACCGTCGCCAATAAGGGTTTGCTACGAACCGAAACCCGCCGGTTCGGCGGACGACCGATTCGGAGCGATCGACGCGCTGGCCGCCGTCACTGACCCGCTTTCCGCCGTCACCGACCCGCTGTTCGCCGTCACCGACCCGCTGTTCGCCGTCACCGACTCGCGTGCCGCCGTCGCGGAATCGATCGCCTCCGCGGGCGCTGGGCTCGATGCCGTCTGCAGCACGCTGACTTCGTTGGACTCGAGGTCGATCGAGACCTCGTCACCGACCGCGATGCCCGTCTCGTTTGCGTAGCCGCGTGGCACTTCGAGAACCCACTTCGCTCGCCCGGAGTACCGGAGGTCCTCGCCGTCCTCGTCGGCTTCGGGTGCTCGGGCGTGTTCGATCGTCGTGATCTCTCGATCGGCGTCGATGAAGATGATGTCGATGTCGAAGTCCATCTCCCGCATCACGTAGGTCCGCTCGCCCTCGCTCGGATGGACGAACAACATCCCGGTTCCCGGCTCGAGTGACTCGTGATCGCTCAACCCGGTGTACCGTTCGGCCTGGGAGTCTGCGACTTCGACATCGACGACCGCTTTCGGCTCTCCCTCCTCGTCGAGGACGTGGACTTCGCCCTCCTCTGCTCCCCACGGTGCGGAGACGACCCCGGTCTGGACGAGCACCACGAGCGCGATCGCGACCACGGCGATCGCGAGCAGCCCCTTCCAGACGCGTTCGAGAACCATGCCCGGATATCTGCCACGCGAGAAAGTAAAGGTTATTCGGACGGGGCGATTTGACCAGGGTACGGGCTCGTGGTCTAGCTGGTTATGACGCGGCCTTTACAAGGCCGAGGTCGGTGGTTCGAACCCGCCCGAGCCCATTTTTGTGGCGAGCAACCCGCGAGCCACAGAAATGTACGCGAGGGCGGTTCGAACCAGACCAGTCGCAGCGGCCGAACGACGTGAGGCCGATCGTCTGGGCGAGGTTCGAACCCGCCCGAGCCCACTACTGCTGTCGCGAACGATCCGCGAGCGACGGCATCGTAATGAACGTCTCGCGTACCGATCGTCCGTTCGCATCGATGCGTACCGTTCCCGGGCCTCGCTTACGATCGGTTTCGAGACGTTTTGACGCGATGGGCGAGTAGCGACGCGATCCCGCCGAGACTCGCGACGACGCCGAACCCTGGGACGGAGTCGGACGCCCCGTCGTCATCTTCGTTCGAGTTCCCACCGTCACCGGTGTCGGTACTGTCGGTTCCATCACTCGTTCCGTTTTCAGCGGGCCCGTCGCCCGAAGCCTCGTCCGATTCGTCCGGTTCGCTCATCTCCGGATCGGACTCCGTCCCGCCGTCATCGCTTCCCAGCCCGTCCTCGTCATCCAGTTCTTCGTCGCCGCGCGTGGCGATGCGAGCGAACACCGGTTCGTCGTACTCGAAGGTTCGATCCTCGAGGACGTACGTGACGTGGACCGACGACGGCGTGGCCGCTGCCAGCTCGTCACGACCGATACCGGGATCGTCATCGTCCGTACCCCAGACGGAGACGATCGCCCCGGGGTCGTCGCCCGGCACTCTCGTCGAGACACCGCCCCCGACTCGTCCGTCATCGATCTCGAGTTCGTCCGCCACGTGGTCTGTAGCAGCTCTTGCAGCGGCGCTTCGCGTACGGAGTCGTCCCCACCGTTCCCACGCCATCGTTTCGTACACCGGCTCTCGTTCCGGCGGGTCGTCGCCGTCACGTTCCCCTGGATCGCCGGCTGTACGCCACGCCGCGACGTACCGGACTTCGTCGGTGTCTTCGAGGTACTTGACGTGCTCGTCGTCTTCTGTCGTCTCCACGTCGAGTGATTCGTCGCGTTCTCCCCGGACGATTTCCGTGCGTTCCTGAGCGGGCACCTGTCCGCTACCGCCATCGGCCACGACGCCGTCCGCAGCGAGTGCCGTTCCGGAGATGGCGACTGCGATCGTTGACAGGACCGAACGCCGATTCATACTGATCCGTTACGTCAGACCTGATGAATATCTTTACATAACTCAAAAATCGATTTCACCGATCGCTGCGTTGGACGGCCGCGTTCCCTGTTGTACACGTGTGCTCTCGACCAGCGGAGAGCGCTGACCGACTCGCCCGGAATACGACGATACGTTAGCCTCTGTGGGCGACCCGTTCAAATCTCAATCGCTCGTCTCCAAACGGCCCGATGTCACGGGTGTCGGCACTTTCAACGGTTCCGTTTTCGAGACTGCGCTGTGGCGTCGGGTTAGTATCGTCTCGGTATTTTTCGATGCCCCCTCGAACCGACCGCGAATAACCGATTGTAGCCGGCGATTGCAAGGAGTAGTACTATACTACGATCGGTCAGTCAGTGCTTGAGTCGGGCGACGTTTTCGCGAATCTGGCCGAGCAGTCCCTCGTCGGACTCGGCCTCGAGGGCGGTGTGCAGCGTCGAGTTTTCGGGTTCGTCCTTGACCACGACGCGGAGGTACGGTTCGAGTTGCTTGAAATTATCCGCGAGAACGACGGTGTGGTTTTCCTCGTCGTGGTCGACCACACCGGCGTCGGCAAGTTTCGGGACGTGACACTGGACGGAGGAGACGTAGACGCTCTTGTACTCGTTTTTCGCAACCTCTTCAGGTGGCACATCGTGTTCCCAGCCAGCGACTTGCTCGGCGACCGTCGATAGTTCGATCGGTCCGTCCTGTCCGCGGAGGGCGTACAGCAAGTAGCGGCGACGGCGGTTCGCCAGCAGTTCCAGGATGATGTCTGCCGACAGTTCGACATCCTCCTGGTCCGAGGCAAGGGCATCCATAACACGATGTTACCCGTCAGCGCAGAAAAGGGTGTCTTGAATATCCGAAATTCCAACCAACGGGATACAGGGACCGGCTACTCCGGCTGTATTCTCACTATTACTGATCATCGGTCGGCGTTCGATCGCATTACTCCGGGAAATGACTCGTTCCACCGGTCGCTAGATGACGATGCCGATTCGAAATCCTTTTTTATACCATGGCCGGAGAGATAGATGAGCCGCCTTAGCTCAGACTGGGAGAGCACTCGACTGAAGATCGAGCTGTCCCCGGTTCAAATCCGGGAGGCGGCATACTTTTCGCGAGGCAACTTGCCGAGCGGAAAGTATCCACCGACCGGTTTGAATCCTAGAAGTCGCAGCGGTCGAGCGTAGCGAGAGCGACCGTCTTCTTCCGGTTCAAATCCGGGAGGCGGCACTTCTCATTGCGAACAACTTCGTGAGCGGTGAGACTGCGATCCGATCGGAGTTGAACTAGACCGAGGCTCTGTGAGCGTAGTGAGCAGATTCTCGGGCGTAGTCCACAACTCGGGAGTCGGTATCCCCTTACCGGTTGAATTAAGACCGACAGCCTACGTGCCGTCCTGCGATTAGCACTTCACTCGTGCGAGTTCGATCGGTGAGTGAGCGTGCCCACTCACGTCTTGTGTTCTGCGAATATTCATACGGATTGGGGACAATATTACTACCGACAAACTCCCTTCTTGAGCCGCCTGCGCTATGAATTCGACATTCAACTAAATTCCTCTCCAAATGTGTGGTCACTCCTCGAAGCCGCAAACCGCAAACACGGGAAGGGATTCCTGTGGCAGCAAGGTAGCCTCGTCACCACGTATCATTTGAGAACTGTCGATTTTTCATTAACACGTCTGAGAATTTTGCCATAGGGTGTACGTCCACCCAAGATTGAAAATGTGTGCAATATATGTGAGACAGCATGGGTACAAAGTTACGGAAGTAATTCCCCTTGAACCGGGTGAAATTGAGGTTCAACAACCGGAAAGCGGTTCGAGTAGGCTCAATCTCTTGTCGTAGTCGCTATTCAACGAGAAGTGAATCCTTATAAGCGATAGCAAACCATTTTACACCACGTATGAGTAAGGCGCTTCCATTTCGCTGGTACGGTGGTAAATACAGTCATCTTGACTTTATATTGGCACAGCTCCCGAAGGCTCACCAATACATAGAGCCATTTGGCGGAAGCGCCGCAGTTCTAATAAACCGAGAACCAAGCCCTGTAGAAACATATAACGATTTAGACAGCGACGTAGTGACTTTCTTTAAGATTCTCCGTGAGGATCGGGATGAACTTCTCGAAAAGATAGCACTCACTCCATTTAGCCGTGAAGAACTCGCTCATGCAGTCGAGCAGAAGAACAACGATGAACTAAGCAATATGGAGCAGGCTCGGTTGTTCTTTGTCCGTGCAGGTCAGACGCGTTCTGGATTGGCCCAGGAGGCCACGCCCGGACGATGGGCCTACTGCAAATCAACCTCGCGTCGAGATATGTCGGGTGCAGTTTCACGGTGGCACGGAAGACTCGAACAACTATACGACGTTGCAGACCGGCTCCGTCGAGTCCAAATCGAGAACAAACCTGCTATCGAGGTTGTCGAGCGTCACGATGATGAAGACGCCTTGTTCTACTGCGACCCACCATATCCGCACGGAACAAGAGGAGACACTAACTCGTATGGTCACGAGATGAGTGATGAGGAACACCGGGAATTAGCCGAGGTTCTTCGGAATGCAGAGGGGAAAGTTGCTGTCTCTGGATACAAGTGTGATCTGTATAGAGAAGTCTTCGAGGATTACGGTTGGAACCGTGTTGACGCTGAGGAGAAGACGATGCACACGACCAAAGATAAGCGGCAAGAGAGTCTTTGGTTGAATTACGAACCGCCGAATCGTCACGTAAATCCCGGTCTCGACAAAGACGCTAATCAGCAAACGCTCTCCGAGGTGTCAGATGAGTAATTATGTCGAACCTTCCCTTCATATTGCTTTTTTGCGATATATGACATTTATGTGCTATATTAGAAGTACGTCTCGGTGTCTAACTTGGCGGAAGAGAATGTCAGTTCTGAGGAAGCCTCGAAGATTCTGAACCGAGAATGGAAACACGTTCAATCCGATGACCAAACCGATTACATAGACGATGACTTTGTTCGGACGAAAATCAAGGAAGTTCTAACCGATTCGAACAAGACGTATCGCTACATCTTGGTGAATGCCGCACTCTCGAAGGCGACGAATCCTAACATTCACTATCGGGCTTTGCAGGCAGGGTCTTCGCTTGAAGGTGCATACGATGCTCGTTCTGTCGCACACGATGCTCTGGTTCCTTGGGAGAAAGGGCACGGTGAGCGTCTTGGAGGAAGTCCTGAACCCTTCGTGAATAATCCTGCTCGCCACCCTGAAGTTGATACCAGTAATCGTGCCCGCTCAAGTCAGAAGCAGGAACGTCTCTACAAATTGTTACAGCGGATGCAAAACCAAGTCGAAGAGGGGGAACTCAACCCAACCAACATTCTTCGGCAGACCTTGCAAGCAGTCTCGGAATTAGAGTCGAAAACAGTTGAGTTCGAATCGCCATCTGATGCACCATACGACGTAATCGCTCTCAATATTAGAGAGTATCTGAGAGAATCAGGTAACGGTGAACGCCTACCTGCCGCCGTTGCAGGTATTATGCAGACTTACTACGAACACGCTGGTGAAGGTGATTGGCGGGTAGACTGCGAACACGCTAATGTCTCTGACGAGTTTTCGAAGGCGGCAGGTGACGTTGAAATCTTCTACGATGATGAGTTGCACAAGGCGATGGAAATTAAGGACAAACCTGCCACACAGAGTTCAGTTCAACACGCTATTGAGAAGGGGCGCATAAACGAACTCGGTGAATATCTGTACGTCCTTGGTGCGGGATTCAAACCGGGAGAGGAAGGTGATGCACGTCAAGAAGCGGAAGATGCACCTATCGAGCTCATATTCATCACTCCCGATGAACTTATAAGCTCTCTGAAACTTGTTGACGACGTTGAGCGAGTCTTTTTTCTTGAAACCGTTGGCAAGTTCTTGAACGATATGCGGGCCAATCAGTCGAATAAGAACGCATTCACGGAGATGGTTGAATCTATCAAGTAAACATATGCCGGTTTCAACCGATATAATGTAAATAAGGGATACGCTTTAATCCAGTAGATAGCGTGTCTCTCATTGGTGAAACTAAGATGCAGGTTCTCCGTCTTCTAAATGAGTCACCATCTCATGGATATAAGATGCATAAGGAAATTGGTGTTACTACTTCGACCATTTATCAACATTTTGATGAACTTGAGGAGGCAGGTATGGTTGAATCTAATCCAGTCGAAGGCGATACTCGCAATCGGACGGAATACCGTATTACTGAGAAAGGCCGTCAACTGCTCGACCTACTCACCGAAGAGGAATAAGACGGGTTCTGGAATTTTGACAACCTTCGTGGCCAAGGATTCAAAAGCAGTCTGTCATCAGAAGGCGAACACCTGTGTTTCAATGAATATGTGTGAACACAAAGGGCATTTCGGCACTGTCTAGTTGAGTCGGTTTGGGAAGCGAATAGAATTGTTGAGTGAATTGGCTTAGTGCTCGTAGACCTGCTCAGCGGGGGCTGTGAGGCTGATTTAGAAGAACCTTGGAAGAATGAGTGGACGGCGACGCCCGTCAGGGCACTACAACTTTCAGAGACCGTACCAAGCACTCGATGGAAAGACGCCGGCCGGAGAGGTGCTAAACTAGACAGTGTTCTATCATCGAGGGTTTCAGTGACTTTACCCTTCTATAGTGCAAACTGAACTGAATTACACACCGATCGCACTGTCCGTGGTTCTCGCTCACTTCGATCGCTCCGGACTACGTTTACTCCGAACTGCACTCCCGTCGTGCGATCGGGTGTGCAGTGACGTTCAGTGGCTACTATTGGTCACTCGATCGCGACCAGATACGCCAGCAGGACGACGTTGATCAGCACGCCCACCGCGCCCTTTTCGACCAGCAGATCGAGCCGGCCGTCCCACATCGAGACGATGACGATCGTCGAGAGGAGCGCCGAACCGACGACGATCCCAGCCCACCAATCCAGTCGGAGCACGTAGCCCGCGCCGCCGAGAGCGAACCCCACCGCCACCGCAACGTACAGTACGCTAGCCGCGGTCAGGATCGTCCCCTCGGGTGCGATCGACGAGAGGAGCCAGGAGTGACCGTTCCACCCCATCTGATCCTCGACCTCGATCCAGCCCCGACTCAACACGACGTACCACAGGTGGACGAACCCGTGGAGCACGAGGAAGATCCCGAAGACAAGCCTAAACACGGCGGTCACCACGATCGCTGCGATTTGCCAGGTACTCCCGAACGAACGGCCGCGACGCGAGCGGGACCAGCGGGCAGCGACCCCGTACCGGGTGGCTCCGTGCTCGCATCACGCGTCCTCTCCGGAGCGATCCGGGGTCGATACCGGGTTGCAGTCGTCGACTACGGACGCCGCTGACGGGTGTCGAGGGCCGATCGATCGCAGGAACCGGCCCAGCAGCGCGAGACTCGACAGCGTCAGGGTGCCGAAGACGGCGAGGACGGGGATCGGAACGAGCTGGCCGTCGCGGAGCTGGAAGGCGGCCATCGCCAGCACGGCCAGCCCGAGCGTCGCCGCCTTCACGAGGAGCACGGCGGTGAACGCGTACCCCCACGCCCGACGCTCGCGAAGCCAGTACGCCGTGAGTAGGAACGCCGGTAGGATGATCCCCAGGTCGAGCGAGTGGATGACCGACGTCGGTAGTGCCGCCTCGGCAACGCTTGGCGGCGTCGTCCCGGCGACGATTGCGGGCACCACTTCGGCCAGCCACAGGAACGCGACGAGCGCTGCCAGCAGGACCTGGAAGGCGACGTACGGTCGAACGGAGAGCCCCTCGGCGGCCCGCTTCACCTCGGTGGCGTCGAGTCGGACCAGCCCGCCGACGAAGGTGACCAGGGTGAGCCACAGCAGCGTCGTGTAGACGAGGTACAGTTCGTTGAACGCCGTCATGAACGCGTAGGAGGCGTACGTGTACAGCAGGTAGCCGTCCACGCCGAGCCAGACGACGTAGCCGCGCAGCGATCCCCGGGCGGCGTAGTACAGCGCGATCGCAAAAACTGGCAGTGCCACGAACAGCGTCAGCAGGTCCTGCCCGTAGAGCTGCGGGAGGAGCACCGGGGCGTCCCGGTAGAATCCGGGGACGAACAGCCCGACGATCGTCGCGATCGCAGCGAGAACGATCGTCGCGAGAGACGCGAGGGCGTACGGTCGAGGAAGCGAGCCGTTGGTTCGGGTCACGGGTTGCCTCGCGGGACATCGAAGTCGGTGCTCGTCGCCGTCGCCCTGTGGCTGGATCCAAGACGGGTAAACGGTGAGCGCATCGTCGATCGACAGAGATAGATCACCCAGCGCAATAAAGCGCGATTCTGATTCTCGGCTTCCGAGAGTCGATTCCGTCGGTACGGATCGCCTCGGTTCGAAGCCCGGAATCGGTCACTGCGGCGTCGGGCGACGTGGTCGATCGCGACTGTCAGTCGGCGGTCGCCGCCGTCCCGTCGGTCTCGGCGCGCATCGTCGCGATCGTGCTGTAGATCACGGCGCCGCTGACTAGCAGGGCCGAGAGCATGATCAGCGCGAAGCTGATCGTACTCAGGACCTCGATCCCGAGGGAGTCGCCGATCTGCCGGAACGCGACCGCGATCGAGCCGCCGAGCAACATCAGTCCGAAGTAGATCTTGATGTCGCCCTCGTCGACGATGCTCGTCGCGGCCGAGCCGATTCGTGCGCCGAGCGCGCTGCCGGCGATCAGCGGTGCGACGATCGAGAGGTCGACGCCGCCTTCCATCCCGTAGAGGTAGGAGCCGATCCCGCCGGAGATGACGATCTCGAAGAGATCGGTTCCGACCGCTACGGGGACCGGGACCCCGATGAGGTAGAACATCGCGGGCATCCGGATGAAGCCGCCGCCGACGCCGAGAAAGCCCGACAGCAGCCCCGTGACGAACGCAACGCCGAGAACCACCCACAGCGAGACGCTGAGGCCGCCCGTGATCGTCACCATCGGCGGCACGTGGTACGACTGGATCTTCTTGGCGATATTCGGGATAGCGTCCGGATCGATCTCGGCGCCGGGATCGTGGTGGCCGCCGCCGCTGTCGTCGCCGTCACCGCCGAGGGCATTGTACGTGACGAACAGCCCGATCGCGCCCAGCAGAAAGACGTAGGTGACGCCGATGACGCCGCTGGCGAGACCGAGTTCCTCCAGGTAGAAGACGCTGATCCGTCCCACCTCGATGCCGACGGAGGTTCCGACGACCATCAATCCGCCGAGTTTGTAGTCGACCTGTCCTAGGTCGTGGTGTTTCAGCGTGGCGATCACGGCCGTCCCGAAGACGAACGCCATGCCGCTCCCGACGGCGACGCGGGCGGGGTACCCCATCACGAGCAGCGCGGGCGTCACGAGGAAGGAGCCGCCCATTCCGAAGAAACCGAACAGCACGCCGATCATGAAGCCGAAGCTCACGAACAACACGAGTATCGTCAGTGCGATTCCGAAGAGTTCCATTTACGCGCGCTTGATCCGCTCGATCAGGGGGTTCGCTACGACCTGCTCGAGTGCGCCATAGCCCACGTAGAGGACGATCGCCTCGACGAGGACGGCGCTGACGAGCACGCCTGCCTGTACTGGTGGTGAAAACGTCGCGAGGTCGATCATGCGTCTCGACCCCGATCGGAGTTCGATCGTGTGTGGATCATGGCTTACTGTTCACTCCCCTCTATCCGAAGTACAGATATAACGCTTTTGGGTTTACTACACAATATTATTGCAGACTATCTCACGGCTATCCAACGCGAATATTTCTGTATGTTACCAAGATATAGCGGTTCGTTCTCGGACGGAGTCTACCGTAGAATGCGTCGAAACCGATCGCGTGGCGACAATCGTTCCGATGTCGAAGACGTATCGGATCGCTCTGTCACCGGGACCACGAGTCGTCCGCCCGAGACGATCGGTGATCGCACCTGTTTTACCGCGCGCGAACTACTCCTTGTATTGGATTATCCAAACAATATTATACCACCGACCCATATCATGGGTATGAAAGCGGTCTGTGCGACCGACCTCTCGGCAGCGAGTGAGGCGACCATCCAGAGCGAGACGTGCCTCGAGTGTCTCGGCCGAATCGGCGTCGACGAGATCCACCTCGTCACCGTCGTCCCGTCGAACGTCCACGCGGGGATGCCCGGTATCGACTTCGAAGGCCGACGCCGGCGCGCCCTCGACCGGTACCGCCGGGTCATCGAGGCTGCCGGGTTCGAAGTCGAGACGCACGTCGTCCGCGGGACGCCACACCGACGAATCAACGGGATCGCCGGGACGATCGGCGCGAGCATGACGATCGTCGGCTCGCGCGGGAAGAGCCCGCTCGAGAACCGCGTCATCGGCTCGACCGCGCGCAACCTCTCTCGGACGACGGTCGTCCCGTTGCTCGTCAACCGAATCGAACGCGGAGTCGAGGAGCCTGATGTCGTCAGAGAACACCTGTTCCGGCGGGTGCTGTACGCGACCGACTTCTCCGAAAACGCCGATCGGGCGTTCGAGGCGTTCTCGTACCTGCGTCACGCGACCGGGGAGGTAACGCTCGTCCACGTCGAGACGCCGAAGGATCCGGGACTTCCGGACGACGACGACCCGGTCGAGCGACTCGCGGAGCTGGCGGCCCGGCTCGAAGACTGGGGGATCGAGACGCGAACCGAGATTCGACAGGGCGATCCGGCGGACGAGATCCTCGACGCCGAGGCGGAGCACGAGCCGACGACGATCCTCGTCGGCTCTCGCGGCCACAGCCGGCTCCGGCGTCTGTTACTCGGCAGCGTTTCCGAGGATATCGTGGCCCGCGCGAACGGGAACGTGATGCTCGTCCCGCCGGAGCGGACGGTCTGACGACCGCGATCGACGACAGGCCCAGCGCGCTACGGCTGTCGATCGAACAGCACTCCCGGTCCGTCGATCGCCAATCCGGTCACTCGTCGAAGGTCCCACAGCGTCGCCCCGTTGCTCGTCACGACTGGGACGCCGAGTTCGGCTTCGAGGCGATCGATCGCCGCGAGCGAGCGGTAGTTCGTACAGGAGACGAACACGGCGTCGATCGCCTCGGAATCGCTAGCGGCCGCGTCCGCGTCACCGCCGGTCGCGCCCGCATCTCCATCGACCGCGTCCGCCTCGACGTGTTCGAGCACCTGTTCGGCGGCGTCGTCGGGTGTTAGTGCCCCAATCTCCGTGTTTGCCTCGATGCCGCGGCCGCCTATCGAGACGACCTCGTAGCCCGCGGCCGCGAGGAAGTCCCGCTCTTTCTCGTCGAGATCGGCGGTGTACGGCGTCACCACGGCCAGTCGATCGACTTCGAGCGCCTCGAGCGCCCGAATCACCGATCGCGCCGTCGCCACGGCCGGGACGCCCGCCGCGGATCCCAGTCGGTCCTCGAGTTCGGCGTCGAACCCCGGTCCGTGGAGCAGGCTGCCGGTGGTACAGGCGTAGGCGATCGCGTCGACGTCCGCGTGGCCGAGGAGTTCGGCCGCCCGTGCGGCGTCGTCGCTCATCGCATCCAGTGCGTCGACGGTCACCGACTCGAGGGCCATTCTCCCGCCGTGGACGGTCACGGTTGCCGGGAGGGCCGCCCGGAACTCCGGTTCGGCTGTCGTGTTCGAGGAGGGAACGATCAACCCGATTCGGCCGTCGATCGCATCCTCGTGGCGCTCGTCGTCGGCTCCGTCACCAGTCATTATCGATCGCCCTCGTCCGCTGGAGTGGCTCGTTTCTCCGCGAGCCGATCGGCCTCGATCGCCGCCGGGCCTCTGTCTGCCGGATCGCCGTGACCGCCGCCGCCGGGTGTGCGAACCGTGACTGTGGTGCCTGCTTCGACGTCGACGGTCGTCTTTGCCGCCACCTGCTCGCCGTCGAGCAGGTTCTCCCCGACCGCGCCGTTTTCGCCGCCGGCGACGCCTTTCGGGGCGTGCCTGCGGCGCTCGGTCAACAGGGAGACCGTCGCGTCGGTTTCGACGGTGACCGATCGCTCCAGCCCGAGTCCGCCGCGGAACTGGCCGCAGCCGCCGCTGTCCGGGCGGAACGCGTATCGCTCGACTCGGAGCGGGTACTCGGACTCGATCGATTCGATGGGCGTGTTCAGGGTGTTCGTCATCCCGACCTGGACGCCGTCCATCCCGTCGCGGTCGGCGCGGCCGCCGAACCCGCCGCCGATCGTCTCGTAGTAGGTGAACGAGCCGTCCCGCGCGCCGATGGTCAGGTTGTTCATCGTGCCCTGACTCTGGGCCGGGACGCGATCGGGTGCGGCCCCGGCGAGGGCCGTGAAGACCACGTCCGTTACGCGCTGGCTGGTCTCGACGTTCCCGCCGACGACGGCGGCGGGCACCGCCGGATTGAGCAACGAGCCTTCGGGTGCGTAGACGCTCACCGGCTCGTAACAGCCGTGATTCGGGGGGATTTCGGGATCCGTGATACAGCGCACGACGAAGTAGACCGCGCTCTTCGCGACCGCCAGCGGCGCGTTGAGATTGCCCGCGAGCTGGTCGTCCGTGCCCGTGAAGTCGACGCCGATCGACGCCCCGTCGACCGTTACCGTCACGGCGATCTGGATATCGTCCTCGGTGACGCCGTCGCCCTCGAGCACATCGGTCGCCTCGTAAGTGCCGTCCGGCAGCGCCGCGATTTCGTCTTCGATTCGCTCGCGCGAGTAGTCGATCACGGCGTCGAACCCGTCGAGGACGGTCTCGCGGCCGTGTTCGTCGAACAGCGCGGCGAGTCTGGCCTCGGCGCGGTCGTTCGCCGCGAGTTGTGCGCGGAGGTCGGCGCGGCGCTCTCGGGGGTTTCTGACGTTCGCGAGCACCAGCGCGCGGACGTCCTCGCGGACCTCGCCGCCCTCGACGAGCCGCGTCGGCGGGAGTCGCAACCCCTCCTGGTAGATTTCCTGTGCCCCTGCGGGCATGCTGCCGGGGGTCATCCCCCCGACGTCGGCGTGGTGGGCTCGGGAAACGGCGTAGCCGACGATCTCTCTGCTCTCGATGGGGTCACCTTCGGAATTGTCGAGCGTGGGCGCGATCGGAGACACCATCGTCACGTCCGGCAGGTGCGTCCCGCCGGTGAACGGGTCGTTGAGGACGAACACGTCGCCCGGTTTCGGCTCGTACTCGCGGACGGCGTCGACGGCCGCGGGCATCGCGCCGAGGTGGACCGGGATGTGCTCGGCCTGGGCGATCATGCGCCCCTCGGCGTCGAACAGCGCCGTCGAGCAGTCCCGGCGCTCCTTGATGTTCGGCGAGTACGCCCCGCGGATCAGGGTCTGGCCCATCTCCTCGGCGACGCTCTCGAGTTGGTTTCGCAGTACCTCGAGCGTGACCGGGTCGATCCCGGCGTCGCTCCCGTCCGTCGTTCCTTTCGTCTTGTCGCTCATTGGTGGCCCCTCCGGGCGTTCCCCGTTCGACTCATCACGAGCGTGCCGTCCGCGAGAATCTCGCCGTCCCAGGTCGGCGGGACGACGGTCGTACTTTCCGCCTGTTCGAGGACCGCCGGCCCCGAGAGCGTCGTGCCCGCCTCGAGCCGATCGCGGTCGTAGACGGTCGCCTCGCGCTCGCCGGTGCCCGGGAAGTGTGCGTTTCGGGTGCTGACGATCGCATCTCCTTCGCCGTCGTGGCGAACGGTCGGCTCGGTGCCGGGAACGGTCGCCGTCGCGCGAAGGTTGACGATCTCGATTTCGGCGTCCAGTTCGTAGCCGTAGGCCCGCTCGTGGGCCGCGTGGAAACGCTCTGCGATCGCCTCGAGATCGATCGATTCGTCGACCGACACGGTCAACTCGAAGCTCTGGCCGGCGTACCGGCAGTCGGCCGCGCGTTCGACCCGCGCCCGGTCGCGATCGGAGGCGTCCGCGAGCACGTCCGCGACGAGGTCGTCGTAGACCGACTCGAGTCTCCCCCTGTCGGCTCCCTCGAGATCGACGCCGACGGTTCGGACCGCATCGTAGCTCTCGTCGGCCGCGAGCAGTCCGAACGCCGAGAGCACGCCGCCCGGCCGCGGGACGACGACGCGATCGACTTCGAGCGCCTCCGCGAGCGCGGCGGCGTGCATCGGTCCCGCGCCCCCGAACGCGACGAGCGCGAACTCTCGCGGGTCGTGGCCCCGTTCGACCGTCACCGATCGGATCGTCCGGGTCATCGTCGCGTTTGCGACCCGAAAGACGCCGCGGGCTGCCTCCAGCGCGTCGTCGAGTCCGGCCTCGTCGGCCAGTCGCTCGAGCGCGTCGTGGGCCGCCTCCACGTCGAGGGTCATCTCGCCGCCGAGTGCCGTTTCGGGGCCGATGTAGCCGAGTACGACGTTGGCGTCCGTCACGGTGGGTTCGGTCCCGCCCTTGCCGTAACAGGCCGGGCCGGGTTCGGCACCCGACGATCGGGGACCGACCCGAAGCGCGCCGCCGGCGTCGACCCAGGCGATCGAGCCGCCGCCCGCGCCGACGGTGTTCACGTCGACCATCGGCGTTCGGATCGGGAGGCCGTCGATTTCCGCGTCGGTCGTCCGCTCGGCCTGCCCGTCGCGGACGAGGCTCACGTCGCTCGAGGTGCCACCCATGTCGAAGGTGACGAGCCCTTCGACGTCGTCATCGTCGACGGTCGCAGCCGCGCCGACGACCCCGGCAGCGGGGCCGGACAGCGTCGTCGTCACGGCGTGTTCGCGGACCGTTTCGGGATCCGCGATCCCGCCGTTTGCCTGCATGATCCGCGGGGCCGGAATCCCCGCGTCGGCCGCTTCGTCGACGAGTCGGCCGACGTAGCGATCGATCGCCGGGCGAACGTAGGCGTCGACGGCGGTCGTCGACGTTCGCTCGAACTCGCGGAACTCCGCGAGCACCTCGTGGGAGGCCGAGACGGGCACGTCGAGTTCCTCGCGCAGCGTCTCCGCGACGACCTGCTCGTTTGCCGGATCGGCGTAGGCGTGGAGCAAGGAGATGGCGACAGCTTCGACGTCGTGATCGCGCAGGGTCGCCGCGAGGGCTCGAACCTCGTCGCGATCGACTCCGCGTTCGACGCCGTCGATCGTCGTTCGCTCGTCGATCTCGAACCGGCGCTGGCGGGGAACCAGCGGGTCCGGCTTCTCGGCGTCGAGATCGTAGAGATCCGGTCGATTCTGTCGCCCGATTTCGAGCACGTCTCGGAAGCCGCCGGTGGTGACCAACGCCGTCTTCGCACCCCCTCGCTCGAGCAGGGCGTTGACCGAGACGGTCATCGCGTGGGCGAACTCGTCGATCTCGCCGGGGTCGATACCGGCGCGATCGCAGGCCTTTCGAAGCCCCTCGAGCACGCCGACGTGCTGTGGGTCGGTCGTCGGCACCTTCGCGGTGACGAGCCGATCGTCGACCGAGAGCGCCACGTCGGTGAACGTGCCCCCGACGTCGACGCCGATTCGGGTCGTGGCGCCATCCTGAACGGCGTTGTCCGTCAGTTCGCTTTCGTCCATTGATACGTCACCATTCGAGTCCGCCGCGTTTATATCGTTCATTCAGTCAGAGGATCAAAACGTCGTAGAGCGTTTGGAGACCGATTCCGACCACGACGAGCGTAACGATCCCGCCGAGGACGTTCTGGAGGGTGGTGTTGGTGTGTTCGCCGAGCAGGCCGTCGTTGTTCATCGCGTAGATGAGGAAGACGGCGAGGATCGGGAGGAGGAGCCCGTTGGCGACCTGTGCGAAGACGATCACCTCGACCGGGTTGTAATCGAGCGCCGAGAAGACGATTCCCGTGGCGAGGATCGTTCCCCAGATCGCCCGGAAGCGCGTCGAGGTGAGATCGCGTTCCCAGCCGAGTGCCCCGGCAGTCGCGTACGCTCCGGCAAGCGGTGCGCTCATCGCGCTGGTAAAGCCGGCCGCGAAGAGTCCGATCGCGAAGAACGTCAGCGCGTAGCCGCCGAAGAGCGGCTCGAGCTGGTCGGCCATCTCGCCGACGTCGGCGATCGAGGTTCCTTCGGGGAACACCGAGGCGGCGGTGACGACGATCGAGGTCGTGATAATCCCGCCGACGATGATCATCACGATCGTGTCGGTGCGACACTCAGCGAGGTCGCTCGCTCCGCTCCAGCGCTCCTGGACGGTACTGGCGTGCAAGAACAGGTTGTAGCCGACGACGGTCGTCCCGACGAGGCCGGCGATCAGGTACGCCGACCCCTCGGGAACCGTCGGCACGAGGCCGCCGCCGAGTGCGGTAACGTCCGGGCGAACGAGGATCGCGTTGATGACGAACGCCAGCCCCATGACCACGACGAGTCCGATGAACACCCGTTCGATCAGTTTATAGTTCCCCGTCCACAGCAACGCGCCGGCGATGACGCCGATGATCGGTCCCCAGATATTCTCGCTGATGCCGGTGATCGTCGACAGCCCGGCCGCGCCGCCGACGATGTTCCCGGTCTGGAACGCCGCCGTTCCGATTCCGATCGCGCTCACGACGAGCACGACTGTCGCCCCTTTCGCGAACGGGTTCGAGAACTCGTTTCGTAACGCCTCGCCCAGTCCCTCTTTCGAGATCAGGCCGAGTCGCGCGCTCATCTCCTGGAGAACGATCGTCGCGACGATCGAGAACGCGATCGTCCAGACGAGCAGGTAGGCGTACTCGGCACCGATGACGCTTGCAGTCGTTACGGTTCCCGGACCGACGAACGCCGCTGCAACCAGCGCGCCCGGTCCGATCGCCTTCAGTCGGTCTGCGATTCCCATGATATGTGTCCACATACACCCCTTGTAGAAACTACCAAAAAGGTTGTTGAGAGCTGGACATACGATCGATTACGATTCCACTCTCGGTGATGTTCGGTGTGTGAACGAGTATGCAGGTGTATGATGACTAGCGGGGAACAAAACCGAAGCCATCGCAGGAGATGAACCGGCAACGGAAACTACTCGGCAGGAGATGAACCGTCAGCGATCGCCACCGGGGGTCAGAGTTCGGTGATAATAACTTTCGAGACGCCCCGATCGATCTCGATGTCCGTCGGCATGTCGACGGTGGACCGGTCGATGAACCTGGTCATAAACCATTGGATCGGCTCGGAGGGGAAGACGATGTGGTGGACCGCATCTTCTTCGCGGCGAACTTCGAGAAAGCCACAGAACGACAGCCACTCGAGCAGTTCGCCCACCTCGTCGAATCGGGCCGCGTACTCACGGGCGTGATAATCCGAGACGCGATCGGCCGCCTCCACGAACGCGGGGTCGGGGTCGCCGCCGTCGTAGGCGTGTTCGAGGAACGCGTGCAGGAAGTCGACGTCGAGGAGGACGTGCTCCCCGGAGGTGAGCATCTGGTAGTACTGTTCTAAATTCTCGCTGGGCCGTCCGCTGGCGGCCTCGAAGTTCGCCGCGTAGAAGGCCAATGCACGGCGAACGACTTCGCTCTGGCTCTTGTCGGTCTCGGCGAGCAACCGCTCGAGTGCCGCCGTCGAGTCGTCGTCGAGCGAGACCGTGACTCGTTGGGTCATGCTACCACGTAGAACGCGAGACGGGTATAGTTCACGGCAAAGCGGCGGCATCCAGTCAACTCAGAACCACGTTACGGGGTGGCGATCTCGGTTGCGATCGCGGGCACCGACTCCGCCACCGAGTGCTCATTCGGACGCCTGCCACCGAGCGCCGACTCCGAACGCCCTCGGCCGAGCACTGATTTCGAACCGCCGTTGTCGAACACCGAGTTCGAAAGCACTTCCGTCGCTGCGTCCGTGGTATCGGGTATGACCGACGTGACGAGGGCTGATGGCGACGGTGGCGAGGAAGCGAGTGACGACTCCAGCCACGTCGTCACCGCGTTCCTCCGCAACCGCGGACGGGTGCTCCTCTTGCGCCGTAGCGACGCCGTCGGCACCTACCGGGGCCAGTGGGGCGGCGTCTCCGGCTTCGCAGAGGGCGACCCCGATGAGCAGGTCCGCCGCGAAATCCGCGAGGAGACGGGGCTCACCGATGCGGATCTCTCGCTCGTCCGATCGGGCCGGCCGGTCTCCGTCGAGGACCCAGACCTCGGTCGGGAGTGGGTCGTTCACCCCTCCCTTTTCGACTGCGAGACGCGCGAAATCGACCTGAACGAGGAACACGACGACTCCGAATGGGTCTCGCCCACCGTCATCGTCGACCCCGACAACGATCGCGAGACAGTCCCCGTACTCTGGACGGCCTACGAGCGCGTCGCGCCGACGGTGCGATCGATCGCGGCCGACGAAGACCACGGCGCTGCCACGCTCTCCGTTCGAGCCATCGAAGTGCTTCGCGATCGCGCGGCCGTCTCGGTTGCCGAGCGATCGGCGTACGGTCGCGACCCGACGGGCGAGTGGGACGAACTGACCGCACTCGCCGGCCGACTGATAGAAGCGCGACCGTCGATGGCCGTCCTCAGAAACCGGGTGAACCGGGTGATGGCCGAGGCGATCGATGAGAGAGGCGGGAGCGAGGCGGACGACGACGAAACTGGAGACGGGGCGGACAACGACGGGGCGGACGACGACGGGGGGGACGACGACGCAAGCGACGGATCACCGTGTGCACACGCCGTGCTCGCGGCGGCTCGCTCGGGGATCGATCGCGCACTCGCTGCCGACGACGAGGCCGCAGCGAACGCGGCCGAGCGAATCGACGGGAGTGTCGCGACCCTTTCTCGCTCCGGAACGGTTCTCGACGCGATTCGCGAGGGCGCACCGTCGCGGGTGTTCGTCGCAGAGTCTCGGCCGGCCCGGGAAGGCGTCGACGTGGCGGAAACGTTCGCGGACGACTGCCCAGTCACGCTCCACACCGATGCGGCCGTGGCCCACGTCCTCGCGACCGAGAGGGTCGATCGCGTCCTCGTCGGCGCGGACACGATTCTTCCCGACGGCTCCGTGGTGAACAAGACGGGAACCCGCGGGCTGGCGATCGCAGCCCAGCGCGAGGGAATTCCGGTCACCGTCGTCGCGGCCACGGACAAGGTCTCGACCCGCGAGGGGGTGAATCTGGAGTCCGGCGATCGATCCGCGGTGTACGACGGCCCGGCCGCGATCGACGTGTCGAATCCGACGTTCGACGTGACCCCCGCCGACTGCGTGAGCGAGTTCGTGACCGAGCGGGGCGTGCTGGAGTCGGACGCGATTCGGTCGGTCGCCGAGGAGTTGCGCGATCTCGAGACGTGGCACTCGAGCGGTAAAGCGACAGACGGAAACCCCTCCCGCCGGTAGATTCGGCTGGCGGCAGTGACGAAGAGTTACCCCCACTGAGCCCCGTGTGACGAGGGATTTTCTCCGAGCCGCCATCTCATACTCGTTGTTGCGGTGGGAACTTTGAACCTCACCTCGTCCGTACCAGCCGGTATGCCACCGCAGTTCGCCCTCGATCGACTCGGCGTCCACGACTCCGTCGACGCGGTGTTCCCCGCGTCGGAACTTCGCGAGTACCTTTCCGATCTCCCAATTGCCGTACGCGTCGTCGGAGATGACGGGATTGAGTCCTGTGATGCGATCGTCACGCTCGAACACCGCGAGGCGTTTTTCGAGCTGGACTGGGTTCACTCGATTCAGGCGGGCGTCGATCGATTTCCGTTCGACGAGTTCGAGACCAACGATGTGGTGCTGACCAATAGCACGGGCATTCACGATCGAACGGTCGGTGAGACGGTCGCAGGGTACCTCCTCGCGTTCGCTCGGCGGCTACACGATCACGTCGCCAACCAGCAGGACCGCCGCTGGGAGTCTCCCGAGTGGGACGACGGGTTCACGCTCCCCGGAACGTCGGCCTGTGTCGTCGGAACGGGTACCCTCGGCAGCGGCGTCGCGGAGGTTCTCGGGGCACTCGGGGTCCACGTTACCGGCGTCCGTCGCTCCGGCGATCCCGTCCCCGGTTTCGAGACGATGCACCCGAACGACGAACTCCACGAGGCGATCGCCGACGCCGACTTCGTGATCGTCACGGTCCCGCTGACCGACGAAACCCACCACCTCTTCGGGGCCGCGGAGTTCGACGCGATGGACGAGGACGCCTACTTCGTCAACGTCGCCCGCGGCGGCGTCGTCGACCAGCCGGCGCTCGTCGACGCGCTCGACTCGGGATCGATCGCGGGTGCTGCCCTCGACGTGTTCGAGACCGAACCGCTCCCAGTGGACTCTCCGCTGTGGGGAATGGACGAGGTGATCGTTACCCCCCACTGCGCGGCGTTCACGCGGGACTACTTCCGCGACACCGGGGACATCGTCCGCGAGAACGTCGATCGACTCGAACGCGGCGATGGGTTCCACAACCGGGTGGTGTAGACAGCCAGCGATCGCTCCTCGTCGACGATCGACCCTCGCAAGTGATCGCCTCCAGGGTGGGAGGAGGGACGCCGCACCGTCCAGTCGATTACAGCGACAGCGTCTCGAATCGATCGGGAAAGACGACCCGGCCGTCGAACTCGGTTTCCGCCTCTCGCTGCAGTCGGACCGGTCGGTCGTACCGATCGGCGACGTGGACGAGCCAGAGTTCTTCGGCGTCGGTCGCGTCAGCGAACGCGCCGGCCTCTCGAGCAGTGGCGTGGCCGAGGTCGACCGCGAGGTCGGCGTGCTCGTCGGCGTACATCGATTCGTGAATAACGATGTCACAGCTGTCGACAGCGTCCCGGAGCGCGGGGGTCGCCGTCGTATCCGCGGTGTAGACAATCCGTCTGTCGCCGTCGAAAACGAGTCCCTGCGTCGGAACGGCGTGGTCGGCCGGGCAGACCTCGACGGCCACGTCGCCGACGGCGAAGCGATCGCCGACGGCCGTCTCCCGAATTCGATCGTCCTCGGCCAGCAGTTCGTCGAGACCGGGCGTCACGACGCCGGTGAGCGTGCGCAGATCGGCGAGTGTCTCCTCACTTCCGCGAACCGTCAGCGGGTGCTCCGGTTCGGCGGCACGAATCGCACCGATTCGGGTGAAAAACCGTCCGAGGAGGAAGAACGGAACGCCGAGCAGGTGGTCCGCATGCGAGTGCGTACAGAAGAGGTCGGTCACGTCGCCGGGCGAGTAGTCCAGGTCCTCGAGGGTCGCCGCGATCTGCGTGCCCGCGTCGACGAGCAGACACTCCTCGCCGGTATCCAACAGGAGGTGAACCGTCTCGCCGACGCGCGGATAGGCCGCCGTCCCGAGCAGTCGAAGGGTTGCCATGGTCCGGATTTCGTGCGGAGTTGATTCGGTGTTACGAAGTTGCCATGCCGTGGCACGGTGTCGTCGGGCGATGGTACGGCGTCGTCGTGCAGGGTTTCGATCCGGTGTGCGGTGGGACAGAACCGACACGAGAGAACCGCCCGACTACGAGGGATCGAAGAGACCCGGATCGTCGTGCTCGAAGACGGCGACGCGGGTGCCGTCGAGGCGCTGGACGTGACTGTAGGTGACGCCCTCGCGCTCTGCGGCCTCGAAACACGCCGTCGCCTGCTCGTGCTCGAACGCTCCGGCGAGGCAGACGGCGACGCGATTCTCGGGATCGCTGACGACCGTCACCACGTACTCCGTCCCGTCTACGACGGCGAGATACGCCTCCGAACTCGAGAACGTAGTCCGATCGAACAGCGCCTCCAGCTCGTCGGCGTCGTCACCCTGGACGACGTGAACGAGTCCGAACCGATCGTCCGGGCCGGCGTCCGGGCTGACCGGCGCAGTGTCTCCGGCGGCGATCGGCAGCGTTTCCCACCCCTCGTCTTCGAGTTCGGCGGCCATCGATCGCATATCCGCAAGCGTCGCCTCCCACGGCGTCGAGTCGTCCATCTCTACGTGATCGTTTCGCTCGCGAGACGAAAACGTATCGGAGTGTTCGGCGGTCGATCATCGACGAGGGGACTGGTCGTCCGTACCCTCACCCTCGTCCGTGGGTCAGACGCCGATTCCGAACACGGCTTCCATGATGTACGAAAACAACAGCACCACCGCGCCGGCGAGCGTCAGTTTCGCCGGCTCCGAGAACCGCGCAGGTCGCGGCAGAATCCACGCTGCCGGCAGGGTCGCCTCGAGCAGCGATCGCAGGCGCGAGGGTTCGTCCCGTGGAATCGGCGGCCCGTGTCCGGCTTCGGGGTCCGTGCCGAGTTCGACGCTCGATCGCCACTGAAGGGCGGCGACGCCGAACAGGAGGAGGCCGACGACGAACAGCACGTGTTTGACCGTCACGAGATCGAAGCCGGCGACGAGCGTCACTCCCGCCGTCCCCGCCGTTACCAGGCCGGCGACGAGACAGGCGGCGAGAATCGCATCGAGGATCGCGAGCGCGGTCCGCATCGCTCAGTTCCACGTCGTGGGGTCGGCCACGGCCGGTTCGTCGATTCCGTCGCGGTGGCGGTGACAGCGACTCGTTCGCCCGGTCTCGTCGACGACGTGGGACTCCGGCAAGACGGCGTCGCAGTCGCTTCCAAACCGTTCGCGGAGGTGCTCGAGTGCAGCCCGTTCGCCCCCCTCGGCCAGTTTTCGCTCGGTTTCCTCGAGTTCCGCTTCGACGCGCTCGGGGACGGTCACGTCCTCGAACACCGACTCCCGAACGGCCGCGAAGTCGGCCGCCGGATCGTCGATCCCGATCGCTCGCCGGAGGCGAGTCGACAGGGTGTCGGTGCCCCGCGATCGCTCCCGGAGCACGTCCCGGAGCACGTCGAGCTGTCCCCAGAGGTCCTCCGAGAGGTCCCAGTCCTCTGGCCGGATCTTCATCGGACAGCGCGTCGAGAGCGGACAGCCCGTCGGCGGGTCGCGAGGACTCGGCGGCGAGCCGCGAAGCGGAATCCGCTCGGTGTCGACGGTCGGATCGGGCGTCGGAATCGCTGAGAGCAGCGTTCGCGTGTACGGATTCGCCGGGTCCGTAAACAGCTGCTCCGTCTCCCCTAGCTCCATGATGTTTCCGAGGTACATCACGGCGATGCGATCGCAGGCGTGGCGGACCACAGAGAGGTCGTGGGCGATCAGCAGGTAGGTCAGGCCGAACTCGTCTTGTAAGTCGTTGAGTAGGTTCAGAATCTTCGCCTGCACCGAGACATCGAGTGCGCTCGTCGGTTCGTCGAGGACGACGAAGTCGGGGTTGAGCGCGAGCGCCCGGGCGATCCCGATGCGCTGGCGCTGCCCGCCGGAGAACTGATGGGGATACCGGTAGTAGTGTTCCGGCCGCAGCCCGACCGTCTCGAGCAGTTCCCGCACGCGGGCCCGGCGTTCTCGCGGCGTCTTCCACTCGTAGGAATCGAGTGGCTCCCGGATGATCTTTCCGACGGTGAGCCGATCGTTCATACTCGAATCGGGGTCCTGAAAGACGATTTGGGCGTTCTTTCGCCAGGCCCTGAGTTCCTCGCCGCTCAGGGTCGCGACGTCCGTCCCGTCGTACTCGACCGTTCCGTCGGTCGGCGTCTCGAGACGGACCAGCGTGCGTCCGAGCGTCGTCTTCCCACAGCCGCTTTCACCGACCAGCCCGAGGGTTTCGCCGCGACGGATGTCGAAGCTGACGCCGTCGACGGCTTTGACCGGGGCAGCCGAGAGCGGGCCGCCAGTCTCGTAGTACGTTTTCAGGTCTCGGACGGAGACGAGCGGCTCCGACTGGGCGTCCCGAGTCGCGTCCGCGTCGGCGTCCGTTCGGTGCAACTGGCTCATTCGTCGGTCACCTCGTCGATTCGGTCGGACTCGTCGTGTCGAGTGATGCGTTCGTCCTCGGACATGTGTTCGGGATACAGCAGACAGGAGACGCTGTGTCGATCCGGGTGGACCGACGCACTGTCGTCGTCCGTCGCGGAGTCGGCACGTCCTGTCGGTGAATCGTTGTCGTCGCGTCCGGGCGCGTCGTCGATCGTCACCGTCGACGGATGCACGCGCTCACAGCCGTCGATCGCTTTCGGACAGCGAGGCGCGAACCGACACGAACGCGCGGGTTCGGTCGCCGTCGGCACCTCGCCCTCGATCGTCTCGAGTCGCGTCGCGCCGGGGTTGCGGCCCGGAATGCTCGAGAGCAGCCCCTGCGTGTAGGGGTGTTTCGGCGCGGCGAACAGGTCTTCGACTGGCGCTCGCTCGATGAGTTCGCCCGCGTACATGACGGCGACGCGGTCCGCGATTTCGGCGATGACGCCGATATCGTGGGTGATGAAGATCATCGCCAGATCCCGTTCGCGCTGGATCTCCTGGAGCAGGTCGAGGATCTGTGCCTGCGTCGTTACGTCCAGGGCCGTCGTCGGCTCGTCACAGATCAGCAGATCCGGATCGCAAGCGAGTGCCATCGCGATCAGCGCCCGTTGGCGCATGCCCCCGGAGAACTCGTGGGGGTATTCGTCGAGGCGTCGCTCCGCATCCGGGATGTTCACCGACTCCAGAAGCGCGGCGGCTTCCTTCGTGGCGGCCTTTCCGGTCAGATCCTGATGCAGTTCCAGTGCCTCTTTGATCTGGTTGCCGACGGTATACACCGGGTTGAGGCTCGTCATCGGATCCTGGAAGATCATCCCGATGTCACCGCCACGGTAGGCTCGCAGCTCCGATTCGGACTTCCCGACCAGATTCTCGCCGCGGTAGCGAATCTCCCCCTCGACTCGGCCGGGTGAGTCGACCAGGCCCATGATCGATCGGGCCGTGACGCTCTTACCCGACCCGCTCTCGCCGACGATGCCGAGCGTTTCGCCTTCGCGAACGGCGAAGTTGATGCCGTCGACGGCGTGGATGCGTTCTTTGTCCGTTCGGAAGACGGTTCGCAGGTTCTCGACGGCGAGCAACGGTTCGCCGTCGGTCGATGCTGGCTCCGGCCGGTGGTGTGCGCGTTCGCTCATGCGCCCGTCCCCCCTGCGGCGGCTTCGTCGGATGCGCCGTCCGAGTCGCCGCCGATGTCACTCTGTGGATCGATCGCGTCGCGGATGCCGTCACCGAGTGCGTTGAACGCCGTCACGACGAGGACGATGAACAGCCCCGGAATGAGCGAGATGTGCCACGAACTGGTCGTGACGTAGTCCTGGCCGGCGTCGATCGCACGGCCCCACTCGGGAGTCGGGGAATCGACGCCCAGGCCTAGAAAGGAGAGCCCCGCGACGCCGACGATGATCCCCCCGAGGGTCATCGAGGCGTAGATCAACAGGTAGCCCAGAACGTAGGGGAGCATGTGTCTGCGCATCGTCGTCGTCGGTGCCTGGCCGTAGCTTCTAGCGGCGTCGATCCACTCCTTCTCTGCGACCTGTAACGCGGGGCCGCGTATCGCTCGCCACAGCGCCGGCCACCCCGTCGCCCCGAAGATCAACGCGAGCACGATCGCGCCGCTGTAGAGACCGCCGAGCCACGTGTCCGCGAGGATCACCGACAGCAATACCAACAAGAGCAATCGCGGCATCGCCTGCACCGAGTCGCTCGCCAGGACGAAAGAGAGGTCGAGTTTCCCCTTGTAGTACGCCCCGAAGAGCGCGAACGTCGCGGCCGCGATGCCGCTGATCGTCAGGCTCAACAGCCCGATCAGAAGCGAGACCCGCGCCCCGAAGGCCATGAACGTGAACAGGTCGCCGCCAGAGGGTAACGTGCCGATCGGGTGGAACCGATCGTAGTCGTCGTAGCTCAGCGGCCCGATGTTCGAGTCGCCGCCCCGCGAGGACGACTCGCGGTTCGCGTCGCCGACCGTCGTCTCGACGAGCTCGCCGGCATCGGCGTCGTAGTACTCGATCGTGTGCGAGTACGGGTTCTCGATGTTCTGTTCGACCGGCGCGGTCGCAAGCGCCGGTGCGAACAGCGCGAGCACCAGAAACGCGAGTACGATGACGATCCCGAACTGGCCCCAGCGGTGCCCTCGCAACCGATCGACGATGTCGTCTCTCGGCGTCCAGTCGGCGTACCGGTAGTGTCGTCGAAAGAGGACGTACGCGTACCAGAGCCACGCGAGGAAGACGAACGCGTAGGCGTAGACGAGAACGACCCGGAGTCCCCACGCGATCGCCGGCGAGAGGCCGAGGAACGTACCCTGCCAGCCCTCGCCGGGGACGTGGGTGCCCTCGTTCGGAATCGTCTCTCGCGAGAGCAACACCGGCAGGTCTGCGACCCACTGGCCGACCGCGCCGACGATCGACGCGCCGGGAATTGTGGGAAGCGGTCCCAGAACGAGCGCCCACGGCAGCGTGTTGACGACGAAATTCGCGATCGCCCCGAACTGGACGGCGACGAGTACTGCAAATCCGGCCGCCCAGAGCATCGCTGGCCGGGGATTGGCCGCGATCCGATCGCGGAGCGGGTCGTCGTCGAACGACGCTGATTGCTGTGCTGTCCTCGTACGCGGGTCGTCGGTCCGTTCGTTCGAATCAGTCATGCACCACCCTCCTCGAGTCCGACGCGCGGGTCGATGATCGTATACAGGATGTCCTGGATGATGTTCACGCTCACGAGGACGAGAATAAAGACGTACATGAGCGACGCCACGAGCGGGAGGTCACCGTTGATGACGGCCTGGAAGAAGAGGTAGCCGAGACCGTTGATACCGAAGACGACCTCGACGAGTACTGCACCCCCGATCAGGAGAAACGCTTCGCTCGTGATGACCGGCACCAGCGGGATGAGCGCGTTCCGGAAGACGTGTTTCCAGACGATTTTCTTCGCGGAGAGCCCTTTCGCCTTGGCCGTCTCGACGTAGTTCGAGTTGATCGTCTCGAGAACGGCGGTGCGGCCGATCCGCATTTCGTTACCCATCGACGCCGACCCGAGGACGAGCGCTGCCGGCAGGACGCGTTTAAATTCGCGGACGAACCCGTCTCGCGTCGAGATGTCGCTGAAATCGTAGGCACCGGTCACCTGGCTCTGGACGACGAACCCGCTCCAGTCGAACCCGAAGACGTACTGCTGGGACTGGGCGAACAGCGCCAGCAGGATGATCGCGAGCCAGAAGTTCGGCATCGCTCGCCAGACGATCCCGCTGAACGAGACGAGGTAGTCCGCCCGCGTGTTCGGGTTGAGTCCGGCGTAAAACCCGAGCGGGATGCCGACGAAGATCGCGATCAGGATCGACCAGATCCCGAGCCAGAGCGTCCGCGGCGCGTACGTCAGGATCAGGTCGTACGTGTTCGCGCCGGGGCTGAGAACCCACGACTGTCCCAGGTTGAACGTCAACAGGTCGGTCATGAACTCGACGTACTGTTCCCACAGGGGTTGGGTCAGGCCGAGTTGTTCTCGCGTTCGCTCGTACTGGGCCTGGGCTGACGGCGTGTCCGGCGAGCCGACGATCGCGGCGGCCGGATCGATCGGTCCCAGCCGGATGATCAGGAACGTCAACGAGGTGCCGAAGATGACGACGGGGATCGCGAGGAGAAGCCGGCGCAGGAGATAGCCGAGTCGACTCATTGCTCCCTCTCGTCGCGTCCGATCGTCGATCTCCTGTGTGTGGACGTCCCGAATCCGACGGGAAGCCGCCGGGCGGGCGGCTGACCACGGGTCGATCTCATAGTGTCGTTGTGTTTGTTCATCGCCGAACGAATGTTACGATTTGCGGGACCGAACGGATCGGTCGCCTCGGTTGCCGTCAGGGCTGGCCGTCGATCGAGACCGTGTTGTACTGCTGGTATTCCATGACGCCGTGCATCGGCATGTCGACCCAGTCGTAGGCAAAGCGGTGGACGCGCTCGTGGAGGAGCGGCAACTGGGCGACCATGTCCCAGTTTGCCGCCTCGATCCGCTCGAAAGCCTCGTTTCGGGCCGCCTCCTCTTCGTCGGTAGCGCCGCGGTTGTCGAGGTACTGGTCCCAGGCGTCCGCGGCGTCGTCAGCGTACTCCTCGTCGACGCCGCCGGAAATTCTGGTGAACTGGGGCGCGTCCGGCGTCGGGTGAAGGAACCGGTGGAAGATGTCCGGACCCGGGTAATCCATCCGGTCCCAGAGGGTGAAGGCGTCCATCGTCCCTTCGATGGCCCGGTTGATGATCGTCGCGAACGGTGCCTCGTCGATCGACATGTCGATGTGAGCGGCCTGGACCTGCGAGGCCAGCAACTCGCCAAAGTCCTGCCAGATGCTCTCTGGCATCACCGTCAGCGTCATCTCGTACATGTCGTCTTCGTCGTAGCCCGCCTCTTCCATGACCTGACGGGCCTCGTCGATCTGTTCTTCGGCGTAGCCGTAGGGATACTCCTCCTCGGCGTGCTCCCAGTAGGCATCCTCGCCGCCGGGGTACGTCGACGGGGTAATGATGTGGTAGGCCGGGTCGTACATGTCGTTGAACTCGTTTTCGGCCAGTCGGTGCTGGTCGATGACGTGTGCGATCGCCCGGCGAGCAGCGAGGTCGTCCGTGTTCTCCGTGTTGAACACGATGTAGTGGGAGACGAGGACCTCCGAGGACATGTACTGGACCGTCTCGTCGTTGTCCAGCGGACCGTAGGTTCCGAACTCACGGCCCTGGTCGTCGGTCTCCTCGGTCTCGAGCAGGTCGGGATCGAACTGGGCGGGTTCCATCGTGAACACGTCGAGGTTCTGGTTCAACGCCCGGTTGAGTCGCGCGTTCGAGTCGTCCATGATCGACCAGTGGACGCCGTCGATGCTGGCGACCTCGCCGTGGTAGTCGTCGAAGCGCTCGATCGAGAGGTGGCTGCCTTCCTCCCACTCCTCGAACTGGAAGGGGCCGGTTCCGATCGGGTTCTCGGTTCCGAACTCGCTGCGTTCCATCTCGCCGTCGTAGCCTTCGATGTCGCCGACGACGCCTTCCGGCGTGACGGCAAAGGAGATGTTCGCTAGCTGGTCGAGAGTGATGTAGAACGGTCGGGCGAGTTCGACTCTGAGCGTGTAGTCGTCGACGGCCTCGACGGCGATCGAGTCCGGGACGAGTTCGCCGTCTTCATCGCGCTCGTGGGCGATCTCGAACGTGTCGAACAGGTCGTCTGCGTTACGCGTGTCGGGCGACTCGGCCATCCGCCGCCACGAGTAGACGAAGTCGTCGGCAGTCATTTCGCTGCCGTCGTGGAACTGGACGCCCTCTTTGAGGTCGAACTCGTAGACTCGTCCGTCGTCCTCGGTCCTCCAGTCCTCGGCGAGCTGTCCTTCGACCGGCAGCGACCCGTTCGTGTGCGTGGTCAGTCGCTCGTAGATGTTGTACTCGCCCACGCTGTCGAGCTGGATGATCACCGGATCGAGCGAACTGATCGAGTCGACGGCCATCCGGAGATAGGTGCCGTCGACGTCTTCGCCGTTCTCCTCGTCGATCTCCTCGCCGCCGCTGCAGCCGGCGAGTGCCGTCGCGGCTGCGGTCCCACCGGCAGCCAGGAACGATCGTCGTGAGAGATCGGTTCGTACGGTGTGTCCATCTGCCCCCTCGGTATTGCTCATGAACTACTGTCAAAACTCGTGAAATAGTTGAAAAGCCTTTCGAGATTTGGATACGTTTCTGCGTCCGGGGGACAATAGATCACACTATCGAACCCCTTCCCGATATTACCAAGCTATTATCCAAAAATTGAACTCGAAAACGAGTGGTACTACGCTGACATCAGTCGGACGGTGTCGAGAACGCGCCGCCGAGTGGTGACCGGCGATCGCCGGGCCAGCGGAGATCGAAGACCGATCGGAGCGGAAGACCGTTGAGACGGTCTCCTGTACCGAGTTACTGGTGAAAGGGGACCGTTCCAGCAGCCGGATCGCGATCGTTTCGGGTGTGTCGCCAGTAGTCAGTCTGAAACGCGATCGTCGGCTCGAGCGCGCGAGACGACGGTCAGAAGAATTTGAACAGATCGTC
This sequence comes from Halosolutus sp. DAT137, assembly GCF_059736405.1. Classification (NCBI taxonomy): domain Archaea; kingdom Methanobacteriati; phylum Methanobacteriota; class Halobacteria; order Halobacteriales; family Natrialbaceae; genus Halosolutus; species Halosolutus sp. DAT137. The sequence continues at coordinate 487,636 of NZ_JCAQID010000007.1, read as the reverse complement.
CCGGTTCGCCTCGTGGAGGTGATCGCGGACGGCCTCGTTCAACGGGTCGATCTGCCCGCGCTTGGCGGTGATCGGCGCGATCGTCTCCTGCCACTGCTTCCACGGCGGGTAGAGACCGAGTCGATCGCAGAGTTCGTTCAGGCGCTCGTCGCGATCGTCGACCTTGTCCATCTTGTTGACGGCGACGACGACCGGGATGCCGAGATCGCGCAGGAAGTGAAACATCTCGACGTCGTAGGGGATTTCGTCCGGGCCGGAGTGGCGATCGATGATGTCGATGACGCTCTTGCCGTCGACGACGAGGATCGCAACGAGAACGTTCTCGGCATATTCCTCCAGGTAGTGGACGATGTTTGTCTTGATTTCCTCGCGGTAATCCTCGTGGACGCCGCTCATAAAGCCGAAGCCGGGGAGGTCGGTGATGACGAAGTCCTCGGGGGCCCAGTCGTAGTGATTCGGCTGGCGGGTAACGCCGGGTTTCCCGCCGGTGTCGAAGCTGTGGCCGGTGAGTTCGCGCATGAGCGTGGACTTGCCGACGTTCGAGCGGCCGACGAGGACCACTTCGGCGTCGCGATCGGGGCGCGTATCGAACATACCTCACGCGAGGGACCGCGGGCGGTTATACCCACCGCGACGCGGCGAGAGCGCCGTAAGTTATAGTCCCAGGGCGTCTCATCCATCCACGTGCGACTGGTACAGTTGACGGTTCCGACGGGGAAGCGGGAGACGATCCTCTCGACGCTCGACGATCGGAAGATCGACTACGTCCTCACTGACGAGGACAGCAGCCGGGACTATACGGCAGTGGTTTATTTCCCACTGCCCGCGGCGGCCGTCGAACCCATTCTCGACGAACTTCAGGAGGCAGGGGTCAGCGAGGACGCGTATACGGTCGTCGTCGACGCCGAGACGGTCGTCTCCCGCCGGTTCGAGGAGCTGAAAGCGGAGTACGACGATGGCGACGTCGAATCCGATCGCATCTCACGCCAGGAACTCCAGGCCGAAGCGGACTCGCTGACGCCGACGTTCCGCATCTACGCGACGATGACGATCATCAGCGCAGTCGTCGCGACGGCGGGGCTCCTGCTCAACTCGCCGGCGGTCGTCGTCGGCTCGATGGTGATCGCGCCGCTGATCGGGCCGGCACTCGGTGCCAGCGTCGGCTCGGTGATCGACGACGAGGTCCTGTTTCGCGAGAGCGTGACCTACCAGATCATCGGCGTCGTGCTCGCGATCGCGGCGGCGGCCATCTTCGCCTGGGTAGTCAAGACGACGAACATCGTTCCGCCGGGGTTGAATATCGCTGCCGTCGACGAAATCTCCGAACGGCTCGCGCCGGATCTTCTGTCGCTCGTGATCGCCCTCGGTGCCGGCGTCGCGGGAATCGTCAGTATCGCGACCGGCATCTCCGTCGCGCTCGTCGGCGTCATGATCGCCGCGGCGCTGATTCCGCCGGCCGCCGCCGCAGGTGTCGCGCTCGCGTGGGGCCAGCCGTCGGCCGCGATCGGCTCGACCGCGCTCGTGCTGGTCAACGTCCTCTCGGTGAACCTCGCCGGACTCCTGACGCTGTGGTACGTCGGCTACCGGCCGGAGAACCTGTTCGACCTCAGCGAGACGGAATCGCGCGTTCGCCGACGAGTCGTCGGGCTCGTCGTGATCGTGTTGATATTCGCAGTGTTTCTCGGCGCGATCACGTACACGTCGTGGGCGGCCGGCAACTTCGAGGAGAACGCCCGCGAAGAGGTCGAACTCGCCCTCGAACAGGAGGAGTACGAACAGTTCCAGTTGCTCGATCTCGAGGTCGTCATGGACGACAACTATCCGTTTCGCGGGCCGGATCGGGTGGTCGTCACGATCGGTGGACCTCCCGGTGAGTCAGCGCCGGGATTGGCGGACGTGATTCACGAACGGGTCAACCGTCACTCCGAGGACGGCGTCGGCGTCGAGGTCAGATACGTCGACGTCGTCGAGCGTTGACCGGGGACGATCGGGCCGTCGCGGTCGGAAGCGCCCGCCGTCGGGCTGTCGTGGCCGGTAGGATTATGCGGGTCTGGACCTGTTTTCGGCAATACGGAACGAGGGGATGGTCCGAGCTGCCGTCGTTCAGGTCGTGTTGTTCATCGCCGCCATCAGCGTCGCGACGTTGTTCGCCGGAATGATCGTCACGGAGACGGGGCTGTACGCCCAGTCCGTCGACGCCGAGGCGGACAGGACCGTCGCCGAAATCGACGCCGAGATCGCGATCGCTACCGACCCGGAAGCGGGGGCCACCTACGACGAAGACGGCGCTGACGGTGTGGCGGGGGTGGTCACGCTGTACGTCAAGAACGTCGGCGGCGGGACGCTCTCACCCGCTGCGATCGACGTTCTCGTCGACGGCGAGTACGCCGACACCACTTCGGTCACCGTTCTCGACGCCGACCACGATCACTGGCGCGCCGGCTCGATCGTCGAACTGAACGCGACGGCGACGCTCGATCCGGGCGAGCACCGGGCGCTCGTGTCGATCGACGGGGCGCGGGATCACCTCACCTTCGAACACCGGATCGCTCGGTGGCTGAGTCCCGACGCCGAGGACGGGACCGGCGACGACTGTGACGCCGAAGCGTGTACCGTCTATCTGGACGAAACGGACACGCTCCGCCTGGAGATGGAGACCGAACAGCCACAGACGGGCGAACGCATCGAGTACGCGAGTAGTAACGAGAGCGTCGGCACGGTCGATCCGGAGGCGGACGATACCGATCAGAACGGAACCGGCGCGACGACCCTCACGCTCGAGGCGGCGGGCGAGACGACAGTCACGCTAGATGCCGGCTGGGACGACGACGCGATCGACATTACCGTCGAAGAGTCGCGAACCTGAGTGGGGGATGTAGTATCGCTTTGACGCCGCGGTCCGATCGCGGCCGGATTCTGCCACCGGTCACCGGCCACGAAGTCGATCGACCAACGGAACGCTCGACGTGGAACCGCGCTCGTGTTCGGTGCCGTTCTCGCCACTGTCGTCAACATCGTTTGCGTCGTCGTCGCCGCTCGTCTCGTCGCGTCCGAACCGCCGTCGAAGCCACGTTCGCGGGCCGCCGATCCGGTTGACGAGATACGTCGGAAAGTAGAGGGCGGCGACTCCCAGGGCGAAAAAGCCCGTCCCGGCGACGTACCGGCCCGATCGGAGGAACTCGACGCCGACGATGAACATCGGGCCGGCCATCGACATTCCGGCGGCGGTCTGGAGCATCCAGAGGATCCCCGGTCCCTTCATGGCGATCGCGGCCTCGGCGCTGTCGAGTGTACCGGTCTACGTTGTACGCGTGTCGGTCCAGTTCGCATCGGTCGTCTCGCAGTCACTGTTAGTCCTCGAACGGCAACGTCGGCTCGTGATCGACGGCTGCAACGGCTGCGTCGAGAACGGTCTCGACGTTCTCGCCGGTTTCGACGCTCATGTTGAAATCGGCGTCGGGATCGGCCGTCCACCGATCGGTTCGATCGACTTTGTTCGCCACCGTCAGTACTGGCACGTCCTCGAACTGGGCTGCAATCGAGTCGCGCAGTTCCAGTTGCGCATCGAGCGGGTAGCCACACTCGCCGCTGGGATCGACCATGACGAGCATGCAGTCACTGAGATGTTCGACGGCGCTGACGGCCTGTGATTCGATCTCGTTGCGTTCCGCCGGCGGGCGATCGAGCAGGCCGGGCGTGTCGACGATCTGGTAGCGGACGTGATCGCGCGTGAAGTGGCCGACGCCGATCCCCTTCGTCGTGAACGGGTAGGAAGCCGTTTCGCCGCGGGCGTTCGTCACGTCGTTGACGAACGAGGATTTGCCGACGTTGGGGTAGCCCGCGACGACGATCGTCGGCTCGTCGGGATTGATCTCGGGCAGGCCGCGCAAGTCGTTACGCGATTTGTTGATGTAGAGCAGTTCGTCGTCGATCTGCTCGACGATGTCCGCGAGCCGGGCGAAGGCCTGTTTCCGGTGTTTCCGGGCCGTATCGACGTCGGTCTTCCGGAGTCGGGGCTGGTACTCCTCGTGAATCTCGCGGGCCTTGCGGCTGGCCCACATCACCTCCGAGAGGCTCTGGCGGAGTTTATCGACATCAACGATCGCGTCCGCGAGTTCGTAGTAAAACGGGTGGACGTCGTCTTCGTACTCGAAGTCGGGCCACGCCGTGACCACGTTCTCCAGGTTATCGGAAATGATGTTTGCCGCCGTCTGGAGCATCGACTGCTGGGCCTCGAGACCCCCTTTGGCCTTGCCGGCCCGCGCTGCCCGCGAAAACGCCTTGTCGATCAGCTCTTCCGACGTGGGCGTCGTCGGAAGGTCTTCGAAAATCATGCCGATAGCTAGACGGCGCATTCTTAAAAGGTCGTTCGTTACGTCGCCGGCTGTCACTGGCTGGCAGGGCGGGCCGCTTGGCAGATTGCAGACTGGGCCGCTCGACGGATTGCAGACCGGGCCGTTGCGGATTGCAGACTGGGCTGGTCAGTCGGTTGCAGGCGGAGCGAACCCGGCTCGCGGCGGTCGACTCGCGATCGACGGTTCGATCGCTCGCCGTGGGCTTATTTTCTCCGAGCCCCTACGACCGACCATGACGAACTGGCGTGCCGTGCTCATCGGCTTTCTCGTCGCGGCGGTGCTCGGAATCATCGGTCTCACGCTCCCCGGCGTCGGACAGCTCGCGGCGGGGCTGATCGGCGGCTTCGTCGCCGGCTACCTCGCTGGCGGCGGTCTCGCTCGGGGCTTCTGGCACGGACTGCTCGCGGGCGCGCTCGGGGGCATCGTGGGCGGACTCCTCATCGCCCTCGTCGTCGGCATCGCCGGCTGGGCGGGCGGCCCCCTCGGCGGTGCGATCACCGGCGTCGCCGGCATCGGTATCTTCGCGATCGCCGTCATCGTCTCGTTCGTGATGGCGATCGAGAGCGCGATCGCGGGCGCTGTTGGCGGCGTGCTCAATCCCGATCGGCCCGAGTATCCTCGTGACTCCTATCAGTAAGGTCGAGGCATTCCCTACAGCCCAGTAGCATATCTCCGGTGACGAGTCGATTCGGTGAGCCGTGTGAGAGAGTTTTAGGTCGTGCGAAAAAATATATGCATACTGATAAGTTTTAAGTCCGTGGGGCGACAAAGGTGCGTTGTGATGAATACACAGCAGTCGGTCCGACAGGAAGCGGACACGGTCGAAGAGAACGCACTCCGACTCGACACCGAAAAGGCCGAACAGATCGTCGACGCGCTAAACACGGACCTCGCCGACGCGTACGTCCTCTACCACCAGCTCCACAAACACCACTGGAACGTCGAGGGGGCGGAATTCCTCGAGATTCACGTCTTCCTCCAGGAGGTCTACGAGGACGTCGAAGACGCCGCCGACGACCTCGCGGAGCGACTGCAGGCTCTCGGTGGCGTCCCGCACGCGAGCATGACGACGCTCGCCGAGAAGGCGACCGTCGAGCCGGAAGACGAGGACGTCTACGACGTTCGGACGTCGCTCGAAAACGATCTGGAGATGATGGGCGACATCATCGAGAGCTACCGACAACACGTCGAACTCGCCGAGGGACTCGGCGACTACGCGACGGGCGAGATGCTCCGCGAACAACTGGCGACGATCGAAGAACACACACACCACATCGAACACTACCTCGAAGACGACACGCTCGTTCTGGAGTCAGCGACGAACTGAGCTGCGGTCCGGGGTACGCGACGCGTCGCGACCGTCTCGTTATTTGACGCCCGGTGCGTTTTCGTCGGTCCGTCCGGGGAGTTCCAGCTCTATTTCGAGTTCCGGGTCACCGACCCCGTCGAAGTCGATTTCGAGTTCGACCGGCTCACCGAAGGCGAACGGAAGTTCCCACTCGTCGTCGACCAGCGTGAGTTCCTCGCCGTCGCGAAGCTGTTCGCCGAGTGCGATCAGGAACGAGCCAGCTTCGCTCGCGTCGAGTCGGTACTCCTGTTCGAACTTGCGTCCCGTTCGGATCGTCGTTCGATCGTCGTCCCCGTCGGTCTCTGATGGTGTCTCTGGCATGGTTCGTTTCGCTACCGGACCTGTTCGATACTCACGTCGCTTGCGATCCAGCCGTCGGCGTTTCCGGACTCGATGAATACGACTTTCTCCGGCGCGCTCTCACAGACGATTAGATCCGGTCTCTGATCCGATTCAGACTCCGATCGAGCCTCGGCGTGGGACTCCGTACTGGCGGCCATATCTCCTTTTAGGCCTACCTAAAATATAAATCGTCTGGTCTCCGCCGAGCGTCTCGACGTCCCCGGACGGGCTGTGGTCGCCCACCCGATCGCTACGAAGAATCCCCGGAACACTGGCCGGGGAGGGTCTCGGCGGTTTGCGCGCGAGGACCGGTCTCGATCGGAAGCGTCGCGATCAACCGTTCGGTAACCGTCGGGCTGACCGTCCCGGCGAGTTCCATCGCCTCGCGCTCGTACTCCTCGAGGTCGAGGACGACTCGGAAGAACCACGACAGCGTGACGTACGCTTCGTGGAGTTCCGCAGCGGTCTCGTGGCCCGTTTTCGTAAGTGTCGCCCCCTCGTAGGGCTCGTGGGTAATCAGCCCGTCCGACTCGAGTCGCTGGAACATCTCCGTCGTGGCCGCCGGTGATCGATCGAGCATCTCGGCGATCGTGCCGGGTGAGACGGGTGGCGACTGTCGATGTTCCGTGATGTACAGCGCCAGGAGATACTGTGTGGCCCGTGTCATCGATCGGTGCCTCCATCGATACCCGAAGTCGTCCCGTGAGTGCTCGGCGTCATCTCGATCACACCCTCCGCGTAAGGTGGTCCCGTACCGCTCGCTGACACTCCCGGCACGCGGTATCGAGCCGGGAAACGGTCACCAGAACCGGATACGCTGTCGACAGGTCTCCGTAGAGGTACGGGACGAGGTTCCGGTGTCGGAGTCTGGTCTCAACGGCCCGTCCGGTCGCCGTGCGGAGAAACGACTGCCGATCGGTCGCGAGTTCGCCGCAGCGCTCGCGGTGGGTCGCCAACGTCTCGTGGCGAGACCGGAGCGCGTCGAAGCCGAGTTCGATCAGGGGCGTCTCGTCGGTGGTCGCGATCCACCCCGTAATCTCGTCGACCGTCTCGCTTGCGTCTTCGAGGGACGCGAGCTCGCGATCGAGTGCCTCACGTGTGACCTCCATCTCGGTCCGCCGGCTCTGGGCCTCCGCGAGTACGCCGCGTTTCAACGGTTCCGAAAACGGCGTGTTCGACGCCGGCGCGAGCGCGACGGCGATCGTGTCGCTCAACTCGCTTCGAATCGTTTCGAGGAGTGGCTCGGACCCGTCCACGTCGGCGACGCTGTGTGGGCGAATCGTCTCGGCGAACGCAGTTCGAACCGCCTCGCAGCCGCCAGTAGTCGATACGCTCGTCCGACGTTGCGCTCCCGCCGTCGAGACGACACTCTGCGTGGCCGTCGGCGTCGACGCAGACGGAAGGCCGGCGACGCGATCCATAAACGATTCGATCGCCTCGATCTTCGCCTCGATCGCCGCCCGTTCGCCTCGAACCCTGTCTTGAGCCGTATCGATTGCTGTCGAGACACTCATACTTACAGCTCCGTGCGAATCGGTGTGCGAGTCAGTCCGTTCGGCTCGCCGCCGCGACCGAGTTCGAGCGTGAGTTGCCAGCCGTCGTCGATCGATTCGACCTCGGTCCTCGTCGGCGGCCGCTCCAGTCCGTGGCGGAAGAGGTCGACCGTGATGGGCAACACCGGCAGACACCCGTCCCGTGGCGACAGCGCGTATCCGGACCACCGCACGACGACCGATCGACTCCAGTCGTCGAGGGCGGTCGACCACGACGAGCGCGAAAACCCCTCGACGAGGCCGTACTCCTGTAACTCGGAGAACGTTGCGGATACCGGTTCGTCGGCCTTCGGCGGCGGATCGAGGCGGCGGGCCGCCCGAGCGAGGACCGCGGCCTGTTCGTGCGGCGAGAGCCGCTGGGAAAGCTCTCCAGCCATGCTTTCGAGCAGACACAGACAGAGTTCATCGGGATCCGTCAGCTGCTCGGCCAACTCGAAGTAGCGGTCCATGATCGCCGTCTCGACGCCGTGATAGCCGCCGTCGGAGAGCGCCTCGAATACGACGGCGGCGATCCGATGACAGAACTCGACTATCTGTCGCCGGTCCGCGTTTCGGTGCGATCGAGTGATGATCGGCTCGGTAAGCGTCCACCGCTCGTCGTTCGAACAGCAGGTGTCTGACCCGCCGGCGTAGTCGTGGTGGGGGCGTCGATCGTACTCCTGACAGACGATGATGTCGTAGCACGGAACCTGCGGATCGTATCCGCGGAGTGCGGCCCGGTACTGTTCGGTCGCGCGGGCGGCCGCCCGTGCCGTTGCTCTGTTCTCGAAGCGCAGCCCCGCCGCGGGGACGGGACGATCGCCGTAGCGCGCACAGACGAGGTGGTACTCGCCCGACTCGGTGGCGAGCGTCTCGATGTGCTTGCGAATGTCGTCGAGTGTGGTTCCGATCATCGGTCCGTTCTCGGTGTCGCTGGCGTTCGATTCGTGCCCGCCGACGGCTCACAGGCGCGGACGGTACCCTGCTCGGCGCCCACGGACTCGTCGGTGCCGCTCCGACCGGATGGCAGGGTCGGCTGGCACCCACCCCCAGAATCTGTGGACACGAGCGATCAGTTTCTCCGGGGACTCGGATGCGTGCGCCGTTCGTCCGGACGAGACTCGGCGGCGGCGTTACCGACGACCATTACGTCTTTCGGAACGGTGCTCCCCATCGCTCAGATCTCTCCGTTGACGATATCTGCCAGCCGCTGGCGATCGAACAGCTGTTCGTCTGCCGGCGTCTCGCCCAGCCCGTGCCACGCCCCGAATTCGTCAGGATGCAGTTGCTTGGCGAGCATCTCCGTCTGGAAGAGGTTGATGATCGGGCCCTGGTAGGCGGTTCCGCCCAGATAGAGGCGATCGTTCTGGACGGCGGTCAGTTCCCTCCCCAGGGAATCGTCGGTCATCGATTCGATCGTGACCCGTGCTTCCTCCCGGTTGGGGACGCCGAAGTGGAAGACGAACGCGTCCGGATCGTACTCGACGAGTCCTTCGTAGTCCATTTTGACCGAGGACTCGCCGCCGTATGCGCCCGCGAACGCGTCCGTTACGCCCAGATCGCGGTACTGCTTTTTGCCGTAGGTTTTTTCGACCTCGGATATCGGGTTGTAGACCGCGAACGACCCGTTCTGCGGGTCGGGCCACGTCGGGTGGATCAGCCCGATCGACGGTCGCTCGGACGCCGGTGGCAGGCGATCGATGACCGACTCGATCGTCTCCCGGTGGAGGTCCGCCATCGCCGTCGCGCGCTCTTGTTGCTGGAACGCCTGACCGTAGATTTCGAGCTGTTCCCGGATGCTGTAGTACTCGTAGGGTTGCCCGTCGGGCCACGCCCCATCGTAGAAGTCCTCGCCGCGTTTCCGCCGGCTCGCGTTGCCGAGAAACGGCGCGACGGTCTCGATGATCTCCTCGATATCGTCGTTCTCGAAATTCCAGAGTCGGTTCGGATCGACCGTGATGAGGTCGGGTTCCAGTTCGTAAAACCGCTCCTTGTCGACGTTCCCCTCGTCGGTGATGAGGTAGCCCCAGTCGTCGGTGTCGACCGAGACGCCGGGCAGTTCGTCGTAGAAGCCGGTATATCCCACCCAGCTCAACATGTCGACCAGCCCGTTGGCCTGACCGAGGGCCACCCCGATGTCCGCGTCCATGCCGAAGCCGGCGATCCACCGTTCGGGAACGTCGTCGAACGTCACCTCGCCAACGGGGTCCATCGTCACCGTGTACGACTCGTCACCGTCGCCATCATTGTCGTTGGTCGACTCCGTCTCCGAAACCGGCTCCGAACCGTCGCTCGTACAGCCCGCCAGGAGGGTTCCGCCGACGATCGCCCCGCCGTACTTCATCGTCTCTCTGCGCGTCGGTGCCTCTGTACCGTGTTGAACCGTGTTGTTGTCCTTCATGGTTAGAATTCTCCGTCGATGATCTCCGCAACGCGCTGTCGATCGAACAGCTGTTCGTCTGCCGGAACGTCGAGCGGGGCGTCCAGATCGACCTCGCCGAACTCCTCGGGGAAGAACAGCCGCGCGGTCAGTTCCGTCTGGAAGGCGTTAATCAGGGGTCCCTGTTCGGCGGTCGGGCCGGGGAGCACGCGTCCCTCCTGTACCGCGGTAAGCTGGCTCCCGACGTCGTGGGTTTCCATGGGCTCGACGAACTGTTCGCGGAATGCCTCGGTGTCGAAGGCTCCGTCGCCGTCGAAGGTGACTGAACCGGTGGTGACACCCCAGTGAACGACGATCATGTCGGGGTCGACATCCAGCATCGTCTCGTAGTCGGTCTGTCCGTACTGGCCGGTTTCCACCTCGGCGAACGCGTCAGCCTCGACGAGATCGAGGTCGCGATAGGGCTTCATTTCGTAGCCGTCGTCCTCCAGATAGAGGACGTAGAACTCGCCTTGCTCCGGGGCGGAGCCGCTGTTGATCAGACCGATCGACGGCGGGTCCGGATTCGCCGGCAGACGCGAGTCGATCTCCGAGTGCAGGTCGTCGTGGAGGTCGAACCACGCCTCGGCGCGCTCGCGCTCGTCGAAGACGGTTGCGACGGCGTCGAACGCCTCCATCATCGACGGGGCCTGCTCAGGATAGCCCAACTCCTGTTGCCACTCGCCTCTGATCCGGCGGTTGTGGCAGCCGAAAAACGGCGCGACGCCGTCGCTGATTTCGTCCGTATCGACCTCGTCCCAGTTGGTGTCCCACGCTTCGAGCAGATTCGGGTCGATGAGGAACAGGTCGGAATCGCGCTCGTAGAACGTCTCTTTCGACCAGCCGTCGCCCTGCCACAGCGGCGGATACCCGGCGTCGTAGTCGATATCGAACCGATCGTAGAACAGCGTAGGAGCGCTGTATCTGTTCGTCTGGAGCGTCTCCGCCTGCCCGAGCGAGACGACCATGTCCGCCCAGCCCATATTGTAGGTGGTGACCGACTCGGGGACATCGTCGAATTCCAGACAGCCAACCGGAAAGAGACACGCCTCGCGCGCGTCTCCGGTCTCCCCGTCCGAATCCGGCCCGTCGGTACCGCTGGAATCGGTATCCGAATTTCCGCCGGTACAGCCTGCGAGGAGGCTGCCGCCGACGATCGTCCCGCCGTACTTGATTGCGTCTCTGCGCGTCGGTGCTTCTGTATCGTGTTGAACCGTATTGTTGTCCCTCATGTTCAGAATTCTCCGTTGATGATGTCCGCCACTCGCGCGTGGTCGAACAGCTGTTCGTCTTCGCTAAACGCCGGGTAGCCGTCCCCGGTCTCGTATTTCGGCCACTCTCCAAACTGGTCCGGATAGAGCTGCTTCGCCGTCATTTCCAGTTGGAGCAGGTTCTGGAGCGGTCCCTGGAAGGACTGACCGGACGCGTAGAAGCGATCGTTCTGCACCGCGGTGAGTTCCGACCCGACCGGATCGGTTTCGACGGTCTCGACGATCGATTCCCAGTCGTAAAACGGCGTCACCGCGAAATTGTGGAGGATGACGTCCGGATCGATCTCCAGCAGTCCCTCGAAGTCGTAGCTGGCGTCGTAGTTCTCGTCGTAGGTCCGGTTGCTGTTGGCAAAGGCGTCGCGGGCCCCCAGCGGACGAACGTGGGCTTTTCCGAAGCCGGGCCCGGAGATCTTGTACGGCGAGAACTTCCCATCCCAGAACGCCACCAGCCCGACCGTCGGCCGTTCGCTCGCGGGCGGTAGATTCGATCGAATCGTCGCGTACAGATCGTCGTAGACCGCTTTGAGCGTCGCGAAGCGCTCTTCTTCCTGAAAGACCGCCGCGACCCGCTCGGTAATCTCCCAGATGGTGTAGTACTGGTAGCCCTCCGCCCAGTCCTCTGGCGGACTCGTGTGTTCGCGGCTGTAGCGGTTCGCAAAGAACGGTCCGACGGTCTGACGGATCTCCTCGGTGTCCGCCGTCGACCACCCTTCGAACGTCGACAGCCACGCCGGGTCGATCAGGTGGACGTCGCTGTCGAGTTCGTAGAGCAGTTCCCGGTCGAACGAGCCGTTCGAGAACAGCTCCGTGAGTCCGTCGCCGTCGAAGGAAACGCCATCGAAGTGATCGATGAAATACGAGAGCGTGGACTCGTACGAGGCGAATCCCAGCGAGTTGAGCGCGTCCTGGTGACCCAATGCGACGAGCATATCCGCGTACTGCGGACTGTAGGCCATCACGTTCGACGGGACCTCCTCGAACTCGACGGCTCCGACCGGCGACATCGTCACCGAGTACGGTTCGCCACCGGGTTCCGACCCATCCACGTCGCCGTCCGATTCCTCGCTCGACTCTTCGCCCGAATCACCGCTCGTACATCCAGCAAGAAGGCTCCCGCCGACGATCGTGCCCCCGTACGTGATCGTCTCCCTGCGCGTCGGTGTGCCGCGTGTCGTCTCGTCTCTGGCCATATTTTTAGGCTCACCTAAACCATCATAACCGTTTCGATTTTTAGGCTGGCCAAAAAATCACCGTTCCGCGATCGAGTCGACCGATCGATCGACGACCGCCTCGGGGAGGGACTCGATCTCGCCGGCCTGAATTCCCCAGAGGCTCGCGTACAGCCCGTTCGCTGCCAGTAGCTTCTCGTGGGTCCCGCGCTCGACGACGCGACCGTCTTCGAGGACGACGATCGTATCGGCGTTGTTGATCGTCGAGAGCCGGTGGGCGATCGCGAGCGTCGTCCGGTCGGCGGCCAGCCGGTCGAGCGATCGCTGGATGAGGTACTCTGTCTCCGTGTCCACGGCCGAGGTCGCCTCGTCGAGCAGCAGAATTCTGGGGTCCTGTAGTACGGTGCGAGCGATGGCGATCCGCTGGCGCTGGCCGCCCGAAAGCTTCACGCCGCGCTCGCCCACGCGGGTGTCGTATCCGTCCGAGAGGTTCTGGATGAACTCGTGGGCCGCAGCCGCCTTCGCCGCGTCGACGACCTCCTCGCGGGAGGCCCCGAACCGACCGTAGCGGATGTTCTCGGCGATCGTCCCGTCGAACAGGAACGTCTCCTGGCTCACGTAGCCGATCGACGACCGCAGGTGCGCGAGTTTCACGTCTCGAACGTCGCGGCCGTCGATCCGAACCGCGCCCTCCGTCACCTCGTAGAGTCGCAAGAGGAGTTTGGCGACGGTCGATTTGCCCGCTCCCGTCGGGCCGACGATCGCGACCGTCTCGCCGGGTTCGATCTCGATATCGACGTTCTCGAGGACGGTTTCACCGTCCGTCTCGCCGGAGTTGTTCTCTTCTGCGGGACGTCCCCCACCGTCGTCGTACGCGAACGTGACATTGTCGTACTCGATTCGTCCTTCGATCGATTCGAGGCCGATCGCGTCCGAGCCGGTTTCGATGCGGACGGGCACGTCCATCAGCCCGCAGATTCGTTTACCGGAGGCGCGGGCGTTCTCGTACCAGTCGACGATGTTCGAAAGCTGGGCCATCGGTCCGGTCAGCCGCTGGGTCAGGAGCATGAAGACGACGAACTCGCCGGTGGTGAGGTCGCCGGAGAAAAACGGCGGCGGTCCCGAGAACACCCAGAGACCGCCGACGACGAACGTTGCGAGCAGCGCCGCGCCCGTGATCAGTTCCATCCCCGGCCGATAGAAGTAACTCAGCTTCAACACGTCCATCTGGGCGTCGAAGACGTCCCGAGAGACGCCGCGGACGCGTTCGTTCTCGTAGGCCTCGGTTCCCGTCGTTTTGACGAGTTGGATGCCGCTGAGTCCGTTCTCGATGCGGGTGTTCAGGTCGCCGATGGTCTCCCGGACGGTCGTGTATCGGGGTTCGATGACGCGGACGAACCACCAGGTAAAGCCCACGAGCAGCGGTACCGCTCCCAGTGTGAAGAGTGCGAGTTGCCAGTTCGTATACAACAACGCGGCGGTGATACCGACGACGATCACACCGATTCGAACGCTGTCTCCGAGCGCATTGTCGAAAAATATCTCCAGATTCGAGGTGTCGTTATTGAGAATCGACATGATCTCGCCGGTTTCCTTGTTGTCGAAGAATGTCATGTCGAGGCGCTGCATCTTCTCGTAGGCCTCGGTTCGAATCGTGTACATCACGCCGTGGGCGAAGAAGTTCATCGCCACCCCGCGAACCCACTGCAGTATCGCCCCGCCTGCGAGAGCGATGGCGACGATAATCGCGGAGAGCCGGAACTGCGCGGTCGGCTCCGTCGGGAGCCACGCCTCGGGGACCAGCGGCAGCGCGTACGCGCTCTCGCCCGTGAAGACGGCGTCGATCGTCGTCCCGAGTACGATCGGCGTCACGAGCACCGACCCGTAGGCGAACACGCTCGCGAGGAGTCCGACGGCGAGCCAGCGCCATTCGCCGCGGCCGTAGTTCCGAGACAGGCGAACCAGCGGCTGCGTTACCTGCTCGCGATAGGCGTCGAGCGCCGTCTCGAATCCGTCGCCGTCGTCGGTCACCGATCGGCCTCCGGATCGTCGTGTCTGGCGCGAAGCGGCGTCACCCGCGGTCCGCGATCGGTGCGTTCGACCTCGGCGTCGACTTCGAACACGTCCGCGAGCATCCGCTCGGTGACGACCGCTTCGGGGGCGCCCCGAGACCGAATCTCGCCGTCTTTGAGGACGACCATGCGGTCTGCAAGGCGGGCCGCCTGCTCGATGTCGTGGAGGACGACGACGACCGTGACCTCGCTGTCCTCGCGGAGCGTCTCGATGATCTCCATCACCTCGAGTTGGTGGTGGAGATCCAGAAACGTCGTCGGCTCGTCGAGCAACAGGACGTCGGTGTCCTGGGCGAGGACCATCGCGATCCACGCTAGCTGTTTTTGGCCGCCGCTGAGGCTGCCGACCTCGCGATCGCGGAGGTGGCCACAGCCGGCCAGTTCGATCGCCTCGTCGACCGCTCGGCGGTCCGCGTCGGTCACAGGCTCGAAGAACCCGCGGTGGGGGTACCGACCGTGGAAGACGAGTTCCTCGACGCTGATGCTGTCGGGCGAGGTGCTCTCCTGGGAGAGCAAGCCGAGTTTTCTGGCGAGGGCCTTCGTCTCCATCTGGTGGACGTCCCGGCCGTCGAGCACCACCGTCCCTTCGTCGGGGGTGAGCTGATTCGCCAGCCCCTTCAGGAGCGTGCTCTTGCCCGAGCCGTTCGGACCGACCAGCGCGGTGACGGCTCCGGGCTCGGCGGCGATCGATTCGCCGTCGATCACTGGCTCCTCGGTGGCCGGATACCCCAGCACCAGCGTCTCGCCGTCGAGTTCGCTCGCGGCGTTCGTCGGCGGCGTGCGGTTTTCTTCACTCTCGTCCGATTGCAGGATCGACGCCCTGTTCAGTACCATTCGGCTGTCACCCGCGTTCTGTTCGCTGCCATTCAGATTTCACCCATGTTCTGCTGTCTCCGCATGAGATACAGGAAGTACGGTCCGCCGACGAGTCCGGTGACGATGCCGACGGGAATCTGCGCGTCGGCCCCGACGAGCACGCTCATGCCGAGTCGTGCGCCGACATCGGCACCCACCATCAGTGCGGGGCCGACGAACAGACAGCCGACGATCAGCTTCTTGTAGTCGCTGCCGACCAGATTCCGGACCACGTGCGGGACGATCAACCCGACGAAGCCGACGATGCCCGCGACCGCGATGCTCGCGGCGGCGGCCAGCACGGCGACCCCCGACAGTGCGAACCGGACCTTCTCGATCGACATACCCAGCGACTTCGCGGTCTGTTCGCCCAGCAAGAGGACGTTGAGCTGTCGGGAGCCAGCGATCGCCAGCAACACGGCTACCGCCGTCCATGGGAGCGCGATGCGAACCTGCTCCCAGTCCGTGCCGGTGAGCGAGCCGGTGGTCCACGCGATCGCCGACTGGACGACGCCGATGTCGTCGGCGAAGAAGAACAGCGCCGTCTGCAGACTGCTGAACACGGTCCCCACGATTACGCCCGCCAGCACGAGTCGAACCGGCGACGTGCCGTTCTTCCAGGCGATGGCGTAGACGATCAGGAATGCGACCGCCCCGCCGGCCGAGGCGATGATCGGCAGGAACGCCGAGAGGCTGCCGAAGACGACCAGCGTCAGCAGAATCATCAGTCCTGCACCCGAGGAAACCCCGAGGATGAACGGACTCGCGAGTTCGTTTCGCGTGACCGCCTGGAAGATCGCCCCGGACACCGAGAGGTTCATGCCGACGAGGACGGCGACGAACACCCGCGGCAGGCGGATGTTCCAGACGATGAGGCTCTCGGTTTGCATCTCCGGCATTTCGCCGCCGAACAGGAACGCGTTCCAGGCCTGTCCGTTGAAGATCACCGCCGGATCGAAGACAGCCTGCCAGGCCTGCCCGATCGTCATCGAAAACGCGCCGAAACTCACCTGGATCAACCCACCGACGAAGACGACCGCGAGACTGCCGAGCGCGACCGCGACGAGTTTCGGATCGAACAGCCACGCGATCCGGCTGGTCCCCGTCGTCGAGACGGGGTCGTTTACGCCGCCGATCGGTGATTCGCCGCTCATGGTGCTCGAAGCTCCGATTCGGTCGTTTCGTCGGCGTACTGGCGTATCGTTTCGTCGTCGATTGCCTCCAGCAGCGCCGTCTCGTCGACGGCTCGGACGACGGCCTCCGGGTCGAGGTGGGCCGCGATCGTCTCCTGTCCCGTCTCGGCTCGCGCCTCGATCTCCGCCGGCGTGACGTACGACGACAGCGAGTCGTCGATCGACGCCTCGCGAACGCGCCGGAACCGCTCGGAATCGGGATCGATCGGCGCGGTCTCGGCGTGGTGGTCGTCGAACCACTCGACCCACGCCTCGCGATCGGCCCACTCGTCGTCGCGTTCGGCCTTGCGGCGCACCCAGTCGACGCCGACGGCGGCGTCCTCCCACCAGCCGTCGTCGATACGGGCGTCGGCCACGACCCGGCGGGCGATCCGCGCACCGCGTCCGGCCGCGACGATCGCCTGCATGTCGGCCTCGTCGGAGGGCGAGGCGACGTACAGGCCATCGACGGGGGTGGTACCGTCCGTCTCGGCGTAGTCACCGCTGAAGGTCTCGTGTTCCTCGCCGTCGTGTTCGTACGTCTCGAACATCGCCGCGTCGTCGTCCAGCCCGCGCATGTACTCGCCGTCGTAGCGCGTCGCGGCGACGACTCGTCGGGCGGTGACCGGCTCGCCCTCCTGGGGTTCGACGACGAACCCGTCGCCGTCGTCGGTTCGATCGATCGATTCGACCAGGTCGGAGACGAACGCACAGCCGGCGGTCTCGGCGTGGTCGTGTATCAGCCCGTACAGCGTCTCGATGTCGATTCCGGCGGGGAATCCGAGGTAGTTCTCCAGGTAGGCACACCGCTTGATCGACGATCGGCCGCGATCGAAGATGACCGTCTCGAGCCCCGCTCGGGCGGTGAACACGCCCGCCGAGCAACCTGCCGGACCGCCGCCGACGATGGCGACGTCGTGGTCGTACTCGGTGTGTCCCTCCGTTGTCGCCTCAGTTTCGGTCATTCGTCGAAGTTCCCGCTGATGATGTCTGCAACGCGTTGGCGATCGAATAGCCGTTCGTCCGCCGGAACGTTCGGGTACTGCTCGGGATCGAACGCGCCAAACTCCTCGGGATAGAGTTGCCGCGCCGTGAGTTCGGTCTGGAAGAGGTTGACGATGGGTCCCTGTTCGCCCCACGCGCCGGGCAAGATGTTCCCTTCTCGAACCGCAGTCAACTGCTGGCCGACCGAGTGGTCTCGCATCGGTTCGAGCCAGGTCGACTGAAACTCCTCGTAATCGAAGTCCGTTCCACCGTGCTCGCCGATACCCCAGTGGACGATGAGCACGTCCGGATCGACGTCGAGGAGGTACTCGTAATCCGCCTCGCTGCCGCCGCCGTCGGTGTCCTCGAACGCGCTCACCGCACCGAGGTCGCGGTAGGTCTTCAGTTCGTAGCCGTCCGCGGAGATGTCCATCGGATAGAACAGGTTCTCCGATGGCTCCGACCCGCCGTTGATCAGCCCGACGGCGGTTCGATCGCTCTTGGGCGGGAGACGCGACTGAACCTCGTCGATGACGTCCGCGTGAATCTCCGCGAGCGCCTCGTAGCGATCTTCCTTCTGGAAGACGGCTGCGACTTTCTCGAACGCTTCGTACAGAGTATACAGCGGGTAGTCGTGTTCCGCCCGAAAGTCACGACGGCGACGACAGTTGTTTCCACAGATCGGACCGACCATCTCACCGATCTCGTCGAGGTCCCCGTCGTCCCAGCTATCGTCCCAGTATTTGATCGCGATGGGATCGAGGAAGTGAACGTCGGCGTCAGTTTCGTAGAACACCTCCTTATCGTAGCCGCCGTCCTTCCAGAAGTCGACGTTCGCGTCTCGATCGATCGATACGTCGACCTCGTCGTAAAATAGCTGCGGGGCCGGGTAGGAGCCGTTCGAGAGAATCCCGTCCTCGACGCCGAGTGCGACACCCATGTCGACCCACGCACCGCCTTCGGCGACCCACGTCTCCGGAATTTCGTCGAACCGAACGGTCCCGGCCGGCTCGATGTCGACGCTGTAGCCATCGGTTTCGTCCGTTCCTCCCGTAGCATCCACTTCGTTGCCGGCGTCCGTCTCATCGGTACATCCGGCGAGCATGCCGCCGACTGCGACCGATCCGCCGTACGTGAGCGCGTCTCTTCGCGTCAGGCTCCCGTCTCCAGTCGTGTCGTCGTTGTTCATTGGTCGTCTCCGGTAATGATACCCGCAACTTCGTCGCGATCGAACAGTTCGCCGTCGAACGCCTCGGGGTAGAGCAACGTCGCGAACCGCTCGGTGAGGAACAGATTTTGAATCGGGCCCTGGTAGATCGGGCCGCCCCGGTAGACATCCTCGTTCTGGACCGCGGTGAGTTCGCTCGCAACGTCGTGATCTTCCATGTACGCGAGGACCGTCTCGACGAACTCGTCACGGCTCTTGTCCTCGTGGCCGCGCACGAACAGCATCTCCGGATCGACGTCCAGCATCGTCTCGTAGTCGATCTGTCCGCGATCGTCCGTCGAGAGTCCCTCGATGCCGGTGCCCGACAGCGCGTCCGAGACGCCCAGATCGTGGAAGTGTTTCTTGTTCGTCCCCATGTCGGTGAGTCGGTACGGCGAGAACGCGTCGGGCTCGTCGGAGCCGGCAAAACAGAGGAGTCCGCTCGGACGGCTGTCGGCCGACGGCAGCGCCGTCTGAACTCGAGTGATGAGGTCTTCGTGGACGGATGCGAACGCCGCGTACCGGTCTTCCTGCTGGAAGATCCGTGCGACTTTCTCGAACGCCTCGTACATGTCGTAGTACCGGTAGTCGTGCCACGGATCCGTCCGCCGGAAAATCGTGTTGCCGATGAAGGGTGCGACGGTTTCGGTTAGCTCGTCGATGTCGGACTCGTCGAGTCCAAAAAAGGCGTTCTCGAGGAGCCACCGCGGGTCAGTGAGGTGGACGTCGTTGTCCAGTTCGTAGTAGAGTTCCCTGTCGATCCCCTCGTCGTAGATTTCGGTGATACTGTCCTCGTCGACGCTGACCCCGTCGAGTTCGTCGTAGTAACCGGTGTGATAGCGGGATTTGACGCCGACGGCGGTGAGTCCGTCCGCCTGGCCGAGCGCGACGCCCATATCGGCGTATCCCGGGAAGTACGACTCCCACGTCTGCGGGACGGCTTCGAATTCGACTTCTCCGACAGGGGCCATCTCGACCGTATAGGGTTCGCCCTGCGCGGACGACTCCGACGAGTCCGGCGATTCCGACGGTTCGGAATCCGCGTCGCTGTCGTCAGCACATCCCGCTAACAGGCTCCCGGTCACGACCGCCCCACCGTACCTGATATAGCTCCGCCGCGTCGGTCCGCCGTTCCCGTCCGTTTCTCTCGACATACGTTTTAGGCTTACCTAAATATATAAATCGCTTTCGAATTTTAGGCGGGCCTAAATCTAGCATCGATGTCAGTACGGGCCGCCACACTGCGGACACAGCGGCGGTCCGTCGTCCGGAAGTGCCTGCCCGCAGTGTGGACACGTCCCGTCGGCGTCGGGTGCCGTGATCTCCTCGACGATCGCCTCGGTCGTCTCGCGGATCGATTCGACGGTGCCGATTTTCTCGATGCCCGTTTCTTTTCGCTCGTCGCTCTCGCTCCCTTCTCTTCGATCGTTTGCACGCCGTTCCTCTCGATCGTCGTCATCTGCACCTTCTTTCGCTTGCCCATCACCTGCGATCGCCCTGCGCGCAAACTGCGCGCGCTCGCTCACGAACGACTCCTCGTCGCGTAGCGCCTCGAGATCGGTCTCGAACCGCGGCGACTCCATCCCTGCCCGCTCGAGCAAGCCGATCGCCTCCGCGGCCCGGCCGCGAACGTAGGGGCTTTCGTCGCCCAGTTTCGCCGTCAGTGCGTCGCCGACAGCCGCAACCTGTTCCGGGTGCGCGGTGGCGACGGCGACCAGCACCGTCGTCAGGTGGTATCGGACGAGTTCGTCGTCGTCCTCGAGGTGCGTTGTGAGATTCGATACCTGGTGGCGGAGTCGCCCTGGGTTGCCCAGCGCGACGTATTCCAGCGCCTTCGCCAGTTTCTCCGTGACCTCCGGTTCGTCGAACTCGATACCGATCCGGAGATCCGCGAGTATCTCGGGCGAGCCGACATCTTCGGGGTATTCGAGGGAAACGTAGCCGAGCGCCTCGGCCGATCGAGCCCGAACGTAGTAGAATTCGTCCTCGTCGGCCAATCGAGCCGCGAGCGCCGGAACGATCGGCCGGACCGAATCGGGGTTCGGTTCCGCGATCGCGACGATCAGCTTCGCAGTCGTCAGCCGAACGGCGCGTTCGTCGTCGGTTAGAAACGGCGCCAGTGACGGGACGAGCGGTCCGAGGGTCTCCGATCGATCCGCCGCGAGCGGTTTGAGTCTGCGTAGTGTCTCTTTTCGTCCGTTCGCCTCCGCTTCGGCAAGTCGTCCGAGCTGTGAAACCGCCTCCTCGACGTTCTCTTCCTCGACGGCGGCGGCGATCGAGTCCGGCGACGGCGGCTGATTCGAGTCGCTCATCGGGCCTAGTGTATCTTCGCCGTCTCACCGTCGACTAATAAATTCGAGTGTCCCGAAGTCGCCGCCCGCAGGTGGTCGGATCGAACCTTACAGCAGTCCGTCTCATACGGATTAGTGTCATCAATTACCGCCGATTGGCCAATACGGTTCGCCGTTCGGCGGTAACTACGGACACTAATCCGTATCAGGCCGAGGCCATCTCGCGACAGCTCTCCGCACATTCCGGCAGGATCTCTGCACAGGCCTGACAGTGATCGTGATCGTGCTGTTCGCACTCCTCGGCACACTCCTCGCAGATGTCAGCACAGAGTTCGCCCAGTTCCTGGTGGTATCCCGAGTTGCGAGCCATCCATCGGGCGTGTAGTGAGGCGACGTCCGCGACGTCTCGACAGAGCCGGACGCAACGTGCCATCTCCTCACCCTCGTCGAGGCAGGCGTCTGCACACCACTCACACACCTGTGCGGCCTCGAGACAGTTGTCGATACAGTCTTGCATGTGGTCGTCCGCGTGATCGATCTGTTGGAGTGCCATCCAGAGCACCGACATCCTGTGACCGAATCAAGCTGATACGGGCACCTGCAAGCACCTGTGCTCGCGCTCGCGTCCACACCACGTCCGCCGATCGAACGTCCACGATCGATCGCTTATCGACGTGCCTCGAGTTCCGCCTCGAGATCCGAAAGCTCCATCTCTTTCATCGAGAGCAAGACCAGCAGGTGGTAGACGATATCGGCGGCCTCGTAGGCCACCTCGTCGGTATCGTCGTCTTTCGCTGCGAGAACGAGTTCGGTCGTCTCTTCGCCGAGTTTCTCTAACACTGCGTTTTCCCCCTTCTCGTGGGTGAACAGCGACGCGGTGTAGGAGCCTTCGGGTAGCGTCTCTTTGCGATCCTCGATGACAGCAAACAGTTCCGCGAGTGTGTCGTCCATCTACATCTCACCGGATACGTTGCGAATGTCTTCAAGCTGTTCGAACGTCTCGCTGTCGTCCCGGCCGTCCTCGAAAACGTCTTTTGTCACCTCGATCGGCGCGTTCGTTCGGGCGGCGAGTGCGAGTGAGTCGCTGGGGCGGGCGTCGACGATCGTTTCACCGCGCGGGGTCTGGAGGTGGAGGTCGGCGATGTACGTCCCGCCCTCCCCGTCGCCGTGCTGTTCGATTTCGTTGACGACGACGCGATCGATCCGGCTGCCGAGTTCTTCCATCACGTCGAGCAAGAGATCGTGTGTCAGCGGGCGACCGATGTCGTCGGCCTCCAGACCGCGGGCGATGCTGGTCGCCTCGGTAAACCCGATAAAGATCGGGACGACATCGTCTTCGCCGGCAATGTCGAGGACGACGACCGGCACCGGTCCCTGTGGCGTCCCCGCGACGCGTACCGCGTCGATAGATGCATCCATACCCCCACGGATGGGTGCAGGGATGAAAAACCTGCCCGACGGCGAGTGCATGCACCAGCAGCCGACGCCCGTCGAATACCCACCGCAATGCACTTCGTAGCGCGCCCCCACCACAGTGCACCTCGTAGCGCGGTCCCACCACAGTGCACCTCGTAGCGCGGTCCCACCACGATGCACCTCGTAGCGCGGTCCCACCGCAGTTACGCTCCGCGGCGCGGCTCGTCGGCCGCCGGCACGGCCGCGTCATCGTTCTCGAAGAAGGCCAGCCTGTGAATCCGGCTATCCGTCGTCAGTTCGGGGTGAAACGACGTGGCGACGACCGGCCCGTCCCGGACCGCGACCGGTCGATCGTCCCACGTCGCAAGAATTTCGCAGTCGCCGACGACGTCGATCGCTGGTGCACGGATGAACACCGCAGGATACAGTCGATCGTCCTCGAGTCCGCTGACGTCCAGCGGTGCCTCGAAGCTGTCTTTCTGGCGGCCGAAGGCGTTTCGTTCGACGCTCACGTCGACGAGTCCGAGTTCGTCGACGCGATCGTCTCCCGCGTCAGCGGACGCGACGATCAGCCCGGCACAGGTCGCCAGAAGTGGCTTTCCGTCGGCGACGTGCTGTCGGATCTCCGCGTCGATCCCCTCGCCGCGGACGAGCCGAGAGATCGTCGTCGACTCCCCGCCGGGCATCGCGAGCAGGTCACACTCCGGGACGACTCCGGCCTCGCGAATGTCCCGGACGGTCACCTCGCGACCGTGAGCCTGGGCCGCCCGTTCGATCGCGGCTGCGTGCTCTTCGACGTCGCCCTGCACGGCGACGACCCCTGCAACGAGTGACATACCGATCGGTTGGGAGAGGACCCTCAAAAAGGGCGCGCCACGCGGTCGCGAACTCGAAGCCACGGCCGAGACCAGTCCGAACCGGACGTGGATGCACTCGAGACCGACGGAGAGAAGAGACTGCGACCGTCACGAAAACTGATAAAACGGTGCTTCCGATCGAGTTACGCGATGAACGTGAGCAGTTGAACGAGGACGCCAAGCATGACGCCGGTCGCGATGACCGTCTTCGGATCGATCCGAATCGCGTTCGAGTCCTCGCTGTCAAAGTACCGGACCAGGCCGGCACTGGACATCAGCCCGCCAGTGTTCTGTCCTTTATCCATACGCGACCTTACAGTCCCCGGAAACTAAATCTTTCGTCGCGTCCTCCTCGGACCGATCGGGTGGCGTCTCGACCAGGTCTCCTCGCCTCGTCGGGGTTGGGGCGTGTGAACACGAGTGGGAAACCCTTATGCGCGGCGCGTGGCAACTACTCGTGAACCGTATGACTGTCACACTTAAGGACTTCTACGCGGACTGGTGTGGCCCGTGCAAGACCCAGGACCCGATTCTCGAGGAACTCGAGGACGACTGGGCGGGCCGATTCGAAGTCGAGAAAGTAAACGTCGACGAACAACAGGACATCGCCAACGAGTATCAGGTTCGATCGCTGCCGACGCTCGTTATCGAAAACGAGGACGGCATCGTCGAGCGCTTCGTCGGTGTCACACAGCGCGAAGACATCGAAGACGCCCTCGAATCCGCTGGCGCATAACCCGACCGCCGCTGATCGCCAGCATGCGCCGGTCCGCTCGCATCGATTATTTGATGTGGCGCCAGCGTACCGACTCCGACTGTCCGGTCCCGTTTTATTTTCGATTACTGCGGATGCCGCCAGTGCCGTCGTCTCTAACCGCTGCTGATCGGAACGAACACCATCGTGACCCGAGAGCAGAGGGTGCCGGGGACGGCCGTTTTCGCTCGTCCGAGTGGGCCAACAGTGTCTGATTGGGATCGTGTTCGATTGTCACCGCATTCGGGTTACACTCTGTGTAGTAGATCCACACATGAGGTTCTGTTTCAGGTACCATCTACATCAATTACAGAACATTCATGATGTTCGATCGCATCTGTTTGTGTATGAACTCCGACCTGGAGTCCATCGGCGAGGAACCGCCGGCCGAACCGGATGTCGTCGCCGCAATCGACGAGATCGGAGGACGCGAGCACGTCGTCATTGCCGACATCACGCGGGACGACTGCTGGCTGATGACTCCGGAGACGGAGACCACGTCCCTCGCGGAGTGGCGATAACGCCCCGCAGACTGCATTTTCGGGTGGCGTACGTCGATCGAACGATCGTCGAGTACCATCGTTGCCGACTCGATCGTCGACGCGTTCTGACGGCCGGCGTTACACCCACTTCACGCCGACGTCGTGCATGTCCTCGTTGTACTTTGCGATGTTGATGACCAGCGGCGTGACGCTTTCGACTTCGGCAGCGTTGGCCAGCGGGCCGACGTCGAGTGCGCGAAGCCCCTCGATTTCGTTCGCGAGGTTCCGGACGGTTCGTTTCGCGTCGGCGTCGTCGCCGACGACGAGCGTATCGAGGTCGAACTCGTTGTCGAGGTTCGACAGCGCGTCGGCCGCGAGATTGTGGAATGCGCCGACGACCGGGACCTCGTCGGGGGCCCGCTGGGCGACGAGTTCGGAGACACTCCCGACGCCGGGCGGGTGGTAGTGAAGTCCGTCCTCGTCTCCTTTCATGCCGACGGCGGGCGTGACGAGGATCGTCTCCTCGTCGAGCGTCCCCTCGACGGCTTCGACCGTGTCGCCGACGTAGTACGGCGGTACCGAGAGAACGACGACGTCCGCCCGATCGGCCGCCATCTCGTTGACGAAGCCCGTGATCTTCGCCTCGACGCCGCGCTCGTCGAGTTCGTCTTCGTACTCCGCAACCGCGTCGCGGGCCTTCTCGGGATCACGCGATCCGATGAGCACTTCGTGATCCGTATCGCGCGCAAAGCGCAGTGCGAGTCCCGCGCCGATGTCGCCCGTTCCGCCGAGTAGTGCGATTCGCATACTCGCCCCTGGGAACGGCATCCGAATAAAAGGGTGGGGGGCGGCCGATCTCGCCGCGATCGCGGGTACCGCCGATCGTTCAGCCGTCCGTCTCGACGGTCACGGATACCTCGTCGACCACCTCCCCCTCGCTCTCGATTCGCACCGGGAACGTCTCCGTCCGTCTCGTCGGATACGTCTCGTAGCCGAGCGTGAGCCGATCGCTCGCTCCCGGGGCGACGGTCGCTCTTTGCGTGTCGACCACGGTCGGGTCGTGGCCGACGACGAGGTCGATCTCACGAGTGGCCGGCCCGGTCCCGAGGTTCTCGGCGGTGACGGTGACCGCGAGGTCCTCGCCCGCACGGACGGGCGCGTTTGTTTCAGCGATCGAGAGTTCGATAGGTGTCTCGTCCGCGAGCGGCCCCACCTCCCACGTCTCGCGGGGTGAAAGTG
Organism: Halosolutus sp. DAT137; assembly: GCF_059736405.1. Taxonomy (NCBI): domain Archaea; kingdom Methanobacteriati; phylum Methanobacteriota; class Halobacteria; order Halobacteriales; family Natrialbaceae; genus Halosolutus; species Halosolutus sp. DAT137. The sequence continues at coordinate 461,871 of NZ_JCAQID010000007.1, read as the reverse complement.
CGGTTCCGTCGGTCGCGATGACCCACGGCTGGACGTGGCAGGTGTGACAAAGCCGTTCGGCGTCGACGGTCAGCCGAGCGGTGTCCGACCCACCGGAAAGGGCGGTCACGTCGAGGATCACGTCGGCCAGGGTGAGCCACCAGACGACGCGATCGAGATCACCGTCGGGGTCGGTGACGTCGAGTTCGAAGGTGGCGAGTTCGCCACGCGTGTAGGACAGTTGCCCCGGTCGCGGGCGCTGGCCGACGATCGACGGCGACGCGTTTCCGTCTTCGTCCACGTCGACCGTCCAGTGGGCAGTGTACGTCTCGCTCTCGCCGGTCGGAATAACGGCTGCGGCGACGTCGTAGCTCCCCGCCGCGTCGAACGACTCCCACCGGTAATCGAAGCCCGTTTCGGCGTAGTACGTCGCCTGCCAGGGACCGCCGACACCGCCGACGCGATCGCCGTCGACCCACCAGACGGTCGTCTGTGACTCGTCGGGGTCGACGGCACCCGCCTCGAACAGCACGTCGGTTCCCGGCCGTACCGCGAGTTCTCGGTCGGGTCGGGCGCTCGACAGCGGCGTTGCCCCGATCACGCTGACGGTTTGCTCGGCCGCACCTCCCTCCGTTTCCACTCGAACCGGAAACTCGCTATCCCGCGCCACCGGATACGTGTAGAACCCCTGTGAAATCTCTCGCGTCTCGCCGGCCTCGATCGTCGTCCGGATTCGGCCGACGCGCTCGGGATCGTTTCCGACCACAAGATCCACGTCGGTTCGGACGGCGGTCGATCCCCGGTTCTCGACGGCAGCCGTGACATCGAGCCACGCGCCGGCACCGACGGGAGCGTTCGTCTCGACGATCGACACCGCGAGCGAGTCGTTCGCGGACACACTCGATCGTCCCGTTTCGTTATCAGCGGCAGTTCGATCGGGGTCCGTGCGTCGACTTCGTCCCCTCGTCGAGAGCAGTGCCCCACTGACCGTGACGCTCGTTAGCACCCGGCGTCGCGTTGGTCCGCTCATCGTGAAACGGACGGTGCGTCGAGAGCAAAAAGAGGGGGTACCGTTGTCTCCGAAAGCCGTCGTTTCACGCCGGTAGGTGCCCTGTAAACGCGATCTCTGACATTTGCCTCACGTGCAATCTTCGTCCTCATCGGGATTACCGTAGCCAGCTAGAGATCTCGAAACCGGGCCTTCGGCGCTGTGTCTCGGTTCTTTAGAGGGAAACTATGAATTCCTACGATAATCCCTATCAGTAGCGGCCCGAGCGGACTCGACCCGCGCGGACACGGTTCGTCGGGGTAGGCTCGATCGATCGACGGTACACCGATCTCCTCGGGTTACAGCGGACCGATCGCTTCGTGGGTGCGGCGCGGTATCTCCTCGGATCGTGCGATGCGCCAGCCGTCGCAGATTCAGGGTGCATCGTCGTCGTCCGGGTTCATCGCCGCGCCGAGTTCGCCGCCGTAGGCGTCGCGCTCTTGAACCTCGCGCAGTCGCTGCTCGAGGCGTTCTGCGATCGCCTGCCGGCGCTGTTCGTCGACCGATGGGTCGTTTTTAAGCGCTTGCAAATCCTCGCGGGCCGTCCGCAGGATCGACACGGCTTCTTCGGCGTCGCGATCGGTCACCTGGCCGAGACGGCGTTCGACGTCGTCGAGCGTCTGGTCGGTCATTAGCAGTCCGTCGACGCCGCGGCCGTTGAAACTGGGGCCGGTACTCGCCACGTCGACCGCGCGGTCGGAATCTCCGGGACGAGCGGACGGTGCTTCCATTACCTCCGCACTCGTCGTCCCGGTATGACTCGCCCTGCCGTTATCGCTCACCGCGGCTACGCCGGCGTCGCACCCGAGAACACGATCGCTGCGGCGACCGCCGCCGCCGATCGTGCCGAGTGTTCGATGCTCGAAATCGACGTCCAGCCTGCAGCCTGCGGGACGCCGGTCGTGATCCACGACGAGCGCCTCGAGGGCCGTCGTGACGGCCGCCCGCTGACCGACTCGTCGGGACTCGTCTGGGAGACCGACCTCGACACGCTCCGTGAGACGCGAGTCCTGGGAACTGAGGAGACCGTGCCGACGCTTGCGGCGTTTCTCGCGGCGCTCCCGGCAACGATCGGCGTCAACGTCGAGCTAAAAAATCCCGGACGGAAAGACCTGCGGTTCGGCGAGTCGCTTGCAACTGCAGAGCGCGACGATCGATGCGCAGTCTGGACTCCGTTCGTCGAACGCGTCGTCGAGGACTGTGGCGCATTCGACGGCGAGGTCCTGTTTTCGTCGTTCTGTGAGGGTGCACTCGCAGCGCTCCGGGAGATCGGCCCGGCCTACGCCGCCGCAGCGCTCGTCTGGGACGACCTCGAAGCCGGAGTCGAGATCGCCCGACGGTACGACTGCGAGGCGATCCACCCACCCCGGAACGCGATCGCGGGCACGCCGCTTTCGCGGACAGCGTACGCCGGGATCGCGGGCCAGGAGCCGGCGATCGACATCGTGGAGACGGCCCACGACGAGGGGCGGTCGGTCAACGTCTGGACGATCGAGACCTGGCAGCAGTTCGACCAGCTGGCGGCGGCCGGCGTCGACGGGATCATCGTCGACTATCCCGGTCTCGGCGGGTCGACGCAGTCCCCGGAGACAGGGTCGTGATTCGCCGGCAGCCGAGACGCGATCTGGGGCGATCTCAATCTTCTGTTCCGTCCTGCCACTCGGGCCGATGCGAGCGTGGTTCTCGTCGCCTGCGCTTTCCCGAAAGCCCCTCGTTCGCCGGCCCCTCCAGTAGCTCGCCGTCGGGTGCGAACCGCGAGCCGTGACAGGGACAGTCCCAGCTTTCCTCGCCGTCGTTCCACTCGACCAGACAGTACATGTGCGGACAGACCGCGGAAACGGCGTGGAGGTCGCCGTCCTCGTCGCGCGCACAGGCGATCGGTTTCCCTCCCTCGCGGAGGACCCGCCCCTCGCCGCGGTCGAGCGTCGATCGATCGGGAGTCAACAGCGTGCGCGCCCAGTCGGTGAGAAACTCGCTCGCGGCGTCGGCGTTCTCGGTGAGGGTGTTGCCGATCGACGTCGTCGGGGTGAACCGAAGCGGATCGAACAGATCGAGTGCAGGCGGGTTTTCGCCGGCGATTTTCGCGGCGAGGAGCCGTCCGGCGGTGACGCCGTTTGTCATCCCCCAGCCGCGAAAGCCGGTCGCGACGAAGACGTTCTCGGTTCCCGCACCGGCACGGCCGACGAACGGCACCCTGTCGGCCGGCTTGTAGTCCTGTGTCGACCACCGGTAGACAATCTCGTCGACCGGGAACCGATCGCGCACCCAGCGGGCGAGCCTGCGGTACCGATCGGCAGTCGAGCCACCCTGCCCTGTCTTGTGGTTCTCGCCGCCGACGAGCAGGAGTTCGCCGTCCTCACCGCGGTGGGTGCGAACCGATCGGTAGTTGTCGCCGGTGCGGTAGTACATCCCCTCGGGCGGCGTCCCGTCGAGGCGGATTCCGAGCACGTAGGAGCGTTTGGGGTACATTCGGGCGAAGTAGCCGCCGCGATCGAGAATCGGAAAGCCGGTCGCGACGACGACCTGCCGCGCGGTGACGGTCCCACGGTCGGTCCGGACGCGACACGGCGTCCCCGGTTCGACGTCGGTCACCTGAGTCTCCTCGAAGACCGCCGCGTCCTCGTCCGCTCGGAGTTCCCCGGCGATCGCGAGCAGGTAGGATCGCGGGTGAAACCAGGCCTGGTCGTCGAACCGGACGGCGGCTGCGGCCCGCTCGAAGGGGGGAACCGAGGTGACGTAGGTGGCGTCGAGTCCTGCCGCGCGGGCGGCGTCGGTCTCGCGTTCGATCTCGTCGGGGCTATTGCTGTAGAGATACGAGGGCTGGCGCTCGAAACCGCAGTCGACCCCGAGTTCTTCGATCCGACGCTCGACGGCGTCGATCGACTCCTCCTGAACGGTCGCGTACCGACTGGCTTGCCGGCGGCCGAACTCCCGACGCAGGTGGTCGTAGACCAGCCCGTGCTGGCTGGTCAGCTTTGCGGTCGACTTGCCCGTGACGCCCGTCGCCACCCGATCACGCTCGAGGACGGCGACCGACCGGCCACGGTCGCGCAGTTCGATCGCCGTCGAGAGTCCGGCGATTCCGGCTCCGATCACGCAGACGTCCACGGCTCGATCGCCGTCGAGTCGTTTCGGAGGTGGGTCGTCCTCGCGGGTCGTCGCGAGCCAGACGGAGATCGGTTCACCGGGGAGATCGTCGCCGCGGGAGAACTCTTCGCCCATCGGTCCGAAGCGCTACATCGACGACGGAGAAAAAACGAGGGGGCGCTACAGGGGTCGCCCGCGGCCACTATTTTCGTCCTCGTCGTTTTTTTGACCCGGTTCGCACCCTGCCGATCGGTCAGTATCGCGTCTCGGTCGTCGTCTATATCTTCCAGATGTTTTCCTATGGGTGGATTTCAGTGTAGATGTGGTGGTTATTGTCTGAAAAAGATAGAACTTGCTGCAACGGGAACCTTTACAATAAGTCAAATGGTAACAAGTGCTGTGGTGGTGATGAGAACAAGTCACAAACAATTCACACGGCTGGAACATACTCGTGGCTCGTACACTGTGCCGGTGTGGCTCCGGTGATTGGCTTCACCGTGTGCCATCCCAAGTTGCCACGCGGCTCCGTACTCCGGCCCGTGGCAACTCGTTTTGTTACCCGCCCCGTCGGCGCTCTCTGGCCCGACGGAGGCGTACTCTTCGATCGCGCGTGCTGAGGCGCTCCTCGCAGACATCCCACTGCGCCGAGAGGCATCGACTCGATCGCGTTCACCCGCGTTCATAGTGGCCACTGAAACGATTACACACTGATCGCAACGCCGTCCTACGATCAGATGTGCATTGATTTTCAGTAGCTACTATCTTACCCGTTGTCCGCCAGTTCCGGGACAACCGCGACGAGTCTGCGGGTTGCCGGTCTGTCAGATCGTCTTATTCGACCAGAAGTGCCGGTACGTCGTTGATCGAGTCACAGATTGCTGCTGCGCCCTCGTCCTCGTACTTTCGCCGTCCGTCCTCGCCAGTCAGTCCGCCGGTGAGCACGCCGATCCCGTGGTACGCTCGTCCGGGATCGGCCTCGCTCGCGTTGACCGCCGTCCGAACGTCGTCCAGCGTATCTCCCACGAATGCGACGCTGCCGGCATCGAATCGCTCCGCGAGGACGGTCAACGCCCGCGGGTGGGGTTTCCCTTCCTCCCAGTCGTCCATCGTAAACCGGTAGTCGATCGGAATCGCGTCGTCGAGACCGACTCGATCGAGCGCGATCTCGGCTTCGGCTTCCGGCCGGCCGGTCAGGATTCCGACGTCGTAGTTCGCCAGTAGCGTCTCGCGCGTCTCCTCGTCGAGCAAGACCGGTTCGTCGTGGATGAATCCGCGCGTCTCGAAATCGGGGTCGCCCCCCTCGAGTCCGCGGTAGAGGTCCGCGCCGAGGTACAACTGCTGGAATACGTCCCGCAGTTCCTCGCGATCCCACCGCGATTTCACGCGCTGAGTCGCCTGCGCCCCGATCGCCTTCCGAACGACGGTTTCTGCGGCCTCGAGTCCGCCGCCTTCGGCAGCGATTCCGTCGGTAAACTCCGCGATCGAGTCGCGGTATCCTTCGTTCGTCGCGAGCACGTAGAGCGCGGCAGCGTACGTAAGTTCCCAGTCGTTGTTGAACCCGCCCGCGTCCTTGAACTGCTGAATGTCGGCGCGGCGGATCGTCCGTTCGTAGACGTGTTCGACGGACTCGACGATCGCCCGCCGGTAGGAGTCGGCGACGTCGACGAGTACGCCGTCGACGTCCAGTACGACTGCGTCTGCGTTCATATCTATCCCAAGCGGACGCGAGCGATAAATGCGATCGGATTTCCGTCGGGCGACCGGTTTCCGCTCGGCGGGCCGGGTGAGTCAGATCGTGATGACACCGGCGAGAACGAAGGCTCCCAGTCCGAGCGCCAGCGCGTACGCCACGTCGGCCCACAGCCACGACAGCAGGTTGGCGACGTAGATCACGACGACGACCGGAATCCCGAGCAATACGACTGGCGATGTGCGCCATTCAGCCCTCGATCGGGTCCAGAGCGTGTTCGCGTCGCCCGTGCTGGGAAACGCCGAGATGCCGACGGAGAGGCCCAGCGAGCACAGCACGACAGCAGCGACGACCGTTTCGTTAGACGCTGACAGCAATCCTGCTGGACCCCCAGTCCCGGCGATGAGTGCCGCGAGGCCGAGAAAGATCCCGAATGCGACGATCGTGTTGACGAGAAACGGGGCGACGCTGATCGCAAACGACGCCCGGTAGCGTTCGGGTTGGGCGTGGGCGACGTAGCCGGCCGGATCGCCGAATCGAAAGTAGACCACGTCGACGACCGGAACGCCGACGAAGTCACAGGCCTTCTTGTGTGCAAACTCGTGGACCACGACGCCCGGGATCGCAAAGAGTCGACCGGCGAACCAGAGTACGTAGCCGAGACCCACGACGAGCGCCGCGATTGCGGCGATAGCGACCACGGCTACGGCTGCGAGTAGGGCGTACTCAGACACCATCGCTTGCTGCACTCTTTCCAGCACCGATAAATCGTTCGCGTCCCAGTCTCCTCGATCCACCTCGTTCTGGGGCACGCTCGATCGACATCTCAGATCGAGCCGGATCGAGCCACGTACAGCGTTTCCGCCTCGATCGTCTTCCGTTCGACGGGGACGGCGGGCTGGTCGCCCCCGAGGGTCGTAAACAGGAAGTCGGCGTCGACTGCACGGGCGACCTCGAGTGCGGGTCGGTGGAGTTCTGGCGGCAGGTTTCGGGCGTAGATGGCATCCGCGTCAGCGTAGACCGCACGATCGGGGTCGACGATATCGTCGCGGACGAACCGGACGCCGTCGGGAACCTCGCGATCGTAGAGGTCAGTTGCCGTCACGGCAACCCCGCGTTGGGCCAGCGCGTCAGCGAGATCAGGTCGCCGGCCGACCCCGATCTCGACGACGCGATCGTACGCTGAGAGGTAATCACACATTGCCAGTACAGTCCGGTTCTCGTGGGCCACGGCGGGACGTTTATGCTGTCCGCGGCCATAGCCCTTGCCATGCTCGTCGATATCGTACCGGTCGGCAACGTCCCCGCGCGAGTCAAGCGGGTCGCGTCCTCGGCGTTGCGATCGGTATACGACTGCGACGTGACGATCAGCGAGTCGCAGTCGGTCCCCAACGGTGCATACGACTCCGGCCGGAACCAGTACTGTGCGGAGACGTTCATCCAACTCGCCGAACGCGTGGGTCGCGGTGAAAAGAACATCGCGATTACCCCTCACGACCTCTTTTACCGTCGCCGGAACTACGTCTTCGGGCTGGCCTATCTCGACGGCAGTGGCAGCGTCGTCTCGACCTACCGCCTCCAGACCTCGAGCGACGGCGGCTTCTCGAACAAGAGCGCGAGCGACATCTTTGCCGATCGCGTCCGCAAGGAGATCGTTCACGAGATCGGCCACACCTACGGGCTCGAACACTGTGACAACAACCGCTGCGTGATGAACTTCTCACCCACCGTCCGCGAGGTCGATATCAAAGAAGAGTCGCTGTGTGGCAGCTGTCAACGGCTCATTAGTTGACTCCGACCGCAGCTCACGGTTCACTATCGAGGATGACCCAGTGTTAGCGATGTCGGTACCCCTGTTCAGGAATCGATCACGGCCGATCGGCGCTACTGTACTATGTCGAATCGGGCCGAGATCAGGGCGCGTAGTAGTACTCGCCTTCGCGTTTCTGTTCCCGATCGAGCTGTGACTCTGGCTTGTTGATCCGCGGACGCGAGGTCCGCTCGTCCCGGCGGAACGTGACTTCGAGGTTTGCGAGGAACTCGTTCATCCCGTCGCGCATCGCCTCCGGCTGGCTGGCGTGACCGTGGACGGCCGGCTCGCCGTCGAAGACCAGCAGCCGATCGGCAAGCAGGTCGATCATGTAGATGTCGTGGTCGATGACCATGACGGTCGCGTCCTGCTGTTCGGCGTAACGCCGGATCGCCTTGGTGGCCTGGACCCGCTGTTCGACGTCGAGGTGGGCCGAGGGTTCGTCGAGCAAGTAGAGATCCGCCGAATCGGAGAGGCAGGCCGCGATCGCGACCCGCTGGCGCTCCCCGCCGGAGAGATCCGAGAGGTTCTGTTCCATGATCCGCTCTAACTGGAGCGGCTGGGCGATCTCGGTGTTCCAGTAGGAGGAGCCGAACTGGTCGGTGATCGAAGAGAGGAAGGCGTCGACCCGCATGTGCTGGTCGATCGTCACGTACTGGGGTTTGTAGGAAATTTCGAGATCCAGATCCGCGTCCCCCTCGTCGGGTTCGAGATCCCCGGTCAACAACTTCGCGAAGGTCGATTTCCCGATCCCGTTGGGACCGACGATGCCGAGCACTTCGTTTTCGCGGATTGCACCGCCGTCGATCTCGAGCGAGAACTCTCCCTCGCCGTAGCTCTTGGTGAGGTCGGGGTACTCGACGAGCGTATCCGCGCGAGTCACGGTTCGAGGCGCGTGTTCTTCGAACTCGATCGGATTCGGCCGAATCCGCATGTTCTCGTTGTCGAGATAGCCCGCGAGATACTCGTTGATGCCGTTTCGTACCGACTTGGGTGCGGTGATGACACCGTAGGCACCAGGTTCACCGTAGGCGACGTGGAGCGTATCCGCGAGCAAATCGAGAATTGCGAGGTCGTGTTCGACGACGAGCATCGACTTGCCCTCCTCTTCAGCGAGGTCCCGGATCAATCGTGCGGCGGTCACGCGCTGGCCGATGTCGAGGTACGGCGTCACCTCGTCGAGGAAGTAGAAGTCCGTATCCCGCGCAAGCGTGGCGGCGATCGCGACCCGCTGGAGTTCTCCGCCGGAGAGATCGTCGATCGACTGATCCATGACGGGACCGATCGAGAGTCGTTCGACGAGCGAGTCCAACGCGTCGCGTTCGTCCGTCCGCTCGAGCAACGCTCGCGTGTTGCCGTCGAACTGATTCGGAATCTGGTCGACGTACTGGGGTTTCTGTGCGACGGTGACCTCGCCGTCGCGAACGTCGGCGATGTAATCTTGCAGTTCGGTTCCGCGGTAGGCGTCAAGTACGTCGTCCCAGCCCGGCGGATCGGCGTGCTGGCCGAGGTTCGGCTCGAGTTCGCCGGCGAGAATGCGGACGGCCGTCGTTTTCCCGATCCCGTTCGGTCCGAGAATCCCCGTTACCTGCCCTTCCTGCGGGGCGGGCAGTCCGTAGAGCGAGAAGGCGTTCTCGCCGTAGCGGTGGGCCGGCTCCTCCTGCAGTTCCTGTGGCAGGTTGATGATCTCGATCGCGTCGAACGGACACTTCTCGACGCAGATGCCACAGGTTTCGCCCAGACAGATCTCCTCTGAGATGTGGACCTGATCGGGCTGGCCCTGCATCGTTTCTTCGCCTCGGAGCGTGATGCACTCCTTGCCCGTCCGGTTTGGCGGACAGTAATTTTTACACTCGTAGCTACAGCGATCGGGCTGGCACCGATCTAAATCTACGACGGCGATGCTGTCGTCGGCCATCTTAGCTTGCCTCCGCAGTGAGCAGGATGCCCCACGTCACGAACCACATGGAAAACGTCATAAACGTGACGAAGAGGTAGTGTTTCATCCCAACCTCGTCCTCTTCGTAGATCCCCGAGTTGTTGAGCAAGGGAATCTGGACGAGAATCGCACCCACGACGAGGAACAGCGCCCGCGTATCCGACGCCGCGTCGCTGGAGAGTCCGATCCAGGTCGCGGAGACGAGGGCGACGCCAACCCCGAGCAGCGCGGCGAGTGCCGTCACGCTGATCGAGCGAATGTGTTCGCGTCGGTCGCTGATCGATTCGGTCGACATGAGTCGAACTCTGTTTTCGGAGGTGAAAAGGGGTTCGGGTTGCGTTTTACCGGCCATCCGTCCCCGGCGATCGGGCCGGAAGAGGGGGCGGCTGACCGACGAATCCGATCAACTCACTTCGACCGCGTCGACTTCGATATCGATGTCGGAGTCGGCTCCCGTCACATCGTCTTCCGAACTGCTCGACGAACCGAGCCTGTCGAGGTTGGATTCGTCGACGAAGATGATTTCCGAGTCGGCCATCTCCTCGCTTCGGACGGTCACCCTCTTATCGTTGCCGCCTTCGTCGCCGTCGTTCCTGCTTGTCTGCCAAAGGAGCGTGATCTCTCCCGGCCCGTCGACTGTTTCCGTGTCGACGACCCGCTCGCCGCCGTCGTCCTCAACGAGTAGCGTGATCGTCTGCTCCGTATCCGGGTCGTCGTTCTGGTACAGATTCGTGACGTTCACGTCGATCGTCGCAGTTTCACCAGCGGAGACGTCTTCGGCGTCCGTGATCTCGACGCCGAGACCACCCTCGGCTTCGAGTTCCCAGGCAAACCGCGGGTAGCCCCCGTTTTCGATCTCGCCGGTCGTGCTGTTGAGATCGTACACCGGCTCCCAGATATCCCAGTCGAGGTTCGCCATCGTTCCCTCGGCGTCCGCCCTGGTGACGCCGGGGTACTGTTCGTAGAACTCGTCGTCGCGATCGTCGGGTAACACCGACGGGCCGCGCATCTCCTCGTCGGAGAGGGCGATGTCGTCGGGTTCTGCGTACCCGTCCAGTTCACCGATGCTGATGAAGTTCTCGTCGGAGTAGACGCTGTCGTCGAAGGTGTCGTCGTCGTCTTCCATCCGGCCGGCGATCGCACCGGCCACCTGCGGATCGAGCGCGCCCCGATTGACGACATCGTAGGGATCGACGCGTTCGACGGTGTCACCCGCCCAGTACAACTGTTGCATCTCGCTCGGGTTGTCAGACGTCCAGCCGACGATCCCGCCGACGGCGGAGTTGCCGGTGACGTTTCCGGTCGAGTAGGCCGTCGACACTTCCGTCTCGAAGCCAGTCCCGCCGACGATGCCGCCGATACCGAGGTTCGGTTGGCTGTAACTGTTCTGCCAGGGGTGTTCGTTGTCGCCCGCGGCTGGCACCCCTCCGCTGACGTCCGCCGTCGAGACCAGCTGGTTGTCCAGGTCGGCGTCGTGACCGTGTCCGACGAGTCCGCCGACCTGCTGGTACTGCGCTTCGACGGTCCCGCTGACCGACGAGTCCATGATGGTCCCGCCAGCGCCGCCGACCAGGCCACCGACGACGGTCTTGCCGCGGATGTCGACATCCTCCAGCCGAACGTTTTCGATCGTCACCCCTTCGCCGAACGCGGAGCTCCCCTCGAACTCGGCGGTGATCGCGAACAACCCGACGAACGGCTCGTCGTACCGATCGATCGTGAGTCCCTCGATCTTGTGTGCCTGGCCGTCGAAGTCGCCCTCGAAGGCGGTCCCACCCTGTCCGTCGAACTGCTCGCCGATCGGCTCGAAGCCGTCGCCGTCGTTCCAGTGTTCGGTCCCCTGGGCCTGGATGTCGTCGACGAGAACGTAGTCTGCGGTGAGGTCGTTTTCTTCGATACACTGGAGTTGATCGACGGTTTCGATCTGATACGGATCACTGCTCGTCCCGCTGCCGTCGTATTCGACCTCGCTACAGACGGGACCGTCCCGCTCGATCACGACCACGTCGTCCAGCGCGTCGTCGTCGGTGCTGACGGTCACACGGTGGGTGAGCGGATTTTCGACCGTTTCGTACGACAGCGAGACGGTTTCTGTGTTACCCTCGTCTACGCTCACGGTTTCGGTGACTGCGCTTCCCTGATCGCCGGGGTCGACCGTAATCTCCTGTTCGGCGTCGCCACCGACGCTCTCGAACGTGGCGTCGATCGTGACCTCGTAGGCGTTCCCGTCGCGCGGTTCCAGCGTCGCTCCCGACACCGTCCCGCGGTTTCCGTTCCCGGTGACGTCTTCGGTTTCCCCGCTCTCGATCGACTCCAGCGGCCAGTGGGCGACGAGCCCGCTGGAGACGTCTCCGCCATCGTACAGGTCGGTGACATCGTTCGTCGAGAGGTCGCGATCGTACAACCGAACATCACTGATCTGTCCGTCGAAGTGTTCGTTGCTCCACTGGCCGATCCTGAACGGTTTGTCGTTCCCGGTGTCGAGGTCGTTTTCGGCGCTCGCGACTTCCGTTCCGTCGGCGTAGATCGTCGTCTCGTCACCGTCCCAGACGACCGCGAAGTGGACCCACCGGTCCTTGCTTTCGTACTCGAAGTCGATATCCGAACTGCCCCAGAACTGCGCTCGCCACTCGTCGGTCCCCTGGCGGGTGCGCAACGAGAAGTCTTCGCCTGTGCTCTGCGTTCCCATCTCGAAGATCCCGCCGCCGTTGAAGTCCTCGGTGTGAACCCAGGCCGTAACCGTCTTTTCGGCGTCACCTCCGACGCCGAGGTCGGCCGGCGTCTGCCCTGTCTCGACGCGATCGTCGCTTCCATCGAACGAGAGTACGTCGGTGCCTTCCTGCTGTTCTACCTCGTCGACCGCCACCTCTTCGACTTCAAGGAGTGGTTCGACGTCGATCTCTACACTCGTGTCGTCGGTACCCGTCCCGACCGTAATCGTCGTCTCGTCACCGTCAGCAGGAATCTGTACGCTCCCCCATTCGAGCGTAACGGTCTCGCTCTCGCGGCCGCCGAGTTCGAGTTCGTCGATATCGATCACGTTGCCGTCGAAGCCTTCGAGCCAGACGAACTGTTCGCCCTCTCGTGAATCCGCGTTTTCGACGGTGACGTTCACCTGCAGGTTGTCTCCCGGTTTGATCGGATCGTTGCGATCGACGTTCGTGATCGCAAACTCTGGCGGTTCACCCACGACAAGGAACGTTCCCTGCTCGTCGAGCGAGTCGTCGCCCGGGTCGGTCTCGACATCGTACTCGTACTCGACCCCTGGCTCGACGTCGATTGCTTGTGGTCCGCCCCCGGTTCCAGTCCTGAAGACGTGATTCATCCCCGATCCGCCCCAGTTCCAGTCGCTCTGCTCGCTCGTCAGTATTTCCTCACCGGGTTCGAGTTCGTCATCCGATTCGATCGTTCGCTGCTCAACGAGGTCTCCGGACCCCTCGCGGATTGTTAGGGTTGCGGTAACAGTCCCTTCCTCCCCGCCGACGTTTCGCAGTCTGGTATCGATATGGAAGTCGGTCCCGTACTCGAGGACGTTGTTCTCGATCGTCCCGGGCCCCGTCTGTGGGTCAAGCCCCCTGTCTTCGTCGATCTGGAAGTGTGGTTCGGTCGGGATGTCACCGACCGCCTCGACGGTCACAACCACGGCATCATCGTCCAGTTCGTCCGGGCCGTACACGGTCACAGTTCGGTTGTCGACGGTTTCCGCCTCGCGTTCGAGGTGGCGGCTCCAGCCTTCGGCGTACTCGCTTTCGATTCTGATCGCGAAGTCGTCGGCGTCGGGATTGCGAGTCACCGATTCGATCGTCTCCCTTACATCTATCGCTCCTGCGTGGTTGTTCCGGGCTTTCGAAATCGAGCCGTCGCCGCTCGCTCGCTTGAACTGCATAACGTTCAACTGGAAGATGCCGTCGTCGCTGAAACCGAGCGCGGGCGGCTTTTCGACCCTGACACCGGAGTCCGTTTCTTCCCAGACGCCGCCGCCCTGATGGGCGATCGTTCGATCGTCGAGTTCGAGTTCGTAGGTCCCCAGCGTTGCGGTTCGACTCTCGTTGCCCCACGTTAGATCGTCACCGTCAGAACTGTTGTACCAGGTTGCTTCGATCGTCCCCTCCGAGTCGATGGTTGGCTGGCACATCGGGTCGTCGAACGCCATCGGTTGTTCTTCCCCCGTCATCACGACGGTGCTGAGTCGATGGTCCGCTTCGTCCATACACATGTGGGCTTTCTCGCCATCGAGTTCCGATCCGAACGCATCGAGCATCGTCGCTCCCGAGACGAACACCAGGACTGCACCCAGAAACACCATCCCGAACAGCAAAATAATGCCGACGATCGGGCTCGCACCGCGATCGGTTTCCTCGGGTTCGCCCTTTCGGTCACCCCGCATTGTTCTTTGTGAGATTATTCTGGAATTATAAAAAAGCACAGGTTATTGTAAGCTATGGCTGGCCATCAAGCACTCATTGAGAGCACTCGTAAAGCCGGATACGCGCTCCGAGAACGCGATCTCAACTGATACGGATTAGCGTCATCAATTACCGCCAAACGGCCAAGACGGTGCGCCGTTCGGCGGTAACTACGGACACTAATCCGTATGAACCGTCGTGACCGAGCGACATCGCCCCCACTCTGGTCAGCATCCGGTTGGATTCTCAGTTCTCACTCGCGTTCTCGAAGTTACTGTGGCCGTTCCATCTCCCCCAGTCGCATTCGCCGGTTCTGGACGACGTGGACGATCGCAGACACCACGAACAGCCCAATCACGATCGTCGCCCAGCCGAGTTCCGGCACGGTTTCGGTGGGTATCCACTCGAGCCAGAGGCCGGCCATCACGAGCGACGCGACGGCGGCGAGGCCGAGGTAGTACGTACTCCAGGGAATCGAATCGCTGGGAACGACGTCGAGGTAGATTTCGAGTTCCGCGACGTTCTCGGTGAGTTCGATCGTCCGGCCGTCGAAAACGATCATGTCGGCGCGATCGAGCGTCGGCAAATGAGTCTGCTGGAGCGAGGTGTAGACGCGCTTTCGTTCGGCTGACGTTACCTCCGGGACCTCCTTGTCGAGTTCCCAGGCGGCGACGTGTTCGGCCAGGTCACCGAGCTTGACGGGGCCGTCCTGACCTTTACAGTAATGAATAACATACCGGCGACGCTGGTTGCTCAGCAGGTCGAAGACCTCGCCGCGATCGATGCCATCGCGTCCATCGCGCTCCGCCTCGTCTGCGATCGCATCGGGGGACTCACTACGCGGCTGTTGTGTCGCCATTAGAATATTTCGTTACCGAATGTGTGGACGTATGATACATAATTTTGTCGGCATAGTCGAGAGTCATCGCCCGATCGGTTCGATATCGATGAACGCCAATTTCTCGTTGGTTCCCTCGCCGGCGATTCGGAGCGCGCCCGTCGTGACTTCGACGGCGGTGGTGTACGTGACGAATTTCCCACTTCCGGGAGTGTCGACGACGCCATCGCTTTCCTCGAAGGAGGTCCCGCCGATATTGACGTCGTGGGTCGAATCGCTGTGATCGGGATCGCCCATGACGAGCGTAACCTCGTAGGAACCGTTGTCGAGTTCGATCTCCCACTCCTCGTCGTTCGCGTCTTGCCAGTCCATGTGGATCAGGGTATCTCGGCGGGCGTCGGGATCCGTCCCCCGCTCGCGGAACTCCGGATTGGCCCTGCCGATCCAGCCGTAGGTCTGGCCGTTTCGCGACCCGAACTGGTCTCCAACGTCCGCGATGTACCCCTCGGGAGTCGTGTATCCGGACGACGACTCGTCGGACCACTCGGGCGGTTCGAAGTTGATGTTGATCGCATCCGGGCTCGGATCAGGGTCTGGTCCCGGTCCGGCCCCACCGTCTCCGGCAGCGTCGATTTCGAGGTAATTTAGCTTCTCGTTGTCGCCCTCTCCGACGATCCTGAGCCGCCCGTCGGTAACTTGGACCGTGATCTCGTACGTGACGAATTTCCCGCCGCCGTCTTCTTCGATGACGCCGTCGCTCTCCTCGAGGGCGGTTCCGCCGAGATTCACGTCGTGGGTCGAGTCGGTGTGGTCGGGATCACCCATCACGAGCGTGACATCGTAAGAGCCGTTGTCGAGTTCGAGTTCCCACTCCTCGTCGCTCGCCGTATCCTGATCCATGTGGTTCAGGGTGTCCCGGCGACCGTCCGCGTCCGTCCCCCGTTCGCGGTACTCGTCGTTGTCCGCCCCCACCCAGCCGTATCGAAGGCAGTTTCGCGGCCCGAACTGCTCGCCGACGTCTGCGACGTAGCCCGCGGGCGTCTCGAACCCAGGCGGTTGAAAGTTGATGGCGATTCCCGGGGCCTCGAAGAACCGATCGAGCGTGATGCTCCCGATGTCGGCTCCGTCCCGTTCCAGATCGGCAGTGACGGAAACGGTGCCGTCAGTACCCCGGAGTGCGACGTCTCGGGACTCTCCGGCGGCGAGATCGAAGGTCGCAGGCTCCTCGCACGTGCCGTCTCCGTCCACGCCGAACGTCATCGCGTCGCTTTCGAGCGTCACCGTCATCGACAGCTCCGCAGTGTTGTTGGTGAACGTCGGTGGGTACGCGTCACGATCGATCCCGAGCAACGCGGTCTGGTCGTCGCTCGCGCTCACTGCGATCCCACGGCCGGCATCGATCGAACTGAACGCGCCGGTGCCGTGGAGGAGGCCCGCACCGATCGAGACCAGCCCCAATCTAACGAACAGCCGCCGCTTCATTAACGTCAAAATGTCCGGAATTAATATAAATACTGCGGATAGTCGGCGTAATCGTCGGCACGGTCTGTCGCGAACCAGCGTCGATCGCTATGCGAGACAGACCTCCGCGGTGTTTCCGTGGTTGTAATGGTCTCTCACGATTGCCGTTTCAAGCCCTGCTATCCCGTTTGCTGTTCGTTCATGATCCCCTTGAACGTCGGTATCGGTGACCGTTCAGCGCTTCTGGCAGCCTAATACAAAGACGGGTGGATGCTATGGTCTGGATAAGAACCGCCCCGCGATCGTAACTGATGCCTACGATCGACGGTACGGTCTCCAACGGAGAACTCAACAATGAGAATGAATCGACGCAACGTGTTAGTCGGACTCGGGACAGTTGTCGCAGGTGGCGGAGCCGCACTCGGGACTGGTGCGTTTAGTAGTGTCAGTGCCGATCGGACGGTGACTGTTTCGACTAGTGGTGATGCAAACGCACTGTTCCAACTCGAAATAGTGAACAGCGAATTACACGATGGTTCTGATGGGTCGAGCGGGGCTATCGAATTCAACCAAGACTCACTGAATGAGGCGGCACTTACTGAGTTCAATCCTGGCCTTCAAGTAGGGAACGCCGGATCGAATCCCATCGAGGTAACGGTAACGGCAACCGGTGGATCTGCCTTTTTCGCTACCGGCGTAACCGAAGGAGATGACAAAGGAATGTATTTTGTCGATGGGTCCGCTATTGAGGACGTTGATAATACTGGCACTGCTGATACACTGACACTCGATTCTAATGAGACAGGGGTCAATCTCGATGTCGCTTTCAATCTTAACGATGGGACTGAAATCCCGTCGAATATCACGTTTACTGCGACCGACTCGAGCTAATATAGCACCGCCCCTCGTAGAATCCATTTCTCCGTTTCGCAAATTTACGATCGATGGACTGTAACGTCCAGAGGAGTTATATTATTTGGGAGCATACAGTTCTACAATGAAACGCCGAGTGTTCCTTGGATTGGGGGCGACATCGATCGTCGCTGGGGTAGCACACAGCACCGGCGCATTTGCATCCGTCGACGCGACGCGGGGGGTTTCAGTGAGCGCCGCGTCGCAGGGACAGGGATTGGTCGGGATCGTTGACCAGGGTCCGGTCAAGCGGAACAATCGAGAGCCGATGGTTGAGATATCGAACAACACGTCCGAATCGGTCTCTTACGAGATTACACTAGATACCTGTACTGATGGAACGCTTTATGACAACGATGGTACATCAGGATGTTCAGTAACGTTTACTTTGGACGCCGGTAATTCACAGTTCGTCGACATTAAGGCGTCGGCAACGGGGTCAATTGGCTACACGGTAAGTTCTTCGGGCGGTGTTTCGGTAGAAACTGCCGGGAGTGTCGAGGCAGAAAGCGGGAACACGACTGGAAACATCCGGATTCACTCGCCGGACAAAAATCAGGATTTCACTGCCGTCCTGCCACAGGGGAATCAGGGGAACGTCTTCGAGATAAAATCCGTTGACATCCGTGACGAGAGCGCTACCAACATCGGTCTCGCGGAGATCAGGTACGAAGTACGAGAAGGGAGTGCCAACGGTCGGCTCGTCGCAGAGAAGATTGTTACTCCTCCGGACCCCAACCGATACAAACCGAACGGTAATCCCGCGGAGACAATCGATCCGAACGCCGGTGAGACTGTCCAGAGTGGTCAACTATACACCCTGCGAACCAGAGCAACGAACAACGACGGTGATTTCGACACGATGACGATCTCGACTACCGCCTAACCCGCACGAGATTGCCGGACATCGAATGCTACTGCTGTTGTCCTCGCACTGGTGTCTGATTTAACTATTATTCCGCGAGTCGATCGATATCGTCGGTTCAGGCCGCCCTTGAACGCCGGTATCGGTGCCCCTTCAGCGGGTACGGTCGGGCCTGATGATCTTCTCGATACCGAATACAAAGTGGGTAGGGTGCTGTGAAAGGAGTAAGAGCCGCGTTCCGAATCCGTCAATGCGATCGTCGGATTCCGGCGCGGTTGCATGGAGACCATAACACATGAGACTCAGCAGACGGAATGTCGTAGTTGGACTGGGAACGATCGTTGCGGGTGGTGGGGCTGCGCTCGGCTCGGGTGCGTTCAGTACTGCAGAAGCACAGCGGACGCTCGAAGTCAATGTCATCGACGATAGCAATATCGCGAGCGAATTTGTCGATATTCTGTTACAACCGGCGGATTTCGACAGCGTGGATATAGACGGAACTGCAAGCGATCTGTTTCCTGATAATTCCGGCACAGATCCCGACTACAATGGGGTATCGGAGTATGATTCTGGAACCTTCTCTTCAACTGGGAATGAGGTCAGTCTCATGGCAAACGATGTGACGATCGTGTTCGGAACAACTGACAACGAACTACCGCCAAACTCGGCGATCGAATACAAGGACCTGTTCCGAGTTGTAAACCTGAACGATAACACTGCATTCGACGTGACGTTCGAAACCGGTCGAGACGATATTCTCGAATTCCAAGACTCTGATTCCTCCACTTCCGGCGCAGAAACATTTGAATACACCAATGAGGGTACTGAGGCGATAACCGCTGTACTCAACACTGCAGGGAGTGGCCAGGAAACCGACGAGTTAACCATCAGACTCGAAGACAATAGCTAATCCACGGCATACAACATTGCCATATGAAATGAAGGAATTGACGGCGAAGACATCGTGAGTTGACTATTCGACCCGAGAACTGACCGCCGACCAATGACTGCCGCTAATGACATCCACCAACGCCCTATTCACCGCCGCAGCGATCTGCTTTCTCGTGACACTCGCAGTCCCGACTGCGGCGATCACGGTGGGTGAAGACCCGGCAAACGACGACGTCACCCTGGCCCCGGTCGACGATCGGTACGCGACGATCGAAGACGGCGAACTAACACTCGATATCAGCGTCTACAATCACGCGAAGACGACGATCACCGACGTGTTCACGATCGACGTGGGCGAGGATGCAGACGACGTCGAAGCGATCTGGATCGATCACGACGCGGAGGGGGTGGCGTTCTACGCGAACGGGGTGGAGTTGACGCCGGACTCGCAACTCGAACCGGCTCCCGGCGACACGATCACCGTGGGTGTCACCGTCGAGACGCCGGCGGCGATCACGGCGGACGAGACGTTCAGTATCAACGTGAAATACGCGGACGACGACGAGGACGACGATCGCAGCGCGGCGATCGATCTCGACGCCGTCGACTATTCCGCGAGCGAACTCGAGACCGGCGACACGCTGCGGGTGAACGCGACGTACTCGAACGACGGCGACAGGGGTGGGTTGCGGGTGGCCGAACTCGTCGTCGACGGCATCGTGGTCGATCAGCGCGTCGTCTACGTCGGGCCGGGCGAGTCGAAAACGGTCACCTTCGAGCGATCGATGGACACCGCCGGGACGTTCGAGATCGGAGTCGATGATCGAGAGCCCCAAACGATCACCGTCCGCCAGCCCGACGGACCCGCGCCGAACCTGCAGGTGACGGCGACCGAACTCGAGAGCGGTACCATCGCACCCGGCGAATCGGTCGTGGTCACCGCGACGGTCGTCAACACCGGGAACGCGACGGGAACCATGACCGTCGAGTTCGCTGTCGGGGGCATCGTCGTCGACACGCGAACGGTCGAACTCGCACCCGGCGAGGAGACCACGGTCAGGTTCGAGCACCGCCTCGACGAGTCCGGCGAGTACGCGCTGGCGATCAACGGAATTCCCGTGGAGGGTACGAACGGGGGCACCGTCACCGTCGGAGACGCGAGGGAGATCACGGTTCTCGATCGATCGTTCTCCTCGTCCTCTGCCGTCGCCGTCGCGCCGGCGGCCGGGCTCGGACTCCTCTTTGCCGTTACCGGGATCCGACGTCGCAAGCGTTTATGATGGTGCCGCCCGGATCTGTCGTTCGAACGGGTACTCGATCATGACTGTCTCTCGGGCCGATCGATGACGGAATCGCCGCTCAAGGGGGTGCTAACGCTCGCAGTCGCGGTTGTCGTCCTCTTGCTCGTCCTCGGCCAACTGCTCGGCCAGCCGATTTTGCTCGGCTACGTGGCGACTGGGAGCATGGAGCCCACGATGAACGCCGGCGACGGCTTCGTCGCGATTCCGAGCGCCATTACGGGTTCCCCGAGCAACGGCGATGTCGTGGTGTTCAACGCTCGCGAACTCCACGGCGGCGGGCTGACGACCCACCGAATCGTTGGCGAAACCGATGACGGCTACATCACGCGGGGGGACGCAAATCCGTTTACCGACCAGGACGGCGCGGAGCCGCCGGTCAACGAGGGCCAGATCGTCGCCGTCGCCTTACAGGTAAACGGCGAGGTCGTGACGATTCCCCACCTCGGGACGGCGATCATGGCCGTCCACGGGGTGATGGAGTCCGCCTACGGCCTGGTCGCACCGGTGCTGGGCATCACGACGGCCTTCGAGGCGGACAACGCGGGGGCGATGCTCGTCGCCCTCGGCATCGCGTTACTCGGATTCGGACTCGTCTTCGACCGCGCCGGTCCCCACAGACGCGAGACGTCTCGATCGACCGCTCGTAAGAACGTCTACGCGTTCTGGACGACGCTCGCACTCGTGTTGTTCATCCTCGTCACGCTCGCGACGGCGGCGATGGTGATCCCGTCGGGAACGTACGAGTACGGTCTCGTCAGCACGGACTCCCCAACTGACGATCCGCAGGTGCTCGCTCCCGGCGAAACCGGTGAACTGGTCCGGACGGTCGACAACGCGGGCTATCTGCCCGTCGTCGTCGTCCACGAGGCCGAGAGCCGCGGCGTCGAGACCGATCCGGCCTGGCAGACCGTCGGCATTCGCGATAGTGGGGAGACAACTATCTCACTGACCGCCCCCGGATCGACCGGAGAGTACACTCGCTACGTCGGGGAACACCGGTATCTCGCCGTGCTCCCGCCGACCGTGCTCGTCTGGCTCCACGGCGTCCATCCGCTTCTCGCGATCGCAGCGGTCGATCTGGTCGTTGTCGGCGTCGTCGTCGCGGTGGTGTTCGTGGTGATCGGTCGAACGGACCTCCGAATTCGCCGCCCGGGCGATCACGTCCCGCTGTCGACACGACTGCGGCGGACGCTCAGACGATGGCGCTGATGCCGACCGTAGCCGGTCGCAGGACCAGTACGGTTATTATCGACCGATCCATGTGTGATGCTATGAACTGTCTCTTTGACGGACCTGTGGTACCAGAGACAGTTTCGAGACAACGGATGCGAGACCAGCGACGGCCGCGAGATCAGCGCCGATCGCGAGGTGTTGGAGATCGACTATGATCGAGAACCCGCGTCTGGACCTGTTTATCGCCAAACACGGGCGGACGCTACTGATAGTCCTCGTCGCCATCGCGCTTCTGGCGCTCGTCGCGACGGGATGGGTCGTCGCCACTCCGTCGACGTCGACGACGACCCAGCAGGTTTCCCAGGAGACGGTTTCGACGGAGACGACCACCACCGCCGTCGTCGTCGAGGACGGTCTCTGGGAGGAGGGAGCTGAACTCGAAAACAACGCCGTCTACATGCTCTCGTCGACGCCGGAACTGACGATCACCCCACGGACAGCCGTCCCGACCGACGAGACGAGCGTTACACACGAGGTTCGGATTCGATACGAGGCAACTCGTGATGGGTCGGTGTTCTGGGACGAAGTCGACCACCAGTCACGGGCTGAAGCCGACGTTGCCGATGGTGCCGCGACCTCCGAAACCACCATCAACGTGACGGAAATCGCCGCCGAGGAGCGTGAACTCGAAGCGCAACTGACGGGCGTCGGTACCATCGAGACCTCGATCGAGGTCGTCGTCGAGTACGATACCGGCACGTACGTCGACCAGCAGGAACTGTCGAGTCCGTTGCAAGTGACAGATCGGGCCTACTGGCTCGACGAGCCACTGGAGGACTCGACGAGTCACAGCCAGACGGCCGAAATCGAAGTTCAGGAGTCGCCCAACGCTGCCGTCGTTGGCGGACTGTCACTGCTGGCCGTGCTGTCTCTCGGCGGCGCGGCGTTCGTCCGGGGACGGGATCCGATCGACGTGAAAGCCGCCCGGCGATCGGTCCACGAGAATCGGTACGCGGAGTGGATCTCGCGGGGCTCACTCCCGATGTGGGTCGGTGAGTACCACATCGCACTCGATACGCTCGAAGACGTCGTCGATGTGGCGATCGATACGAACGAGCGCGTCGTCCACGATCGCCAGCGGGGGTTGTTCGCGGTCGTCAACGACAACGTCGTCTACTACTACACCGACGCCGGCCAGTGGGAGGGAACCGCCTGGCCCGAGATGAATTTCGACCGCGACTCGTCGGTTCCCGCCCCGGTTGGCACCGACTCCGACGCTACGCCGGCACTCGGTCCCGATCGGGATCTTCCCGATCCCGACGCCGAGGACGCCTGGGAACAGATCTGATCGCCGCCGGCGACTGTTATCGACCCGGAGGTCGTGCGCTTCTGGCACCGTCGGAAACGATCGCACGTCTTCGGCACCTCCGAGGACGATCGCGCGTCGTCTCTCCTACCGGACGAGATCGACCGGAATATACATCATTGTTGTTCCTGAAGGATACGCCATGGAAACGCCACTCGTCGTGACCGACTTTCTTGAACAGGCACGAACCTACTACGCCGACGAGACGGCGATCGTCGGTGCCGACGGCGATCGGTTCACGTACGCCGAGTTCGGCGAGCGAGTCGATCGGTTCGCCAGGGCGTTACAGGACCGCGGGATCGAGAAGGGCGATCGGGTTGCCGTGCTCGACCCGAACACGCACTATCACCTCGAGGCCGCCTACGGGGCGATGGTGCTCGGTGCGATTTTCACCCCGCTGAACTACCGGCTCACGTCGAGCGATTACGAGTACATGCTCTCGGATGCGGGCGTCGACGCGATCTATGCCGATTACGAGTACGCCGACAAGATCGACGCGATCCGGGATGAGGTGCCCACGGAAACGTTCATCACGAACGACCCGGAGCGCGTCGACGGAGCGTGGGAGGCGTTCGATGCCGTGCTCTCGGAGTCGGAACCTGCGTTCGAGGAACCGGAACTGGACGAAGACGAGATAATCACGATCAACTACACCTCGGGGACGACGGGCGATCCGAAGGGCGTCTGTCGAACGCACCGAACGGAGACGCTTCACGCGCATCTGGTGTCGATTTATCACGAACTGACCGAAGACGACGTCTACCTGTGGACGCTGCCGATGTTCCACGTCAACGGCTGGGGACACATCTACGCGGTCACCGGAATGGGTGCCACGCACGTCTGTGCACGCGGTGTCAACGCCGACGACGTCGTCGACACCATCACCACGGAAGACGTTTCGTTTCTCTGTGCCGCACCCACGGTGCTCAATCAGTTGATCGACTACTACCACGCGGAAGACGACCCTGCGATGGCTGGCGCTAACGACGTGCGCGTGACGACCGCCGGGAGCGCCCCGCCAGAGGCGACCATTCGAGCCGTCGAGGAGCAGTTCGGCTGGCGGCTCAAACAGCTGTACGGAGCGACCGAAACCGGCCCACTGGTCACGATCTCCGCGCCGTCGCGACTCACGACCGACGAGAACCGCTACCAGCTCAAGAAACGCCAGGGGATGGGCGTTCTCGGGACGGACCTCCGCGTCGTCGACGAGGATGGGAACGACGTTCCACAGGACGACGAAACCCTCGGTGAGGTCGTCGTCCGCGGCAACCAGGTGATGGACCGTTACTGGAACAAGCCCGAGGAGACCGAGGAAGCGTTCACCGATCGCCTCGAAGGCTACTACCATATGGGCGACCTCGCGACGGTCGACGAACACGGGTTGATCGCGATCCGCGATCGAAAGAAGGACATCATCATCTCGGGCGGCGAGAACATTTCGAGCATCGAACTCGAGGATACGCTGTTCGACCACGACGCGGTCGCGGACGTAGCAGTGATCCCGGCACCGAGCGAGGAGTGGGGTGAGACGCCGAAAGCGTTCGTCGTGCCCGCAAACGGCGATCCCAACGAACCGCCGGTGTCAGCCGACGAACTGACCGCCTATACGCGCGATCGTCTCGCGAGTTACAAGATCGTTCGCCGCGTCGAGTACGTCGAGGAACTTCCTAAAACGGCCACCGGCAAGATCCAGAAGTACGAACTGCGACAACAGGAGTGGGAGGACGAAGACCGGATGATCGGTGAGGGGTAAACACGACCGATTCGGTCGGCGGCCGTTCGGAGGGAGAGCCGCTGACGATCATCGAATTGCCGGCGGAAACCAGCATCAGAAGCCGCTGACGGGGATCAGCACCAGCGGCGGATGCGGTCGATCCGATTGTCGACGTTCCGTGGGGATTCAAGTACCAGTTCCGCGGACTGACTAATTGGTCAAATTATGTCGATTTCGGCCAATATGAGTCGTTAGGGAACAATTTACGCACGGATGTCTATAGAATAGTATGTCGGATTTCTCATCCAGTAAGGCTCAACTTTTATACTGCTGGGAGCTTTCGATTCGTAATATGGCAGAGACCGACGGGGAAGAAATCGAAGACTTGCCACCGAGTGCAAAACTGGTCTTCAAAGTTCTCGAGTATGACGGGCCGTTGACACAAAAACAGATCGTCGAGGAGTCGATGCTCTCAGCCCGAACGGTTCGATACGCACTCGAACGCCTAGAAGAGATCGGCATCGTCGACGAAGATATCTACTTTGCTGACGCTCGACAGAGCCTCTATCGGATCGAAGAACCCGTCGCGGCCGACGGTAACGGTGTCGAGGAGTCCCCGAAAAAAGACGCCTGCTGTGCGGAGTAGCGACGATCGGTCGGCGGATCGGACAATCGCGATGGAACGGCAGGATTATTTTCCCGCGGTGACGGTTCTCCGGTATGGACAAGGAGACGCTGCCCCGGTGGGGCTGGCTGCTGGTCGGCCTGTTTCTCGCGGCGATTACTGCGAACGTACTCAACGTTGCGGTGTTCGGACCGAGAGGATTATCACAGGATTTCCAGGTGATCACCGTCATCACCGCCATGTCGCCCGTGTTGATCTATATCGGCGTCTGGCACGACGAGGACCGCCAACAGTACTGGGACAATTCTCGGGAACACATTGTCGGTGACGTGATCTTCGTCGTCGCTGGAGCGGCGCTCGGGTCGGCGCTCGTCCTCGCGGCGATCGTCGATCTCGGTCTCTGGCAGATCGTCCAGGACATTCTCGCGATGGGTATCGGCTTCATGTTCTCCTGGGGACTGTTCTGGTGGCGCAATCCCGAAGTCTACCGCCAGTAGCGCTATGATGGCGGATTTTCGTCGATCGGATCTGGATGGGATTTTCGTCGATCGGGTTTTGCGTCTCTCGACCGGTGACCCCATCTGTTGCCTGCCCTTCGAGTAGGTGCATGTCTACGGGACACTGTTGACGCCCGATTCTCGGTCCCCGATTCCTGGCGTCGGCGGACGGCGTCGCTTGTGCGTGGAGTCGACGACGAGCGCACCGATATCGCGGGCGGTTTCGCGATCGATCCCGATGGCATCGGCGGCATCGTCGATCGATTCGCCCTCGTCAACGAATCGTCGCAACAGTGGGTCGATGGCATCGTAGCGAGCGCCGAGGTCGGTCACGTCAGTCTGGTCAGCCCAGAATCCCGCCGACGGCTCTTTGCTCACGATCCGTCGCGGAACGCCGAGTCGCTTTGCGAGCGCCCGCACTTCCGTCTTGTACAGATCCCCGATCGGATACACGTCAGCCGCCCCGTCACCGTATTTGGTGAAGTAGCCGAGCAGCAGCTCGGATCTGTTCGCGGTGCCAAGCACCAGTCGCGACTCTCGGTTTGCGACGTAGTACGCGCTGATCATCCGCAATCTCGCGAGGACGTTTCCGAGCGCGTCGTTGCGCTCGTGGGGTCTCTCGCCGGGTGCCGTCTCGAGGTCGCCCCCGACGGTGTCCTCGAAGGCGTCGAGCAACGGCCGTAACTGGCAGCGCTCGAACTCGATGCCGAGCCCCTCGGCGATCGTCTGTGCGTCGCTTACCCCGGCCTGTTCGGCCTTGTGACAGGGGAGGCCAAGCCCGAGGACGCGATCGCTGCCGAGCGCCTCGGCGGCGAGAACTGCCGTCACCGTCGAATCGATGCCGCCGCTCATGGGGACGACGACGCCGTCGGCACCGGCGTCAGCGACGCGCGCCCCGATCTCCTCGAGAATCCGCAGTCGGGTATCCGTGAGTGCGCCGCGATCCGTGAGAAACGGGGTGTCAGTTCGATCGCCCTCTGTATAGACAAACGTTTTACTATCTGTGGACATTGTATGTCTTCCTGGTTCCTTGTCCCAAATAAGCAATCATTCGTCTCGTATAAGAAGCTACCGCTTAAACAACTAGTTGTTACTCGATCACACTCTCATTCGTTCGCTCCCGCTCACTCACCGCTCCTCGAAAAGTCTGTCTTGCGAACGCAACGCGTTCGCACGTGCCGCGAGATGCGAAGCGTCTCGCTTGCCACCAAAAAAGAGCTGCTCGGTCACGCCGCTCACTCGCTGTCCAGTGGCCTACGACGACGGGACGACCGTGATCGGCTCCGTGCGATCGATCGCCTGCTCTAACTCGTCTGCAATCGCGCTGCCACGCGAAACCTGAATTTCGCCCCCGCGACTGACCGTCGCGGTGAACAGGTAGTCGCCGCCGGCTTGCACTTCGACGGTCTCGCCGTGGTTGCCGTCGACGGGGACCACGATGTGCCGGGAGGTGATCTCGGGCTGGACCATCTGGCCGGCCGGACTGGCACCGCCGCGACTGCCACCGCCTCCGCCGTTGGCGCTCGCACCGCCGCTACTCGTGCCGTAGTTCGGGTTCTCGTCGTGGGTCCGAACGTCGATGTCGATCCCCAGTCGGTTTTCGATATCGGTGATTCGGCCGCCCCCCTTTCCGATGACGCTCGAGATGTCGTCTTCGTCGACGTAGACGATCGCCGTATCCTGGCTCTTGAGTTGGACGTCGACGTAGCCTCGCGCCACGGAGCGAATCTCGCGTTCGATCTCCTGTTTGGCGATGCGATCGACGCCGGACTCGCTCGCGGGGCCGCCCTCTTCGTCGGTGAGCGGGACGGTAACGACCTGGCGGTTGAAGGTGTAGATTTCGTACTCCGGTTCGCCGGTCTGGAAGTCCGTCACGAGGATGACGGGCCGGGCGAGGTCCTCCTCGGTGAGTCCCGCCGGGACCTTCACCTCCGTTTTCACGTCGTAGACTTTCGCGATCTCGCCGGCCTCGACGTAGACGACGGTGTCGACGATCTGGGGGATCATCCCCAGTTCGACGCGGCCGATCAGCCGCTGGAGGGCGTCGATCGGTCGGGTGGCGTGGACGACGCCGACCATACCGACACCTGCGAGGCGCATGTCCGCGAAGACCTCGAAGTCGTTGGTCTTGCGGACCTCGTCGTAGATCGTGTAGTCCGGCCGGACCATCAGGAGGGCGTCGGCCGTCTTCTCCATCTCGCCGGCCAGTTCGGTGTACTGGGTGATCTCGGGACCGACCTGCAGGTCTCGCGGTTTCTCCATCGTCTTGACCGCGTACTCGTTGTCGTTGAGATAGCGGGCGACCGCCTGGGCGAGCGTCGACTTCCCGGCACCGGGCGATCCCGAGACGAGGACCCCGCGCTGGCGTTCGAGCAGTCGCGCTTTGAGTTCGTCGGCGTGTTCGTAGTCCTCGAGATCCGTCTGGGCGATCGGTCTGACGGCGGTGATCTCGATGCCGTCCGCGAATGGCGGGCGACCGATCGCGATCCGGTAATCCCGGAACTGGACGATCTTCATTCCGGGTTCGGACAGTTCGATGAAGCCGCCGGGGGCTTCCTTCGCGCCGTCGACGATCTCGCGGGCCCACTCGTCCATCTGCGCTTCGTCGGTCCGTTCGTCTGCAACCGGCTCGTAGCGCATCTCTCCGAGTTCGCCGCGCTTGGCCATCGGGACGGTGTCCGTCTTGAGGTGGACGCTCATCGTCTGGTCGTCGAAGAACTCCTCGATCGCGAGCGTCCCGACCTCCCGAACCTCCGGGGAGACGCGTTCGACGTCGAGACCCTTCGCCTGTGCGACTTCGGCCTGAACGATGTCGCTGGTGAGGAACGTGGCCCCGAGTTCCTCCGCGATGTCGCGGATCAGCGCGTCGATCTCGCCTTCGGCGGCGTGGCCGCGCTCGATCGCGTCGGGGCGCTCGCCGACGTACTCGAGATCGATGACGCCCTCGTCAGCGAGGTTGGCGAGGCGCTTTAGCTCCTCGAGACCGTCCCAACCGCTGTCGATCCCGTCGTTGGCCTGCGCTTCGAGTTCCGCGACGACGGCTTCCGGAACCGAAATCGTCGCTCCCTCGAACTGCCCAGTGTCGATCGACGCCGAGACGCGGCCGTCGATGACCACGCTCGTATCCGGCACGACGTGCATACCCGGACTCGGTCACGTACGTTCATAAGGGTGTTCACACGGAGGGCCCGGCCAGTCTCGCACTTCCGACCGGTAGCGCGCCAACAGTCGGTGCAATCAACTCCCCGGCCCGCAAACCCGATCCCATGACGATCGTCGAACTGACGACCGAACTCGCCTCGATCACGAGCCACGAGGACGAAACGGCCGCCGGCGATCGCATCGAGGACTGGCTCCGGCGGGAGACGGATGCCGACGTGCGACGAGACGCGGCCGGGAACGTGATCGCACGCAAGGGGCGCGGCCCGGAGACGCTGGCGCTGGTCGGCCATCATGACGTCGTCCCGCCGGCGGATTCGCAGGTAGCCGCTGATAGCAAGAGTACTGGCGATCCCGAGTACGTCGTCGAGGAACGCGACGGCCGCCTCTACGGTCGCGGCACGGCGGATATGAAAGGGGCCGTCGCCGCGGCCATGATCGCCTTCAGGGACAGCGAGGTGCGACCCAGTTCGGAGGACCGGACAAACTCCGGCGAGGCAGCCCCTGGCGGCGAACTCGTTTTCGCGAGCTTCGTCGGTGAAGAGGTCGGCGGCGTCGGGGCGCGCCACGCGATCGAGAACGGGTTCGCGCCCGACTACGCCATCGTCGGGGAGGGCTCGACGGGCTACTCGGCGCAGGGGGTTACCGACGTCGCCGTCGCCCACAAGGGCCGCCGGGGGAGTACGATCGCCGCGAGCGGCGAGTCCGTCCATGCGAGCGAACACGAGGCTGGAGAGAACGCGATCTACCGTGCTACCGACGCCGTCGATCTGGTCCGCGAGATCGACCCGCCATCGATCGAAGTCGCCGGCGAGACGATGACCGGGAGCGTCGTCGTCACCGAAATCGAAGGCGGCAGCGCGTGGAACGTCGTTCCCGATCGCTGTACGGTGACGATCGACGAGCGAACGGTACCGGGCGACCGGGCTCCGATCGATCGGGTCGAAGGGATTCCGGGGGTGGAGTGGGCCGTCGACCAGGACTTACCGCCAATGCAGTGTCGAGACGAGGCGTTCGCTGAGACGGTACTCGCCGCCGCAGAGCGGTCCCAGTCCGGGTCACCCGAGTTCGTGACGAAACCGCACGCGACCGACGCGGGCTGGCTTGCCAGGGCCGGCACCGAGTGCGTCGTCTGCGGCCCGGCCGAACCCGGCGAGGCTCACACTGACGACGAGAGCGTCTCGATCGACGTCCTCGAACGCTGTGGCGAGACCTACCGACGTGCCGCGGAGCTGTGGCTTCGGTGAGTCGTTCTCGAACGAGCGTCGCGCCGTCGGCCGATGCTTACTCGGTGTCGGGATCATCGTCTCTGTCTTCGATTTCGTCCGTCCCAGCCGCGTCCGACGGTGTCTCGCGAGCGATCACGTGCTCGCTACCACATTGCGGACACTCCGCCTGGTTCGTGTGAAACCGGTCCCCACAGTCTTCGCAGGCGTACGCTGCCTCGTCGTCCGCAGCCGCTTTCGCCTCCTGAGTGAACTCGCCGACCTTCCGCCCGAGGTTCTCGAAAAATCCCATCTGTGGCTAGTTGTGGGCCGAGGCGGATACCGTTTGTCACGCTCTCGAGGCAGTGGAGTGCGCCGGTCTCGACTTTCGAGACGGCTCCCGCTTGACTTCGGGAACCCGGTCAGACGCCCGGTACGCCGACGGCTTCGAAGCCGGTGATCCCGACCGCGGCGAGGACGTAGAGCGCGACGAAGACCGTCACCCACGCGACGAGTCCGATCATCGCGGCAGCCGTCCACTCGCCCGGATACCGGAAATTGATCACGGCAACGTACGCGAGCAGGGCGAGCAGCGGCCCCAGAAGGGGTATCCAGCCCACGAAAAACCCGACGACCGCCCAGACGATCGCGCCGATCAAGGCGGTGACGATCGCGTGACTGTAGTCGGCTGCGCCGACGATCGCCCGCGCGCCGACGTAGATGCCGAGCGCACCGATGAGCAAACTCACGACGAACACGATGATGGATGCAACGACCATACCGGACGATCGCCGCTGCGACCGAACAGTTCGCGGCCTGCACGTTCTACGCACACATCAGTTCCATGGGTGTGCGCGCAGGTCGGAGTCGGTGGAGACGGACCGAGCGCGACCGGCCTGCCCTGCGCGAGGGCGACAGTCATCGAGACGGCAGCGTGTGCTGGGGACCACGACGTTGATACCGCTGCCCCGGTAATTCCCTTTTGATGGCGACGGATCAGTCCCCACCGGAGACAGTCGAGGCGTACGAACAACTCGAAGAGCGCGTCACTCGCATCTCGAACGTCGGCAACGCCGCCGGAATCTTGCGCTGGGATCAGGAGGTCGTCATGCCCGACGAGGGGACGCCTGCCCGCGCACAACAGCTCTCGACGCTGTCGTCGATCAGTCACGAACTGCTGACCGACGACGAAACCGGCGAGCTGCTCGCGGATCTCGAAGACCGTGATCTGGCCGACGAGCAGGCTGCCGTCGTTCGGGAGGTGCGCCGACAGTACGATCGCGAAACGAGCGTTCCAGGCGAGCTCGTCGAGGAAATCTCCGCGACGGCGGCGAACGCCCACCCGACGTGGAAACAGGCCAGAGAAGACGACGACTTCGAACACTTCGCGCCGACGCTCGAGAAACTGGTCGACCTCAAACGCGAGTACGCGACCCATATCGACCCCGACGCCGACCCGTACGCGGTGCTCTTTGCCGACTACGAGCCCTACCTCGACCTCGAGACGGCCGAGCGCGTCCTCGAACGCCTGCGGGACGAACTGGTCCCGCTGATCGACGCGATCGACGACAGCGACGCCGACCTCGAGACGGACGCCTTCGCCGGAACGTTCGAGGACGACGATCAGGAGGCCCTGGCCCGCGACGTTCTCGACTCGCTGGGCTACGACTGGTCTCGCGGTCGACTCGACACCGCGCCGCACCCGTTCTCCTCGGGCACACAGTTCGACGCCCGCGTGACGACCCGCTTCGAACCCGAGGACCTGCTCGGCTCGATCACCTCGACGATCCACGAGTTCGGTCACGCGAACTACACGCTCGGCCTGCCCGACGAGGGCTACGGCACGCCGCTTGGCGAGGCCCGCGACCTCTCGGTCCACGAATCCCAGTCCCGCCTCTGGGAGAACCACGTCGGTCGATCGCGCCCCTTCTGGGAGCACTTCCTGCCGATCGCTCGCGAGCGGTTCCCCTCCCTCGAAAACGTCACTCCAGAGGCGGCCTACGAGGCAGCGAACCAGGTCCACGACGACAATCTCATCCGCGTCGAGGCGGACGAACTCACCTACCACCTCCACATCGTGATCCGCTTCGAGATCGAGCGCGACCTGATCTCGGGCGACCTCGCCGTCCAGGACGTGCCCGAAACGTGGAACGACAAGTACGAGGAGTATCTCGGAATTCGGCCGGACACCGACGCGGATGGCTGTCTGCAAGACATCCACTGGTCTCACGGCAGCTTCGGCTACTTCCCGACGTACTCGCTGGGGTCGGTCCTCGCCGCACAGCTGTACGCTGCCGCGGAGGACGAGGTAGGCGACCTGGACGAGAACGTTCGGGAGGGCGACTTCGCGGACCTGAACGGCTGGCTCCGCGAGCAGGTCCACCAGCACGGCAAACAGTATACGACGCCCGACCTGATCGAACGTGCGACCGGCGAGGCGTTCACCGCCGATTACTTCCTCGAGTACGTCCAGTCGAAGTACGGCGAACTGTACGATCTCGACGACCGCTGAACGTCCGTCTCATCGTTTCCGACGGTCTCGTCGCGCGTACTGGTTTCTCCGTCAGAAGAGCCCGCTTCCGAACACGATCACCGTCAAGTTGTTCGCGAAGACGAACAGCCCGGCGGCGACGAGCAGGCCGAGAAACGCCTCGACGGCGAGTCGTGCGGGACGCCGATACGCGTGCGGGATTTCCCGGGTCAGGTCGAACAGGACGGCGAAACAACAGGCGACCAGCGCGCCGATCGCGGTGTAGATCACCACGACGACCGCAAGCGGCTGGGCCAGCAGCCACGCCATCACGGGGTTCGACTCGTGTTCGAGACCGACCGCGGCCGCGGCGTAGATCGAGGTCAGCAGATCGACCGTCAGCAACAGAAATAGCGCGACGGCGACCCAGTCCCAGTACTCCTCGATCCGCGCACTGAACGTCGTCGGGTGCTCGCTACGCACGGGTATCCCACCTCACGCTATCGCCAGTTTTCACAGCACCGCCGGCCCCTACAGTGTCGTCGGTTGCGAAACGAACGCCGCCCGACGGGGCAGTGACGCGGCCCGGGAAGAACATTGGGATACAGAACGCATTCGACGACCGTCACATCAAGATTGTGGCCACTCGCTCGACGATCGAGAATTCGGGCGCGGCGATCAACGATCGGCCATCCGGCGACCGCCGCTACTGTGCGAGGCGAACGACGAGCGACCGGAACACGCGACGGCCGGCGAAGACGCTGGCGAGTGCGACGCTGACGAGTCCGATCGAGACGACGAGCAACACTGCCGTGTCCGCGGTCGAGAACGTCGCACTGCCCGGCTCGAAGAGCCCGAGGGAGGCGAGCAACAGGCCGCTGATCAGGGCCATCGCGACCGGAATTCCCACGAGCGCGCGCTTCGATCCAGCCTCCTCGGCGGTCGTCGACCGGGTGGCCCGTTCGACGAACAGGATCGTCTTCTCGCCGCCGCGTTTCGTCCACCGGTATTTGAACCGTTCCCACTCGCTCGGTGCGTCCGCGTGACAGCTCGTCGAGTAGACGACGAGATCGTCGTACTCGTCGGCGAGAATGCCCATTTTGCGCCGAAACGCTGGCGTCAACCGGTGTGCGAACGCGACTCCCACGCCACCGACGACGACGTCTACCGCGTTGGTTCCCGAGCCGCGACGAACCGTCGCGTTCGGAAACGCCGATCGCAGATGCTCTGCCAGCGCCGAACTGTCGGTCGGCGTCGATCGATAGGTCCACGACTCGAGAACGTCGCTGACCGCCGGGGCCTGGATAGCCCCGCCGCTTGTCGCCCCCTGCTTGTCCCCCATGACACCGTACCTGTTAGTACCCGTATACTATATATTCATCGGACAGTTCGGTGTCGTTTCAGGAGGAGTCCCCCGCGAGAGTTGCGTACGCGACCACGCGACACTCGATCGTCGGCAGGTCACACGCTGTGGTATCGTTCGGACGCGTTGCCGTCCCGAACGCATTAGGGTCGGGCACCCGTCCCTCGAGTATGGTATCCGAGTCACTCGAGGGAGCGGTCGCGATCGTCACCGGAGCGAGCGCGGGCATCGGCGCGGCGACCTGTCGCGCACTCGCCGCGGAGGGTGCGATCGTCGTTCTCGCGTCGCGAAGCGAGGATCGATTGACGGACCTCGCCGGTGAGATCGAGACGGCCCACGGGGTCGAGACGCTGGTCGTTCCGACGAACGTCCGCGACGAGGCCGCCGTCGATGACCTGATTAGCGAGACGGTCGAAACCTTTGGCGGGATCGACGTACTGGTGAACAACGCCGGTCTCTCGCGGGGCAGCGACGTAGCCGACATGACGACCGACCAGTACGAGACGATCCAGGAGACGAACGCCGACGGGGTCTTTTACGCGACTCGGGCAGCCATCCCGCACGTCCGCGAGCGCGCCGGCCACCTCATCTTCGTCGGGAGCTTCGCCGGCCAGTACCCGCGATCGTTCAACCCCGTCTACGCCGCCTCGAAGTGGTGGACGCGAGGGTTCGCAAAGAGCGTCGCCGCGCAGGTCGGCGCCGACGGCGTCGGCGTCACCGTCGTCAACCCCGCCGAAGTTCGCTCCGAGTTCGAGACGACCGACGGCCGGACGTTCGCGGAGGCGTTCGACGCCGACGAGGCCAGCGAACCCGCGGAGATCGCCGACGCGATCGTGTTCGCCGCCACACGCGAGGGATCGAGCGTGAGCGAGATCGACGTCAACCGGCGGGATAAGTTCGCAGACAGCTTCTGAGCCGAAATCTCCGACTGCTTCTGCGCCGATCGTATAAAACCGGGCTGAAACTGCCGTCAGTAGACTCACCTGTCCCGAGTGTCACCGGTCGAGTATGCGAATCTCGATTCCGGGCGTCGACGGTCTCTACTTCGATACCGACGCTGAGTCGCCAGCCATCAGTCTCGCACTGACCGCCGCGGGGCGACGAGCGCCGAAACCGCAGGGGTACGCGGTCCAGCTTCTCCCCTTTCTGTGGTCGTTCGACGTCGACCTCCGGGAGGTGCCGAACGACCACCCGATCCAGTACCTCCACCCGGAGGGTGCTCGGAGCCTCGGGACTCTCTCGACCGATCGAACGGTTCGTCAGGCCGGCACCGAGTTCGAGTCCGTCCTGCGGTTTGCGTGGGCGGTCAATCAGCGAGTCGAGTCCGCGGGGAATCAGCTCGTCGGCCGTGACGGCGAGCGCAGAGGCGTCAGTATCGACATCACCGACGGGACGATCGACGTCGACGGGCGGCCGCTCGAGACTGACGAGTTCGATTTCGGGGACGACGATCGCACGGACTTACCCGCGGATGTCGGTACCGAGTCTGTGTCCGGCGCTCGATCGGTGACGGAGATCGATATCGTGGCTGCGGCCGACGGCGAACCGGACGAGGAAACGGATTCCAGGGAGACGGCGAACGAGACAGGTACAGAGGAGATGCTGGGGAGAGACGAGACTGACGACGATCTGGACGACGAAGACGAGGACGAGGTGCTGGGACGGGACGAGACTGACGACGGTTTGGAGACGGACGCGGACGACGCGGACGACGAAGACGACGATTCTGACTCGATCGACGGACGCTGAACGCCACCGGTCGATCCGGCAATCCGCCGCGACGCCGCTGT
The DNA here is from genome assembly GCF_059736405.1 of Halosolutus sp. DAT137. Classification (NCBI taxonomy): domain Archaea; kingdom Methanobacteriati; phylum Methanobacteriota; class Halobacteria; order Halobacteriales; family Natrialbaceae; genus Halosolutus; species Halosolutus sp. DAT137. The sequence goes on along the minus strand of NZ_JCAQID010000007.1, from coordinate 426,282 downwards.
TTTTCATGCTCCCGTCCGTAGGGAGCGTATGCGAATCGTCACGACGCTTCCCTCGGCTACCGAGACCGTCGCCGCGCTCCGCGTCGAACCCGTCGGCGTCTCCCACGAGTGTGACTACCCGCCCGGCGTCGAGTCGGTGCCCTCGATCACCCGATCTCGTATCGACGCTGACGTCTCGAGCAGCGAGATCGACCAGCAAGTTCTCGACACGGCCGACACGGCGGACGGCGTCTACGACGTCGACACAGAGACGCTCGACACTCTCGATCCGGATCTGATCGTCACACAGGGGATGTGCGACGTCTGTGCGGTCGATGAAGTGATCGTCGCGGACGCGATTGACGCGATCGATGCCGACCCCGACGTTCTCACGACCGACCCGCACAGCGTGGGCGACGTCCTCGACGACCTCGATCGAATCGGCCGGGCGATCGATCGCGAAGCGCGCGCCCGGCAAGTTCGTACCGAACTCGAGGGCCGGATCGACGCTGTACGCGACGCAACGGCCGACCTCGGGGTCGACGATCGCCCACGGGTCGCGATCTTCGACTGGACCGACCCCGTCATGATCGCGGGCCACTGGACCGCAGAACTCGTCGACTGGGCCGGCGGCGAGTACGGACTGGCCGACGTCGGCGACCGATCGCGCCCGAGAGAGTGGGCCGAGATCCGCGAGTACGATCCCGAACTCGTCATCGTCGCCCCGTGCGGGTTCGGACTCGACCAGACCGCCGCGAACCGCAGCGATCTTACGGACCGCGAGGGGTGGGAGGATCTCGCCGCCGTCGAGAACGGACGCGTCTGGGCGATGGACGGCCACCACTACCTCAACCGACCCGGCCCGCGACTCGTCGACACGCTCGAAGCGATCGCGGGGATCGTCCAACGGGACCGGTTCGACGCGCCGGACCGGGACGTTGCGGTTCCATTCGACGACCTTGGCGGCCGCGGGGGCGACACCGGAAACCGCGAAACGAACCCGACCGAAACGGGGTCGGGGACTGCGATCGACTCGAACCCGTGATCGTCCTTCCTTCGACCGTTCGCGACGCGATCGTCGATCGCGCCAAAGCGGGCGCTCCCGCGGAGATCTGTGGCGTCCTCGGCGGCGAATACGACCCCAAAACGCGAAGCCGCGTTCGATCGCAGTACCCCGCCGAAAACGTCGCTGACCGAGCTCGGACGCGCTACCGGGTCGATCCCGAGGAACAACTGGCGATCTTCGAACGACTCGAAGAGCGCGGCGAGGAAATCGTCGGCTTCTACCACTCCCACCCGCGCGGGCCGGCGCGACCGAGCGCAACCGACGAGGCGCAGGCCACGTGGCCCGATCGATCGTACGTAATCGTCTCGCTCGACCCGTTCGAGGTCGGCTCGTGGCGCTGGCGGGCGGCCGCTGATACCGACTCCGCCGGGGAATTCGAGCGAGAACGGGTCGTCGTCGAGTGAGCGCGACAGTTCCACACTGACTGCTGTCCGTCAGCCCCTCTCGGGCGTCGTCTATCCCTCCGGGGCCCTTTCAGCCGCCTTCCTCGCTCTCCTCGAGTTCGGCGGCCTCCTGACGCGCGCTTGCGGCCTCCTCCCGAAATTCCTCGATCCGTTGGCTCAGCTTCTTCCCGACGCGGTATTTGAAGTCGTCGGGCATCATCCCGTACTCGATCTCGATCGTGACCATCGTATCGCAGTCCTCGACGATTTCGGGTGCCCAGCTTCCGGCCGCCAGTTTCGACTCGTCGGTGACGATCGCTTCGCCGTTTTCGACGTCGATGAACGCGGTGACGGTGTTCCAGATGTCCGGATCGCTCGTACTCGCCTCGTCGAACAGCCCCTCGAACCGCGACGCTTTGACCGGTTCGTCGCGGAGTTCGACGACGAGGGCTTCGAGTGCGTCCGCGATCTCTTCCGCGCGGTCGCCAGCCTCGTGAAGATCGGTCGCTCGATCGCCCGATTCCCTGCCCGTCATCGATCTCCCTCCGTATCCGTGACGTCTGCGAGCATAGCAACCGGTAGCCGCTTTAGAACCGTAAACGTACGCTTCCGTTTCGAGTCCGGTGGGACTACGGCCCGTCCTCCAGCACGTCCGGCACCCAGCCCCGGAGCGGGTCGTCCGTTTCGTGCATCCACTCGACGAGCCGTTTCCGCATCGACGATCGCGCGTCGGCGTACGCCGGGTGATCGATCAGGTTCTGGAGTTCGGCGGGGTCGCGATCGAGGTCGTACAGTTCGTCGACGTCCGGCCCGTTGTAGACGTACTTGTATCGGCTCGTTCGGACCATCCGCTGGGTGTAGAGGCCGAACTCCTCGCCGTGGTACTGCGAGAGGGTCGAATCCGGCCAGCCGTCGGGGTCGGCGCCCTCGAGCAGTGGGAGGAGACTGCGACTGTGAAACGACTCCGGAACCGAGACGCCGGCCAGTTCGAGGAACGTCGGCGCGAGATCGTGGAGGTGGACGGGCCGGCCACAGACCGACCCCGGTTCGGTGACGCCCGGCCAGCGAACCTGCAGCGGGATGCGATAGGTGTCGTCGTACATCAGCGGCCCCTTGTTGAACTGGCGATGGCCGCCGACGAAGTCGCCGTGGTCGGATGCGTGCACGACGGCCGTCTCCTCGGCCAGTCCGTATTCGTCGAGCGCGTCGAGAATCCGCGCGAACTGGTCGTCGATCAGGCTCACGAACCCCCAGTACTTCGCGATCACGTCGGCCCAGGTGTTCCAGTCGAACCCCTCCACGCCGCGGTAGTGAACGAAGTTCTCCTGTACCTGCGGCTTCCCCGCAAACGTCTCGGCGTAGCTCTCGGGTGGTTCGATCGCCTCGGGGTCGTACATCGACGCGTACGGCTCCGGGACGACGTAGGGATGGTGCGGCCCGTAGAAGTCCGCCCGGTGGAAAAACGGGCCGTCGCGGTCGCCCGTCGCGTGAGCTTCGATCGCCTCGATCGTCCGTTCGGCCAGAAAGTACGCGCGGGTATCCTCGACCTCGATGGGGGCTTTCGCGGCGACGAACGTTCCCTCACCGCCGCCGGTGTAGACAGCTTCCTCGAACTCCACGTTGTCCATCGGCGTCCCCCGCTCCTCGCGGTACTCGCGGAACGCGTCGTCGATGTCGTCGTGGTGCGTGTCGCTGCCCCCGAGATACGAGAAGCCGAAGTCCTCGGGCGTCTGGTCGCGGCCGACGTGCCACTTCCCCGTGTAGGTGAGGTCGTACCCGCCGTCGCTCGCCGCCAGTTCCTCCGAGAAGGTCGGAATCGTTTCGGGCAGGTTCGCCCGAATCGCGTCGGCTTCGTGGCTGTTGTTGAGCATCCCGTGTCCGTGTGGGAACTGTCCGGTCAGCAGCGACGCGCGGGCGCTCGTACAGATGCTAATCGGCGTCACCGCCCGCTCGAATCGCATCCCCTCGCTCGCGAGGCGATCGAACGTCTCCGTCTCGACGGGCGGCCCGTCGGGGGCGGTGCAGTCGTACCGTTCCTGATCGGTGAGCACGAACAGGACGTTCGGCGTGTCGGCCATCGAGCGTCGTACACCGAGGCCGTAGTTAATGCTGGGGCCAGTTCGATCGCTTGAGACCGACCAATTCAGGGAGTAGAGGTGACCCGTCCAAATTTGAAGGCGTGCCACAGCAGCGACAGGGATGCAAAAATAATTTAGAGCGGTTTACAAATCCCTCGAGTATGGGAGTTGCGCAGTTTTGGAAGACGACAGTAGTGCTATGTGTCCTCGCCATTGGCCTCGCAAGCGTGGTTTCTCCACCAGATCCGTTCACGCTGATCCTGTATGCCGTTCCGCTCTTGGTTCTCGCCCCCGTCGTTTCGTACGCACTCACGTACGGCGGTTGGTTCGACTATCTGGAACACAGTTGATCACCTCCGTTCGGACCCGTCGCGGACAGCACCTCGACGAACCACCGTGTTCGCAACTGGGGATTCGAACAGCGCCCGAAATAAATACGATCGACATGTGAACCCGCCAATTCAGCCGCTTCGACCGCCAACGCAGGATCGTGCCAACCGCCTACTGCTTCGCGTGTGACTGGCAGCGAGCCGTCACCGACGACGAGATCTCCGACCTCAGCCGGGCGATGATCGACCACCACATCGAGACGGGCCACAGCCCGATCGAGCAATTCCGGGACGATACGGCAGAGAGACCCGAGCCGACAGCCACGGGCGAGCGAAAAACGAACTGAGACGATCGAGAGTTACTCGAAATCCTCGATCGTCGGCCGGTCCCGATCGCCGGGGAAGTCTGCGACGGGAACCTGAATCTGGTCGCCGCTTTCCATATCCTTGAGCGTCACCTCGTCGTTCGCGAGGTCCTGTTCCCCGACGATGACGACCGTCTCGGCGTTGATCGAGTCGGCGTAGTCGAGTTGGGCCCCGAACGAACGGCCCGCGACGTCCGTCTCGACGGTGTGGCCGCGATCGCGCAGCGCGCGGGTGATCCGAGCGGCCGTCGATCGCGTGTCGCCGACCTGGAGGACGTAGTAGGCCGTCTCGAGCGTTTCCTCGGGCCAGACGCCTGCCCGCTGGAGCAACAACGAGAGCGTCGCGAGACCGGGAGCGACGCCGACGGCAGGCGTCGGCTGCCCGCCGAAGCCTTCGATCAGGTCGTCGTAGCGACCGCCGCCGAAGATCGATCGGGAGACCTCGCCTGTGGAGTCGAAACACTCGAAGACGACGCCGGTGTAGTAGTCGAGCCCGCGAGCCGTCTCGAGGGACACCGTACAGTGGTCGCGCGCACCGAAGTCTTCCGCCGCCGCGAGGACGTTCTGCAGGTTTTCGACCGCCGCGGTGACGCGATCGGTCTCCGCAACGGCCTCGACGGCGTCGAGATCGCCGCTCGCGATCAGGTCGTCGAACTCGGCGGCCTGGTCGGACGTGAGGCCGGCCTCGACGAGCAGGTCGTGGTACTCGGCCTGCGGGACCTTTTCGGACTTGTCGACCGCGCGAACCGCCTCGTCGATGTCCACGTCGGCGTCGTACGTCTCGAGGACGCCCCCGAGGATGTCCCGGTGGGAGATGCGGAACTCGAAGTGTTCGTCGGTCAGACCGAGGTTCGTTAGAGCGTCGGCTGCCCACGCGAGAATTTCGGCGTCGGCTTCGGGTTCGCTCGAGCCGAAGATGTCGACGTTGGTCTGGAAGAACTCGCGCTGGCGGCCCTGCTGAACCTGCTCGTACCGCCAGAACGGCCGCGTCGAGACCCACTTAATCGGTTTCGACAGCTCCTGCTGTTTGGCGACGACCATCCGCGCGACCGTCGGCGTCAGTTCCGGCGTCAGCGTGACGTGGCGGCCGCCCTGGTCCTCGAAGGCGTACAGTTCGTCGACGATATCGTCGCCGCTCTTGTCGGTCCACAGCTCGGCGCGTTCGAGCGCCGGCGTTCCGATCTCGCGGAAGCCATACTGGCGGGCGGTGTCCTCCAGGACGTCGATCGTCTCCCGCCGCGCACCCATCTCGCCGGGATAGAAGTCTCGAAAGCCCTTGATTCGGTCGTACATGAGTGGCCGTTTGCCCACGGCGAACTTCTTTCCGTCGGTCCCGACTTCGCCATTCATTCGCGTTTGATTCGTTGCCCCGATCGATTAGTTCGACAGTCACCAGCCCGAGATTCTCCCGTACCTTGATAGGCGTCTGCGTGGTGGCGTACACCTGTGCAGCGTCTGGTAGATGACGAGTGGGTCACCGACATCGAGGAACAGTTACCGGTATCGCCGCTGTCGGCGCTCGGTCTCTTTCTCGCCGCCGTCATCGGCATTCGCATCGCCGGCCAGAACGTTACCCAACAGGCACTGCTCGAGAGCATCATTCCCCTGCTCGCCGCGACGGCCGTCGTGCTCACCGATCGGAAGCTCGTCGCCCAAGATGTCTCGGTCCGCGATCGACTCGCGGTCTTCGCCTACGGTGCGGGCGGTTTTCTCGCGGGAGCGTTCGTCACCTCGCTTCACCTCGCGGTCTTGTACCTCGACGGGACCGGCGCGATGAAGCCGATCTACCTCCTGTTGATGGGCGGAACGGTCGGCCTCGCGGCCGGAACGATCGCCGGCGTCTACGAGATTCGACAGCGGGCGGCCGTCCGAGAGGCTCGCCGCCAGAGCGCCCGACTGGAGGAGTTCGCCAGCGTCGTCAGCCACGACCTCCGGAATCCACTCGGTGTCGCTCAGGGCCGCCTCGACGCCGCCTTCCGGACGGGCGACATCGAACACCTGAAACACGTCGACAGGGCGCTCGATCGCATGGACGAACTGATCGAGGAGTCGCTGTCGGTCGCACGGAACGGAACGCACGTCGAGGAGACCCAGACCGTCCCACTGGTCGAACTCGCGAGCGAGGCGTGGACGGCCACCGACACGCACAACGGGACCCTCGAGACGGTCGACAACCACGCCCTGCAGGTCGACCCAACCCGTGCGAAACAGCTCTTCGAAAACTGCTACCGGAACGCGATCGATCACGGTAGCGATGACGTTCGCGTCCGCGTCGGCACCTGTTCGGGCGGCTTCTACATCGCGGACGACGGTCCCGGAATCCCCGAGGACGAGCGCGATCGGGTGCTCGAACAGGGATACTCGACGGCCGACGATGGCTCCGGATTAGGGCTGGCGATCGTCCGCGCGATCGCCGACGCTCACGGCTGGAACGTCACGATCACCGAAAGTGCGGAGGGTGGGGCCCGGTTCGAGTTTACGTGACTCGACGGACGACCGCGTCGACTGGTTTCGACCGATCGTCTTCGTCGACTGGTTTCGACCGATCGTCTTCGTCGTCGATCGGTAATGCCGCTTACGAGCCACCGAACGCGTCGCTCGGAACGCGCGTGACCGCCGGCGACCCGGACAGTTCGAGAGCCGACGCTGGCACATCCGGCGTCGACTCCATACCGAGCATCTCGTCGATGGCTGCCCCGTCGTCAGAGAGGACCGTCACGTTCGGTGACCCGAGCGTGATCGCCCCCTCGACCCGTGGCTCTCCGGACACTCGATCGTGACCGCGCTTTCGAGGTAACGTACACGATTCTACCGAATCGGTCTGATACTCGCCGTCTTCCGGCGCGTCGGCCATGATCGTATCCGTTTCGATCGCCGCTTGCTTCAAATTCCCGAGCGTGGTGGCGATCTGTTCGTCGGTCGTATCCAGGTCCGCTGGCGGGTCGTGTTTCCCGCCGCCAGCGATCAGTTCTGCCGGTGAGTCAACGCCTTCGCGCTCGAGGATCGCATCCGGATCTGGGTCGACCTCAGCGAAGATGTCTCGTACTGACGTGCGTTCGCTCATACGTTCGGTCCAACACCGTGGACTTTCGTTATGGCGAGACTATCATCGACTACTGAACGTAACGAACCCGTTACCGTCTGTATCGTCGACCAGAGTACAGACTGCGCGATCGCCACAGAATAAGAGTCGGGACGGAGTGACAAGTGGGGTTCCGGTCGCTTCGTCACCGAACGCCCGTCACGTACGTCTGGTGATGATTGGGAAAGAGATCGCCGACCCGCTCGGGACCGTCTGCCGCGGCGATGAGCGATCGCAACTCGGCTTCGTAATCGGCCCGATCGATCGACTCGCTCGGCCCGGTCGTCACGTCGAGGTGGGCGTCGACGAGTCGATCGACGGCGCTGCGCCCGAATCCCGACAGCGGGGCGATGTAGTCGACGCCGTGGCGATCTTCGAGACTCTGGGCCTGTGCCCGCGAAACCGTTGGGACACGGTCGTCACGTCTGGTACCGTCTGCGATCGCGTGGAACTCCCGTTCGGCCAGCCGTTCCAGAGCGTGCTGGTGGACCAGTTGAATCCCGTTTCGAGGGAAGCCATCCTTGCGAATCTGGTCGACGGCCTCCTCGGCCACGTCGCGATCGAGCGCGACGCGATCGAACGCGAAGCCGAGGGTGTCGGCGGTCGCCTTCGCGTGTTTCCAGTCGTCGGTCACCCCGAAATGGCCGGTTACCAGGGTGACCTCGTAGAACTCGTCGAGGAGAAGCGCGGCGAGCGTCGAATCCTTGCCGCCGCTGTATAGCAGTCCGAGTTCCATTACCGGCGGGTGATGTCGAAGCTCTTCGAGTCGGGTTTCAGTTCCTGGAGCAGCTGTTTCATCTTCTGGTCGTCGATCTTGCCCTGGATGCGCCCGGAGCGAGCGAGGCTAATGACCTGCCGTTCGACCTGCTCGCCGAACTGCGGTTTGCTCATCTTGACCGTGTTGAGCCGCTTTCGCGCGTCGTCGGTCAGGTGCTGGCGCAGGACTGCCTTCTTCTGGGCCTCGGCCTGCTGTTTCGCCGCTTCCTGGGTCTCGCCGTCCTGTTGACCGCCGGCCTGTTCCTGTAGCTGCTCCATTTTCTTCTGTCGCAACTCCTCGAGTTTCTCCTCGTCGGACCGTTCACTCATAGCTATCTCTGCATTCTCCTGCAGGCGGGAAAATGATTACGGACCCGCGGAACGCGCCGTCGCTCACGGCGCGGTGTCTCGCAAAACGAACCGCATCGGCGTCGTTTACGCGTAGCGTTCGAGTTCCGGACGATCGAGGTCCTCGAGAACGTCGCCGGCGGTCTCGTCGAGCAGGCTCTGGCCCGCCGCAGTGATGCGGCGTCCTTCGCCTTCAGCAACCTCCACGAGGTCTTCGTCTTCGAGTTGCTGGAGGATGGTGCGGATCAGGTTCTTCGAGCCGTCGGCGCGTTTGTCGGGTGCGACCTGATAGCGGTTCGAGCCGCCCTTTGCGCCGCCGTACTCCGTCGAGAGTCGCTCGACACCGACGGGGCCGCGGTGGGCGACCTTGCGAAGCAGGCTCGCGGCGCGGGTCGCCCAGAAGTCTTTCTGTTCGGGTGGCAGTTCGCGGTCGACACCAGTCTTTACGAACTCGCTCCAGTCGGGTTCGTCGAGTCGGTCCTCGAGGTCCTCGGCGAGCGCCTCGATGAGGTCGTCCGCCGGAACGTCGTACATCGTAGCCATTGGCGTGTGGTTCCCGTCCGCGGCATTTAAGGCCATCGTATTTCTCGAGCCTCGCTCCCGCTCTCGACGGTCCGGGTCGCTTTTCGCACTGGGAGCGAAACGGGTACGTATGGACGAACGTGCCGCCCTGGCGCTCCTGGCGGAGGAACTCGATCACGCCGGCGACGACGCCGCGATCGTCGACGGACTGGTCGTGACGACGGATATGCTCCACGAGCGGACGGACTTTCCGTCGGGGACGACCCGCTATACAGCGGGCTGGCGGGCCGTTGGTGCGTCGCTATCGGATGTCGCGGCGATGGGTGCCGATGCCGTCGCTGCGGTCGCCGCCTACGCCGCACCGACGTTCGATCCCGACGAACTGCTCGCGTTCGTCCGCGGGGCCAGCGACGTCTGTGAGCGAGTGGACGCGGCGTACGTCGGGGGCGACCTCGACGGCCACGAGGAGTTCACCGTCTCGACGACTGCCATCGGCCGATCGACCGATCCGGTCCGCCGAAGCGGCGCTACCGCTGGCGAGATCGTCTGCGTCACCGGAACGCTGGGCCGAAGCGCTGCCGCACTGTCGCTGTTCGAGCGCGACGATCGCGAGCGGGCGAACGACCTGTTCCGGTTCGAACCTCGAGTTTCGGCCGGTCGCGCTCTCGCTTCTCACGCAACGGCGATGATGGACTCGAGTGACGGCCTCGCACGATCGCTCCACCAGCTCGCGACGGCGAGCGACTGCGGGTTCGCGATCGAATCGGCCGACATTCCGATCGACGACGCCGTCTACGCGGTCACGGACACCGACGACGAGGCGATCGAACGCGCAACGACGTTCGGGGAGGACTTCGAACTCGTCTGTACGATTCCCGAGGACGACCTCGACGCGGCTCGCGAGGCCGTCACCGTTCCTCTAACACCGATCGGTTCGGTCGTCACCGACGGGGTTACGATCGACGGCGAGGCGCTCGCGGATCGTGGGTATACACACGGCTGAGCGATCCCGCTACTCGAACAGTTCCGTCGCGCTCGATACTGGATCAGAGACGTCGGCTCGTTACTGGATCAGTTCGATCGGTACCGGCATGAAACAGAGCGCACCGAGAACGAACGTGAGCACGCCGAGCAGAAATCGGCCGGGGCCCAACCCGCGGTCGTCTACCGGACGGGCGGGACCGACGGCCGCAATAAACGCCGTGAGAAGTCCCCAGAACACCCAGATGAACACGGCGTACCGGCCGTAGCCGATGACGTAGTAGAGGTAGGCCGCGAGGGCGAAGAGCGCACCCGGCACGATCGCCGCGATCGTCTCCTGGAACTCGCCGGCCATCGCCCGGAGGATGTGGCCGCCGTCTAGCTGGCCGACCGGGATCAGATTGAGGAACGTGACGAACATCCCGACCCAGCCGCCGATGACGACCGGGTTCACCGCCGTCGCCGGATCGTCGTGGTACAGCGACTGGTCGAACGCGGTCGCGAGCCACTCGAGCAACAGCGGGTAGCCGAGGCTGATCTGGATCGCGTCGGGGCTGTCGACGAGCGATTGGGGCGCGGTAACTGGCGGGAGATGCAACCCGATGATCGTCACTGCGATCGTCGCGATCAGGCCGGCCAGTGGCCCGGCGACGCCGATGTCGAACAGCGCCTTTCGATCGGGCATCCGCCCCTTCATTTTGATCACCGCGCCCATCGTTCCGATGAGCGACGGAACGGGGATGAAGTACGGTAACGAGGCGTCGACCCGGTGGTAGCGACTCATCACGTAGTGTCCCATCTCGTGGACGCTCCAGACGCCGAGGACGGCGGCGGTAAACGGCCACGCGTGCCACAGTTCGCTCGGATTCGAGACTGGATCGAGATAGTACCACTGTGCGCCGGCAAAGAGCGTCGAGACGATCGTCGCCAGAAAGAGCACCAGATTCGTCCAGGGGATGCCGTCGATGCCGATACTCGTCGGCTCTGCGACGAGGACGTACTCCCCGTGGCGCACCGTCAACTCCGGTTCGTATCCCGCCTCGCGAAACGCCGGCCAGAGATCGCGGACGACCTGCTCCGGTCGTCGAAGCGGATCGCCGTAGTACACTAACCTGTCGTCTTCGGTGCGTACCTCGTAAACGGCGAACGCGGACTCGATGCGATCGATCGGCGGGCCCGCATCGAGTGTCGATCCGCCTCGAACCGACGGATCGAACCTGGACGAATCGACGTCCTCCATCGTCCGTGTTTACTCACCCGTTCGTATAAAACGACTGACGGCGGCAGGAGTGCCCGTCTTCTGATCGTGAATTCACCCGGCCCGACCCGAGGAAACACGGCGTTACACACCGCGATTGCAGGGGCGAGCACGGACACCTCGTTCTCGTGTATCGCCTTTCACCCGTACGGTTCGTCGACTGCGGATACCGTTTCGTCTCGGGACAATCTACTGTCGGCAGGTAGAGAAGTACACCGGCGGAGACCGCCGTGTCAGCGGTAGTATCGGTGTGAGATCGCATGGCAGCGATCGGGAACTGTCGGGTGACGCCGATTCGACGTGCCGACAGTTCGGTTGGTGCGATGATCAGTGTGAGTTCGAGTGTGCGTGAGGGTGCGGCGCAGTGGAGATCTGCGATGATCGTCAACGGCGTGGGCGAGTAATGCTCTGCGTGAGTAGCGCTGTTGCTTGCGCCGATCGCAGATGGTCTTGGCGAGTCAGGCGGGTTCGACGCGCCACGTGGTTGCGCTCGTGTACGACCACTTCTCGATTTCGAGGTCGGTCGCGGACTCCGAGAGCTTGACCATCAGCGCGCCAATCTCTTTGGGGGACATGCCGACTTCGTCTGCGATGAACTTGCCTTTGAAGTACAGCTCACCGTCTTCTGCGCGTTCGCGCAGGTAGCGTTTCAGGCGGTGTTCCTTGCTTTCCGTGGAGGGTTGGGCTGTCGTGCTCATCGACAGTAACGCCTTGTGGGGGAGACATGTTATAACGGCTGGATGGTTAGCGGCGTTTCGATTGCATTCAGTGATTTGGGGGGTAATGGACCTTTTATTCTCGTTTATGATATGTTTCATCGGCACCTTAGAACCAACGAGACGTTTTAAAACCGATCCTAACGGCTTATCGAGATCATAATACTCCGTACAACAGTTCACGTCGGAATGTGAATAGTAAGCCGCTGGTGACCGACGTCTGTGACCGAAATGAAGGGTCAGGATCGCTCGTGAACCCAGAACTCGTCCTCGACCGTCACTTCTTTTTTGAACAGCGGAACCTCGTCTTTCAGCCGGTTGATCCCGTCTTCGACCGTCCGAAACGCCTCTTCGCGGTGGCCTGCGAGCACGACGACGAAGACGATGTCTTCACCGTCTCCGACGACCCCCGTTCGGTGGTAGAGTTCGACGTCGAGAACGCCCTCGCGCTCTTCGAGTTCCGTCTCGATCGAGGCCATGCGTTCGTCGGCAATTCCATCGTACTTCTCGAATTCGAGGAACTCCGTTCGAGCGTCGTCGGGATCGTCTTTCGCGCGCACCCGGCCGGTAAAGGTCGCGATCGCGCCCGACAGATCGGCCTTCGGAGAGCGTTTGACGCGAGCGACGAGCGATCCCAGCGTCTCGTGGGGGTCTGTCGCCTCGAGCCTGGTCACGAGATCGTCCATCTCGAGTTCCCGGGCGCGGTCGATCGTCGCGAGCACGTCGCCGCGTTCGTCCGTGTTCCCAGCCGTGTCCGACCCGACGACGATCGACGGGTACTGGAGATCCGGAACGCCGACGACGACTGCGTAGTCACAGTCCCGTGCCAGTGCGTCGAGGGCATCGCTGACGGTCAATCCCGTTCCCGAGGCGGTCCAGTCACCGTCCGCGCCGAGACCGTACGTGACGTCGCCTCCGACAGTAACCGTTTCGTGGGTCCCATCGGCGATCGTTGCATCGTAGCGGACGACGCCGACCCGCCCCTCATAGGAGAGTCGATCGACGACCCGATCGACGACCAGTTCGTGGGTCTCCTCGCCGGCTCCCCGATCCAGACAGCCGAGTACGTACATATCTGAACGATGGTCGGGTCGCGTTTTGTAGCTGTCGCTGATTCGGGGTGTTTCGCTCGTCCGGGTCTCTCGTCCTCGGACGTGGTAGCTATTCACTCCCGAGCGAACGAATTTCGACCTCCCGGGAGTTGGCAACCCTTAAGATTGGCTCGCGGTTACACCGCTATAAGATGAAAGTGGTCGTTTCTATCGGCGGGAGCGTGCTCGTGCCCGAACTCGGATCCGACCGGGTGGCCGAGCACGCCGGTGTCGTCGAGGACCTCGTCTCGGACGGTTGTCGCGTCGGTGCCGTCGTGGGTGGCGGCGGCGTCGCCCGCGAGTACATCGGTGCCGCTCGCGATCTTGGGGGCAACGAGATCGAACTCGATCAACTGGGGATCGATGTAACCCGGCTCAACGCGCGGTTGCTTATCACCGCCCTCGGTGAGGACTCAGTGACTGCGCCGGCGACGGATTACGACGAGGCTGGCGAGGCGCTTCGTCGTGGCGACGTCTGCGTGATGGGAGGAGTCGCACCGGCACAGACGACGGATGCCGTCGCCGCTGCACTCGCGGAGTACGTCGACGCGGACCTGCTCGTCTACGCGACCAGCGTTCCCGGCGTCTACAGCGCAGACCCGAACGAGGACGACGACGCGACGAAGTACGACGAACTCACAGCTGGTGCACTCGTCGACGTCATCGCCGGCCTCGAGATGAACGCCGGCGCGTCGTCGCCGGTCGACCTGCTCGCGGCCAAGATCATCCAGCGATCGGGAATGCGTACGATCGTCCTCGACGGTACGGATCCCGATCGGATCGCACGCGCCGTCCGGCACGGCAACCACGAGGGAACCGATATCGTCCCCGAAGGCGTGGGCGAGGAACCGACCTACTGGGCCCAAAACGAGCAATGAGCGACGAACAGGACGACGCGACGACGAATCCGGGGACGACCTCCAGCGCGATCCCAGACGCGGACAGTCCGTACACGCTCCAACGTGAGGACGGCGAGGACGCCCGCCACGCGTTCTGGGCCGACAGGGTCGCCGATCGAGTCGAGGAGCGCGTGGCCGACCGGCTGGAGACCACGGAGGAAACGAGCGAGGAGGAGGGAACCGCGAGTCGAAATCCCGCGGAACCGATCGTCATCAAAGGCGGCATCTCGCCCTCCGGCGTCCCCCACCTCGGTAACATGAACGAGGTCATGCGTGGCTACTACGTCGCGGAGGTGCTACGCGAACGCGATCACGAGGTTCGACAGGTGTTCACCGCGGACGATCGCGATCCTCTCCGCAAACTGCCTCGCACCCTCTGTGATCTCGACGGGCAACTCGTCGACCTCGGCGACGTGAACGCGGGCGCACTCGGCCGTAACCTCGGTTCGCCGTACACGGACATTCCGGACCCATTCGGCTGCTGTGACTCCTACGGCGACCACTTCTCGACGATCATTCAGGACAGCGCCGACGCGCTGGACGTCCCGATCGAGTTGCTCTCGAATACGGACCTCTACGAGCGCGGCGAGTTCGAGGAGGTTACCCGGTTCGTCCTCGAAAATCGGGACCGCGCACGCGAAGTCCTCTCGAACTATCAGGACAAAGTCGACGCTGACGGCGAGTACGTCCCGTTCAATCCGATCTGTGCGGAGTGCGGGAAGCTTACGGAGACGGTCACGAGCGTCGACCTCGGTGCGGACGACGGGGGAACTGTCGAGTACCGCTGTACCGACATGGACGCCGGCGATCGCACGATCGATGGCTGTGGCCACGAGGGTACGGCGACGTTGCGCGAGGGCAAACTCCCCTGGCGCTTCGAGTGGCCCGCCCAGTGGCAGGTACTGGGCGTCGACTTCGAGCCGTTCGGAAAGGACCATGCCGAAGGTTCCTGGCCGAGCGGCCAAGACGTCGCACGCAACGTCCTCGGAATCGAGCCGCCCGTCCCGATGGTCTACGAGTGGTTCACCCTCGACGGCGAGCCCTTTTCTTCCTCGGAAGGGAACGTGATCCTCGTCTCGGACGTGCTGGAACTGCTCGAACCCGAGGTTCTGCGCTACTTCTTCGCGAAAGACCCCGCGAAGGCGCGGGACTTTAGCATCGAACGCCTCGATCAGTTGGTCGACGAGTTCGATCGCCTCGAAGCGATCTACTTCGACGAGATTGAGGCGAGCGAGGACGAGACGGCGTTCGCAAAGCGCGTCTATCCCTTGCTGGTCGACGACCCGGACGAAGACCGGATTCGGCTTCCCTACACCTTCGCCGCCGTGTTGGGCATGACAGACGACCCCGAACTGCGCGAAGAGATCGCCCGCCGAGAGGGACACATCCCCGAGGACGCCCCCGAGTGGGCGATCGAGGGCGCGCTCGATCGCGTCGAGCAGGCGCGCAACTGGGCCCGGCGAACCGAAAACGAGTTCGACTACGAACTCAAACGACACGAGATTCCCGACCACGAGTTCGACGACGCGACCGAGGACGCCCTCGCGGACCTCGCGGACTTCATCGAGACGGGTTACGGACCCGACGAGATTCAAGGCGAGATTTACGAGGCTGCGAGACGCCACGACGTCGACGTCGGGGACTTCTTCGGAGCCGGTTATCGCCTGTTCTTCGACGAAGAGCAGGGCCCGAAACTCGGCCCGTTCCTCGCGAAGGTCGATCGATCGTTCGTCGTCGACCGACTCCGTCGCGAGCGGTAGCACCGCCGTTCGTCCCGCCGTTGACGGTTCTCCCGTCGCTGTGCCCCGTCGATTCCTCGAGTTTGCTCCGGACATCTAGACAAAAGCCATTTGAGAACGCCTCCCGGAGATATGATCGATGGAATACGGCGCTCTCGCGTTCGTCTCGTCTCCCGAACTCTTCGGCTCGGAGCTTCTCGCGTGGTCCGCTATCGGACTCGCGGTCTACTGGCTCGGAATTCTCGCCTTGCGACAGCTCGAGCTGTTGCCGAGCTTCGTCGCGACACAGGGTCCAATCCTGACGATTCACACGAAACGCGGTCGGGAGTTCCTCACCTGGCTCGCCGGACCCAAGCGGTTCTGGCGCGCGTGGGCGAATATCGGCATCGGCATCTCGCTCGTGGTGATGGTAGCCATGTTTGTCTTTCTCCTCTCGGCCGCGATTACCGCGATTACCACGCCACAGATCTCCTCGAGCGTCCAGCAACCCCGGAACGTCCTCGTCATCCCCGGCGTCAACGACTTCTTGCCGCTCTCTGCGACACCCGGTATCGTCGTCGGCCTGCTCGTCGGGCTGGTCGTCCACGAGGGCGGCCACGGGCTGCTCTGTCGCGTCGAGGACATCGATATTGAGTCGATGGGCGTCGCGATGCTCGCGATCCTCCCGATCGGCGCGTTCGTCGAACCCGACCAGGAAAGCAGCAGGAACGCCTCCCGCGGCGGCCAGACCCGGATGTTCGCCGCCGGCGTGACGAACAACTTCGCGATCACGCTGCTCGCGTTCGCCCTCCTCTTCGGGCCGATCGCCGGCTCGATCGCCGTCGCACCCGGCGCTGCAGTCGGCGGCGTCGCGCCCAGCTCGCCCGCTGCCGACGCGGGAATCGAACCGAACGATCGAATCACGGCGATCGACGGCGCGGCCGTCGAGACGAACGCCGAGCTGGAAGACCGGATTCGGGCGGCCGAGGGCGAGCAGCTCTCGGTCGAACTCGATGGCGAGCGGACGGTGACCGTCGACCGATCGCTACTCGTCACGGCGGCCATGGACAACGGTCCGACCGGGCTGGAAACAGGAGACGCGATCCTCGCCGTCAACGGAAACCCCGTTGCGACTGAACGCGGCTTTTACGACGCCGTTGGCGACGCCGAGGTCGTCACGCTGACGATCGACCGCGCCGAGAGCGGCGAGCAGATCGATCGCGAGGTACCGATCGGGGCCGCGGTGACGGTGATCGAGGACGAACCGCTCGCTGGGGCGATCGGTCCGATCGAGGGGCCGTTCGTTATCACCAGCTTCGACGGAGAGCGCATCCACACGTACGACGACCTGCAGTCGGCCCTCGACGAGACCGCGCCCGGCGACGAGGTGACCGTCGCCGGCTACCACGGTGGCGAGCGCGAGGAAGCGGTCGTCACCCTCGGCCAGCAGCAGGGTTCGTCGAGTGGCTTCCTCGGCATCTCACCGAATCCCGGCGTCTCCGGGTTGACGGTTAACGACCTCGGCGTCCAGCTCTATCCCGCAGCGGAGTATCTCGCCCTGCTGGGTGGCGAGGGCGACAGTCGGTTCGGTGCGATCACCGACAGCTTCCTCGGGAAAATCGGGCTGGCGCTGCTGTTACCGATCATCGGGATCACCGGAGGATTGCCGTTTAATTTCGCCGGGTTCACGGGCGGAATAGAGAACTTTTACGAGGCCCAGGGTGCACTCGCCGGGTTCGGGGACGGGACCGTCTTCATCCTCGCGAACCTGCTGTTCTGGACTGGCTGGATCAACGTCCAGCTCGGGTTCTTCAATTGCATTCCGGCGTTCCCGCTGGACGGCGGCCACATCCTTCGGACCAGCACCGAGGCGATCGTCTCGCGGGTTCCGGTTATCGACCCGACTCGGGGGATGGTTCGGATCGTGACGACCTCGGTCGGCGTGACGATGCTGCTCAGCTTCGTCGCGATGCTGTTCGCACCGGGTCTCCTCGCAGGTTGAGCGTCCGTGTCGGGTTGTGGTGCGGACTCTCACAGTCCGAGACCGTCGGCGCGGGTGAGTCTCTGTTCGCAGCTCTCGGCATTTCTGACCGGACGTTTCCCGTCAACGGTGGGCGGCTTCTTCCCTCCTGACCTATCTTTCGCGGTCTATCCCGTGTCGGTCGTAGAACTCCTCATCAGTGTCGTCGATCCGTTCGAATTCCGTCTCGAAGTAGCGTTCGTGGTGGCGAACGACCTGTTCGACGACCCACCGGCTAAACGTCTCGTCGAACCGCCACGCGTCGTCGCGGTCCGGTATTTCGAACCGATCGTCGGTCGCAAACGCCGCGTAGACGTGGAAAAATCCGAGGATGACATCGGCAAAGTCACAGGCTTTGTCGGCACCCGTCTGCCGCCGCTCCGTCAGTTCGGCGTAGCCCCCCTCGGTGAGTTCGAAGTACTTTCGATCGGGTTCGTCCTCGCGATCGATTCGCTCGGCCCACCCGTTCTCCTCGAACTTGTAGAGGATGGGGTAGACCGACCCGTACGACGGCTCCCAGTGGCCGCCGCTAATCTCGCGGATCTCCTTGAGTATCTCGTAGCCGTATCGGGGTTTCTCCTCGAGTAACTCGAGAACGAGATAGTCGATGACGCCTTTCGGCGGCCCACTCTTCCGCATACCACTGCTCACTTACGCGGTCGAACGTAAATGGCTTCTGACGCCCTCAAATCTCACGCTCTGTAGGAGGAGGATCCTCTTTGCGGGCCGCGTCGGTCCTTTCGCTGGCCATACGAGTGCAGCGACGCTCAGTATCGGAGACGCGCCGTCGATCGGAAACGTCGCTGAGCGAAAACCCGGTGGTTCTTGACGACGCCGGTCCAACCCGCCGGCATGGAACGACGGCAACCACCACAGACCGAAGAGGGCTGGTACGTCCTGCACGACTTCCGGTCGATCGACTGGGACGCGTGGCGGGCCGCCCCCGAGCGGGAGCGATCGCGAGCGATCGAGGAGGGGATCGACTACCTCGCGTCCAGCGAGGCCGTCGCGGACGCCGAGGACGGCGAGTCGGCGACGTTCTCGGTGCTCGGCCACAAAGCCGACCTCCTCGTGCTTCACCTGCGGCCGACCCTCGGCGCGATCGATACCCTCGAACGCCGCTTCGAGCAGACGGCGTTCGCGGAGTTCACCGAGCGCGCGGACTCCTATCTCTCGGTGACGGAGGTCTCGGGCTACATGTCCCAGGAGTTTTTCGACGAAGACGCGGAGATGGAAGATACCGGGATGGAACGCTACATCGAGTCTCGGCTCAAACCCGAGATTCCCGACGCCGACTTTCTGAGTTTCTACCCGATGAGCAAGCGCCGGGGCCCCGACCACAACTGGTACGAACTCCCCTTCGACGAGCGCGCAGAGTACCTTTCGGCTCACGGTGAGATCGGCAAAGGGTACGCCGGGCGCGTCACCCAGATCATCTCGGGCAGCGTCGGCCTGGACGACTTCGAGTGGGGCATCACCCTCTTTGGCGACGACCCGACGGACGTGAAAGAGCTGCTCTACGAGATGCGCTTCGATCCGTCGAGTTCCCGCTTTGCGGAGTTCGGCCGGTTCCTCTCAGCTCGGCGGTTCCCACCCGAACAGCTTTCGGCGTTCCTCGCCGGCGAGCCGGTTCCACAGGACGGGGGGGATCACGCGCATGGCCACCCACACGGCGGAAGTGAATCCGGCCAGGGAGGCCATCATCACGGTGGTTCGGACCACGCTCACAGGGATGGTCACGCACACGGCGACTCGGGGCACGGAGACGGCGACTCCAGTAGTTCTGGCGGCCATCACGGCAACGCCAGCGACGCGGACGTTCGGAACGAACTCGAAGAAATCGGCGTCTACGCGGGCAAGCCACACGGCGAGGACGTCCACGCTGTCGTGCTCTACTCCGCGGCCGACCCCGACGACCTCTTCGAGGAGGTCGACGGCCTCCGGACGAACTTCGACCACTACGACACGCACGTGAAGACGGCCGTCTACGAGAGCCGCGCCGAGGATAGCGAGACGGCGATCGTCAGCCTCTGGGAGACCGATCGCGCCGCGAACACGGCCGCCGGCTTCCTCGCGGACCTGCCAGAGATCGTTCGCCAGGCCGGCGACGATAGGGCGCCCGCTGGCGCCAATGGCGAGCGGGGCGACGGCCCCGCGAGTGACGACTCCTGGGGCACGATGGGGATGTTCTACACCGTCAAACCCGAGCATCGCGAGGACTTCGTCGACACGTTCAGCGACGTCGCGGGCCTCCTCGCGGACATGGACGGACACCGCAAAACGGACCTGCTGGCGAACCGGGAAGACGAGAACGACATGTTCATCGCCAGTCGGTGGGACTCCCGCGAAGATGCCATGGCGTTTTTCCGCAGCGATGCGTTCTCGGAAACCGTCGAGTTCGGCCGCGACGTTCTCGCCGATCGGCCACGGCACGTCTTCCTCGCCTGATCTCCCGATCGAGTCTGTTGCGGTGATCCCTCGCGGGCCGGCGTTGGTTGTCGACCGCTTCTGGTGAGAGACCGATCACTGGTATGGTATACTGCTTCCGGTGAGGCACTGACCACTGGTGTGGTATCATCCCACACATCCATGGTATCACATCACTCACCTGTATTCGAACCAGCAGTTTCCCTCTTCTCCAGATCTATTACACCGAATGCGGCCATAGAAAACCATTATTGCCGTGTTCATGGGCCTATTGAACGGGCTTCCCGGCCCGGAGCAACCCATGCCAGAAGTACACTTCGAGGTGGACGTCGACGCGCCACCCGACGAACAGCCAGGGGCGAACCCGTTCAACCGCTGGCATCCGGACATCGAGTCAGTCGTGACGGTCGAACCCGGCGAGGCGGTCCGACTCGAATGTCTCGACTGGACCGGCGGACAGATACAGGACAACGACAGCGCGAACGAGGTTCGAGACGTCGATCTCAATCAGGTCCACTACCTGAGCGGCCCCGTGGAAGTAACCGGCGCGGAGCCGGGCGACCTGCTGAAAACGACGCTGCTCGACATCGGGGCGCTGAACGATCGCTGGGAGTTCGGCTTCACCGGCATCTTCTCCCAGCAAAACGGCGGCGGATTCCTCACCGACCACTTCCCAGACGCGGCGAAGGCGATCTGGGATCTCGACGGGACGTACGTCTCCTCGAGACACATTCCGGGCGTCTACTACGAGGGGAAGATCCACCCGGGATTGATCGGCACTGCACCGTCCCAGGAGCTACTCGAGGAGTGGAACGAACGCGAACAGGAACTGATCGAGAAACACGAGGAGGATCCCGAGTCGATCCAGAACCATCCGACCGGCGAGTCGGAGCCGCCAGTCGCGTCGCCGCCGACCACCGACGGCGCGCTTCCCGGTGAGGCGACGGGCGACGCCGCCGATAGAATTGCCGAGGAAGGGGCCCGGACGGTCCCGCCGCGAGAACACGGCGGCAACTGCGACATCAAGGACCTCTCGCTCGGGTCGACGATCTACTTCCCGG
Source organism: Halosolutus sp. DAT137 (assembly GCF_059736405.1). Classification (NCBI taxonomy): domain Archaea; kingdom Methanobacteriati; phylum Methanobacteriota; class Halobacteria; order Halobacteriales; family Natrialbaceae; genus Halosolutus; species Halosolutus sp. DAT137. The sequence goes on along the minus strand of NZ_JCAQID010000007.1, from coordinate 405,203 downwards.
TGTTCGTCGACGGCGCGAAGTTCGGCATCGGAGACATCCACGCCTCCCAGGGCGACGGCGAGATCACGTTCTGTGGCGCGATCGAGATGGCCGGCTACGTGGACGTGAAGTTCGAACTCGTCAAAGACGGGATGAACACGTACGGCATCGACCACCCAATCTTCGAGCCGGGACACCGGGGTCCGAACTTCTCGGATTACGTCGTCTTCGAGGGCTACTCCGTAACCGAAGACGGCGAACAGCGGTACATGGACCCTCACGTCGCGTACCGACGCGCTGCACTCGAGGCGATCGAGTACCTGACCAAGTTCGGCTACACGCGCGAACAGGCGTACATGATCCTCGGCACCGTCCCGATCGAGGGCCGACAGAGCGGTATCGTCGACATTCCGAACGCCTGCTCGACGATCGCCGTGCCGAAGGGCGTCTTCGAGTTCGACATCAGCCCCGATGCACTCGACGAACACGAGAGCCACGGACAGATTCCGATCACCGACGATCCGCTCGGTTGATCGGCCGGTCGCGGACTCGTTCCGTTTTCCGTTTTTACGCCGACTCTCCGTCGACCCGATCGATCGCTCCGTCGTCGTCGAGGACCGATCGAACGACGGCAGTCAGCGCCTGCAGTTGCTCCTCGTCGACGGATTCGAGGTCGTCAGTGAGTTCGTCGGTCTCACCCGTCGCGAGGGCGTGGTACTGGCTCGCACCGAGCAGCGCGATTCGCATGACGTCGTTCGTCGTGAACAGTCGACTGCCGACGCGATCGTTGAGTTCGTCCTGGATCGCACGAAGCCGTTCACGGGTCTGCACTGACATCGTCAGCGAGACCTGAAACTGGTGTGGAACGTCTTCGTGAAAGCGAGTCGCGGCGGACGCAATGTCGTCGTCCATGTCCCTCACACCAGAGACACGGGCGTAAGTGTTCGGGAGGGTATCACCGCGTTCGTCCTGCGGGCGTTTGCCACTTTGCTCGTTTCGTTCCCCGAGTGAGACGTCACAGTGGCTTTTTGGTCACAGTCGGTGAGAGCCACACCCGAACCTCCATGACAGACAGTATCAATTCGTATCGGGTTCTCTCGCAGGGAGACGGGATGCAGGGGGTAGCCGGCCGCGACGCACAGGCGGACAACATCGCGGCCGCCAGGGCGCTTTCGGAAACGGTCAAGACCACCCTCGGGCCGAAGGGGCTGGACAAACTCCTCGTCGGTTCGGACGGAACGATCGTCGTGACCAACGACGGCGCGAGCATCGTCGATCGGATGGAGATCGTCCACCCCGCCGCGAACGCGATCGTCGACGTAGCGGCCCAGCAGGACTCGCGTGTCGGGGACGGAACGACGTCGGCGATTGTCCTCGCGGGCGCGTTGCTTGCCGAAGCCGAGTCGCTTCTCGAGACCGGACTCCACCAGACGAGCGTCGCGCGCGGGTACACACTCGCCGCCGGCCGGGCGACCGAGACGCTCGCCAACCTGACGATTCCGATCCATCCCGACGACGACGCCCAGCTTCGAACCGTCGCGCGGACGGCAATCACGGGCAAGTGGGACCGTGAGGCCAGCGAGTTTCTCGCCGGAAAGACGGTCGCGGCCGTCCGTGCGATCGAACAAGACGGACGCGTCGATCTGAAACGGATCACGCGCAAGGCGATACCGGGCAGTTCCTACTACGACTCGGAGGTCGTCGACGGTCTCGTGATCGACATGGAATCCTCGTCGACGACGACGGTCTCGCCCGATCCCGACAGTCCCGACGCGTTCGAGGACGCCACCGTCGCGCTGATCGACGACCAGCTCACGATCGAGACGGCCAGCGGCCAGGGGACGGTCAGTCTCGAGTCGCCGGACGATCGACACGAATTTCGGGAGTACGAACGCGCGGTCTACGATCGGTACGTCGATCGAATCACCGACGCGGGCACCGACGTCGTGTTCTGCCAGAAGTCGATCGACGATGCGGTTCGACACCTGCTGGCGAAGGCTGGCGTCCTCGCGGTCGAACGGACCCGACAGGACGAACTCGAGAAACTCGGGCGCGCGACGGGTGCGATGCCTGTCGGCCAGGTTGACGACCTGACGGATGCAGACACCGGCCTGGCCCACCGGGTCGAGCGACGCGACCTCGGGGCGACCGAGGTGGCGATCGTCGACGGCGGACCGGGCGTCGATCAGGCGTCCGTACTTCTTCGCGGTGGCACACAGCAGGTCGCCGACGAGGCGAAGCGGGTCGTCGACGGCTGTTTCCACGTTCTCTCTCGCGCGATCGAAGACGGCGTCGTCGTCCCGGGTGGCGGCGCGACGGAAATCGCCCTCGCACAGGACCTCCGCGAGTACGCGACGGAGGTCTCCGGCAGGGAGCAACTCGCGATCGAATCGTTCGCCGACGCCCTGGAGGTGATCCCCAGAACCCTCGCCGCCACCGGTGGGCTTGACCCGATCGACACCATCGTCGAGTTGCGAGCGAGCCACCACGACGGCGAACCGACGACGGGGTTGCGTCTCGAGTCGGAGTCGGCCCGGATCGGTGACGTCGTCGAGGCGGGCGTGCTCCAGCCGCGTGCTGTTTCCGAGCGGGCGATCGCCAGCGCGGCCGAGGCGGCGACCCTACTCGTCCGCGTCGACGAAGTCGTCGCGGTGACTCGCGATGCCGACGACCACGGGCACGACCACGACCACGATCACAGTCACGGTCACGGTGGCGTGGTCGGGGACACCGGCGGCTACCCCTGGGCGCTCGGCCACTAGTGGCTAGGAAGGGGACTCACGGGACGATACGTTCGCTCGGCTGGCATCAACGAACGGAAAAAGCGAAAAAACGTGTCGACAGCGAATCAGGACGGCTTCGCGACGTCACCCTTGTCGCTGGAATCGTACTCGTCGGTGAGCGTATCCGGATCGATGTCGATGTCGAACGCCTCGTTGGGCACCGACACCGTCACGCAGGTGTTCGGCAGGTCGACGATGCCCGCGATACGACTCTCGACCGGAATCGTGCTGAGGAGAACGTACGCCTGCTCGCGCGTGTAGCCGAAGTTGGTCAGGTACTCGATCGCGTCGAGGCAGGCCCGGCGCATCCCGACGGTCGAATTCTTGTAGTGTTGGGTACCGTCCTCGTCGACGGAGTACCCCTCGAAGACGACGTAGTTCGAGAAGTCGGGGTCCTGGTAGCCGGGTTTGAACATCGCGTAATCGGTGCCGAGCCGTTCTACCCCGTCTTTGATCACGTCGACGCGCATGTCGATCCAGCCGGCGATCTCGATCGCGCCACAGAACGTGATCTCGCCGTCGCCCTGCGAGAAGTGCAGGTCGCCGGTGATGAAGTTGGCACCCTCGACGAAGACAGGGAGGTAGACCCGCGAGCCGCGGCCGAGGTTCTTGATGTCACAGTTGCCGGCGTTCTCCCGCGGCGGGATCGTCCGGGCTGCTTCTTCGGCCGCTTCTTCGACGTCTTCGTCGTCCATCTCACCGAGCAGGACTTCGTTGGGTTCCGGCGGCAGCGCGAGCGGCGGATCCTCCTCTCCGGTTTCGTGATTGACGGCCGTCTCGGCTTCGGGTCCCCGCTCGATGAGTGCCTGTTCGCGTTCGTTCCACTCCTCGAGCAGTTCGTGTGAGGGAGCAGTGCCGACGATTCCGGGGTGGACACAGCCCGGAAACCGAACGTCCTCGATGTGTCGCGAGTGGGTCATGACGCCGTCGACGTCCCAGATCGTCTTCCGGGCTTCCGGGAAGTGGTCCGTGAGGAATCCGCCGCCGTTGTCCAACTCGAAGATTCCAGTAAAGCCCCACTCGTTCTCGGGGAACGGCCCCAGATCGAGGATGTCGATCACGAGCACGTCGCCCGGTTCGGCACCCTCGACTTCGAAGGGACCGCTCAGGTGGTGGTTCGGGTCCAGGCGCATATCCCGGATGTCGTTCGCGCTATCGTCGTTTTTCACCTGGTTCCCCGTCCAGTCGAGACATTCGATCCGCACTTTCTCGCCGGGTTCGATCGTCGCCGCCGGTGGGACGTCCGGATGCCACCGGTTTACGATCGGGTCTGGCTGTTCGTCGGGTGGCGCGTCGACGTCCACCTCGTATATCGTTTCGGGCATGATACGCGGCAACGTCCCACACACGGACAGTTATAACTATTTCACAACGCGACCTAAACTAATACATACAGTCCTGATGGGGTCGGAATGTATCCGTCCCGCAACCAACGCCGCCGCCGGGAGCGATGGCTGCGTCGAGGTATCCACCCCCGACAACGTTTTCACTCCGAACGTTGCCGAGTACGGTACTGGTTCGATGGCGACGCTCGATTCACTGCCGGCGATCGAAGCCTGTCTCGAGACGTATCTCACGTCACACGCCGCCTTCGGTGACGAGTCGTTCTCGGCGGACGCGCTCGAAGACCGCGGCGGCACAGTCGACTCAATGGCTCCCCGCCTCGAGGACCGACTCGCGTTGCTGGTCGCATACGGCCTCCTCGAGCAACTAGACGACGATCGATATCGCGTTCGGTGCTCGCCCGAGGACGGTCCCGAGCGGTGGCGATCGCGGGCCGCCGAGCGGGCCGAGGCGCTCCATCGGCTGGTCTCGGATCTGGCGGCCGATCGACGAGTCCCAGCCGATGCCGACGGCGCTGACCCGGAGCTGCTGGAATGGGGCGGCGAGGCGTTCGTCAGCGTCTTCGTCTCCGAGGGAGACGACGGTGAATCCGTCGCCACGAGGGCGGCGACTGCACTCGCACGCACGGAATCCGCAGGAATCGTGCTCCGGACCGTGGGAGCGCGCGCAGGTCACGCCCAGCAAATCGCGGATCAGCTTTGCAGTGACGCCGCCGTCGACGACGCGACACTCGATCGCCCGTTCGAGAAGGACGGGTCCGACGTCGTCGGTGATTCGAAAGACGACCTCGAATTTCGGGCGTTCCTTCAACCCGTCTGATCCGACCGCACTTCGTCTGGCGGAACCGTGTGAACGACGCGACCGAGCGCCTCGATCGACGGTTCTCTCACCTCGCGGAGTGATCGACGGCTCTCCGAGGATTACTCTTCGCCGTCGCCGGGACCGACCCACCAGAGTTCCTCGTGAACGGCCCAGCCACCAGTCTGGAGGTTCTGGGAGAGGGTGATGCGCTCGTCGTCCGGCCCGCTGAGCGTCACCGAGTAGCGACCCGTTTCGAGGACCTCGTAGCACTCGTCCCGATCGTTGAACGTGATCTCGTCACCGATGTCGATGTCGTCGATCCGGTCCCTGATCGGTTTTGGGGCCAGCCGATCTCTCTCGATCGTTGAGGTAGTCTCGTTCTCGACCATCCGTGAGTGCCCTCACTACAGCCTGCAATATAATCGTTCTACGCGCTGTCGCGCGATGTGCGCCACGAGTCGGCTATCGCCAATCTGTCGCCGCTTCCGTCACTGCCAATCTGTCGTCCCTTCCGTTACTACGTTTTTTGTGACCGTGATCGATCACTGACGGTTCACTCGCCCTGTGGTCAGTATTATTAGTTCGTTCACTGAAGCATAGATTGCGTGTCATTGCCACGCAATAGGCAGACCACGAAAAACAGGTGAATACCAATGTCACTGTACATGATCCTGGGTATGGGGCTAATCTTCGTTGGCATGGTGCTAATCGTCAACGGAATCTGGCTGCTCGGGCGCGGCGACCACCGAGACGTGTCGATATTCAACCTCTTCGTCGGGGCGTTGTTGTTTCTCATCGCGATCTGGTGGGCGTTCGGTGAGCTGTGGGCGTTCGGCGCGTACGAGTCCGGCGACGCGTTCGTCGCTGCTGGGACGTTACTGTTTTCGTTTACGTACCTCTGGATCGGGGCCAACGCGATCCGCGACATCGGGGATCAGCGATCGTTCGGGTGGTACTGCATCCTCGTCACCGCCGTTGCTATTCCAACGGGCTACCTCGTGTTCCTCGGTGGTGACATCGGACTCGCCGGACTCTGGTGGATCTGGGCGGTCCTCTGGGCGACGTTCTGGGTATTACTGGGACTGCAACTGGACGAGTACACCGTCCCGATCGCCTGGTTTACCACGCTCGTCGGCATCGTCACGGGCGTCGCCGGATACCTGATGGCGGCCGGATTCTGGCCGTGGGCTGCCTGAATTCTGCATTCAATTTCACGACTCGAGCCGACGACCACGGAACTCGAGCACGAGGTACGTTCCGTTCTCCGGCGATCGCTACCCTACCAGCACCCAGGCGGCTCCAATCGCCGCGACCGAGACCCCAATATTCCCGATCGCGTAGATGGTCGCGGTCCGGAGCTTCCCTTCCTCGATAAGCCCAACCGTGTCGACGGAAAATGTCGAGAACGTGGTAAACGCGCCGCAGACGCCGACACCGGCGAAGAGTCGGATCGACTCGACCGGATCCGCAAAGAGTACGAGACCCAGCAGAAAGCTGCCGAGAACGTTCACCAGAAACGTCGATAGCGGGAACTCGTCAGATTCGACGAGCGTGGCGACCGTGTACCGTCCTAGCGCGCCGACGACGCCGCCGAAACCGACGAGAGCCATCTGTTCGATCACGCGAATTCACCTCCAATCCGCAGTGCAACCCAGCGGCCGAGGACGACGCCCGCGAAGCCGAACGCGTAACTGGCGGCGACGTTGAGAACGCCGAGCGTCGGGCCGGCCGCCACCGTTTCGTACGCGAACGTGCTGTATGTCGTGTACGACGAAATAAAGCCAGTCGAGACGAGCAACCGACTCCGCTCGGTGAGGTAGTCGGTGTGCATCGCTTCGTACACGACGAACCCAAGGAGGAAGCTTCCCGTCACGTTCGCGAGGAGGGTTCCCGACAACCCCGGATAGACGAGTTCGATCCCGTACCGGGCGTTGGCTCCGAGGAAGCCGCCGATCGCGACGAGGACCACCACGTCGATACTGTCAACCCAGTCACGAACGGTCATCCGTTGAGAGAACGGTGCTCCCGTTGAAATTTCTGTTGTGCGATACCGGCCTCGTCGTTACTCCGTGCGAACCGCGGCTGCTTCTCTCCCGACTCGTTTCACGGGCAACGATTTTTAGCTGGCCGTCGAACCGGGAGTATGTACGATCGAATCGTCCTCCCCGTCGACGGAAGCGTCGAGGCGATGGTCGCGACCGATCACGCGATCGATCTCGCCACCAGATACGACGCGCACCTCCACGTCCTCCACGTTATGGACACGCGCCCCTACGACGCGGAGGGGATTACACCGACGGTGCTCGATGCGCTCGAAACGCGAGCCGACCGGGCGGTCGAGTCGGTCGCCGAGACCGCCGCGGAACGCGGCCTGGATCGAGTCGAAACGGCAGTCGTCCGGGGAGAACCCCATGAGGCGATCCTCGAGTACGTCGAGGATCACGACATCGATCTGCTCGTGATGGCGACGCACGGTCGGACGGGGGTCAAGCGGTACGTGCTCGGAAGCGTGGCCGAGAAAACGATCCGTACGGCTCCGGTTCCGGTTCACGTCGTACGCGTCTCGGAAGCCGACGTCGAGTACCCCTGCTGAGAGGGTTCGATCGCTCGGCTGCGGAGAGCCGACGCGCCGATAGCACTCCTACACGGGGACTATGACTCCTGATCGAGGGGGTACTCGAGTCCGGTCGGGTACGGGCTCGCCTCCGTCGTATCGAGTTCCAGTGCGATACAGAATCGATCGAGACCGATCTCCAGGCCGGCGAACAACAGGAGTTCGATGATCGCCTCGTCGCTGTAGACCTCGCGCAGTTCGTCGAAGAACTCGTCCGAAAGCTGGTGGGGGTCTCGGGACATGGAGTCTGCGAGGCGGACGGCCAGTTCCTCCCGTCGCGTGAGATCGTCCGCTCGTATTCGATCGGCAAATACGGCGTCTTCTTTCGGTTCGATCTCGTCTTTGACGTCCCAGGTGCGAACGGTCCCACAGTAGGCACAGCCGTGGACGGCCGCGACTCGAAGCCGCACGAGTTCGAGCGTCGTCGCGTCGATCGAATCGCTGCGGGGGAACAGGCGAAACGTTTCGACGAGTCGTTTCAACAGCCGAGGCTGGTGGGCCACAGCGCCGAAGTACGCGGAATCTCTGTACCAACCCTCGGCGCTCTCGGCGAGAATTTCGTTGACGGTCTCGTCGTCCGATTCGCCGGGCGCGATCGGTTCGATTCGGGGCGACATGCCGTGTTGTACGGGATCGTGAACCATAAAATCCGATCGGTCCGACGGCTTGGTCCGTCGCGATCGACTAGAGCGGGCTCTCCGCGCCCGCTTCGTCGTAAAAAAAGTAGCCGGCGACGCCTGCGAGGCCGAACGCGAGCGTAAGGTACGGCCAGTTACCGGCATGTTGGTCGGTGAGGCGGGCGTGGCCGGCGACGAACACCGCAAAGCCGATGTGGGCGGCCAGCGTCGCGAGCAGAAACGCAGGGAGATCCATCCTGTTTGAGGATTCGGGGTGCGACAAATAGCCGTTTCGATGCCTTGCAGTCCCGGTGGAGGGCCGGTATCCCGGTGGCAAAATGCGCATTCAGGAGCGAGGACGGTTCCGTTTGCGATACCGGCGTGAGAACGACCGCCGTCTAGAAGTCGTGGTCCGGATCGTCTTCGACCGTCCGTTTCATCGAGTCGCGGCGGGACTTCGCGTCCCGGCCGGTCGCCTCGAGCAGGAAGTCGTTTTTCGCGTCAACGGCATCGCCGGCGGCTTCGAGTTCGTCGGGACCGAGTTCGGTGGGATCTCGCTCGTAAAACTCGACGGCGAGTTTGTCCTTCTTTCCGGAGTACTCGACGGCCCCGACGACGACTTTTTCGAAGACTGGGTTGTCGGGTTCGCCGATGACGTAGAGATCGCTTCCCTTGTACGCTTCCGTCTCGGTGATCGGACCGAAGTAGTCCTCGATGGTGGCTTCCATATCCGGGATTCGCTCTTCGAGATACTCGCCACGACGCATCTTGTACTCCTTCATGAATTGGAGATACACGGGGGAGTGTTTACCTCTTTTCATAGCCGACGTTGTCTTCACGCGATAGGGTCGTCTCCACGCGATAGGGTCGCAATCGGACTTCCACCGCTTATTGGCTCGGTATGGCGTCTGATCGAAGCGAAACGTGGCTCCGTAACTAACGGGTGGACGACACGGGCGTGCCACGGTCGTCCTGGCGGTTCGTCGGTACCAGGCCAGCAGATTCGGGGAACCCGCCGGCCAGCAGATTCGGAGAACTCGCCGGCCAGCAGATTCGGAGAACTCGCCGGCCAGCAGCTTCGAGCCAACGGGCGGGCTATCGCTATCGTTCGCTAAGATACCCTTTCCGACACTCCGGACAGATGTCGCCGGTTCGGAGCGAACTCCGATCGCTTCCCGCGGCGTACTCGCAACTGGGGCAGTAGAGTTCGGTCACCGCGTTTTGATGGGTGGTGGCCCGATCGTCAGTCGGGGCTGGCGCTGACCGCACTCGCTCGATTCCGGTTCCGGAGTCCGTCTCGGTCGTCTCGGCGGCCTCGGCGTGTTCGGCTTCGATCGCGTCGGCGTCCGGGGGGGTCGCGTCGACCCCGATCGGTTCGGAGTCACTAGCCGGTTCGTCGGTACTCGACTCCAGAACGACGGCGTCGTCCTCGGTCGGGTCGGACTCGTCGTGGTCGCCCGAGTCGGGCCACTGTTCGGGCTCGTTCTCCGCGCCGACCGGCGGACCGACATCGTCGGAGTCGGGCCACTCGCCGTGGGCGCGATCGCCGTGTGGCTCCGGGTCGTCTTCGTCTTCTAGTATTTCGCCGTCGTCCGTGATCGGATCGCCGTTCTCGTCGGTCGGAACCTCGATCGCGTCCTCGGCGTCCGCGAGGGTGTCGATCGGTTCGGCGTCGATCGCGTCGCTCCCGGAACTGGCGGTCGAATCGTCCGCGTCAGGGCTCGCCGCTGGCTCGGTGTTCGAGTCCGTCTCACTCGAATCGGCGTCGATGAACTCGGCATCGTGTACCGTCTCGGGCGCTGGTTCGGTGTCGGGTTCGTCGGGTGTCGATTCGGCGTCGATGAACTCGGCGTCGGTCCCCGTCTCGCTCGCCTCGTCTCTCTCTGGGGCCGCCGCGTCGTCGACTTCGGTGTCTGTTTCCGTCTCGGGCGCTGGCTCGGTGTCGGGTTCGTCGGGTCGTGGATCGGCGGCCGTCTCGGTGGTGAGACTCGTTACCTCGGTGTTCTCGCTGATGACGGTGCGCTCGCCACAGCGGAGACACTCCTGGTACTCCTGGACGGTCACGACGACCTCACTGCCCCGTTCTTCGCGCTCGCGTTCGACGTCGGTGTCGCCGTAGTCGTGTCCGAGCAACGAACATCGCAGGACCATTGTCCCACCGTTCCCAGTCACGGCATAAAAAACGTACTGCAAACTACTCACAGCGACCCGTACTGTTCGGTTTCGTGACGTTCCGGGCTGGGGCCACGTCGCGTTCGAGCCCGATCGTCCGGTTCCGCGAACGACAAACGTCAAATCCCAGGTCGTCGAATGTACGTCTGGATGAAAGCAAAGCGGGAGTACCGAAACCGAGCGCCGACGGAGGTCGGGGTACTCGACGCGCTCGTCGATCGCGCGGACGACGGGATGACCGTCTTCGAACTCCGCGCGGCCGTCGAAGCCGACATCGACGAACTCGAAGTCGCCCTCGAGACGCTGAAAGACGACGGACTGATCGTCGTCGAAGCCGGCGTCAACGAAACGGTGATCAAACCCGCCGATCGCGTCATTCCGACCGCGCCGACCGAAGACGAACCCGACCAGTCGATCGGCGAGTGGCTCCGCGAGCGGTTCCCGTTCTAACGTCGTCGTTACCGACCTCGGTGTTCGTTTCGTCGCGCCTGTGCGCCGACCGCACGTAATCGAAACGCCTGTGGGGCGCAGGTACCTCTATGATGGCATGAGCGTTATCGAATCTCTTCATACGGATCTCGGCGCGACGTTCGGTGAGCGTGACGGGCGGACGATCGTCGAACACTACGGCCGCCCGGAGCGAGCCCACCGCGCCGTTCGAAACGGCGTCGGTCTGATCGAGGCGGCCTACGGCGTGCTCGTCGTCGAGGGGGACGATCGCGTCGAGTACGTCGACAACGTCGTCTCGAACCGAGTTCCCGACGAGGACGGCCAGGGCTGCTACGCGCTCGTGCTCGACCCGCAAGGCGGGATCGAACTCGAACTCTACGTCTACAACGCCGGCGAGCGACTGCTTCTCTTTACGCCGCCGGCCGAAGCCGAGGACCTCGCCGAGGAGTGGTCGGAGAAAGTCTTTATTCAGGACGTCGATATCCGCGTCGCGACGGACGAGTACGCGATCTTCGGCATTCACGGCCCGACAGCCACCGAGAAGGTCGCGAGCGTCCTCAACAAGGCCGGTTCACCCGATCGACGCTACTCGTTCGTCCGCGGGTCGATGGGCGACGAGGGCGTCACCGTCATCCGCACCGACGCGCTCACCGGCGAGGAGAGCTACGAAGTGATCTGTGCGATCGACGACGCCGAGGCCGTCTACGACACCCTGCTCAATCACGGCCTCAACGCCGCCCCCTTCGGCTACCGGACCTGGGACACGCTCTGTCTCGAGGCCGGATCGCCGCTCTTTCACACCGAACTCGAGGGAACCATCCCGAACGTGCTCGGCCTGCGCAACGCCCTCGACTTCGAGAAGGGCTGTTACGTCGGCCAGGAGGTCGTCGCACGGGTCGAAAACGTTGGACAGCCGAGTCGACGGCTCGTCGGCCTGACGATCGACCGCGATGGTGACGACGATGCCGACGACTCGCACGTTCCCGACGCCGGTGCGGCGGTCTTCGATGGTGACGCCTCCGTCGGCGAGGTGACGCGGGCCGACAGTAGCCCGCTGCTCGAGACGCCGATCGCGCTCGCGATCGTCGAGTACGATCTCGAGAGCGACGATGTGGCGGTCCGGGTCGATGGCAAGGAGGTGCCCGCGACGGTGACCGATCTCCCGTTCGTCGAGGGGTCGGACCGGTCCGACCGGCTTCCCGAGTACTGAGCGGCCTGCCGGTCGAACGATCGGATGGATCGTCTATCGACACTGCGAGAGAAGTCATCTGCCGACACGAATGTAAGAAGAGATGATTCTCTCGAATAGATATATTTTCAACAGTTCAGCCCGACAGTACTGTATGTTCGAACCCCTATCCATACTACTCTCGCTCGTTCTCGCAGTCGCCGGACCGCTGGGCGCACTCAACGGCTATCGACTCTACACGACCGACCAGCGAGAGCGCGAAAAGCGCCTCTGGACGGGCTACGTCGTCGGCTCGCTGCTCGAAGGGGTCGTCGGACTCTGCAGTCTGGTCTGGATACTGACGTGGGGGCTCCCGTCTGTGTGGCTCTTCGCGGCCCTCACGTGCGTTCCGCTCCCCGTCGTCCTCGTGCAGTGGCGTATGCACGAACGAATGGGGCACACCGGCTGGCTGGACGGGTGGCTCGCTGATCGAACGTCCTGAACGGTAGTCCCGCACGGTCCGCGTCACATCGCGGATACCGGAACTGGCCGACCGTCCGCGGTCGTAGATTGAACCAGTACCGCGTTCCGGCGCATCGTCTGCCAGTCATGTCTGTGTCATTGATAGTCGTGTCCCGTAGCTGACTGCTTTATCATCGCTGCGAGCGTACCTGAGTCATGGTAACAATCGGCAGAACGCCCGGCGAGAAGACGATCGACGAACTTCCAGCGGACGCCCTCGCGTCGTTCGAATCTGCCTTCCGCGGCGACATCATCGTCCCGTCGGACGAGACGTACGACGCGGCCCGCGAGATTTGGAACGGCATGATCGATCGGTATCCGGCGATCGTCGCCCGCTGTTCGGGCACCGCCGACGTCGTCGCGGCGGTAGCTTTCGCCCGCGAGCAAGATCTCGAGGTCGCGGTTCGCGGCGGCGGCCACAACGTCTCCGGAACGGCCGTCTGTGACGGCGGACTCGTCGTCGATCTCTCCGCAATGACCGGTGTCAGGGTCGATCGCGAGGCCCGGACGGTTCGCGTCGAAGGCGGGGCGACGCTTGGCGAGGTCGATCGCGAAACGCAGCTGTTCGGGCTCGCGACACCGCTCGGGGCCGTCTCGCAGACGGGCGTCGCGGGACTGACGCTCAACGGCGGCTACGGCCACCTGAGCCGGGAGTACGGGCTGGCGCTCGACGCCCTGCGAAGCGTCGACGTCGTGACCGCAGACGGCGCGGTCCACACCGCGAGCGCCGACCGAAACGCGGACCTGTTCTGGGGGCTTCGCGGCGGGGGCGGGACGCTCGGGATCGTCACCTCCTTCGAGTTCGACCTCCACGAGGTCGGTCCCGAAGTGTACGCCTTCTTCCCGTGGTTTCACGCCGACGACGGGGCGGCACTGATGGCCCGGTTCCGCGAGTGGACCGAGACCGCGCCGCGAACGGCGGGTGCACTCGCCGTCGCCGCACACGTCCCCGAACTGGAGGAGTTCCCCGAAGAGCGGTGGGGCGACCCCGCTATCGCCATGCTCGGCTCCGCTCGGGGCGACCCCGACGAGGCTGCCGACGTTTTCCGCCCGTTCTACGAGATCGCGACGCCGATCGCGGATCTCAGCGGACGGATGAACTACGTCGACCTGCAGTCGATGCTCGACGAGGACTACCCCGACGGCCTCCGGTACTACTGGAAATCGATCTACCTCGAGGCGGTGACCGAGGACGTGATCGACGTCATGTTCCGATACACCGAGTCGGCACCGTCACCGCTCTCGACGATCGATCTCTGGCACCTCGGAGACGCAGTGAGCGAGGTTCCACAGGACGAGACCGCCTTCTGGCACCGCGACAAGCCCTACATGCTCACGGTCGAGGCGAACTGGGAAGAGTCGAGCGAGGACGAGGCGAACGTGCGGTGGAGCCGCGAGGCGATCGACGAACTCGCCGCACTGTCGATCGCATCCGGCAGCTACGGCAACTTTCCGGGACTGCACGAAGACCCCGTGAAACGACGCTTTGGCGACAACTACGATCGACTGGTGGATCTCAAAACCGAGTACGACCCGACCAACCTGTTCGGCGGGGACGGGACGATCGAACCGCGATCGACCGCAGAGTGAGCGCGGGCGGCGAGGATTACGAGGTGAGACGCACACTCCTCGATCGGCGGCGGCAAGCCGTCGATCAAAGCTGGGTCGCTTCGATCGCGGCGAGTCCGTCGTTCTGTTCGACCTCCCAGACCCGGAGTACGAGATGAGCCTTGCAGTAGTACTCGACCGTTCTGTTTCCGGTTTCGAGGTTCCTGAGGACGAGCTGGCAGTGCTCGTCGCTCGTACAGTCTGGGGAGAGTTCACACATGGTCGATATACATCCTACAGTTCTTGCCGATAAGTCTCTGTTGGTCACCGTAATCGATACCGACGCGGTCCGGCCCCGCTGGGTCCAGAAACGCCGTTTTTGCCGTCTTGCCCCGACTCGCTGGCCGAGAAGTCCCCGATTCGAGTCGGCGGACGGTCGGATCGCGTTCACCTCCGCGAGAGTAGTGCCTTCAGGTGCTCGGTCGAGACCAGCGATGTCGGTCGGTCCATGTGAACGCCGATCTCGCCCGAGAGCGCGCCGAGGCCGACGCGCTGGATCGGTTCTGGAACCGAGTACGCCCGGCGAAGCCAGTGACCCAGCGCCTGCTCGCGTTTCAAGTCCTCGCGCCAGGCGTCCTCGTAAGCGGCCAGCGTCGCAGGCCGATCGGGTTCGATCGTCCGGGCGGCGTGGTCGGCGCTTGTCATACCGTAGAGGATGCCGCCGCCGGTGAAGGGCTTGGTCTGGGCGGCCGCATCACCGATCAGAAAACCCCGGCTGCTCGTCACCCGGTCGGCCGGCCCGATCGGGATCGCCCCCGAGCATCGGTGGGAAACGTCGATTTCGTAGCCGTCTATCAGCTCCTCGAAGTGTTTGGTCACCGCGACGCCCGGCGGTGCGGCGAGTCCGTACTCCACGCCGGTCCCACCGCGCGGGATGCGCCACGCGAAGAACGTCGGCGCGGTGAGGTGGACGTCGACGAAGTTCTGGTGGTCGTCTTCCTCGGAAAACGCCAGCACGCCGTGGAGTAACTCGTCGGGTTCGGGCAACCCGAGTCCGTCGCGGACTCGCGACCGGGGGCCGTCACAGCCGGCGACCATCTTCGCTTCGAACTCGACGGTGCCGTCGGGACCGTTCGCGACCACCTCGACGCGATCGCGACGCTCGATCACTTCTGTGACAGTATGTCCTTCACGCACGTCCGCTCCCGCCTCGCGGGCGAGATCGGCCAGGTGGCGATCGAGACCGACCCGATCGATGACGTTCGAGGCGACCTCGCGCTTGTAGAAGGGGTAGGCGTCGCTGTGTGGCCCCCCGACGTGGAATCGCGCGCCGTAGATTTCGTTCTGGAACAGCGCCTCGCGAGCACCCTCGCCCGTAAACTCCCAGATGTCCGTACTGACGTGGCCCGAGCAGGCCAGCGGCGTGCCGACGGTTCCCTTCTCGAGGGCGAGCACGTCGCGCCCGTTCTCGGCGGCCCGGCGGGAAAACCGCGCGCCGGCGGGACCGACGCCCACGACCACGAAATCGTACATGTCCGCTACTGGAACGCGGGCGGGCAAATATACTGCGGAGAGTTCCGGTCCGTGAGGCGACATCGGTCTCGATCATCCTCGGGATCCGGAACTCCTCGTTCGAACGCCCCTGTTGGGCGATCCAGGCGATCGCTTCCGGTGCCCGAGCCGTTTTTCCGACCGCACCGATAGGAGCGGTATGCTCCTGTTCTGGCACCGGCGCGATCGGCGCACGGTCGACAATCGCGGGCTCGCCGCCGCGGCCGGAGCCGGCGACGGTCCCGTACTCCCGGTGTCCGTCTTCGACCCGGCCGTCACCGAGGACCTCGGGGAACGAAAGCGCGCGTTCGTCGGCCGGACCGTCGAGGCGCTCCGCGAGCGCTACCGTGCTCTCGGTAGCGACCTCGTCGTTCGGTCGGGTTCCGCAGCCGAGATACTCGCCGGGCTCTGTACCGAGTACGACGTCGATCGAGTGGTCACGAGCGCGTGTTACGAACGGAACCGGCGAGCACAGACGGCAGCGGTCGAGGCCGCGATCGACGTTCCACTCGAGTCCCACGTCGATACGGTGCTGGTCGATCCAGCCAGCCTCGAGCCCTCCTATCCCACCCACAGTCAGTTCGCCAACGACTGGCGCGATCGACCGAAGCCCGACCCCGCACCGGAGCCGGACGCCGACGCCCTCGCGTCCGTCACCGACGACGGCTCGATTCCGATCACCGAGACCGATATCGACCTTCCGGAGCCGGGCTACGAGGCCGCCCGCGATCGACTCGACGCTTTCTGCGAGTCGGGACTCCGAAGCTACCGTGACACCCGCGACGATCTCGCGCTCGCGGTCGAGCAGCCGACGACGGCCGTCTCGCGGCTCTCCCCGTATCTCGCCGTCGGCGCGATCGGCATTCGCGACGTCTGGGCTGCGGTCACCACGATCCGCGAGGTCGCAGACGGGCAGGAACGGGCGAACGCCGACAAGTACGCCGACGAACTCGCCTGGCGGGAGGGAAACTACCACTTGCTGTACTACAACCCCGATCTCGCGAGGACGAACTACAAAACGATCCCCAACGACATTCCCTGGCGGACCGACGAGACGGCGCTCGCGGCGTGGAAACGCGGCGAGACAGGCTACCCGCTCGTCGACGCCGGCATGCGCCAACTCGAACGCGAGGGGTACGTGCACAACCGCCCGCGCCAGGTCGTCGCGAGTTTCCTGACGAAACACCTGCTGATCGACTGGCGGATTGGGGCGGCTCACTTCCGCGATCGACTGATCGACCACGATCCGGCCACGAACGCCGGGAACTGGCAGTGGATCGCGTCGACGGGAACCGACTCCGTCGACGTTCGAATCTTCGACCCGGTCGCCCAGGCCGCGAAGTACGATTCGGAGGCGGCGTTCGTCCGCGAGTACGTCCCCGAACTCGCCGCCCCCTCGATTCCCGCCGAGCGGATCGTCGAGTGGCCGACGCTCTCGGCCGGCGTTCGTCAGGAACTCGCACCCGACTATCCGGGGCCGATCGTCGACCGAGACGGGGCCTACCGGCGCGCACAACGGGTGTTCGAGACGGCGCTCGGAAAACGAGAGGGGTGAACGCGATCGCTGAGACGGAGGGTGGATGGACCACTGAGACGAAGGATAGACGCAACCGCTGAAACGGTGAGAGTCGATACCCCAGAGACGCTCAGTCCCGATCGAGCAGTGCCCAGAACCGATCGGAATCGCCCTCGAACCGATCGAGTAACGCCCGAATCTCCGATCGGTGGTCGTCGGACACTCGCACGTGAACCATCCCCTCGTCGGGCTGGCCGTAGACGACGCTCGCTCCCTCGGGTGCGGCGACGATCGCCGGCAGCACGAGCAGGTCCTCTTCACCGTCGATCAGGATCGTCGTCGGCTCCCTGCGAGCGATCGCTTCGAGCAGCGCCGCCAGTGCGTCCGCGGAAATCTCGGCGGGCGGGTTGACGGCCTCGAGGTGGGTCTCCTCGGTGACGGTCTCGCGAATCCCCTCGTCGACAGCGTCTCGTTTGGTTCGCTCGTCGACGATCGCGACGTCCGGCTGGCGGCCAGCCTGCAGAAGGTGATAGGTGACGACATCGCCGACCGCGATCAGCGAGCCGTCGACCTCCGCGAGCAGGGTTTCGGCGTCGGTCTCGACCGGCCCGATCGGTGTTTTGAGCTCTGCTCGTAACTCGTCGGGAAGAACTAGCAACTGCTTGTCGGCGTCGGTAGCAGGGTCGGCGTTGCCAGCCGTCTCGGTGTCGGCTCCCGTGTCGATGTCTTCGGACGACTGGTGTGGCTCGTCGTCGCCGGTCACGGTTACCGAACTTTGAGCGCGTATGCGCCCGCCTCGGTGACCTGCATCTCGGTTGCGATCTGGCTGTCTTCGGGGTGGGCGATGACGACGTAGCCGGCCCAGTCCTCGGTCAGCGACGAGGAGTTACAGCTCTCGCAGGTGTCCGCGTCCGCGTCGTTGACCCGGTGGCACTCTCGACAGACGAGACGATCGGCCGCCATCGTTACTCACCCGCGGCCGCTTGGCGCTTTTCGAACTCTTCTTTGAGCCAGCCGTGTTTGCCGAGGCCGGGCTGTTTCGCGGTGAGTCCGATCTTGGAGTCACGTGGGTTGCGCTCGTCGATACTCTTGGTGACGATGCGGGCCCGGACGGCGTCGTCGACGCCGAGGGCCCGGTTCGACTCGTTCGAGGCGAGTTGCTGGTTTTCGCCGTCGAAAGCGAGGTACTCGTCGCTGATCTGGGAGACGTGGAGCAACCCGTCGACGGGACCGATCCCGACGAACGCGCCGAACTCCACGACTTCGACGATCGTGCCGTCGACGACTTCCTGCATCTGCGGATCGAACGTCACGGCGTCGAACTCCGCCTCGTAGTAGACGCCCGGTCGGTTCGGGAGGACGGCTCCCTCACCGATGTCGTGGACCTCCGTAACGGAGACGACGCTGCCGACCTCCTCGTCCATGCGCCCTTCCAGTTTGTCCTGTAGCAGTCGCTTCACGAGATCCGGCGACACGTCGCCGAGCTCTTTCGGTGGTACTTCGACCGTGTCCGTTAGTGTAACCCGTTTGTACATCTATGGTTGAGTGATTGCCAACTTGTTTCTCCCGCGTAATGCAAGTACCGGTATACTCGCTTCGAGCACCCGGTCGCGAAGCGGGAGATCGTTCGTGACGACGTACTCGACTGCCCCCTCGCGGGCGAGTTCGACGAGTGCGTCGTCGGCGTACGATGCGTCCGTGTCGACGACGAGACAGCGTTCGGTCGCCAGATCGTGTCCGACGCTTGCGGCCGTCCCCTCCGTCCCGCCCTTCTCGGAAAGTCGCCGCAATTCTTCGATGACAGGCTGTGGCGTCATCAGTTCGTACTCGCCTGTTCGCGGCCCACCGTCGCTCGCTGATTCCGGTGGGCCACGCCCACCGCCGAGCAACCGATCGAGTTCGTCGAACAGGCGGACATCGAGTTCGACCGGCATCATCAACGCGCTCGTATCGATGGCGACCCGCGTACGCATACTCGTTGTCCTCGTGTCCTCGTCTCTCGGCTATTCCTGTAACGTTCCGAGGCCGATCAGCCGCCAGCGCGCGCCGATACGGCGGTTGATTGCGATCTTCGCCCCGGGTTCGGCACAGACCGGGCGCTTGAGCGTGACCTCACACTCGCCCTGACGAGCGCTAGTGACCGCGCCGACGGTCGTCGACGTGCCGACGGTCATCATCAGCGGTTCGCCCGTGTTGATCTCGTCGATCTCGCCGCCGTCGGTCCCGACGATGCGATCGAGGAGGTCGACGTCCATGGTGAATTCGTTCCACGTCTTGGGTAGCGTCCCCGGCGGGCCGGCCAGTCGACCAGCCAGTGCGTCACCTTTCGTCAGTGCGGGATCGAGACCGGTGCCGACGCCGAGCAATCCGCCCGGTGTGACGGTCTCTGCGCTCTGGCCGCCAGCCTGGAGCGATCGAACCGTGGTCTCGATCGGGACGTACTCGGTCTGGCCGCCCTCTTCGACCTCGCGTCCGGGTTTAATTTCGATTTCGTCGTCGATCTCGAGTTCACCCTGGACGAGGCTGCCGCCGAGAACGCCGCCGGAGAGGTTTGCCGCGGTCGTTCCCGGCTTGTTGATGTCGAAACTGCGGGCGACGTGCATCCGGGCATCGGCGTCGGGATCCCGATCGGGGGTGGGGATCTCTTCTTCGATCGCCTGGATCAGCAGGTCCATATTGACCTCCTGGCCTGCAGAGACGGGGACGACGGGGGCGTCTTCGGCAACGGTTCCCTCGACGAACGCCTGGATCTCTTCGTAGTTCGATCGGGCCTGATCAGTGCTGACGAGGTCGACCTTGTTCTGGGCGATGACGATGTTCTCGATCCCGATGATGTCGAGTGCCATCAGGTGCTCTTCGGTCTGGGGCTGTGGGACGGGTTCGTTCGCGCTGACGACCAGCACGGCGCCGTCCATCAGCGAGGCACCCGACAGCATCGTCGCCATCAGGGTCTCGTGACCAGGGGCGTCGACGAACGACACGGTCCGCAGCGGCTCGCTTGCCGAGCCGTCCGAACACTCCTCCTCGACGGTGTAACACGCGGGTTCGTCGACCCCTTCGCAGTAGCGGAAAGTCGCGTCTGCGTAACCGAGTCTGATGGAGATACCGCGTTTCATCTCCTCGCTGTGCTGGTCCGTCCACGAGCCACTGAGGGCTTGCACCAGCGTCGTCTTTCCGTGGTCGACGTGACCGACGAGCCCGATGTTCACCTCCGGTTGTCCATTTCCTACCATAAGACGGTGAGTAATCTTAGCAGTAGCTATCCCCGTGCGCCTGATAAACCTACTGTTCTCGGTACGAACCGCAGGATGAAACCGGTTCGCACTGGTGACTGTTCGGACGCGAACGAACTCGCTCTCTCGCCGGCCGTTCCCGCTCCGATCGATCGGACCTCACCCGATTCGCGGCCGTCGATCGGATCTCACCCGATTCGCAGCCGTCGATCGGTCTCGATCGTCCGCGAGAACTCGCGCACCTGTTCTCTGAACACCGTTTCGGGGGCGTCGGTTTCGACGAACCGATAGCTGTCTCCCAGGACGGCGACGACGGGCTCGTCCTCATCGTATCGCCCGATTTCGTGGGTTCGTGTCGTTTCGATCGCCACGTAGGGACTGTCGAGAACGGTGTCGAGGTCGTGGTAGGCGGCCGGGAGGTCGGTTCGCCTGACGCCGAGCAGCAGGTGCGTCGGCATGAACACGGCCGCGAGGTCGTACTCGAACGGTTCCTGCGAGAGGACGCCCGCCAGCAGATGGGTCCCGTCTTTGCAGTCGCCCACGCCGTCGACGAGCGACTCCTCGACGGTTCGGTGATAGTCGTGGGAGTCTTTCGTGTCCTCGTCGCGCTGGTACTCGAACGACTGGACGAACCGAACCGTCCGATCGAGGAGTTCGCGTTCCGCGTCACCGTCGGACGACCCTCGACGCTCGACCTGCGGCGTCGCACGGGTCGCGATCGACTCGACGAGGTGTCGCGCGTGCGGGTTCGTTCGCGAGCCGAGAAACGTTCGAACGAACCCGTCGGGTTGATTCCGCGCCCGGTGATAGGCGGATTTGGCGACCGCAACGTCGAGCGTCCAGGGCAGGCCCGACGAATCTCGCCACTCGAACGCCAGTTCGTACCGTCCTTCGGCATCGGCTCGGTCGAATCCGTGCCAGTCGGCCGGAAACTCGTCGTCGGGCCGTGCAGGGTCGGCCCCGGAGACGATCGGTACTCGCAGACCACCGCCGATCGGATCCGACTCACAAAGATACCGTCCGGCAGCGTCCGAGTCGGCCGGAGAGCGACACCTGAGTTCGTACTGCCAGGGTCCGACGAGCGCACCGATCGGCGTCCGCTCGAACTCGAACGTAATCGTTCGATCGAGCGGTCCGGACCGTCCGACGCGCGGTCCCACCGCTCGCGCGAACGACGCGCCGCTCGAAAACCGTCGCTTGTGGGCGACCGGGACGAACGGGAAAGCCGCCGAAGCCCGGAATCGAACCGTGACCGACGTGCTCGATCGATCGACGACCGTCGCGTCGATCGACGTCTCGTTGAGCGCGGGACCCTCGGCCCGTATCGTCGATATCGACGTCGGCCACGGGACTCGATCGTCGAGTGTCGGGGTCGCCACCCCGAGGCTGCCGGCGATCGATCCCAGTCCCGCCACTTTCGTAAGCAGTGCCCGACGGTTCGTTGGGCGCAGACGCCGCGATCTTTTCGGCATCGATCGACGGTCGAAACCGCACCCTGTAGTAGCTATCGTAATTGTTATAATTTCCGCACTAGAATCATGGGTACCGCTACATAGGAGACTACAGTGTGCGTTATCTGTGGGTGTCTTCTAGTCACTAATCATATAGCTCGGTATCGCAGGCCAGTGCTCGCGGGTCGATACTTTCCGCGTCGACGGCGAACGCGGTTCGGAACAGCGATCACTCGGACCGGTCGCCGGGAACGCGCCAGTTCTGCGCTCGCGGCGACTGACCGGTATCCAGTCCTCTATAGGTCTCTATGGGAAACATATAAACGACTTATCTCCGCTTCCGCGATGGTTTCGACGAATCACCCGTGACAACCGCTCCAGACCGCTACGACGGGACAGTACCGTTTGACCACCTCCGTCTCGACCTCGATCGCTACGACGACATCTACGTCGTCGGGGACGTCCACGGCTGTCTCGACGCGCTCGAAAAACTGCTCTCGAGGCTCGATCTGGGCGAGACCGATCGCTGTATTTTCGTCGGGGATCTGGTCCGAAAGGGACCTGACAGTGGCGGCGTCCTCGACCGCGTCCGCGAGGACGAGCGCCTGCTGTCGGTCCGGGGCAACAACGAACAGAAACTACTCGACGGCACCGCGTCCGTGGCGGGTCTCGGCCCGGCAGATCACCGCTACATCGAGTCGCTGCCGATCGCGATTTCCTGGGACGGTGGCCTCGTCGTCCACGGCGGCGTCGACCCCGGCCGACCCGTACCGGCCCACACGCCGATCGAACTGCTAAATATGCGATCGCCCAACGGCGACGGCTACGACGGCCCGTTCTGGTTCGACGAACACGAGGGTCCGCCGCGGGTCTTTTTCGGCCACACTGTCCTCGAAGAACCGATCGAACGCGAGTGGGCGATCGGTCTCGATACCGGCTGTGTCTACGGCGGCGAACTCACGGCGTACGACCTCCGCCGATCGGCGTTCGAGACCGTCGACGCGTCCGGATACGTCGACCGGGCCGACGACAAGTTCATCGAGACGAGTCGATCGGTCGAGTAACGAGATGACGGATCGAGACACTCCCGACGACCCGCGCGCTCGCGGCGTTACGACGCGTGACCCCGAGGACGAGAGTGCCGGCGCTGGCGATCGCGAAGCGAATCACGCTACGTGCGAAGACGCGGACACCGTCGAATGCGAACCCGACGGCGGTGAGGCCGGTGCCGCCGAGTACGCGTACGACGACGGGGCATCGAGCGCTGCCGAATCCGAACGCGGCGGCGAGGCCACCGACGACGCCGTTACCACCCACTCCGGCGATTCCACCGACGGCGAACCGACCGCCGCTGGGGATCAGGGCGACGACGACTCGAACCACGCCGACGGGGCGGGACCCGACGTCGATCTCACCGACCCCGCGTACTATCTCAACCGCGAACTCAGCGAACTGGCGTTCCAGCGGCGGGTACTTCACCAAGCGATCGACGAGGACCTGCCGCTGTTCGAGCGCGTGAAGTTCCTCGGCATCCTCACGACGAATCTGGACGAGTTCTTCCGAAAGCGCGTCGGCGGGCTGAAACAGCAGATCGCGGCCGGCGTCACGGAGGAGACGCCCGACGGTCATACCCCCGCCGAGCAGTGGCGAGAGGTGCTCGAAACCGCTCGAACGCTGTTCGAGCGCCAGAGCCGGTGTTATCGGGACTCGATTCGTCCGGCGCTGGCGGACGCCGGCGTCCGAATCGTGGACTACGAGGATCTCACCCGGGGCGATCGGGAGACCCTCCGTGAGGGGTTCGAGAAATCGGTCCTTCCGACGCTGACTCCGCTGACGTTCGACCCCGCCCACCCCTTCCCCTTCATCTCGAACCAGAGCCTGTCGCTCGCCGTGCTGACGCGGCCGTCACCCGACGCGGAGCCGACCTTTTCGCGGGTCAAAATTCCGCGAAACCAGGTTCGGTACGTACCGGTTGGTGACAACCCGCGATACGTTCCGCTCGAGGAGGTGGTACGGGCGAACCTCGACCTGCTGTTCCCTGCCGTCGAACTCGTCGAAACCGCACTGTTTCGAGTCACTCGCAACGCGGAAATTCGGCGCAACGAAGAGGTGGCCGAAGACCTGATCGAGATGACAGAGGAGGTGCTCGAGGAACGGCGATTCGCGACCGCCGTCCGCCTGGAGGTCGAACGCGACGCACCCGATCGGATTCTCGACGTGCTCCGGCGGGAACTCGACCTCGACGAGCGGGAGGTCGTTCACCTCGACGGCCCGCTCGATTATCGCGACCTCACCGAGGTGGTCGACTTCGATCGGGACGACCTCACGCTCCCCGACTGGAGCCCCCAGTCACACCCCCAGTTGCCGGGCCCGGAGGACGATCGAACCGTCTTCGACGCCGTTCGGGACCGAGACGTTCTGGTCCATCACCCCTATCACTCGTTTACGGGGACCGTCCAGCGCTTTCTCGATGAGGCGGCCAACGACCCGGACGTGCTAGCGATCAAGGCGGCGATCTACCGGACGGCGAGTGACTCCCAGGTCATCGAAAGCCTCCTCGAGGCCGCCCGAAACGGCAAACAGGTCGCCGTCATGGTCGAACTCAAGGCGCGGTTCGACGAGAAGAACAACCTCGAGTGGGCGAAGAAACTCGAAGAGGAGGGCATTCACGTCGCTTACGGCACGATCGGGTACAAGGCCCACACGAAGACCTCTCTGGTCGTCCGGAAAGAAGACGATGGGGTCACACTCTACTCGCACGTCGGCACCGGAAACTACCACTCCGGGACGGCAAAACAGTACGACGACCTGGGGCTGTTGACGGCCGGTCGAGATATCGGCCACGACCTCGTCAGGCTGTTCAACTTCTTTACAGGCCACTCTATGCACCGCGAGTACCGGAAACTGCTCATCGCGCCGGGGAACATGCGCGAGCGCTTCGTCGACCACATCCGCGCCGAACGGCGGCGGGCGCTCGACGGCGAGGAGGCCCGGATCGTCGCCAAGATGAATCGGTTAGAAGACCCCGAACTCGTCCGCGAACTGTACCGAGCGTCGATGGCCGGCGTCGACATCGACCTGATCGTCCGGGATATCTGTCGCCTCCGACCGGGCCTCGAAGGGATCAGCGAGACGGTCGACGTCTCCAGCGTCGTCGGCCGGTTCCTCGAACACTCGCGGATCTTCTACTTCCACGCCGGCGGGGACGAACGCTACTACATCGGCTCCGCCGACTGGATGACGCGAAACCTGGACAACCGCGTCGAGGCCGTGGCTCCGATCGACGACCCGCGACTCCAGCGCCGCCTCGACGAGATTCTGGAGACGCTACTGTCGGATACCGAAAACAGGTGGGCGATGAACGCCGACGGGACCTACGAGCCCTGCCGGGCCTCCGAGGACAGGCCAGGTCGAGACGCTCATCGGGCTTTTATGCGTGACGTCAGGGACGGGGACGATCGCCGTCCGAACTAACTCGGTACTCTCCCCCGGCACTGAGTTTTTCGACCCGGATCACTCCTCCGTTCGTGCATCGGTCCGGGGCAGTGCTATATAGCTCACAATAGGCCACTTAGGAACGACTATTCCCCTGCTAGCGCGAGTGGTGGGTATGGCTCCCGAAGGACTCACGCTCGGATTCGTTTGCGTCCAGAACGCCGGCCGAAGCCAGATGTCCGCCGAGTTCGCGGAACGAGAACGATCTCGCCGCGGACTCGAGGACGACGTCGAGATCGTTACCGGCGGCACGCATCCCGCAGACGAGGTCCACCCCGAGGTCGTCGAGGTCATGGACGAACTCGATATCGATCTCTCCGATCGTACGCCACGAGAGGTTTCGGACGAGGAACTCGAAGCCTGTACCGTCGTCGCGACGATGGGCTGTTCGACGCTCGAACTCGACGGGGACGTGACGGTTCGCGACTGGGCGCTTTCCGACCCACACGGCCAGTCCGTCGACGACGTGCGTGCGATCCGTGACGAAATCGAGGGGCGGGTTGCCGACCTCTTCGAGGAGTACGTCGACGACGAGTAACCAGCCAGTTTTTCGACGCGGTTCGTGGCTTCGTCGCCCTGATTAGACGGCTCTGACCAGCGAGTTGTCGATGCTATCGAGCGCTCGATCGACCTGTGCACCCAACTCCGCGATCGCTGCGAGCACCGGATAGGAGTGCTCACACGGTTCGTACAGGTACTCGCCGAACATCTCGATGTCGGCAGCCGCGAGGGTGCGACGCTGTCGGCGAAGCTGCGTCTGCCGTTCGATCGCGAGTTCGTCACACCGGTCTCGAACCGAGGTCAGTCGCGTTCTCGTGAGTTGCAAAGCGTTGAATTCGAGGTGGACGATCGGCTGGGCCAGTAGCGAGTCGACGTCCTCACCGAGAGAAAGCAACTCCCGTTGAAATCGTTCGACGTTCTCGCGCTCGGTTTCGATCGAGTCAATCAGATGATCTCGGCTCGTCACCGCCTGCTGAGACGCGTCGAGGAGGGCCCGCTTCAGCCGGGGGTGGAGCGTCGTCTGTTGGTCGAGGGCCGCCGCGAGCTCCTCGTTGAACTCCCCGGCAATGCTCTCGATCCATGTCTCGTCGTACAGTTCTGTGTAGTGTGAGAGCGCCAGTACGGTCTGTCTGTACGCCGTCTCGACCGCCGCGAGTCCGCTCGATCGCCGCTCGCGAGCGTGGACTG
Source organism: Halosolutus sp. DAT137 (assembly GCF_059736405.1). Taxonomy (NCBI): domain Archaea; kingdom Methanobacteriati; phylum Methanobacteriota; class Halobacteria; order Halobacteriales; family Natrialbaceae; genus Halosolutus; species Halosolutus sp. DAT137. Next base: position 378,771 of record NZ_JCAQID010000007.1, on the reverse strand, counting down.
TTCGCCCGGTGAGTTTCGGTTCGGCCGTTTCGAGGCTCGAAAGCCGCTTTGTGAACCGTTCGAACGCCCGCCGCTCGTCGCTCACCTGCCGGTGTTCTCGATCGAGTGCTCGGATCGCCGACTCGAGTGTGATCGACGACTGTGTCGGTGCGCTCATCGAGTGATGGTCCTCCCCCATCCATCCTAAAGCCATCTAGTATCTTTCTCACCGAGTACGATCGTATAAATAGTCGAACGTAATGCTCTATAGCAACCTGGTGGCGGGTCGTTGCCGGACGATGCGCTGTCGTGGGATCGACGTCGAACCACCTCGTACGGCTCCCGGTCGATGGTCCGCGATACGAAACGGTGTGGAGCGCTCCGTATCAGTCAATACACCAATTAGCATCGCCTTTGTCGGTGCGAGGACTGGACACACTTACGGCGTCTTCGCCTCGCTGCGGCGTCGCTACACCAACGCATGACGGGATCTTCACGCGGGTACGAGACCGATGATGTTCGCCACGAGAGCACCGAATTCGAGCGTAGGTCGTCGCCGACGATCGGCCTGAAATCCGTCGTCGTTCGGTACGAAACCAAGGCCGATCGGTGTACGATACTGCCCCGCGAGCCCGCCGATACCAGCCAGCTTACCGCCTGGCTATCCGCGAATGCCGACGTGTTCGTCGACCTCGACGCGAATCGGTGACAGCGTACGATAGTGCTTCATGCGGATCCCCTCCGCCAGTCCCGGCCCAACCACGAGTTCCCTGCGGTTGTATCGGTACGTCAATGAATAAATAAATAAACAGATCGTATCCGCGACCGCCGTCGCGATCCGTTCCCGGTCAGTGTCCGATCGACGGCTCGTCTTTCGTTTCGGCGATATTCGCCCCGTTTTCGGCCGTTCGTCGGATCCGTCGTAGGACCGTCCCGTACAGGTGCGCGTCCGCCTCGCTTCGATCGTACAGGTCGTGTTCGAGCCGCTGCACTGTCTCACGAACGTCGACGATCGCTTCGCGAGCACGTTCGGCGTTTCCCGAAAGCGCCAGTTCGAGGACGGATCGCGCATCGCCACCGATCGCATCGAGCTGTTCAGCGAGTGCCTGGTCCGGCGGCCCCGACTGTCGCGTCGCGACGCCCGCGATCCCTTCGGCGTGATCGGCGACCCGTTCGAGCTGGCGAGCGACGCGATACTGGCGAAACGCACTCGTTCGATCGGTCCCGAGTCGATCGAGTTCGTGGATGTCGTCGAGCCCCCGATGGAAGCCGCGACTGACGAACGCGAACAGCCGATCGACGTCGTCGTCCCGGTCGACCACGCGCCGGGCGAGTTCGACGTTGTCGGTCACCACCGCCTCGATCGCGTCTTCGTGCAGTTCCAGCGCGAGTTGCTGGGCCTGTACGATCGTCTGTGGCAGCGATACCTCGGAACTGTCGAGGAGGTTTCGGATAACTAGCTCGTCGCCGGTGTCCGTGTCGATCGTGGTGCCGATGAGCTGTGTGACCGTCCGCTCAAGTTCGCGGCGGAGCGCCGAGTCCGTCTTCTCGAGTCCGGTCACGGTAATCCGGTCACAGCCCGTCGTGTACGCGAGTTCCACCCGGCGTCGGACGGTCTCCTCGGTCAGAGAACCCGCGTCGACGGTCACGACGCGATCAGCCGTCGAGATCGTATCGGTCGCGGCGACTAATCGATCGTCCTGCGGGTAGAGGTACATCGGCATTCCCGAATCGAGGCCCTGTTCGAGCGCCCAGTCTTTCGGAAGGGAGACGACGAACGTCGAGTTCCCGGCGAGCTGTACCGTCCGTTTGACGGGGTCTGTCGGCCCGTTTGGCACCTCGTTGTGGCTCATCAGTAGATCAGTTCGTCGTCGTTTTCGACCATGTACAGCGTTCTGGCCGCGATGTTCACTGCGTGGTCACCGACTCGTTCGATGTCCCGAATCGTCAGCAACATTCTGGAGACGTCTTCCAACAGATCGTCGTCGCCGGCCGATTCGGTCTCGACGAGGTCACGAACCACGATCCGGCTCGCGCGCTCGCACTGGTCGTCGATCTCGTCGTCCATTGCTGCGATGTCGTGCGTCGCCGCCGTATCGTCGGTGGCGTACGCCCGCATCGCTTCCTCGACCATCGTCACCGTCTCGGTGCCGACGTGCGCAATGTCGACGTCCGGATACCGATCGCGTTCGGCCTGCAGGGTGTACTCGCCGAGGTTGACGGCGAGGTCGCCGATCCGTTCGAGGTCGGTGATAATCTTGAACGAGGCGGCGACGAATCGCAGGTCGCTGGCGACGGGCTGCTGGAGGGCCAGCAGCTCGATACAGTCCTGTTCGAGGTCGAGGTACAGCCGGTTGATCTCGTGATCGCGATCGATAACGCGCCCGGCGAGTGCGTCGTCTTTGGTCTCGTACGCCTCGATCGCCTGTTCGAGGCGCTGACAGACGACGTCGCTCATCTCACAGACGCCCTCTCGGAGCTGTGCGAGCTGGTTCTGGTAGTCGTCTCGTGCCATCGTTACCCGAATTTGCCCGTGATGTAGTCTTCGACGCGATCGTGTTCCGGGTTCTCGAAAATTTTCGCGGTATCGTCGTACTCGACGAGTTCGCCGCCGGTGAGGAAGACGGCGGTCTTATCGGAGATGCGGGCCGCCTGCTGCATGTTGTGGGTGACGATCACGACCGTATACTCCTCGGCGAGGTCGTCGATCAGATCCTCGATCTTCGAGGTCGCGATCGGGTCGAGCGCGCTCGCGGGTTCGTCCATCAGGATGACTTCGGGGTCGGTCGCGATTGCGCGGGCGATACAGAGTCGCTGCTGTTGGCCGCCCGAGAGGTCGAGGGCCGATTTGTCGAGTTGATCGGAAACCTCGTCCCACAGGGCAGCGTCCTTCAGCGCCCGTTCGACGGCCGCGTCGAGATCGATCTCGTCGGCGCGGCCCTGGACTTTCAGCCCGTAGGTGACGTTGTCGTAGATCGACTTCGGGAACGGATTGGGTTGCTGGAAGACCATGCCGATCTTCCGGCGCAAGGCGACGGGATCGACATCGTCGTCGTAGACGTTCTTCCCGTTGAATTCGATCGCTCCCTCGACTCTGGCGACGTCGATGAGATCGTTCATGCGATTGATCGACCGCAGGAACGTCGATTTGCCACAGCCGGAGGGACCGATCAGCGCCGTCACCCGGTTCTCGGGAATAGTCATTTCGACGCTCCGTAGGGCCTGTTCGGTGCCGTAGTAGACGTCGAGATCGCTGGTTTCGATGAGGGGATCGGGGGCAGCCACGGAGGTGGTGCCCTCGTCGACGTCGATCGAGGTGCTGAGCAGGGACGCGTCGTCCGTTTCTGTTGCTGAACCGGGGCGTTCGCGATCGGGACCGTTACCGGTCGATCGCGCGTCCGTACGGGAATCTGTTTCGCTGGTGGTATCGGAGTTCATGCTCGCTCAGTCCTGTCGCTGGTACTTGTTCCGCAAGACGATCGCCGTCCCGTTCATCATCAACATCACGACGAGTAGCGTGACGACGCCCGCCGCGAGGACGCCGTATCGGAACTCGGTGCTGATCTGTGTCGACCAGGAGAAGATCTGTCGGGGCATCGCACTCGACAGGCTGAAAAACGAGTTCGGCGAGACGCGGACGACCGCCGCCATGCCGATCATCAGCAGCGGTGCCGTCTCGCCGATCGCCCGGCCGAGTGCGAGGATCGTCCCGGTGAGGATCCCCGGGGCCGCTCGCGGCAACACGACGTTGCGGACCGTTTGCCACCGCGTCGCGCCCATCCCGTAGGAGGCCTGTCGCAGCGAGTCGGGGACGGCGCGGATCGCCTCCTGGGACGAGACGATGACGATCGGGAGGATCAACAGCGCGACGGTCATCCCGCCGACGATGACGATCCCCGACTGCAGGCCGACGCCGCGGACGAACACTGCGAGACCGAGGACGCCGTACACGACGGACGGAACGCCCGCGAGGTTCGCGATGTTGATCTCGATGAGATCGACGACGTCGCTGAGACGGCCCTGGCTGGGTGCGTACTCCTCGAGGAAGATCGCCGCGCCCACGCCGATCGGGAACGCCGCGACGGCGACGACGATCAGCAGCATTATCGAGCCGACGAGGGCGGGATAGATTCCCGCGTCCTCCGGCGTCGTACTGTGGCTCTCCGTCAGGAAGTTCCAGTTGAGCCAGAGGTCGGGGCCGGCGTAGCCCTGCGCGTTGATAACGACGCCAGCGAGCACCACACCCGCACCGACGACGATCGGGAACGACAGGCCGACGAGCCCCTCTCCGCTGCGGAGAACGGAATCGACGTACAGGACGATCGGTGTGGTAAGGACGGTCGTTACCACGACCCAGGTCGTCGCCGTGGTTCCGACGATCGGTGCGGCGACGAGGCCGCTCGCGGCCACGAGACCGACGAGGCCGGCGACGAGGGCCGCGTCTCGATCGCTCTCGCGCACGCGCCGGATGCGAAGCGCCGCGAAGGCAGCGACCGGGACGGTAAACGCGATCAGCAGCGAGAGCGAGTCCATCGGCAACACCGGCAACGAGAGGATGAGTCCGCGCAGGCTCGGCAGGATGGTCGGGACCGAAGCTGACAAGTGGAATAGCTCCTGTCCGAGCACCGGCGTCGAGATCGTCCGATCGACGCTGAATCCGGGCACGCCGACGATGGCGAGGATCGGTACACCGACCCTGACGGCGAACTCCTCGAGCGCCGAAGCGGATCGGTTTCGGGCGTACAGTGTTACGACGCCGTATGCGACCCCGGCGGCGATAAGCAGTGCGAGCCACTCGTGGGGCGTGACGACGTGTCTGAAGACGATGACCACGCCACCTGCAAGCAGCGTCGAGACGATCGGCAACCCGAACGAGATGTACGCGACTTCACCCGCTCGCGTATCGCGGAAATAAAAGTACGCGGCGAGCAGAAGCGCCGGTAACACGACCGTTACAGCGGCCGTGAGCAGCCAGCCCGACGAGGCCGATGCCGGTCGCACCGCGTCGTTCGTCACGTACAGGAGGAACAGGAACACGAGCGTGAGCGCCAGCAGCGTCGCTCCGAGACAGGAGTACTTGAATATCGTCCCTCGAAGCTGGCTGACCTGTCCGTCCTCCCCGAACCACTGTTGGGGTTGCTCGTCTGCGGTTGCCATCAGCGACACACCTCCGTCAGTATCGCACCCGCCGATGCTGGTGCGGGTCGTTCAGTCGCTATCATTGGTAATCCTCCTTGTAGCGCGCGGCGATTCGATTGCTGACCAGATTCATCGCGAACGTGATGACGAACAGCGTCAGCCCGATCGCGAACATCGCGTAGTACTCCGGCGTGCCACCGACCGCGTCGCTGTTGACGGCGTGGACCATCGCGGCGGTCATCGTCTCTCCCGACTGGAAGATGTGGGCGAAGGGGTTCGACGTGTCGAGCATTCGTGCGCTCATTCCCCCCGCCATCACGACGACCATCGTTTCACCGATCGCCCGCGAGAGCGCGAGGATGTACGACGAGAAGATACCCGAGATGGCGGCCGGAACGACGATCCCGGTCGAAACCTCGTATTTGGTGGCCCCGAGGCCGTACCCCGCCTGCCGGAGTTCGTCCGGGACGGCGCTCATCGCGTCTTCCGACAGCGACGAAACCATCGGGATGATCAGGATACCCACCATAATCGAGGCACTGAGCAGGTTCTGAAAGTTCAGCGGCGCACCGGCCGTCCGGAGCCAGGGCGTGAGATAGACCAGCGCCAGGTAGCCGTAGACGACGGTCGGAATCCCCGCGAGGACCTCGAGGGCAGGTTTGAGCACCGAACGCATCCGCTCGCTCGCGTACTCGCTCAGGTAGACTGCGGCGGCCGTCCCGATCGGGATCGCGACCATCGCCGAGACGACCGTCACGGTGAGCGTCGCCGTCACGAGCGGCAGGACGCCGTACTCCTCGCGACTCGAGGGTTTCCAGCTCGTTCCGGCGAGGAACTCGACGATGCCGACGTCCTCGAAGAACTTGACGGCGTCGGCGGTCAGCGTGAGGATGATCGCGACCGTCACGAACACCGTCAACGCTGCACAGCCGAACAGCCCCCACTTGTACAGTCGTTCTAACGTTGCCTCACCGCGTCTCGATCGTGTCAGATCGGGAGTTGTCGATTCCGTACTCATAGTACGAATGTTCCGTTTTCATGTGTCATAGTTGCAAAATAATTGAAAGCTGACCGGTAGCGCTTCACCTGATCGAACGATCCGGCTCAGAACTTGCCGAGGTTCTCCTCGACCAGGTCGTCGTTGGCTGGGACGTACCCGACCTCGTCGGCGATCCAGTCGGCAGAGGTGTTCTCGATGTAGAACTCCACGAACGCGCTGACTTCCTCGCGCTCGAGAGCCTCTTCGGCGGGGTAAATGAACAGCGGTCGGGCCATCGGGTAGGTGCCATCGCTCGCGGCCTGAAGGCTCGGTGAGCCGCAGTCGTCGTCTTCGCTTTCTCTGATATCGAGGGCCTTGACTGCGTCCTGGTTCTCCTGATAGTAGGCGTATCCGAAGTAGCCCATCGCGTACGGGTTCTGCTGGAGGGCTTCGAGAATGAGGTTGTCGTCCTCGGTTCCTTCGTGTTCGTCCGTGTGACCGCCGCCGTTGACGTTCTCACTGAACCAGTCGTAGGTTCCGGAGGTCGTGTCGGGACCGTAGAGGTCGAAGGGTTCGTCCGGCCACTCGTCGCGAACGTCCGACCACAGTTCCGCACCGTTCTCGCCCCAGATCTGGGCCATCTCGTCGAAGCTGATGCAGTCGACCCAGTCGTTCTCGGTGCTGACGGCCATCGTGAGCGCGTCGCCGGCAACCTGCATCTCGATCGGGGTGACGCCGTTTTCGTCACACTGGCTCATCTCCTCGTCCTTGATCTGTCGAGATGCCCCGTTGATATCGGAGTCGCCGGGACAGAAGTGGTTCTGGAACCCGCCGCCGCTGCCAGTCGAGTCGACGGTGACGTTCACGTTCGGGTTCTCGTCCATGAACCGTTCGGCCATCGCGTCCGAGACCGGGAACACGGTGCTCGAACCAGTGATACGGACCTCGCCGGAAAGGTCGCCACCGCCGCCGCCGTTGCCGCCGTTGCCGCCACCGTTACCGCCGTTGTTCGAATCGGTTTCGGAACAGCCGGCGATCGCGACCGCCCCGACGGAGCCCGCCGCACCGATGAACTTCCGCCTCGAGACACCTTGCATCGAACGCCCGGACTGGTTGTCAGCCATCACGTGATCGGTTCGGGAGACGGTACAAATACGATGCTATGTCATCTATATATCTGCCAGTAGCTACATATACCGATATAGAAGATATACTAAGACACGATATATGTTATCAATTCAACTATAAATCTTTAGAAAAATAGGTTTACAGCGAGTCTCGTGCCGGCATAGGTCTGGGCGGCGATCAGGTGTGGCATTCGAGGTGCAGTACGAAAGGCAAACGGCACGATACGGTTCCGAATTTGGGACCTCGATCTTCGTGGCATTCGAACTGAGGATTCGATCGATTCGGGCCGCTGGTCAGGGATCGTCCGTCGCCTAGAGGGTATTACTCTTGAATCCATTCAGTCGGCCCTCTCACGATCGGTTCTCGGGCGTGGTCGACGTCTCGTCGCTCGACCCAAATATAAATAGCACTATATAGTATAATGAATTGCGCTGTATGAGTACGTTCTTCTGTGGTCGATATCGAGCAGAATATTGGTTTATAACCACGAACGACCCAATTCTCTGGGCTTCTCTATAGATCCAGATAGATTTATGGTCTGCCCGTAGCAACCCCATTGCATGGAGACGCGCAAGGTCCAGGTGACCGGGGGATCGACGTACACCGTCTCGCTTCCAAAGACGTGGGCTACGGCAAACGAGATCAGTAGCGGGTCGACGGTCGAAATCTACTCACACGACGACACGCTGATTCTCACGCCACAGAGCGAAACGACCCACCAGGAAGGATCGCTCGAGATCGCGAATCTCGAAACGGAGCAGCTGAAACGAGCCGTGCTGACGATGTACGTCAGCGGGTTCGACGTGATCCGCCTCGAAGCGCCCCAGATCACGACGGAGCAGCGCAGCGCGATTCGGACCGCGATCCAGGGACTCATCGGCGTCGAAATCGTCGACGAAGGGACCGACTGCGTCGTCATCCAGGACCTGCTCGATTCGGCCGAACTGTCGATCGTCAACGCCGTCACCCGGATGCGCCTGATCGCCACCTCGATGCTCGAGGACGCGATGACGGCGCTCGTCGAAAACGACGACGAGGTTGCCCGCGCCGTCATCGATCGCGACGACGACGTCGACCGGCTCTTCCTCGTCGTCTCGCGAATCTTCCGGGCGACGCTCCGATCGCCCCGCGCCGCGGAGGAACTCGGCGTTCCCCGCGAGGACTGTTTCGACTTCCACTCGAGCGCCCGGCAACTCGAACGCGTCGCCGACCACGCCGTCAAGATCAGCCGACTCGCGCTGAAACTCGAGGAGATTCCCGAAGCGGTGGCCGACGGGTTACTCGAGTTACACGAGGACGCCTCGGACATTCTCGATAAATCGATGGACGCCCTGTTTACCGACGACGGCGAGGAGGCGAGCGACCTCGGCCACGACGCGCTCGAATCCGTCCTCGAAATCGACGAACACACCCGCCAGATCGACGATATGCTCCGCGAACTCGACCCAATCCAGGCCCAGTCCCTCGGTCTCATCCTCGACTCGCTGTCCCGAAGCGCCGACTACGGCGGCAACATTGCGGAAACGGCGTTACAAAAGGCCGCCCCGCGCCCGTGACCGCGGCGGCCGTCGTGCGCTGATCGGTACTCGCTGATTCGATGCCGGTGATCGCAGCCCCGGTCGAGCGATCGCCGGCAACGCGGTATACCGATCCGTATGAGGAGCGCGTTCGCACCACACGATTTTTCTGGACCGGAGCCCTCCGTTTTCCCGTGTCGGAGTTCGCCTTCGAACTCGCGCTGTGTGCCGATCTCGAGCAGCGACGCGACGGGATCGTCGCTCGCCAACTCGGCGCGAGCGTCGCCGACCCCGGCGGTCGAATCCTCGACGTCGTCTGCGTCGAACCCGGTCCCGAGTTCGCCGATCGAGTCGCGCTCACCGCAGAACCGATCCCCGACGCTGCGATCGAATCGAGCGTCGGTCCCGGACGGGCGCGCTACTGGAAGGACGCCTTCGACTGCCACCCCGATCGAGCGCGGCGGGCGACCGAGCGAGCCCTCGAAATCGGATTTTTCGAGCGCGAACGCCACAACGGCCGGGAGTACGTGCGTCAAGTCGCCCGCTATCCCGACTGGATCGATCGACTCGTCGGGATCGAGAACAAGCCGGATCTCGGCCGGCCGGGCGATCTCGAAACCCAGCTGCGGACGGACGTCAGCCTCGCGCTGGTCGACGAGGTAATTCTCGCAACGGAGAGCTACGTCACGGGCGCGCACCTGAATCGCATCCCCGAGGAGGTCGGCGTCTGGCGGGTCCACCGCGACGATCGCCTGGCGAATCGCGATCGCGAACGTGGTGATCGATCGAGTGGTGGTACCGCCCTGGAAATCGAAGTCGTCCGCGAGCCAACGCCGCTGGCCGTCGATCGGCCGGGAATCGAACTCCTCGAGTCGCATCCGGGGCGGACCGACGTCGCCACCGTTTCGCCCGCGGCGAAGGCCCGAACGCGACGCCGCCTCGCGGAGCGAGCCTACGGGAAAGGGTGGCGGACGTACGAGATTCCCGCCTGCCAGTCCTGTGTGCCGTCGACCGCGACCGGTGCAACGGTGCCACACTGTGCGTGGGCCGGCCGAATCGTCGACGCCCGATCGGAGTGTGGTCCCTCCTGTCCCGGCTACGAGGCGGCGTCGGCTCCGAACGTGGATCTCGACGCCGAGCGCGATCGAAACACGCCGTGGCGGGCGGAGCCGGATGGGAAACGGCGACGACAGTCGGGACTCGATCGGTTCGGCTGATCGTCAGCCGATCGTCGTCGACCCGACGGGGGGCGCTGTTCGATCCGTACCGACGCCTGCCGACTACTGGGCTGGGGGTTCGGTCTGTTCCTCCGTTTGGTCGGTCTCGGAACGTCCCATGAGGCGTTCGCGAAGGGTGCGCTTTTTCGGACGTTCCGCCAGTAACACGGAGCTATCGAGTTCGTCGACGACCTCGAACACGAGCGAGTCCCCGAGCAGCCGTGAGAGCAGGCCGCGCCCGGTCGCACCGATCAGGACGAGCGTGTGATCGGTCGCCGCATCCGCGATGGCTCCCTGTACGTCACCGCCGGATTCGACGAGCAGGTTCGCATCACCGAGACCGTGATCGTCGGCCCACTCTCCGAGGAAGCTCATGCCTTTCGCCCGCTGGGTTCGTTCGTCGACGACGTTGAGCACGGAGACCTCGGAGCCGTGGACGTCGCGGAACGCTTTGGCGACTTCCGCACTCAGGTCCGAGTCGGGACCGCCAGCGGTCGGCAGCAGAATACGCGAGGGGTCGAAGCCTCGATCCTTGAATACGAGGAAGTCACAGGGCAAGTTCATCGTCAGTTCGTCCAACGCGGTTCCGGTTCGGCCGCTCGACCACGCGCGATCGGGCCCCCAGCCGAGGATCACGCTGTCGGCGTTCAGCCGCTTTGCGGAGTCGAAAATTTCCTCGAAGGAGCGGTGGGAGACGACGGTGTGCGTTTCGATCTCGGCTCCGTACTTGGCGGCCGTCTCTCGAGCGTTCTCCAGTAACTGCTCGGAGTGTGGATCGATTCGATCGAGCTGATCGGAGACGTGTTCGAGCGAGGTCTGGTCGGGGACCTGGACGATGTGCACCGCGTGAACGACGCCGTCGCGTTGATTCGCGAGCGTGCTCCCGATGGAGATCAGTTCGGTTTCCGTCCGGGGGTTCGAGATGGGGACCATCACGCTGTACGGCTCGGTCGCCTCGGGCGAGGCCGCCTCCGCGGCGGAGACGGCGATGTCGGGCATCTCGTCCGGTCGCTCGCGCACGTACTCACCGAGTGCGCCCTCGATCGGCGTCTTTCGTCGCGCGTAGAGGCCGTACCAGCCCACGGCACCGAGCACGAACAGGACGGCCAGCGCCTGAGCCGCCGGATTCATGAAGTATATCAGTCCCAGCGAGAGGACGATGCCGAGAATCGGGACCACCGGATACAGCGGCACCCGGAAGTCGGGATCGTACCCAGGGTGGTCGGTCTCGCGGAAGACGATCAACGCGGCGTTCAACAGCGCGTACACGATGAGGTGGAGGACGCTCGCCGCTTCCGCGAGGACCGCGATGTCGGTTCCCAGCAGCGCGACGAAGCCGACGATCAGGACGCCCGTCACGGCGATCGATCGGTAGGGCGTCGAAAAGCGGGGATGAATCTCGTTGAGCCAGTCGGTGACGATCTTGTCCCGACCCATCGCGAAGTTGATCCGGGCCGACGCCAGGATCGAGGCGTTCGCCGACGACGCCGTCGCCAGCAGTGCGCCGAGCGTCATGATCGTCGCGGCGATACCGGCGAGACCGCCGGGGAAGGACAGTTCGGCCGCCTGCGCGACGGGCGCGTCGAGGTCGAGGTCCGGCCACGGGACGATGCCGAGCATGATCGTCACGAGGATCCCGTAAATGACGGTGACGATCGCGACGCTCCCGACGACGGCGATCGGCAGGTTCCGGCCGGGATTTTTCATCTCCTCGCCGACGGTGGCGATCTTCGCGTATCCCAGAAACGAGACGAAGACGAGCCCTGTGGCGGGCAGAATCTCGGACGTACCGAGCGGTGCCCAGCCGCCAGATCCCGTCACCGTTGCCCAATCGAAAGAGAACCAGCCGGCGAGCGCGAAGACGCTAAGAATCGCGAGCAGGATCGCCACGATCACCGTCTGGATGCCACCGGTTTCTTTCGCACCGGCGTAGTTGACGCCGACGAAGAGAACGCCGGCGAGGATCGCACCGACCTGGACGCTGTTGAGAAAAAGGACCGACGGCAACTCGAGGAGTTCGCCCAGATACTGCCCGAAGCCGATCGTGTAAAATGCCGAGGCGAAGGCGAGTCCCAGCCAGTCACCGAGTCCGGATATCGAGCCGAACACCGGCCCGAGCGCGCGGTTGACGTAGTAGTACGCCCCGCCGGCTTTCGGCATGGCGGTCCCCAGTTCCGACACCGACAGCGCGTTCACCATCGCGATCATCCCGCCGATGAGAAACGAGAGGACGACGATCGGCCCAGCCTCTTGGGCGGCGACGCCCGGGAGCACGAAGATCCCCGCACCGATCATCGTCCCCATCCCGATCGTCATCGCGGAGACGAGTCCGAGATCTTTGGCGAGTTCCTCGTCGTCGCCGCTCATGATTCGTCCCGCTCCGGAAGTGCGAGTACCGGTCGATCGGTTCGCGTGACCAGTTTGAGCGCGCGATCGCCGGAGAGAAACATCGTGAGCCGACTGCCGCCACGCGGCTGGAAGGCAATCGCGCTCGCGTCGATGTCGTCGGCAACGTCGAAAATCGCTCCCACGACATCACGCGCGTACGCTTTCTGTTCGCCGGCATCGGGAAACACCGTTCTCACGGCTGCGAACGAGTCGGCGGCTACGTCTTCGGACTGCTCGACGGGCGTCTTGTCCGGAACGCCCTCCCCTTTTTCGATCACGTGAAGCGCCGTTACGCGGTTCGGCTGGTACGGTTCGAGCGCGCGCGCCGTCTTGCGAGCGTCAGTCTCGTTGGCGACGGGAAGAAGAACGTTCGCCAATAGTTCCCGGTTTCTGTGTTCCATACGCCACGATATTCTCGAAGAGCAAATAATGTTGCGCATTTCTTTTGTATCAATAACTAATCTGGGTTTATTTTCGCATTCGTTTGGAAGGTGGTAACGAGGTCGAGGATGGGTCTTTCGGGGGAATAATCAGCGACAGTGAGGGCTGTGTGGCCGGATCGGTTCAGAATATGACTGAATACCAAAAATTGACCCATTAGTATTTACGATTCGATCGAATCGTATAAATATGGGAATTCGAATCGACGAGGTCGACGAACGAATCATCTACCGGCTAACCGAAAACGCCCGCCACACGTCAGCGCCGGATATCGCCGACGAGGTCGACGTGTCACCGCCGACGATCCGAAACCGGATCCGTCGTCTCGAGGATGCGGGCGTTATCGAAGGGTACCACGCTCAAATCGACTACGAGAAACTCGACGGCCGGTTGACCAACCTGTTTCTCTGTACGGCAGTGGCGACCGATCGCAAGCGGTTCGCCCAGCGGATACTGGACATCCAGGGCGTTATCGGCGTCCGGGAGGTGATGACGGGCGGGCAGAACCTCCACGTGACGGTGGTCGGGTCGAACACCGGCGATATCAGACGGATTGCCCAGGAGATGGCGGCACTCGGAATCGACATCGACGACGAAGGGCTGTTCCACCGGGAACGCATCCAGCCTTACACGCCGTTCGGTCCCGACGAACTGGAACGGACGCCGCTGGTGACCGGAATCGCGGATCTCAGCGACGATGCGGACGTGGTCGAGATTCCCGTTGCCGACGACGCCCCGATCGCCGGAACGACGCTGCAGGCGGCAACTGAGGAGGGGTTCATTACCGAAGACCTGCTGGTGGTCTCGATCGACCGAGAAGACAGAGACCAGGCCGTAACTCCCGGCGGGAACACGGTTCTCCGACCGGGAGACGTCGCCACGCTCTTCTCTCGGACGGGAATTGCAGACGAGACGCTTCGTGCGTTTACCGAAGACTGGAGCGAAGAGTAGGGTTCGAGGCCCTTTCGCCGTCACATTCCACCATCCATTCCGCCGTCATCGTCGCTCGCCTCAGTGTCCTCGTCGCCCATCCCGTCGTCGCCGCTCGCCTCAGTGTCCTCGTCACCTGTTCCGTCCCCGTCGTCGTCCGCCGCCTCGCCGATCACTCGAAACGCTCCGACGAACTCCTCGCCGTTCGCATCGCGACTGCCGTAGATATACGCGCCCTCCGCCCAGAAGAGGCGATCCCAGCTATCGCCGTCGGTAAACTCCCCGCCCCGGCCGCGCCACTCGCAGGGTTCCGGGATCGCGATCGGATAGATGTCCTCGCTGTCGCCCGTCCAGTTCCACTCGATGACGGTCGAGGATTCGATCGCGATGCCGGCGGGATCGAACCCCTCGCCGTCGGGATCGACCGTAATTTCGACGGGATCCTCGCCTGTGTGATCTTCGAGGTCGTACGCCTCGATCCGCTCTTGGGCTTCTGCCGCCCGTTCTGTCGGGTCCCAGTCGATGACCGCGTCCTCAGCGTTCATCGCGTCGCCGGTCTCACCATCGAGTTCGGAATCGTCGCCTCCCTCGTCTGCTCCGTCGCCGTCGTCGCCGAGACAGCCCGCGAGTGCCGCTGCGGCGATCGTCGCGCCGACAACCTCACGTCTGTACCAGTTCATACGCGTTCGCTAGGGCTCGACCATCTTGAGTATCCCGTGATCCGACGACCGTCCCGAGTCGGCGGGCTATTCGAGGACGTACTGCTCCCCATCGAGTGCGAGGGGCTCCTCGAACGCCTCGTCGGCGGGGTAGTAGTGAGCGATGTGGACCAGCCGCGTGCGATCGGCCTCGAGTTCGTCGGCCAGCGCGAGCGCGCCCTCTCGAGTCATGTGTTTCGTCCCGAACGTCCGCGGGACGCCGTCTGGGCCTTCGTGTCTGCCGCCGATCGGGTGGTACTCACAGAGGTGGGCCGGGACGATGCCGTCTGCGAGCAACAGGTCCGGATTCGCGAGCACCTCACGGGATCGATCGGGTATCTCGTAACTCGTATCGCCCGTGATCGACAGCTTTGCGCCCGTCTCGGGGTCCTCGACGACGACGCCGTAACAGACCAGCGGCGGGTGGACGACCGGAACGAGCGTCACGTCGAACCCGCAGACGCGAACCCGCTCGTACGGCGTCGTCGGATGAACGTCGATCACCGAGAGGTAGTGGTAGTCCGATCGAACCGTTTCGGCGACGCTCTGTCCGGTTTCGGGGTCGGTTTCGTCGGCCGCGTAGACCTCCAGCGAGTCCACGACGCGAAAGACGTTCCCCAGCCCGTCGAGGTGGTCGAAGTGGATGTGGGTGACGACCGCGGCGTCGGGCAGGGACACCCCCTCGCGGAGGAACTGGTAGCGAAAGTCGGGGCTGAAATCGATAAGCAGCGCCTCGTCGGTTCGCTCGTTCTCGACGTGGACGGAAAATCGGGTGCGCTCGATGCCGCGTTCGCGCGCCCGCTCGCAGGTCTCGCAGTCGCAGCCGACGGTCGGCGTGCCGGTCGTGTCGCCGGTTCCGAGGAGCGTGACGTGCATCGTGGTCTACTTACTCCCTGGTGTCGAAGCCGTCGTCAGTTTCACTCTCGGCTCGGCCGATCGCCTCGCCGTCGTACTCGTACTCGCGGAGCGTATCCGGTTCGACATCCCGCAGCACCGCCTCGTGGGTCGCTTCGAGTACGACCGGCGGCGCGCGGTCGGCCTCGACGGCCTTGAGCCAGCGATCGAGACAGAGACACCACCGATCGCCCGGTTCGAGCCCCGGAAACTCGAACTCCGGACGGGGTGTGACGAGGTCGTTTCCCTGCGCCTTACTGAAGGTCAGAAACTCCTCGGTCACGACGGCACAGAGTTCGTGGCGACCCCGGTCGCCCTCGACGCGACGACAGCAGCCGTCCCGAAGGTAGCCGGTCGTCGGCTCGGTGCTACAGGGTTCGAGTTCCGTCCCGAACACGTTCCGGTCGGTGGCCATACCTCGTTATTGGGTGGTGGGTGGAAAAGCGTAGCGTCGGTCGAAACGCGCCCGTCAGTTCCGGCGAGTCGTCCCGCGGGAATCGATCGGTGGGAGCGAACGGGCCGGCGCGACCGTGGAATCCGTGACTGAATCAGTGATCGTGGGAATGATCGTGGTCGTGATCGTGACTCTCGTCCGGCTCGCCGCCGTCGCTGGCTTTTCCGAGGTCGCCGCCGGCGACCAGCGCGTCGTGATCGCCGTCCATCATGTCCATGTTTTTCAGGGTGTCGCGTTCCTCGAACTCTTCGACCGCCTCGAGCAGATCCTGCTGGGTCAGCGTCGTTCGATCCTCGGTCAGGGCCTCGAGCACCGCCTCGCGCATGACCATCCGGAGGTCGCTGCCGGTCAGTCCCTCGGTCGCGTCGGCAATGACTCCCGGATCGAACTCGGTGATGTCCATGGTTCGCGTGATGAGTCGGAGGATGTCTGCGCGCATCCCGTAGTCGGGCTTGGGGAAGTTGATGATCTCGTCGAACCGCCGCCAGGCCGCGTCGTCTAACTGGTCGGGGTGGTTGGTAGCCCCGATGAGCAAGACGTCGTCCTCGATGAGCGAGATGTTGTCGATGCTCTTTAGGAGGGTGTTGACCGCGCGCTTCAGCGCGGCGTGTTCGTCGCTGCTTCGGGTCTTGGCGACGAAGTCGAACTCGTCGATGAACAGAATACACGGCGAGAGTCGCTTTGCGACCTCGAAGGTCTTGTCGACGTTTTTCGCCGTCTCACCGAGATACTGCGAGGTGATCATCGAGAGTTTGACCTCGACGAACGGCAGATCCATGTCCTGGGCCAGCGCCTGGGCCGTCGACGTCTTTCCGGTCCCCGGCGGCCCGACGAACAGCAACTTGCCGATCTCTCGCAACCCGATATCCGCGAGGTAGTCGCGGTGTTCGATCGCCTTCGAGATCTTGTGCAGTTCGTTCTCCTGGTCGGCGGTCAACACGAGGTCGTCGAGGGACATGTCGACCTCCTCGGGCGCGCGCACGTCCACGAGATCTAACATCTCCTCGTCCTCCTCCTCGTCGAAGTACTGGTCTAACAGGCCGTCGATCCAGACGCGGTCGGCCTGAATGGGCCGGTTTCGCTCGCGTGCCTCCTCGTAGTCGACGTCGACGTCGTACTCGTCGTCCTCCCCGAAATGTCTCGCGAGGGTCGGGTTTTCGAGCAGTCGCTTCTCGTCGGTTCGATCGACGTACCACTGTTCGGCCAGCGTCCGGTCAGCGAGCGTAATCGTCCCCGAGAACTCGTCGCGCTCGGTGAACATCAGCTCCGAGACGGCCGACCACGGCTGGTCGATCCCGGTGACCTCTCGCGCGGTAGTGTTCGTTACCGAGAGCGGACGACTGATTCCGGCGGGTCTGTGACGGTCACCGGCGCTATCGTTCTCGTCGTCATCGACACCCCCCGTCCAGTACACCTGGCGGTACGACGGAGGAAGATCGTTCTCGTCAAGTCGTCTGTCGTCCGAATACACGCTCGTCGTGAGCAGGAACTCGACGACATCGAGCGCCGCATCACTCATTCCGTCATCGTATTCACCACATACTCTTAACGCCGTCGTCATCCGCGTCGCGTACGACGAAACTCGCTGACGACGTACTCGGCACCGACTGATTCTCCCACCTGCACGGGGGTGTCCGTCCCCCCGTTCTCGGGTACGACCGCTTCGGACCGCCGTCGTTCGATCCGTCGCGTTTCGTACCGGTCGATCGGGAAGCGGCACAACGGTTTTCCTGCCGTAGCGCAACGCCTAGATATGAACGTGTTGTTGGGCCTCGCTGGAAGCGACGAATCGGTCACCGCGCTCACTCGGACGATCGAGCGCACGGCCGAGACCGACGACGAACTCACCGTCGCCGTCGTGGACAAACCCGAGGCCGACCGATCGCAGGACGAAATGCATCGACAGGCCGAGGAGCTGCTCTCCGAAACCGGCGTCGAGGCGAAGATCGAACGACTCGGGGGCGATCCCGGCAGTGCACTCGTCAACTACGCCGAAGCCGGCGAGTTCGACCAACTGGTCATCGGTGGCGGAACGCTAAGCCCGATGGGGAAGATCCGGCTCGGCCCGGTCACCGAGTTCGTCCTGTTGAACTCCCCGATTACGGTCACGTTGATCCGATAATCATGGCAGGTCCGCGCCCGTACCCAGACAAGCCCGCAGGCCCGTTCCCCTCGCCACCGACTACCTTCGACGACGGCGACGGCCGACCGATCGAGATTCGCGGCGTCGACAGGTTCGAAGAGACGCTCGAGGACGTCGTCGACATGTACGCCCAGTTCGACCCGGCAGACCGTGCACAGGGCATTCCGCCGACCGGCGACCACCGCATTCGAAGCTGGCTCGACGCGATCGGCGAGTACAGCGTCAACGTCTACGCGCGCCACGGCGAGGACGTGGTCGCCCACGCCATGCTCGTTCCCGACGCCGACGATCCGTCCACGATCGACGCCAAAAGCGACATCGAATGGGAACTCGCTATCTTCGTCTTACAGACCTACCAACGCGCCGGGATCGGAACGGTGCTCCTCGAGAACCTGCTCGGCCACGCGGGCGACCTCGGCATCGATCGCGTCTGGCTCACCGTCGAGCGCTGGAACAACCCGGCGATCGCCCTCTACGAGCGCGTCGGATTCGAATCGACCGGCACCGAGAGCTTCGAACAGGAGATGGCAATCCGGCTCGAGTGAACACTTTCCGGTCGAGACACCGTTACACGGAAAGAACCGGCTGACTCGCGTACGAGAGAACGTACTCGGCGGCCTTTTCGAGAACCTCCGTCGACGCCCCCGTCATCGGTTCGCGCGGCAGGACGATGAAATCGGCGTCGATCGCGTCGGCGGTGTCGAGGACTACGTTGCCGGGGTGGAGCGTCTTCCGCGTCTGAGAGAACCCGTCGTCGACGGCGGTCGACAGCGGGACGTCCCGCTCCGCTGCGATCGTTCCGATCTCGTCGAAAAAGTCCTGCGTGTTCTCTGCGACGGCCCCTTCGTCGACCGTGCCGGCGTCTAAGCCGCGCATGACGCCGCGACCGAGCACGTACAGCGCGTACACGGAGGCGTCGTAGCGGTCGGCGACGGCGATGGCGTACTCGACGGCGGTGGCGGACTCGTCGCTTCCGTCGACCGGTGCGAGAACGGTGTCGACGGTAAACGGCTCGCTGGCGTCCATAGTGGGGAGTGTGTGTTCCGGTTTCAAAAAGGCTCCCCACGCTCCCTGTCACCGGTTCCCCCCACCGATCGCCGCCGTCGACGGGTGAGTTTAAGCGGGTCCGTGCGCAATCCTCGGTTATGTTCGATACGGTCGTCGTCGCGACTGATGGGTCAGAGAGCGTCAAGCGAGCCGTCGACGTCGCGTTCGACCTTGCGAGCCGCTTCGACGCCGAGGTACACGCCCTGTCGGTCGTCGACGCGAGCGAAGTCGACGCCTCCCCCGAGCAGCTTCGCGACGAACTCCAGACCGCACTCGAGACCACTGCCGACGCCGCACTCGCGACCGTCGAGAACCGAACCGATCGAGCGGTGACGACCGCCGTTCGCGAGGGCCGACCCGCGTCCGAGATCTGTGAGTACGCCCGAGAGATCGATGCGGACCTGATCGCAACTGGCACGCGCGGGCGTCACGGCGAGAACCGACTCCTGCTGGGCAGCGTCGCCGAACGGGTCGTCCGAACGTCCCCAGTGCCCGTCTTGACTGTCCGACAGCTCGATCCCGCGAGCGACGAGGCCGGTGACGAGTCGGCGGCAAACGCCTGATTTCGGCCCAGAGACTCGTTCCACTTCCTGGTTCCCAGCATACCTGCAGACGGGCTGTGCCGGCGCGACAACCGGCGGTTACTTCCCCGACCGGCCCACAGACCATGTCATGTACGAGGAACTCATCGACAGCGGCGATATGCCGATCGCCCGCAAATCGGTCCTGCCGGGAACCGGCTTCTTCCTCCCGGATTCTCTCGAAGCGGATCTCGAAGACGAACAGACCGCAGCAGCACTCGAGGGTGCGGACGTCGCGGTCATCGCTGACGCCGACGCGGACGGGCTGGCGTGTGTCGCGCTGATCCGTGAGGCCTACGACGACGTACAGACCGTGCCGGAGCCGGACGGCAACGAGGGAGATGACGTGGATGTGCCCGCCCACGCGGCAAGCGACGACGAACTCTCGACTGCCGACGACGACCCACTCGACGACCCCGACCCGACGCCACACGGGGTCGCGCTCGTCCCCGCCAGTCCACACGACGTCGAGGATGCGCTGGCTCGCGTTGCCGAGTACGGCGACGACGGGATCGAGATTTTCGTCTGCGACCTCGCGCCCGATCGGTACGAGTACGTCGAGGACGAACTCGCGGCGGCCCTCGAGACCGCCTCGCGGGTCGCGTGGTACGACCACCACCAGTGGGACGACGCCGTCGCTGCGGCGGTCCGCGATGCCGGCGCGGACCTCGTCGTCGGCGACTCCGAGGAAGAGTGCAGCGCCGACGTCGTCTACCGATCGCTCGAATACGAGTTCGGGCCGATGTACGAGGAGTTGGCTGCTGTGACGCGGGATCACGACCTCTGGCTGCGCGAGGACCCGCGCAGCGACGACCTGGCGGATTACGCCTACTGGACCGACCCCGCCGAGTACGTCGAGGTCGTCCGCGAGTACGGCGTCGACCTCCCCGACTGGGTGCAGGCGTTTCTCGAAGAACGCCGCATCGAAAAGGAAGCGCTCATCGATCGCGCCGTCGGTCGATCCGAACTCCGCGAAATCGGCGGCTACACCGTCGGGATCACCTACGGTCGCTGTTCACAGAACGAGGTCGCCGAAGCGATGCGCGAACAGGGTGCCGACGCCTCGGTGATCGTCAAACCCGCCGGTTCGGCCTCGATTCGTGGCACCGACGAATTCGATCGGTGCCACGAGGTTGCGGGGAAGGTCAACGGCGGCGGGCATCCTAAAGCCGCAGGCTGCAAGCCGGACATCTACGACGATATGCTCGACTACGCGACTCACTGGACCTCGCGTGGGTCGGTGACGAAACAGGTAATCCTCGACGCGTTCCGGGCGGTCGTCGAAGAGGAATCGGACGATTCGACGGCCGACGAGGAGTAAGGGGCGCGATTTCGTTACTGCCGCGAGGCCATGTACCGCATCACGAGCTGCAACACGTGAACGAACACACCAGCGACGGCGATGTAGACGCCGATCGTCTGCAGCCCGATCGAGGCGTTACGATGGTCCCGGACCTGCCAGATTTCGTAGCCCAGGCGGAGCAGGAAGCCGAGGAAGATCAGGACGAACCCGACCAGGAGCAACACGTCCAGCACGAACGTCCCGACGAGGATCACGCCGATCCCGCCGAGGAACGCGTAGTTCGCGAACCGGCCCCAGTGTTCGAACGTCGTCGATCGCGCGTAGACGTACCCCGAAATCGCGGCGGTCATGAGGGCGGTGACGATCGCCGTCACGCCGAGGATCGTCAGCTGTGCGCTCTGGGGCGCGATGCTCAGGACGCCCGCGCCGAAGACGCCGAAGGCCAGTTGCAAGATGACCATCCCGACGAACGCGATACCCATATCGTCGCCCGTAACGCCCTTTTCGGCGATGATCTCGCCGCCCATGATCGCCGCACCGTAGACGAGGACGCCCACGATCGGGGCGGCGAACAGATAGTCGTTGACGACTGCAAGCGGCGTCATCGCGAAGACGTACATCAGCCCGACGGTGATCGCCATCAGGCCGCTCGCGCCGCCGATCACCTGTACCTCCCGACTCGACAGTCCGAAGCCGCGATCGGTTTCGTGTGGGGTCTCGAATGAACTCACTGAGCCAGTGTAGCCGTTCTGATCGCAAAAGGGTGGTCCTTCGTCTCGCAACGTATCGTCGACGTAAGCGTGTAGCTAATCCGTGTTCATACGGTCCGTCTCAGTCGTCGATCGCGTTCCACCGATCGGAGTACGCCGTTCCGCACGCACACTGCGCGTAGGCGTGGATGACGTCGCCGTCGGCGTAGATGCCGCCCACGTCTTCGTTCCGTTCCTCCGCGAAGGCGAAGATGAACTCCGGGCTGTGGTCCGCGTCGTCGGCCCCGGCGTCGGGGCAGGTCCCATCCGTCAGATCGTCCGCGATCGGGCTCTCGGTTCCCATCGCCGACTTCGCGAACGCCATCGCGCCGGTTCCCGTCGCCGCCTGAAAGGCCCCGCGGCCGCGATCGCCGTCGACGACGATCAGGACCCCGCCTTCGACCGGGTCGCCAAACTGTTCGAGCCGATCGTCCGAGACGAACGAATCCGCGAGAAACAACGCCACGTCGTCGGGGCGCTCTCCGGCGAGAAACTGCGTGCGTGAGTCGGTCATGGGTTCCGATCGTCGCTCGACGGGGAAAAAGGACGCGTCATCGTATCATCGCACGCTGAAAAATAATGCGCCGCACGTCCCTGTTCGATTCGCTGCGTGTTGCGACGACCGTCGGGAAAATCAGACCTCGAGATCGGATGCGGCCAGCATGATCTGCAACGCGTCTTCTGGCGACATGTCGTCGTCGAGCTGGTCCGCGTACCACGTCAGGAGGTCCACGAACACCTCGCGAACGTCGGTCGACGTCGCGTAGTGGTGTGCGACTTCTCCGTCGGTCTTCAGCGTGATGTCGACCCCGTGCGGGTCGGCCGCCGCGGCGAGATCCTGAGGGTCGCGCGCCTGCGGCGTGTCCGCGATCGCGCGATCGGACGCCGCCGACTCGTGCGTGAGGTGGGTCGAGTCGATCGCGTCCGTCCCAGCGTCGCCGGTCCCAACGGCCGGCGTCTCGCTCGCGGCGTTCGCCCCGTCCGATCGGACCAGATAGCGATTCTCACCGAGTTCGGCAACCCGATCGTCTTCGAGTCGCAACTCGTCGGGGGTGAGAACGCCGTCGTCGTGCGTCGGTTGGGGGGTCATGGTGTGTCAGGTGAGTGGTGTGGTTAGACCTCGACGACGTCCTTGTCACCGAAGGTCGACGGCACGCTCACACCGTAACTGAACTGGGCACCGGACTGATCGATGAGTTTAATAGTTGCACTGTCTCCGCCCTCGAGCCCGTTGCCTCCGTTAATTGTTGCGACGTCGATCGAGAGTTTCACACGGTCTTCCGTGCTGAGTAGCTCACTATCGTCACCTGGTCCAGTTATATCTGCAGTTGCGAATTCAGTATCACTTGCGAGGTCAGCCGGGGTTGCCGTATCGTTGTATGTCAGCGTCACGTCGTCTGAGTCACTGGTGTACTGAACGGTCATCGACGACAGGTCAATCGCACCGGAACCAGCGGATTTCATAATCGTTAGATTGACTTTATCGACGTATACTGTGCTGACGGTCCCGCTGGCGTGGACGACCTCGATCTGATTCGCGACGGCTTCCTGTGTCTCGGAACCGGTGTCAGAGGCCTGACTCTGTAGTGTTCCTGCGGTATTGATCAGTACGCCTGCCGCGATCGCTGCGACCAGGACCATCGCGATGAAGACGATGAGCGTCCCGATCCCGACCTGTCCGCGGTCTTCGTTATCGGTTAGTTGTTCAAACATTGGTATCAGACACTCACTACTTCCTTGTCACCGAAGGTCGACGGAACGCTCACACCGTAACTGAACTGGGCACCGGACTGATCGATGAGCTTAACAGTCGCACTATCTCCGCCCTCGAGTCCGCCAGTCTCGATCGCTGCGACATCGATAGTCAGCTTCACGCGATCGTCCGTGTTGAGGAGTTCTGTGCTATCTCCGGAACCGGTAATATTTTCTGTCGCGAATTCCGAATCAGTCGCTCCACTTCCGCCATCATGTACAAGTGTAACATCAGAACTGTCACTGGTGTACTGGACGGTCATCGATGAGAGGTCGATCGCGTTGGAACCTGCGGACTTCATGATAGTCAGATTGACTATATCGATGTTGTCTGCAGTGACATTTCCGCTAGCGTGGACGACCTCGACCTGATTCGCCACTGCTTCTTGTGTTTCGGAACCGGTATCGGATGCCTGACTTTGCAGCACCCCTGCCGTGTTGATCAATACGCCTGCTGCAATCGCTGCGACCAGCACCATCGCGATGAAAACGATGAGCGTGCCGATCCCGACCTGACCGCGATCGGATTCGTCTCGTGTATGTGTCCCTATCATATGCGTACACCCTGTGTACCAGCATCGCCCGATCGGCACTGGCGGAGAGTCGCTCCCCGAGTATGGCCGCTGACGGTCACACGACCGTCGAGCTCCGGGTCGACGGGCGAGGCCCGTCGCTCCCGCGGTGGGTGTGGCGACGGGACGATCGCAGTGTCCCGTCGACGTCCGGAGTGTGGCGAGTCCGTTGGCATCACAGTATCTGGGGATGCACCCCGGTCGACATATTCGATAGACGGACTATCAACCTCCGTACCAGTTCA
The DNA here is from genome assembly GCF_059736405.1 of Halosolutus sp. DAT137. NCBI lineage: Archaea > Methanobacteriati > Methanobacteriota > Halobacteria > Halobacteriales > Natrialbaceae > Halosolutus > Halosolutus sp. DAT137. The sequence goes on along the minus strand of NZ_JCAQID010000007.1, from coordinate 354,615 downwards.
CGCCGCGTTTCGAGACTCGACTCACGGTTCGAAACGCGGGGCGAACTCGGAGGTAGACCTTTAGGAGTGGTGTGATTAGTCGGGGGTAGATCGAAATGACTGTGGGACGTGTCGCTGGGGAGACGCCGCCCGCGATCGGCGTACGCGCGCAGTCGCGCACATCCGCGCAGTAATCATATATGAATCTCGGACTCGACAATCTTCGCGAACTCCTCGAAGACTTCCTCGGGGACAGCGGTGGCCGCCGCGGTCGCGAGCGCGAACGCCGCCGACAGCAGGCCGATGACGACACCGCTGGGGCCGATGCATCAGCTGACGCCGACGACTCGGAGTCGGGGGCCGACGAGGAGTCGGACTCGGATGCTGACGCAGACGCAGACTCGGACGGCGGCGGCTCCGGCGGCCTGTTCGGTCGGGGCGGCGGCGCGGTCGAAGAGGACCCCGAGGACCTCCAGTATCGTATCGAGGAACTCGAGGAGGAACTCGAAGACAAGGAGTCCGAACTCGGCGCGGTTCGAGAATCCCAGCGGCAGGTCTCGGACCAGGTCGAGGAGATGAACGACACGGTTCGACGGCTCCTCGGAATCTACGATCAACTCACCGACGACGTCAACCCCTTTACCGGCGCGGGCGAGGAAGAGGGCGGGTTCGGCGTCTTCGGTGACGACGATCGGGCCGACGCGTCGGCGGGAGCCGGATTCGACCTCGAATCCGAGGCAGCCGGCGACGGCGAAACCGTCTCGTTCGACGATCTGAAGGGCGTGATCGAGGATGCGGCGCAGGCACACGCCGACAGGCAGGCCGAAGAGACCGCCGGCGAGACCATCACGTTCGAGGAACGCGAGATTCCGTCGGCCGAACGAGCCGACGACGTCGACGACGATACGCACGTCGAAGTGCAGGCGACCGAGAGCGTCGACCAGCCCGAATCGGACGCTCCCGGCACCGACGCGGAGGATGATGCCGAAAGCAGCGACGGGACGCTCGAGACGCTCGCGGACACGTACGCGACGGATATTATCGTTTTCGAGTGGCTGACCCACCTGGTCCGGACGGGTGGCCCGGCGGCGACCTTGCGTGCGATCTCCTACTACGCGGAGATCGGCTGGATCGACGAGGAGGTGCGCGGACAGCTCGAAGCCGTGCTCAGCGGCCCGGATCTCGACATTCACGTCGATCCGGGCCAACCGCCGGACGAGCTGACCGCCGAGGATCACGCCGACAGCTACACCTACATTATGAAGTTACAGGAGATTCACGAGACCAAACGGGAAGTCGACGTCTAATACGGGGTGAACCAGGGTGGGATTCAGTACGAGTGGTTCGGTCGCAATTCTGTTCGTCGGGATGCTCGTCGCCGTCGGCATCGCCTACCCCGTGGTCCAGTCTGCACACGACGATCGATCGACGGCGATCGACGAGCGAGACGATCGCGCACTCGATCTTCGGAACACGGCGATCGACGACGCGGAAGCGAGGTACGATACGGGGACGAACGAGGTGACGGTGAACGTGACAAACACCGGGTCGACGACGCTGTCGGTATCGCAGACGGACCTGCTGGTCGACGGGGTGTATCGGTCGCCGGCGGCGTGGGACGGCACGGTCGATGGGATGGACGATGCGGATCGCGATCTGTGGCAACCCGGCGAACGCCTGACGATCGAACTGGCGGCCGACGAGGAACCCGATAGGGTGAAACTCGTCACCGAACACGGGGTCGCGGTGACGATTACGGAACTCGAGGTGTCCTGACCGATGTCGAGTGAATCCATCTCGAGTCTGATCCTGTTTGTCGCCGCGATGCTCGTCGCCGCGGGCGTCGCCGGCACGCTGGTGACCAACGTCAACGACATCAGCAACTCGATCGACACCTACAGCGGCGACGTGAGCGACCAGATCGATACCGACATCGAGATCATCAGCGATCCAGGAAGCGGGGCGGTCTACAACGAAAGCCAGGAGACGATCACGCTGCTCGTCAAAAATACGGGCCAGAAGACGCTCGCCGGCGACGGGTCCGACGTCGATATCCTCGTCAACGGCGAGTTCGTGACGAACGACGCGGTGACAGCGACGGTTCCGGCCGACGGAACCGGTGACGAGCCATGGCGTGGTGGCGTCGTCGCCGAACTCACTATTGATCACGCACTCGCCACCGGTGACGAACACCGGATCGTCATCGACGCCCACGGCGACAGGGAGGTGTTCGAATTCTACGTCCCATGACAGAGTACTTATCGATCGGACTGACCGGACAGGATCGCGTGAACAACGCCATCGGCGGCGGCATCCCCGAGGGAAGCGTCGTTCTCGTCGAGGGCGAAGACGGGGCGGGCAAGAGCGCGATCTGTCAGCGCTTTTCGTACGGAATGGCCACCGAAGACGCCTACGTCACCTACATTTCGACGGAACTGGAGTCCTGGGAGTTCGTCCAGCAGATGCACTCGCTGTCCTACGACGTGGTCGATCTGCTCCTGGGAGAGCAACTGCTGTTCTTGCACGCGAACGTCGATACGCACAACGACGGTCCGAAACGCCAGCTGCTGGCACGCTTTGCCGGCGCGGAGACGGTCTGGAAGGCCGACGTCGTCTTCGTCGATACGCTCTCTGCGCTCTTGCGAAACGACCCGAACTACGAGGCCGTAAGCGGCGAGGGCGACGAAGACCACGTCATCCAGCGCCTCGTAACGTTCCTCCGACAGGTGACGATGCAGGACAAGACGGTCGTGTTGACGGTCGATCCGACGAGCGTCGACGACGACGCGTTGCGACCGCTTCGCAACGTCGCGGACGTCTACTTCCAGATCGAGACGACGCAGGTCGGCCAGGAGATCAGGCGGAACATCCTCGTCCGGCGCTTCCAGAACATGAAAACCCCGGTCGACGACTCGATCGGGTTCAACGTCCAGCAGGGGCGTGGCATCTCGATCGTGAGCAGGACGGTGGCCTGAGATGTCCGACTTCGGCACTCCGAACCTCGGGAGCGACCTCGCGGCGCTGGCCGAGGAGTACCCCCACCTCGACGACCACCTCGAATGGTTCTACGAGGAGTACGGCGAGTATCCGTCGCTCATCGACGAACCGGACGACGAGTGGGAGTCCGATCGCCCGAACGTAATCTACATGGCCGAGGAGCCGATTCTGTGTCACGTCCACGGCGACCTCGGGATCAGCACCACTTACTACTGCGTCGAGCCGACGCTCGAGGATCAGGACAAGGAACTCTACAACCGGATTCGACAGCGGATTCTGGACAAGAGCGTCACCCGGCCGGCTCCGGGCGACAACGAGCAGTTCGAAGAGCACTTAGACGAACTGTTAGACGAGGTCGTCGAGATCACCTCGGGGATCACGGGCCAGTCGATCGGGCGGCTCAAGTCGCTCGGAACGAGCAAAATCTCCGTCACACAGAACCAGTTCGATCGACTACGATACCAGCTACAGCGCGATATCGTCGGGCTGGGACCGCTAGAACCGGTGATGACCGACCCGGAGAACGAGGACATTCACGTGATCGGTCCCAAGCAGTGTTATCTCGATCACGGGACCTACGGGATGATCTCGGCGACGGTCGACTTCGGGACGCCCGAGGAGTTCGAGCAGTGGTTGCGCAACATGGGCGAACGGATGAACCACCCGGTGAGCGACTCCGATCCGGTGATCGACGCGACGCTGCCCGACGGCTCGCGTATCAACATCATCTACTCCGACGACGTCTCCGTCCAGGGACCGTCGCTGACCATCCGACAGGGTGAGGAGATTCCGCTGTCGGTGTTCCAGATCACGAAGTGGGGAACCCTGAGCCCCGAACTCGGGGCGTACCTCTGGCTATGTCTCGAAAACGAGCAGACGGTGTTCGTCGTCGGGGAAACGGCATCCGGAAAGACGACGACGCTCAACGCCGCCCTCTCGTTTATTCCGCGGGACGCGAAGATTTACACCGCCGAGGACACCGCCGAAGTCATCCCGCCACACGACACCTGGCAGCAACTGCTCACGCGGGAGGGATCGGGCGACGAGAGCGCCGACGTGGATATGTTTGACCTGGTCGCTGCCGCACTGCGATCGCGTCCCGACTACATCATCGTGGGTGAGGTTCGCGGTGCGGAGGGGCAGATGGCGTTCCAGGCAGCACAGACCGGCCACCCCGTGATGTTGACCTTCCACGCGAGCGACATCGTCTCGATGATCCAGCGGTTTACCGGGGCCCCGATCAACGTGCCGGAGACGTTCATGGACAACTGCGACGTCGCGCTGTTCCAGAACCGGGTCAAACAGGGCGACAACGTGCTCCGCCGGGTGACGTCGGTTCAGGAAATCGAAGGCTACTCCGACTACGAGGGCGGCGTCGTCACCCGGCAGGCGTTCAAGTGGGACCCGCGCGACGACGAGGTCGCTTTTACCGGGCGGAACAACTCCTACGTCCTCGAAGAGCAGATCGCGACGCTCCTTGGCTATCAGGACACTCGCGAAATCTACGACGAACTCGATCGCCGCGCGGAGATTATTCGCCAGTTGATCGACGCCGACGTGCTTGGCTACCACGAGGTCAACGATGCGATCGCGGGATACCAGCGCGACGGCCTGCAGGGCCTGCCGATCCGGATCAGCGGTCTCGATCAGTTTGCCTGAGCATGTCCACACAGCAAGCACCCGATATGAGTGCCCGCTCGCTGGCGAAGGCACTCCTCAGGGCGTACGCGAACATGGAGACCTCCGTCGAGCGGTACCTCCTGCTCGTCATCGCTCCGTCGATCGTCTTCTTCTTCGCTGCGATCGCCGTGCCGATCGCGCTGGGGTTGCCGCTGACCGTCATTGCCCCCGCGATGTTGCTCGGGCTGTTGGCGATCGTCGTCGCGGTGATCTACCCGAAACTCGCCCAGGATCGCAAGCGAAAACAGATTCGCCAGCGCTTTCACCTCTTTTTGACCCACATTACCGTCCTTTCGATGACGAACATCAACCGCGTCGAGATCTTTCGGACGCTCGCGGAGGAAGACGAGTACGACGCCCTGGCCGAGGAGATGGGCCATCTCGTCGGACTGGTCGACACCTGGAACCAGAGTCTCGACGACGCCTGTCGGCTACGGGCCAAACAGACGACGAGTCCGCTTCTGACGGACTTTCTCGAACGCCTCGCGTACACCGTCGGTGGCGGCCAGCAGATCAGCGAGTTCCTGATCGACGAGCAGGATACGATCATCCAGCAGTTCGTCACCCGCTACGAGTCGGACCTGGCGAAACTCGACGTGATGAAGGAACTCTACATGTCGATGATGCTGTCGGTGGCGTTCATCCTCGTCTTCGCGATCGTGCTCCCGATCCTGATCGGGACCAGTCCGACGCTGCTGATCGCCGGAACGATCGTCCTCTTTGCGATCGCGCAGGCGGGATTCGTCTACGCCATCCACGTCGTCTCGCCGTACGATCCAATCTGGTACATCGAGGAAACCGCGGGCGTCGGTCCGCTCTCGCGGATTCCGCGGGCGCTCGCGATCGGCTGTGGAGCGAGTCTCGTCCTCGGAGTCGTCGTCTTGCTCGTCATCCTCGGACTGTTGCCGATCGCGCCCGATCGGATTCCGCTGCCGATCCTCGCGGCGATTCCCGTGACGCCGTTGTTGTTACCCGGGTGGCGTATGCGACAGGAAGAGAACCGCGTCAAAGTCCGGGACAGCGAGTTCCCCAGTTTCATCCGCGCGCTCGGGACCGTCGAGAGCGTCAAACAGACGTCGACGGGAAGCGTCCTCGAGAGTCTGCGACGGAAAGACTTCGGCGCGCTGACGCCGAACGTCGATTCGCTCTACAAGCGGCTCAACATGCGTATCGACAACGTCCGATCGTGGCGGCTGTTCGCCGCGGAGACCGGGTCGTACCTCATCCAGAAGTTCGGGGACATGTACGTCGTCGGCCGCCAGATGGGGGGTGACCCGCAGGTGCTCGGTCAGGTCATCAGCAAGAACCAGAACGAAGTGCTCAAAGTTCGCGAGCAACGTCAGCAAGCGACGACGACCCTGATCGGCGTCCTCTACGGTATCACGGCGTCGTCGGTCTTTGCGTTCTTTATTGGACTCGAAATCGTCGAAATCATGATGGACGTGACCGCCGAGATGGACCTCGATCAGGGCACCGATATCGCGGGCGGTTTCCTGCACACCGAACAGTACAACCTCCCCATGATCGAGTACCTGCTGATCATGACCATCCTCATCAACGCGATGCTCTCGTCGATCATGATCCGGTTGACCGATCGCGGACACATGATCAGCGGACTGGTTCACTTCGTGTTCATGACCTGGCTTGGGGCCGTTATCGCTGTCATCACTCAGTACGTGGTTAATTTCGTCATCAGCGTGTGATTCATCCAAGTTACGAATGGGCCGCGTTCGGATTCGAGACGCCCCCTGGTACGACTCACGGTTCGTAATGACGCGAGCCTTCTTGGTGGTCGGAGAACAGACATTCGGTAGACCGGAACCTCCGGCGTCGATCCATGTCAACCACGAAGCCCTATCTCGAGACACTCGAACAGGCGGCCGGACGAACCGACGCGACCATCCAGTGGGCCCGCTTTCTCGGCGAAACCTTCGGAACCACGGGTGCACTGAACTGTCTACGGTACTACGAGGATCTCGGCTGGATCAGTCCGCTCGTTCGAGAGCAGATGACGTCGTATCTGCGTGGCCTGTCACTCGGTGAAATCCACAACAAACGGTACGACGAACCGACGACCCTCGAGTATCCCCTCGAATCGCTCAGCGGAACGCTGTTTAGCGCACACGCCCAGAGTTTGTCGTATCTCGCACGAATCAGGGGAGACGACCTGGAAGAACACGTGATGATCGCTCGAATGGCCGAACGACGCGTCGAACGACAGATCGACGACGAGGACGACACCGACGACCCCGACGAAATGGTGAGCATCATCCGCGACCGACCGTCGACTCACTGACCACACATCCGGCAGTCGGCCACAATACTTTTCATATCGGTTGGAATGTGGACAAAATTGATCAGTTGTAATTCTCAATGGGAGTTTTATGGCTAATTTCTCCTATCTATATTAAATTCCCAAAAACTATCGAACAACTCCAAAATAGTACAATTTTTGTGAAAGTTGGGCGTGTTAAATTATCGAGTTTTTTGCCGGTCAATTCCATGTCGTTTAATACGTGACAGTCCAAGAAACCGAGTAGTCGTGGATGGCATCGAATAGCAAATACCCGCCGGTAGTGCGTGATCGTCGGGGACGAAACGCTGCCAACCGCGAACACCCCCCAACGGTGATTGTCAATGCGTGAGGACATCTCAAACACCGAGTCCGTGCTCGACGAACTGTCGAGGGCGGCGACTGCAGACACACAGTCGGAATCGTACGACATCTCCCTCGGAACGACCGAGGACTCGAGCAGAGACGTCGAACGCGAACTCGACGAGTTGATGGCGCAGGTCAACGGTGCGCTCCCAACTGACGAGGTGCAGTTCGACGACGCGATCATCAAGGAGAACCTCGACGAGATTCTTCTGATGCTCATCTCACTTCACGAGGAAACCCACGGCAAGGAGTTGCTCTCGGATCTGACCCATCTCTTCGACGCCCAGCTCAGCCCCGGTACGGTGTACCCGAGCTTGCACAGGCTCGAAGAAGACGACGTGCTTTCGATGCACGCCAAAGTTCGGACCAAAGAGTACTCCATCGCGGACGACGCCCACGTCCGTGGGACCGTCGAACGGACGATGATCCAGCATCTGGCCTTCGGCCTGTTGCTGTACGCGTTCCTGCCGCAACTGGACTGAAGACGAACGCAATTTTGTTCGAGTAGCGGATTCGAGAGACCGATAGCGCCGGCTGTGTCGATCGATAGCCGGTCGCCAACCGATCGCCGTCGCGCCGTTGCCGCCCGTTACTGATCCTCGAGATCGGCCGCGATCGAGGAGAGGCTGTCACTCGGCGGTTCGCGGGCGTCGTAGTACGCCGATTCGCCGGGTGCACGGAGACCATAGAGGAACCCCGGTTCGACGATGTCAATCAGCACCGAGCCGCCGGTCGGAATGGCCGTGTCGTCGATCCACGCCGCCAGCCGGTCCCTCCCGCCGCTCGGGTCGCGAGCGTGGTTCGGCGTCTCGTAGACGCCCGGGATCGAGAGGTCGTCCCCCGCGAGCGCTCGCCTGATGTCTGCGAACAGTTCGTCGCCGTCGATGACGACGCGGACGACCTCCCCGGTCGGGAACGCGTCGCGATCGTCGGCCGGAATCTCTACGCGGTGGCCGGTCGCGGTCTGTGCACACGTGGCTCGAACCGTCTGAACCGACGGATGGTCGCTCGAAATGCGGTCTGCCATAGTACAACAAAAACGGGCGCTGTGGTTATTCGTCGTCGCCGTCGCCGAGCAGTTCGTCGATGTCGGTACTGCCACGGTCGACGATCGCGGCGTTGATCTGTGCGACGGCGTCGGAGATTTCACTGCCACGGACCGTGATCCGGCGGCGCTCGCCGTCACGGGACGGGCGGTAGCCAGTTTGTCGGCCGGTCATGAGCACTTCTGTCAGGTTTCGTCCGGGAACGTCCGGGTTGAGCGGTCGGCCGGCGTCGTCGGAGCCGCCGGTGATCTCGAGCGTGTAGCCGTCGAGTCCGACCGCAGAGCCGTCGACCGATTCTCCGATCGATCGGCCGATGAATCGATTCGCGTCCTGTTCCTCCGCATCGAGCTGGTAGGCCGACCCGGATTCGGGGTCGCCGACGACGACAGTGAAACTTGCCATGCACGGGAGAAAACGGCCAGTGCCCAAAAACACATCGAAACGAGAGCCGCAGGTGACCGTCAGTGACTGTCATAGCCCGACCGGTACGGCCGTCTTGCTCGATCTGTCCTGCCGACTCATCGATCGTTTCAGGTACTGCCGGATCCTGCTGACGGTGCTATTTCGATACCGACCGGCTTACGGTCCCGGACAGCCGCCTCGCGCGACAGTGCCGGTTATCGAGTCGCTCGTTCGGCTCGTCCGTCGCTCGAGACGGCGGAAACGACAGTACTTCAATTTTCGATTCATAACACTTCAATAGTCGATGCGTGTTCGACAGGATCGACGACCCGGTCTCGATGTCTGCCCGACCAGAGTAATCGCGCCGGTATCGGGTCTCTGCCGGTGGAATTTTGGGCGCGCGCGCTGTCCGATCGCGTATGGCCATCGATCCGGGGCGACTGGAGATTCGACTCCGCGACGAGTTCGGCGGGACGATCGGTCAGTCTCGCGTCGTCGTCCGGCAGGCGGTCGACCTCGCTGACTCGGGCCGGTATCAGGAGGACGCCGGATTCGAGTTGACCAACGACATCGTCATCGACGAACTGTCCGACGCTCGGGAGGGGACCCCGCCCGATCGGTGGAACTGGTGGATCGGGTCGCTCGAGGTCGCCTACGGCGGCTACGGCCGATTTGGGATTCGTCGGTATCAGCGATGATCGAGTCGATTCTCGGGTTCTCCAGTATCGTCCGCGACTGGTTTGATACGGATTCGTGTCCGTCGTTACCGCCGACCGGCGAACCGTCTCGGCCGGTCGGCGGTAATCGATGACACGAATTCGTATGAGAGCGTCCGTCTAGTCCTCGGTATAGGGTCCCTCGTTGAGGGCAACGGGGTTTCTCGCTGAGGGCAACGGGGTTTCTCGCTGAGGGCAACACCGATTGTGCTGGACTGCCAAGGGACACCCAATGCGCGAACTGACCCGTCCACTCTGGCCGGCGTACCTGCTGACGGTCCTCGTCGCGGGGCTCGGGCACTGCTATCTCGGGCAGCTGAAACGTGGGGCAGCCTGGTTCGGTCTGTACGTCCTCGCACTCGGGTTTCTGAGCGCTCGAACCCTGTCGAATGCGCTCGATCCGGGCGAGCCGTTCGTCGTGACGGCACTCCAGTTCGACGCGGTCAGCTACACCGATGTGGCCGTCCCGCTCGCCGTGTTAATCGTCTGTCTGCTCGACGTCTATCTGATCGGGCTGACGCGCCACCGGGCGGGACCAACAAACGGGACGCCGGCACGATCTAACGGCCCGTCGTAAGCTGGGAATCGAACCCGAGTTGCGAGACGAATTCGAGTTGTAGAACTGACAGGAGTGTCGTTTTTGGTTCCGCCGATCGTAAGGGTTCGTATGAGTCGGTTCGCCACTCCCCTCCTGAAAGGCGTCGGCGTCTTGGTGCTCGCCGTCCTCGTCCTCTCGGCGGTCGCGACGATCGTCGGCCTCGCGCTGTCGATCGTGGCGACGGTACTCTCGATCGTCGTCAGCCTCGTCGTTCTCGGGCTCTTCGTGCTGGCGCTGGTCGGCCTCTGGTCGGTTCTCGGCGGCGACGGGGACGATCGTGAGACGGTGGGGCAGGCAGATAGAAAGCGCTCGGCCACCGTGGACGATCGCGACGCGGAAACGCGGCTTCGAGAGCGGTACGTCGCGGGCGAGATCGACGACGACGAGTTCGAGCGCCAACTCGACCTGTTGCTCGAGACGGAGGAGACGGCGGCGAAACTGGATCGACTCGAGCGCGACCGATCGCGAAACAGCGAGTCAGTCTGGGCGCGGCTTCGCGACCGGTAACGCGTGCCCACGTTTCGTACACCCAGAGAGCCCGCAGAACGTCCAAGGAAAACGGTATGTTCGTCCCCTGTGACGATACTGTCATGACCGAGTCCGACCGCGTGACGTTCGACGTCTCGATGGCCGTTGGGGTCTTGCTGGCATTGATCGGTGTGACCGCGTACGTGGCCACGGAGTTTGCGAGTGCCACCGCGCTCATCCCGTCGATTTTCGGAATCGCGATCGTCACACTCGCCTCGCTCGGCCGCAATACGGATCGACAGCGGCTGGCGATTTACGGTCTCGGGCTGTTCGCAGCGCTCGGCGTCGCGGGCAGCCTTCGAGGAGTTCCGGACATCCTGACGCTCGCGACCGGGGGCACCGTCGACAGTCCGATCGCCGCGGGATCCCAGGCCGCAATGATCGGGCTGTGTCTCGTGGTGCTCGGACTCGTCGGGAGGTCGTTGCTCGACCAGCGGTGAGCGCGGAGCCGCAGGCGGGTGGTCGACGCCCGCGCGGAAACGGTCGCAGACGGATACGTTGGTTCGGTCGTAGGCGAACCCTCTCGTTTCGGTCGCGACGAACCAACGGAGGCAAGCGTCTCCAGTCCCGACACAGTCACGATGGACGTCCAGTTTCTGGGTGGCGCTCGCGAGATCGGTCGGAGCGCGATCCTGATCGACGATCGGCTCCTGCTCGATTTCGGGATGGACTCGGGGAATCCGCCGGCGTTCCCGATCAGCGACGTCGATCCCGAGGCGGTCGTCGTCAGTCACGGCCACCTCGATCACGTCGGCTCGATTCCGACGCTCGTCTCGGGCGACTCGCGGCCGTCGGTCCACTGGACGCCGCCGACGTACGATCTCACGATGGTCCTCGCCCGAGATACGATCAAGCTTCACGGGGGGACCTACGACTGTCCGTTCACCGAAGCCGAGGTGGCACGGCTCACGGAGGTTTCGGAAACCCACGGCTACCGCGACCCCTTCAACGCTGCGGGGTACGAGATCACCTTTTACGATGCGGGCCACGTTCCCGGCAGCGCACACGTGCTGATCGACGACGGGGAGACGCGACTGCTGTACACCGGCGACTTTCATACGGAGGGACAGCAACTCCTCGCCGGGACGACGGCCAGACCCGACGCCGACACCGTCATCTGTGAGAGCACGTACGCGGACACGATGCGACCGCCCAGACCCGAGATCGAACGCGAGTTCGCCGAAAGCCTTCGGACGACGATCTGGGAGGGCGGCACCGTCGTCGTTCCCGCGTTCGCGATCGGGCGGACCCAGGAAGTGCTGTGCATCTGCGAGCAACACGACCTCGAGTGTTACGTCGACGGGATGGGCAAACGAGTTACCGAACTCTTCTTGCGGCCGCGAAATCGCGAGTTCCTGCGCGACCCCGACCTGCTTCGCCGGGCGAAGGGAAACGCCCGGTTCGTCGACGGGAGAGACGGGCAGCGAAAGCGAATTGCCGAGCAAAACACCGTCATCGTCACCACCAGCGGGATGCTCCACGGCGGGCCGGCGATGACGTACGTTCCCGCGATCAGCTCTCACCCGACCAACAAGATCACCATGACGGGCTATCAGGTCGAGGGGACACCGGGTCGCGATCTGCTGGACACCGGCAGCGCCGAACTCGACGGGCGGGTCCAGCGGGTCAGCGCACAGGTCGAGCAGTACGACTTTTCGGCCCACGCCGATCGAACCGGGTTGCTCGCCGTTCTCGACGAGTACCGCGACAGCGAGGTGCTGGTAGTCCACGGCGATCGCTGCGAGGCGTTCGCCAGCGAACTTCGCACGGACGGGTTCGACGCGAGCGCGCCGGAACTCGGGGCGACGGTCTCGGTCGGTTCGGAGTGATCGACGGCGGACTGCGCGACAGGGAGCGCAACTTGATCGTCTCGGAGGACGAACGACGAGTATGCGTCTCACGAGACCACCGTTACCGTCGCACGCCGCCACCCCGTTTCGCGTCGCGTCCGATCGAGGTGAGCGGTAGTGGCCCGCGTCCTCGTCGCCTACGGCTCGAACGAGGGGCAGACGGCGACGATCGCCGGACGGATGGGTGACGCGATCGCGGGCGACGGCCACGACGTGACACTCGCCCACCTGAAGCACCCGCCCGCCGGTCTCGAACCGGGAACGTACGACGGCATAATCGTCGGGGCCTCTATCCATACCGGGACACACCAGCGATACGTCACCGAGTTCGTCCGCACCCATCGATCGACGCTGTGTCGACTGCCGTCGGCGTTCTTTTCCGTCAGCCTTTCGACTGCGTCGGCCGATCCCGAGACGCGATCGGCGGCCGAGGACCTTCTCGAGACGTTTCTCGAGGAGACCGAGTGGGATCCCGACGGGACGCTCGCGGTCGCGGGCGCGTTGAAGTACAGCGAGTACGGACTACTCAAACGGTTCGTGATGCGCCGAATCGCGGGGAAGGAAGGCGGCGACACCGATACGTCGCGGGATTACGAGTACACCGACTGGGACGCAGTCGAAACGTTTGCGGCCGAGTTCGCGACGCTCGTCTCCTGAAGATTTCGGTACCGCCTGCGATCGATCCGGATAGAACCGTGGTCCGCCCGGTGAGCCAAGCGGAACCGGAACCCGTTGCCGGGCCTGAAACCTCTTTTGAGCGGGTCGTGGTCGAGAACGGTCCATGACGACCGATCCCGACGACCTCGAGTTGACCGACGCCGAACGGGAGGCCCTCCACGACATGCAACTCGGGATGGAGTACGTCCACCGCGCGTACGGAAACCTACTGACGTTTCATCACCAACTCGGCCACGCGATGGACCGGATGGGCGACGCCGAGGACAGCCTTCGGGAGGCCGGCCACGACGAGTGGGCCGACGCCCTCCGCGACGAGCACCTGCCGGCCGGCGCGATCAGCGATCAGTGGACCTTCGAACTCGTCGAGGAGTTCTCGACGGAGTTTCTCGAGGAAGTCGACGCTTTCGAGACGGACATCAGGGACGAACTGGCCGACGGCGTCGATCACGTAACCGAACGCCGGCAAAAGCGCCACGTTCGCGAACGGAGCGAGGAGTGATTGACTCGATCGCCCGTCAGTTGACAAAAAGCTGCAGTCTCCGGTCGAACGGGTGTGCCCCGGTTATTCAGCGACAAGCTGGATTCCGCCGCTAATCGCGACGTTCCCTCGACCGCGGGTGTCGATCTCGAACGTGAGATCCCAGGACTCTCCGGGACGTAGCGGATCGCCTTTCGTGACGTCCGCTGGCGTCTGATTGAGATTCCCACCGACGATACTCCCCTGTCGGTCCTCGTCGATCAGGACGTCGAGCGGTCCCCAATTATCGTAGCCACTTCCCCAGATCGGGTCCTCTCCCGATTCACCGGCGTTGACATCGACGTAGACGTAACAGTCCCGGCTTCCGTTGTTTGTGACGGTAACGAGGTCCTCGAACCTCGTCACCGCGTTCCGGTTGACGGACTCGAACTTCAATTCGAGCGTCCCATCACTGATCTGGACGAACTCGGTTTCATCACCGACGTACTCCTCGTTTTTCGACAACCCGAGGAGCGCACCCGAGTCGTCGTCTGCGGTCTCGATCGTGACGCTGCGCTCTGCGGTAACGCTCGAAAACGCTCCCGTTCCGATCGCCAGCCCGGAACCCGAGACGAGTGCACCCAGTCCGAAGACGATAGTCCGTCGTTGCATGCGTGGTAGTCGCGTTTGCGTCTCCCGGCAGCAGCTCCTGGGGCACCGATCGGCCGCAGCCGATCGATTCCTGTCAGATCAATCCCGCCGAACGCATCCGTGGGCTAAATTACGGCGACGATGACTAATGCGTTTCGACTGGTTTGGATCGGAATGTACGGGCATTCCGAACTAGGGACACCATCGCCTATCGAGACTGGCGGCGATAAAAAAATGAAACTCGAGGGTCGATCAGTCGTCGGCGGGGGTCGCGCCGCCTGCGCCCTCGGCCTGTTCTCTCGTCCAGGCGAGTTTGCCACCGGCCGCGAGGATTGCGCGTTCGCGTTCGGAGGCGTCGAGCGTCGCGGTGTACTCCTCGTCACCGACGCGGACCGTAAACTCTTCTTGTCCGCTGGTGACGGCCTCGTAGACGTCGTCGACGATCTCGATCTCGTCGCCCTGATCGATCGACTCGTAGGTGTCCTCGTCGATCGTCAGCGGGACGATACCGAAGTTAAACAGGTTCGCGCGGTGGATGCGAGCGAAGCTCTGTGCGAGGACGCCCTCGATGCCGAGGTACATCGGACAGAGGGCGGCGTGTTCGCGCGAGGATCCCTGCCCGTAGTTCTCGCCGGCGACGAGGAAGCCGCCGTCGGCGTCGAGAGCGCGCTGGGCGAAGGTCTCGTCGACGCGGGAGAGCGTGAACTCGCTCAGTTTGGGGACGTTCGACCGGTACATCAGGATGTCCTGCGTTGCAGGGATGATGTGGTCGGTCGTGATGTTGTCTGCCATCTTGAGCAGGGCTTCACCGGATATGTTCGAGCCGAGCTGGTCCCGGATCGGGACGTCACCGATGTTCGGACCCTTGATGAGCTCGTCGTCGACGGCTTCGTCGGGGCTGATGAGGTCCGTCTTGGAGCCGTCGTACTCGTCGGGGAGTTCGACGCCGGGTGCCTCGAGGTCACCGAGTTCGTCTGCGAGGTTGCGCGGGTCGACGATTTCGCCTTTGAGCGATGCGGCGGCGGCGACCTCCGGCGAACAGAGGTAGACGTTGTCGTCTTCGATACCGGAACGGCCCTCGAAGTTGCGGTTGAAGGTACGCAGCGAGACGGAGTCGCTGGCGGGAACGTGACCGATGCCGATACAGGCACCACACGTCGCCTCGGAGAAGTTGACGCCAGCGGCCATCATCTCCGCGACCCAGCCCTGGCGAGCGAGCATCTCGGAGGCCTGCTTGGAGCCGGGGGCGACGATCGTCTCGGTCTCCATCGAGGTTTCGCGTCCCTCGAGCATCTTGGCGACGGGGAGGATGTCCTCGTAGCCGCCGTTCGTACAGGAGCCGACGATGACCTGCTCGACGGATTCGCCCTCGACTTCGCTGACGGGGACGACCTTGTCCGGCATCGACGGCTGAGCGATCAGCGGTTCGAGGTCCGAGAGGTCGACGACGATCTCGTCGTCGTACTCGGCGTCGTCGTCGGGCTGGAGTTCGACGTACTCCTCGCCGCGGCCGACGCGCTCGAGGTAGTCCTCGGTCTGGTGGTCGGTGGGGAATATCGACGTCGTTGCGCCGAGTTCCGTCCCCATGTTGGTGATCGTCATCCGCTCGGGTGCGGTGAGCGTCTCGACACCGGGACCCGTGTATTCGAGAATCTTGCCGACGCCGCCCTTGACGCTCAGGCGTCGGAGCAACTCGAGGATGACGTCTTTCGCGGTAGCCCACTCGGGGAGTTCGCCTTCGAGGCGAACGCTGACGATCTCGGGCATCTCGATGTAGTACGGTGCGCCGCCCATCGCGACGGTGACGTCGATTCCGCCGGCACCGATCGCGAGTTCCCCGAGACCGCCGGGGGTCGGGGTGTGGCTGTCGGAGCCGAGCAGCGTCTTGCCGGGCGCTGCGAAGTTCTCGCGGTGAACGTTGTGACAGATACCGTTGCCGGGGCGAGAGAAATGTGCGCCATATGTACCGGCCGCAGAGCGGAGGAAACGGTGATCGTCGGTGTTCTTAAAGTCGAACTGGTAGGTCTGGTGGTCACAGTACTGGGCAGCGATCTCGGTCTGGACCTCGTCCAGTCCCATCGCCTCGAACTGGAGCCAGACCATCGTACCTGTCGTGTCCTGGGTGAGAACCTGGTCGATCTCGATCCCGATCTCCTCGCCGGTTTCGAGTTCGCCCTCGACGAGGTGGTCGTCGAGAATCTTTTCGGTGAGAGTTTGTCCCATAGCACCCGAATCTCGGCCGTCCGTCCTGATAAATCCAGCGTGTTTCTGTGGGGATCGACCGTGTACTTCCGCGTTCGATACGACAGTTCTCTCGTAAGTATTGCCGGCCGACTGTACGTTCGTCAACTCCGAAATGAACCACCGTCATTTGACCCGCCATCCACTCGCCGCCCGACCCAGCTA
The DNA here is from genome assembly GCF_059736405.1 of Halosolutus sp. DAT137. Taxonomy (NCBI): domain Archaea; kingdom Methanobacteriati; phylum Methanobacteriota; class Halobacteria; order Halobacteriales; family Natrialbaceae; genus Halosolutus; species Halosolutus sp. DAT137. The sequence continues at coordinate 337,968 of NZ_JCAQID010000007.1, read as the reverse complement.
CCAGTGTTCATCCGATCCGCTACTTCCCCCTCCTTATCCGATCCGTCACCCATCTCGCCTCGTCCGATCCGAACGAATACGCTTATCTCGTTCCCGAAGCGTTGCGTGGATATGTACCGCTCAGGTGCGTTCGTCGCCGACCACGTGTCACCGATCGCCGAGGAGCAGGTCCAGCCAAACGGCGTCGATCTCACCTTAGATGTCGTCTTCGAGCAACTGGAGCCGGGTCGAATCGGTCGGGACGGAAAGCAGATTGGCGATCGAATCGCTCGCCCGCTCGAAGAACTCGAGAAAAAAGACCCCGACACGTACTACCTCCCCCGGGGGAGCTACATCGTCCGCTACGGCGAGCGAATCGAGATTCCGGCAGGACACGTCGGCTTCGTCTACCCCCGATCGTCGCTGATGCGCAACTCCTGTATGCTCAATACGGCGGTCTGGGACGCCGGCTACGAGGGTCGCGGCGAGGGGCTGTTGCAGGTCCACCACGACGTCGAAATCGAACGTCGGGCGCGGATCGCCCAGCTCGTGTACGCCGAAGCGAACCACGAGGGGGTCTACGACGGCAGCTACCAGGGCGAAAATATCGAGTGAGCCGACGACGCGCCATCAGCGAGAATTCGATAGTACCAGATCAGTCTCTTTGTCGCTGGTGTGACTGTCTGTACAGATATAAGAACCGTCGGTGACTGCATGGGAACGGATGTCCACTCGCTCGTCGAATCGCTGGCTGTACGCGTGGGGTCTCGCCTCGATTGCGCTCGGGTGTGCATCGCTGATCGTTCCATTGTACGTGGTCACGCTGGGTGGTGATCCGTTTACGCTGGGGATTGTCGCGGCCGTGGCGGCGTTCGTTGGCGTTCCGGGTGCGCTCCTGTTCGGTCGACTGGCCGATCGGACCGGAAAACGGCGCGTGTTCGTCCTCGTCGCGATCGCGCTCGTCGCGGCGATGCTCGCGCTCGTTCCGTTACTCTCGTCGATCGCACTCGTGATCGCTGCGAACGCGGTCATCTGGTTCGCGTTCGCGGCTGCCGTCCCCGTGTTGACCCTGCTGGCCGTGGTCGACGTTCCGGAAGCCGCCTGGAGCGAACGGATCGCGTTGCTGAACGAGTATCAGGGGGTCGGCTGGGCGGTCGGGCTCGTCCTCGGTGCCGTCTGGACCGCGGGTACGGAACTGCTCTTCGAGCCGGCCACCGCACAGCGAGGACTCTTTTTCGTCTGTGCGACCGCCGCCGGAATCGCACTCGTCGCAGGATACCGGTTCCTGCCGGCCGATCCGGATCCCGGCGACGAACCGGAACCGCGACGCCTCCGGCGCGCGATTCGCGCCGCCGCAGGGTTCAACGTTCGCGGCGTCACGTTCCCGTTTACGCCCGGCCGGATGGACCCCCGGAGACTCCACCCCCGGCGGCTCGCGGCGCGGTTCACGCCGACGCTCGCGCTCTACTTCGCCGCCATCGTCCTCGTCTTCGCCGGATCGGCGGCGTTTTTCGCACCGCTGCCCGCGTTTCTCTCCGAAGCCGGGTTCGGGACCGACGGAACCTTCGCGATGTACGTCGTTTCGAGCCTCGCAGCGGCGGTATTCTTCGGCCGGGCCGGCACCCTCGCGGTCGAATACGACGTGACGATCCTCCAGACGGTCGGTCTGCTCGTCCGGGCGTTCGCCTTTCCCCTCGTCGCGATCGGCGGCGCTGCACTCGGTGGGGCAACCCTCGGCTTCGGAGTCGCCGCGGTACTGTTCGTAGTGATCGGACTCACGTGGGCCGTCATCGCCGTCACTGCCGGGACGCTCGTCACGCAACTCGCTCCCGTTTCGGTTCGCGGCGAAGCCCTCGGCGTCTACGGTGCGCTGTCGGCACTCGCGGGCGGCGTCGGCAGCGTCGTCGGCGGCTGGCTGGCTGTGTCCGGGTACGTCCTCGCGTTCGGCGTCGCGGGTGGACTCGTCGCGACCGGCGGTGCGATCGTCGTGCTGGTCCACTGGCGGCTGTCGCCGTCGCCGGCGAGCGATCGCGTGCCGTCGTAAGCGAGTGATGACGCCGCGGTGGGGTGGGTAGCGACGCCGTCGCGTCGATTACGCTTCGGCCTCCTCGTCGTCGGGATCGGCGTCTTCGTCCCCCGTCTCGTCGTCTCGGTCCTGTCCGTTCCCCGTTCCTTCTTCCGCCTCGGGTTCTTCGTCTTCCTCGCCGGGACCGCCACAGCCGGCGACGAGCGCCGTCGACCCGGTCGCGATCGCGGCCGAAGCCCGAAGGAAACGACGGCGCGATCGATTCTCGTCTCTGTTCACAACGGGCGTTACGGGGTGACATGGATAAGCCGTCAGCCGGCACGCGCGCGGTTGTCTATGATCGAGTGTCCAGTGCCGGTGGGTCGTCCAGTTCCGGCGGGCCAGTGCCGGCGCGGTAACAAAAAGCGATCGCGGCGGCGACTGTCTGCCGGTTTGCGTACCGTTTTGACGGTCGTCGGTCTACGACCGGTCATGATGGCGACGACGCACGCGTTCGCGGGACTCGTAGCCGTTGCGCCAGTCGCCTACGCCGCCCCGGAGCTGGCCGGCCCGCTGGCCGCCGGTGCGATCGTCGGCGGTCTCGCACCCGATTTCGATCTCGTGATGGACCACCGGCGGAGCTTTCATTTTCCGGTTATCGGCGTCGTCCCGGCGATCGTGGCCTCTGTCCTCGCCGTCCTGCTCGCCACACCGATCGCGGTAGCACTCGCAGCAGCAGCGGTGGCCGCCTGGCTTCACGCGGCGAGCGACGCCCTCGGCGGCGGCCGGGAGATGGACCCCTGGACCGATCCGAGCGAGCGGGCGGTCTACGACCACGTCCGCAATCGGTGGCTTCGCCCGCGGCGGTGGATTCGGTACGACGGAGCACCCGAAGACGCCGCGCTGGTCGTCGTCCTCGCGGTTCCCGCCGTGATCGTCTACGACGGCTGGACCGCCGTGATCGGCATCGGGGTTGCGCTGTCGCTCGTGTACACACTGTTTCGACGGCGGTTGGTCGCCTGGACGCCGGACTGGCTCGAGTGACCGCCACGGGGTGACGTGTACGTTACTCGGAGATACTTATTGCTGAGACACGAACCGGGTACTGTATGAGCGACACAGATGTCATCGTCGTCGGTGGTGGACCGGCCGGATTGAGCGCCGGCCTCTTCACGCAGAAGAACGGACTCGAAACGATCCTCTTCGATACGGACTCGACGTGGATGCACAAGGCTCATCTGTTCAACTATCTCGGTATCGGCTCGGTGGACGGGTCGGCGTTTATGGAGACTGCGAGAAATCAGGTCGATAGTTTCGGGGTCGATCGAAAGCAGGGTGAGACGGTCGAATCCGTCGCTCCCTCGGACGACGGGTTCGTCGTCGAAACGCAAGCGGACGAATACGAGGCGACCTACGTCGTGCTCGCGACCGGCGCAAACCGTGATCTGGCAGAATCGCTCGGCTGCTCGTTCGACGGCGATATCGTCGACGTCGACGTCACGATGGAGACGAGCGTCACCGACGCGTACGCAACGGGAGCGATGGTTCGAGCCGAGGAGTGGCAGGCGATTATATCCGCCGGTGACGGTGCAGCGGCCGCGTTGAACATCCTCTCGAAGGAGAAGGGTGAGCACTACCACGACTTCGACGTTCCGGCGGACGCAGACCGCGTATTCGGCGCGATGGCAGTCGAAGAGTAGCGCGAATCGCGATCGAAACGCAGCGCATTCGCCCCTCTTCTGACGAGTAGTCCGACACAGTGGACGACGCGATCGAACTGGAAGTGTATACTCTCTCGACGAAGCCTCGACGCAATTCGAGTGTTCTGTGTGATGTTCGGCCGTGATCGTCCGCGAGTCGGAACGCTGATAGTACCGTGCTTCAAGCCACCCTGTATGGTCGATACGTTTCTCGCCCAGACGGTCCACCTGCTCTTTGCCGCGATCTGGGCCGGTAGCGTCTTTTACGTCGCGTTCGTCGTCGTTCCGCTCGCACGCGACGGCGCGTTCAACACGACGAAACCGCTCGAACGAATCTCGGGACGGCTGACGACGATCTCGCGGGTGAGTGCGCTGGTCCTGTTGCTCACGGGCGGCCACCTCGCGGGAACGCGGTACACCGCGGACAGCCTCTTTGGTACGATCAACGGACAACTGGTACTCGTGATGGTCGCCCTCTGGCTCGCGTTCGCCGGCCTCGTGGAGGTGGGGGCGAAGCGGTTCGAGACCGGTCTCAACGGAAAAAAACTCCGTGAACCCGCCGCGACCGCCCTGCCGTTCTACCGGGCCGCGGCGATCGTCGGACTCGTCTTACTCGTCGTCGCCGGCGCGATCACGACGAACCTTTCGGCAGCCCTGTAGGGATGTGTACCGCCTCGCTTCCGGCCGCCGATCGACCCGCTGCCGAGAGTCGGCCCGCCCGTCAGCGACGAACGTCCTCTCTGGCTGACAGTCCGCCGAAAGATACTTAGTCGGTTACTGTAACGTACTCGAATAATGCTCAGGGGGAAAGAACTGGCCCTGTCGGTCCTCGCGGTCGGGGCGGCAGCCGCAGCCGGCTACGTGCTCCGCGCGGGACGCCCGCGGGACCGCTCTGCACGATCGAAAGCGGATCTCGGCGCGCGCATCGTCGAGGACGTCCCCGACGGTGCGACCGTCGTCGACGCGACCTCCGATCGCCTCGCTGACATTCCCGGCGTTCGGCTGGCGATCGATCGCGCAGTCCGAAACGACGCGCGCGAGGAGTGGGAACACGTCACACTCGACCGCGACGGTGCCTGGTCGGTCGTCGACACCGTTCGCGGCTCGCTCCCGTACTACGAGGGAAGCGGCTACGAGTACAACGGCGTCTACATTCACTACGAGGACCGAATCGTCGTCCTCGACGCGATCGGCTGGGCGCGCTTCGAGGAGCCGATTCACTGAGTTCGGCGTCGCTTCGAGAACTCGACCGACGACCCGAGAGACCCGTCGGAATGAGACCGATCGGTGTACCATTTTCCCGGCGATCGCTCGGCCGAGGCAGCGATCGCCAGCGAAGAATGACGACGGACCGTCCGAGGCGAGACGCAAATCACAACCACTACCTCACCGCCCCGCCGACCACCGTGTATGCAACTGGGCGTAATCGGACTCGGACGCATGGGACAGATCGTCGTCGATCGCACGCTCACAGCGGGCCACGACGTCGTCGCCTTCGACCTCGACGCGGACGCCGTCGCGACGGCCGCCGACGCCGGCGCGGAGCCGGCGGAGTCGATCGACGACCTGCTCGATCGACTCGGTGACGAAAAGCGGCTCTGGCTGATGGTTCCGGCGGGCGAGGCGGTCGATATCACGCTCGAGGAACTCGAATCTGCGCTCGACGCCGATGACGTCGTCGTCGACGGTGGGAACTCCTACTTCGAGGACTCGGTTCGTCGCGCCGAATCATGCCCCGCGGCCTATCTCGACTGTGGCACCTCCGGCGGTCCCGCGGGGGCCGAACTCGGCTTTTCGCTGATGGTCGGCGGTCCCGAGTGGGCCTACGACGAACTCGCCCCCGTCTTCGACGCAGTCGCGACGGGCCCGGACGGCCACGAACGGATGGGACCGTCGGGATCGGGCCACTACGTCAAGATGGTTCACAACGGTGTCGAGTACGCGTTGATGCAGGCCTACGGCGAGGGCTTCGAGTTGCTTCACGAGGGCCGGTACGATCTCGACCTTGAGTCGGTTGCCTCAGTCTGGAACAACGGTGCAGTGATCCGATCGTGGCTGCTCGAGCTCTGCGAGGAGGCGTTCCGCGAGGAGGGAACCGATCTCGGCGACGTGGCCGATCGGATCGAGGGCGGATCGACCGGCACCTGGACGGTTCAGGAGGCGCTCGAACAGGAGGTCCCGCTCCCGCTGATCTACACGTCGCTCTCCGAGCGATTCGGCTCGCGGGCCGACGACGGCCGCTTCTCCCGCCGGCTGGCGAATCGACTCCGGTATGGGTTCGGCCGTCACGAGGTCCCGCGCCGGGAGTGACTCGCGGTCGCGGCGGATTCTTTTTGTTCGCCGGCCTCATCACCGGCCTCGTTCCGACGCCGATTTTCGATCGCATGGTTCCGCGATCCCCGCTGGATTATGGCTTTCTCGCCCTCACCCCGGTCCTACTGGGCGCGTACGTCGACCCGATCCGGCCGCTGTTCGGCCTGCTGGCGATCGGCCTGCTCGGAGGTTGTGTACACTCGGGTCGCCACGAACGGGTAACCCGGATCACGGACCTCGGATGAGCCGTCCGACAGCCGCGGTCTCGCGTGAGCTCTGTGCCTGATACTTACAGCCGAACGACGCCGTGGCGCGCACAATCGTCGATACGCCGGACCCAGCGACTCGGACCCAGTCCGAATTAGCACCGACCGTCCCGCGTGTCCACTCTCGTTGCCGTCGAACGTACCGTCCACCGGAACGATCGCGTCCTCCTGTGGAAACTACTAGACCTCAGTGTATACTATAATAGTGATAAGTACTGTACAAAGGTGTGGGTTAATATCAAACTCACGACTGTTTTTAATTCTCGGCAAGAAATCGATGATCCCGGTTGCTGGGGGCTGCTGCTCTGTGTTCCGGGATCCAAACCCGATCGAGATCGCTTTTCCTCGGTTTCACGTTCAGCCGGCGTTGTTTTCACACGTGGCTGCCAATCACAATTTGCGCTCGTCGACGGTCCCGCTTTCGAGTTCGATCGACTAGAACCCTTCTCAAAACGCCTCTCTCCGGCGTACCCTCTCGTCTGACGGACCAACTCTTGCGGCGTGGATACACTCGCGTGGCGTGGATGCCATGTGCGTGCGTCGCCTATCGGACTGGCTCCGTCGATCCCAGAGGCATCTCCCCGCCACTTACTTAATGTCTTTCGATGGACCATTCTATAATAATATATTATATATGGTATTAGACGCTGCGTTTTCGTCTCACCTGTATTCAGGGAACGTCTGCGTATCGTTCGACCGCCGAGACGATCGATTCAGGCGAGAACAGCGACTGTCGATATCCGCTCAATTAGCGGGTCGAATGCCGAGCGTGTACCGGCCCGTTACCGGTCGTTCAGTGGAGCGTCGCCGTGAGGTACGGGTCGTCGACGTGAGCGACTTCCGTGTCCAGAAGCTGTCCACACTCGGGACAGAAGAACCGGCGCAGTCGGAACTCGTCGTTTGAGTCACAGTACTGGCCGGCCGAGGCGACCGGTTGCTCGTCGACGACCACGTGGTCTTTCCAGTTCTCCGCGAGCGATGCGAGCGGCGTCTCGCAGGCCGTACAGGAGACGTACCGGTCGCCGTCGGCGTCGACGATGTCGAGGTACTCGCCGAGGCGGAGATCCACGGACTCGACCGCCGCCTCGTCGACGGGTGGCTCGAACCCGGTTGCATCGGCCACTCGATCGGTCCGGAGCCGCTCGCGGCGGTCCTCGATCGAGCCGTCGAGTTCCCCGTCGGCCGTCACCGGGACGCCGTAGACGTCTCGGGCCGACTCGACGGTGATTTTCCCCTCGCGAACGTCGTCGATCACGCGCTCGGGGTCGCGTTCGAGTGGATCGCCGTAGCCGCCGCTGCCGGGCAGTCGTACGTGGAAGACGTCTCCTTCGGTGAGTTCGTTGACCCCCCATTGTCCGGACTCCTGATCGCAGGACTCGAGCACCGTCGACTCCGGCGGGAACGAAACGTCGTCGTCCCAGACCGGGGCGTCCCTGAAGAACGTGTAGTCGATCGTACAGCCGGGGTACCCTCCGAACAGTCCCGTCGACTGCGGGACTTCGACGCCGCGGCCGAACGTGACGGTCTCGATCGAATCGACGCCCTCCTCGAACACCGGCGTGACGGCGTACTCGTGGCCGACACCGCCCCGGTGCTTGCCGGGGCCGCCCGAGTCCGCGACGAAGTTGCGATAGAGGTACATCAGCGGGAGCGAACTCTCGTGGCGTTCGGCGTTCCCCCATCGGGAGACCAGGTTCGAGAGTTCGCCGCCGAGATCGATCCCGTCGTCGAACGATCGCGCCCCGCCGGAACCGGCGAACGTGTCCGTGATGACGTCGACCCAGTTGTCGCCGTAGGCGTCGACCTCGACGATGTACCCGCCGTGTGCGCCGTGCCAGACGGCCGAGGCCCGATCGCGGTAGTCGGGACTCGAGCCGACCATCTTCGAGACCGCTAGCGTCGAGAGGCTATTACACGTCTGGAGCGTCGCCACCGTCGCGATCGAGATGGGCGCTGGCCGCTCCGCATTGACGAGGGTGCCACTCGGGGCCTCGACATCGACCGGCCGGATGAGGCCGTCGTTCCAGGTCAGATCGTGACAGAGCATCGGGAAGATTGGCGCGAAGATCCCGCCCACGGTCGCCCAGTAGGTGCAGTTGAGCCCGTACTCGCTCTGTTCGCTCGTTCCCTCGAAGTCGAACGTCAGGGAGTCGCCCTCCTTGCGGAGGGTGAGGTCGACGGTGAAAATCTCGTCTTCGGCGACGGAGTCGATGTACTGGCGCGCCTGCCACTCGCCGTCGGGGAGTTCCCGCAGTCGACTCCGGAACTCCCGTTCGGATTGCTCGATGAGCTGATCGCCGACCGCCTCGACGACTCCCGTTCCGTAGTCATCCATCAGTGAGTGCAGGCGGTCCTCGGCAACGTTGTTGGCCGCGATCTGCGATCGCAAGTCGAGTTCGACCATGGCCGGATCGCGACTCATATTGAGGATCGTGTCCAGCACGTCCTGGCGGATCTCGTTCTCCTCGACGATCCGCAATCCGGGCGTCTGGAAGCCCTCGTGGAAGACGGACGTTGAATTCGGCGAAAATCCGCCCGCGTCGATCGCGCCGATGTCGGCGACGTGGACGAAGTTCGCTGAGAACGCGCGCAGCTCTCCGTCGTAGAAAATCGGCGTAATGACGTACACGTCGGGCGGGTGAAACGCCGCGGTGTAGGAATCGTTCAGCAGGAACACGTCGCCTTCGTTGATGTCGCCACCGAATCGTTCGACGATCTGGGAGGTCGCTTCGGACGCGCCCAGATAGTGATGGAGGAAGCCGACACCGCCGGCGAGGAGTTCTCCCTCTGCGTTGTACAGTGCGACCATCAGGTCGTGGCCCTCGTTCGTGATCGGCGAACCCGAGACCCGTTTCAGGGCTTTGACTGCTTCGTCGGTCACCCGGTTGAACCGGTGTTTGATGATCTGGAACGTGACGGGATCGATACCGCCGAGTGCGTCCGCTGGTTGTTGGTCGTCGCCGCGTGTTTCGCCAGATTGCTGTTCTGTCATTAGCTCTCTCCCCCAATCTCGATTCGAACGTTTCGATACTTGTCCATCCGCGCGACGTCACCGGGGTTGACGACGATCGTCGTCACCGGCGTCAAGACGACTCCCGGGCCAGTCAGTTCGTGGCCGGGGTGAAGGGACTCGAAGTCGTAAATCGGCGCATCGACGACGCCTCCCGCACCCGAAAAGTGCATATCCTTCGTGCCGAGTCGCGCCGCATCGAGCGGGTCGTCGGCCGCGGGGTGTTCGTGAGGTTCCGGCGTCGCAAGCGGGCCGATCCCGCGAACCCGGAACTCGGTAATCTCGATGCCGCCTTCGGTGTAGGCCGACCCCTTGCCGTACCGATCCTCGTACAGTCGCTCGAAGCGATCGACGCAGTCGTCGAGTTCGTCGTCGGTCAGGTTCCCGTCGGTCTCGACCGGCGTAAGCAGTTCGTGGACCTGGCGCTGGTAGCGCATCCCGATGGTTCGCTCGATTTCCATCTCGTCGGCGTCGAACCCTTCCTCCTGCAGTTTCGATCGCGCCTCGACTTCGAGGTCGGCAAACGTCTCGTTTACCGTCGCGACGTCGAAGGGTGGATGCAGCGACTGGACCCGTTTGAACTCGTGGGTCACGTCGGTCGAGAGCAGCCCCATCGCGCTGTTGACCGACGCCGTGTACGGGACGAGCACCTCCGGAATGTCGAGTTCGCGGGCGTAGGAGGCGGCGTGCATGCCGGCTGCGCCCCCGATCGAGGTGAGCGTAAAGCGGCGGGGATCGATCCCCTTCTCGACGGTCGTCTCGTGAATCAGGTCCGCGATCATCGAGTTGGTGAGCGTGTAGATATCCGCTGCGGCCTCCCTGACGTCCTTGCCGAGTGGGTCGGCGACTTGTTCTTCGAAGGCGCGTCTCGCCTTTTCAGGAGCCATCTCCTCGTCGCCGCCGAGGAAGAACTCCGGGACGAAGTAGCCCTGAATGAGGTCGACGTCGGTGACGGTCACCCGTTCGCCGCCCGCGTCGTAACAGACCGGGCCGGGGTCCGATCCCGCGCTTTCCGGACCGATCGTCGGGATGCCCTTCTCGTCGACCGAGACGATGCTCCCTCCGGCGACGGCGATCGAGTGGATGTCCCGTTTCGGGAACTGGTAGTGGTGGCGTCCCACCATCGGTTCGTCGGCGTACTCGAGTCGGCTGTCGTCGATGACGCCGACTTTGAACGTGGTACCGCCCATATCCGAGGAGATGATGTCGGTGTCGTCGTCGAGTGACGCGACAAAACGACTGCCGAGCAGCCCGCCGACCGGGCCGGACTCGATCAGGCCGACGGGCCGATCGATCGCGTCGCTCGTCCCGACCAGTCCGCCGTGGGAGAACATGAGCAACATCGTCGCATCGAAGCCGAACTCGTCGAGCGTCGACTCGAGGTTTCGCAGGTACTGCTCGGTCGGCGGCCCGAGATAGGAGTTGAGGACGGTCGTCGCCGTCCGTTCGTACTCCCCGAGCGTCGGTGAGACGTCTGCAGACGCCGAGACGTAGAGATCTGGATACTGTTCGGAGAGGAGCGTTTTGACCCGCTGTTCGTGTTCCGGGTTGGAAAACGACCAGACGAAACAACACGCGAGCGCATCGACGCCGTCCGCGACGAACGAGTCGACAGCATCGAGCACCTCGTCCTCCGACAGCGGTTCGACGATCTGTTCACGGTAGATTCGCTCCGTGATGCCCTCGATGCGCTCCATCGGGATCAGTGGTTCCGGTTTGTTCGATCGGATCGCGTCGCGGGCTTGCTCGACGGGCAGTCCCGACCAGCGTCCGTAGCCACCCCGGGTGGCGTGTAGCGTCTCCTCGAACCCGCGCGTCGTCAGCAACGCGGTGTCCGCTCCGTCACGCTCGAAGAGGGCGTTCTCTCCGACGCTGGTTGCGTGGAGAAACAGCGAGGTCTCCTGGAGAAGCGTCTCGAGGGAGATGTTCATCGATTCGGTTGCATCGGCCAGCGAATCGAAAATCCCCTGGGAGAAATCCGGGTACGTGGTCAACGCCTTACCGATAAACACGCGCCCCGTCTCGTCCATAACCGCCGAATCCGTACAGGTTCCGCCGATGTCCGTTCCGATTCGATACGTCACGTCTCACGCCCTCGTCGGCTGGTCTCGGTCGCGCCCCGTTCGGGCGTGATCGATCGCTGTCCGTCGTTCTCACCGCATACCGCTCGGGACGCTTCCCCCCGCCGTCTGTGGGCGGCGCTACCCCCACAGCCGTAGGGCTGTGTTACACTCTCGTCACGGATTACCATGGTCAGGAGTAGTGTCCTACTCGATTAAAAAACTATAGGCTCCGGTGCAGACGGACTCTGTCCACCAGTTCCGCTGTAACTGCGGGACGGTCGCGGTTGCGCCGATAACTCGGTACAGCGGACCGCCTCAGGCGAGGCCGCCGGCGTCGATCGGAAGCGAAACGCCGGTCACGTACCGCGAATCCGAACTCGAGAGCCACAACACTGCGTTCGTCACGTCTTCGGGTTCGATCCGGGTCCGCGGTTCGAGCACGTTGTAGTAGCCGGTTAGCTCGGTTCCCTCTTCGAGGAACGACTTGGTCTTCTCGTCGTACTCGGTGACGACTTCGGTCCGGACGCCGATCGGACTGACCGCGTTGACGCGAACGTCGTGGTCGGCCAACTCGAGCGCTAACGTCCGGGTCACCGATCGAACGCCGAACTTCGACGCGCTGTATGCGCCGAGACCGGGAACCGGCTGGTGGCCGAAAAACGAACTCGTGTTGACGATTCGGCCGCCCTCGCCGCGATCGATCATATGTCGGGCGACGTGTTTCGCACAGAGCCACGTACCGGTGAGGTTGATGTCGAGAACAGTCTGCCAGGTTTCGACGTCGAGGTCGGTGAGCGTCTCGAACCGGGAGATGCCGACGTTGTTGACGAGTACGTCGATCCGTCCGAAGGCGTCGATCGTCGCCTCCACTGCGGCTTTTACCGAGGCTTCGTCTGTCACGTCACAATCCAGTCCCAGCCCGGTCGCGCCCTCGTCCTCGATTTCCTCGACGACCGTCTCGGTGTCCAGTACGTCCAACACGGCGACGTCGGCGCCGGCCTCGGCGAACGATCGAGCGTGATTTCGGCCCAGACCGCGAGCGCCGCCGGTGACCAGTACTACCTGATCTTCGAAGTTGTAGGTTGCCATCGAACTCACTCCTCCAGGAACTCGACGACGAGTTCCACCACGCGGTCCGGGCGTTCGATCTGTGCACAGTGGCCGACGTCGGAAACGATCTCGAACCGGGCCTCAGGGGTGTTCTCGGCGACGCCCTCGTAGACCTCCCGCATCTTGTCGACCGACTTGAGGACGTCCTCCTCGCCGGCGATCACGAGCGTCGGCACGTCGATTCGATCGTAGCGGTTGCTACGGCGGAACGTCCGATCTTGCTCGAACGGCGCGTCGAACCGGATCGCGGCCGTGTTCTGCCACTGGCCGGGGACGTGGCTCATCTCCACCCGTCGATCGAGGTACTCGTCGTCCCACCAGTCGGTCGCATAGAGAATCTCGAGGACGTCTTCCATCGCCTCCCGACTGCCGTCGAACTCGGTGAGAATGTCCTGGAACTGATCCGGCGGCCCGCCGCCGCCGCTTATCGAGATCGCCGTTTCGATCGGCCACTCGAGCGGGGACGGTTCGCTAAGCACGCTGAGAACGTCGCCGCCACCCAGCGAGTTCCCGATCACGTGAACGCTGTCGAGACACTTCGCCTCGAGAAACTCCCCGATGTGGGTCACGCGAAAGTCGAACTGATCTTCGAAACTGAACAGCTTTTCCGTGTTGCCGTAGCCGACCATGTCTGGCGCAACCACGTGGTATCGCTCCGCCAGTCCGTCCATGACGGGCCCCCAGCTAAACTCCGCAGCGGCACCGAACTCGCCGGAGTGAAGCAACAAGATCGTCTCCCCGTGTTCGCGGCCCGCTTCGAGATAGTGCGTTCTGATGCCGTTTACGTCGACGAAATCGCTATCGTAGCCTGCTGTCGTCACTGTTTCACCTACTTGCGACTCAGTCCCAACCTGTTTATATGTTCCGCCGGATTGGTGGAACCGATCGCGCCCTCACCACCCGTCGCGGGTTTCCCCGTCTTTCGGAAGGCGACTGGATCGGCTCAGGACTCCCGGTTGTACGGCTGTGCGAACGCCGACGGCGCGCCGACTTGCTCCGTGACCGAGCCGCGGGTGAAGATCGCCAGCACGACGATCGCTGCGATGTACGGGTACATTAGCATGAAGGTGGGATCGAGCAGCGTTCCGAGCACCGGCCCGGAGATGTCGAACGCCTGCGATCGAAGCTGGAAGGCCTGCAGTCCGGCGAAGACCAGCGCGATAAGTAAGACCTGGAACGGACGCCAGCGCGAGACGAGGACGAGCGCGACGGCGATCCAGCCGAGTCCGGCAACCATCTGGTTGACCCACAGCTGTGAGAACGCAAGCGAGAGGTGTGCGCCGGCCAACCCGGCGAGTGCCCCGCCGATCATGACGGTGAGATACCGGATGCGAAATACGTCGACGCCCAGCGAGTCCGCGGTTGCAGGATCTTCGCCAACGGCGTCGATCTCCAGCCCGAGGTTGGTCCGGAACACCAGGTACCAGACGACCGGGACGAGCGCCAGCGCGATGAAGTCCGTCGGGTAATTGGTGAAGATGACGGGTCCGAGGACCGGAATCTCGGTGAGATACGGCCCGACGATCGGAATCGCAACCTCGTTCATGCCGTCGATCTGGGTCCCCGTCCAGCGCGTCCCGAAGTACGTCGTGACGCCGAGTCCGAGGAACGTGATCATCAAGCCGCTAATCACCTGGTCTGCCCGCAACGAGATCGAAATGAAGCCGTGCAGCGCGGCCACCACCATTCCGACCAGCATCGCCGCGATAACTCCAAGGAGGAGGCTCCCCGCGTACGTCGAGACCAGAAAGCCGACCAGCGCGCCAAAGAGCATGATCCCTTCGACTCCGAGATTCAACACTCCGGAACGTTCGGTGATCAACTCTCCGAGCGCGGCGAGAATCAGGACCGTCGCCGCGCTCACCGTCGCGTCCAGTAGTCCGACGACGAACGCGCCGGAAACGAACCCGGGGTGAGCGAAACTCGGATCGATCATCTACACACCACCTCCGGAGCCGATGCCGACGACCTCCTGAATCGATCGGTCACCGATACTGATCTGGATGTGGTAGTTCCGGATAAACTCCGCACAGATCAAAAACAGGATTATGAGCGCCTCGATGATCGTCGAGATGGCGGATGGAACACCAAGTCGAACCTCGAGAATCGAGGCAGCGACGATCAAGAACGCGAAGAACATCCCGGCCACCATCGTCTGGAAGACGCCGCGTCGTCCCAGCAACGCGATGATGATCCCGGTCCACCCGTACTCCGGGTTCCAGGTCGAGATCAGTCGTCCCTGGTTGCCGACGATTTCGATGACGCCGGCGAGTCCGGCGAGGGCTGCACCCAGCGGGATCACGATCATCGTCATTTTGAACGTATTGATACCCGCTTTTTCGGCCGCCGAGCGGTTCGATCCCGAAAGGACGATTTCGTAGCCGACCCGCGTTCGGTTCATAAACAGCCAGACCGCGATCACCGCGAGGAACGTAAGCGGCACGCCGAGGTGGATATCCGTCCCGGGAATCGAGGGCAACATCGCCGTCGCCGGAAGCGCGTTCGACTGGGGATACGTCCCACTCTCGATCTGTAGCGGTCCGTTGATCACGTACTCGTTGAACTGGATGGCGACGAACACGAGCATGAGCGTGGTCAGCACCTCGTTGATCCGCCACTTTGCGTACATGTACGCGGGGACGAGCCCCCACACCATCCCGCCGAAAATCCCGGCGAGAATAATGATGGGGAGCGCGACAGCGCTGCCGAGCGGTGCGACCTGGAGGCCGATCCAGAGACCGACGATGCCGCCGAGATAGATCTGCCCCTCACCGCCGATGTTGTACAGCTTTGCACGGAGCGGGATGTAGACGGCGAGTCCGGCGAGGATCAACGGCGCGCTTCTGTTCAACACGCGGGTTAACTGAAAGGGATCGGTCAACTCCACGACGGCCGTCGTGTAGGCGGTAATCGGGTTGATCTCGAGGGCCAGCAGTGCAAGCCCACCGACCGCCAATGCTAAAGCGACCGTAACTATCTGGGACGCGATCCCCAGCCACTTTGGAACTGACTGGCGGGGCGTCAGATTTACTGAAACGTCCATTGCTGATACGTGCTATCTTTTTCCACACGTCTTAATTGTTCGTGTCCTCCGTACGTACTGACGACTGACCGTCACCAATACAGAACGGGTGTTCGGTTTTGTGAGACTCGCTCCACTGTCTGGCACCACCGCTGCTGCCCAAAAAAAGCCGATCGAGACGCAGTTTCGTTCGGCACACGCGCTCGCTCGAATCGAGGCGACGGTCCAGTTACGGGTTCGGGAACTCCTCGTCGAGGTACGGGATGACTTCCTCGCCAAAGGCACGAAGCTGTTCGTCGGCTTCCTCGCCCGACAGGCCGGCGGCCTCGAAGTACCCGACGAGGTTCAGATCGGTGAAGCCGACTTCCTCTTTGATCCCGGCGATCTCGTCGGCGATCTCCTCGGAACTGCCCGTGAGGACGATGCTCTTTTTCTCGAGCATCTCGAAGTCGGCACGAACGTGCTGGTCCTCGTCTAAGTCCTGGCGCGATCGAAGCTCTTCGACCTCGTCGTCGCTCAGGTTCAAGAGGAGTTCGGCGCTGTAGGACGCTGCGAGGTGGTCCCAGACGGCTTCCGCGCCGAGTTTGAAGCGCTCGAACGTCTCCTCGTCGGCGACGTCGGTGTTGAAGATCAGGCGGTAGAAGCCGAGACCACGCTGGCGTTCGGAGTCCCAGCCGTACGCGAACGGTTCGCCGTCGTACTCGGGGCGATAGTCCGGCCAGCCGGCTTCTTCGGCGGCCTCGTAGTAGCCTTCGACGACCGGGCCGATGCGGGATTTCGGCCCGAGCGTGATGACGCCGTTGACGCCGTTGCTCGCGGCCCATTTGACCGATCGGGGCGAGACGACCGGCATCCAGATCTGCGGATGCGGATCCTGCAACGGCTGTGGGAAGACGGGGATCTTCTCGAGGCGCGTGTTTGTCGAGAGCAACACGCGGGTTCCGGTCGAGGAGTACATGTCGCCGGCTTCGTCCCAGTCCATCACGTCCTCGACATCGTACTCGCTGACGTCGTCTTCCAGATACGCGTGGTCTTGCGGGTGATGGTGTTTCGTATACGTCGGCGGGACGTGGTGGAAGTCGCCGTTGTAGGAGACCAGATCTTCCGTCCACGATTTTTTGAGAACGTCGAACTTCTCCTCGAAGACGGCTCGGTTCTTCTCGTCGTCCATACACGTTCCGCCCCAGTACATCGCACCGAGTACCTCCGCCTCGCGCGGTTGGTAGCCGCGGCCGATGCCGATTTCGGCTCGTCCGTCGCTGTAGACGTCCAGCATCGCCGTCTGTTCGGCCAGCCGAATCGGGTCGTGCCAGGGCAAGATATTGCCCATCTGACAAAGTTTGATCTCGTCGGTCTGCGCTGCGACCGCCATCTGTGCGTTGAGGGGGTTGGCACTGAACTCCGCACCGGAGAGTTCGAAGTGGTGTTCGGTAAAGAACGCCCTGTCGAGACCGTACTCCTCGGCCAACACGCCGTGACGGATCTGATCTTTGACCACCTGCTGGTTGCTGCGGTGCATCTCGGCCACCGAAGCGTCGGGAACGACGATCCCGTTGTCAGCCCGTTTCATCGGGGCGTTAGTACTGCCGTTATGGAAGACTCCACTGTCCATGCACCTGAACTCTCACCAGCGCAAAATAAATGTTCGCATCACCGGGGGTCTCTCGATCGACCCCGGACCTGATCGGTAACCGTCGGTTTTCTGTCGGCCGATCGCCGCTGATCGCGCTCTTGGGCTGTCCGGGATGACGATCGAGTCGTTCGGTTGCTGTCGGTACCAGCGCCACCGTGCTCCGTGATTCGAGTTACTGTTCCTGGGCGACGACGCCGTCGACCCAGCCGTCCATGCCGCCGTGTGCGAGTTCGACCGGATCCATCCCCTCGAACTGCGAACCGGCGAAGATGTCCAGGTTGCCTGCTGCTAGCTCTTCCTCTGCGCTTTCGACTTCTTCTTGTACGTCCGACGGGACGTTTGGTCCCCAGTCGTCGAGTAACACGCCGTCGTTTGCGACCCCGTAGTAGTTCAGCTTGTGTTCCGGATACTGCATCCAGTCGTGGCCGTCGATTTCGCCGTCCCTGACGGCCATCGCCGTCGCCTCGTAGAACGGGTCCCAGTTCCACATACAGGACGTAAGGTACCCATCGCCGCCGAGGTCCGCAAAGCCGTCGGCGTAGCCGACGGTCCAGATCCCCTCATCGGCAGCGGCTGACGTGACGTACGGTTCGCTCTGGTGGTCCGCAACCACGTCGACGCCCTGGTCGACGAGATCCGCGACCGCATCCTGTTCGAGCGTCGGGTCGACCCAGACGTTCGTCTCCCTGACGATCGTCGTCACATCGGGGTTGACGCTCTGGGCACCCAGGTGGAATGCGTTGATCTCGCCGAGCAAGACCGGAATCCTGAACGGGTTGACGTACCCGATCGTATCCGTCTCGGTGACCATTCCGGCGGCGATTCCGGAGAGATACCGCACCTCTTCGATCCGGCCGGAGTAGTACCCCTTATTAGCGGCGTCGTCGCCCTCGACCGGATTCGGCCGCTGTGATTCGATGTAGACGTCCGGATTGTCGGCCGCGACCTGGAGTGCCGGTTCACCGTAGTCGAACGTGGCTGCTTCGATGATATCGACGCCCTGATTGATGAGGTCCTGGAACGTGGCCGGGGCGTCGGAGACCGCGATATTCTCGACGACGGTCGTCTCGTACCAGTCGTGCTCCGCTTCCAGGTTCTCCCGTGCTCGCTCGTGGCGGTAGTAGTAGCCGTTGTCACCGGGAACTTGCGGATAGACGAACGCCGCGTGAACGGAATCGTCCCCGCCACCGTTGCCGCCGTTGCCACCGTTGCCGCCGTTGCCACCGTTTCCGTCGTCGCCCCCGAGGCAGCCGGCAAGGGCACCAGCCCCTGCAACACCGATAGCCTTGAGAGTCTGCCGTCGCGTCTGACTCATTCGTGATAACACACGTCAAGATTGCGCCAACACTAATTAAATGTTTCCACACCTGTCTTAATTGTGAGTGGTATGGTTGCAGTACGGTTATATTCCGGACGAAGTCGCCGCAGGCTGGCTATTATTTGACTAATGTTCAGTTTCGGTGAACGTCCCGGACATCGAAACGGCACGTGAAACCCTTGCCCGACCGGCAACGGCAGTGTCGACACCGGTGTGCGTTGGATGCGCGCCATCGTAGCGAGTTTTATACAGTCCCGGAATAACACGTTGGTATGATAGACCTCCGCATATCCGGTGGAACCGTCCTCACACAGAACGACGATCGCGAGATCATCGACGACGGATCAGTCGCGATCGACGGCAAGCGGATCGTCGCCGTCGGGCCTGCGGCTGAGATCGACGAGACCTACGAGGCGGACAGGGTCGTCGAGGCGACGGGACATCTCATCCTTCCGGGGTTGATAAATACCCACGCGCACGTCTCGGATATCCTCGTTCGCGGTCGGTTCGGAACCGATCGGACGCTCTTTGACTGGCTCTACAACGTCAAGACGCCGGCCGTCCATGCCATGACTCCCGACGATCACGAGGTCGCCGCCGCGCTGTACTGCCGCGAAGCGCTCGGCAACGGCGTCACCACCTTCGTGGACAACGACCTGGAAGGCGGCTGGGAGACGGCGAAGACGGAGCGTAAATTGGCGGTGTACGGCGAGGCCGGGATCAGGAACGCCTACGCCCGAGGAGTGCTCGACAAGCCGACCGACGAGGGGTTCACACAATTCGTCGATCGCATCTGTGCGAAAGAGCCAGCTGTTGAACACGTCCCGCTCGAGAACGTCGTGACGGGGCGAGAGGCGATCGATCGAACGGAAGCCCTCATCGAATCACACCACGGGAGCGCCGACGGACGTCAGTCCATCTGGATCGCCCCGGCGGTCGTCGAGGGAATGACGACGGACGGACTCAAGCAGGCACGCGACCTCGCCGTCGAACACGAGGTGATGACGACGACCCACGTCGCCGAGTCGTCGATTCAGGAAGGCGGTGCGCTCTCGACGATCGAGTACCTCAACAACATCGGCTATCTCGGAGAGCACACGTTGCTCGGACACTGCGTCCACGTCTCGGATCGAGACGTTCGGCTCCTCGCCGAGACGGACACGCGCGTCAGTCACAACCTGCTGACGAACCTTCGCATGGGCTCGGGAATCGCGCCCGTCGGACGGATGCGCGACGCTGGCGTCACCGTCGGAATTGGAACCGACAACGCGAGCGCGAGCGACACGATTGACGTGCTCTCGGACCTGCGGTTCGCGTCGCTCGTCCACGCCGGAACCAGCGGCGACCCCGGGCTGTTGCCGGCCCAGCAGGCGCTCGATCTGGCGACGATCGACGCGGCACGGGCGATCCGCCGGGCCGAGGACCTCGGCTCGATCGAACCGGGGAAACTCGCCGACGTCATCCTGCTCGATCTGGACGCACCATCGCTCACGCCGGCTCCGGACCCCGTTTCGGCGGTCGTCTACCAGGCGAGCGGTCACAATGTCCGGACCGTCGTCTGCAACGGTAAGGTCGTCGCCAGCGAAACGGAGCCGGCGCTGGCGTCGGCCTACCCCAATCTCCACGATCGGGCACGGGCGACGGCTGCGGAACTGGCCACCAGAGCGGGCCTCGACGGCTAACGCCGGAAAGTGCGGTAATCGATACCTTTTTGCTCGGCCCCATGCGAAAATGTACCATATCATGAGTCAGACAGAAGACGACGTCCTCCTGGAGATGAACAAGATTCGCAAGGAGTTCCCGGGAGTCGTCGCGAACGACGACGTCGATCTGACGGTCAGGAAGGGAGAAATTCACGGCCTCCTCGGGGAGAACGGGGCCGGGAAGAGCACGCTGATGAAGATCCTCTACGGAACCTACGAGCCAGACGGCGGGACCGTCACGTTCAACGGCGAACCGCTGGACGTCGATTCTCCACAGGACGCGATCGAAGCCGGAATCGGGATGGTCCACCAGCACTTCCGGCTGATCCCGCGGCTCACCGTCGCGGAGAACGTCGTTCTCGGCCAGCGCCAGTCGTACCCGTCTCTCACGGGCGACGACGATTCGGCCATCGGATCGTTCCTGTCTATCGACGCGATCAACCGAGTTGCCCGGTTGCTCACGCGGTCACCGGAGCACGAAAACGATCGGGTCCGCGAAACGGCAACCACCTACGGGCTCGATATCGATCCCACGGCGAAGGTCTGGGAACTCGAGGTCGGGGAGCGCCAGCGCGTCGAGATTCTGAAAGCGCTCTACCGCGACGTCGATCTCCTGATCCTCGACGAGCCGACGGCCGTCCTGACGCCCCAGCAGACCGAGCGACTGTTCGAGTCGCTCACTCGGTTGGTCGACGCCGGGCTCTCGATTATCTTCATCACGCACAAACTCGAGGAACTGACCGCGATCACGGACCGGGTCACCGTCCTCCGGGACGGGTCGGTGATCGACACCGTCGACACCGAGACCGCCGACCGGGCGGATCTGGCCCGAATGATGGTCGGCCGCGAGGTGCTGTTCGAGACCGACAAAGAGTCCGTCGAGGCGACCGAGGACGTGCTCACCGTCTCAGACCTGACGACGGTCAGCGAACAGGGCGTTCGCGTTCTGGACGGCGTCGACCTGTCGGTTCGCCGTGGTGAAATTGTCGGCGTCGCCGGCGTGAGCGGTAACGGCCAGAACGATCTCGCGGAGTGTGCCGCGGGGATTCAGTCGATAGACGAGGGAACGATCGAACTCGACGGGAGCCGCCTGTCGGCGGGGTCGACGCGGGAGTTCATCGACGCCGGGGTCGCGTACGTTCCCGACGATCGGCTCAAAGACGGCTCTGCACCCGATCTCGACCTGATGTACAACGGGATGAGCAAGGTCTACCGCGACGAAGCGTTCCGGACGGGACCGGGCGGCTTCGGGGTCGACTACGAGCGAGGACGCGACCACGCCGAGTCGATCGTCGAGGAGTTCGACGTCCGTACGCCGAACATCGACGTGCCGGCGAAAGACCTCTCCGGGGGGAACCTCCAGAAGTTCATCCTCGGTCGCGAACTCACGCGCGATCCGGAACTCATCGTGGCGAATCAGCCCTCCCGGGGACTCGACGTCGGCGCGATCGAGTTCGTCCGCGAGGTCCTCCTCGAACAGCGCAAAGACGACGCCGGCATCCTCCTCATTTCCGAGGATCTCGACGAACTCTTCGAGTTGAGCGACCGAATCGTCGTCATGTACGAGGGTGAGATCGTCCACGAGACCACGGCGGCAACGGCGGACCGCGATCGGATTGGGGCCTACATGACCGGCGACGTCGAGAGCGACGAGGAAGGCGCCCGCTCGCCCGCGTCGCCACAGTCGGCCGAAGCCGACGGGGGCACTTCAGCGAGCGCCGAGACGAGCGAGTAAGGCGCTGGTGGTAGAACGGGCGGTTCGAGCGACTCGAGCGGCAATTTTCGGACTACAGCTGAGTCGGGTGAGGAACACTTATTGAGCATCCATCGGAACCCTTCGCTCATGAACGCTGGCCAGCACTCCGACGATCGAGTCCAGTTCACCGCGAGCCTCGCGAACGATCACGATCCCCAGTACATCGCGGACGCCGCCCGGACGATCGACGAGGACCTCCTGTACGACGCGTTGTTCGTAGGTGACGAACGGCTCAACCGAAACACGTACGCGACGCTCGCCCTCGTCGCGGCCACCACCGAGCGAATTCGCATCGGTACCGGCGTCACCAACCCCTACACGCGCCATCCCGCGATCACGGCGGCCGGCATCCAGACAATTCAGGAGCTCTCGGACGGACGGGCGGCGCTCGGCATCGGTGCCGGGTCGCCGATCGTTCTCGATCCGCTCGGGTTCGATCAGTCGGCCCCGATCGGAACGGTCAGCGACGCCGTGCGAACGATTCGCGACCTGCTCGACGGCGAGCGTGCGACCGCCGACCGAGACGAGTTCTCGATCGAGGACGCCGGACTCGACTTCTCGGCTCCCGGAGACGTGCCGATCTACGTCGCCGGTCGCGGCCCGTCGATTCTCGGACTCGGCGGCTATCGCGGCGACGGCGTCCTCGCGGGTGCCGGGCTGGCCTCGGTTGCAGGGATGGAGTACGCCGTCGAGAAGGTCGAGGCGGGCGCGAAGAAAGCCGGTCGGGACATCGACGAGATCGATATCGTTTGCTGGGCGTTCCTCTCTATCGCCGCCGACAGAGACGTCGCGTTAGACGGGGTGCTCCCGCTCGTCGCGAGCATCGTCAACAAGGCACCGACGAAGGCACTCGAGGCGATCGGAATCGATCCCGACAGCGCGGCAGCGGTCAAAGACCTCGATCGAGTCGGGGATTGTCCCGTCGAGGAACTGCGCGAACACGTCCCACGCGATGTCGTCGAACAGTTCGCGATCGCCGGCACGCCGGCGGACTGTCGCGATCACGTCCAGCGGCTGCTCGATGCCGGCGTCTCTCACGTGGGGACGCTCGCGTTTACGAACGACGAGCACGACGCACTCGCCTGTCTCGAACGATTTTCGGACGACGTCATCGACTCGGTCCAGAAATCGAGTCGCGATCGGTAGTCGACAGAATCGAGTTCCGATCACGAGCGACCGTCGACCCGACTGGACGGTCCAGGTTACACGAGTTTACGCGGTGGATTTGTCCCGTGTTATACAGAATCGATCACTCGACCGTCGCAACCATGACGAGTTCGAGGGGGGCGTCTTCGGGCATCTTCTGCACTTCGATGACGTCCCTGGCTGGCGGGTTCCCGTCGAAGTACTCGGCGTACGCCGCGTCCATCTCCGGAAAGTCGTCGATGTCCTCGAAGTAGGCCGTCGTCCGAACGACGTTCTCGAATCCTGTCCCCGCTTCCGCTAGGATTGACTCGAGGTTCTGCATGATCTGGTGTGTCTGTTCCGTGATCGACCCGTCGACGCGTTCGCCCTCCGGGGTGAACGGCACCTGACCAGCAGTGAAGACGAACCCGTTGGCGACCGTCGCGTGTGAGTACGCCTGCTCCTCGGCGGGTGCCCCGGCTGTCGATATTGCACGTTGCATCAGTTGAGAGATAGTGGAACGGAAAATAAACATTTTTGTGAATTATCTGTCATTATGTCGTGGGTCGTCCGGTCTCGACGTAATCCGTCGCCGGTTCGAGCAGTTGCTGCCATCGGAACGTGGATTTTTGTAGCCTGACGGGAATGGGTGACGTGCTAATGGCTACCGATCGCCCCGACTCAGCGTTTCTGGACAGTGGTATTGCGACGTTCATGGGTGTAGACCCGCTCGACCCGTACGACGACGACGCGGTTGCGTCGGCCGACCCGTCGGTCGGCGTCGTCGGCTTTCCCTTCGACAGCACCTGCATCAGCCGATCGGGCGCGAACATGGGCCCGCGTGCGATCAGGGATGCGAGCACCCAGACCCGATCCTACCACTTCGAGTACGACACGGATCTCGCGGACCACTATTCGATCGTCGACTGCGGCGACGTTCCGGCCGTTCCCGGAAACAGCGCCGAGAGTCTGCAACGGGGGGAAGACCTTCTGACGACGCTACTCGAATCGTCGATGCTGCCGGTCTTGCTCGGCGGCGACCACAGCGTGACGACGGCCGGCGCGCGAGCCCTCGGCACCGTCGCGGAGGATCCGGGACTCGTCCTCATCGACACGCATTTCGATACCGCGACCGAGGTCGAAGGCGAGCGGTACAACCACTGTTGCCCGATCGCACGAGCCGTCGACGAGGGCGGGTTCGATCCGTCGAAGATCAGTATCGTCGGCGTGACCGGGCCGACCAATCCCCGCTTCGAACTCGAGTGGGCGCTCGAACGGGGGATGAACCTGTTCACGCTCGACGAGGTGATCCAGCGCGGCCCGGGTACCGTCGCACGCGAGGCGGCCGAGGCGGCAAACGACGGGACGGACGCCGTCTATCTCACGCTCGATATCGACGTCCTCGACGCCGGCGTCGCCCCCGGAACCGGCGTCCCGACCAACGGCGGGTTGTACGCCCGCGAACTGTTACAGCTCCTCGGGGAAATCGCGGCACAGGGGATCGACGCGCTGGACGTCGTCGAGGTCTCGCCCCAGCTCGACCCGGCCGGGATCACCTCGCGAATGGCCGTTCGATCGATCGTCGACTGCCTGGCGGCGAACGCGATCGGCGAATCGAACGCGCCCGGGACCGGAACCGTCGCCACCGACCGCTGCCGCCGCAACCGCTGAAACCGTCTCGAATCCGCGTCTCACCGCCCCTGCGCCCGAGCCGAAGACTTAATATTCCGTATTGAAATTTGGAAGACAGTGACACAGTTACCACCGACCGTTCGTCCCCCGACGGTGGACGAACTCCGTTCGATCGCGGAATCGTACTATCTGGATCTGGACAACGACGAACTCGAGGACTACGTCGACCTCATCGACGGGAGTATGGCAGTCTACGAGGCACTGGATCGACTGCCGTCTCCGCGGCGGACGCGCACCTACACGGATCGCGATCCGGGGTACAGACCTGGTCCCGACGAGGACCCGCTGAACGCACACGTCACGATCTGTGAGGTGTCTGGAGCCGACGACGGTCCACTTGCCGGCGTCGAGGTCGGCGTCAAAGACAACATCGCGGTCGGCGGCGTCGAGATGACCTGTGGCTCGAAGGTGCTCGATGGCTACGTTCCACTCGAAGACGCGACCGTGATCGAACGCGTTCTCGATGCAGGTGCGACCATCACCGCGAAGAACAATATGGACGAGATGGCGGTCTCGGGAAGCGGGGAGATGTCCCCGTACGGACCGATTCTCCACCCCCGGGCCGACGGCCACCTCGCCGGCGGCTCCTCCGGCGGTTCGACGGCTGCGGTCGTCGCCGGCGACGTCGACGTCGCGCTCGGGACCGACCAGGCCGGCTCGCTTCGCGTCCCCTCGGCCTGGTGTGGTTGTGTTGGCCTGAAGCCAACCCACGGACTCGTCCCCTACCGCGGCGCGGCACCGCAGGGCCACACCTGGGATCACGTCGGCCCGATCGCCGGATCCGTCGCGGACGCGGCACGAACGCTTCAGGTGATTGCGGGTCCGGACGACCTCGATCCGCGGTCCAAGACCGTCGAACCGGGTGACTATGCCGGTGCGGTGTCGACCGACGCCGAGGGGTTGACGATCGGCGTTCTCGAGGAAGGCTTTGGCTCCGGCCACGCCGACGAGGGCGTCGAAGACGCCGTTCACGGCGCGATTACGGACCTCGAATCGGCCGGGGCGACGACGACCTCGGTGTCGATTCCGTGGCACGAGACCGGCTTTGCCGTCACGCTCGGGGTCGAAATCGAGGAGGTCGCGGCGATGTGGGACGCAGAAAACACGGGCTACTTCGCCGGCGGGACCTACGACGCACAGTTTGCCCAGGCGTTTGCGAACGCCCGGCGGGCACGCGGTGGCGATTTCGCACCGACGGTCGTCCTGCTGTGTCTGCTCGGGGGATACATGAAGCGACACCACCACGGACGGTATCACGCGAAAGCGATGAATCTCCGGCGGGAACTCACCGCGGCCTACGACGAGGCGCTCGCAGACGTGGACCTGCTCGCGATGCCGACGACGCCGCTGACCGCGTTCGAGCTGGAACAAGACCTCACGCGACAGGAAATCGTCAACCGCGCCCAGGGGAAAGAGGGCCGAACCCGGAACACGATGCCGTTCAACATGAGCGGCCACCCGGCGATTTCGGTCCCCTGTGGCACCGCCGACGGGCTGCCGGTCGGGCTGATGCTCGTCGGCAATCACTTCGACGAGGAGTCGATCGTTCAGGCGGCCAGCGCCTACGAATCGACCGTCGACTGGCAGTCACAGTCGTACTGAGAGCGGTCGCGGACGCGTCTTTTTAAGTACTGCTATTCGATCGTGATTCGGAGCCGAACCGTGGTCCGGTCGACGGTGATGACGTAGCCGTGGTACTCGAAGACGACCTGATCGGCCGACCGATCGCCCGGACCGCAAAACAGCCGGTCCAGCGCCTCCGGATCGATCTGGTCGTACAGCGGCGGGAGCGACTCCGGTGCACAGCACTCTACGTCGGCGACCGCGCCGACGATGGCGAGCGCCGGGGTTGCCGACGGCGATTCCCGCCACGAAACCGTTCGGACGAGCGATAGCTCGTCGAACCTCGACGATGGCGGCTCCGAATCGGTGTTTCTTGCCATCTGTTAGCAGATCTATAGCATCGTACAAAACAGTTTCTATACGCCAAACGGACAGTTATATAAAGGTCGTGTCATCTCGTCACCGAATCGGGCAGCGCACCCCACCTGCAGGGTGCGGGTTCCGCGAGAGCACAGTCCCCAAAACGCTAAGAGCGTTCGATGGGTTGTCGGGTGTATGCGAACTGTACGCCACGAGGACGTCCCTGAACCCGAGGTTGCGGATGGATTTAGCCTGATGGAACTCGCAGCGGGAGACCGAACCAGCATCCTCCACTTCCGAATCGATCCCGGCGTGACAGTTCCTCGCCACTGCCACGAGCACGAACAGCTCGGCTACCTGTTTACCGGCGAGTTGACGTTCATTCTCGACGACGGCGAGGAGGTCGTCGTCGAGACCGACGACTCGTACGCGATCGCGAGCAACGAGGGTCACGCTGCGGTCAACCGGGGCGAGACCGTCGTCACCGGGATCGACATCTTCAGCCCGCCGCGGACGAACCCGGACTGGGGACGCTGGTACGACGAGCAGGTCGCAGCCGAGGAGAGCGACGACCAGTAATTTGACTACCTCGTCTCGCAAATGGGGGGTATGTCACTCCGACCGCCGACCGAAGCGGACATTCGTGAACTCGGCGCACAGCTTCACCTCGATCTCACCGAGACGGAGATCGAGGAGTACCGGGCGCTCGTCACCGACGGACTCGACGCCTTCGAGCGCGTTCGAGCACAGGGCCGACCGAGCCGTGAGCAGGAACCGAGAACGAGAACGACAGGCCACCGCGTGCGAACCGACGATCCGTACAACGCCTGGATCACCCGGTGTGAGGTTCAAGGCGCCGAGGACGGCCCCCTTCGAGACTGGGACGTCGCGATCAAGGACAACGTCGCCGTCGCCGGCGTCGAGATGACTTGCGGCTCGCAGGTGCTCGAGGGGTACGTCCCCGACGCCGACGCGACGATCGTCACCCGCCTGCTCGATGCCGGCGCGCGCATCGTTGGCAAGACGAACATGGACGACATGGCGTTTACCGGCAACGGCCACTCGAGTGCGTTCGGGCCGACGCTCAACCCGGCCGACGACGACTATCTCGCCGGCGGTTCGAGCGGCGGCAGCGCGATCGCGGTCGCGACGGACGAGGTCGACGTGGCGATCGGGGCGGATCAGGGCGGCAGCATTCGCGTCCCAGCGGCCTGGTGTGGGATCGTCGGCCACAAACCGACCCACGGGCTGGTCCCGTACACGGGAATCGTCGGCATCGAGAACACGATCGATCACGTGGGCCCGCTGGCCGGCGACGTGCCGACGACCGCGCGGGCGCTTTCGGTGCTGGCCGGCCGGGACCCGGACGATCCGCGACAGCCACCGACCGTTCCGAGCACGGACTACGAGGCAGCGCTCGACGGCGACGTCTCCGACCTCTCGATCGCCGTGATCGACGAAGGGTTCGAGCAGACGGAGGCCGACGATCGCGTAAACGAGAGCGTTCGCGCCGGACTCGACCTGTTAGCCGAGCGCGGGGCGCAGGTCGAGACGGTCTCGTTCCCGATGCACGATCACGCCCGGGACAGTTACACCGTCGCCCTCGCGGAGGGGACCTACGCGGCGATGATGGGCGAAGGTGTCGGCCACAACTGGAAGGGGTGGTACAACACGTCGTGGGTGGACGCCTTCGGCGCGTTCCGTCGATCGAGAGGCGGTGATTTCCCGCCGAGCGTGAAGTACACGCTCTTACTCGGTGCCTACAGCAGCCAGCAGTACCACTCGAAGTACTACGCCGAGGCGATGAACCTTCGCGAGGAAGCGACCGCGGCCTACGACGACCTGCTCGCGGAGTACGACCTGCTCGCGATGCCGACCGCTCCGCAACTCCCCCACAAGTGGGTTTCGGACCAGGATCGATTCGCGTTCATCGACGACGCCTGGGGGAGCCTCGCGAACACCTGCCAGTTCAACGCCTCCGGCCATCCCGCACTCAGCGTGCCGACCGATCCGGTCGAGGGGCTGCCGGTCGGACTCATGCTCGTCGGCGCACACTTCGCCGACGACGTGGTGTTGAACGCCGGCTACGCACTCGAGCAAGCCCGAGGCGAGTAACTGCATCGATCGCTGGTCGCCCGGGATTCGCTACACGGGAATCGGTACTCAGCGTCTCCGCCACGGAAACCGGCCGCCGGGGCATGGCACTCTCCCACACAGTTATTGCGATTCACGTATATGCTCCGGTATGGACCACCTGTTCGCGCCGTGGAGAATGGAGTGGGTTACGCGCGACGACCCGAACGCAGAGATCGACGGCTGCGTCTTCTGTGCCCTCCCCGACCAGGACGCCGATCGCGAGAACCGAATCCTCGCCCGGAACGACCACGCGTTCGTCCTGTTGAACCGATCGCCGTACGTCCCCGGTCACGTGATGGTCATCCCCTTCGAGCACGCCGATCGGTACGATCGTCTCAGCGAGGAGTCGGTTCTCGCCGTCGCCCGACTGCAACAGGCCGCGATTCGCGCCCTCGAAGAGACGATGGCTCCCGACGGGTTCAACGTCGGCATGAACCTCGGCTCCGCAGGCGGCGCGTCGATCGAGGATCACCTCCACGTCCACGTCGTCCCGCGCTGGGAGGGCGATTCGACGTTCATGCCCGTCATCGGCGACACGCAGGTCGTCGTCGAAGCGCTGGACGAGACCTACGAGCGTCTGCATGGGGCGTTTGCTGCCGACGATCGATCGAAGCGATCCGAGGACGCCTGTCGGGAGCACGCGACCCAGGCGGTTGTCATCGAGTAAGCGGCCTATTTTCCAGGCCTGCGTCGAGTTGGCCGTGTTTTCACTCACTCTCGCCGTGCCTGCACTCTCTCCGGCCGTGCCCGCACTCCCGCTTACTCTTCGACGTAGATGCCGTCGTTTTCGACGGCTGGTGCACCGACGGTGAGCCAGACGTGAACGCCCTCGTCCGTGTCGTTCACGATCTGTCGAGCGACGTCCGTCCCGATTCGCATGAACGATCCCTCTGGAACATCGAGAACCTCGTCGTCGATCCTGATTCGGCCGTCGCCCGCGATCATGTAGTAGAACTCCTCCTGTTCGTCCTGTCGGTGGAACACCATCTCGTCGCCGGGTTCGAGGTGCCACACTCTGGGCCGCATCTTCGTAGTCTCGAGTTCCGTGACGAGGTCCAGTTCGAGCAAGCCGTTGAACGACGACGGCGAGGGATCCGTTTCGTCGGCTGGCAGGAGCGTGTACTCGGCGTCTCCGCTGGCGTCACTCGATCGTCCCATACTCCCCTCTATGGAACGTCAGCGGGTCGGCGTCGGCTTCCTGCGCGTCGAATGCCTCGACGCGCCCGACCAAGATGGTGTGATCGCCGCCGTCATAGCTTGCTTCGAGGGTACAATCGAAGTACGCGAGGGTGTCCTCGAGAATCGGCCCGCCGGTCTCGCCGCGGGTGAACGGAACGTCCTCGAACGGATCGTCCAGCTCGTGGTGTGCGCCCGCAAACCGGTTCGAGAGCCACTCCTGGTCGGCCGTCAACACGTTGACGACGTAGTGGCCGGCCTCCGGGATCAGGTCGTGGGAGTTCGTCCCCTTGTCCGCACTCCAGAGGACCAGCGGCGGGTCGAGCGAAACCGACGCGAACGAATTGACGGTGAGGCCGTGATCCCCTTCAGGGGTGGTAAACGTCACGACCGTCACTCCCGTTGCGAACTGCCCGAGCGTATTCCGCAGTCTGGTACTATCTACCATATACGTCTGCACACACAGGCGGCCGTCAAAAGTGTTGCTGCGATCGCCTGACGTTCCCGGATAGCGATCGCATCGACACACCGGTCAGCCGCCGAGACCGCACGTCGACGCGTCGTCTCACGCCAGTTCGCTCACGACGTCCATTCCGTCGACGAAGGCCAGCCCGTTTTCGTTCGCGTACTGTGCCGCTGCTTCCGTTCCGAGCGCCTGTCCAGTTTCGTCGTCGAGCATCTCACAGACGACGACGGCCGATTCCCGGCCCGCAGCGCGGGCGAGTGCGATTCCGAGTTCGGTGTGCCCTCGCCGTTCCGCGAGTAGTCCGTCAGCAGCCCGCAACACGTTCACGTGCCCCGGCGATCGAAACGTCTCCGCGAAATCGATCGCGTCGGGACGTTCCGCCGCCCGCCCGAGCGCGGAGATGGTTAGCGCGCGGTCTTCGTCGGGGATGCCCGTTCTCGTCTCCCGGTGGTTTACCGGAAGCGAGAACGACGATCGCTCGTCGTAGGCTAAGTGGCCCGTCTCGCTCGAGGGATGGTCGAGTTCGTCGGCGAGAAACGGCAGGTCGAACGCGTCGGCGACCTCGGCTGCGAGCGCGACGCAAATGAGTCCGCCACCGTCGTTTCGAAGCCGAGCGACATCGTTCGGCGTGACCGCCGCCGCCGGGTACACCAGGTCAGTTTCACCCTCACGGTCCGAAAAGTCGTGAACCAACACCGGCTCCCCCCGCGAGAGCGCCCGAATCGCCCGTTCGACCGCGCCGGGTCCGTGGGGCACCAGGCCGCTATCTGACATCGATCGTCACCTCCGCGTTCGTCTCGAGATCGAGTGCGTCGCGCAATCGATCGGGCGCGATGATCTCGAGAATCGCCTCGTCGTGGTGGGTTCGGTCGGGAACGAGCGCGTGTGCGCACTCGTATGTCGTTCCGTCGCTGTTCTCGACTCGAATAGCGTAACACGTCGCCGCCCCGTACGTTCGGCCGTCGCTGGACCACGAATCGATCGTCGTCGAGACCGCCGTCTGGAGCTGATCGCGAAGGTACCGACTCCGGTGGTCGAGGTGAACGTTCAGCGTACCGGGATAGGGCCGGTAGCCGAGTTTCGACTCGAACTGGGTCATGTACCCCGAAAGGGAAATATACTCGCTTCCTTCCCCCATCCCGTCCGTGACAGAACCCGCGAGTTCGATCGCCGCGTCGTCTTCGAATATCTGCCGGTAGGTCTGATAGGTAGCCGACAGCGCCCTCGTTCCGCGTTGAGTGAGGGTGACGCACTGCCCGTCGTTGTCGACCTGTCGCATAATGTATCCCGTTTCGTCGAGGCGCTGGAGTCGGCGTGAGACGGTCTGAGTCGAGACTCCGAGGTCGGTGGCAAGTTCAGCGCCGGTTATTTTGATGTCGTGTCGCAACCCGCCTTCGAGGGCGAGTGCTTTCAGTGTCGCGAGGTCGCTGTGATCGATCAGGTCTGGTGTGTCAGTCATCATGGGAGTCGGGTGGCTGCTGCTGGGGGCTACTGCACCGATAGCGGTATCGGGCGCTGTGCGCTCACACGTGGAATGTATCCAATATCCGTTACGCCGCGTAATAGATGTTTTGCTACCTGTAAGTCAGCGCAGATTTTCTGGGTGGCCAGCAAACCGTCGAGAAAGGGGGGTTCTCCGATCGGCTGACGGGGATGGAGGACGACCAGCGATCACTCTCAGGGCTGCTGTGACCGTATTTTGAGTTCGATCTCGTTCGTGGCGGCGAGTAGCAGGTTCGGTTGAATTTCCCGGTAGCGCTCGCCGACCATCCGCCGCGCCGGCCCCGAGATGCTGATACTGCCGACCGGTTCGTCGTCGACGAGAATCGGGGCACCGACCGCCCGCACTCCTAGCGTGGTTTCTTCCTCGTTGTACGCGACTCCGTTCTCGCGAATCTGGGCGAGTTCGTCGAACAGGTCGTCGACGTCGGTAATCGTGTATTCCGTCAGTTTCTCCAGGCCGTGCTGGTCGACGATTTCCCGTACTCGCTTCTCGGGCAGATATGCGAGAATCGCCTTCCCGGCGGCGAGATGGTGCATCTGTTTTCGTTTGCCGATCCAAGTACCCACAGTCACGGCGTTTTCCCCGACGGCTCGATCGAGGTCGACTGCCCGCCCGTGCTCTTCTACCGTGTACCAGGTGAGTTCGCCGGTTTCGTCTGCCAGTTGTTCGAGCACGGGGGTGATGACTCGTGTCGCTGGAATCCGGTTTTTCGCGTACATTCCGAAATCCAGACTTCGGAGACCGATGTAGTACGTTCCGTCTCGGTTGACGAGCATTTCCCGGTCTTCGAGCGTCGAGAGGTATCCGTGAGTCGTACTCGTTGCCAGTCCGAGTTCCGATGCGAGTTCGGCCGTCGTCGCTCCGTTCAGTTCGCGGAGCGATTCGAGTATATCGACGACCGTGTCGGCGGTTTTGACCCGACGTTTTGGCCCGTCATTCCCTGTCATAGTACGGCTTGCCCCCATATCCCTATAAAATCATCCATTGTATGTCGGCTATTTCACCCGTATTATACGCCAACAATTCGAATATATCGAATCATCCGTCTCGCAGGCGGTATTTTTGGACGGTCCGCCATCGACGACGGCCGTTCGTGGATCGTTTCGATCGAACGTCGAATCCCACGGGATCATTTTCCACGATCGGTTGGGAGGACACGTGGGTGGTATTACTACTGTATGGTTGTAAATTCCTGGGGGTTGTCTCATACAACGCGTTGTTCCATACCGTCTAAGCAACAGACGTGACGCGAGTCGCGAGTGGGTTTCTCGCCGATCCCGAACCGCTACGGCGATCGGTTCGTCTGCGATTACAATGGTACCTCTGTAAGAAATCGTTCGCATTCAGGAGGCAAACGCGGTTCGATCACTCGTTTCGCATCGAATCAGCAACGCGTTCTGCTGTTCTGGACTGGTTGTTGCCGAGCTGACATCGGTCCATCGCCTGCCAGGAACAAATTCGAACATAGCGAATGATGGCACTCATTCGAGAATTCCTCGGAACCAGCAACGTACGCCGCATCTTGAGAGATTCGTCCAACCTGCTCGCTGAGAGCCGTTCACGAACTGCATTCGACGGTTCGGCTATTTCGAATTTTATCATACGGGCCACTCACCCCATCGCGAGGGCGATTGTGGCGGGCCACCGTCGGAGTGGGCGGGCCACCGTCGGAGTCGACCGCACATCGGTACGGTTCGGCCTGACGGTCCAGCGCGAGTCGTGGTTCGTGGCCCACGTGAACGACCAGCAAGTATAAGATGACCCCCTCTGCGTGTACTACTAACGCGAGGCGCCGTCGAGGCGTCCGTCATCGACACGAGATTACACGCATGAGTGTATCAGTAGCGGACATACGGGAAGCTCACGAACGGATCGACGACGAGTCCGTCGTTCGTCGAACGCCCATCGAGACGAGTCGATCGCTTCGAGCGGTGACCGGCGGCGGGATCCATCTAAAGATGGAGCATCTCCAGCGGACCGGGTCGTTCAAAACGCGCGGGGCGTACAACAAACTCAAGCGAGCCGTCGACTCCGACTGTGAGGCGACGAGAGCGGTGGCGGCCAGCGCCGGCAACCACGCACAGGGTGTCGCACTCGCCGCCACGAAGACGGGACTGGACTCGACGATCGTGATGCCGGAAAACGCCCCCCAGGCGAAGATCGACGCCACCGCTGGCTACGGCGCGGACGTCACGTTACACGGACACGACTTCCGGGAGGCGATGACTCACGCGCAATCGCTCGCCGCGGAGCGGACGTCCTCCGAAGAGACCATTTTCGTACACGCGTACGACGACCCCGACATCGTCGCCGGGCAGGGAACGCTCGGAATCGAACTGCTCGAACAGGTTCCCGACGCGGACACCGTCGTCGTCCCGATCGGTGGCGGCGGGTTGATCGGCGGCGTTGCGGCCGCGATCGGCAAACTCGCGCCAGAAACGCGCATCGTCGGCGTCCAGGCGGAGGGTGCCTCGACGGTTCACCGGAGTTTACAGAAGGGCGAACCCGTTGCGATCGACGAGGTCCAGACGATCGCCGACGGGATCGCGACCGGCGGCATCGCTGATCTGACCTACGACCTCGTCGATCGGTACGTCGACGACGTCGTGACGGTGACGGATACGGAGATCGCTGAAAGCGTCCTGTTCATGCTCGAACGAACCAAGCAGATGATCGAAGGGGCCGGTGCGACCACGATCGCGGCCCTTCGCAGCGATCGACTCGACGTCCACGACGAGACGGTTGTCGCGGTTCTCTCGGGCGGAAACCTGAGTATGAACGATCTGCAGACGGTCCTCACCCACGGGCTTACCTACCGGAAACAACTCATCCGTCTCAGGGTTCGCATCAGGGACGTTCCGGGACAGTTGAGCCACCTTGCCGACCTGATCGGTGCTCACGGGGCGAACATCCGAGACGTGCGCCACGAGCGATCGGTCAGCGAACTCGACGTCGGCGAAGCGTACCTTCAGTTTCGGATCGAAACGAGCGGGACCCAACAGACCGATCGGATCATCGAGTCGATTCGCGAGGACTCGTATCAGGTCACGCGAGTCAGTTAACCGCGGGACCCCGCCTCGAAGCGACGGTCAGAACCGCTGTGGAATTCGCGCGATGTGGAGCGATCCGTTTCGGGCCGGTGTGGGAATCTGCGAGATATGGCGTCGTATTGTCTCGCCGGTTGTCGAATGTCGAACCACATCCAACGAAACATATTTAGTATCTTACTGGGATGTATCGAGCGTGTCACTGTGTAAACCACCACTTGCTCGATTACACCGGGAGGCTGGAGCCGATTTCACGGACTTTGGCGGCTGGGAAATGCCCGTAGCGTTCGCGGGCATCCGTACCGAACACGCTGCAGTGCGGAACTCGGTCGGGATATTCGACGTCGGTCACATGAGCGAAGTGTCGGTCTGGGGGCCGGACGCGACCGAACTCATGGACCGACTCACGACGAACGACGTCACCGAACTGGACCCTGGTGGTGCACAGTACGCGTGTATCCTCGACGAGGACGGGATTATTCTGGACGATACCGTCGTCTACCGATATCCCGACCGAGACGGCTATCTGTTCGTGCCCAACGCGGGTCACGGAACGCAGATGACCGATCGCTGGTCGGCGTTTGCACGCGAGCACGGACTCTCCGTCAGCATCGACGACCAGACGGACGACACCGGGCTCGTCGCGGTTCAGGGTCCCGATGCCGTCGCAACGGTCGACTCGGTGACTGCGGATTCGGTTACCGACGTTTCCCGGTTTTCGACGACCCGGACGACGATCGACGGCGTTTCGTGTCTGGTCGCGAGAACGGGCTATACGGGTGAGGACGGGTTCGAGATTTTTCACCCCGCCGCCGAC
Source organism: Halosolutus sp. DAT137 (assembly GCF_059736405.1). Classification (NCBI taxonomy): domain Archaea; kingdom Methanobacteriati; phylum Methanobacteriota; class Halobacteria; order Halobacteriales; family Natrialbaceae; genus Halosolutus; species Halosolutus sp. DAT137. The sequence continues at coordinate 302,204 of NZ_JCAQID010000007.1, read as the reverse complement.
TCCGAGACCGTCTGGGCCGCCTTCGACGGCGTCCAGCCCTGCGGTCTCGGCGCTCGGGATACCCTTCGTCTCGAGGCGGGACTCCTGCTGTCGGGACAGGATTTCGACCCGGAGACGGAGCCGCGAACGCCCCTGGAGGCGGGCCTCGGGTTCGTCGTCGACCTCTCGAAGCCGAATTTCGTCGGTCAGGAGGCGCTTCGCGAACTCGACGCGACGGGCGTCTCCGAACGAATGGTCGGCATCAGGGTCGAGGGACGCGGGATCGCCCGCCAGAGCTACTCGATCCACGCCGACGGGGAGGCGGTCGGCCACGTGACCAGCGGGACGCTCAGCCCGACGTTCGAGATCCCGCTTGCACTCGGCTACGTCGACGCGACCGTCGCCGACCCCGGAACGAGCGTCTCGATCGAAATCCGCGATCGACTGGTCGACGCGACGATCGTCGATCAGCGGTTCTTGAACGCACTCGAGTCCGCAACGGAAGACCAATGAACGCCTCGAATCGACCACGAGAGATGCGATGCCAATGCGGAAACCGAAACAAAACGTGAACAGACCAATGAGACACACGAATTCACCAGAAGCAATGAGAACACGATGACGACGGAATTTGCAGTCCCGGAGGACCGACGCTACGCTGAATCGCACGAATGGGCGCGACGAGACGACGACGTCGTCCGCGTCGGTATCACGGACTTCGCTCAGGACGAACTCGGTGACATCGTCTTCGTCGAACTCCCGCCGCTCGGAACGACGCTCGGCGAGGGCGAGGATTTCGGCATCGTCGAGAGTATCAAGGCCGTTTCGGATATGTACGCACCGATCGCAGGCGAGGTCGTCGCGGTCAACGACGAACTGGTCGATCGCCCGGAACTCGTCAACACTGAACCCTACGAGGGCGGCTGGATGATCGAGATTCGAACCGACGAGGCGCTCGATGAGTTGCTCAGCGCCGCGGCGTATCGCGAGCAAATTTGATGCACGATGAGTAATCAGGGCCCACAACGTCGCACGTCACGGCACCGCGAGACACGCGATTCGCGCCAGGACGACCCGGCCGAGGGCAGCCCGTTTACGTCGCTGACGGCCGCCGACGTCGACGCGATGCTCGAGGCGATCGGTGCCGAGAGCGTCGAGTCGCTGTTCGACATTCCCGACGGCGTCCGCTTCGACGACCAGCTCGGTATCGAGGGCGCGTCTGAACAGGAGGTCAGACAGCAGGTTGCACGGACTCTCGGGCACAACGAGGAGACGGTAGAGTTCCTCGGACGCGGTCACTACTCCCACTATGTCCCGTCGATCGTCGATCACCTCTCCCAACGCTCGGAGTTCATCACCTCCTACACGCAGTACCAGCCGGAGATCACTCAGGGATTCCTGCAGGTCCTGTTCGAGTATCAGTCCCTGCTGGTCGAACTCACGGGACTCGGAATCGCGAACTGTTCGATGTACGACGCCGCGACGGCGCTCGGCGAAGCGGCGACGCTCGCCGATCGCACCCGACAGGTCGACGGCTCCCGCGTGCTCGTTCCCGAGTACATCCGCGACGAACGCCGGGACGTGCTCGAAAACTACGTGTCCGGGACGGACCTCGTCGTCGAGACGTTTGCGACCGCTGACGGGCAGGTCGATCTGGATGCGTTCGATCGGGCCATCGACGACGATGTCGTCCTGGCGTACGTCGAGAATCCGACGAACGAGGGTGTCATCGAGGAACGGTTGACTGAGATCGGCGCGATCGTCGACGACCACGACGCCCTGTTCTGTCTCGGCTCGGATCTCGTCGCACTGTCGCTGCTTCAGACGCCCGCATCGGTCGGCGCGGACATCGTCGTCGGCGACGCGAGCGTGCTCGGCCTGTCCGCCGCCTACGGCATGGGCCTCGGCATCTTCGCCTGTCGCGAGGAGTTCCTGCGTCAGGTCCCTGGCCGACTCGTCGGCGTCTCGGAAGACGATCGGGGGTCGCGTGCGTTTACGCTCACGCTCCAGACCCGCGAGCAGCACATTCGCCGGGAGCGGGCGACGAGCAACATCTGTACGAATCAGGCGTGGGTCGCGCTCAGGGCGGCGATTCACGCCACGTCGCTCGGTCCGTCGGGGCTCATCTCGCTCGCGAAACGGTCTCACCGGCTCCCGACCGAGTTCGCCGCGGAACTCGACGAACTCGAGGGCGTCACCGCGCCCGTTCGAGACTGTTATCACTTCCGGGAGTTCCGGGCGCGCCTCGACGCCGACGCACACGCCGTTGCGGACGACCTGCGATCGAACGGCTATTCGGTACACGCCTGCAGCGACGACGAACTCCAGTTGTGCGTGACCGAACTCACCGAGACTCATATCGACGACTTCGTCCGAACGCTTTCGGAGGTGCTCGCATAATGCAACATCACGATCAGGCAGTCTGGAACGACACCGAATCGGACGGCTACGAACCCCTCTTGGCCGAAAAGGGGCTAGAGGAACGATCGATCGGTGAGACGGACCTCCCGGACGACCTGACCCGAGACAGCCTGACGCTCCCGGAACTCTCCGAACCGGAACTCGCCCGCCACTACACCCGACTCTCCCAGATGAACTACGGGATCGACAGCGGTCCCTACCCGCTGGGGTCGTGTACGATGAAGTACAACCCGAAGTTCACCGAAGACATCGCCGCCCTCCCGGCCGCGTCGGTCCACCCGGATCGGGACGGCGACAGCGTTCAGGGGACGTTGCAGGTGTACGCCGAACTTCAGGAGTACCTGGCGCGGATCGGCGGGATGGACGCGGTAACCGTGCAGCCGCCCGCCGGGGCTGCCGGCGAGTTTACGGGCATTCTCGTCGCGAGAGCCTACCACGAACACAACGACGAGAGCGACCAGCGAACGGACGTCATCGTTCCCTCGAGCGCCCATGGGACGAACTTCGCGACGGCTGCGCTGGCCGGCTACGACGTCGTCGAACTCCCCGCCGGCGACGACGGTCGGGTCGACCTCGACGCGCTGTCGGCCGCCGTCGGCGAGTCGACCGCCGCGCTCATGCTCACAAATCCGAACACGCTCGGCCTGTTCGAGCGCGATATCGAGCGGATTGCGGATATGGTTCACGACGCGGGCGGGTTGCTGTACTACGACGGGGCGAATCTGAACGCCCTGCTCGGTCGCGCTCGCCCGGGCGATATGGGGTTCGACATCATGCACTACAACGTCCACAAAACGTTCGCCACGCCACACGGCGGTGGCGGTCCCGGCGCGGGACCGATCGGCGTGATCGACGAACTCGCCCCGTTCCTGCCGAGTCCGCAGGTTCGACGCGACGGCGACGAGTACGAACTGATCGACCCGGAGCGATCGATCGGCAAGGTCCACGGCGCGATGGGGAACTGGCTGGTACTGCTCAAAACGCACGCCTACATCACCAGACTCGGGGACGCCGGCCTCCGAGACGCGAGTGCGAAAGCCGTGCTCAACGCGAACTACCTGGCCTCCCAGATCGATCTCGAAATCCCCTTCGAGCCGTTCCACCACGAGTTCGTCGCCAGCGCGGGCGATCGCGACGCCGCCGATTTCGCCAAGCGGATGCTCGATTACGGCGTTCACCCGCCGACGACGAAGTGGCCGGAGAACGTCACCGAGGCGCTGATGACCGAACCGACGGAAGCGGAGAGCAAGAGTTCACTCGACCAGCTGGCCGACGCGTTCGCGGCGGCGAGCAACGACGACGTGGCCGAACTCGAGGACGCCCCGCAGACGACGGCTGCCGGACGGATCGACCAGACGTCGGCGGCCAGGAACCCGCGACTCTCATGGCACCAACTGGACGACTGACCGCCGTTCGATCGCGTCCCGGAATTGACCCGCTGCTACGGAACCACCAACGACGATTTCGATCTCCACGTACACAGTATGACTCGCGACGCCGCACCCACGACGACAGCAACGGAACTACTCATCATCGGAGCCGGACCGGCCGGCTACGTCGCCGCGATCCGGGCGGGCCAACTGGGCCTCGACGTGACACTCATCGAACGAGACGCGTTCGGCGGCACCTGTTTGAATCACGGTTGCATCCCCTCGAAAGCCATTATTCACGCGGCGACGGTCGCGGAGACCGCCAGGAGCGCCGATCGAATCGGGGTTCACACGGACGTCACCGTCGATTTCGAGGAGCTCCGTCGGTGGAACGATGGAATCGTCCGCCGGCTCACGAAAGGCGTCGAGATGCTCTGTGACGGAGCCGGCGTCTCGCTCGTCGAAGGGGAGGCGGCGTTCGCTGACGAGGAGTCGGTCATCGTCACCGCGGCCGACGGCACGCGCGAGCGGATACGGTTCGACCGTGCGATCGTCGCGACGGGAAGCAAACCGATCGAACTCCCGGGATTTTCGTTTGCCGACGATCCGATACTGGACGCGAAACAGGTGCTCGACCTGGACGCAATCCCCGATAGTCTCGTCGTGGTCGGGGCCGGATACATCGGCATGGAACTGTCGACCGCGTTTGCGAAACTGGGTGCCGAGGTATCTGTTGTCGAGGCGCTGGACGGCGTGTTGCCGGGATACGACGACGAGTTGACTGCCCCGGTCGAGCGAAACGCGGCGGGCCTCGGCATCGAGTTCGAGTTCGGCCGGATGGCGACGGACTGGACCGAAACCGACGACGGTTCCGTCCGGGTCGAACTCGAATCAGCCGACAGCGCGGACGACGGCGAGGGAGCCGAATCCCTGATCGGAGACGCGGTGCTGGTCGCCGTCGGCCGAACGCCCGCGACCGACTCGCTTCGACTCGAGCGTGCGGATATCGCCGTCGACTCGACGGGCTATATCCGAACGACCGATCGGTTCAGGACGTCGAACGATCGTGTGTTCGCGGTCGGCGACGTTGCCGGTGAGCCGTTGCTCGCCCACGCGGCCAGCGAGGAAGGCAAACACGTCGCAGACGCGATCGCGACCGGGGAGTCGTCCCGTCCGGCGACGACGATTCCAGCGGTCGTGTTCACCGACCCCGAAATCGCGACGGTCGGGCACACCCCGGCGACTGCCGCCGAACAGGGGTACGATCCCGTCGTGGGCACGTTTCCGTTTCGGGCCAACGGGCGGGCGCTGACGGCGAACGCCCGCGAGGGCTTCGTACGAATCGTCGCCGACGATACGTCCGATCGCGTCCTCGGTGGACAGATCGTCGGCCACGAAGCCTCCGAACTACTCGCGGAGATCAGCCTCGCCGTGTCGAACGATCTCTCCGTCTCCGATCTCACCAGCACGGTTCACGCCCATCCGACGCTGGCCGAAGGACTGGAGGAGGCGGCACTCGACATCTGCGGCGACGCGATTCATACGACCTGATCGCCGGGGTCGAATCTGTGCGGGCGTCAGCCCGACAGTCGACCGGATTGGCTCGGTGGATTTATCACTTCGACATGTGAACCTGTGTCACAGATGGGGAGACCAACGGACACAGACAGCGACGTCGAGGAAGCGTTCCTCGAGGACGCCGTCTACGATTTGATGCCCGCCACCGGATTCGAGGACGCGCTCGTGCATTTGCCGGACGGGGCGACGATCGCGGTCGCTCTGCTTCCGGATCTCGGTGTCGAACCGACGATCGAATGCGCCGAACAGGCTGCCGCCCAGGGGTACGAGGTCGTTCCGCACGTCGCACCGCGATTCATCGCGGACCGGGCTGAACTCGACGCGGTCGTGACGCGATTACAGAACGCCGGCGTAACGAACGTCTTCGTTCCGGGTGGCGACCGTGACGAACCAGTCGGTGAGTTCTCGTCGGCGTACGAGATGCTCGTTGCCCTCGAAGAGATGGGACACTCCTTCGAGGAGGTCGGCATCGCCGGCTATCCGACCGGACATGAGACGATCGACGACGGGGTACTCGCCGAGGCCATGGCACAAAAAGCGACGTATGCGACGTACATCACCACGCAGTTGACCCTCGAATCGACGGCGATCCTCGAGTGGATCGTCACGGTACGTGACCGTGGAGTTGACCTTCCGGTCGAGGTTGGCATTCCGGGCGTGATACACTATCTGAAACTGCTGAAACTCTGCAGGGAGTGGGGCTTTACCGAGCCACTCCGATTCATTAGCAAGACGATGGGGGTCTTCGGATTCGTCCGGACGTTCTTCGAATCGGGCGGGCGATACATGCCGGACGACATGGTCGCCACGATCGCGCCGTACCACGACGACCAGCGATACAATCTGGGTAGGGCCCGCTTCTACACGTTCAACCGGACGGCCCCAACCGAGTCCTGGCGGCGCGATCGTCTCGACGGGTAACGATCGGCCCCTGCGGGTGCGGTCTCGATGGCGTAACTCGGCCATGTTGCCGACGGCGAATGTATGATCCGAAACGACTGTTCCGAGACGAGTCTGCAACCTGCCAACCCACGGATAATAAACATTTACAGAGTTTTCATTTACGGGGTGAAAGCCGCGATCATTCAGCGTGTTCTTACCCACCAGTTACCGTATCAATTACCTGTTCGATTTGTGAGTATATCAGTTGCCACTCGCGAGTAAATTTCTTTCCGAGAGCACGTTGCTACGCGGCGAACGCGCACCTGATTTTGGCCGTGGTCTGCGATTGCACGATTTTTCAATTCTACCTCAAAATCACTACTATTGTGATTTAACTGATGAAATATAGCGATAGTAGCACTTTGTCCTATTTACGGAAGATATATGCCGAGTTATGCTGTCATCGAGCGACGACTCGTTACCGACGAACTCGCGCACCTGCGATCGGCTCCGACCCTGTCCGTGTCCCGACTCTCGAGCGAGTGCGAACGCATCAATCAAAATAAACTACCATTGAAAAGTACTATGTGGAAATCGTTCGAGCTTCCCTCTGGAACTCTATAATAAACTTTTATACCGTTTCTTTTGATGTGTTGGAGACGAACTGTCGACGAGTGCCGTTCTCGCGACGATCGACTTGAAACGAGTTCGTCGCGATATCAGACTGGATTGCGAAGCGCCCAGACGTCTTCGGTCGGCTCGAGCCGGCTGGGTTCAGTCCCTCGATCGGTCAGAATCCCGGTGTGGTACAGCATCGCCTTGAGCTGGAAGACCGTCGGCGAGTGATAGACGCTGCCGTCCTCGAGTGGGACCGTCCGTAGGTCGCCGTCTTCGGTCAGCACCCGGCTTCGCACGTCGTCGTCGCCGCGGACGAACAGTTCCACGGCGAACGACGGATGCAGTTCGTGCATGTGCTCGACCAGCTCGACGAGCGTCGGTTCGGGCTGCCAGTCGTCGTGCATCGTCTGGAGTTCCGTGACGAGTAACTCCGTCGCCGGATACTCGAAGACGACCTGGCGAGCGAGCCGTCCCCACGCGGGTGCGATGTCGATGAAGCGCTTCGACGATCGGTACCAGTCCACGAACGCCGCGAGCGCCGCTTCGACGGTGCCATAGCGTGCCAGCGCGAATCGCACGACTTCTCGCCCGAGCGGCGTGAGTTCGACGCGAGTCCCGTCCTCGATCAGGCCGAGAAATGCGGCCCCCTGCCTGGCGCTGTCGACTGCACTGACGACCTTGTACTCGGACAGCAGCGTCGCGGTGTCGCCGTCGGCGTAGTGAGCGAGCGGGTAGCCGAGGTAGTTTTTCGGATGGTTCAGTCCGAAGGAGTTGTCGGCGACGCCCTGGGCACCGGCCTGAAACCGGATCGCGCTCGCCTCGGTCGTCGTCCGACTGCCGACGACTCGAGGAACCTCGAGAACGTCTACCGCTCCGCTCCGATCGACGCCCAGAACGCCGACGTTCAGTTCTCGGGCGAGGGTTCGATCGGTCTGTACGATCGCATCGACCGGCGCGGCGAGGTAGGCCGCGTTGGCCTCGTGGAGTCGGTCGTACGCCTGGACGATCCCGCGGCGCGTATCGACTCCGGTGCTGGTCTCACCTTTCGCCTCGACCGCGATCAACGGCGGCTCGTCGCCGACGCGATCGACTGCGAGGAGTTCCGATTCGAGGGTTCGTACGCCCACGAGATCGGGGTAGCCGCTCCCGATTCGGACGTGGTTGAACGGAGCCAGCCGATCCCGCACGTCGGGATCGACGGGGCGTCCGGGGATCCACTCCGCCTGCGAAAACTGGGTGTCAGCCACGACGTACGACTCGGAGTCGCTCTTGTCGGGAAAGAGCACCTGCTTCGTGTGGGCCAGCACGTACGGTTCCGACAGCGATCGAACCCCAGCGCTCATGGGCTTCGATTGGTCAGGACCCCTAATAATGTTCTGACGATTCGGGAGCGGAAGGGCTCTCCGCGGCGGCGACGGTTTTGCTGTGATCGACGATCGGGGCCAGACGGTAGTGGCTCGGCCGCGTTGGTGGCGGTATGCCCGACCCGACGCTCGTTTTCGACGACGACTGTGGCTTCTGTACGTGGTGGGCCGACTACTTCGACGATCGATCGGCCGTCCGCGTCGTCGGCTACAGCGACCTCACCCCGGAGCTTCGCGACCGACTGCCGGCAAACTACGAGGAGTGTTCGCACTTCGTGACGGAAGAGCGGGTGTACTCCTGTGGGGCGTCGATCGAGGAGGCCGCGAGACGGGCAGACCTCGCGATCCCCGCCATCGAGATCGTCGGCTTTCTGCATAACTTCGAGGATTACGAACGCTTCCGTGAGAAGGCCTACAGGCTGATCGCGGACAACCGTGATCTCTTCGGCAGCGTTCTTTCGAAGACGCCACCGGCGCGACGCACGTCACGGGAAGAGGAGTGAGTCGCGACAGGTCGTGTGAGTCGCGACAGGTCGTGTGAGTCGCGACAGGTCGTGGGACAGGTGTCCCCAGAGGCGGCCTCGACTTACCCTTCGTATTCGTCGAGCCACGATCGAACCACCCCTTGCAACGCGCCGGTCGTACTGCCAAGATTCAGAATCTGGTATCCCGCGTCGGCCTTCGCGTTGACGTCGTCCATTCCGAAGCCGAGCCCGCCCAGCGGAACGTCCGCGTCGATCGCGGCCGCTCGAATCTCCTCGACGGCCGCTTGCACCTCCTCGTGGGTCGGCTCGCCGGGGTGGCCGAGCGAGACGGCCAGATCGAGCGGGCCGGCGAAGACGAACCCCAGTTCTGGCACGGAGAGAATTTCGTCGATGTTGTCGATCGCCGTCGGGTTCTCGATCGTGACGCCGACGACGATCTCCTCGTCCTCGGTGTCGACGTAGTTGTCCGCCATCCCCCATCGGCTCGCGCGCGGATTCGCGAAGCCGCGTTTGCCGGGCTCGCCGTCGTACCGGAATCGGGAGGCTTCGACGACTCGACGAGCGTCCGCCGCGGTCTCGACCCGCGAGACGAAAAGGTTCCGAGCGCCGGCGTCGAGCGCCTTCCGGACCATTCCCGGATCGGGTTCGGGAATCCGAACGAGCAGTTCCGTCCCCGAGACGTCCGCGGCCCGCAGCAGGTCGTTCATCCGATCGCCGTCGAACGGACTCGGACCGGCGTGCTCGAGGTCGATCCAGACGAAGTCGAGGCCGAGTTCGCCGTAGAACTCGACGAGCGTCGGGCTGTACGTCCCGTCGAGGACGCCGAGAGCGACCTCGTCGGTTGCGAGCGTCTCGCGAAGCGCGTTCGATCGCGGTGAAGAGCTCATGCACGTGACGGACCAGATTGACCTCAATAAACCTTGGCGGGGCCTGTTCCAACCACCCGTGGCCGTCTGGGCTGCCGCCATATCCAATTCATCGTGCCAGCGGGCGATGAGTTACCCGCCTCGATCGGTGCCGAGATCATCGGATCGACCGCCGGGGATCGCATCGTCGAAGTCGCCGCCGGCCTCGAGTACGCCGGCGACGGATTCCGGGAGTTCGTCACCAGCCCGATGGACTGCTGAGGACGGTCGCCCGGCTTTCGATCGGAGACCATTCCCGACAGTCCCATACCACGACCGAGCCATCGTGACGGTTTCGAACCGTCCTGATTGTCCCGTACCCAACAAACTCATGGTCACTGAACAAATAGAGCCGGCAAGATGAACCGCAGAACCGTTCTGGCCGGTGCCGGAAGTCTCGGACTCGCAAGTCTGGCTGGCTGTCTCGGCCTCGCCGGACTCGATTCCCACGAATCGAAGCCTGCCGGCGTCGAACCGGCCGTCCGCGACGAAACCGGCTACGAACAGACCAAGATCGACCCGATCGAGATCGAGGAATCGTTCGAACTCGGCCCGTACTCGGAGACGGTTACCGCGACGAACTACCTCACCGAACACGAGAAAGCCGTCGATCTGGGGCTGCTGGGCGAGTCCCGCGCTGCGGTGTTCATGCTCCTGACGACGCCGCAAATCTCGATCGCCGGGCGGGAGTTCAACCCGGTCGAGGAGATGTCGACGACGGAACTGGTCGAACTGGTCGACGATAACTACGACGCGATCGACGACATCAGTCACGACGACGACACGGATGCGACGATCCTCGAGCAGGAGACGACGATGTCCCGGTTCAGCGGGGCCGCCCAGTTCGAAGGACAGGACGTCGACGTTTACTTGCACGCGACGGAAGCCGTCGAAACCGAGAACGATCTCCTCGTCGCGATCGCGGTCTACCCACAGCAGTTCCAGTCCCAGGAGGAATCGAACGTCCAGGACCTCGTCGCCGCGATCGTCGAAGAAGCCGACGAGTCTGCAAGTACCGGTGGCGAAGACGGGGGCGACAGCGACAGTGATGACGGCGGAGACGACGGAAGCGGCGACGATAGCAGTGCGGACGGTGACGACGGCGGCAACGACTCGGACGACGGATCGAACGGTGACGAAGACGACGACGGGATCGGACTGGACGTCTCGAACCCGCTGTAAGGCCGCCTGTTCGCGCTCGAACTGTCTTTTCGCTCTCGAACCGCCTGTTCCGGCCTCGAACCGTTCGTCCGGGCCCGAACTGTCCGCCTGCGCTCACAGATACCCCAGATCGGCCAACCGCTCTTTCGTTCCGGCGCGCATCTCGACCGCCCCGCTCGACTGTGACTCCTCGAGCGGATCGAATCGGGCGTCGAGGTGCTTCCTGAACATCGCCGCCCGATCGGGCATCTCGTCGAGAATGTTCGTACGCTCGGCGGGGTCGGTCGGCAGGTGGTGCAGACGCTCGAAGCCGTCGTCGCCGCAGACGTACTTGTACTCGTGGGTTCGGACGGCCCGGAGCCGTCGATCGAACCGCCGGACGCGATCGGGAATCTCGCCAAAGCGGGCTTCGAGGCGTTCGATCGACGGCTGGGGGGCGACGTACTCGGCGACGATTTTGTCTCGCGACTCGGCGTCAGAATCCGGGTGTAGCGATCGACTCGACCCCTGTTCGAGGAGGGCGGGGTCGTCAACGCTGACCGTCTCCAGTAGCGTCGCGGGCAAGTCGAGCAGTTGCACGAGGTCCTGACGTCGGCCGCCGTCGGTGAACGGCCCGCCGTGGATCACCAGCGGGACGTTGATGAGGGTGTCGTAGAGGTTGTACTGGTGGCCGAAAAAGCCGTGCTCCCCGATGTGCTCACCGTGATCACCACAGACGACGAACAGGGTGTCGTCCCACTCGCCTGCGTCCTCGAGGGCGCGACGAAGCCGTCCGAGTTGTTCGTCGACGTAGGCGAGTTCGGCCCGGTAGAGTCCCCGGAGCATGGCGAACTCCCGATCGCTGATATCGTAGTCCTCGCAGTCGAAGGCGCGAGGGTCCTGTCGAATCGCGGTCGCCTCCTCGTAGCTCGTTCCCTCTGGAAGGAACTGCTCGGCGTACGCTCGGGGCGGATCGTACTTCACGTGTGGTTCGATGAAATTACAGAACAGGAAAAACGGCCGCTCGTCGGTTCGACCGGCGAGCCAGCGTTCGATCCAGTCGACCGATCGGGCCGCGCCGTCGTCGCCCGCGGGCTGGAGGAATTCGCTGTAGAGGATGTTCGCGGCGTTGACCGCCGGGTTGCCGTCGAAGAGACGGTTCCGGGTCGCCTGCAGCTTCTCGCGGAGGTCCTCGCCTCGCACCACCGCGCCCATATCCGCGTCGGACTGGATGTACTGCCAGCCCTTCCGTAGGTCCTCGAACCCTCGATGAAACCCAAACTCCTCGGTGAGCCAGGTGTTGTTCGAGACGCCGATCGTCTGATAGCCCGCGTCGGCAAACGCTTCGGGGAGCGTTCGCAGGTCGGGATCGAGGTAGGTGTGGTCGCCGTGGGTGCCGTGCTCTGACGGGTAGAGTCCGGTGAACAGCGACGCGTGGGAGGGGAGCGTCCACGGCGCGGTCGCGAACGCCTTCTCGAAGGCAGTCCCTTCGGCCGCGAGCCGAGAGAGCGCCGGCGTCGGTTGCGGTTCGTCAGGTTCGCGATCCGCTGCGGACACCGCCGGCCTCGGGTCGTCGTCACCGCTCTCGGAACCGGGTTGGGACCGCTCCGTCGGAAACGAACCGACGCTTTTCGATCGTGCCGTATCGAGCACGACGAGTACGACGTTCCGCACGGTCGTGTGTGACTCCGAATCACGTCCGTTAGACTCGCCCATGAGTGGGGATACCTCCAGCTTTCGGGCAAAAGGCCGTCCGCCCGGCGTATGCAGGTGATTCAGGATATCGAAGCGGCCACATCCCTCCGCAGTACTTCGATTTTCTGGTTTCTAGGATACGTGAGAAGTGACTCGTTCCGATTCACGATGATCGGTTATCCGGCCGCCGAACGATTCGAGTGGCGGGCCACGTGACCGTTAGCCCGTCGCGAAATCCACGCTGGCGACCTGCCGACCGCAGAGCGGACAGCCGCTCTGGATGGTCACCGATCGCTGGAGGTCGTCGAACTGGAGGCGGGCCGAACAGTCGGGGCAGGTAAACTCGTGTGTCGTCATGGGAATTCCTCCGCTATCATCTACGTTCGCGTGCGATCGGAGTGGGTTCCTATCCTCGATATCGGGGCCGTTTAAGACGGCTGCTCGTCGCCGTCGCAATCATTCGTAGTGCGTTTCGAGGTAGCCGACGATCGCATCGCTTTCATAGCGAGTCTCCTGACGATCGGTATCGACGAGAAACGGGATCGCGTCCTCGCCGCCGATTTCCTGCATCGCCCGGTGAGTCAGCTCGTTACGCACGTCCCCGCCGTCGTCTCCGGGGAGTCGAGGATTGTGCGCGGCGTAGGAAACGCCGAGTTCGGTGAGTTTCTCGCGGACCTGGGTACTGTGCGGGCAGCGTTCGGCCTGGTACAGTTCGAGCATGGACCTCCAATTAGCTCTTGTCGATCGAAAATCTTGAGCAGGCATACTGAGGTCGATGTCTCTAACAGGCCGGCGCCCGTGTGCCCGACTGATGCTACCGCGCGCGTTCCGGATCGCCTACGACGGCACCGGCTACTACGGTTTCCAGCGCCAGCCCGATGTCCCTACCGTCGAGGACGCCATCTTCGATGCGCTCCGATCGCTCGACGCCTACGAACCCGCCACAGAGGGCGAGTCTGGACCCGATCGGCCCGCGGGGTACGCCGCGGCCGGGCGGACCGACGCCGGCGTCTCGGCGCTCGCCCAGACGATCGCGCTCGAGATCCCCGACTGGCTCACCCCGCGTGCGTTCAACGCCGAACTCCCCGCGGACATCCGTGCGTGGGCGGCTTCGGACGTGCCCCAGTCGTTTCACGCGACTCACGACGCTGCCCGCCGGGAGTACACGTACCATCTGTACGCGCCGACGGCGGAGACCGACGACGCTCCCGCGTCGCTTCTCGAGGACCGATACGCGGTCGACGACGATCGCTTCCACGCCGCCTGCGAGGCGCTCTCCGGGGCTCACGACTTTTACAACCTCACGCCGGACGACGACAACACCGAGCGCGCGCCGACGATCGCAGCGACGCGCGACGGCGCGTTTCTCGTGCTCACCGTCGAGGCGGGCGGCTTCGCTCGCGAACTCGTCCGCCGACTCGTCTCGCTCGCCCGCGCCGTCGGTACCGGCGAAACCCCGATCGAGAGGATCGATCGCGTGCTCTCCGCTGACCCACTGGCCGGCCACGAGGGGATCGCGCCCGCGCCGCCCGAACCGCTCGTCCTGACTGGCGTAACGTACCCCGACATCGTGTTCACAGTCGACGAGCGGGCGGCCGAAAGTGCACGCGCCGTGTTCGAGCGCCGTCGGATCGATCGGAAAACGGGCGCGAGGGTCGCGGGGCAACTGGTCGCCGGGATCGACGGCGCTCGCTGAAGGCGTTGGCGCGACCCGACGACGGCCCGCCCACCTCCGCGGCACCGCCCGGTGGGCCATTTCGCGGCCACCGATCGCTCGGGACCGTTCGATCGGTCCGCGCTAACCCACCGTCTGGCCCGTGTACAAGTGTTTTTGAGGGGCGGGTGCACACGACGAAGCATGGAACTCTCGCCGGAGGAGTACGGCGCGTACTGGCGGGCGACGGTTCGCGTCGCGGCAGGGATCGTCTTCACGGTTCTTAGCTACCGGTTCGTCGTCTCGTCGCTGCTTTCGCACCCGGACGCGGGTGCAGTCGGAATCGGGGTTTTCCTGTTCGCCGCGATCGTCTTCGCGGGTTCGTTCGCCGTGATGCTCGGTCTCGCACGGGTGGTTCGGACGGCGATCGATGCCGAGATGCGCGGCTGACGCGGCACCGAATCCGATCGCGAACCCCACGAACCGCCACCGCCGTGAACAGGGTTATTCCCGTCCGGTTCCCTACGAGTGCATATGAGCGACTCCCCGTCGGCACAATCCCCGGAAGACGAGATCAGAACGTCCGTCGCGCGATTCCTGCGGCGGAACTTCCCGCAGATCGAGGCTCACGGCGGCGATTTCGCGATCACGACCGTCGATCCCGAGGCCCACCACGTCGAGGTTACCCTTACCGGAGCCTGTGACGGCTGCGGGATCAGCCCGATGACGACGCAGGCCATCCAGCGACGGCTTCCGGGCGACGTCGACGCGATCGATACCGTCTCGGTTACTCTCGGCTTCGACGGGATGGCCGGCGACGGAACGCCACGAAACGTACCCGACGACGTCCCGTTCTGATCACCGTCCCAGTTCGCTCGTGGCTCGTCCCCCGTTCTCGGCTCGTACCCTACTCCCCGGTCGCAATCGCGTGGATCGTCCCCCCTCGATCGCCGACGACGATCAGGCCGTTTCCGAGCGCGGGCGAGGCGACGACTGGATTCTCAGTCGGGACGTGCCAGCTCGCGTCGCCCTCGTCGAGCCCCGCAGCGACGATCCCGTGGGACGTCCCGACGACGACAGCACCGTCGCCGATCGACGGGGACGACCAACTGGGCGCAAACTGAATCGCCATCAGGTCCGCGTCGGCCGCCGTCGGATCCGATCGCGCCGTCGAGACGGCCGTTTCGATCGATCGCACCCAGCGTCGGCTTCCGTCGGTTCGGTCGAGCGCAACTAGCCGCTCGTCCGGGTCGTGGACGATCACCACGTCCTCACCGACGGCGAGCGAGGGTCGCATCGGCGCGATTTCCTGACGCAACGAGACGCTCAAACCGCCGCGTGCAGACGCGAGAGCGTCGGTCCCGTCCCACAATCGCTCGCCGTTTGCCGCGTCGATCGCGATCGGGACCGGGCCGTTTGCGTACACCGTCCCGTCGACGAGCGCCGGGGCGGAGGCTACCGGGCCGTCGGTCGATTCGGTCCACGCAGTGGTGCCGTCCGTCGCGTCGACCGCGACGATCCCATCGCTCGTCCCGAATACGACCAGTCCGTCGGCTACCGCGGGCGAGGAGACAGCGGTACCGCCGCTTCGCTCTTGGGCAAACGACCACTCGTTCCCGTCCGTCGCCCGCCACGCGACCCTCCGATCAGCGAGCGACACGGCGACCATCTCACCGTCGGGAGTTTTGACGTACGCCACCCCGTCGAGGATCGTCGGTGAGTATCCCACCGCAGACCGCGACTGCTGTCCCATCTCGCCTACAGGTTGAGAGGCGAGATCGATCTCCCAGCGATCGGTGCTCTCGCGGTCGATGCCGACGAGCGTCTCACCGGCGGGACAGACGATCCCGTCGTCGGTGACGGCCGGCGATCCGGTCACGTCTCGCTCGAGTTCGCGCGTCCACACCGTCTCCCCGTTTGCGATCGCCTGAACCGTCGCTCCGGCGGTGACGTAGGCTATCCCGTCAGCGACGGCTGCCGTCGTCAGCACTTCACCCGGCGCGTCGACGGTCCAGGCGACTCCCGGTTCGTCGGTCGGGACGGACTGTTCGCTTTCAGCGCTGTTCGTCGGGTCTCCACGGAACGAACGCCAGGTCTCGTGGACGTCGTCGCCGCCCGGCGTCGGTTCGTCGGCCGATTCCGATTCGCGTTCCGGATCGCTCTCTCCGTCGTTCTCTCGGTCCCCGAGACAGCCAGCGCTGATCGCGAGTCCCGCGGGACAGGCGACGAGGAGTGATCGTCGCGTCGTTCGTTTCATCGTCTCGCTCGGAGGGTCGTACTCCCGACAGATAATATCGTAGCACTGCCACTGGTCGGTCGGTCGCTGCGCGGTGGACGCACCCGCCACTCCCGGCGCGTCGATCGTATCCAGCGGCAAAACCGACCGCGTGACCAGTGTTCACAACACTCCGACACGCTTTACCATTACCGTTACAAACGCATTCTCATGAGTTCTGTTCCAGCGCGCTCCGAGATCGACGAGGATTACACCTGGGATCTCGAGAGTATCTACGCCACCGACGACGACTGGGAGGCGGCTTACGACGCGGTCGCTGAACGGATCGACGACCTCGCCGCCTACGAGGGACAGACTACCGACGACGCGGAGACGTTGCGCGTCGTCCTCGAGTTGCGCGACGAGATCATGCGCGAGGTGTCGACGGTCGCGGCGTACGCCCGGATGCGCCGCGACGAGGACACGACCAACCAGCAGTATCAGGCGCTGACCGCACGCGCGCAGTCGCTCGCGGCTGATGCACAGTCCGCCGCCTCGTTCATCGAGCCGGAACTCCAGACGCTCACCCGCGAGGCGTTCGACGAACTGGTCAAGACCGAACCCGCCCTCGAGACCTACGACCACTACGTCGACGACGTACTCCGGATGAAACCCCACACGCGATCGGCCGAGGTCGAGGCCCTGCTTGCAGACCTGAGCGAGGTTACGGGCGCAACGGGCGAGGTGTACACCATGCTCTCGAACGCGGATCTGTCGTTTCCCACGGTCGAAGACCCCGAGGGTGACGCTGTCGAGATCACCCAGAGTAACTTCGTCAACCTGCTCAAACGGTCCGATCGCGACTTTCGCCGGCGCGTCTACGAGAACTACTTCGACGAGTGGGGAGGCGTCCGGAACACGGTCGCCGCTTCGTACAAGAATAGCGTCAAAGCCGACGTGAAAATGGCCCAGGCACGCAATTACGAGACGGCTCGTGAGGCAGCACTCGACGGCCCAAACGTCCCGGTCGACGTCTACGACACGCTCGTCGAAACGGTCCACGACAACATCGACAACCTCCATCGCCACGCCGAACTCAAGCGCGACGCGCTCGGCGTCGACGACCTCCGAATGTGGGACGTCTACATGCCGCTGACGGGCGACGAGGGACCGAACGTCGAGTACGACGAAGCCACCGACCACGTCGTCGCCGCCCTCGAACCGCTCGGTGAAAACTACCAGTCCCGCGTCGCGGAGGGACTCGGCTCGCGGTGGGTCGATGTCTACGAGAACGAGGGCAAGCAGTCCGGAGCCTACTCCGGTGGCACCTACGACACCCAGCCGTTTATCCTGCTGAACTATCAGGACGATATTTCCTCGATGTACACGCTGGCCCACGAACTCGGCCACTCCATGCACTCCCAGCTGACCAAAGACGAACAGCCGTTCGTCTACTCCGGGTACGAAATCTTCGTGGCCGAGGTCGCGAGCACGGTCAACGAGGCCTTGCTCACGAGCCATCTTCTCGAGACGGTCGACGATCCCCGGTTCAAAAAGCACGTGTTGAACGAGTTCCTCGAACGGGTCCGCTCGACGCTCTACCGCCAGACCCTCTTTGCCGAGTTCGAACACGAAGCCCACCGACTCGAGGAAACCGACGAGCCACTGACCGCCGATCGACTCGACGACCTCTATCGCGGTCTCAAGGAGACCTACTACGAACCAGCCGTGATCGACGATCGGATCGCGACCGAGTGGATGCGCATCCCCCACTTCTACCGCGCGTTCTACGTCTACCAGTACGCCACCGGTATCTCAGCCGCGCTGGCGCTCGTCGACGGGATTCTACCGGACGGAGCCGGCGGCGACCCGGACCACGAGGCCGCTGAAAACTACCTCGAGTTCCTCCGGCGCGGCTCCCGGGAGTACCCCCTCGAACTGCTGCAGGTTGCGGGCGTCGACATGAGCCAGGCCGAACCGATCGATCGCGCCCTCGAGAGCTATGGCGATCGATTGGCGGAGTTCGAGTCGCTCGGCGTCTGAGACCGCCTTCGCATCCCGTTGGTTCTGCTGTGCCCGCAACGGAGAACCGCAAATACACCGCGACCCAAAAGCACATTTATCGTCGGGAACTTACCGGTGCACGTTAGGATGTCTCGAAGCCCGTCTATCCCCGATCGACCCCACCGCGATATCGATCCCGATCTGCCGGACGACGAACGGCTCGAGGCGCTCCGCGGCCACTTCGAGAACCTCGTCGACGTCAACGACCAGCTGTCCGACCAGCTCGACGACGCCGACGAACGCCGACAGCGCCTCCGCGACCGAGTCGATCGCGTCGAACGCGAAAACGAGGCGCTGAAAAGCTCCTCGCTGTACATCGCGACCGTCGAAGACGTGATCGACGACGAGGAAGCCATCGTTAAACAGCACGGGAACAATCAGGAAGTGCTCACGGACGTCTCCCCCCGAATGATCGATCGGATCGATCCGGGCGATCGCGTCGCCGTCAACGATTCGTTCGCCATTCAGACCGTTCTCTCGACCGAAACCGACGCGCGGGCGCAGTCGATGGAGATCTCCGAGCGCCCGGACGTGAGCTACGCGGATATCGGCGGGATCGACGAACAGGTCCGCGAGGTTCGCGAGGCCGTCGAACAGCCGCTGCTCGAACCCGAAATGTTCGAGAAAGTCGGCATCGAGCCGCCGAGCGGCGTCCTCCTCTACGGCCCGCCGGGGACCGGGAAAACTATGCTCGCGAAAGCCGTCGCGACCGAAACCGACGCCACCTTCATCAAGATGGCCGGTTCCGAACTCGTCCGCAAGTTCATCGGCGAAGGCTCTCGACTCGTTCGCGACCTCTTCGAGATGGCTCGTGAGCGCGAACCAGCCATCATCTTCATCGACGAGATCGACGCGATCGCCACGCGCCGGACCGAGTCGAAGACCTCCGGCGACGCCGAGGTTCAGCGAACGATGATGCAACTGCTCGCGGAGATGGACGGCTTCGAGGCGCGCGGGGAGATTCGCATCATCGCCGCCACTAATCGCTTCGATATGCTCGATCGCGCTATCCTCCGTCCCGGCCGGTTCGATCGCCTCATCGAGGTCCCCGAACCCGGACGGGAAGGGCGCGAGCAGATCCTCCAGATTCACACCCGCGGCATGAACGTCGGTGACGACGTCGACTTCGACGTGCTGGCCGACGAAACCGACGGCTACTCCGGGGCCGAAATCGAGAGTCTGGCGACCGAGGCCGGGATGTTCGCGATCCGGAACGATCGCAACACCGTCGTCCACCAGGACTTCCTCGACGCCCACGAAAAGATGGAAGACGACGACTCGAGCGACGTGATCTCGTCGGCGGGCTACTTCTACCAGTAGAGCGCCACTCGAGAGCCATCTCTCGGTAACGGATCGCGCTCGGTCGTCTCGGGTGGGTAGTCGATGCGGTAGTGATTTTTAACGATCGTCGATCGCGGATCGCAACGCCTTACGCCGTCCGTCTCCGACCCGTAGCTATGAGCACGATTCGAGTCGTCTGGGGGTCCGCCTCGGGTCCCACGGCGATGTCTTCGTACGACGCCGCCCTCGCGGAGGCTGGCGTCGAGAACTACAATCTCGTCTCCGTCTCCTCGATGATCCCGGCGGGTGTGGACGTCGAGGCTGTCGGCACCGCACCCGATCTCGGTCCCGCGGGTGAGCGTTTGACCGTCGTCGAAGCGCGGGCGACGACCGCCGAACCGGGGCGAGTGAGCGCGGCACTGGCGTGGTCCCAGTCGATCGACGGCGGGCCGGGGGTGTTCTACGAGACCGCGGGCGAGATGGACGGCGACGACGTCGAACGCCGCGTTCGCGAGGGATTAGCGTCGGGACAGGAGCTCAGAGACTGGCAGTTCGACGAGCCGTCTGTGATCGTCGAAAGCATGCAGGCAGACTCCGGCACCCACACGACGGCCCTGGTGCTTGCGATCTACGGCGACAGCGATCCCTTACTCTGAGATGAGAGTGCCCGAAGGCGAACGTTTTTCACCCCGTACAGACTATGGTAGAGACACACACTTCTCATGAACGGAAATACGCCGTACGCAGGGCTGCCGGGGGAAACGGGTGCTGGTCAGCGTGCAGCGGCGGACGTTCCTGATCTCTCGAACACCCAGAAGCGAGTGCTCAACCGCGACGTTTCGCGGATCGCCGCCCGCACTCGCGAGTTCCTCCCGGACGAATACATCGTCGACGCCGACATCTCACGGGGAATCGCCGGCCCGGAGGTCACCGTTGCCGTCCGGCCACCGGTCGGCCATCCCGTTAGTGCCGGCTTTACCCCGGAACTGGAGGACGCCCCCGAGGAAGTCATCACGGCCGACGAACGAGACGAAGTCGCCCGCGGCCTCGCCGCAAGCGCCGCCTTGCAGGTCAAACAGGCGGTCAGTGACAACGTGACGCCGACCGGGAAATAAGTCGCGAACGCCAACCGCCGACCCCGATCGTTCTTCGCTGACACCGACAGCCTCGATATCGTTTCTTTTGGTATCGAACCGACGCGTACCGTCAGGTATGATACCAGTCAAAACGCTCATGTATTCGCATCCAAAACCCGAATCATGGTCCTCCAGCGTCCCCGTGCTGTCTCCCTCCTCCTCCTGATCGTCCTCGGAATCGCCGCACTGTGGAGCGCCGTCGCGTTCACCGAACCCAAGCCGGACACGGTTCGCCAGTACACGGCCGTCGAGGTGAGCCACGACGGCGAACTCGTCCTGACGGAGGTGGACTCCGGAACGGAACGACGCCCTTCCGCGGTCAACGTCGACGAGAACGTCGTTTGCCTGCCGAGTCTCACCAGAGAGTGCTCGCTCGCTCACCAGGAGTACGACGGCGAGATCAACGCCACCGGGCTCGGGTCCACGTTCAGCCACGCGTACCTCGACGGCGAGTTCTACCGAATCAGCGCCAACAGAAGCGCTAGCCTCGAGTTCGAGTTCGAACGAGTAGAACCCGACACCGCACTCGATCGGCTCGCGATCGATGCTGACCAAGTGACCGACGCGGAACGAGAAGCGATCGAGGACGGCCAGTCCATCACCACAGAACCCCCCACGAACGTCAACCGGATCGTCGAACACGAGGGACGGTACTACACGATCCAGCAGACCGGCTATAAAACGTACGGCGATAGCGGATCGTTCTGTGGCTCGAGCGGCGACGACTTCTGCGACCGCGCCGACTACGCCCGGTGGAGCGGTCTGCTCACCCTACTCGTTCTCGGCGTTCTCGGTGTCTTGGGGACCGGAACCGGCGGCGTTGGTCTGATCAGAGCGTTCCGAGACGCCGACGACCGGGAGTGAGCGCGCCGCGAACTCGCCTCTCGTTTCCCGGCGGTCCCGCTCAGTACAGCAGTTGCTCGAGCTGGTGGCGTCGGCGCTCGAGATCGATCGCCGGTTCGATCGAGGAGTCACTGACGAGGCGATCGATCGTTAACAGCGGATCGACGCCTTGGCGCTCGACGGCCAGCAGCAGCGCCTCGATCGCCTCGCGGTTGGTCGCGAGCGACGAACACAGATCGAGCGCGAGTGCAAGCGGCACCGCGCTCGCGGCTCGAGTCGGAAACGCCTCGCTGATCGACGAAAAATCGGGATCGTCGCGATCGCTCGTCGCGTCCGTCGGTGCGGGATCGACAGTGAGACAGCGTGAACAGATCGCTACCGCAGACGCGGTCTCGGGTGCGTGTTCGCGGTACTCATCCGGGATAGAAACGGCGATCGTCGACTCGGTTCCACACGCTGAACAGGCCATCGGCCGGGATTACTGGTCAGCCGTGGGCGATCGGGCGGCGGTACTCGGCTGACTCTCCTCGACGGTCGACACGGCGTCTTTGGCCGCGGCGTCGGCTTCCGCCTCTGCCTCGGCTTCTCGTGCTTCTCTCTCTTCCTGTTCTTTTTTGTCCTTGATCTTTTTCAGGCGGAACGTCTCCTCGCGTTCTTGCTCTTCGAGTTTCTGCTCGATGTACTCCTGACTGTCGTAGAGATCCGGAAGGAGTTTGAACTCGAGTGCGTTGACGCGGCGTTTGGTCGTCTCGATCTCTCGAAGCATTTTCTTCATCGCGGTTTCGACCTCTGCGGCGAGGATGATACTCTCCAGAAGATCCTCGTAGGCCTCGGCGGCTTCGTCGATGCGGGCGGAAGTTCCCATAATCCCGTAGCCACGCTGATCGAGCGTTTTGGAGACGCGTGAGGACTCGATCTGTGGGACGACCACGCCCATGATGTTCTTGGATTCGGTGGTGATCTCGGGATGTTCCTGCAGCGCCGCGGCGGCACCGCGAACGGCGACATCACCCTCCATCGCTCGGGCCATGTTGATCGTCTTCTGGGCCGCCTCGTAATCGTCTGCGAGGTCCCCACGAACGTCCTGTGCTTTGTCCAGGATGTCCATGAACTCCATGATCAGCCCGTCCCGCTTCTTCTCTAAGGTCCCGTGCCCGCGCTCGGAGAGTTCGATCCGATCCTCGATCTCCATCAGGTTCTTGCGGGTGGGTTTTACGTCCTTGGCCATCTTGTGGGGGGATTGCGCCCCCAGTCGGATAACTGTTTACAGTTTTGCTCGGCGCTCGCGTCCCGGGTCGGGAGTCCAGTACACTCACGATGGTTCGTCCGCGGTCCCGAATTCCACACCGGCTGGGCTAGCCGAGAAACAGGTCGACCATGTCGCTCGTCTTGCCGCCTTTGTAGAGTTCGGCGTATCCACAGTTCGTACAGGAAACGACGCGAAACCGACGGTTCTGGATGTCGAAGAACTTCGAAAGTCCGGTCCCCGTCGTCGAGATGTCATCGACCTCCGTTTCGGTGTGGCCACACTTCGGGCAGCCGTCTTCGTTGGGCATACGCTTCCGTACTCGTCAGACAGCAAATGTTTTGTGTCCAACTGGTTTACTGGAGATCGACGGTGGAATCCATGGCTGGCGGTACACTGGTCGTGATCGTGTTGCTCCTCGTGATCTTCACATTCGCACTCTACGCGCTCATCGAGAGCGAGACGTCGAACCCGGAGGTGGTCGATCGGCAGGCGGCCGAACGCGAGGCCAAAGAACAGGGTGGACTCCGACGAACCCCCCGTCGAACGGGGGCGGACGAGAACCGACGAGGTCGGACGGACGATCGGGGATCAACGGCGAACCGGGACGAGGAGGACCCGGATGGGAACCGCACCTTCTGGGACGAGCGCTGATCCGTGTCCGGGTGGTATCCTACGACGTCGCTTTCGATGGGAAAACCGAACGTAAAAAACCCCGATCGAGTCAGTCGTCAGCCGTCGCTTCCGCGAGTTCGGCCTCGTCTTCGCGGTAGTGCTCCGCGATGAGGTCTTCGTCGATCCGGTTGAGAGCCTCCTTCGGTAGCATCGAGAGCAGGTCCCAGCCGAGTTCGAGCGTCTCCTCGATCGTTCGATCGGTGTCGTACCCCTGCTGGACGAACTCCGTTTCGAACCGATCGGCGAAGTCGAGGAACTTGTTGTCCCGTTCGCTGAGTGCCTCGCGACCGACGATGTTCACGAGGTCGCGCAGGTCCTCACCCTCGGCGTAGGCGGCGTACATCTGGTCGGAGACGTCGCCGTGGTCGGCGCGGGTCAGGCCCTCACCGATCCCGTCGTCCATCAGCCGCGAGAGGCTTGGGAGAACGTTGATCGGCGGCTCGATCCCCTGACTGTTGAGGTCTCGGTCCATCACGATCTGGCCTTCCGTGATGTAGCCGGTCAGGTCAGGGATCGGGTGGGTGTCGTCGTCGCCGGGCATCGTCAGAATCGGAAGCTGCGTGACCGATCCCTCGCGACCCTCGATACGGCCGGCACGCTCGTAGAGCTGTGCCAGGTCGGTGTACATGTATCCGGGGTAGCCACGGCGACCCGGAACCTCCTCACGTGCGGCACCGATCTCTCGCAGCGCCTCACAGTAGTTGGTGATGTCGGTCAGGATGACCAGCACGTGGTAGCCCTTCTCGAATGCGAGGTACTCCGCCGTCGTCAGCGCGAGTCGCGGCGTGACCGTCCGCTCGACTGCGGGGTCGTCCGCTAAGTTCATGAAGACGACCGATCGCTCGAGCGCGCCGGTGCGCTCGAAGTCCTGCATGAACTCGTTTGCCTCCTCCTGGGTGATGCCCATTGCGCCGAAGATGACTGCGAACTCGGTGCCCTCGTCGTCGTCGCCCTCGTCCTCTTCCGGCACTGTCGCCTGACGGGCGATCTGGAGTGCGAGTTCGTTGTGGGGCAATCCCGAACCCGAGAAGATCGGCAGTTTCTGGCCGCGAACCAGCGTGTTCATCCCGTCGATACCGGAGACACCGGTCTGGATGAACTCCTCGGGATACTCCCGGGAGTAGGGGTTGATCGCTTCGCCGACGATGTCGATGCGCTCGTCGGGAACGATCTCCGGGCCGCCGTCGATCGGGTTTCCGGAGCCGTCGAGGACCCGTCCGAGGAGGTCCTCGGTGACGGGCATCTTCATCGTCTCGTCGAGGAAGCGAACGGAGGCGTTACGGTCGATTCCGCCAGTGCCCTCGAACACCTGAATCGCGACGAGTCCCTTACTCGATTCCAGTACTTGTCCGCGCAGCGTTCGGCCGTCGTCGGTTTCGATCTCGACGATCTCGTCGTAGCCGACCGGCTCGTCGACCTCGGCGAACACCAGTGGACCGCTGATCTCTGTGATTGTCTGGTACTCTTTCATGGTTAGTACAGTGCGCTGATCTGCTCGGAGAGGTCCGATTCGAGTTCGTCGATGAACTCGTTCCACTCCTCAGCGACCCCCATCCGGTTCAGTCGGGGTGCCGCGTCGACATCGGTGATCTCTTCGACCGGGACGCCGGCTTCGAGCGCATCGAAGGCCTCGTCGTTGAGTGTCTTGATGGCACCCAGCATCCGGTAGGTCTTCTTCGGATCGCAGTACGTGTCGACGTCGTGGAACGCGTTCTGCTGGAGCCACGCCTCGCGCAGGTAGCGTGCGACCTCGAGGGTCAGCTGCTGGTCTTCCGGCAGCGCGTCCTTACCGACGAGCTGAACGATCTCCTGCAGTTCGTCTTCTTCGTCGAGAACGTCGACCGCCCACTGGCGGCGCTCGGGCCAGTCTGCCGCGACGTTGTCGCGGAACCACGGGTCGAGTTGCTGGCGATACAGCGAGTACGACTCGTTCCAGTTGATCGACGGGAAGTGGCGTCGTTCCGCGAGGTCCGCGTCCAGCGCCCAGAACGTTTTGACGATACGTAGCGTGTTCTGGGTGACTGGCTCGGAGAAGTCCCCACCCGGCGGAGAAACGGCCCCGATGACCGAGACCGAACCGCGGGTGCCGTTGATGTTCTGGAACAGGCCGGCGCGCTCGTAGAACTCCGACAGCGAGGCTGCCAGATAGGCGGGATACCCTTCTTCGCCGGGCATCTCCTCGAGTCGGCTCGAAATTTCGCGCATGGCCTCCGCCCACCGGGAGGTGGAGTCGGCCATCAGCGCGACGTCGTAGCCCATGTCACGGAAGTATTCCGCGATCGTGATCCCGGTGTAAATGCAGGATTCACGGGCGGCGACGGGCATGTTGGACGTGTTCGCGATGAGGCACGTCCGCGACATCAGCGGCTTGCCGGTCTTCGGGTCTTCCAGTTCGGGGAAGTCCTCGATAACCTCGGTCATCTCGTTGCCACGCTCGCCACAGCCGACGTAGACGACGATGTCCGCGTCGGCCCACTTGGCGAGCTGGTGCTGGGTGACCGTCTTCCCGGAGCCGAACGGGCCGGGAATCGCGGCCGTCCCGCCTTTGGCGATCGGGAACAGACCGTCGAGAATCCGCTGTCCGGAGACGAGCGGAATCGTCGGCGTTTCCTTCGTGTCTGCGGGGCGGGCCTCCCGAACGGGCCACTCCTGGTGCATCTGGATCTCGGTGCCGTCTTCGAGCGTCGCGATCGTCTGATCGACGCGGAACTTGCCGCTCTCGATCTCGTCGATGTCGCCGCCCTCGACGTCCGGCGGAACCATCACTTTGTGGGTGATGCTCTCGGTCTCGGGGACTTCACCGATGATGTCACCGGGCTCGACCGTGTCACCGGTCTCGACGGTCGGCGTAAACTTCCACTTCTTCTCGAAGTCGATGCCGGGCGCGTCGACCCCGCGGTCGAGGAACGCCGATCCCATCTTCTCCTCGAGTTCGTCGAGTGGGCGCTGGACGCCGTCGTAGATGGCGTTTAACATCCCCGGTCCGAGGTCGACGGAGAGGGGTTCGCCCGTGTTCTCGACGGGTTCGCCCGGGCCGACGCCGGAGGTTTCTTCGTACACCTGAATCGTGGTCAGGTTCCCTTCGATCTCGATGACCTCGCCCATCAGTCCTTCGTCGCCGACGTAGACGACGTCGTTCATCCGGGCGTTGAGGTCCGTGGCGGTCACGACCGGACCGCTCACGCTTTCGATTACACCGTCTTCGTCGACGGTCTCGATGTCTTCTGCCTGGCTCATAGTGTTACTCGCTTTCGTCCTCGTCCATCAGGTCGATACCGATCGCTCGTTTGATCTGTTCGCGAAGCCCGCCGCCAGCGCCGCTGCCACCGATCGTGACGACGACCGGTTCGACGCTCGTCTCGACGTCCTGGCGCACGTTTCGCGACAGGTAGTCGAGGTCCTCGTCGTGCATCA
Source organism: Halosolutus sp. DAT137 (assembly GCF_059736405.1). Taxonomy (NCBI): domain Archaea; kingdom Methanobacteriati; phylum Methanobacteriota; class Halobacteria; order Halobacteriales; family Natrialbaceae; genus Halosolutus; species Halosolutus sp. DAT137. Next base: position 275,239 of record NZ_JCAQID010000007.1, on the reverse strand, counting down.
CCACGATGCCGACGCCCTCGTCGCCCAGCACCTCGGTGACGGCGTCGTCGAGCGCTGCGTCTTTGTCGTCGTCCGGCACGTTCTCGAACCGGCGAACGCCAGCGAGGCGAAAGCCGGTCGTAAACTCCGGACTGCCGACGACTGCGATTTCCTGGCTCATAGAATCACCAGCTCTTCTTCGATTTCGCTTTCCGAGAGACCGACCTCTCGCCCGCGCGCGATCGCGCGAATGTTTTCGACCTCGCGTTCTTTGGCGAGGATGTACGAGAGCACGGCCGAAACCGAGGTCGGATAAATGCTCGAGAGTGTGTCCGCGTACTCGAGCAACGCAGCGTCTAGTGCGTGCTCGAACTGGATAAGACTGTCAGCTTCGCGCAGCCGATCCAGGGCCTCGGACAGCCGATCACCGTACCGTTTGTCCTCGGCAATATGCTCGACGAGTTCGTCTTCGGCGCCGATGAGGCGGTTCAGTTCCGCCTGATCGAACAGGACGCCGCCCTCAATGTAGTAGGCTGCCGGGTCGAGGTTGGCGCCGCTCCGTGCGAGGCGCAACGCGTTCCGGAGGTTTCGGAAATCGATCTCCGCCTGCAGGAACTCGATATAGAGCGCCTCTGCCCCTTCTTCCGGCTCGCCGTACTGCCGGCTGACATCCTCGAGCAGGTGCTCGTAGAACTCTCGGTCCAGTGCGTTTTCGATAGGGACGAGTGCGCCCGTCTCTTCGAACTCTTCGTAAGCCGCGGAGAGTGGGTCGTAGTAGATTGTCCGGTTGAGCACTTCGATCGCGTCCTCGATCGTATCGACCTCGAGCAACCGGTTGATCGTCGCCTCGCCGAGTTCGCCGGCTCGGATCAGGTCGGTCTGGATCTCTTCGGGATCGGTTTCGGTGTAGATCCCTCGGATAATCGTCTTGATGTTCCAGACGTCGAACTTTCGGAGGTACCGAGCGATGAGGTCGTAGAGCCGCCCCTCCGACCAGTCGAGCAGATCCTGGAAGTGCTTTGCAAGATTCCGGTTCAGGGCGTACTCGATCAGGTCGACGCCGGAGAACCGGGCCCCGAGTGCATTGATTTCGCGTTCGTACTCGGTCTCCTCCATAAACCGTGCGATCCCGCTCGGCCCCATCCGGATCAGCTTTCGATAGTCTTCGTCCGAAAACAGCGACGCTCGGCGCGACCGAACGCGAGCATTCACGTATTCCGGATTCGAGGCGCCTACACTCATTGTTCGAAGAGTCGGTTACTGATCTCCCGGAGGTTGTCCTCCCAGACGTCCTCGAGGACCGAGTCGAACGTGTTATTGACCCGGACCCGTGACTGTTCGCTCTCGACGACGACGCCGCCGAGACAGTCGTATTCGCCGGCGAACTGGTAGCCGTCGTAGTCATCGACGATCGACTCGAGCAACTCCTCGTCGTCGGCCCGACCGTAGACGCTGACGTCGTCGTCCTCGTCGAACTCGTCGCTCGCGGCGTCGAGCAGGGTCCGCGTCAGCTCCTCACGGGCGTCTCCTTCGAGGGCGGCGATTTCCTCCTCGACCTGTTCGCGAACCTCCCCGAGGACGTCGCGGCGGGCCTCCAGGCGCTGCTGTTTCGCCTCCAGTTTCGCACTGGAGAGTCGCTGTTCGCGTAGCTGCTCGATCTCGCGCTCGCTCTCCCGCTCTGCGGTGGCGAGGATCTCCTCGGCCTCCTCCTCGGCGGCCGATTCGATCTCTTCGGCGCGCTCTTCGCCCTCTGAGCGGATATCCTCCGCACGCGCGCGGGCTTCTTCTCGAATGTCTTCTACGACTGTGTCTAAACTCATTGTGAGAGAAGGGGACGCGGTTGTTAGACGATGAAGATGACGACCAGTGCCAGAATCACGAGCGTCTCGGGAAGGACGGTCATAATCAGGCCGGGGACGAACATGTCGTCATCCTCAGCGATCGCTCCGACCGCGGCAGCTCCGATTCCGCGTTCGGCGTAACCGGCACCGAGCGCAGCGAGTCCGACGGCCAGGGCTGCGGCACCAGGGCCTGTGATCGATGGGGACTCAGTCATTTCTCCGTTTTGCAGTACGATATTTGCCATTTCCGCGATTTCAAGTTCCATTGTATTCAGTCCTCACTGTGGTTTCGATCGTCTCCGAACGGTTCGTAGTTCTTTCCACCGCCCTCATAAAACTTCCCAAAGAACTCGACGTACTCGAGCCTCACACCCTGTAATCCGGCACTTGTGATACCAAGTAGCAAGACTACTATGTGTCCGACGACCAACAGGACGAGTCCGAAGACGAGTGCGATCGGGCCCATGTGGATCAGGCCTTCGAACATCACTTCGCCGGACTCGTGAGTGTAGTCAGTCCATGGGGCGAGGAAGGGGCGCGTTCCCTCTTCAGTTTCGATTCCGCCGAACACCAGGAGGTTGACGACGAACGCCATCCCACCCTTCGCGAGCAGGACTGCCGCCATTCGGGCGTAGGAAACGCCGTGTGCGAACGGAATCGCGAACTCGGCGAGTTCGACGGGATCCCCGATTGCGAGCAGGACGATGCCGATGATGACCAGCAGGAACGGCAGCGTCAGCGTAAACGTCTCGTAGCCCGAGATTGCGATCGGCAACGGGATGTCGGCGATCGCCATCATCGGGAAGCTGCTGAACCCGAAGTTGAACGCAGCGCCGTCGAAGATCTCGAACAGGAAGTCGGGCTTCGCGCCCGCTCCCTGCGGTGTGAACACCCAGATCCAGAGCCCGTTGAGCATCAGGATCCACGAGCCGCTGTGGGTGATCGCGCCCCAGAGGCCGTGTCCGTGCTGGATATTCTCGATGAAGTCCAGGATGTACGCGATGTTCAGGTGGATCACGCCGAGCAGGACGCTCACGACGACCCACGTGATCGCGAAGTTTTCGGTCGCCGGCGAGAGTCCCTTGTCTTCCATCGGCGGGTGGCCATCGAACAGGATGTAGCCCAGTTCGTGGATGCCGAATATTTCTCCGAACATGATGCCGAAGAAGATCGTGAACGCGCCAGCCCACATCGCGACGCCCCCGAGGCTCGTAATCCCGGGGCTGTCGAAGCTCTGGTACATGTAGAACCCGATCAACACGTACAGCAGCCCGTACCCGACGTCGCTGATCATGAAGCCGAAGAACAGCGGAAACGTCAGGAACAGGAAGATCGTGGGGTCGAGTTCGTTATACTTCGGTCGGTTGACCGCCTTCACCAACACTTCAAACGGCTTGGCCGCCGACGGGTTGTCTTGGACGGTCGGCGGCTGGTCGCCCATCGTGATGACCGAGCCACCATCGGTGACGGCCGTTTGCTGCTGGCTGTCCTCCGACGCCGCATCTGATTCGTCGTCGCCTGCAGCCTGCTCGCCCTGCTGGATCTCTTCCGTGTGCGAGCCGCCGTGGCGATCGTAGCTCGCCCGCTCTAGTTCCTCGATCTCGATGCCGTCTCCGACGGCGTCTTCGAGCGCCCCGACGAGTCTGTCGTACTCGCCGCTCGGAATCCACCCCTCCGCGATGAAGGCGTGATCGCTCGTCGCAAACTGCAAGGGTGCTTCCGCCCGCTGGACCTCGATCGTCAACTCCGCTTCGAGACGAAGCAGGAACGAGCCCTCGGTCCCTTCGATCTGGTCGAGTTCCGCGTCGATCTCGTCGATCTTCGACTCGAGGTCGCGCTGTCGCGTCTCGAGTTCGTCGACGTACGCCGCGGGACTTTGATCGGTTTCGGGTACCTCGTATCGGGTCAGTTCGACGCCGACGAGCGCGTCGTCGATGACGCCCGGTCCGGCACCTTCGGTAGGTGCAGCGACGACCGCCACGATATCGCCTCCGGTAAACGTCTCGAAGGCCCGAATGTCGTCGGATGCGTCGACGGCTGCCTCGATGGCCTCCCGTCGGCCCTCACCGACGAGAACCTCGACCGATTCATACCCCGACAGCAAGTCGAGGTCGATCCCGAGTTCCGCGAAGGGCGCGACGCGGTCTATCTTTTCGTCGACCTGACGGAGTTCCTCGCTGACCTCGCTTCGCTGGTCGTCGAGTTCGTTGACTCGCGTTCTGATCTCTTCGAGTCGCGCCTCCCAGTCGTCGCCGATCGGTCCTGGCTGGGCGTCGGTTTCCGCCAGTCCGAGCGTACTCTCGAGTGCCCGGACGGTCACGAGCTCCTCGGAGGCGTCGTCAGCACCCTCGATCGGGTTGCCGTTGTCGAACCCCTCCCAGGAGCCGTCGTAGTCCGAGAGGTGAACCAGGTTCAGCTCGTGGATCGTCTCGATGACCGTGGGCATGACGCCCTTCGAACCGGTCACCGAAACCTTGCTCATCCGTTCAGGTCTGAGCATGAACGTCCTCCTGGAACAGTTCGACGACGTGTTCGGTCACTTCGTCGACCCGGCTCTGGGCGCGCTTGGCGAGCGCCTCGCGCTCCTGTTCGCCCTCTTCGAGGACGCGTTCACACTCCTGATCGATCTCTTCGCGCGCCGCCTCGAGACGGCGCTCTTTGAGATCGCGTGCTTCTTGTTCCGCTTCCGTGCGAATGTCCTCGGCACGTTCCCGGGCCTCGGTGATTCGCTCGTCGCGGTCGTTCTGTGCCAATGCGACGATCTCGTCGGCCTCTTCTTCCGCCGACTTAATTCGTTCGAGAACCTCTGGCCTCGGCATACTCTAAGCAATCGGATGTTTGCCAGAGCGCGTATATGGTAGTTGCGAAAGCGACTCGCCAATTCCGTGCGTTCTGGCGGAGTATTTGTCGATTACTTTCGAGACAGAGACGACCGGATCGTCCCGGTCCGATCACGCCTCGGCGGGAACGGCAGACATATCCCGATCGGATCGAAATACTTCGGTAATGGGAGTTCTCGAGAACAAGGCTCGTGCCCGACTGTTCTACAAGTACCTCTCCAAGGTCTACGATCGGGTCAACCCCTTCATTTGGACCGAGGAGATGCGCTCGGAGGCACTCTCGTTGCTCGACCTCGAAGACGACCTGACCGTACTCGACGTCGGCTGTGGCACCGGCTTCGCCACGGACGGACTGCTCGAACACGTCGACGAAGTCTACGCGCTCGACCAGAGCGAACACCAGCTCGAACAGGCCTACGCGAAGTTCGGCAAACGCGGCCCGCCCGTCCACTTCCACCGAGGTGACGCCGAACGACTCCCGTTCGCGACGAACACGTTCGACATCGTCTGGTCCTCCGGTTCGATCGAGTACTGGCCGAACCCGATTCTCGCGCTTCGGGAGTTTCGCCGCGTGCTGAAACCGGGCGGACAGGTCCTCGTGGTCGGTCCAAACTATCCTGATAGTTTCCTCGCGCAGCGGCTGGCCGACTCCATCATGCTGTTTTACGACGAGTACGAGGCCGATCGGATGTTCAAGACTGCCGGCTTCGAGGACGTCAAACACCTCTTTCAGGGTCCCTCCTACGATCCCGATGTCGCGATCACGACGATCGGACGGTCCCCCGAATAATCCCTCGGTCGACGGGACTATCCACGCCCACGCGTCAGTTTGCGGTCGCTTCGAGCGTCCTGACGTGTCGCTTTTCGACCGCCAGCGTGACCGTGACCGTATCGCCGGCGTCAATCGGCGGCCCGTTCGTCCCGGCGACGACGAGACTCACGCGCTCGCCGGCCCGCCATTCGGAATCGCTCGCCGCGTTGAACGCTCCTGTCGGTGGCCCGTCGAAACCGGGTGCCCCGGCGAACGGCACCGGCGGCTGTTTCGTCAGGTCCTCGTCGTTGACCGCGATCGTCACCGACAGCCGCTCGACGTCGATCGGATCGCCCGCGAGGTGATCGATCGCGACGACGGACCGATCGCCGTCGACGGTCAGGTCGAACGCCGCCATCGATCCTCCAGCGTCGATCGACCACGCGCTGACGCCGACGGCGATGATGCCGGCCAGTCCGACGGTCAGCGCTATCAGCAAGACGACGCCGACGATCGGCGTTACCGCCCGCTGCTCGCGTTGGCGGTCGTCCCTCGAGCATTGGGGGAACGATTCGTTCACACCCCGTCCTGGTCGCCCGTTCCCGGATAAACGTACGCCTGGCGGCGCTCGTCGTCAGCTTTCGGATACCGTCACGGCGATGCTACGATCGTCTGTCTCCGCCGTCAGTTCGTACGTCCCTTCCGGCGGGATGATCCAGATGGTCCCGTCCCCGTCGGTCTCACCGACTTCGAATCCGTCGATCGTGACCGTCGCGGTTTCGGGGTCGCCCGTCTCCGAGTCGGTCACAGACACCGACGCCGGTCCATCCGCCGGCGTCTCGTTGAGCGTCAGTTCGAGACCGTCGTCGGCCCAGCGCGTTTCCGTTTCCGTCGGCAGCGACGCGTAATTCAGTATCTGGACTTCGCGGTGGACGGTGGCCGTCCCGCCGTCGAGATACGCGACGAGGCTGCCCTGATCGTGCGAGGCCTGAATCTGGTACAGATTCACCGTCGTGTGCTCGTTGATCGTCGGCGAGCGGCTGGTTTCGACCCCCCACGGGTACAGTTCGCTCGCGTACTCGTAGGCGTCGGTGATATCTTCGAATTCTGTAACCCACGCCTCCCGGCGATTGTCGAATCTGGTCGCCTCGCGAACGTAGTTTCCGTCGAGATACGAGAGGCTGTACCCCGTTTCGGAGGTTCTAATCGCGATAACGGCGTCGTCAGTCGCTTCACCCGTCGCCGCCCGATCGAGATACGCCCGTACCGGCGTCCGGTGCATCGCGAGTTCGTTCTGGTCGTCCTGTACCGACAGCGAGTAGCCGGAGACTTGATCCGCCCGGGCTTCGACGTCATCGAGGGCATCCGAGAGTACCGCCGCCTCGTAATAGTTCTGCAGTACGATCTGGAGCAGTTCGTGTGTCGACAGACTGCCCGCCGCGTGGTCCGTTACGGCGGTCTGTTCTCGCTGTTCGAGTTCGTCACTTCGGTTCTTGAGACGGTCGTACGCTGTCTCTACCTTCGCCTCTCGTTCGTCCGGCCCCGCTTCCTCGAACTCCCGATCGAGCACCGTATACTGATCGTAATCAGTTCGTAACTCGGTCTCCGTACCCGCAAGTACTGACCCGAAATCGGCCCCGAACTCCACGTAGTCGCTTCTGACTTCGCCTTCGAGCGGGAGACGGTTGGTCGTTCTCTCGGTTGCTGTCTCGTTGACCGTCCGGTTCAGTTGCTCGGCTTGCAACTGGGCAACCGTTCCGGTCTCGGCCCCGAGTCCAGTACTGGGTCCCGCTGCGACTGGAACCCCGACGAGTGACGAGACGAGAAGCACCGCGAGGAGGATGGAGGGCGTACCGTTCATCGAACCAGCATACGAACTCCTCATACAAAAACAGGTCGCACTCGAAACTTTCGCGGTTGCTGACGGGTAAACGCGTGTTACCGTCGTTTTATGGCTATTCCCGTCGTTTCGCGAGCGTTCGAGTCGCCGTTCTTTCGACAGAGACCGTTCAGCGCCGACGGTAACGCCGTATTTTTCGATGGAAAGGGTTTTTTCCCCCGGGCGACCACCGTGTTGGTACGCATGCGGGTATCCGCCGCCATTTCACTCGCCCTCGCAGCCCTCCTCGCGATGTCCCTCTTCGGGGCGGTGGCCGCTGCACCGACCGCCTCCGGCTACGGACCCGACGACGGTTCGCTGGACGCCGTCGGTGACGGGGCGCTGTCAGCTGTCGAAACCGCACCTCTCGCGGCCGGTCCCTCGGCCGCCCCGACCCTCGCTACTACCCAGTCCGCACCCGACGAGGTCGACCCCGGACAGGTTATCCGAATCAATATCAGCGACGACGGCGACGCGACCTGGACGATCGAGAGTCGCTTCCTCATAACGAACGCGGACGACGAAGCCGCGTTCACCGAGTACGCCGACGCGGTGACGAGCGGCCAGCGCGACGTGACCTACGACGCCCAGCAGTTCGATCGGTTCCGCCAGAACGCCCAGCGATCGACCGGTCGGGAAATGACGATCGAAAACGTCGGCTGGGACGACCCGCGTCTCCTCACACCCGCGGAGGCGGGCCTCGACGAGCAAGCCTTTCCCGAAGCCGACGACGAACCGACCGGCGACGAACCGGCCGGCAACGAAACGACCGGCAACGAAACGGCAGTTCGCGTCGGCGTGCTTTCGTACTCGTTTACCTGGACGAACTTCGCCACCGTCGACGAGGATCGAATCTACTTCGGTGATGCCTTCGAAACCGACACCGGCGTCTGGCTCTCGCTGAACGACGGCCAGCGTCTCGTGATCGAGTCACCGTCCGGGTACGCCCTCGAGACGCCGAGTACGCTCGAGTGGGACGGTCCCTATCAGTTCGAGACGGACGAACTGCAGATCGTCTTCGTTCGGAGCGCCGGCGGGCCGGCACCCGGCGTCTCGGGGTGGATAATCGCCGGCGTTGTCGGTGCCGTCCTGTTCGCCGGTGTCGGCAGCTACCTCCTCGCTCGGCGCCACTCGCAGGTCGACTTCCCGGAACCCGTCGATCGACTCCCCGATCGCGTCGGGAAACTTGCGATCGTCGGCCGGCTTCGATCGCGCGTGTTCGGTGGGGACCCCACACCGGCTTCGGCGGACACCGATGGCGGCTCGCTTCCACCAGACTCCGATCGCGACACCGGATCCGGCCGTCCCGGCGAGACGGAGACAGAACTCGAGTTCGAGGAGGATCGCGACGAGGAGATCGATCCAGAACTGTTGAGCGACGAGGAACGCGTCAGCCGAATGCTCAGACGAAACGGGGGCCGGATGAAACAGGGCTCGATCGTCTCCGAGACCGGTTGGTCGAACGCCAAGGTTTCGCAATTGCTCTCGAAGATGGACGAAGACGGCGAGATCGAGAAGCTCCGGATCGGCCGTGAGAACCTTATCACGCTGCCGGAAGTTGACCCGACCGAAGTGGAATAAAATAGCCGCTCGCTCACGCTGTTCGCTCGCGGTGCAGTTTCTACGCTAACGGCGTCCGCTCGACGACCTGCCCATCGTACGTCGGGTACTGTTCGACGATCTCGCCATCGTCGAGGTCGCCTTCGTCGATCATCTCCTCTAGAAGCCACCAGGCGACTTCGACGTGGTTCGTTTTGACCGTGTAGAACTCCTCGGGAACGCCGAGCGCCTCGAACCGATCGGGCGAGGCCGTCGTTTTGCCGTAGACGAGCGTGCCGTCGTCGGTGATGTCGTCGAACTCGCGGCGGATGTTCCGGGCCATCCGCTTCAGTCGGCGTCGGTGCTGGGCGGCATCTTTGAACACCGACGTACAGAAGTATACCCGTTCGTGGTCGCCCATCACGTCGAGGATCTCCTCGCGATCGCCGTCGACGGCGCTCATGTGGTCTTCTTTGAGTTCGAAGCCTTGCTCTTGCATCCGGCGGTAGTTGCCGTCGCTCATCTCGAATTCGTTGACGTTACAGAACTCCGCCGCCCCTTCGTCGAGGAACTCGAGGAACTCCTCCTCAGCACGGATTCCCGGAATCTCGAACGCCGGAGTGAGTCCTTCTTCACGAGCGACGTAGAGAATGTCCTCCCATTCGGTGCCGTGGAGGTCGCCCCACTGTTCGAGCGGCGGGTGGAACCGAATCTCGTCGAGACCGGCTTCCGAGAGCCGTCGCATGTTCTCGCGACCGCCCGTGATCCCCGTATAGAGGTGGGTGTGGTGGTCCTCACCGAACTCGTCTTTCAGCAGGGAGAGGTAGTGACAGGTTCGATCGAGAGCCTCCTGTGGTTCGCCACCGGTGATCGAAGTCCCGAGGGCGTCCATCCGGTGGGCCTCGGTGAGCACGTCCTCGTCGGTCTCGACGAGCCGTTCGTTGGCGTAGACGTCGGTGACGTTCTTGCGGTTCTCTCCGAGCGGGCAGTAAAAGCAGTCGCGCTGGTCGCAGTAGCCGTAGACGAACAGCACCATCTTGCCACCTTTCGCACACTGCTCACAGCCCCTGGAGATCATTCGAGTCTCACTACCGGACCGAGCCTCAAAAGCCGTGCGAAACGAATCCGTCGAACCCGGGGTGTTGATACCGAATCACACGATTACGGCGTCTCTCGCGGCCGCAAAACTGCAACGTCGCCGCCGAGCAGTCGATCGGTTTCCGACCTGCCCGGCGTCGATCGATTCGGCGTCCCAGAAGAGCAAAATACCGTGGCGTGCAACCACAGATAGATGCTGCTGGTCCTGTGTGTCGACCTCGACGACGACCTCGGCAGAAAGACCGGTTTCTCGACGCCCGTTATCGGCCGTGAACCCGTCGAGGAAGCAGCCGTCGCGCTCGCGACCGCAGACCCTGAAGACTCCGACGCGAACGTCATCTTTCAGGGACTGCACATCTACGACGATCTCGACAGCCGCGGCGAGAGTGTCGCGGTCGCCGTCGTCACCGGTAACGACGACGGTGACGTTCAGGCGAACCGTGAGGTTGGCGACGAAGTCGATACGGTCCTCGCGAGTCTCTCGACGGCCGAGGACGTCACGGCACTGGTCGTTACCGACGGGGCCCAGGATGAGTCGGTCATCCCGATTATCCGATCGCGGGTGCCGATCGACGGCGTTCGGCGGGTCGTGGTCAGACAGGCCCAGAACTTGGAGTCGATGTACTACACGATCAAACAGGTGCTCAACGACCCCGAGACCCGAGGGACGGTCCTCATTCCGCTGGGGATTTTGCTGCTCATCTATCCGCTCGCACTGATCGGCACCGTACTCGATATGCCGGGCTTCTTCCTCGGGACGACCTCGGCCCTGCTCGGCCTCTATCTCATTTCGCGCGGGATTGGTCTCGGCGATCGACTCGACGCGGGCGTCGAACGGGCCCGCCGGTCGCTGTATGCCGGCCGAACCACGCTGCTCGCGTACGTCGTTGCGGCCGCTCTACTGGTCATCGGCGGTGTCAGAGGCCTCGACACGCTCGAGGCAGTCGAAGCGTCAACGACCGGCGAGATCGACGTGGTCGTCCACCTCTCGGCGCTGGTCTTCGGCTCGATCCAGTGGATCGCCGCGGCGGGAATTACCACGAGTCTCGGACAGATTACCGACGAGTACATCGCGGGCACGCTCGAATGGCGTTACCTCAACGCCCCGTTTTACGTCCTCGCGATGGCGATCGTTCTCCACGCCGTCAGCGCCTTCTTTATCGACGAAGTCGGCATCACCTACCTCGCGGCGGCGCTCACGACCGGGACGCTGCTGGGAATCGTAAGCACGCTTACGTTCGCGGTCGCCGAATCCCGGTTTTCAGAGGGTGGGCGACAGCCCGACAGCGCCTCGCGCTGATCGCCGGGGCCGATCATTGCGGCCCGCTAACACCCTCGTCCACCCCGTGCTCACCGTTCTCGTTCGACCACGAACTCCGCCAGTTCCTGCAAGTAGCGTCTGGCCTCGCGATCGGCCGCGTCGACCCGGTCGAGGGCCTCGAGTGCGCGATCGGCTTCCGTTCGCGCGCGATGGTTCGCCTCCTTCGGCGTGAGGTCGGTCACCTGGACGACCGACGGCCGTTCGAGCGCGGCGTCGTGGCCCGTCGGCTTGCCTAGCTCCTCCGCGTCGGCGACCGCGTCGAGTACGTCGTCTCTGATCTGGAACGCGACGCCGACGCGCTCGGCGTACTCGCCGACGGCCTCGACGGTAAACGGGTCCGAGTCGGCGGCGATCGCGCCGAGTTCGGCCGCCGCCCGGAACAGCGCACCCGTTTTTCGCCGTGCGAGGGTCATGTACTCGGCTTCGTTGGTCGGCTGTGCCGACAGTTCGGTCGCCTCGCCAATCCCCAGTTCGACCATCGCCTCCGCGACAGTCTGCGTGGCGTCTGCGTCCGTCGAAAACAGTGCGAACGCCTCTCCGAGCAGTCCGTCGCTGGTGATAATCGCCGGCCCGTAGCCGAACTCGGCCCAGGCGCTGGTCGTCCCGCGGCGCAGTTCCGATCGGTCGATAATGTCGTCGACGACCAGCGAGGCGTTGTGGACGAGTTCGATCCCAACGCCGAAGTCGACCGCCTCCTCGGCGGTTCCGCCGACGGTTTCGCAGACGAGAATCGTCACCATCGGGCGAACCCGCTTCCCACCGGAGAGCGCGACGTGGCGAACTTCATCGCTGAGCGTCTCGGGATCGATGCCATCGATGACGTCGACGAGACGCTCTTCGATCAGCGCCCGACGGCGCTCCAGAAGTTCCATTGCCAGCGCTTAGGAGGGGGTGAAAAAGTAGCTAACGGATCAGCCGCCGAACTCCTCGATCAGCGCCGGCACCACCTCGAAGAGATCGTCGTGGATCGCGTAATCCGCAATGTCCATAATCGGGGCGTTGGGGTCCGTGTTAATCGCGACGATCGTCTCCGATCCTTTCATTCCGGCGACGTGCTGGACGGCACCGGAGATGCCGATCGCGATGTAGACCTCGGGCGTGACGACCTTCCCGGACTGGCCGACCTGGCGGTTCTTGGGAAGCCAGCCGTTGTCGACGATCGGGCGGGAAGACGAAACCGTCGCGCCGAGTGCGTCGGCAAGCTCCTCGATCAGCGGGATGTTGTCCTCCTCTTCGATGCCGCGGCCGACGGAGACGAGCACGTCGGCGTCGCTGATATCCACGTCGCCGCCGCCGACCTCCTCGAAGCCGGTGACGGACGAGCCGATCGCGTCCTCGTCGATCTCGGCCTCGACGGCGTCGATCGAGGCGTCGCCGGTTCCCTCGGCTGCGGGCCACTCCGCGCCGCGGATGGTGACGACGGCGTCGCCGGCGACTTCGTTCGTCGTCTCGACCTTGCCGCCGTACATCTCACGGGTCGCAATCAGCGTCTCGCCATTGGTTTCGAGGTCGGTGGTGTCGGTGACGATCGGGAGTCCGAGTCGGGTGGCGATCGCGGGCGCGTAGTCGAGTCCGTTGACGCTGTTCGGCGTGAGGACGTACTGGGGCGCGAGCTCGTCGTAGAGCTGAGTTGCCACCTGGGTGTAGACGTCGTGGTTGAACTCCTCACCGTAGTCGACGGTGTGGATGGCGTCGACGCCCTCGCGATCGAGTTTGCCGGCGAACTCCTCGACGGTGCCGCTGATGACAGCGAGGTGGAGGTCGCCGCCTGTTTCGTCGGCCAGTTGGCGGCCCGCGGTGATGATCTCGTAGCTGACGTCGCGAAGTTCGCCGCGGCGGTGTTCGGTGATGGCGAGAACGTCCGTCATTGTGCCACCCCCTTCTCGCGGAGCAGCTCACCGAGTTCGGCGGCCGTCTCCTCGGGGCTGCCCTCCCAGATGGTTGCGTCGGTCTCGCTTTCGGGCTCGTACATCGCCGTCAGTTCGAGTGCGGAGTCGACGGCGCTCTCGTCAACGCCGATGTCGGCGAGGGTCTGGACGGCGAGTTCCTTGCGTTGGGCCTGTCGAATCCCGCGCAGGCTCGCATACCGGGGTTCGTTGATCCCCGTCTGAATGGTCAACACGGCGGGAAGGTCGATCTCGGTGAGTTCCTCGACACCGCCCTCGAGTTCGCGACGGACCGAGGCAACATCGTCGTCGAACTCGTGTTCGAGGTGGTTGACGACGGCACCCCACTGGAACCCGAGCGCTTCGGCCAGCGAGACACCGGTCGCGCCGAAGCTGTCGTCGCCGGCCTGGACGCCGGTCAACACGAGGTCGGGGTCTTCGTCCTCGACGACGGCGTGCAGAATCTCGGTCTTGGTCCCGACGTCGAGCAGGTCGACGCCCTCGAGTGCGTCGTCCCAGACGCGCACCGCGCGGTCGGCACCCTTCGCGAGCGCCTGCCGGATCGTCTGCTCGCACTCTTCGGGACCGATCGTCACGGCGACGACCTCGTCGGCGATCCCGTCTTCTTGCAGTTGGACGGCCTCCTCGATCGCGTAGTCGTCCCACTCGTTGAGGTCCGCACCGAGGTACTGCTCCGCGATTTCGGTTCCCTCGATTTCGAACTCGTCTTCGACGGTTGCGACTTCTTTGACCGTTACGAGGATCTTCATCATCGATCACTCACACCTCCTGACCGTAAACGTTTTCGAAATACCCCGTGTCGTGACTTCATTAGGGGATTTATTACAGCTAATAAACTAATACGGGCCACATCATTGAGAGATAGTAGATGAATGGCGCGACATTCACAAATCTGTAGGTGGTTGTTTGGCGTTTATCAGCGGACGGTGTGACTATTCCGAGACGACTCACCGGGGAAGTCCGATCACGAGCGAACCGAACCCCCTACCGACACTACTAACAGGGAAACCTGTGTACCGGTATTCGACGCCGTGTACCGGTATTCGACGCCAGGCCAATCGCCGTTGTGTCACACGAGAATTTTATGACGAAGACGACAGTATCCGATCGCTGGGGACGAGACAGTCGGCTCTATAAGGAGTTCAATCGCCGCGCACAATTCCTCCTCGAGACCGAACGCGAATTCGAGACGGCAAAACAGGAGTGGGAGTCGTTTTTTCTGACGAGCCACGGGGACGTGTTCGCGGCGATCGATCTCGAGACCCCGCGAAAGCGCCTCTTTATTGACTCGCTGTATTTTGACTTCGTCGTGGACGGTGTCATGGAATACTGCGAGCGAGCGGTCGAGTGTCCCGTCAGCAATCGAGAGGCACAGGCGAACACGGATGCGCTTTCGGTCGATATTCGGGCGCTCTGTGACCGGGTCGTCGAAGACGCGTCGTTCTCCCGGTCGTCGATCGCTGACGATATTGAGACGGACGGTCTCGAAGCGGAAATCCGAACTGGATCCACTGACTTTCTCCGAACGCTCTACGAACGTATCATCTCCCGAGAGATCCGCCTCGAAATTGGGGAGTACTACACGCCACGGGGCGTTGCAGAACTGGCCGTCGACGCGATCGACGGGAACGGACTCGCGGAGGAGTCGGTTCTCGATCCTGGCTGTGGCTCCGGTGTGTTCGTTGCCGTCTGCGTCTCCCGAAAGATCGCCGCCCTTCAGGACGACCACTCGCCCGAGGAGATCGTCGACGCCGTCACCTCGACGGTCTTCGGCATCGATCTGAATCCCGTCGCCGTCAAGAGTACGAAACTGGCGTATTTGCTCTCGTTGCTCCCCGTCCTCGAGAACGCGAGCACTCCGCGGGTCGAACTTCCGGTGTTTCTCACCGACGCACTCGCGCTCACCCGAGACGACGCGATTACGTTCGAGGGCCGAGAGCTGGCGCTTACGGTCGACACTCTCGTCGGAAACCCGCCGTGGATCACCTGGGACCGCCTCTCCGAGGACCTCAAAGACGAGTGGCGCGACACCTACGTCGACCGGCTGAACTTGCTTCCCCACGAGGGGACCATCTCTCGTCTGGGCTACGCGAACGACGACATCGCGATCCCGTTCGTCTGGGTCTGCATCCACCGGTATCTGACTGCTGGGGGGACCGCCAGCTTCGTCATGAAACGGGACATTATGAAGGGACCGGCGGGGAAGCTCCTCCGGACGCTGTCGGTCGGCGATCGATCACTGGAACTGACCCACGTTCACGATTTCAACACGCTCCAGCCTTTTGGCGAGCAGGTCGGCGCGAACGCGGCGGTCTACACGTTCGCCGCCGATCGCCACCCCGAATTTCCGATCGAGACGGCGTCGTGGACGAGCGGCGACGAGACGGCCGACTTCTCGACGACGGCGACGATCCGCGAGACGTTGTCGGCCGAATCGACCGCGATCATCCCGCTCGAGGACGACGAGTCGACCTCCGCCTGGATTCGACGCGACGCCGAACGCGGCGCGCTCGGTGACTGCGACCACGACATCCGCCACGGCGTCAAAGACGACGCTCAGGCGGTGTTCTCGATCGATCGCGAGCAACTCTCGGAACTCGAACCCGATCTCGTCTACCCGTATCTCAAGTCGAGACACGTCGTCAAGTACGGCCTGTTCGGCCACGACCTGCGTCTGGTCCCGATAACACGGGCGAACGAGGACAACGAGGACGAGCTGAAAGCCGACCTGCCCTTGACATACGACTACCTCGACGGCCACCGCGAACGACTCGACGACCGATCGTCCGCCTGGCTCGAACAGGGACCGTTCTACAACGTATTCGGGCTCGGGGAGTACACGTGGGCCGACTACAAGGTCGTCTGGTGTCGACTCGGCTTCAAACCCCATTTTACCGTCATCTCGACCGTCGAGGATCCGGATCTGGGCGAGAAGCCGGTCGTGCCGGGCGATCACTTCATGTTCATTTCGACCGACAGCAGGGACGAGGCGCACTTCCTCTGTGCCCTGTTGAACTCGTCGCCGTATCAGCGCTGCCTGGCAGACATCGCTTCCGAGGGGAAGGCGAGTCTCTCGAAAACGACCGTCTCCAAACTCGAACTGCCGGAATGGACGGCAACCGACGAGAGCAAACGGCTCGCCGAACTCTCGATGCAGGCCCACGACATCGTGTCCGACTCCCTCGCAGACCATCGTCCGCCGGATAAGAGTACGCTCACGCTCAGCAAACGAGCGTACAATTCGACGACGATCGAGGAGCTAGACACTGTTCAGGCGGAGATCGACCGTCACGTCGAAACCCTCCTCGCGGGGGGAACGCCATTCCCCGGCAGTGGGCAGCAGACACTTCCCTCAACCTGAGGCTAAATCGGTGCGATCGACTCCTGCCGGCACGTCCCGCCTCCGCTGGATGTCGTGAAATCGCCACCCGGAAGCCGGGTTGATGGTTTCGGTGTCGGGGTCCGGTGGATCGTCGATCACGCCCTCTCGATCGCCGCTTGCGCACTCGACCGAGCGAATACCGCTACTCCAGCACGCTGTGCCGGCTGGTCTCGATCGGCCCGTGCCCGTAGCTCGGCAGTTTTCGGCGGTCGTTCCAGAGACGGAAACGGTTTAACGACGCCACCGATAGTACGAGTCATGGCAGACTGTCCACTCGCCGACGACTGTCCGAGTTTTTCCGAACGGGTAACTGGCATGGGGTGTCAACACTACGGCGATCGGGGTGGCAAGGAGTGGTGTAACCACTACAGCCAGCCGATTCAGGACCTGAAGACCCAGCCGGTCAAACCCGGCGAAGAGGTCGTGATCGATGTCGTCGATATGCACGAAAGCGGGGCCGGCGTCGGTCGAACCGAGGACGGATTCATCGTGATGGTCGATGGCGTCCTTCCGGAAGCCCGCGCTCGCGTCAAGATCACGCGGGTCCACAGCAATCACGCACGTGCGGACGAATTGGAACTCCTGCCCATGGACGACGAAGACGACGACGGATCCGCCGACGATGTCTCGGCCGACGCAGACGAAGACGAGGAAGTGGATCCGTACGAACGAGAGCGACTCGGCAGCCGCGAGAACTTCTGGGGGTCGTAACTCGCCGTTTGTCCGGACAGATCCCCGGAACCGACTGCGTGGACAGTCACTGCACCGCCGTGTGGATCTTCTTGTCGATCTTCTATTGCAATAACACGTAAATACCAGCAATCAGTAATGTACGCCAGCAATGGCGGGGCCAGCAATCGATCGACGACTCTTCACTACCGTTGCAGTTCTGTGTGGGATCGGCGGTCTGCTACTCGCCGCGAGTGCGATGCCGATGGTCGCGACGGAATCTCCCGCGAGCGACCTCTTTGCGGACGGTCAGGAGCGATCGATCGACGGTACGGATCGAGACGGAAGTCTCGCCGACCGGCCGGCGAAGATGGCAGGCGATGGCGAATCGACCGCTGACGATGCTCACGGGTCGGTTGAGGACGGGCCCGGAGCGCCCGGTGGGACCGTACCCGGTGACGGGATCGGTGGCATCGACGATCCGATCGTCGATGCGGCGCTGTACGGAATCGGCGCGATATTCTCGGCGTTCGGCGGCGACGCGTCGGCGATCGAGGGTGAGCAACCGCCGGATGCGGCGGTATCACAGGCGGATGCCCAACAGGAAACCGCCGCCGAGGGAATGGGCGGGGCGTTCGGCAAGATGGTCGTCGGCGAGTCGAATCTCGACGACCTCGAGGCCGGCCCGGGTGCGCTCCCGGATGAGTCGCTCGAACGCGGGTTCGACGCCGACGAGTTCGATGCGGAAGCCGTTGACGGAGGGGAACTTGACGGCGAGGAGTTCGATGCGGAAGCCGTTGACGGAGGGGAACTTGACGGCGAGGAGTTCGATGCAGAAGCCGTCGACGGCGAGGAGTTTGAAAGCGACGAGTTCGACGACGGTGGTGCAAACGACGAGGGTTCCGACGGTAACGTTGCGACGACGACCGACGGGCCGAACGCCGAGGGGACCGCAAGTGAGGACCCCAGTGGCGGCGGTGACGACACGTCGGGCGCGCAGGACGACACTGTCAGCGAATCGTCGTTTGCCGACGATCCCGACATGTCGCCGGCCGATCGCGACGGGGAGACCGTCGAGGACACCGATCGGACCGCCGATGCGGACGACGACGCCGAATCGAGTGCCCCGGACGACGGCGGCGAGGACGCCGACTCCGGACTCGACGACGCGCTTCCCTCGCTGTCGGGCACCGCGTTGCTCGCGATCGCCGCCGCAGTCGGTGTCCTCGTCGCGGGCTATCTGTACCGGACCCGCGAAAACCCGATCGCGACGTTGCTGTCGATTCCGGGCCGGATCGTCTCGATCGCGCTCTCCGTCGTCGTCGCCTGTGCTCGCTCGCTCGAACGGGCGATCGCCGCGCTCGGCCGGGTTCGGTCGATTGCGGAACTGCCGGGACTGTTCGTGGCCGGGTTGGGAAGCGTCCTCGGCGGCGTCCGGACGCAGGCCCGGAACGCGAAAGCGGCGCTGTCACTGTTCGGTGACGACACGGACGAATCGACCGCCGAATCCCGGTCCGACAAGCGGGTGACGGCGCGCGATCGAATCCGCCTCGCCTTCGAGAGCGTGATCGAGGCGTCGACGATGTACCGGGCCCGCGTCGCGACGGCCACGCCGGCGGACGTCGCCCGAAGCGCCAAACACGCCGGGGCTCCCTCGACCCCCGTCGAGACGATCACGGACTCCTTCCGTGACGTCGAGTACGGGGACCGCGACCCCGAGTCGTATCTCGACGGGACGACCGCCGCCCACGAGCGGCTTCGATCGGAACTGGACGCGGCTGACGGCGCTGATAGAAACGCAGACGGTGGGGGCGACGACGCTGATAGGAACGCAGACGACGAGGGCGAAACGCAAGCGAGCGCCGAGCGCGAACGACCATCAGACGCCAAACGCAGGGAGGGCGACGATCGATGAGTCGGACGCCGTCGACGCGCTGGCTCGCGGTCGTCTCCGTCCTCGCCGGCGCGATGCTCGCCCTCGGCGGCGCACTCGCCGTTCGGCCGGCACTGGTGCTCGAGCGACTCCCCGAAATCGACACGATCGTCTCGGCGGTCGATCCCGGTCTCGTCGTTCTCGCGCTCGTGGCCGTTCTCGTGGTGTTCGCGCCGACGATCGGAATTCTCGGTCGGCTCCGATCCTCGTCGACGGAGTCGATCGTCAGAACGGAGCGATCGACGGGGAGCCACTCCGAGACCCGGTCGTTGCTGGCGTCGGGACCCACCAGCAACGCCGTAATCGGCGCTTCGGTCGACCAGAACGTCGACGCGGCGACGGCGTACGACGATCGCACTCGCACGGAGCGCGAACGGGCACGACACCAGCTCGTCGAGTCGCTCCGGCCGATCGCGGCGACGGCGTACGCGAACCGCGCGGGTGTCACCCCCGAAGTGGCGGCGACTGCGATCGAAACGGGCGAGTGGACCGACGACGCGCGTGCGGCGGCGTTTCTCGCGGGCGAAGACGGGTCGTCGACGCCGATCCTGGTCTGGCTGTACGATCTGGTGAGCACCGCCGACCCGTTCGTCCGTGGGCTCGACCGGACGATCGCGGAGATCGATCGCCTGCAGTCGACGCCAGCGATTTCGGCGGGTGATGGGTCGTGATCGACTCGTACCGACAGGCTCGCTGGCAGGCGGCGCTGGTGGTCGCGGTGACGGTCAGCCTCGTCGCCGTCGCGCTCGGGATTCCGTCGCTGTTCTTTCTGGCGATCGTTGCCCTGGGGTTCGTCCTCGTCGGGCAGTTGAGCGGCGTCCCCGACGGCGAGTTGCGAATCGAGCGCGAACTCGACAACGCACGCGTCCGACCGGGTGCCTCCGCGACGGTCACGATCGCGGTGACCAATAAGGGCGATCGGGTCGCACCCGACGTTCGCATCGCGGACACCCCGCCAGAAGACGTCCCGGTCACGGGATCGACGGCGTTCGCGACGGCCGTCCCGCCCGACGAAACCGTGACCCACGAGTACGAACTGACGCCGCCCCGTGGCGAGTTCGCGTTCGGCCCGGTGAGCGTTCGGCGGCGATCGCTCTCAGCGACGGTCGTCAGCGCCGAGGAGCGCGATCCGGACGGCGACGACGTGGTGACCTGCGAGACGCTCCTCGATTCGTTTCCGTTTCGGGATGAGACGATCCAGTACGTCGGACAGGCCCCGACCGATGACGGCGGCAGCGGCATCGAGTTCTTCGCGACCAGGGAGTACCGCCGCGGCGATCCGATGAACCGTATCGACTGGCACCGATTCGCCCGGACGGGTGACCTCGCGACCGTCGAATACCGCGAGGAGCGGGCGGTGACGATGGTGTTCGTGATCGACGACCGATCCGCACCCCAGCGGGAGGCTCCTGGGGGCGGTCCCGACACGTTCGACCTCACGCTTTACGCCGCATCG
Organism: Halosolutus sp. DAT137; assembly: GCF_059736405.1. Classification (NCBI taxonomy): domain Archaea; kingdom Methanobacteriati; phylum Methanobacteriota; class Halobacteria; order Halobacteriales; family Natrialbaceae; genus Halosolutus; species Halosolutus sp. DAT137. The sequence goes on along the minus strand of NZ_JCAQID010000007.1, from coordinate 254,644 downwards.
CGGGGCGTCGTCGCCTCGCTCGAAGACGGCAACCGGACCGGACTGGCGACGCTCGCGGGCGATACCTGGATCGAACCCGGATCGGGAACCGGCGTCCGCCGTCGCGTCGAGGACGCGATCGAGGAGGTGGCGACCGACGGCACCGATTCCGCATCGACGCAGTCGGCCCGCGGCCCCGGCTCCGAACGAGCGCGGGCCGTCTCCGACGGCGGCTCCCTCGGCGTCTCGCTCGAGCGACGGCTGCCGACCCGCGCACAGGTCGTCTTCTGTACGCCCCTGACCGACGATCGGGCGGTCGATCTCGTGGAGACGCTCCGGATGCGGGGCCGCGAGGTGACGGTCGTCTCCCCAGATATCACGACGGGAATCACCGTTTCGACGGTCTCGCCGGGGGCGCGTATCGCCGGCCTCGTCCGGGCCAACCGGATCGACGAGCTTCGCGGGTTGGGTGCGACCGTCGTCGACTGGCAACTCGACGACCCGATTTCGGTCGACCTCGCGCGGGCGTTCGGTTCGGGAAGCCGCGGCGTCCGCGGAGGGCGATCGCGATGAGCAGCGACGCAGCGGGGTGGACCGCTCACGGTGAACGGGAGGACGGCGGCGATCGATCGCCGCGGCTGGTTGCGCGTCGCATCGCCTCGTCGACGATGACCGGACTCCGGCGGGGGATTCAGCGCGGGCTCGCGGCACCGACGGCGAGCGACGTCGCCATGATGTGCTGTACGCTCGCAGTCGGGATCGGCGTCGGGTCGACCCTCGTCGGCCTGCAACTGGCCGCACTCGCGACGGTTGCGGGGCTGGCGGCGGCGCTTTCGACCGTGTTGCTCGGGAGCGATCGACCGATCGTTCGGGCGCTCGGCGGCGCGGTAGCCGTTCCCGTCGCGTTGCTCGTCGTCTCCCCGGCCGCCCTCGCCGGTGCGCTCGTACTGAGCGGCTCTGGACTCGGCCTGTTCGCGGGTGGGGCCGTCTGGGCGCTCGTCGTCGCCGGCCTCGCGGCCGGACTCGTCTCGTGGAACCGGTTCGGAGACGGGGGCGTTCGGCGGGGTGCGACTGGAACGATGCTCGCCGCGATCGGCGTGACGGCCGTCGCTGGCGTTCGCATCCTCCCCGAGGCGAACGCCCGCGAGCAGGCGGCCGCGGCGATCGGAGAGACGGCAGATGCGGGCTGGAACGCCCTCGTCGCCGCCGACGGCTCGTGGGCGGTCCTCTCGTTTGCGGGCGTTCTCGGGGTGGCCGCCGCCTGCTGGTGGATCACGCTCGGTGACTTGCCTCTGGAGCGACTGGTGCCGCCGGATCGACAAAACGATCTCTCGCTGGCGATCGCGCGACTCCGGCGTAGCTGTTCGCTGGCGTTCCGGCTCTCGATCGCGATCGTCGTCGCGGCCCTCGCCGCCTCCTCGGTAACCGATCGAATCGATGCGGTTCCGGTGACGCCAGTGGAACTTCGAACCGCGATACCCGAGCCAGTCGGAGGGATCCTCGCAACGCTCGTGACGACCCCGGAGATTCGCCTCGCGCTCCTCGCGTGTTCGGCCGTCGCGGTTGCGCTTGCGGTCGTCGAGTTCACGCGACGGGCCCTCGGCCGAGGGATCGCTGTCGTGCTGGCACGGCTCGTCGCCCCGGCAGTTGGCGGCGCTGCCGTCGCAACGGTGGTCGCCTGGTTGCTCGACGACTCGATTCCCGCTGATGCGCTCGAAACGGCACTCGAGGGGACGGCTCCCCCCGCGGTTGTCGACCTGATCGCGTCGGTACCGCTGTTCGCTCTCGCAGCGGGTCTGCTGGTCGTCGCGCTAGCCGCGCTGTCGTCGCTGCTGGGAACCGTCTGGACCCTCCGAGTCGTTCGGTTGCTTCCGCCGCGAGCGATCGGTGCCGCGCTGGCTGCCGGTGCGGTGTTCGTCCTCGCCGCGGGACTCGCGATCGTTGGGCGGGTCGAACCGGCGATCGTGACGGCCGCGGGGGCGTTCGTCCTGTGGGATATCGGTGAGTACGCCGACGGCATCCGGACGGAGCTCGGCCGGGACGCGGCGACCGTTCGCGCGGAACTGGTCCACGTCGGCGGCTCCCTGCTCACCGGCGCCGTCGTCGCCGGTGGTGCGATCACTTGCTATCGGTGGGTCGCCCCCGAGGTGTCCGTAGCCGATCCGGCTTACGCCGCGATCGCCGTCGCCACGGGGCTGGCTGCGCTGGTGCTCGTCACGTGGACGCTCCGCGGGTGATACGGTTCGATCCGGAAACCGAATCGATCGGTACGAACTGCTGCGATCGGAACGCGTTTTTCGTTGCACTTACGGGAAATTCGAGGCGAGAGCCTCGTGCTACAGCGCGGGGAGATGTCAATCTCACCGATCCGGTGGAACCGTCCTCGACTATCGTAAAGAGTGTTAGACGGCCCGGTAGCCCGTGAAACCGCCTCCTGGCGTCTTATGGTCCGTTTTTGTCATCGAGCGTTCTGCTCAGGAGGTAGCCGACGATTCCGAGACTGCCGACTGCACCGATTATCCCCGGCCCAGCCATTCCATCCTGACCGTCGTTTTCGATCTCCAGGCCAGTATTCTCTTGATCGTCGGTCTCGGTTGCCTCGTCCGCTTCCGAGTCGATTTCTGTGCTTTCGGTATCGGCCAGATCGGTTTCTGATCCGGGAACAGTCTCGTTTGTAGTACTCTCGTTATCTTCGTCCGACAGGTTTTCGACGGCTTCTTCGATGACTTCCTCGCGAGCTTCCTCCGCGTCTTCGTCTACCTGTGTTTCGTCTCCCTCGTAGTCGTCCGCTTCGACCAGTGTACCAGTCGTCTCGAGGCACGAGCCCTGACTCCTGACCCCAACCGTCAGTTCGTCTGCGGGTCCGAACGCTTCGAGATCGTAGCTCACGGACCACGTATCGTTTTCGACGGTCGTCTCTTTGGCATGGAACAGAACGCCCGGAACGTAGAGACGAACCTCGAAGGTCGTTCCGTCGGGAAGCGTTGTTCCGCCTGTGAGAGTCGCGTTTTCTGCAGTTGGGAGGACTGGTGGATCTTCATCCAGCCACACGTCGTCCTCACACGCAGCCCCCACTCCCGACACGGCTCCTGCGCCGACTATTCCGGTAGCGGTGAGTCGTAACAATCTGCGTCGTCGGAGTAAATTGGAGTTCGCTGAACCGCGCTCGAACGATCGACTACTCATCATGAGCTGTTATACCGTTGATGAGTGTTAAAGATCGCTGTTGACGTGAGTTCCGAGCGCAAACCGACGAAGCACACTGGTCAGCAGACTGTGGCCACTCTTGTCGAAGGACATTCTGGCAGGACACTCACAACTGTTTTTTCGATTCCCGTACCACAAGAGGCATGAATCGGATTCCGTTGTCGAACTCGGCCTTCGAGGGCGACAACAACGCCTACCTCTTTGCAGACGGCGAGGAGACCGTCCTGCTCGACACCGGAGACTGGATGGAGACGACCCGCGACCAACTCGAAGCCGCCTTCGCAGACCACGGACTCGAATTTGCGGACGTCGATCGAATCGTCTTGACTCACTGGCACCACGATCACGTCGGTCTAGCGGGCGAGATTCAGGCCCAAAGCGGTGCCGAGGTCCTCGTCCACGAAGCCGACGCGGCGCTCGTCGAGGGCGACGACGACGCCTGGAACGAGATGTTCGACCTGCAGGAACGGTACTTCGAGGAATGGGGCATTCCGGAAGCCGGCCGTGAAGCTCTTCGAGAGCTGATGGTCAGCGCGGACGTCGCGACCGAGAACCCGACCGTGACGCCGATCGTGGACGGCGAGACGATCGCCTTCGACGAGACGGACCTCCGCGTCGTCCACGCCTCCGGGCACGCGGCTGGTCTCTGTGTCTTCGAGGCCGACCTCGACGGCCGGCACGAGGCGTTCACCGGCGACGCACTGCTCCCGGTCTACACGCCGAACGTCGGCGGTGCGGACGTCCGGGTCGACGAACCGCTGAAAAAGTACCTTCGCGCCCTGGAGCGGATCGTCGACGCCGACTACGATCGCGCCTGGCCCGGTCACCGCGACCCGATCGACGAACCCGGCGAGCGAGCCCGGTACATCACCGACCACCACGCGGAGCGTTCCTACCGGGTGCTCGACGCGCTCGATCGACTGGGCCCGTGTAACACCTGGACCGTCAGCGCGGACCTCTTTGGTGACCTCGAGGGGATTCACATCCTCCACGGTCCCGGCGAATCCTACGCCCACCTCGACCACCTCGAACGCGAGGGAACCGTCGTTCGCGAGGGGACCGAGTACCGACTCGCGGAGGGGGTCGCCGCCGATCTCGCCGCGATCGACGACGAGCGCTGGGAACTGTCGTACTGATCGCGTCGGGCGGTCCGTCGAGAGTGGAGTCGCCTCGATCGACGGTGGATCAGTTCTCCATCGACGGCACCGGCACGCTGCTCAGCGCGCTCTCGACGATCGTTCGTGGATCGACGTTCCGGACGTCGGCTTCCGTCGTCAGAACGAGTCGGTGATCGAGCACCGAATGAACGACCGCGCGAACGTCCTCGGGTGCGACGTACTGGCGGCCCGCGATCGCCGCCCGGGCGCGACTCGCCTCGAACAGTCGCTGGACACCTCGTGGCGAGACGCCGACCTCGACGCGCTCGTCGGTGCGAGTCGCCCGGCACACGTCGACGAGATACTCCCGGATAGCCGGATCGACAGCGATCGTTTCGGGCACCGAACGAAGGTCGAGTACCGACGCGCGATCGACGACGCTCCCGACTTCGGGCGTCCGGGAGTCGCGATCGGCGCGTCGATCGAGCAACTCGAGTTCGCCGTCTCTGTCGGGATATCCCATCGTCGTCTTGATCATGAATCGATCGACCTGGGCTTCGGGCAGTGGAAAGGTTCCCTCCTGATCGACGGGATTCTGGGTCGCGATGACGATGAACGGGTCGGGCAACTCGCGCGTTTCGCCGCCGGTCGAGACCTGTGTTTCGCCCATCGCTTCCAGCAGTGCGGCCTGCGTTTTGGGTGGTGCGCGGTTGATCTCGTCGGCCAATACGACGTTCGCGAAAATCGGCCCCTTCTCGAACTCGAACTCGCCGGCGTGTTCGTCGTAGATGTGCGTGCCCGTGATGTCCGCCGGCAGCAGGTCCGGCGTGAACTGGATGCGTGTAAACTCCAGATCGAGCGCCGTCGCCAGGGTTCGTGCAGTCAGCGTCTTCCCGGTCCCGGGAACGTCTTCGAGCAGGACGTGTCCCTCGCCGACGATCGCGGTCAGGATCGTCTCGAACAGGTTCCGATCGCCGATCACGGCAGTTTCGACCTCCTCGATGACGGCCCCACACGTCGTGGCAGCCTCGGATACGTTCATTATTGGCAACCAGTCACGCGATCGCCATATACCGTTCGGCTCGATTGGTTCGGCGTGGCTGCGTCCGGGTGCGATCACCCTGACAACGGCCGGAATCCGACCGGGGAACCTTTGACCTCACCGTCGGTAGTGTCGTATATGCGTATCCGAGTCACAGGGAGGCGATCGTCGTGATCGACGACGTCGAGGAGTTGCTCGAGGAGATCGGGTTCGATCCCGAGACGAGCGTGTTGACCCACCGACAGGCACAGGTGCTCGCGCTTCGGGAGCGTGACGTCTCCCAGGCCGACATCGCCGACGCACTCGGCACCTCGCGGGCGAACGTCTCCTCGATCGAAGCCAGCGCCCGCGAGAACTTCTCGAAGGCCAAAGAAACCGTCGCGTTCGCGGAGGCGCTCCGCGCCCCGGTTCGCGTCCGTGTTCCGGAGGGGACCGACCTCTACGACGTGCCACAGATGGTGTACGAGGCCTGCGACGAGGCCGGCGTCAAGGTCGATTACACCGCGCCGGACCTGATGAAGGTCGTCAGCGACGCCGCCGGCACCGCCGTCACCGGCCGCCAGGTCGCGACGCCGCTGCTCGTCGGTGTCACCTCTGAGGGGATGGTTCGGGTGCGCCATCAGGAGTGAGGGCCGGTTCAGTTCGTTGAGCGATTTCCAGGGTCGGTTCCCGCGATCGGTCTCTCCGCCAGTCCCGATTGCCAGAGCCACGGAAGATTAGTAGGCCGACGCTGTGGGTCCGAGCATGGATCTCGAACTCGACGGGAACGCAGCACTGGTGACGGCCTCCTCGAGCGGCCTCGGCTTCGCGAGCGCACAGGCGATCGCTGAAGAGGGTGCGGACGTGGCGATCTGCGGACGCGACGCCGATCGACTCGAGGCGGCACGCCAAGACCTCGAAGCGACGGCGACGGGAGACGTTCTGGCCGTCCAGACGGACCTCACCGACCCTGACGACGTCTCTCACCTCGTCCGCGAGACGGTCGACGCCTTCGGCGGCCTCGATCACGTCGTCACCTCCGCCGGCGGCCCGCCGAGTACGACGTTCCTCGAGACGGACGAACAGGACTGGTATCGGGCCTACGATTTGCTGGTGATGAGCGTCGTCTGGACGATCGAGGAGGCACACCCGCACCTGCTCGACTCCGCGTACGGGACGATCACTTGCATTACCTCGCGGACGGTTCGTGAAGTGGTCGACGGGCTGCTCCTCTCGAATTCCGTTCGACGGGGCGTCATCGGTCTCGTCAAAACGATTTCGCGGGAGTTCGCCCCCGAGATCCGCGCCAACGCGGTGTTGCCGGGGACGATCGAGACGGCGCGCATCGAGGAACTCGTCGAGGCTCGCGTCGACCGGGGCACCTACGAGGACTACGGGACGGGACTTGCCGACATGGCAAGCGAGATTCCGATGGATCGTATTGGCGACCCGCACGAACTCGGGGAGGTGGTCGCGTTCCTTTCGAGTCCGCGGGCCAGTTTCGTCAACGGCGTCGAGGTGCCGATCGACGGCGGGCTGATGCGGAGCTAGTCGCGGGTTCGGCGGTCGATCGCCGGAGGACCCGCGGACGAGCGATCCGCGGCACAACCTGGCTCAGTCGGCCGAAATTCCGCAGGTCCCCTCGTAGGCGACGTCCTCGACGGACTCGATCTCCGGCTCGTCGCCACAGACGGGACAGGCCGGATTCGATCGCATCTGGACCGTCTCGAACGTCATGTCCATCGCGTCGTACATGAGAAGTCGACCCTCCAGCAACTCGCCGTTCTCGAGCAGGTACTTTACGACCTCGGTGGCCTGAATGCAGCCGACGGTTCCGGGAAGGACGCCGAGAACGCCCGTTGTGGCGCAGTCGGGGACGGTCCCCGGCTCGGGTGCTTCGGGGAAGAGACAGCGATAACACGGCGGGGACTCCTCGTCCTCCGCTCCCTCTGTGGGCGTTCCGGCTGCGGGTCGATCGTTCGTGAACGTCGTCACCTGGCCCTCGAAGCGGTAGATCGCGCCGTGAGAGAGGGGCGTCCCCGTCAGCACGCAGTGGTCGTTGAGCAGGTATCGCGTCGCGAAGTTGTCGCTGGCGTCGAGGACCACGTCGTAGTCGTCGACGAGCGCCGCGACGGTTTCGGCGGTGAGACGCGTCTCGTAGGTCTCGACGTCGACGTCCGGGTTGAGCGCCGCCACGTAGTCGGCCGCGCTCTCGACTTTGGGTCGGCCCACGTCGGCGTCGCCGTGGACGATCTGTCGCTGGAGGTTCGATCGCTCGACGATGTCGTCGTCGACGATGCCGAGTCGGCCGACGCCGGCCGCCGCGAGGTACTGGATCGCCGGCGAACCGAGTCCGCCCGCGCCGACGACGAGGACGCTCCCCTCGAGCAGTCGCTGCTGGCCGTCCGGACCGATCTCGTCCATAATTACGTGTCTCGAGTACCGATCGAGCTGGGTGGCGTCGAGGCGAAGGTCGCTCATACCCGATCGTTGGGCCGTATCGGGCAAAAACCCGCGGGTCGATCCAGCGGTCCACGATCGGGGGGACCGGTGAATACTGGTTGCTCAAGTGACCTGTTCGGATTCTGGATACGGCTTACTGTAGTCAATTACCGGCGCAACCGCAGGACGGTTCGCGGTGCGCCGGTAAATCGTTACAGCAGACCGTATCAGGCAGCATGTTCGCCCTTCCAAACGATTTAATAGTGTGGTGTGCATTGACACACCTATGGCAACCTCACCCAATGGTGCCGGTGACGATGTCCTCGACCAATTCCTTTCGGATCGCGGTCATACGGTAGAACGGGTCGGGTGGGAGCAAGAGTATAACAAGAAACAGTGCCCGGACTGTGGCGGCCTTCACGATACGGCCGCGACCACCTGTACCGTCTGCGGATGGGAGCCAACTCCCTGACGAATTACTGCAGCGGCGTCGATCGTCTCGGCGTCCTTCCGCCGTTGCGATTCGGTTCGGTCAATTTTTTGCGCGATCGATCGCCAGTGGCGCGTGTGTATGGGACGCGGGCTCGAACTCCAGTGACTTGCTCACGTTGTGTCTGCTGACTCACTCACGTACGCTTACTGATAGGGATTATCGTAGGAGTTCATAGCTTTCCCACGAAGAACCGAGAGACCACACTGAAGGACGGGCTTCGAAACCTCCGGTTGGCTACGATAATCCCTATGACTCTCACGCTGGGTTCGGTGGCCCACCCTCGCGGCCGTCCTGTTCCGCGTGGACCGCGTCTGGCGAAACCCACGTGACTTATGAGCATCGCGGCCCTGAACAGGGATAATGGCTATTACGGAGACGAAGGTGACCCGGCTGTTCGGTGGTCCGGGCAGTGGGAAGACGACGGCCCTGCTCGACCACGTCGAGGAGATTCTCGAGGAGGACGGCGTTACCTTCCGGGACATCCTCGTCGTTTCGTACACGCGGGCGGCAGCACAGGAGGTTCGCGAACGACTGGCCGATCGACTCGACGAGAGTCCGCGCGCACTACAGGGAAACGTCTGTACGATGCACGCGAAGGCCTACGAACTGCTCGATCTCTCCCGGAGCGACGTTATCGGTGAATCGGACAAAGAGGAGTTCTGTGATCAGTACGGCCTCGAGTTCGAAGACGAGTACAGCGGTGCCGGCCGCCGGACCGCTCGCTCGACGACGATCGGCAACAAGATCATCGCGACCAGTCAGTGGCTCCAGCGGACCGGTCGCGAGGTCTCCGACTGGTACGACGTGCCCTTCCAGTGGAACGACGAGGAGGTTCGACTGCCGCCGGAGATCGACGACAACGCCCAGGAGGGGAACAAGTACACCCCGACCTGGCCCAGCGACGACGATCGAATCGACGTCCCCGAAGCGATCCGGGGCTGGCGTTCCTACAAGGGCGAAGAAGGAAAAATCGGCTTCGCAGACATGCTCGAGCGCGTCAAGCAGCGATCGCTGCTCCCGAACGTCGACTACCTCGTCATCGACGAGTTTCAGGACATCACGACCCTCCAGTACGACGTCTACGAGGAGTGGAAACCGCACATGAAACAGGTACTGATCGCCGGCGACGACGATCAGGTCGTCTACTCCTGGCAGGGCGCAGATCCCGCACTGCTGCTCGACGAACAAGTCGACGACGACATTATTCTCCCGAACTCCTACCGACTCCCCTCGAACGTCCTCAACGCGGTCAACAAGGAGATCCGCCACATCGAACACCGCCAGGACAAAGATCTCAAACCGCGCACCGAAGGCGGCTCCGTCGAGGCCCGGACGAACGCGTCGATGCTCGACGTCGTCCGAATGGTCCGGCGCACCTTGGTCGAGGGAGACGGCACGATCATGATCCTCTTTCGGGCGCGCTACCAGATGTTCCAGTTCATCGATGAGTTCATCACCGAGGGAGTCCCGTTCACGTCGCTGACCGACCAGCGGATGTGGACCGATCGACTCACTCAGTACGTCCGTGCCGTCGAAGCGATCGACGCTGGCGACGATGTCACTGGCCTGCAGGCCCGCCGCCTCGCGGATATGCTCCAGGACTCTGCGTTCGGGACCAACGAGCGCGACGACTTTTTCGACGCGATCGACGAACGCCAGGAGGAAAGCGGCATCGACGACCTCGAAGCGCTCATGATTCCCGTCGAAGTCGTCACGGACCACGTGCCGTTCATGCCCGGTCCGGAATCCGCAAGTGACATGCTCCGAAAGGTGACCAACTTCCAGAAAAAGAGCGTCAAATCGTATTTCGGAATCGGTGAGTATCGCGGGATGGCCACCGATCGCGTCCGCGTCGGCACGATCCACTCCGCGAAAGGTCGCGAGGCCGACCACGTCTTCGTCGGTACCGACCTCACGGAAAAGGTCGTCGAGCAGATGGTCGCGACAGTGGACGATCCCGAGGCTATCCCCGGCTGCGAGGAGTTCACCAAAACCACGTCACCCGTCCCCGTCCTCACCGACAACGAACGACGCGTCTTTTACGTCGGGATGTCGCGGGCACGCGAACGCCTCGTGCTCCTCGAAAACCTCGTCGACGGTGCGCCGACACTGCCGGTCGACGTATTGCTCAAAAACCAGCTGTGCGACCAGACGCTGGAGGAACTGATCGAGGAGGCCCAGCAGCCGGTCGACGTCGAGAGCGAGGGCGCGGATGCGACGGAGGGGTCGGACGAGGTCGAAGCCGAACTGCCGTGACCGACGGCGCGAGTAGCGCCCTCGAAACGGCGCTTTCGGCCGCGCTCGACGATCGCGATGCAGTCGCGTTCGTCCACGCCGGCTCCAGTCGCGACCCCACGATTCGCTACTGTCGAACAGGCAGATCAGCGTCGCGATCGAGTTCTCAGCGGCGTCTCCGCTCGGCCGGTCGCACGCTTGCCGTCGCGTTCGACGGTGCTGACTGGCTCACAGCGACAGACGACGGGTCGGACCACCCCGCCGCGGACCTCGCAACGACGCTCGTCGATCGGGTCGGGGCGGGGACCGTGCTCACCCCGGCCCGAATCCCGCACGACGCCGCCCTCTTCCTCGAACGTGCAGGATTCTCGCTCGCATCGACTGACGTCGTCGAGCGCACGCGATCGAAAAAGACGAACGTGGAGCGAGACCGCATCGCCACGGCGCAGGCGGCTGCCGGTGTCGGCGTGCGCCGCGGGGCCGTCCTGCTCGCCGGAGCGACGATCGAAGACGGCGACCTGATCGCGGATGGAACGCCGGTGACAGCAGAGCGACTGCGACGAACGATCGACGAGGGAATCGTCAGAGCCGGCGGCTTCCCCGCCGGGAACACGACGATCGAGACCGGTGCGGAGGCGAACGCAACGCTTGAGCATGACGATACGAGTCCACTCCAGCCCGGCGACCCGATCCTCGTCGCGGCCGCCCCGCGGACGCAGACGGGCTACTACGGGGCTCTCGTCCGGACGCTCGTCGTCGATAGCGAGGGCGGAACCGAACGGCGGGCACACGTCGGCGTGACGCAGGCGTTTCGCTCGGTTCAGTCGATGCTCACGGCGGACACCCACTCCGTGACCGCTGTCGAAGCCGATCTCGAGGCCGAAATCCGCGGGTTCGGGTTCAGCGACCACCCGATCGAGACGCGGGTCGCCGGCATCGGCCTCCAACCCACTGAAGGGCCTTGCAATGGAGCTGACGAGGTCGGGCCGGGTTCAGTGGTACGAATCGAGGCCGGCGTCGCGTTCGCTCCCGATCGGTGGATTCGGCTGGCTGACGTACTCGCTCTCGATGATGATGGAGTCGAATGGCTCGCGCCAGTGTCTCGATCGATCGCGCCGGGTGCGCTACGCGACAGCACCGACACGTAATTCGGGTGAGCGTCGGGCTTCTGGACTCGCTAGTCCGAGTCGTCGCCGTCTGGGTCCGGCTCTTTCGGGACCGCTCTGAAGAATCGTCGGGCGACGAGCCCCGGCACGTCCCCCGGCGTCGTCAGCCGTCGCTCGATGACGACGAGCAATGCGGCGAGAAGGAGGAGGGCGCCACCGAACAGCGTCTCGCCACCGATCAGCAGTTCGAGTCCGGCCAGCGCCGCCGGGATCGCCAGCACGAGAACGCCCGCGAGTTTGATCGTCTCGATGATGCCTGCCATTGCACCCCGTAGGGCGAGTACTGTCAAAAACGCGGCGACTGGCCGACGCGTTCGTTCGGTCGCCGCTACAGTCGACCAGACTCGTCCCACTCCATTAGACTCGCCCTACGGAACTGGAGCGGATACCGGGTCCGCACAACTCCGTCACGGATCTGGAATGGATACCGGGCCCGGAACGCCTTTAGCCGCCCGCTGGTAGCTTCGAGTATGTTCACGGGAATCGTCGAGGAGACCGGCGAGATCGTCGCGCGCGAACACACCGAGGACGGCCTGCGCCTTCGGATCGGTGCCGACGAGGTCGCGACGGGACTCGAACACGGCCAGAGCATCAGCGTTAGCGGCGTCTGTCTCACGGTCGAGCGCTTCGTCGACGGCGAGTGGTTCGAGGTCTTCCTCGCGAGCGAGACGATCGATCGGACCTACCTCGGTGATCTCGAGACGGGCGAGGCGGTCAACCTGGAGCGTGCGATGCCGGCCGACGGTCGGTTCGACGGCCACGTGGTGCAGGGTCACGTCGACGCGGTCGCGACGGTCTCGGCCATCGAGTCTGTCGACGAAGACTGGTTCTTCGAGTTCGAGCTTCCGCCGGGGTACGATCGGTACGTCGTCGAGAAGGGATCGATCACGCTCGACGGGATCAGCCTCACAGTCGCCGGTCTGGCGGAAACTACCGAGGGCGAAACCCGCCGCGTCACTGTGGCGATCGTGCCGACGACCTACGCGGTAACGACGCTTTCGGAGAAATCGGTCGGGGATCAGGTCCACCTCGAAGTCGACGTCCTCGCGAAGTACGTCGAGCGATTGCTCGAGGCGCGGTTCGAGGCGTAACGCGGGTCGTCGTCTCGTATTAGCGCTGTGAGGGCTCGAACTCGGTCAGTTCGGACTTCGGCGGCTCGCCCGTATCGTCGCGAACCTCGCGGTACCGACGCCGATACCGTGCGATCTTGCGATAGAGGTAGTAGCCGACGGCGAGGTCGAAGACGATGACGTAGCCGACGAACGCGAGCCCCGGCCCGATCGGGTAGTTCGCGGAGACGAGGCCCGGAACGATGCCGACGGTTGTGTTGTACGTCGCGTGGACGAACGCGGCGACGAGCAGCCCCTTGACCACGAGCGGGCCGGCGTACTGCGGGTTGAACTTCGCCAGGCCGAGGTAGTAGCCCGCGATCGCGGAGTAGATCACGTGGCCGGGACCGACCAGCGCCCGGACGGTCGCGATTCCCGTCGCGGCCGTCACCGTCCCGACCTGGGCCTCCGAGACCGTACTCGCGATGTAGATGGCGTTTTCGATCGCGGCGAAGCCGAGTCCGGCGATGGCACCGTAGACCGCGCCGTCGACGACCGCGTTGAAGCTATCGCTCCGGTAGGCGAAGACGCGAACCGCGAGGAGTTTGACGGTTTCCTCGACGGGGCCGACGACCAGGTAAAAAAAGAGGATGGTGCCGACCAGTGGGACGGCCCGGAGTCGCGGGCCGAGCGCCGAGTTCACGACCGCGGCGAACGTGGCGAAGAGGACGGCCAGGACGAACGTCGCGACGAGCAAGCCGAGCGGCTCGCTGGTCGTGATATCCGTGTACCAGATGAATCCGGCCAGAAGCGCCGCCGGGACGACCGAGAGCCCGAAGAACGCGCCGAGCCACGGATCATCGATGACGAGGACGGCGGGTTGGACGAGCAGTGCCAGGGTGATGACGAGCGCCACGATCAGGACGATCGCCCGGAATCCGTAGCTGATCCCGTTGTAGACCGTATACGAGAGCAGATCGACGATCGATCGCGGCTCCCACGTGGAGACGTCGTAGAGGTCTGTCGACTCGTCGCTCGCTCGTTCGACCGGGTCGCGCCTGCGCTGCATGGCGGTGTCTATGATCCCCCGCCCAGTAAGCGTTCGGCGGGATAGGGCGGCGACGGTGGCTCGTCGGGACCCGGAATCCACAAACGTCTCCCGTCCGAAGCCGCGAGCATGCACTTCGACCAGCGCACACAGCGGGCGCTTCGGGACGTTGGGCTGGATACCGACGACCTGCAGTCCGCCTCGGAAGCGATCGCCGCGGCCGTCGATGACGACGCCGCAGCGCTCGAGGCGTTCTTCGACGAACACGAGACGGTGTACTCTGACATGGAGATGGCTCACTCGCGGGCCGATTATCCCGAGCACGCGGTCGACCACCTCGATCTGACGACTCACGCAAACGAGATGCGCGGCTGGCTCCGGTTCGATAGCTGGGGCGTCTACGTCGAGGACGGCCGGCTCCTCCCGGACGGCTCCGTCGAACTGACCTTCGGCCCCACGATCCACGATCGGGTTCGGTTCGCGGCCGATCGGGAGACGCTGCGGTGATCGCCGTGACCACAGCCGATCGTTTGACGAGGTCCGGCGATCGTCTGACGGAGGGGAGACCGTGACCACGGTTCGCGTTCGGGGTATCTACACGACGGCCGCCACGCACCTACTCGACGAGAACGGTTTCGCGGTCGTCCAGGCGTCGGAGCCGATACAGAATCGGTTCGACGACGGGTTCGACGCCGCCCCGGCCGACGTGTCGATCGAGACGACACGCGATAGACAGGGGCTCGAACTCTCCGGCGACCCGGACGGCGTCGCGGCGGTCGTCACCGAACTCGACTCGCTTGCGGTCGATACGTTCCGCTGGGACGCCGACGTGTCTCGGGGCGCAGTTTTCGACGCCGAGGTGCTGGAGGCCGACGGCGGCGGCGGGGCGCTCGTCGACCTCGGCGGCGATCGACGCGGCTATCTCGACTACGACGACGTCGACGGCTACGTCGACACCGGGAACCGCTACCGCGTGCAGGTCCGCGAACCGACGCCGCCGTGGGACGACGATCGACCGCGAGTCGTCCCGTCGATCGAGATTCAGGGCGGGATCTGTGCCCTCTCGCGCGATCGAACCGGCGTCTCCGCGGCGCTTCGCGGCGAGCGCGCGAACGAACTGGTCGGCATGACCGACCTCCTCTCGACGGACGCGCCCGAGGGGTGGGGGCTGCGCTGGCAACGCGGCGCGGCCGACGCGGATCTCGAGGCGATGAACGCCGCACTCGAACGCGCCGTCGACCGCGTCGAGGCCCTCGAGAGTGCCCTCGCGGACGCGCCGGACGATCGCGGCGAACCCGCCCTGCTGGCCGCGCCGGAGCGAACGACCTGGCTCTGGTTTGGTCGGGAGTCGCGGTTCGCCCTCGACGACGCCCGACGATCGGTGACGGCGACGATGCCGGGCCACCACCGAACGAAGGCGGCCGACCGGGCCGCGAGCGCGGCCGTCGACTTCGCGGAAGCAGTCTGTGGGTCCGCCGGGAACGGAGTTGCAGGGGCGGTAGAGAGCGAGGATGCCGAGGACGACAGTGACGCGTTCCCCTTCGCGGCGGTCTCCCGTCAGTTCGGTCCCGGGACGGGCGATCGGATCGCGATCGGGCACGGCAAACCCGACGGCAGACTCATCACGCTCGGTCGCGGCGAGGTGACAGACTGGGCGGCCGACGGCTCGCTCACGCTCGAACGATCGATGCGTGGCGGCGGCACCTACGACGCGCTCGGCGTCCCGAAATCCGACGGCGACGTCGCCGTGACGAAGTTCCGTGAAGGTCGGTGGTGGTATCCGACGACCTACAGGGACAGCGAGGGGACTGCGAAGGGGACCTACGTCAACGTCTGTACGCCCGTCGAACTGTTCCCCGATAGCGCTCGGTACGTCGACCTCTACGTCGACGTGATCAAGCGACCGGACGGCACCGTTGCGATCGTCGACGAGGACGAACTCGCAGACGCGGTCGAGGATGGGCTGGTCTCCGACGCGCTCGCGAAAAAGGCCCGAACCGTCGCGCAGGCCGTCGAGCGCGCGCTCTCGAAGTGATCGGGGCGGGGATACACCGAAAGTTAGCGCCTGCGTCGCTCGATCGCACTCTCGATCGCACACGTCATGCGCGCGATCGGCGTACGACTCGTATGAGCCGGGGCAACATCACGCTGTACATCGCAACCAGTCTGGACGGATTTATCGCGACGCCGGACGGCGACGTCACGTGGCTCGAAGAAATCGAATCGAGCGATCGACTCGCCGATCGGTACGACGCCTTCTTCGACGGCGTCGACGCGCTGGTGATGGGTGCGAACACGTACGACCAGGTTCTCTCGTTCGAGGGGTGGCCTTACGGAGAACTCCCGACGTACGTGCTGTCCCACGAGGCGCGCGCCCTCGCGACCGACCACGTCGAACTGGTCGACGGGCCAGCTACCGAACTGGCCGGCGAACTCACCGACCGCCACGATCACGTCTGGCTCGTCGGCGGGGCCCAGCTCGCGCGGGCGTTCTGTCGAGCCAATGCGATCGACGAACTCTGGCTGTCGCTCGTTCCGCGGCTACTCGGGGCCGGTATCCCGCTGTTCGGTGAGTCGGGAATCGATCGCGTGCTGACCGTGATCGAGACGGTACCCCATGAAAACGGCATCGTCGAACTTCGGTACTCGGTCGAGTCGAACTGACCCGTTTGGGGTCGGTCGACGGTTTCAATCCGCAGCCGTGGCCGATTCTCCGGGCTGATCGGCGCTCGAGAGGAGATGGACGTAGTCGTCGAGGTCGAGCGCGAACTCGCGAGTCGTCGCCGGATCGACCCAGTAGAGTTCGAATTCGGCACCGTGTTCCTCCCCGCCATCGGTGACGGTGTGCGTCCACCGGTCACGCGGTTCGTGGACCGTCGCGTGGAAGAAGTGCCGGACGTATCGCTTCGGGGGCGAGCGACGTCGGGTCCAGACGTCGGTCGCGAGGTGATCCGGTGTGCTGAGCGTCCCGAGTCCACTCTCCTCCATGACTTCCCTGAACAGTGCCTCCCGCGGCGATTCGCCCGACTCGAGCGTTCCCTTCGGGATCTGTAAGTCGTCGTGACCTGGCCCCTCGAAGACGAGGAGTTCACCCGTCTGCCGGGTGATGTAGGCACAGGCCTTTCCGACGTACGTTACGTCATCCATGCTACTTCATAGCACATCCACGAGGGGTAAAAAGCGTACCTGTGGTAGTGTTATAGGACATTAAGGATATTCGCGCTCGATCGCCGTCCGTGTAAGCGTCGATCGATATCGGGGATCACCTGTCGAGCAGCGATCGCAAGAGCGTCGATTCCGCTTTCCGCAGGTGTTCGGCAGCCGTACTGGGCGCACAGTCGATCGCCGTTGCCACGTCTTCGTGGCTCGCCTCGCGAGGAATCTCGTAGTAGCCGAGTTCGATCGCAGCTTCGATCGCCTCCCGCTGGCGCTCCGGGAGCAGCGACTGGCGAACGGCGGGTGCGGCTGCCAGTCCACCGACTTCGGTGACTGACACGTCGATCGGATCCGGAATTCGTTCGATAGCCGCCTGCAGCTCTGCGGGCGGTCCAACTGCCGAGAACGTTACCGTCCCGTCACCAGTGTATTCGACCGGTGGGAGGACGACTACCGGATCCCGTGTAACGGGCGCGAACAGCTCCCGCAACGGCTCAGTCGTTGCATCTCTGACATACGCATAGAACTGGTCCTCACCAACCGCGACGAGTTCGTACGCCAATACTTCCGCGATCGAGTCGAGCGTCTCCGCGAAGGCTACGTGATCTCCCTCGACGTAGTGCATGATGCCGAGTTCGCTCCCGGTGAAGTTCCAGTGTATTGCGGTCGCCCGATCGACGAACGGTGCGTTGACGAGCACGTCATACATCGGATGAATCTCCCTCTCGCGGCCACGTGCGTCGAGGGCGAGTCGGACGTGTTTCACATCCACCCTGTCGCCGCTCCGTCAGTTAAACCCCACAGACGAATTCGGCAGTGACGGTTTCGAGGTAGCGGTCGACTATCGACCACGATGAACGAAATCCGGACACTCCTCACGGGCGCGACAGGGACGCTTGGGCAGGCGTTACTTCCCCGACTTCACGAGGGAGGACACGACGTCCGCACAGCCAGCCGATCACCACCATTGGAAGATGGACGGACGAGCGACGACCACGCCCCCGGTCGAGCATGGGCCCGAATGGACCTCGTAGACGGAACAGGAGTGCGAACGGCCGTCGACGGCGCGGATATCGTCGTTCACGCGGCCACCGCCCCCAGGGGTAACAGCGAAGCGGTCGACGTACGCGGCACCGAACGACTGCTTGAGGCGGCTGCCGACGCCGGCGTTTCGAACTTCGTCTACGTCTCGATCGTCGGGGTCGACGAGATCTCGCTCACGTACTACGAGCACAAACTGGCGGCCGAACGAGCCGTCGATGAGAGTGCTGTCCCGTCGACGATCGTTCGCGCGACGCAGTTCCACTCATTCGTCCACGATCTGCTCGAAGCGGTGGCCCGTCTACCGGTGTGGCCGCTCCCCACCGAGTTTCGGCTCCAGCCGATCGCCGTCGACGATGCTGCTGACGCGATTGTCGAGCACGCGACGCCAGATCCGAGCGGTCGCGTTCCCGACGTGGGCGGCCCCGAGGTGCTGACGGTCGGTGAGATTGCTCGGACCTATCGCGATACGTCCGGGTTGGAGCGGCCGATCGTCCGTCTGCCAATCCCTGGCTCGGTTGCGTCCGGATTTCGATCGGGTGCGGCGCTGTGTCCGGAGCGGACCGTTGGGACCGTGACCTGGGACCAGTGGCTGGTCAGCGAACACGATCTGATGCCTCTCGAGCGCTCCCGGTCGGAGTGACTGTGGAGGCGCGGCGGGGACTGATTACAGGAGGTTCGCCGCGACGATCGCGACCTGCCCCAGCAGGATCGACGCGAGAGTCGCCGCCGTCACCAGTTCGTAGACGCCGCGCACGACGTCAACCTCGTCGTCGCTGGCTCGATCGAGGAGGGCGGCCAGCCACCGGAGCCCGAGGAACGCGATCGCGATCGCGACCGGAAACGCGGCGAGGACGACCAGCGTCGGGGCGTACTCGGGACCGTAGTGGGTGCCGATCGTCCACCGAATCCGCATACTCTCACCCAGCGTACCGACGGCTATGAGACTCACGGCGAGACTCGCGAGGACGGTCAGGAGGCCGCCACCGGCAGTCGGCCGCAGCGCGCTCGATCGCGAGAGGTGGTTCCACAGACTGAGTGCCGTGCGGTGGGTAATCGCTGCCAATCGGGATCGTGACTCGGTCGTTCGTGTCGAAGTCGTCATACCCGATCGAACGAGCGCGGAGACAAAAGGTGGGTGAGCACGACTTCACGGCGTGCAGTCGTGATAATTACTTTATGTCTGATCTCGGTAGACACTGACACTGTGAGTGAGGAGCCGGACGTCGAACGGGTCGGGGCCCTGCTGGAAGACCCCGCGGTACGAACGATCCTCACGAAGACGAGCCAGGAACCCATGTCAGCGACCACTCTGAGTGACCACTGTGACGTCTCGCAACCGACGGTGTATCGGCGGCTGGAAGACCTCCGGGAGTCCGGGCTTCTCGTCGAGCAGACGCAACTGGACCCTGAAGGCGGCCACCATCGAACCGTTTACTCGACGAACCTCGAGCGGATCACGATCGAACTCGACGACGGGACGCTCCAGGTCCGCGTCGATCGTCGGGAGGATATGGCCGATCGGTTCACCCGGCTAATCGAGGGGATGTAGCGTGAGTCAACTCTCCCTCTCCCCGGGCACCCCGCCGCTCCAGCTCTGGGAGGTCGAAGAGGTGCCACCCGAGTGGGTCATCACGTTTATCCAGGCGACCGACATTCTGAGTGCGCTTCTCGGCCTGTTCATCGCCTACCTCGCCTACCGCGGCTACCGTCGCAACGAGAGTCGTCCCATGCTGTTCATCGCGATCGGCTTCGTATTCTCCCTCGCAGTCCCGTTTTTCCTGTTGCTACTGCATCTGGCGATCCCGATTCTTCCCGAGATCGCTACGGCGCTGCTGACGCAGGTGAGTCAGGTACTGGGGCTGGTGGCGATCGTCTACGCGCTCAGAATGCCGGCCTGATCGGTCTCCTACCGAACTCGAGAACGCAAGCGCCGGTTCCGTTCGATCGATCGCGGCACCGAATTACAACGGCCCGTTCAGTAGTCAGTCGTCGGTATTTTCGTCGGATTTCTTCCTGTATTTGTCCTTCTTCCGTTCTTTTTTCGACTTCTCCTCATCACCTGGGTCGTCTGGATCATCCGGATCGTCGGGGTCGTCCGGATCGTCCGGATCGTCGGGGTCGTCCGGATCGTCGGGGTCGTCCGGATCGTCGGGGTCGTCCGGATCGTCGGGGTCATCCGGATCGTCGGGGTCATCCGGATCGTCGGGGTCATCCGGATCGTCAGGATCGTCTGGATCATCCGGATCGTCGGGGTCGTCCGGATCGTCGGGGTCATCCGGATCGTCGGGGTCATCCGGATCGTCAGGATCGTCTGGATCATCCGGATCGTCAGGATCGTCTGGATCATCCGGATCGTCGGGGTCATCCGGATCGTCAGGATCGTCTGGATCATCCGGATCGTCGGGGTCATCCGGATCGTCAGGATCGTCTGGATCATCCGGATCGTCGGGGTCATCCGGATCGTCAGGATCATCCGGGTCCGTATCCCCACAGAAAATGACGTTCGAAATAGCTGCCTGCTGCCCACCACCGGTCTCGAGATTCGTTTCGATGGACCCGCTCATCGCGTCGTCGACGGCGAAGTCCTGGCAGTCGTTTCCTCCGTTTACCCGGATCGACGAGACGGTACAGTCGCCCTCGACGATCGCCCAGTCGAACGCGATCGGCTCACACTCCTCGTCGGGCTTGTCCTCGACGTTGGTAACCTCGATCGAGCACTCGCCGTCTTCTTGTACGAACGAACAATCGTCGACTTCGAGCTTTGCGACCCGTTCGGAGTCGTCGGGACACTCGTACTGTCCCGGCGGCACGCAGGATCGATTCCCGTTTTCCTGGGCCGCGCTCAGACAGCCGCTCAGCGCACCGACTGTCGCGCCGGCGGCGAGCAAAACGGTTCGTCTCGTGGTGGGTTCTCCCATAGTACCGCCGACAGTCACGACGTATATCGTTATCAGCGTCCTGAACAATGCGCCCGAGCGGAGTCTCAGCGTACGCTGCAGTTTCCGGCGCTGTAGGGGGCCGCTTCCGAGAAAACGGCAGTCCGACGAGAACGGTCGGCCTGCCGGTTCGAGTGCGGAGCAACACGCGCGACTGCCTAGTCTGCTGTGAGTTTATCCAGGCCCGCGGATTCGATGTCCGCGCCGTCGATCGACGATCGCAGCGAGTCCATCCCGTCGTCGCGATCGATCCCGAAGTTCGTCTCGGAGAGCTCGTCGACGCGGACCATCTCCTCCTCGGAGAGCTTCGGAACGTCGCTGGCCGCGGCCCACTCGTCGATGTCGGCTTTCGTTCGGAACGTGGGGGTCACGCTCGCAACGGGATCGTGGGAGAGCAGCCACGCGATCGAGGCCTGGCCCATCGTTCGCTCTCCGTCGGCACCGTTCGCGCGTTCGAGAAACCGCAGGTTTTCGAGTTTCTCCCAGCCGGTTTCGTACCAGGCGTCGGGGCGGAAGCCGCGATGGTCGCCCGCGTCGAGTTCCGTCTCTGGTGTGACCTGTTCGTTGAGGATGCCCGAGGAGTGTGGTACGCGGGGGATGAGACTGGTCGAGGAGCCGGTTCGCTCGATCGTCTCGAGGAAGTGGTTCCCGACTTCCTGTTCGAGTACGTTCCAGACGAGTTGTACCGAGTCGAACTCCTGCTCGATCGCGAAATCGCCCTCAGCGAGCCAGCCGATCGAGGGACCGAGTGCGAGACCCGTCGCTTCGATCAGGCCCTCCTCTTCGAGTTCGTCGAGGAGTTCGAGCACGTCGGGGGTGATTTCGTCGACGTTCGCGTTGTGAAGCTGGAGGACGTCGATCGAGTCCACGTCGAGACGGTCGAGACTCTTCTCGACGGCGTCCCGAAGGTAGTCGGGGTCCATCTCTTTGGGCAGTTCGCCGTGACCCGCCTGCGGGTTGTTGTAGAAGTCGTAGCCGACTTTGGTGGCGATCGTGACCTCGTCTCGAACGTCGGCCAGTGCCTCGCCGATCAGTTCCTCGCTGCGGCCGTGACCGTAGACGTCGCCCGTGTCGATGTAGGTAATTCCCTGCTCGACGGCGTACTGGACCATCTCGATCGCGTCGGCTTCGGAGCGATCGCCCCACCAGTCGGTGCCGACGACCCACGCGCCGAACCCGACCTCGCTGACCTCGAGACCGGAGTCGCCCAGTTCCTGGTATTGCATACTCGCCTCTTGGGAGCGAGGGGACTTATTGCGTGCGGAACGCTGTTGTGGCACCCGCCTCGTCCCCCACACCAGCGGTACCGTCTTCCCAGTTCCCCTCGTCTCCCCCAGTAACTCGCACGTCACCTGGTTTACGGGTCGGCAAGCCACACGCACAACCGAACCCCTATGAGTGCTGCGGGCAATACCTCGAGATATGACAAAGCGGTACGTCTCGCTCCCCGACGAGGCGGAGACGGGAATGCGCGAGTTCATCGATGAGGTCGACGAACGGCTGTCGGGCGACGAAGACACCTGTGCGGTCGTCGAGGACGTGTTGATCGACCTCTCGGGCGATCGAGGGGCCTACGAACGGTGGAAGTCCGGCGAACCCGTTTCGACGGCCGAGCGCATCCGACTTCAGAGCTACGACCCGTGTAACACCACGCTCGAAAGCGAGTACTACGCCGAAAAGGACGAAGAGAAGTTCCGGCGCTCGAAGCATCTCCAGTGGCTCTGGCGGC
The DNA here is from genome assembly GCF_059736405.1 of Halosolutus sp. DAT137. NCBI lineage: Archaea > Methanobacteriati > Methanobacteriota > Halobacteria > Halobacteriales > Natrialbaceae > Halosolutus > Halosolutus sp. DAT137. The sequence continues at coordinate 232,042 of NZ_JCAQID010000007.1, read as the reverse complement.
AGTTCGACAGCCTCCCGATCGCGGACAACGTCGAGTTCGCACTGCGCTTCAGGCGGATGCTTGCCGACCACCTCTTCGAGGAGTGTGGTGATGGCTGCCGATTCTTCAAAGGCATCTCGGTTACCTACGGCCACAACATCACGATCGGAGACAACACCGTCGTCCACGACGACGTTCATCTCGACGATCGCGGGAAGTTGACGATCGGCGATCGGGTGTCGATCTCCGACGGCGTCCACGTCTACAGTCACGACCACGACGTCGTCGACCAGACGGCGGTGCGCAACTACCATACGATCGTCGAAGACGACGTCCGCCTCACCTACGACTCGATGGTCAGGGCGGGCAACAAGGTCGGCGAGAACGCGATCGTCGGCGCACGCGGCGTCGTCCAACACGACATTCCGGCCCACCATATCGCGGTCGGGATGCCAGCCAAGAGCGTCAAGATCAAACCTGGCTGGGAGGAGGTCGCGACGCCGATCGACGAGGCCGGCGTCAACCGTCAGGAACAGCGCCACCTCGAGTACGATCTGCCGGACGGTCTCGAGGTCTTCGACGAGTTCGGTCGCGATCTCCAGCGGTCCCGATAGTTCTCCGCGTCTCGACAGTCTCGCCTTTCACACTATCATTGTACGATGAGGCAGGGAATATCCAAGTGCGTTGAGAACGTATCACACGGTGATGGAGCTCTGGGGCTGGCTCATCGGCTACGTGGTGTTGTTCGCACTGCTCCACCTGCTACTGTACTACGTCTACGTCCGCGGCGAGGACGGCGAGAACGCCGGAACGCCGTCGCTTGCCGATCCGAATCGCGCCGGTTCGCGCACGTCGCCCGGTACCGATCGGTACCCCAGAGCGCCCGACGACGCCGGCGACCCGATCGATCGGGCGGATGACCTCGCGTTCGACGACGAGGCGATCCGGTGTCCACACTGTGGCGCGCACAATGCTGCCGACCAGACCTTTACGTACTGCTGGAACTGCGTCTCGGCGCTCCGTCAGTGATACGCGGCGTCTGTCGGTCGTCAGGTCGAACGTTGGGAAGCTGACACTCAACGACGGATTTCACGATAACTAATCGGTTTCGTGCGGATACAGTCGGGATGTTATCAGTTAATCGACGATTACGCTTTTGTTCTTGAGGGGACGACTGGCTGCAGAAGGCGACATCGAATGCCCAGAGATACACCCGCAATGTCACACACCCCTCCCTCCGTGTACCGTGCCGTCCACGACCCCGACGATCCCGCGACGCTCAGCACGACCGTCGTTCACGCGCTGGCCGACTGCATCGGCGTCGACGTCACCGACTCTCGGGTATCGCTGTACGACAGCGTCGATCCCGACGCCCTCGACGCACTCTTTCGGCCGCGCCACGACGGCACGCCGCGATCGGGCGGGACGCTCTCGTTCGTCGTTCACAACCACCGCGTAACGGTCGACAGTTCGGGGGAAATCCTGATCGAACCGCCGACACGTCGGTAGCCCCGTTCGCTCCTGTCGACCCGAGTCGGCTCGGTCCGTCGTCGATTCCTGTCGACCCGAGTCGGCCCGAACCGTTTTCGATCTCTGTCGATCCGGGTCAACTCAGACCGTCGTCGCCAGCGCGTCGAGGTGGTCGATCCCGACGACGGCGACGATCGCACCATCACGGCCCGCTCGAAGCCCCGCCAACCGATCGCGCATACAGCGCTCGCGCGTCTCGTCTCGATACGCCAGCGGGCTGCCGTCGGTCTCCAGGCTCCCGAGGAGCGCCTGGACGCTGGCGACGTGCGATCGCTCGTGGGCCGCCTGCTCGGCCGGCGGATCGCCGTACTGACAGTCGTACTCGATCGGGTCGTCGCAGGCGACGGTCATCGAGGTCGCGTGGGTCAGCGTCGCGGCGAGCCGGCAGGTTAGTGCCGTCCGGGTCGCCCCGCCCACGCTCGAGATGACGCGTCGCGCCGTCGACGCCGGGACGCGCTCGGCCGCGAGTCGCGCGAACAGTTGTCGCAGAAACGACCAGTTGGGAGCGTCGATGCCGACGACGTCGCAGTCCGAAGCCCGGATCGCTGCGGTCATCTCGCCGCCGAATCGAGGCGGACCGGTCCCGTCGCCTTCGCGGGCGTAGGCGCGGTACAGCGGAATTGCTGCGGGTGGCAACTCGAGTGCGAGCGTCGCGGGATCGATCGTCTCGAGGACGCATTCGACGCGAGCGACGCTCGCGGGGTGGTCGTGAACGACGCCGACGAGGTGGCAGTCGGACGGGCCGGAAACGCGACGATAGAACTGCGGCGTAACCCGCGGATCGTCGATCGTCTCCGGGACGGACTGGCGATCGCCCATTGATCGAATAGTAATACCCGACTAGTCGCATAACCCTTCCGTTGTCGCGACACAGCCATAGGTTTCGATCGCGTAACCGGTTCGAATCGATCGGTAACGCCGTCTTATTTCGGTTTACCCTGGAAACAGTATCCTGTCCGACGGAAACGATTTGGGCCGTTTATTGACGGCAGGTCCCTCGCTTCGCCAGACCGGTTACGGTATCCGATCGGTCGATCGCGATCGGGATGTCCTCGACTCCGGGTTACGGACGGCCGCGGGGCCTCCCACCTGCGAGCGGCCCCTCGACGTGATCGCCGTCGACCGGACGATCGAACGGGACACTCATGTCACGAGACCAGTTGACGAAAGCGGACGAGGGAAAACGCGTCCTGAACACCGACGGCACCGAAGTCGGCCGTATCGTCGCTGTCGAGGGCGACCGCGCCTACGTCGATCCCGACCCGTCGATTGCGGATACGATCAAAGCCAAACTCGGCTGGGGAGACGTCAGTAGCGACGCCCATCCCCTCGACGAAGGGAGCATCGCGGAGATTACCGATGACGAGATCTATCTCCGCGGAACGCTGTGACTGTTCCCGACTGCCGTCGTAACCGTACTTGCTCCCCGACTGCCGTCGTAACCGTACTGGTCCGTTCGCGTGACCGATCGATTCCCCACGTACGGCCAAAAGGCGTTGGAACGGATGTGACAGGTGAGATCGAGCCTGCGGTGCCCTCGCCGTCTCGACTCACGTGTCTGTCAGCGCCACTTGATCCCGAGTGTGGGATTAGCCCGACGCTGACTGCCCCCTCATACGCCATCCTTCGCCCGTGCCATCCACCCCGACCGTTTGTGGCCGTCGTCGCCACTCTCTGGTTGGGATAGTCACCTCTTGAGGATTGTGGCCGTAGACCAAATGCAACCGTCGTAGCCGAGCGTCGACGACGAGTAACGGAGGGGTTGTGAGGTACTGAGGGAGGGGTGCGGTGTGCGACGGTGGGATTGGGGGCGCATATCTGCGAGTTCGTGGTGAACGACGAGCCACCGCGGCGAGAATCAGTCCGTTAGCGAGAGTTCCCGCGCAGTGGCGCGGAATCGGCGGTAGACGTCGTTGGCCCACTCGAGTGCGTCCGTCGTGTCGTTCTCGATGACGGCCTTGATTTCCATATTCTGTAAGACGAACAGGAGGACCCGCGACTCGGTCGGCATTTCGACGATCGTGAGTTCGTACGGCAGGGTCTCGATAACGTAAAAGTCGATGCCGCCGTCGACGACGAGGTCGTAGAGTTGCTGTGGATACTCCGATTTCATAAACGCCGCGAGGTCGTCGGTCACGAGCAGTTCCGCATCGAGCGTCCCGTTGACCGTCCGCTCGTACAGGCGTTTCCGAAGCTGTGGGGCGCGCTCTGCGCCGGTAATCGCTCGCACTCGTTCGGCTCGATCGACGAACCCGGCGAGTTGCTGCAGCGGTTCGGTCGGGGCGTGAGACGGCGGTTCGTCGGCCACCGCTCCGTCGAGCATCGCCGTCGACATCGGCGCGTCCCGCGGAATGTATCCGAGCAGCGAACTGACTTTGCGGATCGAATCGAAGCGGGTGGTGCTGTCGCGGTGTGCCGCAAGCGCGAGCCGTCCCGCGGCCGTCAGGCGGTAGACACCGTCCTGGCGGCGAACGAACGCGAGCCACTCCAGTTCACGCGTCGCTCGATCGATCGTCGACCGGGAGCACTCGAGTCGATCGACGAGGTCCCGCTTGTCACGCGGTCGATCTGCGAGGCTCGAGAGGAGTTCCTGACGACGGATGACGATCTCGAGTACGTCCAGCTGTGGCCCCTGGGAACGCATCCAACTACCCTGACCCAGAGTGTCCGCCTGAATAAAACTTCGCCGCCCCGAGGGGTACGTGGTGACGCAGTCGTCGCCGCCCGGAGTCGCAGTCAATTACGGCGAGTTAGACGGCGGTAGGACGGTCTAGACGCCCGTACTGTACCGCAAAATTCCCGCAAAGCCGCCGAAGGCGTTGTACAGCTGTTCGCCCTTCTCGAAGTCCGTCGAGATGAACTTCGTCTCCGTCCCGCGCTGTTCTGCGATCTCGATGAGGTGATCGATCGCGTCCTCGCGGTCCTCCTCGCTCGCGTCGACTGCGGTTCCACATTCCGTACAGTCGTGACTCGGCGTCGACTTGCGTCGATCGACCACCTCGCGATCGGTGTTCCCGCACTCGGGGCAGTCGTAGGTGATGACGTCCTTCCGGAGGTCCTCGCTGATTAGCAATCGATCGACCGACCCCATCATGAGGTTTCGACGGGTCGGCTCGAACCCGTAGGTCGCGAGGTCGCCGGCGTTGAGTTCCTCGAAGAACTCCTCCATCTGCTGTTTGTCCTTGACGACCTCCGCGTCAGCGAGGGCGTCTTCGGCGTTGTCGACGAGGTCCTTCAGGCCCGACTCGTCGGTGTAGGCCACGTCGAACTTGCCGAGGACGTTGTCCTGAATCTCGTGGTGAAGGTAGTCGCCGTCTAAGAACTCGTCTTTCGTCGGTGAGGGACCGCCGACGAGGATGCCGTCGAGTTCGTGGCGCTTCGGGACGAACAGGTCGTTGGCCATCCCCGCGACCTCCTGGTAGAAGTTGTCGATCGCTTCGAGTCGGAGTCGGGCGAACCGCTGGGCGGACTGGCCACCTTTGCGCTGCTTGCCGGGGACGAGCGAGGAGGCAGATTTGACGGGTTCGATGCGTTTGCCTTTCAGCCAGCCGACGTTGGCCTCGCGACGATCGAGGACGATCAGGCCGTAGAGTCCCTTGTCCGCGAGCATCTCCTCGAGTGGCTCGGTGAGGAAATCCGAGTCGCAGTGATACCGGAAGGACTCGACGGGCTGTGGCGGACTCTCGAGGACTCTGGTAACCATCTCGGTTCGGCCGCCACTGGAGTCGACGGCACCGGAGAACAGCACCATCCCGTTCTCCGGCGGGTAGGTATCGTAGTACCGGAGTCGGTCCTTGATACTCGTCAGTGCGTCCTGGACGGCCGTCCGGGTCTGTTTGGACTTGATGTTTGCCGCCTCGCTGTGTTCCTGTGTGACGTGGGTAACGACGTCGCTGATCTGGCGATCCTCCGGAATGTAGATCGATACGAGTTGCGTGCCAGAGCCGTCGAAGTCCTTGAGATCCTCGATGACCTTCCGGAACTCGTATTTTTTCCGGTCGGATTGCTCCTGCTCGCCCTCCTGGCTCATTGGCCGAGTAAAACACTGCTGTGGGTAAGTATCCTTTGACACACCGCCTACCGTGCCACCGGTCGTCGGTCGACGGTCGACGATCGATCGGCGGCGACGAACGCCACCCAGAACTGTGTGAGAGACAACACGAATCCGACCCCGGCACGTGGTCACGATTTAAGGTGCTGCCGTCCCACAGTCCGGACAGTACTCGAATATGTCTCAGGAGACGGTCTATGCTATTGCGAGCGGCAAGGGCGGCGTCGGGAAAACGACGACCACGGTCAACCTCGGGACCGCGCTCGCACAGGCGGGCAAACGCGTCGCGATCGTCGACACCGATCTGGGGATGGCGAACCTCGCTGGATTCGTCAGTCTCTCCCCCGATTCGACGACGCTGCACGACGTGCTAGCGGGCGCAGCATCAATCGACGACGCCACCTATCGACTGGCGGATAACATCGTCGCCGTTCCCAGCGGAACCGACCTCGACGACTACGCGGAAACGTCGCCCGAAGGGCTTCGCGAGGTCGTCTCGGAGCTTCGACAGCGCTTCGACTACGTCTTTCTCGACGTCGGTGCCGGCGTGAGTCACGAGACCGTCCTGCCGCTGGGACTGGCCGACGCCGTCATACTCGTCTCGACGCCGGAGCCTGCATCCGTCCACGACTCGAAAAAGACCCTCGAATTGACCGATCGCGCCGGCGGCGAGGTCGCCGGCCTCGTTATTACGCGAACGCGGCCGGAGGGTGACGTCTCCTACGACGAAATCGCGTCGCGGTTGCAACTCCCGCTGCTCGGAACGGTCCCCGAGGACTCGGCGGCCCGCGAGAGCGTCTACGCGGGCACGCCCCTGATCGTCAACGCACCCGACGGCCCGGCCGCGGCAGCGTACCGCCGGCTGGCGGCCGATCTCGCCGGTATCAGCGATATCGCCGCGTCATCCTCGGCGTCGACCGATCGCGAATCGACCGACGACGAGGAAACCGAGACTGGCGACGGCGCAGGCACGAAACCGTCCCGATCGTCGGGAATGCAGGCGACAGAAGACCCGCCTGCAGACGAACGGGAAGCGGCCCACGACGACGTCTCGAACGCGATTACGGAAGCCGAAACCGACTCCTAACTTCGCCTGTAGTGCCCCTCGGGGCTCCGGACTGAGTTGCCTCTGCGCCCCGCCTGGTTGCTGCTGAGTTCTTCGCTGCCGATCGCACTCTGCCGATGTCGTCGCCGGTTACATCGATCGCGGCGCGTCGACGCCCAGAATCGACAGCGCGTTCGCGACGGTGTGTTTCGAGGCGGCGACGAGCGCGAGTCGGGCGTCTCGAACGTCGGGATCGACGTCGGCGGCGAGGACGGGACACTCGCGGTAGAAGCTGTTGAATCGATCGGCAAATTCGCGCGTGTAGGTCGCGATCTGGTGGGGTTCGAGGTCGTCGGCGGCCTCCTCGACGACTCCGGGGAACCGAGCGATCGTCTCGAGCAGGTCCCGCTCCGCCGGCGTTTCGAGTAGGTCGGTGTCGACCGCGGCGTCGAGGTCGATGCCGTCCTGGCTCGCGAGATCGCGGTCGGGGTCGAGACCAGCTTCTTCGAGAATCCCACAGCAGCGGGCGTGAACGTACTGAACGTACGGCGCGGACTGGGCCTCGAAGTCGAGTGCCTGATCCCACTCGAAGGTGATCGCTTTCGTCGGCTGTTTCGAGACGATGTCGTACCGGACCGCGCCGATGCCGACCTGGTGGGCGATGCGTTCGATGTCCTCGTCGTCGAGGTCGTCGTCCCGGATGCGATCGTCGAGGCGGTCCTCGACCTCCTCACGGGCGCGATCGATCGCCTCGTCGAGCAGGTCGTCTAAGTCGACGCCGGTGCCCCGTCGCGTGCTCATCTTCCCTTCTGGCAGGTTGACGTAGGAGTACAGCACCTGTCGAAGCTGGTCCGTCTCGTTGCCAAGCAGGTCGAGGGTAGTACGAAGCTGTCTGGCCTGGAGTTTGTGGTCCTCTCCGAGGACGGTCACCGCACGATCGTAGTTGTCGAACTTCCATTCGTGGTGGGCCAAATCTCGGGTCGGGTACAGCGAGGTGTCGTCGGCTCGGAGGAAGACGAGATTCTTGTCGATCCCGTGGTCGTCGAGTTCGAGTTGCCAGGCGTCCTCTTCGTAGACGGCCTCGTCGAGGTCTTTGAGTCGGGAAACGAGGTCGTCGGTCGAGCCGTCGAACATGAATCGCGTCTCCTTGACGAACTCGTCGAACTCGGCGGGGAGGCGCGCGAGACACTCCTTCATCCCCGAGAGCACCTGGTCGACGACCTCGCTGACCCGCTCGTAGGTCTCCTCGTCGCCGTTTTCGAGCCCCTGCATGATCGCCTCGATTTCGGCTTCGGCCGCGGCGACCTCGCTCTCGGTCCCGTCCTCGAGCACGGCGTTGCCCTTCCGGTAGTAGCGTACGAGGTCGTACTCGATACGATCGCGCTCTGGCTCGTCGTCGAGGTCGTCCTCGTCGAACGTCTCGTAGGCCCAGGTAAAGGTCGCGATCTGGCGACCGGCGTCGTTGACGTAGTAGTGGCGGGACACGTCGTAGCCGGCGGTGTCGAGCAGGTTCGCGACCGCGTCGCCGATGATGGGGTTTCGCGCCCGACCGACGTGGACCGGCCCCGTCGGATTCGCGCTGGTGTGTTCGACGACGACGGACTCCTCGCGATCGTCGAGCGACCCGTACGCTTCGCCGGTCGCCGTCTCGAGGGTCTCCGCGAAGTAGGCCGCACTCGGCAGGAAGTTGAGGTACGGTCCCTGCGTCTGGATATCGGAAACGTAGTGCAGGTCGGCGGCGTCGATCGCGTCGGCGAGCTGGCCGGCGACCTGTGGCGGCGCGGCTCCGGCTTCGCCGGCGAGTCGGAAGGCGACGCTCGAGGCGAGGACGCTCTCGACATCTTCGGGCGGTTCTTCGATCCCCAGATCGTCAGTCGGGAAGCCGCGATCGGCGAGCGCCGCCTCGAGGGCACTCTCGACTTCGGCGCGCAGGGCACGGAACATACCCGCCCGTATTCAGGGGGCGACTAAAGGAATGTCGGGTTTCGCCAGCAGATCTCGGTTCGGTTGCTCGTTCGATCGCGGTGGATCGGTCTTCGGTTCACCGGAGTCTGACGGCGGTCCCGTAGGCGATCACTTCGGAACCACCCTCGGTAACCTTCGAGGTTTCGAGTCGGACGTTGACGACCGCATCCGCACCCATCGACTCGGCGTCGGCTTCCATCCGGGCGATGGCTTCGTCGCGCGCTTTGGTCAGCAACTCGGAGTACGCTTTCAGTTCGCCGCCCGTGATGTTCCGGATGCTCTGGGTGATATCCCGGCCAACGTTTCGGGCTTCGACAGTGTTCCCGCGGGCGATTCCGAGCGTTTCGACGATCTCGCGATCCGGGATCGTCTCGGTCGTCACGAGTTCCATACGTGGACATCGACGATCGCTGAAATAAGTCCCGCGGCGATACTCCGATCGAGAAACTCATCGCCAGGAGACTGCAAGACGTTCCTTCGGACACCCGATCGTCTCGACTCAATCCGTCGTCGGCCCGTTGATCGATCGATCGCGCTCGGGAATCTCTCGGCCCGGTTCCGCCTGGAGTTCGGACTGTATCTTTTCGACTAACAGATCGATCGCCATCCGGTTCGCTCCCTCCGGGATGATCACGTCGGCGTGTTTCTTCGTCGGTTCGACGAACTTCTCGTGCATCGGCTTGACCGTCTCCAGGTACTGGTCGATAACGCCATCGAGGGCGCGACCGCGCTCGATGACGTCGCGTTCGATGCGGCGCAGGATGCGCACGTCGGCGTCGGTCATCACGTACACTCGCAAGTCGAGCATATCCCGGATCGCCTCGTCGTGCAGCGCCAGGATCCCTTCGAGAACGATCACGTCCGACGGGTCGACGGTGACGTGCTCGTCCGTCCGATTGTGTATCTCGAAGTCGTACTGGGGCATCTCGATCGACTGGCCCGACAGCAGCGCGTCGAGTTGCTCTCTGAGCAGTTCCCACTCGAAGGCGGCGGGGTGGTCGTAGTTGACCTCCGATCGCTCTTCGATCGCCAGGTGAGAGAGGTCCTCGTAGTAGTTGTCGATCGGGATCCGCGTAACGCCTTCCCCGACGGTTTCGGTGACCGTCCGCGTGACCGTCGTCTTCCCGGCCCCCGTGCCGCCGGCGATTCCGATCGCGAACGACGGTATACTCATCGTCCGATTCTTGTGGGGGTGGCTAATGAATCCCGTGATTCGCCGTCGTAGCCGCGAGTTACGGAGAAGGTGCAGCGTCCGCGGCCCGGAACCGCCTCAAAGCGTTTTCAACCCGCTACCGGTCAGGGGCACGACGATGTCCTCGTCTTCGTCGATCGCACCTCGTTCGCGATACCGTCGCAACGCGGCCGGCGCGACCGCGCAGGTCGGTTCGACGTAAAAGCCGCCGCGGTGGAGGCGATCGAGCGCGGTCTCGATCGGGTCGGAGCCGACCGCGATCGCGTCGCCGCCCGTCTCCTCGATCGCCTCGAGAATTTCGATGCCGCGGGCGGGTTCGGTGATCTTGATCCCGTCGGCGATCGTCGTCCCGTTGCCGTCCTCGTCGGTGGTGTCGCCGCCGAGGGCGTCGACGATCGGCGCGTAGCCGGTTGCCTGTGCGCCATAGAGCCTCGGCATCTTCTCGACGATGCCGGCCTCTTTCAGCAGTGAGAAGCCGCGATAGGCACCGAGAAACAGCGTGCCGTGGCCGATCGGAAGCACGAGCGCGTCGGGAACGGCCCAGTTGCGCTGGGCGGCGACCTCGAAGGCGAACGTCATCGTTCCGGCGTAGAAGGCGGGGTTCCAGGCGTGACTGGCGTACCATCCCTCCCCGGTCTGGTAGGGAGCCGATACCTCGCCGTTGTCGCTATCGTCGTCGCTGTCGCCGCTTGTGGCGTCACCGGCAGTACTTTCGTCTTCGACGTTCCCGACGACGGCGTCGAGACAGGCAGCCGTCACGTCTTCTCGATCGCCCTCGACCCGGACCGGCCGGGCGTCGGCCCGCTGGATCATCATCAGCTTCGACTGTTTGACGTCCGCGGGGACGTAGATGTCCGCGTCGATCCCCGCACGCGCCGCGTAGGTCGCGATCGCGGCCCCGGCGTTGCCCGAGGAGTCCTCGATGACTTTCTCGACGCCGAGTTCGATCGCTCGCGAGAGCGTCGTCGTCGCGCCGCGGTCTTTGAACGACCCCGTCGGGAAGACGTATTCGAGTTTGAACGCGGCGTTCCACTTGGGGGCGTCGACGATCGGGGTGAACCCCTCGAAGAAGGTGACGTGGCGCTCGATCGGGAGGAACTCGAAGAACGTCCAGAGGCCGTCGGTCGTGTCGAGTCGCGAGATGGGGAGCGGATCGCCCTGCGGATGCGGTCGCTCGGTGAACTCGAGGGGGTGGCCACATTGACAGCGCCAGGGTTCCGCTGGACCCGCCTCGTAGACCGCCTCGCAGTCGGGACAGATGAGATCGGACGGCATCTCAGTACTCGTCAATCTCCGTGGCGACAGAACAGACGTACTCGCCGGTTGCGACCTGCGGGAGGCGTCGCATGCGCCAGAGGATACCGTTGCTGTCGGCGGTCACTTCGGATTTCGTCTCCCCGAACGGCGTCGTCACCTCGAACAGGACGTCGCCCGCGCTGACCCGTGTGCCGAGTTCTGGGACGAACGTCACGAGGCCGCCGACCGGCGCGCCGTACTGTTCGAATCCCCTCGCGCGGGTCTGGGGGGAACGCGGAGGCGTTCCGTCGAGAAAGCCGTAGTGTTTGAGTACGTTGAATACGCCATCGACGCCTCTCTGGATGCTTCGTTCGTCCCAGCCGACACACCCCCCGAGTTCGGGATCGACCGTCGGGATGCCCTCGTCCGGTCCCGCTCGTGCGAGTTGGCCGTCTGGTCCCTTCTGGTCCAGGACGTAGCCACAGTCGAAGGCTTTCGCCAGTTCGAGACACTTACTGTGAAGCCGGTGGCGACCGCCACAGCGCACCCGAACCTCGTCGATCATCCGACTCGTCGAACCCTGGTGAAGGTCCAGAATGAGATCCGCCCGGGTAGCCACGTCGAACGTCGCCGCGGCGATGCGCTCGCTAGAGGTTCCGTTTTCGTTGCCCGGATACGCGCGGTTCATCTTCGTGTCGTCGATCGGATTCCGGTGTTCTGCGACCTGGAACGCGTGGTAGTTGACGATCCCGACGATCAGGATCGTCCCGGATAATGTCGCGGGATCGAGCCGGGGGACGACCCGCTGGATGACGCCGACTCCGTTCAGTTCGTCGCCATCGCTTGCTGCCTGCAGATAGAGCGTCTTCCCGGCGTTTGCGCCGTTAACCACGGCGACGGGGAGACCGAACGGGCTCCCGTCCCGAGTCTCGCCGACCTCGAGTCGGCCCGTATCGACCTCGCCGGGGTCCGCGCTCGCCGTTCCGAGCGTCGTCGTCATGTGCCAGACGATGGACCCGTCTGTCTTTATTTGTTCGGTTACTCCCAGCCGTCGTCGAGTCTCGATCGTCTCTCTCGCGGTTACGTTTCGCGAATAACGTTTCGCGAAGAGCGTGTGATGGGGACGCCTCGAGTGACCTCGCGGGAAGTGAACTGTGAGGGGAACACCAAAGCCGATCGAGTGAGCAGACGCTCATATGAGTCTCGAACGGGAACCCGGGGAGGAGACGGCGGTCGACCCACTCGATGGCTTTCGCCAGTTTTTGGCCCTCGAGCGGGACGTCCTCGTCCTCTCAGTCGCGATGTTCGCGTTCAGTCTCGGCTTCCAGATGACCAACCGGTACATGGCGGAGTACATGTCCGCGCTGGGGGCGACGGCTCTGGTCGTCGGCCTGTTCGGAACCTTCGGGAACGTTATCGCCGCGCTGTACCCCTATCCCGGCGGCGCGATTTCCGATCGAATCGGCTCCCGGTACGCGCTCACGGCCTTCGGTCTCTGTTCGACGCTCGGCTTCGGGGTCTGGCTCGCCGCCCCGCTGTTTGCCGATGTCGCCGTCGGGCCGACCTCTCTCGCGATCGTTCTCGTCTTTCTCGGACTGATCCTCGCACAGGCCTGGAAGTCCTTCGGCCTGGGTGCGACGTATGCGATCGTCAAGCAGTCAGTCTCGCCGTCGCGTCTGGCCGCGGGGTTCGCGAGCACGGAGACGTTTCGACGGACGGCCTTTCTCGTCGGCCCGCTGATCGCCGCGGCGCTCTTTTTTCCGTTCGGGTCAGCCGACAGCGACGTCGTGGTCGCCTTCCAGTTGATCCTCGTCGTCGCCCTCGTCTTCGGCGCCCTCGGCACGCTCGTCCAGCACGCGCTCTACGAGGTCGAGGCCGACAGCTTCGGGAAGGAATTCGAGGGCGTCTCCCAGGTGGTCGCGGACCTGCGAGCGATGCCCGACGAGCTGCGCCCGCTCCTGATCGGAGACACCCTCGTTCGGTTCGCGAACGGCATGGTGTACGTCTTCTTCGTGCTCGTCGTCACGCGGTTTCTCGAGGTCGGACTCACGGTGGCGCTTCCGGCCGTCGGCACGGTCGCGCTCTCGCCCCAGTCGTACTTCGGCATCCTGCTCGGACTTGAGATGGTCGTCGCCTTGCTCGTGATGTTCCCCGCCGCACTCGCCGCCGAACGGGTCGGACTCAAACCGGTCGTCGCCCTCGGCTTTCTCGTCTACGCCGTCTTCCCGATTATGCTCATCAACGCCCCGGAAAGCGCCGCCATCCTCGCCGTGCTGTTCGCGTTCTCGGGACTGCGCTTTGCCGGGCTGCCGGCCCACAAGGCGCTGATCGTCGGTCCCGCGGAGATGGGCGCTGGCGGCCGCGTCACCGGCACGTACTACCTCCTGCGGAACCTGATCGTCATCCCGAGCGCCGCACTCGGCGGCCTCATCTGGGGCGGCTTCGCGAACCCGTTGACGGGCGAGACGGTGCTCGTCGGATCGCCAACGCTCGCATTCGCGATCGCGACCGCGATCGGGCTGGCGGGGACTGCCTATTTCCTAATCTTTGGCAGGGAGTTCGAGGCCTACAAGTGACGACCCGTCGATCAGGATTCGCCGTCGATACCCCGCGAGCAGGCGTGATCAAGGATCGCCGCCGGCGTCTCGCGAGCAGGTGTCGATCCCCAGCAGGGCGTTCAGCCCGCAAAACTGCGTCGCGGCGTTGAACAGGAGTCCGATCGAGACCGCGGCGGCGAGGAGACCGAGCGTTCGCCGTCCGGCGATCGCGCCGCCGATCGCGACCCCGAGGAGGACGATTCCGAGCGCGCCACGAAGGGTTCGATCGAGTCCGCCGACGTTCCGTTCGAGTGCCATACCGTCCGTTCGTCGGCAGGTTTCAAAAGCGCGATCCCTCCCAGTGTCGGCTCCCGGCGCAGTCGTCGCCGGTCGAACCGCCTAGAGGAACGGGCGGAAGTAGTACGGGCTGATGAATCCCTCGACGAAGCCCGCGATCGCCAGGAGGACGCCGACGCCGACGAGCACCCAGAACGCTCGTTCGAGGGCGTCCGCGAGTTCGGGCCGACTGGTGTGGCCGAGCGGAACGCGGGCGGCGACGACGCCCAGCGAGAGGCCCACCGCCGTGGCGATGAGGATCGCCGGAATCTCGAAGACGCCGTGGGGAGCGACGAACGCCGCCAACTCCGCGGGATTGACTTCCGTTCGGGCGTAGGCACCCAACAGGAGTCCGTTGAAGACGAGCGAGACCAGCGCCGGGACCGCGAGGGCGAACCCGGCGTAGGCGGTCGTGATCGCCACCAGCCAGTTGTTTGCGAAGAACTCTACGGCTGCGGCCGGTGGAACGTGTCCGTCCAGTCGCGCGATGATCGAACTCTCGAAGGCACCGGCGTACGGTCCGGCGAGTTCCCAGCCGATCCAGAACGTGCCGAGCGCGAGGACGACAACGAACGCGTGCGTCAGCGGCGTCGAGCGAACGTAGGAGACCATCTCGGTCCAGCCGGTTCCCACGCCGCCGACGAACTGGTCCCGGACCGATCGGTCGGGGGTGACGGGCGGTTCGAGACGCCCTCTCGCGTCCGTATACAGCCCGGTTTTCAGCAGATCGAGGAGGGGAAACAGTACGAGTGCCGTGACGAGCGCGCCGAGGGTCGTCACCTGGACCATCGCGAGCAGCGCGCCGACGGTCGAGAACGCGATCAGCGAGCCGGCGGCGACAACGTAGTAGAAGCCCGCCCCGATCGGGTGATGGCGGACGAACCCGAGCGTTCGGGAGAGCGAGGCGAACACGCCGACGTCGTCGACGACGACGGCGACGGGTGCGAACGCGAAGACGGCCCGGATGGCGGCGAACGCGAGTGCGCCGAGCAAGAAGACCGGTAGCCCGACGAGCAGGGCTGCAGGTCCGATTGCAGCCCCGGCCAGTCCGGTCAGGAGAACGCCGGAGACGAGGACGACGCCGACGACGACGAGCCAGGCGGCGAACTCGAGCAGGTAGAGCGCGAGAAACCGGAACCAGTACCGTCGCCCGCCCGCAAAGCCGGCAATCAGCCCGCGTTCGTCGCGGAGCCGTCCGTAACAGGCCGACAGCTGAGCGGCGGCGACGACGGCCGACAGCAAGACGAAGACGAGCGCGCTCGCGAGGACCGTCACCACGAAGAGAATCCCGATCGTCGGCGTCAGTAACTGCTCGACGACCGGTTCGAAGCCACTCGCCCACTCTTCGAACGCCTCAGGGTCGGCGTTCGGGTCGGGCGCGTCGAGGTCGAGCGCCGCGAGTTGCTCCTGTGCGGCCGCGAGTCGACCGGTCGCGGAGAGATAGCCGTAGGCGACGATCACGAAGAAAAACGGGATGACGCGGACGACCGCCGGGATCGCGGCCCCCAGCAAGTAGAACGGAAGCAAGTCACTCGGGCGACGACGAAGGACTGAGAGGGCAGCGCTGACGGAATCGGAGAGCTCCATACCCGTCGATTGACGTGTCGGCAGTTAAATACTCTTCTCGACGAAGCAAATCGCGTCGCGACGGTGCGTCTCTCGCCGGTGCCGATCGGGCCGCGACTGTGCATCCGCGTAGCCGACGTTTACGTGTGTCACCGCCGTATCGACTGGTATGGTTACGACGCTCTCCCCCGATCGACTCGCAGAACTGCAAGACGAGGGTGCCGAGTTCGCGCTCGTCGATACGCGGCCGGCGGACAGCTACGACTCGTGGCACGTCGCCGGCGCGCTGCACTTTCCGTTCGGCCCGGAGGAGGAACTCGACGGTCGCCTCGAGGAACTCGAAGCGCTCGTCGGTGACACCGATCGCGTGGTCACCATCTGTGCGAAAGGCATCTCGTCGGGTCATCTCGCGACCCAGCTCGCATCGGCCACCGACGCGTTCGAGGTCAACGCGGTCGACGGCGGGATGAAAGGCTGGAGCGGCGTCTACGATCGCGTCGACCTCGATATCGCGGACGACCTCGAACTGGTCCAGATCCAGCGCCGGGCGAAGGGCTGTCTGAGCTATCTCGTCGGCTGCGGGGAGACCGGCGAGGCGATCGTCGTCGATCCGACGGCCGACGTCGACGAGTTCACGGCCGCGGCCGCCGGGCGCGGGCTCACAATCACCGGCGTCGTCGACACGCACGTCCACGCCGACCACGTTTCCGGCGGTCGGGAACTCGCCGCCGAACTCGAGGTTCCCTACTACCTGGGCGATCGGGCCGGGGAGCGCGGCGTCGAGTTCGAGTTCACGCCGCTCGAACGAAACGAGGTGCTCGCGGTCGGGACTCGTGAGGTCAAGGCGATCGCCACACCCGGCCACACCAGCGAGATGATCTCACTGCTCGTCGATTCCCACGCGCTGTTGACCGCCGACACGCTACACATCGGCTCGACGGGGCGGACGGAACTCGAGTTCAGTGAAAATGAGGGTAAAGAGGGCGCACGAATGCTCTACGAAACCCTTCACCGTACGATCCTCGCAGAGCCCGATTCGATCGCCGTCCTGCCGGGTCACGTGGCGGTCACGAACGACGGCAGATTCGAGCACGGACGGCCGGGAGACGCGATCACCACGACGATCGGCGCGGCCCGTACGGGACTCGACGTGCTCGACCTCGACGAGGAATCGTTCGTCGATCGGTTAGCCGACGCCGGCGAGAAGCCGTCGAACTACGAGGAGATTATCGACATGAACCGCGGTGCCGAGACGAAACCGCCCGAGGACCGCGTCGAACTCGAATTAGGGCCGAACAACTGTTCGGCCTAAACGGGCGAGGCGGGAGTTGGTGAGGCGAGGCGGGAGTTGGTGAGGCGAGGCGGGAGTTGGTGAGGCGAGGCGGGAGTTGGTGAGGCGAGGCGGGAGTTGGTGAGGCGAAGCAGGGATTGGTGAGGTGGGGCAGGAGTTGGTGATGTAGTGGGTGAGACGGAGCGAAACGAGACGGGCGGTCGTCACCGCGAGTAGGTTTCGAGTCTCCCGATTTGACCGCCCTCGATCTCCAAGAAGTCGGCGAACTCGAACAGGAGGCGATCTGTCCGTTCGTCGACGACGCGGCCGCGAGCGGCTACCCGATCGCCCTCCGTGACGATCGCCGCCGTTTCGTGGCGCGTGTCGGGATTTGGCCGCTCGTCGCGCATGAACCGGACGAACGCGTCGCGACTCTCGAAGGACCGATCGGGTCTGTGCTGGACGAAATCCGGTGTGAGCAATTCCTCGAGTCGTCCGTACTCGTGATCGTCGAGGGCGTCGTAGTACTGCCGAACGAGTGTCCCACTATCTTCGGCCATAGCCGACGTTACGTCGCCACCGCCAAAAGCGTGTGACACCGACAGTTCGGTTCGATGGGCATCCGCGTATTCGGTTCGGTAGTTATCCGATTCTTCGGTTCGATAATTACCCGAGTCGATCGCGAAGGGCGTCCGGATGAGGCGGTTCGTTACGCTCCTCGACTGCGGCGTAGGGGCGGTCAGCGTCGTCACGGTACTCGTCGCCTCGGTCGGCGTTCCCCTTCCCGTACTGTCTGGCGGCTTCCGCGTACCACTTTGCCGCGTTGTGCCGATCGGTCGCCTGGGCCTGCGCTGTCGCCGCCGCGTCGACGATCAGGTCGTCGTCGCCGTACCGTCGGGCGGCGTCGAACGCATCGGCTGCGCTAGCTAGCGGATCGATCGCGTCTTCGAAGACGCTGGCAGCCGTCACCCAGTCGGTCTCGTCGATCGCAGTGCGTCCCTGCTTGTACGCTTCCAGGCCTTCCCGGTACTGGCGGTAGGCGATTCGGTATCGCTCGACGGCGGTTTCGTCGTCGGACGCGGCCTCGATCGCTGACCGGACTGCCTCGAAATCCGGCAGGGTGTGCACGTCGTCGGTCGACCACGCGTACTGCACCGTTCGGTCGGCATCGACGACGAACACCGATCGCTGAGCAACCGTCCGGTGGCCGTCGGGGGCTTCGTCTTCGAGGACGCCGTAGGCCCGTGCGATCGAGCCGTCGCCGTCGGCCACCAGCGGGAAGCCGAGGTCGTTCTCCGCGGCGAACGCGCGATGGCTATAGGCCGAATCCGTCGAGATGCCGACGATCGAGACGTCCGGCTGGAGACCAAACAGGTCGAGGTCACGAAGTGAACAGAGTTCGTCCGTACAGACGGGGCTGAAATCGGCGGGGTAAAACACCAGCACGACGATGTCCGTCCCTACGCCCAGCGCCTCGAATGACAGTCGTTGAATCTCGCCGTCGGCGGCGACGGGGCGCTCGAACGATGGTGCGATATCTCCCGACTCGAGCATACGCGACCATCGGATGCCCGGTACGTATCTCCACCGGTCTTTACAGCATTCGATACAGTTCCCGATTGTGATGGGAACTATCCGGGCCTCGTGACGTGTCGCCCCGTTCGACGCGCTGGACGACCGTTCCACGGTCCTTTTCTTCCGGCTTCCCCTACGGGCGTGCGTGGAGGTCCACATCTACTACGAGGGTGACGACGACCCCGACAAGTGCACCGCCCGCCGCCTCGAACGCTTCGACGAGGCGATCCTCTACCGAAAGATGGCGCAGGTGCCCTACGGTGTCGTCCTCAACCCCCACGCCGATCGGGCGCTCTCGCCGGCCGACGCCGACGCGGGACTCGACACGCTGGTCGCGCTCGACTGCTCGTGGAAGTCCGCCGAGGAGGCGTCATTTCGGATGAACGGTGTCCACCGGGCGCTTCCCTTTCTCGTCGCCGCGAACCCGGTCAACTACGGCCGCCCGTTTCAGCTCACCACCGTCGAAGCGCTCGCCGCGGCGTGTTGCATTTTCGGTGAACGCGATCGGGCCGAGGACCTGCTCGAACCGTTTCGCTGGGGCGAGACCTTCCTGACGCTCAACGAGGAGCCTCTGCGTCGGTACAGCGAGTGCGATGATTCGAGCGAGGTCGTCGCCGTCCAAGAGGAGTATCTGGCCGACGAGAGCGAGGAGTGACCGCTGGAGTCGTCCGCGGCGGACCACAGCGGTTAAATGCGCTACGGGCCAAGCGGGGGTATGGCCAAGTTCGAAGCTGCCGAGAAGCGCTCCCTCGAGAAGATGATCTGTATGCGCTGTAACGCGCGCAACCCAAAGCGAGCGGACAACTGCCGTAAATGTGGCTACGGCAACCTCCGCCCCAAGGCGAAGGAAGCCCGCGCCGCATAATCCGCGACGCGACTCCGATCGAGTCGCCCCATCGGTTCGATTCTCGAATTTCTCACCGATCAGCCCCCGCGTCGTCGATCAGTTCTCACCTGTGGATCGACTGCGGGGTTACTGACCGGGATACTTCGGCTCGCGCTTCTCCGCTCGCTCCAGCGCCGTCTCGACGACGTCACGAACGTCACCGTGGAAGACGCCGCCGTGGCCCGCGTACATGTGCTCGACCCCCTCCGGCATTCGATCGAGCAGATCCTCGATGCTCTCGATGAGCCGCTCGCGTGACTGGCCAGCCATATCGGTGCGGCCGAAGCTGCCGTAGTCGAAGGCCCCGTCGTCGTGGACGACGACATCGCCGGAGAAGAGTGCGGTGTCGGAGACGAACGAGACGTGGTCGTCGGCGTGGCCCGGCGTGTAGACCACGTCGAATTCCGCGTCTCCGATCGTAACCGTATCGCCGTCGTCGATTTCGTGGGTTCGTGTCGGATGGTCGGCGTACGCGTAAACGTCCGGATCGAAGGCATCGACGACGGCGTCGAGTTGGGCCACGTGATCGCCGTGCTGGTGGGTCATCACCACCGTGTCCACGTCGTCGGTGTACGATCGGATCTCGTCGACGATGCTGTCCCACGCGCCGGCGTCGACGAGCGTCGTTCGATCGCCAACGGCCAGAAAGGCGTTGCAAGTGAACGTCTCCGCGTCCTCGGTGACGTGATGGACCTCCATACGGGCTACGTCGTGAGCCGGCGGCAAAACGGTACCGTCCGCCGACCCGCACTTCTGTTGGTGGAGTTCGTACAGATCGTCGGTTCCGGCCGATTCGCAGTGGTTGCAGACTTGGGCTAATTCGTTCCGGGTGGTGACGGGACCTATTCGTGCGACGTGTAACCCTGTGACAATCTGGCTACCACGAGATTTTTCACTCGCAAGCGCCAATGGTACTCTGTATGGGATTCGGGAGCTACGACGAATCCGAGCAACAGGAGGTCGACGCTGATTTTGACGAGGACGACGCGGTACAATCCGACGGAACCAACCACGAGGGCACGATCGAGTTCGAAAACGGCGCATCGAGCGACGAACTCCTCGATCGGCTCGCGGAGATCAAAGACGACGATTGAGCGCGGATGACCCCCGGAGTACGGCCATGAAATCTGGGGTCAGGGCGCTGGGTATTGCCGAATCGTTTTCGGGTGACCCACGCGGGACAGCCCGGAGCACGTTCGCCGGTGTGGTCGTTCGCGCCGATCGCGTCGTCGACGGGGTTGGCTACGCCGCCTGCACCGTCGGCGGAACCGACGCGACGGCCGCGATCGAGTCGCTTCTCGAGGCGTGCTGTCGCCCGGACGTTCGCTACGTCCTGCTCGGGGCCGTCGCCCCGGCGTGGTACAACCTGCTGGATCTCGATCGAATTTACGAGACGGCCGATCGCCCGGTGCTCGCCGTTACGTTCGAGGCGAGCGACGGACTCGAATCCGGGCTTCAGGACGCGTTTTCGGGGGCGGAACTCGAGGAGCGACTCGACCGGTATCGATCGCTCCCCGATCGTCACGCAGTGTCGGTCAACGACGAAACGGTGTACGTCAGGCCGGTTGGCTGCGACGCCGACGAGGCCCGTGAGATCGTTCGGGCGTTCACTCCGAACGGCGGCCGCCCGGAACCACTGCGGGTTGCGCGGCTGGCTGCGCGGGCGGCGGACGAGTACGCCGGCGATCGAGAGTGATCCGTTAACTAAATCTTGACAGGTGACTGGCCGGTGACCTGTTGGTATCCGAGACCCCCCGAACGGTCCACAGCGGGGTGGGACTGAAAGGGGCTCGACGATCGGGGACGGCGGACGACGCAAGCACCGCAGCCGAACGAAGTGAGGCGAGGAGCACAGCGAGGCCCCCGACTCGATCGTCGAGGGGCTTTCTGTGTCGTCGTCTCGGTTGCGGCCGTCAAACCGACTCGATCGCTTGCACACCTTCGTCGAGACCCGAAAGACGTAGGAGGTGGCCGTCGGACCCTCTGGGTATGGGAACGATGGAGGACCTTCGGGTCACCGCCTGCACCCGGTGTCCGGAACTCGTCGAGTGTCGCAGCCAGATCGTCAACGGCACGGGTCCCGAAGACGCCGACGTGGTGTTCGTCGGCGAGGGACCGGGTGCAAGCGAGGACGAGCAGGGCGAGCCGTTCGTCGGTCGCAGCGGCTCCGTACTGGACGAGCAGCTTCGCATCGTCGGCCTCGATCGAGAGACCGTCCGCATTACCAACTGCGTGCGCTGTCGGCCGCCGGAGAACCGCGACCCGACGGGCGAGGAACTCGAAAACTGCCGGGAGTATCTCGAAGAGGAGATCAGCCGACTCGATCCCGAGGTGATCGTCACCCTCGGGAAGGTCCCCAGCGAACACCTGCTCGATCGATCGGTCGCGGTAACGAAGGAGGCTGGAGACGTCGTGGATGTCCGAATCGAGGGGACGCCGCGACGAGTACTGATCTGCGTCCACCCGGCAGCGACGCTGTACGATCGCAGCCAGGAAGACACCTTCCAGACCGCGCTTGGCCGGGCGGCGGAGTTGGCAGGGGTCGACGGCAGCGATAACGGAAGCGGGCAGACTCGACTCGACGGATTCTGAGCTGAGCGATCGCGACGGGTTTTGAGGTGTGCGATTCCAACGGGTTCTGAGAGAGGCGATCGATTGCTCGAAAGGCAATACACTTCACACCGCCGGACCGAGTACGCGTATGAGCACGGTCTCGTCCGAACAGGAGCAATCGATCGCCTCCGTGGTGATCGTCGACTACGGACTCGGAAACTTGCGTAGCGTCACCCGCGGGTTAGAGCGTGCGGGTGCCGACGTGGAGATCACCGACGACCCCGAGGCCTTCCACGCGGCCGACGGCGTGGTGCTCCCCGGCGTCGGGGCGTTCCGCGAGGGCGTCGAGAACGCCGACCCGCTGCGCGAGGACCTCCTCGCGGTAGCGGAGGCCGGGACGCCGCTGTTTGGTATCTGTCTCGGAATGCAGATGCTACTGACCACCAGCGAGGAGGGGGAAACCGACGGCGACGCCGCAGTACAGGGCCTCGACCTGGTCCCCGGTACGAACGTTCGCTTCGCGGAGGGCCAGAAGGTCCCGCACATGGGCTGGAACGAGCTTTCCGTCGAGCGCGACCACCCGCTCGTCGAGGGCGTCGATGGCGAGTACGCCTACTTCGTCCACTCCTATTATGCGGTTCCGGACGACGAACACGCAACCGTCGCGACCACCGACTACGAGGTCGAATTCCCCTCGATCGTCGCCAACGAGGACGGCACCGTCTTCGGAACGCAGTTCCATCCCGAAAAGAGCGGTGAGACGGGGCTGCAAATTCTGCGAAACTTCGTCGAGATCTGTGCGGAAGAATAGTCGACCGCGAGCGACCGACGGGAGCGAGCGGCTTTTTTTGGTCCAGATTTTTGCCGTGAGCGGTCGGCACCGCCGACCCGAACGGTAAAAAGGTGGGTGTGTGAGACGGGGCTGCAAATTCTGCGAAACTTCGTCGAGATCTGTGCGGAAGGTAATTGAGCGCGATCGACCACCGGGAGTGAGCGACGCTTTTCGTTCTCTCATCGAACGGGGAGAGTACTGGTTAACGATAGGGGTCAGCGTAGATTTTCGTACGTCCTAATGTGAAAAATTTTTCATATGTTGAAATCCGCGTGCAAGACTTAGAGGCTGAGTTCAGCAGACAGAAACCGTGCGAATCACAGGCTCAAAATAAGGACTTCTCTGCGTTAGTATCGCGCTGCCGTGCCAGTTGCCTCCGACCCGGGTGAGGAAAAACTCATTATCCCATGGCGTAGGACGATAAGAAGTGTCAGAACGAGCATGGCTATTATAAACGCTTGCCCACCGATGTCGGATTCGATTGCGGGGAACGCCCATAATGCCCAATTGAACGATGCATGGAGCAGGATCATCGGGGCGAGGCTCCCTCCTGTGTTCTGGAATACCCACGTCATGACCACGGACAGGAGCGTTATCGTGATCAGAAAGCCCACAAGCGGGCGCTGATAGTACAGCGTCATAGAGGGCATGTAGAACCACGGCAAATGCCAAACGCCCCATACAATCCCCAACCCGAGACTACCTGCTAACGCGCCGAATCGGTCGATCAGCGGATCGAGTGCGTACCCGCGCCAGCCGAATTCCTCCTGAAGGGGCCCACCGAGAAGCAGAACGTAGACGAATGCGATCGGGAGCACATATGCTTCACCCGCCCACGGAAATGTCGGTTCAACCCCCCAGACAACGGCGACACCCAGTGTTCCAACGGCGAATGCTGGGAACAGCACCAGTGCAGGTACGAACCACCGTCGGGGAAATGAAAAGTCAATGGCTCGCTTAAGGAGACGGGTGGCGCCGCGCCGTCCAGTATGCAGATACACGAGTACAACAGCAGCCACTGTAGGACCGAACGCCCCGATCTCTGGGATCAGGGTGATCCCCACGATCAGGTCGTCTATCACTGTGATTCCTGTCTCAGTTCCCGAAGACACGGCGACCCTTGGGAGCCACACCGCCCATGAGAAACCAAATGTGAGTACAAAGAATAGAACGAGCTGCTTGGCTCCGGTGTTCGGAGTTTTGTTGGTCTCTGGAGACGATTTCATCGAATGGAATACAAATTGACTATAAAAAACATTTTTGATATTCTGAGCTGGACACTTCGAGTCGGCTTGATGATAACACCCGTGGGACGTTCGCGCTGTGTATTCGTCAGCGAATGTATGTCAGCCACTAATGAGTATTGGTGCGAAGCTGTGGATTGTTTTGCAAACCCTACGAGAGTGGTGAGAGAGACACACCCCGGAGTGCCGCTGTATGGGTTCGGGAGAGCGTGTTTGGTCGGTGATTTCGACCGAATTGGGGTCTTCGTCTCCTCGAGATCGATCGATTTCCTGAATTGATTGGACCGATCGACGCGAGAAAGACAGCAGTATTAAATAGTACTACTGTGTGAAAGTTCACTAAGTCTTCGAACGCATTGCTGTTCGATCGCGATCGAACGCAGATTGTCGTTCCACTCGATACGAACCATCCAGCGTTTTCGGTTTCTCGTACTCGGTAGCTGGTGAGCTATCTCGTATTCGATCGCTGTCGAGTCGGTTGACTGCTGTTGAATCGGTCGCCTGCCGTTGAGTCGGTCGCCTGTGGGGTAGTTGGAGTTGCCAGATGATAGCCTGGCTTCGGTCGTCACGCATGGCTGTCTTTCCGCCGGGGACGTACCGACACCGTCCGGCCGAAGGCCTGCCATACGTTCCAACGGGGGATGTGCCGGACCCCCCACGACCCCCAGTTCAACTCCACCACAGCCCCACACGCATACAGCGGCACTCCGGGGTGTGTGTCTCCCACATACAGCGGCACCGAGGGGTCCAAACCGATCGGTTCGATTCCGATGGAAATCGTTTTGTAGCTATACAGCGGAACTCCGGTGTTGCGCTCGCGATCGGTCCGAAACCCGATCGTGACACGGAGAACCCAGGGTCGTCCGATACAGCGGCACTCTGGGGTTACTGCGTTCTGTGCGGCAGCACTCCCGGATCACAACCGTGCTACACAGCGGCACTCCGGGGTCGCAACCGTGCTATACAGCGGCATTCCGGGGTCGCAACCATGCTATACAGCGGCACCGAGGGGTGTCGAACTGACCTTTCAGCGACTCTACGGCGAAGAACACAGCTATACAGCGGCACTCCGGTTCAGAACCTTTAAGTTACGATCGTGTGTCGGTTCGGATAACTGAATGTCGGATTCGATGGACTACTTCGGGACCGAACACGAAATCTTCCAGAACAAGGAGCTGTTGCAGGTCTCGCACCTCCCCGATGGCGATCGGATCATCGGTCGCGAGGACGAACTGACGAACCTCGCGAACGCAATCAAACCAGCGACGCGCGGTAACACGCCGAACAACGTCCTCGTCTACGGGAAAACGGGGACCGGCAAATCGCTGTGCTCGAAGTTCATCACGAATCAGGCGATCGAACGCGCGAAGGGTAACGACGTCTCGATCGGCGTCGCGTACGTCGACTGCCTGCAGGAGTCGACGGAGACCCAGGCCGTCCAGTCAGCCGCCCACCGACTCAACGACAGGGACGAGACGGGCATTTCGATCCCTCACTCCGGCCTCAGCACGGCCGAGTACTACCGGCGACTGTGGCGGATCGTCGACACCCGCTACGACGTCGCGTTGATCATCCTCGACGAGGTCGACAAGATCGAAGACGACGACATCCTGATGCAACTTTCGCGGGCGGTCGAATCCGGGAAACTCACCGAGAGCACGGTCGGCGTCATCGGCATCTCGAACAAGGTCCGGTACAAAGACTCCCTCGACGAGCGAATCAAATCGAGCCTCTGTGAACGCGAGTACGTCTTCTCACCCTACGACGCCGGCCAGATCCGAGAGATCCTCCGATCGCGCTCCGATGCGTTTCACGAGCACGTCCTCGACGACGGCGTCATCGCTCGCGTGGCCGCACTCGCCGCGCGCGAACACGGCGACGCCCGCAAGGCGATCGACATTCTCCGGTTTGCCGGCGAAATTGCCGAGGAGAACGATTTCGATTCCGTCACCGAAGACTGCGTCGACCAGGCCCACGAGCGCGAAGAAACCAGCCGGCTCGCGGAACTCATCTCCAAAAGCCCAAGTCATGCGAAACTGGTTCTCGAGGCGATGGCGCTGCTCACCCAGCAACAGGACGGCGACGACGTTCCCGTGACGACGAACGAAGTGTACGAACTCTATCGTCGGCTCTGTGAGCGCGACGGCTCCGACCACCTGAAACTCCGGCGCGTCCGGGACATCCTCTCCGAACTGGAATTTCTCTCGATCATCGACCAGGAGCGCAAGTGGGCCGGCAAGGGGAAAGGAAATTACATGGAAAATCGGCTGATCGACGATCCGACGGTCATCATCGCCGCCTGCAACGAATCCGAGTAGGGACCGAGTTGTCTGAGTAGGGACCGAGTTGTGCAAATAGCGATCGAGTTACCCGCGTAGCGATCGAGTTACAGCAGTTCTCGCACGTCGGAGTACCACATGTCGTGGTAATCGACATGGCCGACTCGGCGCGCGACCGCGACGGCGATCGTGTGCCAACAAAGCTCGGTCGGATCCTCCGAATCGAGGTTGTACTCGCTGTCCTTGCACGTACAGCCGCCGTCCTCGACGATGTACTCGTCCTCGTAGCCGACGACGATCGTAAAATCACGGTAGGCCTTCACCCGGTTTTCGCTGACCGCCTCGATTGCCTTCGCACCCCGATCGCCGTGGACGCGCGTGATCTGTTCGACGACTTCGGGCGTCAACTCGCCCGTCTCTTCGAGGGTTGCCTGCCAGCGATCGACGGGTGTAGCCTCCGGCACGATCGGAACTGTGTCCCGAACTGTAAAATCCGTTTGGTTGTCCGTCGGTGACTATGCTGCCGCCCAAAAATACGCGATCGTGAACGCTTCGAAAGTCCCACCCTGGCAGATGGTCTGCCGGCGACAGTGAGCGGATTGTTTGCCTCGGCTGGCGGAGACCACGCCGTTTTTCGATCTCCACCGACGAGAGGGGGTATGCGCGTCACCGAGGGCGGCGTCGAACTCGAGGTGCCAGGCGAGCAGACCGAAGGCGTCGAGGAGGCGGTGTTCTACAACCCCCGACAGGAACTGAACCGCGATCTGACGATCGCCACGCTCCGGGCGTTCCGCGATCGGGAGCCTCGGGCCGAATCCTATCTCGATGCAATGACCGCAAGCGGCATTCGCGGGGTGCGCGCGGCGGCCGACGGCTGGGACGTCACCTGCTGTGATATCGACGAGGCGGCGATCGATCTCGCACGCGAGAACCTCGCGCGAAACGACTGCGAGGACGCGACCGTCGAACACCGAAACGTCAACGCCCTCATGCACGACGATCGTTTCGACGTGATCGACCTCGATCCCTACGGGACGCCGATGCCCTTCGCCGACGCTGCCTTCGCGAACTGTCAGGACCTCGTCTGCGTCACCGCGACCGACACCGCGCCGCTGTGTGGGGCCCACTTCAACAGCGGCGTTCGATCCTACTCCGCCGTTCCGCGAAACACGGAGTATCACCCCGAAATGGGCGTCCGGATCCTCCTCTCGGCGCTCGCCCGTAGTGCCGCCCGGTTCGACGTCGGCGTCACCCCGATCCTGACCCACGCAACCAGCCACTACGTTCGGACCTACCTCGAACTCGAGCACAAAGCGACCTCGGCCGACGCCGCGATCGACCAGCTCGGCTACATCACTCACTGCGAGGACTGTCTCTACCGCGAACACGAGTCGGGATTGATCGCGGCTCCGATCGATCGCTGTCCGCACTGCGGCGGCGAGCGCCTACTCACGGCGGGTCCGGTCTGGCTCGGACCCGCACACGATTCCGACTTCGTCGCCGCGGTTCGCGAGGAAATTCCGGATTCCTTCGGCACCGCGGAGAAGGCCCGATCGCTCTGTCGAACGCTCGAGGACGAACTCGATACACCGACTCACTACGACCAGCACAAACTCTGTCGAAACTGGGGCCTGCCGGCCAACGCGATGGACGAGTTCCTCGCCGATCTTGACGGTGCGGGCTACGTCACTTCGCGGGCCCACTACGGCGGCACGACGTTCAAAACGGACGCGACCGTCGGTGAGATCAAGACGGCGACCGAGGATAATCTCACGTAGTCTACGTTACGATCGGCTCAGCGCCATTAGTCGTCGTCACGATCGGCATAGAGCCGAAGTAACCCGCATTCGGGACAGCAGACCCCGTCGACGCTCGCCGTCTTTCCGACACCGAACTTCCCGAGGATACCGTCTCGCGGTCCGGTCTGGATCGAAAGCTCGTATCCCCCGCTCGTCTGGACCGGAACCGACTCCATTCGGACGCCACAGTCGGGGCAGCGGTATTCGTCCATACTCGTGAACAGATCGTGCATCCAACAAAAAATCTCTGTACCTGCTGTACCGTTGGACATCGTTGCTTCGGTTGGACATCGTCGCTTCGGCTGGATATCGTCGCTTCGAAACCGGCAGGCGTCTCCCTCCGTGCCTGTAACGCGCGATCACATATTTGGCCGTGTCCCGAATAATAGGCACGTGATCGATTACAGACAGGGAGTCGCGTTCACGCGGCAACTCGTCGATTTTTCCAGGCGAGAACAGCTACCGCTGCTTGCGGCCGGGGTTGCCTTCTACGGGTTCATCTCGCTCGTCCCGCTCATGCTGCTCACCGCCGCACTCGCGGCCTCGATCGGCGGGGAGGCACTCGCGGCCCGGGTGACGGCTGCGGCCAGTGACATCCTCACACCGTCGGCACAGGAACTGCTCGCGGAGACGATCGTCGACGAGGCTGGGCGAACGGGTGCGACCGTCGTCGGGATCCTCGGGCTTCTCTGGGGATCGAGTCGCGTCCTGTGGGGGCTCGATCAGGCCTTCTCGCTGGTGTACGGGACCGGTGCCTCGAAGACGGTGCTGGATACGATCTGGGATGCAACGATCGTTTTCGCGGTGATCGTACTCGGTCTAACGCTCGTCGGTGCCCTCGAGATCGTGATCCGAGTGGTTCCGCTCGTCGGTGTGACCGTCTTCGGCCCACTGCTCGTCTTGCTGGGACTGGTCGCGACGTTTCTACCGCTGTACGTAATCTTTCCGGACGTGGATGTCAGCGTCCGTGAGGCACTTCCCGGCACCGCTGTGGCCGCAGTCGGCTGGTACGCCCTGAGTCGAACGTTCTCGGTGTACGCCGGTTTCGCGGGGGAGTACGCCGTCTACGGCGCGCTTGGTGCCGTCTTTCTGGTCCTCATCTGGTTGTACGCCGGGGCGATCGTCCTCGTCTTCGGGGCCGTACTCAACGCGGTCCTTGCCGATCGTGAACTGGATCGGCAGCTACAAAGTCCCCGCGCACGACAGTTTTCGACAGAAGCGATGACCGACGACGCTACGGGTGCCGACGAGGGTGACGCCGAGAGCGCCGCGGCCGACCGCGACGGAAGCCGCGAGCCGCCGAGTGACCGATCGAAATCGAGCGCTCGCACGCGCGATCGATCGGCCGATCCCGAAGCACTTCGCGAGGAGATCGAACGGCTGCGCGATCGGATCGACGACTTCGAAGAGGGCGTCGAGCGTCGCACCGTCGACAAACCGTCCCTCGAGAGCGAACTCAAACGCTACGTCCGCCGGAAGATGTGGCGCGGCCACGCCCACGGCTGGGGACCGTACCTCGTGTTGCTCTACGGAACGGCGATGGCGATCGCGGCGTTTTATTTCCTGAACGGCGGATGGGCCATCCTCGCGATGTTCGTCGTCTGGACGTCGACGCTCGGGGTCTACATACTGATGGTGCTCCTCGGTGCCGGCATTTCGGTGCTCGGCATCCCCGGTCGACTGCGCGATCGAATCAGCGACTGGCGGTCCTGACGACTGGCGTTGCAGTGGCTGTTGACTCGCTACGGTGTTCACCTCATTCTTTGTATACGTACAACCCAATTGCATCCGGGCCGGACCGAATCACGACAGCGGATTGAGTCACAGCGTTGGTAGAAGGGGGCGCAGGGTAGCGGTGTTGCTCGCAGGGTTCGGGTCGCGACGTTCCTCAGTCGCGACGTTCCTCAGGCGCTGTTTAGAACGTTTCGAGGTAGCGATCGAGTTCCCACTGGGAGACGTCGATGAGGTACTCCTCGAACTCCTGGCTCTTGGCTTCGACGAACTTCTCACCGATGTGCTCGCCGAGGGCGCTGTAGATGATCTCGTCGTCTTCGAGGGCGTCGACGGCTTCCCCGAGGTTCGTCGGCAGCGTCTCGATGCCGTACTCGTCGCGTTTCTCCTCGTCGAACTCGTAGATATTCTCGCGGACCGGGTCCGGCGCGTCAAGGTCGTTCTCGATCCCTTCCAGCCCGGCGTGGATGAGCGCCGCGAGCGCGAGGTACGGGTTACACGACGGATCCGGGAAGCGCGCTTCGATGCGCGAGGCCGCCGGGACGCGCGCGGCCGGTTTACGGATCAGCGCCGATCGGTTGCGATCGGACCAGGCGACGTAGACGGGCGCCTCGTAGCCGGGGACCAGGCGCTTGTAGCTGTTGACGGTCGGATTGGTGACGGCCGTGATCGCGGGAGCGTGTTCGAGGATGCCCGCGAGGAACGAGTGGGCGGTCTCGCTCAGGTCGAACTCGTCGTCGCCGTCGTGGAAGGCGTTCTCGCCGTCCTCCGTGAACAAGGAGAGGTGGGTGTGCATGCCCGAGCCGTTGATCTTCGGGATCGGTTTCGGCATGAAGGTTGCGTGCTGGCCGTGCTGGGCCGCGATCGCGCGGACGACGGTGCGGAAGGTGCCGACGTTGTCGGCCGTCGCGAGGGCGTCGTCGTACTCGAAGTTGATCTCGTGTTGGCCCTCTGCGACCTCGTGGTGGCTGGCTTCGATCTCAAAGCCCATCTCCTCGAGACCGTAGATGATGTCGCGGCGAACGTCGCTCGCGAGGTCTTTCGGCGCGAGGTCGAAGTAGCCACCCTTGTCGCCCGTCTCCGTCGTGGCGCGCCCGTCCTCGTCCTCCTCGAAGAGGAAGAACTCGGGTTCGGGAGCGGCGTTGACCGTATAGCCCATCTCGTCAGCACGTTTGAGAGCCTCCTTGAGGACGTAGCGCGGGTCGCCCTCGAACGGTTCGCCCGTCGACGTGTTGTAGACGTCACAGATCATTCGGGCGGACCCGCCCTCTTCGCGGTCTCGCCACGGGAGAACGGCGAAGGTATCCGGGTCCGGAACCAGACGCATGTCCGATTCCTGAATACGGACGAAACCCTCGATCGAGGAACCGTCGAAGTAGATTCCGTCAGTAAACGCCTTTTCGGCCTGTCGTGCCGGCACCGAGACGTTTTTTACGGTGCCGAGAATGTCGGTAAACTGGAGTCGAAGAAAGTCGATATCCTTCGCATCGATCTCGTCGAGTACGGCCTCCTCTGTCGCAGTTATGTTTCCGCTTGTCATCTTTCTCGTCGGGCTATCCAAGAATCTCTGCTACTAAAACCCTACTGCTCTGAGCAATTCTTCGGTTGGTCGGTTGGAATTGGATATTCGTAAACTTCTAAAGGCTCGAGTGAGTGGCTAGACCTGATGACGTACGAAAATCTCGATGCAAAGCTAGTGAATGCACTTCTCGGGGACGGCCGGGCGAGCCTCCGGAGCCTCGCGGAAGAACTCGACGTGTCCGTTACGACGGTCTCGAACCACCTCTCGGATCTGGAAGAACAGGGTGTTATCCACGGATATACTCCCCGAATCGACTACGATGCGGTCGGATACGACGTAACCGCTGTTATTCAGTTGCAAGTCGAGGGGAACGCTTTGCCGGACATTACGGACACGCTTCGCGAACACCGACAGATGACCAGCGTCTACGAAGTGACCGGCGATTACGACGTGATCGCCATCGGGAAGTTCAAGGATACGGACGGTATGAACGACCAGATCAAACAGTTGTTGACCGATCCGGACATCAAAGCCTCGAACACCAGCGTCGTTCTCAACGCCGTCAGCGAAAACGAGCAGTTCGAACTCGACGTCGACGATACCTGATTCAGCGGTTCGTAATCGACGGTCGCTCACCGACTGTTCTCCGACTGCTGACTCGCCAGCCGTCGCTCTGGCCGTCGCGTTCGCCTGTCAAAAATGCCGCAGTCGGAATCGATTGCGCTGCGAGCACAGCGTGTCGGTCAGTAGTGGGTGTAGGCAATCCTGAACGGCGGTTACATCATGCCGCCCATGCCGCCGCCCATGCCGCCCATGCCACCAGCACCGCCGGGTGCGCCGCCTTCCTCGTCGCCACCTTTGTCCGTCGACAGATCGCCGGCGGAGATGATGTCGTCAATCTTGAGGACGAGGTTCGCGGCCTCGGAGGCGGAGGAAACCGCCTGCTCTTTGGCGTGAGCCGGTTCGACGACGCCGGACTCGAAGGTGTCTTCGACGTCGCCCGTGAAGACGTTGAGGCCCGCGGTCACGTCGCCGTCGTCGTGAGCCGCACGGAGGTCGACGAGGGTGTCGATCGAGTCGAGACCTGCGTTCTCGGCGAGGACGCGCGGAACGAGTTCGAGCGAGTCAGCGAACGCTTCAACGGCCAACTGTTCGCGTCCAGACACACTGTCGGCGTAGTCACGCAGTCGCGAGGCGAGTTCGACTTCGATCGCACCGCCGCCGGCGAGGACGCGGCCGTCGGAGACGGTCTGGGCGACGACGTCGAGGGCGTCGTTGACGCCGCGTTCGAGTTCGTCGACGACGTGGTCGGTCGAACCGCGAAGCAGGAGGGTGACGCCGTGGGCGTCCTCGCCCTCGACGTAGAACAGCTCGTCCTCATCGTCGCGCGTCACGTCACCGAAGCCGAGGTCGTCTTCGGTCGCGCTGTCCAGGTCGGAGACAATCGACGCGCCGACGACCTCCTTGAGGAATTCGAGGTCAGACTTCTTCGCGCGTCGGACTGCGAGAATGCCCTCCTTGGCGAGGTAGTGCTGGGCGAGGTCGTCGATGCCCTTCTGACAGAAGACGACGTCAGCACCGAGATCGACGATCTGATCGACCTTGTCGCGAAGCTGTTTCTCTTCGCGGTCGAGGAACTTCTGGAGTTGATCGGGGTCGGTGACGGAGACTTCGGTGTCGACGTCGGCTTCCTCGACCTCGATCGCTTCGTTCAGCAACAGGATGTCCGCGTCTTCCGCCGAAGTCGGCATGTTGTCGTGAACGGGGTCCTTGTCGATGATGCCGCCCTCGAGCAGGTCGGATTCGCCGGCACGGCGGCCGGTCTGGGTCTCGATGTTGAGGAACTCGAGGTCGACGACGTTGTTGCCCTCGTCGTCCTCGACGGTAACCTGGCGGATCGCCTCGACGATGAGTTCCGCGAGATACTCCTTGTTGACCTCGGTGCCCTTGCCGGTCATCGACGTCTCGGCGACCGATCGCAGGAGGTCCTCGTCGTCGGTGTCGACGTCCTGTGCGATGTCGTCGATCTCCTCGCGGGCCTGCTCGCTCGCGAGGTGGAAGCCCTTGATGATCGCCGACGGGTGGATGTCCTGTTCGAGGAGATCTTCGGCGTTTTTGAGAAGTTCGCCCGCGATCGCGACGGCCGTCGTCGTGCCGTCGCCGGCTTCGTCCTCTTGCGTTTCGGCGACCTCGATGATCATCTCGGCCGTCGGGTTGTCGATGTCCATCTCCTGGAGGATAGTGACGCCGTCGTTCGTGATGGTTACCGACCCCATCGAGTCGACGAGCATCTTGTCCATTCCCTTCGGACCGAGTGTGGACCGAACGGCCTCAGCGACTGCGCGAGCAGCACTGATGTTGTAATCCTGCGCGTCCTTGTCCTTGACGCGCTGGGAGTCTTCGCTCATTACGATCATCGGCTGTCCCTGTTGCATTCGCTGACTCATAGTCGGCTGAAAGGTTGTTTGTGGTTCTATATAATTGTTTTGTTATTCGGGAGAGCGATCGATCCCGGACGTGGTTCCGAGACGGAGCAAAAGTCGCCCCACTGCGCCATGATTGTCGACAGTTACCACGGACGAACCGAATCGGGGATAGCGAACCGACGATCGATGAGAGGGTCTTTTTATATAGTGATTGGTAGCGGTACTCTTTCGAACGGTGTCCCACCTCGTCGAGTTGAGTCCACTACGACGTGAGTCAGAGAGAATCGGAGAACAGCGGTGGAGCCGGAATCTACGGTAAGATTGTCGGGCGATCGTTCGAGAGCGAGCTCGCTTGGGCCCCTCACAGACGAGACACTCCTACAGAGGCAGGCGCCTCGTAGACGGGTTCTCGAGAGAGTCGTCTCACAACCGCCTGTCGAGGTAAGATCTGAGGAACTCGTCGTACCCGTCTTTCGGAAGGAACTCTTCGATCTGCATGATCGTCTGGTCGTCGGTGTAGACGTGATATTCGCGTCGAAGGTATCGAGGTTCGACGCGGTCGATGAACTCGGGGACTGCGTTCTCGGCTGTTCCAACGAGCGAGAGATCGACCAGTTCCCGTCTGGTCTCGAGCGATTCGCGGCTGAGAACGTCACCGATTCCGATGTCCTGATCGACGAGTCCGCGCCGGATCTCGGCTTCGAGAGGGGCGAGGTGGACCGTCGATCGGGCCCAGACGAGCGGTTTGTCGTTTTCGGCCTGTTCTAAGACCACGTAGCGGTACAACACCGAGCCGTCTTTCTCCCGGCCGAGAATGTTCACCCTGACGTCGTCTCGGACCAGCGCACGCAACATGTCCGTCACTGTCCCGTCAGTCGCGAGCAGGAGGCGTTCGATCGGCGAGAGCAGGACGTCGGTCTCTCCCTCGAGCGCCCTGAGTTTTGCGTTGAACCCCATCGTCTCACTCACCGGTCGACGCTCGCGGTTGCGGTGGGTTTCCGCCCGGTTGGGTTTGTTCACTCATCGTCACGGAACTTGTACCGCATGATCTTGCCGCTCGGATTTCGCGGGAGACTGTCGACGAACTCGTAGGCCCTCGGGCGCTCGAAATCCGGTAGCGAGTCGCTGTCGAGACACCACTCGTCGAGTTCGTGCGCGCTCGATTCCTCGCTGACGACGTACGCTTTCGGCACCTCTCCCCAGTCGGAATCCGGAACGCCTACGACGCCGGCTTCCGCGACGTTCGGGTGTGCCTCCAGTACGTCCTCGACGTTCGACGGCGGGATGTTCTCACCGCCGCTGATGATCATGTCGTCGGACCGCCCGACGATGACCGTCTTCCCCTCCGAGGTACGGTAGGCCACGTCGCCGGTGAAAAACCACCCGTCGTGGATCGCGGTCTCGGTCGCTTCCGGCCGGTTCCAGTATCCCGAAAAGGTCGTCGGCGCGTCGGTGTGGACGATCAACTCTCCTTGTTCGCCAGTGTCGACGACCCGCTCCGGATCGTCCGAGTCGAATTCGACGATCCGCGTCGGCGTCAACAGGTTCGACGGTCCCGTTTCGACCGGGTCGCCGTCCTCGAGGAGATTCACCTGTGCAAGCGGCGCGTACGCCTCGGTACAGCCGTACTGGTTCGAGAGGAACTCGGGGTCGAACAGGTCGACGACGCGCTCGAATAGCGACGGATTCATCGGTGCGCCGGAGTAGGTCACGGTCTGGACGCTCCCGAGGTCACAGCGATCGATCGCTGCGGTGTCGGCCATCTTCTTGAAAATCGTCGGTGCCTCGTGTAGGGCGGTGATCTCGTAGTCCTCGATCGCCCGCACGCACGAGACGGCGTCGAAGTCCGTCACCGCGACGTACGTGCCGCTGAGGGCAAGCACGTTACAGAAGATGCCGTGCAGGCCGACGGTGTGATACAGCGGCATCACGCCGAGCATCCGCTCGCCCAGGCGAAACCCCTGTCCGAACGTGTTTACGAGAACGCGACTGGTGGTCGATCGATGCGAGATCTCGATCGCCTTCGGCTCACCGGTCGTCCCCGAACTGTAGTGAAGGAGACTCAGATCGTCGGGGGCGACATCGGCTGGCCGATCCATCGCCGGCCCGTCGCACAGCGACGGGTACTCGATCGCAAACTCCGGACGCTGGTTGCCAACGTAGACGAAGGTCTCGCAGGCGGCATCAGTGGCGACATCGACGACAGCGTCACGGACCGCATTGCCAAACACGACTACCGCGGGGTCGGCGTCGGCGAGGGTGTGGCTAACGCCACTCGCGGCGAGTCGGAAATTAAACGGGACTGCAACCGCGCCGAGGTACTGGGTGGCGAGAAAGAGCGCCGCGTGTTCGGGCCGATTTCGCAGTCCGATCGCGACGCGATCGCCCGTCTCGACGCCGAGGGCGGCGAGTGACTCGGCGACGGTGGCGACCCGTTTTTCGAGGTCGGCGTAGGAAAGTTCGTCTCCACTCGCCAGATCGACGATAGCGGTGCGATCCGGTGTCCGGCGGACCGACTGTCGAAATACCGACGGAAACGTCGTCTCGGACGAATTAACCATAAAAAAATTACTTACTCCAATAGCAAAAAAGCATTTCGATAACCTCTTTCACTGTCTAATAAACTCTGTTGTGAATGAGATAAATAGGTTGTTGTGAATGAGAGACACGGCTACCTCATACCTGTGGCGTCGCGTCGGTCGCCCGGCGGTACATCACGACCGCGATGGCACCCAACACGAGGTCGAGGACGACCAGTGCGACGACCGACGGCCAGAGGACGCTCCACACCCAGCCGTCGAGCATCAGCACCCGAACGGCGTCGACGGCGTAGGTCACCGGGTTCAGAACGCTGATCGTCTGGATCCATCCCGGAAGC
Organism: Halosolutus sp. DAT137; assembly: GCF_059736405.1. Lineage (NCBI taxonomy): Archaea > Methanobacteriati > Methanobacteriota > Halobacteria > Halobacteriales > Natrialbaceae > Halosolutus > Halosolutus sp. DAT137. The sequence goes on along the minus strand of NZ_JCAQID010000007.1, from coordinate 195,610 downwards.
AGCGAGACGGGAAGAAACGCCGTGCTCACGAACAGTAACGGCAGCGAAAGGAAGTTCGTGACGATGATGGTCGCCTCCGTGTTTTTTGTCAGGATCGCGATGATGTTCGAGAGCGCGAGGAACCCGACGCTAAACAGCCCGGTGAGCAGGAGAATTCCGAGTACGCCTGGAACCCCGGTCGTGAGCTGTGCGCCGAGGATGAGGGCGAAGACGAGGATCAACACCGTCTGGACGAGGATGCGGACGGTCTCAGAGAGGATCTTGCCGAGGAAGATGCTTCCCCTGCTCATCGGCGTCGCGAGCAGTTTGTTGAACACGCCGGTTTGCATGTCGTCGACCAGCCCGATGCCCGAGTTGCTCGAGGCGAACAGTGCCAGTTGAATAATGACCGCCGGCGCGAAGAACTCGAGGTAACTAATCGACTCGAAGGCGGGAAGTTCGGCGATCGCCTTGAACACCTGCGTAAACAGGACCAGCCAGATCACCGGCTGAGTCAGCGTCGACGAGACGACGAACGGGTTTCGGAGCGATCGCAGGGTAACCCGCTTGAAACTCGTCCAGACGTCGTGGGCGTGTCTGCGCCGTCCGGCGAGGCGATCGACGGTGGCTGTCGCGTACTCTTCTGAGGAACTCATCTCGATCGCACCTCCGGATGGGCCGTCTTAGCGTACTGTTGCTGCATCTTTGAGTGCCTCCGCCAACCTGTCTATCTGGGCTGGCTGTTTTCGTTCGAATCGCTCTGCGCGTTTCCGACCGCGGATCGCGAAACTCTCGTACACGTCGGGGTCGTCCAGTCGCTCGATCGCCTCGACCCACCGATCGGGGTTCTCGTGGTCTTCGATGAGCCACGCTGCCCCGCCGGCCGCCTCCGGCAAGCCGGCGCGGTGACTGGCGACGACCGGAATCTCGTTCCACATCGCTTCGAGGACGACGCGACCGAACGTTTCCCGCCAGACTGATGGCACGAGCAGCACCCGGGTCTGCGAGTAGACGTCCAGAATGCGAGGTTCGGTGACGTAGGTCACGTTCGGGACGTCCTCGAAGTCGGGTTCGTTCGGCGGCGTGATCGCCGCAAGCGGGAACGGGTCCGGCGTTCGCTCGAAGGTCTGCGCGAGGATCTTGATTCGTTCGCGGTCCCACTCGAGGTCCTCGTCCCTGTACCCGTACCAGCCAATTTTCGTCAGAAACTCCCGATCGGGGAGCGCCTCGGCGATCGATTTGAACGTAAAGCCGCCCTTGTGGCGAACCGGGTTGATCATCGAGACGTGATCGGACGGCCCGTCGGGCGTCGTGTAAAACTCGAAGTCGATATGAGGATAGACGAGCGTCGAATCCCTCCCCCAGACCTGACTGATCCACTGCTGGGTGTAGCGTGAGTTCGCGACGAGTCTGGTCGGAGACAACTCGGCGAAGACGTCTTCGTCGCCGTGGAGACTGACGACCGAAAGCACTGACGGAATGCCGAGGCGATCCGCCGCCTCGATTGCGATATCCGCCCATCCACCCTGGGCCAGTACGACATCGGGGTCGTGGCGCTCGAGTCGTCGTTCGATTCCGTCGAGCGGGCGGAGACCGGCTACTTCGCTGACCCGGTATCCGCCGATCGTCTCTGTTCGTTCGCGCTCGCCACGACAGACGATGCTGATCTCGATCTCCCGATCGGTGAGTTTCTCACACCAGTCTTTGACTGTGATATCGGCACCGCCCATCGTCCCGATCGGGTTCGAGACGCAGACGTAGGCGACGTGTACGGTGTCGTTCCCGCTCGCCATGGCTTATCGCCTTCTGAACGATATATTTTCACGAAGACTATTCCGTAGTTCTATCAACATGAGTAAACACTCAAGCTACAACTACTAATAATCTTTTTATTTTTCGACTGGTGAAATACTGCGGTGGTCTGGACAGACGGACGTCGCGCCGGTACGAACGGACGTCCTAATCGCCGCGGTCGACTGCTCACCGGGTTGGTCTGCTGTCGTCGGTGATCCCGGTGTACACCTCGAAGACGTGCCACTGTTGTGGAGAGCAGGGCTATCGCCCTGACCAAGCGACGTGCAAGTGTTCCAACTCGGAGTGTTGGGTTTCGGAGTACCACGCAGACATCAACGCCGCGCTCAATATTGCAGACCGCTACCTCAGCGGAGAGAGCCGTTCAAGAGAACACACGGGTGGCGATGACTCGGCTGAGGAAGGGGGCCGTTCGACCCGCCCGCAAGACAGCCAAGCCGATGCTGAAGCCCAGCAATTGACGCATGGAGCGTATGCGTCTTGAAACCTCAGGGTCGAATCGGTCGGCCCGAAACCCCATGGTGGGATTCACGCGACGTTAGGCGCGGGAGGAAGTCAACGTTCGTATACCGGCTGAGTGTTGCGTTCGCCAGTTACCGCTCGCTCGGGGCGACGGCGTCGTCGGTAACCGAGAAAAAGACGTCGTCGAGCGTCGGGGTGCTCACGGAAAACTCGGTCGGCGTAAGTCCGCTGTTTTCGAGTTCGACGAGGACGTCGGTGCTGATCTCCGTGGCTCGACGGGAGTTGATGCAGATGCCATCTTCGGTGATGCCGATCGATCCGTCGTCGTCGAGGATGTCCGAATTGACGAGGATGTCACGTGCACGGTGTCGGCCCTCGGCCGAAGTGCCGTCGAGTGAGATGTCTAACGTGTCGCCGCCGACTCGCTGTTTGAGTTCGTCCGGATCGCCGCTGGTGACGATTTCGCCATCAGCGAGGACGGCCAGTCGCGAGCAAAGTCGATCGGCCTCTGTTAAATACTGGGTCGTCAGGAAAATTGTCGTTCCCTGCTCGTTTATTTTTTCCAGGTGTTCCCACAGCCGGATTCGCGCCTCCGGATCGAGTCCCGTCGTCGGCTCGTCGAGAAACACCAGCGGCGGCCGGTGGACGAGACTCGTCGCGATGTCGAGGCGCTTTTTCATCCCACCGGAGAACGTTTTGGCCGTCTCGTCTGCGACGTCGGCCAGGTCGACCAGTTCGAGGAGAGTGTCGATCCGATCGGCACGCTCCTCCTGTGGGACGTGATAGGCGTCGCACATGAGTTGCATGTTCTCTCGGGCCGTGAGCAATCCGTCGACGTTCGTCTCCTGGGCGGTGTATCCGATCGACGATCGGACCGCGACCGGTCGTTCCTCGACGTCGAACCCGTTTACCGAAATCGACCCGGAGGTGGGCCGAAGCAGCGAGACGAGCAGTTTGATCGCAGTCGTCTTTCCGGCACCGTTATGCCCGAGAAAGCCGAAGAACTCGCCGTCCTCGACGGTAAAACTCACGTCCCGGATTGCGTGGTATCCGTCGTCGTACCTGAAGTCGACGTTGGAGACGTCGATCGCAGTCATCTCTAATCTATTCGATAGTACTTTTTATTGGTATTAGTCACTTTGGTATCAGAGCAAGTCTCGGACGGACTCGATCGCCGTCCGTACGCTTCGGTCAGGACGGCGAGTGGCTTCGGAACCACTGCTCGATCTGCTCGAGACGGTGGATATCGGCCGACGGATCGGTGAGGTGGTGTGGCTGGTCGGGGTAGACGGTGAGCCGCGTCGGAACGCCTCGCTTTCGTAGAGCGACGTACAGGCGCTCGGCCTGGGAGAGTGGGACGACTTTGTCGTTGCCACACGCGTTTAGTAGGGTGGGCGTTTCGATCGCCGCGACGTCGTCGAGAATCGATACCGCGCGGTTGCGCTCGGGATGTTCCCACGGAACCCCGAGGTCGTGTTCGTGCCAGTTGTGGAGCATGCTCGACCCAAATGCGGCTCCGTAGTCGTAGACGCCCCGCTCGAGTACCGCAGCCGTGAACGCGTCGGTTTTAGTCAGGACGTGACCGGCGAGATTCGCTCCCCGAGAGAAGCCGGTTAGAAAGAGCCGATCGGGATCGAACCAACCTCGGTCGACGAAGTGAGCGACTCCGCTCGCGATGTCGTCGGCGTCGAGAGTTCCCCACCGTCCGCGGATCGCCGAGGCAAACTCCTGGCCGTACGATCGGCTTCCGCGGTAATTGACGGACGCGACGACGTAGCCGCGACTCGTCCAGTAGCGATCTGCGAAGTCGTACTCGGGTTCGTCCAGCCCGGTGACGCCCGCGTGAACGTCGACGACGGCCGGACGTGGCTCCGGATCGTCGGGATCGAAATCGGGCGGGCAACACAGCAGCGTCTCGACGGCTTCTCCGTCGACGCTCTCGAAGGCGCGCCGCTCGAATGCTGGTGGGGTTCCCGGAACGGTCGACGCGGCGACTCGACTCGGCGGTGGATCGTCGTACCTGCGTTCGGATAAATCCTCGCGATCGATCTCGCACTCCTCACCCGCTGTGTTCTCGATCGACGCCGCATACAGCGACGGCCCCGCCCCCGGTCCGTCGATCCGCAGTGTGAGGGTGTCTCCGCCGACGTCGAGCGCCCGGAGCGTGCGATCGTCGCCCTGGCGATCGAAACACCACTCCACTGGGTGATCGTCGGTGTGAAAGCGGGCGAGACGCGTCCGTCCGCGATCGCTGACGAGGGCGAGCAACGTCGACGCTGAGGTCCACGCCAGGCTGTGGACCTCCCGAGACTGCCAGACGCCGATCGATCGATCGAGATCGGCAGAAAGCCGCTGGTACCCGTTTGCATCTCCATCTGCAGACACGACGCGGAGATCCGTCGGAACGTGCCAGTTTCTCGGCTCCTGGTTGATGAAGGCAATCTCCTCTCCATCAGGCCGCCAGCGGACCGTGTAAGCGGTTACGTCCGAGTTGGTAACGGTCCGCAAATCCTCGCCCGCGGCGGTGATCGTGTAGATGTCTCGGACGTAGGAGTCGTCGGGTCGACCGGTTCGATTCGTAAAGAACGCGATTCGATCGTCGACGGGCGACCAGACCGGTTGCATCCCGAAATTCGCGTCGAGCGCGCCGCCGCCCCAGGCGTCCGCCAGTTCGTGTTCGGTCCCCTCTACGAGGTCGACGACGATCAATCGATTCGTGGCGGGTGTCCGACCACACATCAGGTGCTTGTGCTGCAGGCGCTCCGTGACGATCGGTTCCCCTGCGGAGCCGCCGGATTGAGAACCGTCGGGAACGGCCGTTTCGACGACGAGCCGATCGCCCGCTGGTCCCCAGTCGTAGCCCTTGACACCAGTCTCGACGCTCGTTAGTCGGTGTGGTTCCCCGGAGCCGTCCGCGTCGATCGCCCACACCTGCGTGCGCTGCCGGCCACCGGTTTCGTCGCCCCGGTCTGTGGCGTCCGGGGCTGGCTCGCGTCGCGAGAGGAACGCCAGCTTCGAACCGTCGGGACTCCAGGCTGGTGCCCTGGCGCTCGTGGTTCGGGTCACTCGCCGCGGCGGTGTACTCCCGTCGGCCGGCGTGACGAAGATCGATTTGTACCACGTCTCGTCGTCGGTGACGCTCTTGACGACGTACGCGATTCGATCGCCGTCAGGGGAGACGTCGAGTGCGCCCGTAATCAGGTGCTGTTCGTCAAACGCGGTCGCCGAAAGGGATTCTCGTGCCATCGCAAACGCGGTCGCCGAAAGGGATTCTCGTGCCATCGTGTCGTGTTGTGGGGGCTATTCGAGACCAGGATCGTGCGTTTCGAACCACTCGGTGATCGTCCGAAGCCGGTGGACCTGCGTGTCGGGGTCGGTAAGGAAGTGGGGCTGGTCGGGGTAGACGACGAGTTTCGCGGGGACGCCCTGCTTTTTGATACTGACGAAGAGCCGTTCGGCCTGCGAGACGGAGACCATCAGGTCGTTCCCGCAGGCATTGACCAGCGTCGGCGTGGTGACGTTTCCGACATCGGGCAGGCTGGAGACGGCGCGGTGGGTTTCCGGGTCTTCCCAGGGAAGCCCGAAGTCCGTCTCGTGCCAGTTGCGGAACATGCTGGTCCCGAATCCGGCAGCGTAATCGTACGTCCCTCGCTCACCCGCAGCCGCCGCGAAGAGATCGGTCTGGGTGATGAGATACCCGGTCACGATCCCGCCGCGGGAGAAGCCGGTCACGAAGAGTCGATCGGGATCGCACCAGCCGCGATCGATCCCGGCCTCGATGCCACAAACGATGTCGTCGATGTCTTGCGTTCCCCAGTTGCCGCGGACGGATTCGGCGAACTCGCGGCCGTAGGACGCGCTTCCGCGGTAGTTTATTCGCACGACGATGTACCCCTGACTGGTCCAGTAGAGGTTGTCGAAGTCGTACTGGGGCGCGTCGAACCCGAGCGTGCCGCCGTGGAGGGCGACGATCGTCGGATGGGGATCGGGATCGTCGCGGTCGAATTCCGCGGGCAGGTAGGCGAAGGCATCGATCGCCCGCCCGTCGGTGCTCTCGAACGTGAGTTTCTCGATTCCCGGCATCGCTCGGGACTGTACGAGGTCTTCATTCGTCCGCGACAGTCGCGTACGCGGGTCGGGTTCCCCGGCCGCGGTATCTACGTCGTCGATCGACATCGCGTACACGTCCGGCCCGTCGTCCGGCTGTGAAAATCGCATACAGACGGTGTCGCCTTCGACAGCGAGGTCCCGAACGGTGGTGTACTCGTCTTGCCGCTCGAAGACGCGCTCCGTGGTTTCCTCGCTGGTCGAGATCCGGATCAGTCTGCTGCGGCCGTCGTCCCCGATGACGCCGAGCAGCGTCGCGTCGTCGACCCACTCGAGGTGGGGTTCGACGAGAAACCAGTTCCCGATCGATCGGTCCAGGTCCGGCGTGATACAGCGACAGGTCCCCTCGGGGATCGACGCGACGTAGGCGTCGTTGAGCACGTATCGGTTCCCCGGATCTTCGACGACGAACGCGAGCTGGTCGCCCGCTGGTCCCCACCGGAGGGCGGACGCGTGCACGTCCGAGTCCGTGGTCTTCCGGAGGTCATCGCCGTCCGGCGAGATGGTGTAGACGTCCCTGACCGCGGTGTCGTCGGGGTTCGGCGTCCGCGTCGAAAAGAACGCGATACGATCGCCGTTGGGACTCCACGACGGCTCCAGGCCGAAGGTCGGATCGACCGCGCCGCTCCCGTAGGCGTCGTCGAGCCGACTCTCCTCGCCGGTGTCGAGGTCGACGACGAAGAGGTAGCTCGTCACGTCGACGCGCTCGTGAAGCAAGTGTTTGTGCTGGAGTCGATCGATGACGATCGGTGCGTCGTCCGGCTGGGCCAGTCGTTCCTGCTCGCCAGGGGTCGGATCGTCGGCTTCGACGACGAGTCGATCGCCGTCGGGACCCCAGTCGAAGCTCTCGACGCCCGCGGGTCGCGTCGTAAGCTGTTTCGGATCGCCGCCGCGTTCGAAGTCGTACGCCCAGACCTGCATCCCTTCTGCGTCTTCGCCGTCCGGACTCGGGCCGCCACGGAGCGCGGCGTCGGTCTCCCGGTGGGCCAGGAACGCCAATTTGGTTCCGTCGGGACTCCACTGCGGTGACTGGGCGTTGCCGACGCGGGTGAGTCGCCGGGGTAACTCGCTCCCGTCAGTCGGAGCAACGTAGAGTGCGAACTGCCAGCGTTCGTCGTCGGGAACGGTCTCCTTGGCGACGAACGCCACGCGATCGCCGTCCGGAGCGAGATCCATCCGGCCCGTCACGAACCGCTGGCGGTAGAAATCGTCGAGTGTAACCTCGTCGCTCATGGCCTGCATTCGACACAGACGCCGTATATAGCTCACCGAGACGGTGCTTTCTGCCGGAAAATTATAAAATCCAATAATAGTTAGAACCGATTAATTTCCGGAAGCGATCCCGTCGGTCGGCCTCTCAGTAGTGTTCCCTCTCCACCAGTTTGTCGAACGCCTGCTGGAGGTGGCGAGTGAGCGGGCCGCTACCGATCTGGGTTCCCCCGATGTCCGCTATTGGCCGGAGTTCCCACGTGGTGTTCGTCAGGAACGCCTCGTCCGCCGCGAGCAGGTCTTCGGGTCCGTAGGTTCCGGTTTCGACGGGGATCGAGGCATCGCTGGCGAGTTCGAGAACGACCTCGCGCGTAATTCCGGGGAGGACCGGCCCGTCGAGACTGGGCGTCCGGAGTACGCCGTCGGTACAGAAAAACAGGTTGCTCGTCGTCCCCTCGGTGAGGTTGCCGTCTTCGTCTACCAGTAGTGCGGTATCGCCGTCGGCCTCGAGTCGGGCCAGAATCCCGTTCAGGTAGTTGTGCGTTTTCGCCCGCGCGGGAACCGCTCGATCGGGAACGCGTTGGGTGTCGACGATCGTCGCACTCGCGGGCGTCGACCACGGAACGTCGCCGCCGACGCCGCCGCGGGGGAGTTCGGAGACGATCACGACGACGCCGGGGTCGGTCACCGGGTCCGGCGTTAGCTTACCGGGCTGGACGCCCCTGGTGATCGAGATGCGAACGTACGCCTCGGACAGGTCGTTCGCCGCGAGCGTCTCGTCGATCCGCCGGTGCAACGCGGCCCGCGAGAGTCCGTGGTCGATCGCGAGGCAGTCACACGTCGCCTCGAGCCGGTCCGCGTGGGCGTCCCATCGGAACGGCTCGCCGCCGTAGGCCCGGAGCGTCTCGAAGGCCGCGTCGCCGTACAGGAATCCGCGATCGCGCACGGAGATGGTCGCCTCATCCGCCGGGACGAGTTCGCCGTTTACGTGGTATCGCATAGCTCGCAGAAGCGGCTGGTGAGTTGCTTCCCGACGTCGGTGAGGATGCTCTCGGGGTGAAACTGCAAGCCGAGGTGGGACCGTTCGCGGTGGCGGACGGCCATCAGGATGTTGCGGTCGTCGGTGGTCGTCGCGGACTCCTCGAGACAGTCCGGGAACCGATCGCTCTCGACGGCCAGCGAGTGGTAGCGGCCGACTTCGAACGAGTCGGGAAGGCCATCGAAGATCCCCCGGCCGTCGTGGGTGACCGTCGACGGCTTCCCGTGGACGACGTCGGGAGCGTGGGTGACCGTCGCGCCGTGGACGGCACACAGGGCCTGATGGCCGAGACAGACGCCAAGTATCGGATACTCCTCGAGTTCCGCGAACAGCGGCATCGAAATTCCGGCCTCCTGTGGCGTCCCCGGACCGGGCGAGACGACGATCCCGTCCGGATCGAGGTCCCTGACGCCCTCGACGTCGATCGCGTCGTTTCGTCGAACGGTGAACTCCGCGACCTCGCCGACGTACTGGACGAGGTTGTACGAGAACGAATCGTAGTTGTCGATGATCAGAATCATGGGTCCCTCCGGCTGGCGTCGTCGATCGAGACGTCTGCATCGTCTCCGAGCGCATCGTCGACGGCCGTTACGAGCGCCCGCCCTTTGTCGAACGTTTCGGCGTACTCCTTGCGGGGGTTCGAGTCGTGGACGATTCCGCCGCCGACCCGCAGGTGGTACTCTCCGTTCCACCGGACCATCGTCCGGATCGTCATCGAGAGCGTCAGGTCGTTGTCGACGCCGATAATGCCGATCGCACCGGTGTAGGGGCCTCGTCGCGTGTCCTCGACCTCGTCGATAATCTCCATCGTTCGGGGTTTCGGTGCGCCGGTGATCGTTCCGCCGGGGAATACCGCTTCGATCGCGGCCGCGATCCCGGCCGCGTCGGTCAGTTCGCCGTCGACCAGCGAGACGAGGTGCATCACCTCCGAGTAGCGATCGACCCGTCGGTACTCGGGCACGTCGACGGTACCGGGGCGACAGACTTTCCCCAGGTCGTTTCGCTCGAGGTCGACGAGCATCGCGTGCTCGGCGCGTTCTTTCTCGCTGCCGCGCAACTCCGCTTCGAGCGTCTCGTCCTCTTCGGTCGTGTCGCCCCGCGGTCGCGTGCCGGCGATCGGTTCGGTGATGAGTCGCTCGCCGCGGCGTTCGAGGAGGAGTTCCGGACTCGTACTCACGAGATCGATCCCCTCGAACTCGAGCAGCGCCGAGTACGGAGCCGGATTCGACTGGCGAAGCGACCCGAAGAGGTCGACGGGGTGGACGGGGGCGTCGGTCTCGATTCGCTGGGAGATGTTCGCCTGGAACGTATCTCCGTCGCGGATGTACTGCTGGACGGTCTGCACTCGATCAACGTAGGATTCTACGTCACAGGTGCTCGCAAATCGGTACGTGTCGCGGGTGACCTCGGGAGAGTTCACGGTGGGTGAGCCGGTTAGTGCCGATCGGGCGAGCGATTGTACACGGTCGAGACCGCGACGGTAGGCGTCGTCGACGTCGTCAGCAACGCGAGGACACGCGACGATCCGGAGCGTCGTCTCCTCGCCCTCGCGGGGTTCTTTCCAGGCGGCGATGCAGTCGTAGAACCGAAACTGGAGACGTGGGAGCCGGCGACGATCGGTCGTCGTATCCGGAAGGTCCTCGATTTCGCGGGCAACGTCGTACGAGATCCAGCCGAGGTATCCGCAGGGGTAGGGAACGTCGCATTCGCCCCTCGCGAGGGGTTCCTTGCCGATCCACTCTTCCAGTTGCTCGAGGGAGGGGCCGGCCTCGGGTACCGCGCCCTCGGCGCGGACGGTCAACTCGTCCCGCGGGTCGACGCCGAAATATCCCCAGCCGTCCTGTCCGCCGGTGGTCTCCAGAAAGACGCTGTCGTCGTCACTGCGAGCGCGTCGATACGCGCTGTACGGATCGTCGACGGCTATCCGTAGCTCGATCGGGATTCTGGTTCCGCCGTCGACGGTTGCCGCGACGTCGTGGAACCGTTCGCGATCGGTGACGATCGTCATCGGCGTTTCAAACGACCTGTCGCTCATCGCAGTCTCCGTCTGCCGATTATCTGTTTACTACACCCACTCATTGATTTTATTCTCGACAGTTTCGTTGCATACACATTGGTTAGTATCTTTTGGTGTTATTATCCAGCAACTAATTATAAACTATTCTTCTCCATCGCCAAGCAAAAGTTGTTCACTACGTGATCCGGGAAATTTATGTCGGTCGTTGATAACAGTACTCGGAAGCGATGACCCGGATCAGATCGTGGTGGAGGGAAGCGGTCGTCTATCAGGTCTACCCTCGGAGTTTCGCTGATACCGACGGCGACGGGATCGGCGACCTGCCGGGAATCCTCGAGAAGGTCGACTACCTCGCCGACCTCGGGGTCGACGTGGTCTGGCTGAACCCGATTTACGATTCGCCCAACGCCGACAACGGGTACGACATCAGGGACTACCGGTCGATCATGGATGCCTTCGGCACGATGGCGGACGTGGAGCGACTGCTGAGCGCGCTGCACGCCCGAGACATGAAGCTCATTCTCGATCTGGTGATCAATCACACGTCGGACGAACACCCGTGGTTCGAACGGTCCCGGCAGTCCGTCGACTCCGAGTACAGGGACTACTATATTTGGCGACCGGGCGATGGGGACGGGCCGCCGAACAACTGGGAGTCGAGTTTCGACGGCCCGGCCTGGACCTACGACGAGGCGACGGGGGAGTACTATCTACACATCTTCGACGAAAAGCAACCCGATTTGAACTGGGCCAATCCGGCCGTCCGCGAGTCGATCTACGACGTGATGCGCTGGTGGCTCGAGATGGGACTGGACGGCTTTCGACTCGATACGGTCAACCTGCTCTCGAAGCCAGACGACCTGCCCGACGGCGACCCCGACACCTTCTGGACCGGGCGGAATCACTTCATCAACGGCCCGCGAATTCACGAGTACTTACGAGAGATGGAACGGGAGGTCTTCTCGGCGTACGACCCGCTGATCGTCGGTGAGACTCCGGAAGTGACCGTCGACGAGGCTCGATCGTACGTCGGTGACGACGGCCCGCTCGATATGGTCTTTCAGTTCGAACACATGCTGATCGACCTCCCCGAGGATCCCGATCGGTGGTTCGAGATCGGCGAGTGGACCGTCTCGGACCTGCGCGATATTTTCACGCGGTGGCAGCGCGGACTGGCCGAGGACGGCTGGAACGCCCTGTATCTGAGCAATCACGACTGGTCGCGAAGCGTTTCGCGCTTTGGCGACGACGGCGAATACCGCGTCGAGTCCGCGACGATGCTGGCGACGTTTCTGCACATGCTCCGGGGAACGCCGTTCATCTACCAGGGCGAGGAGATCGGCATGACCAACTACCCGTTTCAGTCGCTCGAGGAGATCCAGGACGTCGAGACGAGAACGCGAGTCGAGGGGATGCTCGACCGGGGCGAAATTTCCTCGTTCGACGAGATCGACGACCAGGTCCGGTACTGGTGTCGTGACAACGCGCGAACGCCGATGCAGTGGAACGGCGGTTCGCAGGCGGGATTCACGGACGGCGATCCCTGGCTCGCGGTCACCCCGAACCGCTCCGAGGTAACCGTCGACGCCGCACGCGCCGATCCGGATTCGGTCTGGCACTACTACCGACGGCTGATCGAACTGCGCAACCAGTACGAGGTGGTCGTCGCCGGCGAGTACGACCTTCACGCCCCCGATCACGACGCCGTCTACAGCTACTGGCGACGGTTCGAAGACGAGCGGCTGCTCGTCCTGTGTAACTTCTCCGATCGGAGCCAGCGCGTCGCCCGTCCGCCGGACGTTTCGGCGGTCGACTCGACGCTACTGATCGCCAACTACGACGGGATCGACGGAGGTCCCGAACGAAGCGACCGCGAATCGGACGGTCGCGATCGCGAACTGGACCGTCGCGACCGCAATCCCGAACAGTTCGAGCTTCGTCCGTACGAGGCCCGCGTGTACCACCGCTGCGAATAGCCGAGAGCGATCGGCAGTGATCGACGACGATCGATCCGGTCACCGTCGGATCGACGGTTCCGACACGGAGCCGGACGGGAAGCGAGTCAACAGGATTATCCCGTCGACCGCAAATCGTCGCACATGACGCTCTCGAACCGACGCGTACTCGTCACGGGTGGTGCCGGATTCATCGGCTCACATCTCACCGACCGACTGCTCGCGGACGGGACCGACGTCACGGTCGTCGACGACCTGTCGAACGGGACGCTCGATCGCGTTTCCGACGAAGCCGAGTTCGTCGACGCTGACCTGACGAATCCCGACGCCCTCGCGGGCCACCTCGACGATATTGACCTGGTCGTCCATCTGGCCGCGTCGAAACACGTCGACACGGACCGACCCCACGCCCAGTTCGATGCCAACACGCGGATGACCCGAAATCTTCTCGAGGCGATGGCCGACGCCGACGTGACCGAGATCGCCTACACCTCCTCCTCGACTGTTTACGGCGACGCCCCGCGGCCGACGCCCGAGGATTACGCGCCCCTCGAACCGATTAGTGCTTACGGGGCGAGCAAGCTGGCCGACGAGGGACTGCTCTCGGCGCGGGCCCACAGCCACGATCTGACGGTCTGGAATTTTCGCTTTGCGAACGTCGTCGGTCCGCGCCTCCGCGGAGCGGTAATCCCCGATTTTATCGAGAAGCTACGGGAGAATCCCGAGACGCTGACCATCCTCGGCAACGGCCGACAGGAGAAGTCCTACCTCCACGTCGAGGACTGTCTCGACGCCATGTTCCATACGATCGCACACGCCGACGACGCGATGAACACCTACAACCTCGGCACGCGCACGACGACGTCGGTCGATCGGATCGCGACGATCGTCGCCGACGAGTTAGGTGTCGACCCCGATCGGGAGTACACCGGCGGCGAACGGGGCTGGACCGGCGACGTCCCGAAGATGCGCCTCTCGATCGAGAAACTATCCGCGCTGGGCTGGTCCCCCGCCCTGTCGAGCGACGAGGCGGTGCGGCGATCGACTCGCGAGATCGTCGGGGAGTTGCGCTGAGTGTCGAACGAGAACCCGCGTTATCGAGGAGGTGCGCTGAGCGGACTCGACGCCGGGCTGTTCGAGCGAAACACACTCGAGAGCGACTCCAGTGCCCACGAAATGGAGTTTTAGGTGGGCTTAAATATCTGGACTCGAGAGCACTCACGTATGACCGATGAGGGCGAGCGATCGAGCCCGCGAGCCGACGACAACGGGGAGCCGTCGTCGGAGCGGACTGACGATGGGTCAGTGTCGGAGCGGACTGGCAATGGGGCGGCGAACAGCGGGTTCGCCACGGTACTGACGCGCCGCCGACTGACGATCGCGGGGACGGTACTCGTACTACTCGGATTGATCGTTGCCCTCCGGAAGCTTGACGCGCGCGCGGTCGCCGCCGAGGTCTCGAGTGCTGACCCGCTCTTTCTCGGGGCTGCAATCGCCGTATACGCCGTTTCGTGGCCGCTTCGCGGTCGCCGGTACGGGGACGTTCTCGATGCGATCGGCCACCGCCGTGGGACGGGGTTTCTCACGATGGCGATCTTCGTCAGCCAGACGGCTAACCTCGCGATCCCCGCGCGAGCGGGCGACGCGGTTCGTGCGTACGTGATCAACGAACGCGACGTGCCGTACACCGCGGGGTTCGCCTCGCTCGCCGTCGAGCGGGTGTTCGATCTGGCGACGATCGCCTCGCTCGCCGGACTCGCGACCGTGTGGCTTGCACTGGACGGTGCGGCCGGACCGCTCGAACTCGTCGCGGAGAGTGAGGGCGCGCGGACCGCCCTCCTGGCTGCAGCGGCCGTAAGCACGGCGACCGTCGGCGTCGGTTTCGTCGTCGTCACGTCCGCTCGATCGGAACTCGGACTTGGCAGGTGGCTTCGGATGCGAACCGACAGCAGGCCGCGGCTAACGCGGGTGGTCGACGCTGCGCTCGACTTCGCAGGGAGCGTTCAACTCGTCGCTCGCCAACCGCGAGCGCTGGCCGTCATAGGGGGAGTAAGTCTTCTCGTGTGGGTCCTCGACGTGCTCACTGCAGTGCTCGTCCTCGCAGCGCTGGGCAACGGGCTCCCGTTCGGAACGCTGGTGGCAGTCGGGACGCTGGCGGTCAGCGTCGGCAACCTCGCGAAGGTGTTGCCGCTGTCCCAGGGCGGGGTCGGTCTCTACGAGGCAGCCTTCACGGCTCTCGTCGTCGGACTCACTCCCGTGGGTGCGAGCACGGCACTGGCCGCTGCGATCGTCGATCACGCGTTGAAAAACGGGGTGTCGCTTCTTGGCGGCGCGGGATCGGTCGCAACGCTGGGGATCTCACTTTCGGACGCGACCGCGGCGCGGTCGGGACCTGCGCGGAACAACGACAGTTTTTTAGGCTCACCTAAAAAATAGCGGCGCAATGAGTCAGGATATCTGTGTGATCGTCCCGACGATCCGGGAGTACGAGTGCATGCGTTCGTACTTCGCGAACGCTCGCGACCATGGCTTCGACCTCTCGCGGTTGCACGTCGTCCTCGTCACCGAGGACTTCTGTGAGACCGAGGAGATGGCGGCCATGCTCGAGGAGGAGGGCGTCTCGGGCGACGTCTTCGACGGAACGCGACGCGAGCAGTGGTACGAGGATCACGGCGTCGCGGAGTACGGCCACGTCGTCCCGGCGGCGAGTCACGCCGAGACGAGTTTCGGACTGCTCTACATGTGGGTCCACGACGAGTTCGAGTACGGCTTTTTCATCGACGACGACACCCTCCCGCACGAGGACGAGGACTTCTTCGGAACCCACATGGCAAACCTCGCGTTCGGCGGCGAGATCGAAGCCGTCACCTCCGACGAACAGTGGGTCAACGTCCTCTACCAGAACGCCGACAAACACGGACTCTACCCGCGTGGATACCCCTACTCAGCGATGGGAGAAGCGGTCGAGACCGGTACGACCGAGATCGACGGCGGCGAGGTCGTCGCCTCGCAGGGACTGTGGACCAACGTCCCGGACTTAGACGCCGTCCGGATTCTCATGGACGGCGACCTCGAGGGACAGGCCCAGACCCGAACCACCAGCGACGACTTCGGGAACGATTTCGTCGCCGCACGGCGCAACTACCTCACCGTCTGCTCGATGAACCTCGCGTTCCGTCGCGAGGTCATTCCCGCGTTCTACCAGCTGCCGATGGACGACAACGAGTGGGAGGTCGGCCGCTTCGACGACATCTGGAGCGGCGTTTTCCTCAAACGCGCCTGCGATATCCTCGGTAAGCGGATCTACAACGGCGCGCCGCTGTGTGAACACAACAAGGCCCCGCGAAGCACGTTCGACGACCTCAACAACGAAGTTCCGGGACTCGAACTCAACGAGCACCTCTGGCACGTCGTCGACGACGTGGAACCGGAGGTTTCCCGAGCCGATCGGACGGCAACGCCGTCCGAGGACGGAGTCGGTAACGAAGCCGATGCCGACGCCTACGCCCGCATCTTCGAGGCGATGGGCCGTGAACTCGCTGACGGTGACTGGTCGGCGTACAACAACGGTGCGTTCTTCAACTACGTCGGTGAGCACATGCTCGACTGGCTCGAGTGCCTGGAGGCGCTCGATCGATCGGCGTCCCATACGGTAGAATCGACGGTTATAAGTTAGTTTAGGCTAGCCTAAAACACATGACTCGACACGATGGTCTTGGAAGTCGCCGGGCGTTCATCGCCGGCGCGGCTGCACTGGGTACTGCAGGGCTAGCCGGCTGTTCCGGTCTCATCGGGGGCGAAGAGGAAGACGACGACAGCCAAAACGTCTTCGGACAGATCGGCTCCGGCCGCGAAGGTCGACCCGAACCCGGCGGGACGCCGATCGAGGAGATGCCGCCCCTCGAAGGCGAACTGAGCGTCTACTCCGGTCGCAGCGAATTCCTCGTCGGGACGCTCGTCGACGATCTGGAGTCGTACTACGACGATTTCTCGATCGAAATCCGATACGGCAGCTCGTCGGATCTCGTCAACCAGATCAAAGAGGAAGGATCCGGAACCCCGGCGGACGTCTTTTACACGGTCGACGCGGCTGCACTCGGAGATCTCGCCGACGACGATCGAGCAGCGTCGCTCTCCGACGACCTTCTCGAGTTGGTCCGCTCGGAGTTCCACACGGACCAGTGGATCGGCACCTCGGGACGGGCACGGGCGGTCCCGTACAACACGGACTCGCTCTCAGAAGGGGATATGTTCGACAGCATCGACGCCTACGCGGAGGGCTTCGACGGCGACCTCGGCTGGGCTCCCTCCTACGGCTCCTGCCAGTCGTTCGTCACCGCGATGCTCCAGCTCAGGGGCGAAGACGAGACCCGCGAGTGGCTTCAGGGCGTCGTCGATACCGGTATCACGGAGTACCCCGGCGAGTTCGAGGTCTGCCAGGCGGTCGCAGACGGCGAGATCGACGCTGGCTTCACGAACCACTACTACATCCAGCGCGTCCGTGACCAGTCTGACAACGCGGCGATCAACGGCACGTTCACCGAGGGCGATGCGGGATCGGTCTTCGACGTCGCCGGTGCGGCCGTCACCGACGCGGCGGACGATCCGGAACTCGCGGAGAACTTCATTCGCCACCTGCTTTCCTCGCAGGCCCAGGAGTACTTCGCTACCTCGACGTTCGAATACCCGTTGATCCCCGGCGTGGAACCGGTCGGCGGCCTGCCGACGATCGACGAACTGGACGTTCCGGACCTCGATCTCTCCGAACTGTCGAACCGCCAGCCAGCGATCGATCTCATGCGTGAGGTCGGGATCAACACCTGAACACCCGCGACCACCACGTCCCATAGCTGTCCTCCCGGTATGTTCCAGTGACACCCGATCCTCGTCGTCGTCGCTCGTCGTCCGCGCTCTCGAGAAGCGGTTCCAGCGCCGCTCGACTCGTTCGCCGCGTTCGATCGAGGCTCCCCGTCCGCGGTGACGCCGCGCGCGAGGACCTGTACGCGATCTGTGTCGCGGCCCTCGCCGGAATCGCCGTATTCACGCTCGCGACCCAGTTGTTTCCCTATCACTCCAGTAACGACGACGAGGCCGTCTACCTCATGCAGGCGGCGATGCTGCTCGAGGGGCAACTCGAACTCCACGCGGGCGATCTCGCCGGCGCGTTCAGACCGTGGTTCTTCGTCGAGGACGGCGGTCGACTCTACCCGAAGTACTCGCCGGTCCCGGCCACCATGTACGCCGTCTCGATGGGACTACTCGGAGAGCCACGTGTGACCCTTGCGATCGTCGCCGCGGCCAACGCGGCGCTCGTCTACGGCCTCGGATCGATGGTCTTCGATCGGCGGGTCGGCGTAGTCGCCGCCGCCGTCTTCGCCGCCTCGCCGCTGGCGCTGATCACCTCGTCGGTATTCTTGTCTTACGCCCCGACGACGACGTTGAACCTCGTCTTCGCCGTCTCGTACCTCCGCGGCGTCCGCAGTGGTCGCCTCCGGGATGCCGGTCTGGCGGGCGGTGCGATCGGTCTCGCGTTTTTCGCCCGCCCGTACACCGCCGTCCTGTTTGCAACACCGTTTATTTGTCACGCGTGCTGGACGATCCTGCGATCGGTCCGTGGCGACGAGTGGCAGCAGACGCGACGACCCGGATCGCTTCCGGACCCGATCCGGCGAAACGCGCTGACCGCCGCCGTCGGAGTGGCGTTCGTCGCCGTTACGCTCGCGTACAACGCCCGAATGACCGGCTCGGCGCTCGTGTTCCCCTACGAGGCGTTCGCGCCGCTCGACGGTCCCGGCTTCGGCTATCGCGAGATTCGCGGCCACTCGATCGACTACACGCCGGCGCTCGCACTCGAGGCGAACGGCTACGTGCTGTGGTACTTCGCGACGCGCTGGTTCACCGCCGGTCCGATCGGCTCGATCGCCGCGATTGCGGGACTCGGACTCGCGTTGTGGCAGTGGCGTCCCGGTCCCCTCGATCGGTGGCCGAGAAGCGATGGGAAGGGGAACGATCTCCCGGCCGTGGGTGGACCGGCCGGTAACCCGGACTCTGGGGCTGCCCGACCGGCCGCTGACCGAACGGCGGGCCTCCTCGTCGCCGGCCTGCTGGTGACCGTTCCGCTGGGAAACCTCGCGTTCTGGGGCAATTTCAACGTGCTCGCGCGGATGGACGACCCCACGAACGGGCTTCTCGCCCAGTTCGGGCCGTTCTATCACTTCGATCTCCTCGTTCCGCTCTCGATCTTCGCCGCGTTCGCGTTCGTGACCGGCTGGCGGTGGCTCCGTGAGGTGGCGATTCGCGATCGGCTCGCCGCGTCGCGGTCGCCGCGTGCAGTTCGCGCAATCGTCCTCGCGGCGCTGGTGACGAGCACCCTGTTCGTCGGCGCGGTCAACGCCGCCGTCCTCTCCGGGCCGATCGAGCGCAACGCGGTTCACACCGATCGGTTCGAGTCGGCGTACGAGCCGTTCGAGGAGCGCGATCTCGAGAACGCGCTCGTGTTCCAGCCGACGCCGTACGGCCAGTGGCAAAACCATCCTTTCCAGTCGCTGCGGAATCATCCGTCCCTCGACGGCGAGACGGTGTACGCACTCGACGGCCCGCCGGAGCGGGACTTCGCGGTGCTCGACGCCTACGCCGATCGGGAGTATTATCGGTACACCTATCGCGGCGAGTGGACGCCGGCTCCCAGCGACCCGATCACCGCGGCGCTCGAGCCGCTGTCGATCCGCGAGGGCGACTCCTTCGACGGCGAGACCGTCGTCGGCGTTCCCGACGGGATCGATCGGGCGGCGGTCCGACTCGAGAACGACAGCGGTGGGGCAGCTACCCAACGAATCGCCACTCCGGGTGAGCAGATCGCAGTCGACTGGTCGCTCGAGTCGACGGCGGTCGACGGTGTCGATGGCGACGGAGGCGACGATCGCGGCGGCATCGCACGGCTGGCGGCCGACGAGAACGCGACGGTAGCGCTCGAGTCGACCGACGAGATCGTCCTCGAGATCACGCTGGTTCACTTCGACGGTGGCACCTTCACCTATCGGCAGGCGGCGACCGTCCGGACGACCGACGAGGGAATCGAGGTCGTGTGGCCGCCCGAGCGAACCGGGTGTCTTCTGGTCACGAACTGTGGCACCGAAGGGACGTACCTTCCCGATCGGCCGGACACCCACCGCGAGTGGGAATCGTTCGAGACGCGACTCGAAGCCCGAGAATAGGAAGCGGCTGTTGGAGAACTCGATCCGTGGGAATGCTGGAGCACTCGATCTGTGAGAGAAATCGATCGCAGACGATCGCGTTACGCGAAGCGTTCTTCGAGACAGACTTTGACGATCGACTTCGCGATGGCGAGCCCGCCCTGGATCGGATCGAGTTTTGTTTCGCCGGCGCGCTCGCGGTAGGCGATCGGCTGCTCGCGGACGTCGTAGCCGCGCATCAGCGGGCGGATCAGCAGTTCGGCCGAGAGGCCGGTGTTTTCGGTCCACTCGATCGACTCGACCACGTCGCGGCGGTAGGCTCGCATTCCGGTCGTCGTGTCGTGGACGCGGGTCCCCATCAGGACGCTCGCGATCGCGGCAAACGCCTGGTTTCCGAACCGGTTGAACCCGGGCATCGCCTCGGCCCCGTGGTAGAGGCGATCGCCGCTGACGACGTCGTACCCGTCGTTGATCAACTCGAGGAACTCGGGCAGCTGTTCCATCGGATACGTGTCGTCGCAGTCCGTCGTGACGACGATCGGTCGGTCCGGTTCGAGGATCGCCGCGCGGACGGCGACGCCGTAGCCCTGCGGTTGCTGTTCGACGACCGTCGCCCCGTGTTCGCGGGCGATCTCGGGCGTGCGGTCCGAGGAACCGTCGACGCAGACGACCTCGGCCTTCCCGTCGGTGATCTCCTCGATGTCCGAGAGCACTTTTCCGATCGCTTCCTCCTCGTTGTACGTTCCCATGACGACGCTGACGTCGTCGAAGGTGTACCGGTCGGTGCCGTCTTCCTCGACGGGGTATTCGCTGGTATCGTTCGATTCGTGCTCGCTATCAGTGCTGTCGACGTCGTCCGCATCATCCGCGACGCGGCGATCGAGGCTGCTCATTGCCGGTACTCTCTGCCCGTCGCACTTATATTTTTAGGTTTGCCTAAAACAAACGGATCAGGGTGCGTCGAGCACGCTATCAGCCGCATACAGTGCGAGCGCGGCGATCGTCAGGGTCGGATTCATCGCGCCGCCCGTCGGGAAAACGCTGCTCGAGGCGATCCAGCAGTTCTCGAGGTCGTGAGTCCGGAGTGTTGGATCGACGACGCTCTCGTCGGGATTCGTCCCCATCCTGGTCGTTCCCATGTGGTGGTAGGCCGGGCCGGTATTGTCGGGGCCTACCTGCCAGGTGATCTCGGTGCCGAGTTCGTCGAGGATCCGCTCCTGGATCTCGTTCGCCCGCTCGATCGTCCGCAGCGCCCGATCGCCGACGGTCCAGTGAACGTCCGGGACGGGGTTGCCGCGGTCGTCCGTCCGATCGGGATCGAGCGCGACGTAATTGTCTTCGCTTGGGAGTTGCTCGACCAGCGCACCCATGCCGACGTGGCTGCCGTACTCTCCGCGAATCCGTTCGAGGAGGTCGTTACCCCAGTCGTCGCCGGTAAGCGCCATGCCGACCGGCGAGGGGCCGGCGTAGTTGAAGAACTCGAGTTTGAACGGGCCGGTTTCCGCGTCGGCGTCGTCGTAGAACTGGTGACTCTCGCTGGTGAGAAAGCCGACGTGGTTCTGTCGCGTCGGTTCGTCGAGGACGCCGCCCATCCCCGCGAACAGGTGATCCATGAAGAAGTTCCCGACGAGACCGTTCGAGTTGGCCAGCCCGTCGGGGTACTGCCGCGAGTCCGAGAGCAACAGGAGGCGCGGCGTCTCGACGCCGCCACAGGCGAGCACGAAATTCTCGGCTTCCTGGCGGTATTCGTCGTCGTCCGGGGTCGCGTAGACGGCCGCTTCGATCGAGTCGGCGTCGTGGTCGAGAAACTGGACGGGAGCGCGATCGATCACCGTCGCGCCGCGTTCTTCGGCTCGATCGACGTGAACGGTCGCGTCGTACTTCGCGCCGGAGGGACAGACCGGCTGGCAGGTCCCGTAGCCGACGCAGGCGCTCCGATCGTCGTACGCCTCCGAATTACGCGCGTTGGGCACCGAGTGCATCGCGATCTCCAGTTCGTCACAGGCCTCGGCAAACAGCGAGTCGCTGTAGGAGGGCGGAAAGGCGGCCATCGGGTGTGGCCTATCGCGCGGCGGCGCGAAGGGGTTGTCGTCGGCCCCGGCGACGCCGAGTTCCCGCTCCGCCTCGGCGTAGTACGGCCGGAGGTCGTCGTACTCGATCGGCCAGTCGACGCCGACGCCGCGCTCGCTCCGGGAGTTGAAATCGGCCTCGTGGAGGCGCATCACCATCCCCTGCCAGTGGAGCGTCGACCCGCCGATGCCCTTTACGCGGGCGTGGTTCAACGGATAGAACCACTCGCCGCTGGCCGAATGGGCGTCCCGCTCCGGGTCGCCGTCCCAGACCGCCGGGCGATCGTAAGCGGGTCTGATCGCCCGCTCCTGTCTCGCGCGTCTGTCGTCGAAGTCGAACCGCGGCCCTGCCTCCAGGATCACCACTTCGCGACCGGCCGCGGCCAGCCGGTTGGCTACCAGGCCGCCGGCCGGCCCGGCCCCGATCACGCAGACGTCCGCGTCCTCGACCGGGGTTCGATCGCCCTCCTCGTGGTCGCCCGTGTCTCCGCTACTCGCGCTCTCGGCTGGCGGCCACTCGCCACTCACGATTCCGGCCCCCGCTGGTAGGTGTCGATCCCGCCGGCGTGACCTTGCGGGTTTTCGATACCGACCAGTTCGCCCCCCGTCGGTGACGCGTACAGCGCGAGTAGCAGTTCGTTGACGACGAAGTAACGCACTCGTTCCGCGGTCGTTCCGTCGGGATCCTCGTCGGCCGTATCCGAGCCGACCTCGCGCAACAGCGAGTCGCGATCTGCGACCGAGAGGGCCGCGACGCCATCGCCGTACCACTCCGCTGACAGCCGTTCGAGGTCGGCAACCGTCTCGTGCACTCCGGCGGCGTGATCGGAATCGTCCAGCCGCCCCTCGAGAAACGTCTCGACGAACGGCTCGATTCCGGACACCTCGTCCGGATAGATGACTTCGGCGGCGGCGGCGAGCGTCTCGTACACCTGCTCGTCGTCGCCCGCGGCGTCCGACGACCGATCGTATCGCTGGAGCCCAACCACGGCCGCGCCGCCCGCACCGAGCGCACCCAGCGCGGCGACCGCGTCTCGCCTTGTCAACTCCATGCTGCGGATTAGGTAAACCTAAAACTTATACTCGTTGGAACGAGATCGTCAGAACGGAGCCCAGGCGGCGAGACGGCGATTACGAAACCGATCACGACTGCGGCCCCGACGAGGATTGAGAGACGAACCGATCGACATTTCCCGGGCATGGCTCAAAAATCACTACCTCGAGACCTATGAAATCGCTTGCTCCGCTCCGGCGGTTCGACATGGCCGACGAGGTGCCGATCGGACTCGCGCTGTTGGCCGGCGCGATCGCTGCGAGTATGGTCGTCCCCCTGACGTGGCTCGTCTTCGAGGCGACGCAAGTGAACCCCGCTCGCGCGCGAAACATGTTCGTTCGCCCGGAGACGGTGGAGATCGTCGGTAACAGTCTCCTGTTGATGGTGGCTGTGACCGCCTTTTCTGTGCTACTCGGCGTCCCGCTGGCGTGGCTAACCGTCCAGACCGACCTCCCGTTTCGACGCTTCTGGTCGATCGTCGTCGCGTTGCCGCTCGTGGTACCGAGCTACATCGGGGCGTTCTCGTTCGTCTCGGCGTTCGGTCCGCGCGGGGAGTTCCAGACGATCCTCCGGCCGCTCGGTATCGAACAGTTACCCGAAATCTACGGTCTCCACGGGACGACACTGGTGATCACGCTCTACACCTACCCTTACGTCTACCTCACGACTCGCGCAGCCCTGTTGTCGTTCGACACCACGCTCCTCGACGCCGCGCGAACGCTCAATCACGGCAAATGGGACGCGTTCCGCCGGATAACGCTCCCCCAGGTCCGCCCGGCGATCGTCGCCGGGGCCCTGCTCGCAGCGCTCTACAGCGTTTCCGATTTCGGAACCCCGGCGATCATGCAGTTCCCGGTGTTCACCCGACAGATCTACGTCGAGTACAACGCCGGCGGCCCGGACTACGCGGCGTTTCTGTCCCTGCAGTTGCTCGCGCTCGTACTGGTTGTCCTGGCGCTCGAATGGTGGGTTCGCCCCGATCGGACGATTTCGGGCAGCGGCTCTGACCGATCGAACGACCCCGTCGTCTCCCTCGGCGTCTGGCGGTGGCCGGCGACGGCGCTCCCCGCGGGGATTACGACGTTGGCGCTCGCCGTCCCGGTCTGGATCCTCGGAACGTGGATCGTCACCGCCGACCCGTACGCCCGAACGTCGCTGGCGTTCGAGTTCAGCTACGCGGCGAACTCGCTGCTGGTCGCCTCGGCGGCCGCGATCGTCGCCGTTCTCGCCGCGTTGCCGGTCGCGTACTTCGCGGCCAAATACGAGTCACCGCTGGCACTCGTCTTCGAGCGGGCGACGTACGTCGGGTTCGCCGTGCCGGGGATCGTCCTCGGACTCGCGCTCGTTTACTTCGCGACGGGCTACGAATCGCTCGACCTCTCGTACGCTCCCACGCTCTACCAGACGCTCCCACTGCTCGTGTTCGCGTACGTCGTTCGCTTCATGCCCCAGGCCGTCGGCTCGATTCGGACCACGACGCTCCAGGTCGATCCGCAACTGGTCGAGGCCGCACGGACGCTCGGTGAGACGCCGGTTCGGACCTTCCGGAAAATCACACTCCCGCTCGTCACGCCGGGCGTCACCGCCGGTGCCGCGCTCGTCTTCCTGACGACGATGAAAGAACTTCCGGCCACCCTGATTCTCCGCCCGACCGGGTTCGATACGCTCGTGACGATAATCTGGCGCGCCCAGGAGGCCGCCTACTTCCAGTACACCGCGATTCCGGCGTTCATCCTGCTCGCCGTCTCCGCGCTCTCGATGCTCGTGTTGCTCTCACAGGGCGGTCGCGAGGGACTGTAAGCGTCGACGGCCGCCTTCCGTCCCGTCACTCGATCGGTTCGATCACCGATGGCTCGTCCACGGACGGATTCCCGACGGCCGTCGAGACCGGATACGCACGCATTTCGTCCGACGGGTGCGGCTCGAGAAGGCCGCGGGGATCCGACGCGGTCAGCCACTCTCGCTCGCGGTCGCGCGGCAAAATCGCCGCCATCCGGTGGTGGAGATCCGCGATCAGGTCGTTTGGCTCGGTGGTGGCGATCGTAAACGTCTCGAGTGGCCCGCCCGCGTCCGCGTCGTCGAGACCGCCACCGAAGGCGTCCAGTCCGGTCTGGGTCGTTTCGGGTTCCCAGCGCTCCCACAATCCGGCCATCGCGAACGTGCGCTCGTCCTCGAAGGCGACGCGGTAGGGTTGCTTTCGCCCGTCGTCTCGCCGGTCGGCCGTCGATCGTTCTCCGTCGCTGTCTCCCTCGCCCTGCTCGACCCACTCGTAAAACCCGTCGGCCGGGACGAGACACCGGCGTCGTTCGTACGCCGCCCGGAAACTCGGCTTCTCGTCGATCGTCTCCGATCGGGCGTTGATCAAGCCGCCGCTGTCGTCGTCAGCCCATGGGGGGACCAGCCCCCACTCGAAGTGCTGGAGAACGTCCGGTTCGTCCCCGGTAATCACGGGTAGCTTCTGTCCCGGTGCCATGTTGTACCGCGGGCGGAACGACTCCGGGACCGCGACGCCGAAGCGGTCTTCGAGGTCCTCCCGCTCGACGACCAGGGTGTACCGGCCACACATACGCACAGATACGGGCGGCCGACACTAAGCGCTGTTCGTTCCGGTCCCGTTTCGGGCCGGGCCAAGACATCCCCCGCGGCAGGCCACGCGGTACGCGGTGACTACCCCGCCGTTCGCTCCGGGTAGGACCCTCGTTACCATACCCGATCGAGTCCCAGTTCTCGACGGGGTCAGGATGACCGATCGATTCGAATTCGTGGTGTGTCAAAACGGAACGCTGGAGCTACGGGACCCGGATCGACCGGAACGGTGGATCACGACCGATACGCCCGCCGAGATCGAACGGTAGCAGCGGGGTCAGCGGCAGTTGCCGGTTCTGTCGATCGTTGCCACTCGAGAGTGTTCTCGTTGCAAAATACGCCTCACGGCTTTACCGTTTGCCCATTCTGAGGAGCGAGCGAAGTAAGGTCCTCGCGACGCCAGGACTGGGATTTGAACAGGTGCGAGACGTTCCGGGGTGCTCACCTCACGTCGTTCGGTTGCGCTCCCGGGGCTGCGACTCGCGTGTTCAAATCCCGCTTCTTGCGCTCCGTGATTCCGGTTTGCTCGCTCCGCTACGCGGCGCTCGTGGATGTGGAATCACAGAAGCGCCAGGACTGGGATTTGAACCCAGAATCCCAAAGGGAACACGCTTTCCAGGCGTGCGCCTTACCGTTCGGCCATCCTGGCTCACCTGTTCCTAACCACGTCCGTCGTTTAACTCTTACTTTTACCGTCGCCGTCGTGTGACTCGGTTTCACCCGACGCGCGACGTGCCGCCCACGCGACGATGCGATATTCGAGCAGATAGGCACCGATCGCGGCCCCAAGGCCGACGAGGGCGGCAATCGCAGCCCCCTGGACGATCGTTACCAGCGGTTCGACGAGCAGGGTGTAGCCCTGGATGAGGACGAGAACAGCGAGCGCACCGACGACGCCCCACAGGATCGCGGATTTTCTGCGACGCGTGCGGAACTCGGCGTCCGGCGAATCCGCCGTCCTCGACGTCGTTCGTGCCTCCGGTGACGGCGACTCGTTCGCGTCCGAATCGCCGCTGGAACGATCGCTGCTCACGCGCGGTCACTCGATCGAGACGACGGCTTCGATTTCGACGCCGACCCCCTTCGGGAGGGCGGCGACTTCGACGGCGCTTCTGGCCGGCGGTTCGTCGTCGAAGTAGTTCGCGTAGGCCCGGTTCATCGCCTCGAAGTCGTCGATGTCGTCGAGGAAGACGGTTACTTTGAGGATATCTTCGGAACTCGCGCCCGCTTCATCGAGGATCGCGTCGAGGTTGTACAGCGCCTGCTCGGTCTGGAGGTCGATCGATTCGTCGGCCAGCACCTCCCCGTCGGTAGTGAGGGGGATCTGGCCGGCGGTAAACAGGAGCGAGCCGTTGGTGGTCGCCTGGCTGTACGCGCCGACCGCGGCGGGCGCGTCCTCGGTTTCGATAATCCGTTTCATACCTCTGTCCTTTGTCTGTCGGGTCTTAAATGGGTGCGCTGATTCGGGCGTCTCTACTCCCCCTTACGGCCCGTCATCTCACGCTATACCAGCACGTCGACGGCGTATCCCGCGTCCCGGAGATCCGCCAGAAAGGCGTCGACGTGGTCGGGCCCGCGCATCTCGAGATCGATCTCGACTTCGGTGTCGCTCATCTCGACGCCTCGCGAGGTGCGATCGTGGTGGATCGCGTAGATGTTCGCGCGGTGGGCGGTGAAGATCTCGAGGAGGTCTTCGAGCGCCCCCGGTTGGTCTTTCAGAACAGTCCTGATCTTGAGGTATCGCCCCGTCTCGACCAGTCCGCGGACGATCACGTTGGTGAGCGTGTTGAGGTCGATGTTCCCGCCACAGAGGGCCGTGACGATCGTCTCTCCCTCGTCGTAGGCGAATTTCTCGAAAAGGACGGCGGCCAGCGGGACCGCGCCCGCCCCTTCGACGAGGGTTTTCGATCGCTCGAGTAAGTAGACCAGCGCGACCGCGATCTCCGGGTCCGAGACGGTGACGACCTCGTCGACGTACTGCTGAATGTAGGGAAACGTCTCCTCACCGACGCTGCGAGTCGCAATGCCGTCCGCGATCGTATCCACGCCGTCGAGCGAGATCCGCTTTCCTTTCTCGAGAGACGTGGCGGCGCTCGAGGCCCCCTCGGCCTGGACGCCGATAACGCGGGTCTCGGGCTTTTGTTCTTTGATCGCGGTGGCGATTCCGCTGATGAGGCCGCCGCCGCCGATCGGGACGACCACGGTCTCGACCTCGGGACAGTCCTCGAGAATTTCGAGACCGATCGTTCCCTGACCGGCCATCACCGCCTCGTCGTCGAATGCGTGGACGTAGGTTCGCCCCTCGTCGCGTTCGATCTTGTGGGCGCGCTCGGCGGCTTCGTTGTAATCCGCCCCGTCGAGGACGACCTCGGCACCGTAGTTTCGCGTCGCCTTGACTTTCGAGATCGGCGCGTGTTCGGGCATCACAATTTTCGCGTCGACGCCGCTTCTGGTCGCCGCAAGCGCGACACCCTGAGCGTGATTGCCCGCGCTCGCGGTGACGACGCCCGCGTCTTTCTGCGCTTCCGAAAGCGTCGCGATCCGGTTCGTCGCGCCGCGAATCTTGAACGCTCCCGTTCGCTGGAAGTTCTCCAGTTTCAGGTGGACCTCGGCACTCGTCATGGCGGAGTAGGTGTGAGACCGTTCCAGTGGCGTGTGTCGAGACGTTTCGCGAACCCGATCGCGCGCCTCGAGAATCGCCGGGAGTTCGAGCATACCCTCGACTATTCGGCTGGACATCTAAGAGTTGTTGTCGGGGTGCCAGCCGGCACGGCTGGCCTGACAGGCCTCTGCCCATCGCTTCCCCCCAACGTCGATGTGTTGTGCGGCACAACACGACAGGGAATACAGGGAATGCACGGCGCGTGACGTGCGACTGTAGAGGGGGGCTGAGGCATTATAAATGTCATGGGCCCGGACCGGAAGTGAAATCGCAAGACTCCGGCGGGGTAAATCCTTCGTCTGACGCTAGACTGACGGCCGTCATTCGGTACGTTTTACCACGGCCGCAGCCAGCGAAAGATAGGTCCGAACGCGGTCTGCCAGCGGTCCGTCGCCGGGCCACTGGTCCTCGACGCCCAGTCGGTCCGGATCCCCGACGTACGCCCAGACCGACCCCGACTCCTCGACTTGCGGATCGACGAACGGGACCGCGACGCGGACGTACAGCCCCCGGTCGACGCCCTCGTAGCGATCGAGCCGATCGAGACCGGACTCGTCGACGGCCAGCAGTCGTCCGTCGACGCTCTCGCCGGGGGCGAGCGTCGGATACTGGCCCTCGACGCGGCCCAACCCGTCGAGCGTCGCCGTACCCGCAAACTCCCACGTCGGTTCCCCGTCGCCGACGGGACCGTCTCTGGCCCCGAGGACGCGCTCGGCCTGTTCGGAATCCGTCAGCGTCCCGTACACGAAAACGTCCGTGCTCGAGCGCCGTGCCATCCGTTCGATCGCGTGTTCGGCACGAGGACACAAAACACTTATAGGACTGATTCAGTGCCAGTGACATGAATCGCGAGTCTGCCCTGCTGGTCGCCGCGCTCGTGGTCGCGGTCGCGGCACTCACCTCCCTCGCCCTCTCCGGTGCGGTCAGCGATCCCAGCGAACCCGACACGGGTGCTGCGATCGATCGGGCCGGAAGTGCATCGCTGCTGGAAGTGACGATCGCCGCCGCCGAGGTTTCGGGCGAAACTGCCACGCTCGATGTGGACACGTACCTCCAGCACGAAGGCGAACCGGTCGACAACGTCACCGTCGTCCACCGAACGCGAACCGTCGACACCGACCTCCTCGTCGAGACGACCAAACGCGAGGTCGGAACTCTCGAGGATGAATCCGAAACGGTCGTCTCCGGAACGGTCGACGTTCCGCGGGACGGACCCCACCGGATCGAGACGATCGTCTATACGGACGGAAAGCGCTCCGAAACGGTGACTCACCGCGTTTCCGGCGTCGAATCGCTGACGCCGGCCTACGCCGACACCGGCCTCGAGTTCCACCGCTACACCGGCGCGCTCGCGGACGTCCCCGCGATCCAGTACTCCGTCGAGTCGACGACCGAGGACAGCGTCGGACTCGAGGTCGAGAGCTACCTGACGAACGCGGGCGACGAGGTCGCTGAGGAACTCGAACTCGAACTGAAAGTCCGGCAGGCCGACTCGAACATCGTCGCCGACTCGGTGACGGTCGATCTCGACGCCGTCGATCCCGGCGACACGATCGCGCCGACGGCCGATCTCGAGGTGCCCGACGAGTACGCCTACCACCTCGACGGCATCCTCTGGCTCGACGGCACGATCGTCGCGACCGATCGGGCGATCGCCGACCTCCGACCGAACGCGACGGAGGGCGACGACCTCGACACGGGAGCGTTCCACGACGACGCCGAGGACGAACTCGACGCAGTCGAGGAGGATTCGGAGACGGCAGAAGCCGCGGAGTCCGACGATGCGGCCAAACGGGACGTGACGCGCGACGACGCCGAGGAGGACAGCGGCGACGGAACGCCCGGATTCGGCAGCGCCGTCGCCGCCGTGGCACTGCTCGCAACCATCGCGCTCGCACGGAGGTCAATCGATGAGTAACACCGACCCGACGATCGATTCCGACGACGAACAACGCGCTGACCAATCGCAACCCGCCTCGGATGGCGAATCCGAGACCGGCCAACAACGACTTGCCTCGGACGGCAAATCCGAGACCGACCACCAACGATCCGAACCGAACGCCGACTCCGTCCCCGAACAATCCCGTGCGACGGCGGCTGGCGAGACGGGTGTCGATCAGACTCGATCCGACACCAGCGATCAGACTCGATCAGACGCCGGGATCGATCTCCAGTCCTCTCCCGTCCGGCGCTATCTCGCCTGGGCTGCACTCGGGGTTTGTTCGGTTCTCGCGCTGTTCGCGCTGGTCCAGTTCTACGGCAGCGTCACCGCCGCGATCGATCTCTGGGTCGAACCCAGACACCAGCCGCTGATGCGGGCCGCGTTCAATCTCGTCGTGTTGCTCGCCTCGCTCGTCGGTGTCTCGCTGATGACTCGGGAACTGAGCGATAGGAGCCACTGATACGGAGTAGTGTCCGTAGTTACCGCCGAACGGCGAACCGTCTTGGCCAACCGGCGGTAATCGATGACACTACTCCGTATGACTCTTGGCTCCGTCTACGCTACTTGAGTCCGGCGACTCGAGCGAACGCTTCCGAAACGAGTACTCACGCCAACCCCCGATCACGCTCGCTTTTCGAAGGATCAGTGAGGACTGCACTCCCCGTGTTCGTCCCTGTTCGGGCGGATCCACAGTGGGTCGTTGACAAACGGAAACGATTACCGACCCCAGTTCTGAATGCGATGCATGCGTCGTCTCGAACTGTGGGGCTGGATCGGAACCGGGATCGTCCTCTGTGCGTTGGCGATCCCGTGGTTTCTCTGGGGAGACGGGACGATCGTCGCTGGCCTGCCGCTGTGGCTCTGGTGGCACGTCGGCTGGATGGTGCTCGCGTCGATCGTCTTCTGGCTGTTTGCCCAGCGGGCGTGGGGGATCGGAATCGAATCGAGCGAACACGGAGCGTCGGGAAATTCGGCGGTGGCCGATCGCGAGCCGGGCCGGGCCACGAACGGGGGTGAGTCGCGGTGACGCTCGCGCTCCAACTAGGTATCATCGTCGGCTACTTGCTACTGGCGCTCGCCGTCGGCCTGGTCGCCTATCGAGTGACCGATCGCACGGCGGAGGACTTCTATCTCGCCAGCCGAACGCTCGGAACGGTCGTCCTGCTGTTTACGACGTTTGCAACGCTGCTGTCCGCGTTTACGTTCTTTGCCGGTCCGAACATCGCCTACCATCAGGGCCCAGAGTGGATTCTCGTGATGGGACTGATGGACGGGATCATCTTCGCGATCCTCTGGTACGCCATCGGGTATAAGCAATGGTTGCTTGGTCGCCAGTACGGGTTCGTTACCATGGGCGAGATGCTCGGCGATCGATTCGCCTCGAGACGGCTTCGCGGACTCGTCGCCGGCGTGAGTTTGCTCTGGCTCTTTCCGTACGTGATGCTCCAGCAGGTCGGGGCCGGGACGGCGTTGCAGGCGCTCACGGAGGGGGCCGTCCCCTACGCCGTCGGCGCTGGTCTGATTACGGCCTTTATGATCCTTTACGTGGTCGTCGCCGGAATGCGCGGGATCGCCTGGACCGATACGCTCCAGGGCGCGTTCATGCTCGTCACGACGTGGGTGGCGACGATCTGGGTGCTCGCGGTCGTCGGCGGCCCCGGAGTGGCGACGGGGGCACTCGAAGCCGAGGCGGCGACCCACCTCGCGCTCGGCAGCGATCACTACTCGCCGCAGTGGATGCTCTCGACGGCGATTGTCATCGGTTTCGGCGTCGCGATGTTCCCGCAGGTAAACCAGCGCTTTTTCGTCGCGGGGTCGAAGACGGTGCTCAAGCGATCGTTCGCCCTCTGGCCGATCCTCTGCGTGTTGCTGTTCGTCCCCGCGTTCATGCTCGGCGCGTGGG
The DNA here is from genome assembly GCF_059736405.1 of Halosolutus sp. DAT137. Taxonomy (NCBI): domain Archaea; kingdom Methanobacteriati; phylum Methanobacteriota; class Halobacteria; order Halobacteriales; family Natrialbaceae; genus Halosolutus; species Halosolutus sp. DAT137. The sequence continues at coordinate 163,621 of NZ_JCAQID010000007.1, read as the reverse complement.
CCCGCGGGCTGGAGGTCGCGGTTCCGGAGGGGGGCAACGTCCTCCCCGCGGTGCTCGGTGAGTTCACGCCGGTCTGGTTCGCGGCGCTCGTTATCGCCGGCGCGATGGCCGCGATGATGTCCTCCTCTGACTCGATGTTGCTCTCGGGATCGTCCTATTTCACCCGCGACCTCTATCGCCCGTTCGTCGCCGCCGACCTCTCGGATACGCGCGAGGACCGCCTCGCCCGCATCGGCGTCGTCGTCTTCGCGACCGCCGCCTTCGGCGCGAGCCTCGTGAACCCGGCGACGTTGTTCGAACTCGGCGACGCGGCCTTTAGCGGCTTCGCACAACTCGCATTGCCCGTCATGGTCGCCCTCTACTGGCGACGGACGACCCAGGCAGGGATCACGGCCGGCATTCTCCTCAGCCAGGTGTTTTACCTCTCGAGTCTCTTCTTTGCCGCCGTTCCGAGTGCGTACTTCGGATGGACCGCCGGGATCGTCGGCATGCTCCTCGGATTGGTCGTTACCGTCGGCGTCTCGCTGGTCACCGCCCCCGCGGCCGACGAACGCCCAGCGATCTACTTCGATGGACTGAGTGCGGACTGATACGAATCGCTGTCGCGTTTTACTGGCGATCGCTCGAACGGGGTCGCGATCGGATCACGCCCCGGCCGCTCGAGTGGTTCGATCTCGGTGGGTTCCCGGACGGAGCCGATCTCGAGCGAGACTGCGCTCGTCGGAGGATCCGTCACCGCCACACCGAAAGGGATCGGCGGCGTAGGCACTCGCCATGACGACCCCGCTGCCGGCGTCGCTGGCCGAGGACTGGCACCCCGCCGGCACCAGAACCGGAACGACGAGGGTGTTGTTCGCGACGATCACCGCCGAAACGACGCTGTACGAACCCGTCGACGCGGCGGCGGCGCTCGCGGAGATCGGCGCGACCGAGATTCCGATTCGATCGCTGTTCGCGGTTGACCTCACTTTCTCGCCGCCGTTGTCCGCACTGGGAGTGACGCCCGCTGGCGTCTTCTCGATGGCAGCACCGAACGCGAAACGGCAGTTCGTCGGCACGCTCGAGGAGGCGGATCTCGTCGTCGAGGGGACGCGGGAAACCCACGCCTTCGAGGCGCAAAACGGCATCGAAGGCAAGTGGTACGTCCTCGACGTCTCCTATCCGATCGCAGCCGAGGTGGCTCCGGACGGCCCCGATCGGCTCTCGGCCGAAACGCACGTCGCCGTTTGGCCTACGAAAGCGAGCTACGGTCTCGCCGGGGGGACGGTCCCGCTCGAGGTTCCGGCGGCCGTCGCACGGTCGATCGATGCCGAGATCGATATCGATCCAGCGACCGACCGCGAGCGAATCGCCGAACTGGTCCGGTCGATCGATCTTGATGCGACCGACGACGACTGATTGGGCGACCCTCGCACTGATCGAGCGGATTCCGCGGGGTGAACCGCCTCAGGCTTGACCCCGAGGCACTCGGCCCGCTCCGACTGTAGATGACTCCGTGACCGTCGCGGAGCCTTAGAGACCTCACCGGAGCCTTAGAGACCTCACCGGAGCCTTAGAGACCTCACCGGAGCCTTAGAGACCTCACCGGAGCGGTGCCGACGGAGACGAACAGCCACGTGGCAGCAAAACGTGATTACCCGGTAAGCTTATCCGGAAGCGACGGATCCGGAAAATAATGACAGCAAAGAGACGGTGGCCGGTGGAGGCGGTCGCCACCTGTCGGGGACCGGGGGCATCGGCGGGCCAATCGCCATCGCATTCTGATATCGCATCCTTCGAACTCGATTCCCAGTGCACCTTCATCAGCGTCACCGACGGGTTCGTCGCGGTTACCGAGTACGAACGCGATCGACTCCTCGGCGAGCACATCTCGCTCGTCTATCCCGAACCGGCCGTCGATCGCGTCAGGACGCTTGTCCGGACGCTAACGGAAACTGCCTCCACCGCGACTCCCGACGACGAAAGTACGCGCAGCGACGATCTCGAACCGCTCGATACACGGGGAACCACACCGCGCGTCACGGTCGATCTTCCCCTTCGAACGGAAACCGGAACGGTCCACTACACGCATCAGTTGCGATCGTGTCCGTGTGAAACCGACGCAGACGGAATCATCGTCACGGCCCACCAAATCGGTCCCGGGACTGGAATCGATCATCTCGCGGTATCGACGACCGACACGGCATCCACGGGTGCAAGCGAGCACTCCACGGAGACGCAGCCACGGGAGACCGCATCGGACGATGACACAGGAGCCAACACCACACCGAACGACGATCCGGAAACCGGCACCACACCGAACGACGATCCGGAAACCGGCACCATACCGAACGACGACCCGGATACGGTTTCCGCCGCGGTCGATCGGCTCGAAGACGGATTCTACGCGCTCGATGCGGACCTGGAGTACACTTACGTCAACGATCGGGCTCACGAACTCCTCGGTCTCGACGAGTCGACGATCGCGACCGGCGACGATGCGGTGCTCTTTCAATCCGCTCACGAACGCGCGATGGAGATGCAACGACCGATCACCGTCGAAGAGTATTACGCCCCGATCGACGGCTGGCTCGAGGCGCGGCTGTTTCCCGACGAAACCGGGCTAACCGTTCAGGTTCGCGATCGGACCCCGTGGAAGGCCCGTGAGGAGCGTCTCGAATCGGGAAATCAGCGATACAGGGCAATCTTCGAGCGTGCACACGACGCGATTCTGCTCGGCAACGAAGATGGGGTCGTCGCCGCAAACCCTGCTGCGTGCGACCTGTTAGACGGCGGCGGGACGGAGCTTCGAGACCGGCCACTCTCCGAGTTCGTCTACGGGACAGACCACCGCAACGAGGACTGGGAGACGTTTCTCGAGAAGGGGGACGTTCGCGGGACGTTTTCGGTAGCACATCCCGACGGAGACGACCGTCTCGTCGAGTGCAACGCCGTCGCCGATGTCCTTCCGGGGATCCATCTCTCGATTCTTCGGGACGTGACGACGGCACGAAATCGGGAGCGAACACTCGAGGCGCAGCGTGAACGACTGACCGCGATCGACCACGTCCATGACGCGGTCCGCGAACTCACCGACGCGATCGCCACCGGGTCATCGCGCGACGAACTCGAGATGATCGTCTGCGAGTTACTTGCCGAATCTTCGTCCTACGAGTTTGCCTTTATCGCCGGGATCGATCCGACCGAGGAGACGGTTCTTCACCGCGTCGAGGCGGGGGTCGACGACTACGTCGACTCGATTCCGCTCTCGACGGATCCCGACGACGAGGCCGGTCGAGGGCCGTTCGGGCAGGCGGCCCGGACACAGGAACTTCAGGTATCGAGTGACGTGTTTTCTGACCCGGACTTCGAGCCATGGCAGGACGACGCCCGCGAACACGGCTACCGGGCGGCCGCCGCCGTTCCCATCACCCACGACGGGGCTCTGTACGGCGTCCTCGGCATCACGAGCGCCCGCGATCGGGCCTTTGCCGACGAAGAACGGCCGGTCATCGGGCAACTCGGCAAGATTCTCGGGCACGCGATCGACGCGATCGAACGAAAACAGGTCCTGCTCGGCGAGTCGGTGATCGAACTCGAACTGGTCGTCGACGACGCGATGGCGATTTTCGACGGGCCGGAGATGACAGACCAGTCGGTCTGGTTCGATCGCGTCGTCCGGATCGACGACGAGCGGTTCCTCGAGTACGGTACCACGGCGACGGAGACGGTTCCGACCGTCGAGCGACTCGTCGACGCCGTCCCCCACTGGGACGACTTCACGGTTCTCAACGAATCGATGGGCGAAGTCCGGTTCGAGATCGCGATCACGTCGCCGCCGCTGTTCTCGACGATCGACGAGTACGGCGGCTACGTCGAATCGGCAGCGATCCACGACGGAGACTACATCACGAGACTTCACTTTCCACAGGACACCGATGTGAGAGCCGTGACGGACGCGATCGCAGACATCTATTCCAGCGTCCGAACTGTCGCGCGCCGACAGGTCAGCCCCGACCACGAGTCGATCGGCCAGATCCAATCGCACCTGGCTCGCAAGCTCACGGATCGTCAGCGGACCGCCCTGGAAACGGCCTACTACGCCGGCTACTTCGAGTGGCCCCGCGACAGTTCCGGCGAGGAGATCGCGGCGACGCTCGACATCTCGCCGGCGACGTTTCACGAACACCTCCGGACCGCCCAACACAAACTGGTCGAAGTGATCGTCGAGGAACCGGACACGACGCGATCGAGAACGGGAGAGGACTGACCGTCCCAGCGGCGGCGGAATCGATCGAATCCGACGACTGTCTATCCGGACCGGCCAGATCCATCTGTATAGGTGGCCTTCGATAGATAAATCAACGTATTTTGTCCCATTCATCCACATTATATTGCCTTCTCTCCCATATTGTCCTCACAGTAAGCCTTAATACCGAAGGAATGTACAATACTGGTGTAGTGGTGATCGAAAATAGAAACAGACCTCACCCAGAACGACCATACCGACACCCCCTGTGGCTGTGATTTGTGGTAGGCGCCGGTTGGCGTCTGCCGTGCTTTTCCCTTGACCGCGGGATCGTGGCACCATCCCGCCGTCGCTTCGTTCGAACATCCCGAGAGGCTTCTCGCAACGGTCGATTCTCCTCGGTGAATTAGCCGTGAAGTACATCTGCGTATCGAGCGACGCTACGTACAAATCCGCTGAACACGACGTACTTACGTCAATACCGAGTAATATTTACAACCGACCGACCACGTCAGACTGTATGCCCTCCACCACACCCTTCGTTGACCCGGCTACGGGAGAGTTGAATACGAGTCAGATTCTTGCGGAAGCGATTCCACTCGGCAAGCTCATCGCCTTGTTCGTCGCACTGAGCGTCGTTCCGTTCGGTCTCGTCTTTCTGACATTGGGGAATTCGATTGTAGGTGCAGTACTGGTGGTGATCGCACAGTTCATCCTTGCAGTCGGAACCGGTATCGCACTCATGTACGTCGTTGCTCGTGGGATGCAGTTGTCGGGTCGGTGAACGCACCGTACTGACTACTCGTCGGATAGCTGACTAGCGGGTATAAAAACGATTCGCTAACACCCGCTCCGGTTTCGGTAGCGACTGAAAGTTGGATATTTAATCGTCCTCGCTAACTACCACGTATGCACACTCACATCGTGCCGGTCGGCTTCGACTACGACCGGCTGATCGCGCCGCTAGTCCGCGATCAACTCGATGTCGACAGCGTGATTCTTCTGGAGGGTGCAGTCGGCAGCGAGGCGAACGTCGAGTACTCACAGCACCTCTCGCGGAAACTCGAAACGGACTTTCAGAACTTACTCGGTGCCGACACCGAGCGGTTCGTCCTCGAAGACGTCTACGACTACGACGAGGCGTTCGAGCAGGCCTACAACCTGATCACGGCCGAACTCGATCGCGGTAACGAGGTCTGGGTCAACGTCGCCGCGATGCCCCGGACGGTCAGTTTCGCGTTCGCGACGGCCGCGAACTCGCTGATGGTCGAACGCGAGGACGAACGCGAGCAGATCCACACCTACTACACCGCCCCGGAAAAGTATCTCGAAACGGAACTCGCCGAGGAACTGCGCGAGCAGATCACGCTACTCGAGGACATCCAAAAAGAGTCGATCGCGGACGATCAGTCGCTCAACGATGACCGAATCGACGCGCGACTCGAGAGTGCCGAACAGTTGCTCTCGGAGTTCGACGAACGCGGGACGACGATCGGCGCGAAGGAAATCGACGGCAGTCACATCGTCGAACTCCCCGTCACCTCCTTCTCGAACGTCAAACCCTTCGAGGAACTCATCCTGTTCAAACTCGGTGAGGACGGTGAGTTCGACTCCGTCTCCGAACTGGCCGAGTCGCTGGCCCGCGAGCTAAACGAGGAGTACACCGACAGCTTCCGCTCGAAAGTGATCTACAACGTCGATCGACTCGGTCCCGGCGGAAAGGGGTACATCGAACGCGAGGAACACGGCAAATCGTATCGAACGCGGCTCTCCCGGATCGGGGAACTCTGGGTGCGAGCGCACTCGGACGGCGATACGGAGGCGTAGGTTGTTGCCGCGTTGCGTCTACGCGATCACCGATCGCGCTCGATAAGGACCGCGATCGGGTCGTAGCTTTGCCCGAGCATCACGCCCGCAAAGCGTCCCCAGAGCCGCGCGATCGCGTTCAGGACGTGCAACGTCAAAAACACGAGGAGGCCCCCGACGAGCGCAACGGCGATCGCCTGTGGCAGTGTCGTAATCCGCCAGAAGCCGATCGTGATCACGGTCTCGAAGCCGACCAGCAAGTAGTTCCAGCCGACGTACAGCGTCGGATGAAACTCCGGTGCGCGATCGGAGATGACGCCGACGTACAGGCCGGGCAGGTCGTAGTAGAACGGCACCAGCAGCATGCTCATCGCCGTCGACGTGCTGGTGACGAAGACGACGAACGAGGCGATCCCGAGGACGAACTTTACCGGGAGGTAAATCAGTGCCGTCCACGTCTTGGGATCGGTCAGGAGCGATCGAAGCTGTGCCAGCCCTCCATCACCCTCGAGGGCGGTTCGGGCCTCGATGTCGACGCCGAGCAGTCGCGTGGTCAGCCAGCGCTCGAACCCCGCGAGGCCGAGACCGATCGCAAACGTGATCGCGAGCGCGACGATCCCGACGAGCAAGATCGCCAGTCCGAGCCCGACCGACACGCCGACCGTGACGAACACGAAGTATCCGATCCCGAGCGGAAATGCGAGCAACAAGTACACGAGATTCAGGTACGTCTGGCGATCGAGGACGACCCCGAAAAACCACCTGAGACGGCGGCCGAGTCGGCCGAGTCGATCGTCGGCAGCCGCCGTGGCAGGTCGTGACATTCCACTCACAACTGTCCCTCGTGAACGAATAAAACGTTCGCCTCGCGCCGGCGAACAGCCGACGAGACCACGACCCCGACCGCCACGCCACGACGCAGTCGGTTATCGACGCCAGTACCGAGACGAACAGCCGTCGAGACCACGAACCCGACTGCCACGGCGACGATCGACACGACCACAGACGGCCGTGCCAGCGTCCCCGTCGGTTGTGCGGCCGTGATACTCATTCGAGCGTCGTGAGCGCGATCCGGCCGGTACTCGTCTCGAATCGAAGCGTCGGGCCGCCGTCCCCGAGCGTTCCCGTGACGCGGTCGGCTTCGATCGTCGCGTCGTCGAGCGGAAGATCACCGACGTCGACCCGACCGGTGTTCGTGCTGACGCGGAGGTCGGCGTCGAGGTCGGGATTGACGGCGGCGCTAATCCGACCCGTCGACGCCGAAACGGTCGTCTCGCCGTCGATCGCCGGAACGTCGAGTTCGATTCGACCGGTCGTCGTGGACACGTCACCGATCCGGCCTACGTTCCGAATCTGTACGCGGCCGGTCGTCGTTTCGGCGGTGACTCGATCGCTGACGTCGGTGACCTCGACCCGGCCGGTCGTCGTCTCGGTGGTGACCGACCCGGAAACGCCCGCGACGTCGAGGCGGCCAGTCGTCGCTGACGCGGTCAGCCCACCCTCGGTTTCGACGTTCCGAATCGTGATCCGCCCCGTGCTGGTCGCGACCCGATCGAGCGCCAGGGTCGACGGAATCGTGACGTCGAGATTCATCGCGGGGCGACTGGTGAACCAGCCGTCGCTGCCCGTCCAGACCGAACGGAACTCGAGGCGCTCGCCGGTTCGATCGGTCTGGAACTCGAGATCGTCGAGGTCGGCACGGACGGAACTGGATTGCTTGGTGATGTCGACGCGCACGTCGTCGCGATCGTCTCCGGTTACCGTCACGTCACCGACTTCGCCCTGTATCGCAAGCGATTCCGCGCCGGACGGGTCGATCGTCTCGCTCTCTTCGAGTCGGCGGCCGACGAACGGAGTCGAGGCGGCACAGCCGGCAAGCGAGAGAAGTCCGGCGGTTGCCCCGCCGCCGAGCAGTCGGCGTCTGGTAATGTCCGTGGTCATACACTGTCGTTCGGACGCGATCGACGTTAAGGGGGCGACTCGATTGATGGATCGCCAGTCGGCCCCCTACAGTTATATATCAGTTGCCGGTTCCGATCCGTGTGAGGACGCGTTCGCGCAAGACGAGCAGACACGGTAAAACCGTGAGGCAGGCGACGAACGCGAAGATGATGCTCAGCCCCGTCACGATCCCAAAGCGCTGGAGCGGCGGCGCGAGGGCGAGTGCGAGCACGCCGAACCCGGCCGCCGTCGTTAGCGCACTGCCGAGCAACGCTCCGCCGGTTCCGGTGACGGTCGCGGCGAGTGCACCCTCGAGCGAGTCCTGCCGGCCGCGTTCACGGGTCGCGGCGCTCCCCGCTCCCGACCCCGAGGAGCCGCTGGCTCCTCGCAGTTCATCCACGAACCGCTCGCCAACGTGGATGCTGTAATCGACGCCCAGCCCGATCGCGAGGCTGGTGATGACGGCGGTTTCGCTGTTGAACGGGAGATCGAGCAGCGCCATCGTTCCCAGCAACCATGCCAGCGCGGCTACGACGGGTGCGAGCGTCACGATTCCGAGCGAGAGCGATCGGTACCGCACCCAGTAGAGCACGGTGAGGAACGCGAGGATGACGACCAGCGTGACCGCAAACGCCTGGACGAGCGTCTCGAGCAGGGCGTCCTGGACGACGGCGGTCGTGACCGGGCCGCCGGCGGCGACCGCCGTCACCGATCCGCCGGCACCGGATTCGATCGACGACGCGAGCCAGCGGGTGTCCCCAGCGACGTCCTGTGCGGCAGCGTTACCCTGAACGCTGACGAGGAGACGGGCCGATTGGTACTCGTAATCGCCTCCGTCGTCGGTTCGGTAGAGCACCGACGACGCGGCGTCCTCGTCGGCCTCGTAGAGTTCGTCGTAGAACCCTTCGACGTCTTCGTCCGGCAACCCGTCGCCTGTCGTATCGCGCTCGTCGAGTGCGGCGGCGACGGACTCGTTTTCGGCTGCAACGTCTCGGATGACCGAAACCGGACTGTCGATCGCCGCCTGCCCGTTCGATCGGACGACGATCGTTTCTGCGGAGTTCCGGTCGACGCCGTCGCTGGCGTTTTCGATCGCCGCGAGCGTCGTCGGATCGGTCACGTCACCCCGTATCAACACCTGGGTCTGACTCCCCTCGCCGCGTTCTCGGAAGTTGTCGCCGAGGTAGGCGGCGTCGTCGCTGATCGTGTACGTCCCCGGCGCGAGCGGTCCGGGGAGCGATTTGGCCCACTCGGGGGCGTCTTCGGGCAGGAAATCGGCCTGGTTGAACTCCGTGTCGATCCCCGTCGCACCGTAGGCTCCGCCGACGGCCAACAGGAGTGCGACGAGGACGACGGCGAGCGGGGCTCGCTGAACGAGCGAGACGCCGCCCGAGAGGACCCGGTTGACGACGCCCGTTCCGGTACCGAACGGCTGTTTGGCACGATCGATCCCGAACCGGTTTTCGAGCAGGTCGTCGACCTCGACTTTCAGCGCCGGCACGAGGACGGCGAAGGCGACGAACGTCGCGAGAATCCCGCCGGCGGAGAGAATCGCGAAATCTTGAATCGCCGGCAGCGGGCTGACGACGTTCGAGAGGAAGCCGACTCCGGTCGAGAACGTCGCAGCCGCAAGCGCGAGCACGACCCCCGTCAGGCCGAGGGCCATCCCGCCGCGGATACTTCGACCGGAGCCGGTTCCGGCATCGGTTCGATCGCGAGCGCCATCGTCGCCCCCGTCGGGAGCCGTCATCTCGGTGCTGTCAGCCGTCGCGACACGGCGGTCGCGATCGAGCAGTCCCGCTCGCGCCTCGCGGGCGCGCATGACCACGTGCAACGAGTAGTCGATACTGAGCCCGATCAGCAGGAAGGGGACGGCGATCAATAGCTGGCTCATTGGAATCTCGAGCCAGCCCATGATTCCGCCGAGCCAGGCCATCACCACGGCGATGCCAAAGAGGCTGATCAGCACGTCGACCACGTCCCGGTAGGCCGTGCCGAGTGCGAACAGCACGAGAATCAGCGCGACGGGCGTGATGATCGCGAAGCTGTCGCCGACGGCGTTAGCCGAGGCCTCGTCGGCGATTCCCTGCCCGAAGACGAACGCGTCCTCGAAGCGCTCGTCGACGAGCTGGGCGATCGCGACCTGCGCCGCGTAGGCCGCTTCCGGGTCCTCGTCGGGACCGCTGTCGTCGACCTGGAAGATGAACGCGATCCGCGCGTCTGCAGTGGTCGAGCCGGGTTCGTAGTCGGTCGGCAGGAACTCGGCGGGATCGCCGGCACCTGGCTGGGGGCCAGGCTGGCCCCCGTCACCGTTCTCGTCGGGATCGAGCACGTCCGCGAGCAGGTCATCGACCTCCGCGTCCGATCGGGACTCGAGCGCCTCGATCTGTTCGTCGAGCGTCGGCTGACTCGTATCGATCTGGCCGGCGTCGGCTGGCGGACCATCTCCGTCTGTCTGTTCGGTTGGCGGGCCGTCCCCCTCTGCCCGGTCGCTTCCATCCGACGGACCGCCAGCCTCCGCCCGCCGATCCTCGAAGACCGCAGCCGTCGCGACGACGTTCTCGAGTGCAACGACGCCCTGGTCGTCGAGTGTCGCGTTCAGATCGTCGTCCTCGCGGATGTCCTGTTGCAGTCGCAATCCCTCGAGCAGGGAGTCGCGGGTCAGCACGTCGCCGCCCTCGTCCCGAACGACGAGTTGGGCGACGATCGCGTCGTCGGTCCCGTAGGTCGCGTCGATCTCGTCGAGTGCGCGCGTCTCCTCGGAGTCGACGTCGAACTGGCCGATTTCGCCGTCTTCGCTCTCTCCGATCGCCGCGCCGGCGGCGACGACGGCGGTCAGCAGGAGGACGAGGACGACTACGAGTCGGCTGTGAGAGACGATCGTCTCCGCGTACCGCCTGGCCAGCCCTCCGCTCATGCGCCCATCGAACTCCGGATCACGATCATTGGACCCTAGTGGCACCGGGAGATTCATAGCGCTTCGGATGGAAACGGAGTACGTATAATCGGAATTCGATTATGGACACGACGATCGATCGCGAACGGGGCGTCCTCAGTCCGACCGACCGAGCGTACCTGCTCGGCGAGCGAGAGTTCGGCCACGAACAGTCGAAACGGAACGCCGAAGCGCGGATTCGGCGGCGGATTCACGCGGCAACGCTCGATTTTGACCTGCTGTTGCACACGCTTCCCGAAAAAGACCGCCGGCAGATATTCGAGCGGACGGCGACCGATGAGGCGTTTCTCGACGGGCTTCGAGCGATGTTCGCGTTCGTCTACCTCGGGACGGCGCGCTACGGCGTCGATTTCGAGGAAATCCTCGAACCCGCGATTAGGAGTTCCGAGGAGTATCTGGCGGCGACCGACCGGGACGAAAGCGTCTCGGTCAACGTCTCGTTCGAGGTAGAGACGACGGTCGAATCCTCGCTCGACGGAATTGCGACGCGGCTGGACGCGGGCGAACCGGTGACCCCGCGGGAACTGTTTTCGGTGGTGATGCAAGGCGACTACGACGCCCGCAATCACGATCGGATCACCCTCGTCAGCGTCGACGAACACGACGCCGAAGGGGGCTTTCTCGATCGACTGGCGTCGTATCTGGACGGTGCGGTGACGTACGCGAGCGAGTCACGAGCCGTGATTCATCTGACGGACGATTCCTCCGAGCACGAAGACGTCTGAATCGAAGCGAACGAGGATGCAGACGGCGAAATCTCGTCATTCGGCGTCAGCGTGTTCCGGATGGCGTGACGCGAACAGCGGCCAGAACGGCACCAGAAGCACCGCGCCGACGACCAGAAACGCGACGACCACCAGGTCCGTGGGAACGACGATCCGCCAGAGACCGATCGTGATCCCGATCGTCAGCGCGACGTACGCGTAGAACACGGCCTGAACGCCGAGGTAGTTGTTAAAACCGTCAGCCGGAAGCATACTCTCCAATATTTCACGAGAGTAATATAATCGTACGGGAACATGCGATCGTCGTCGACTCGATCCCAACGCAAACTCACAACCCACAGTCGCGAGCGTCCTCGCGGCATCTGCACGAGGACACGGCGAATCGAATCGCCGTCTGACGGGCGCTGCGACGAGGGAAGCCTCCGTACCGTCCGTGGGCAAGCCGTTCTCGAGTTGTATCCACCACCTTTGAGTTCTTATCTAGTATATTTCTAGATAAAATTTTTATAATGTGGTATAGTATGGATTAGTGGATATGGACGCAAACAACTCCGATCCGATCCACTTCGTTGCGGACCTAGAAGAGCGCGAAAACGCAAGCGGAATCACCACTATGGCCTGCTTCGAGACGGGTTGTGGCGGCTATTTCCTGTTCTAAGTCGGGAGGCACCCCCCTCGTTTCGCTCGACGCCCCCCATCGCGAGTGAGCGGACCGCGCCGAATCGACCCCCCTCCAGAATGAAAAAAGGAGGGGACAGGTGCATTCTACAAACCGTCACCACGGCCCGAGAACGACGAGCGCGAGGTACGCGTTGCCCGCCACGAGCGCGATCGTGAACGCGATCACGGCGAGTGCGTATCCCGCAGGAGCCGACAGGGTCCCCCGTTTGAGATCGGTGAACCCGCGGCTCCGGAGATTGTGCCACCCGAACAGATCGACGAGCAACCAGTAGCCGTCGCCCTCCATAAGCGGGTTCAGGACGAATACGATTCGAAGGACGAGCAAGACGGCGAAGAGCCCGAACATCGAGACCGCTGGAAACGCGACGAACGCGGCGGCGAACGCGACTGCGAAGACGGCGTCGACGAACGGGCCGGCGAGACTGATCCACAGCCGAACGCTACGCGGACACTGCCAGGCGTCCGTCGTCCGCGTCACGACCGCCGGAACGACGCGGTTGAGCAGGGTAAGCCGAACGGTCGGATCGAAGTACCGTTTGCTCACGGTGTAGTGGCCGAGTTCGTGGGTCGCCGTCGTCAGAAGCGTCACGGCGACGACCATCGCGACGAGCGACAGGTCGATCTCGAGTGCGGACGGAAGCTGCCGAAGCTCCGCACTCCGAACGACGAGCAGCCCGAGACAGAGACCGATCGCCCCACAGAACGCGATGACCCGAGGCCACAGCCGGATTCCCAGCGGCGTCTCGATTCGTCGTACCTCGCCGTCGGGGACGAGATACCCCTCGCGAGCGAGCAGTTCGAGCGTCCGCACGATCGGTTCGTCGAGCGATTCGAGATCCCGCCGGGAGTCGGCCAGTTCAGTGAGCCGATCGAGAAACGCCGGTTCGATCCGTTTGTACGAGCCCGCATCGTTACGGAGCCAGACCGTCTCCCCGGTCTCGCCCCAGGTGAATCCGAACTCGCCGTCGAGCTCCGCCGGATCGACCTCGGCCGGCCGGGACGGAGGGGCGGTCGTCGGTCGGTGGGCTTCGTTATCGGTCATTTGCGGATTCCGAGCGTTCGGGGGCAGCCAGATGGGCCGCGAGTTCGTCCGCGACGGTCGTTCCGGCCTGCTCGTCGATCGCCGCGAACATCGGGGACGGGTTGGCCTCGAGAACGCAGGCCCGATCGGTGCCGTCGATCAGGTCGACGCCGGCGAACGAGAGGTCGAGTCGTCGCGCCGCGTCAATGGCAGCAGCTTCGAGGGCAGGATCCAGTTCCGCGAGCGGAATCCGCTCGACGGTCGTCTCCGTCTCGCCGGCCCGGTAGTCGAGTTCCGCCGAGGTGGTTCTGACGGCTGCGACTGCTGCACCGTCGACGACGAACACGCGGATGTCGTCACCGACGATCCGTTCCTGAAACTGAACCGGCACGTTCGAGAGCAGCGAAAGACGCTCGTCGGTCAGGTCGTCGTCGGAGAGCAGTTTCGCGTGTCCGCCGCCGCCAACGGGCTTGTAGATGACGTCCTCGAACCGATCGACGAACGCGCTGACGGCCTCGGGATCGGTCGTGGTGAGCGTCTCCGGGACGGGGACGTCGGCCGCTGCGAGGGCGGACAGTTGCCACGGCTTGTGCCGGTGGACGCGCTGGCCCGCGAGCGGGTTGACGATCCGGACACCACGATCCTGCAGTTGGCGGAGGATCGACTCGAACACCGCCCGATACTCCCGAAGCTGGTTGAGCGTCGCGAGCGGTCGCTCGACAAGTTGTGACTCGTACTCGGGGTACCGAACGTCCATCCCGAGGTCGCGAAGGTACACCGTGTGAAACCGATCGGCGTCGATGGTGGTTCCCTCGATTCGGATGTCGAGTCCCGTTTCCCGCTGGTGTACGGTGATCGACCCGTCTCCCGGCCACTGTTCGACGTTCCACACTGTCGTCTCGACTCCTCGACGAGTGAGTGCCCGCTCGACCGTCTGAACTTCTGCCCCTGCACGCGGGCCGACTAGTAATACGCTCATAGACTAATTAATATATTATATTCATTCAATGCATTATTACTATTTTGGGTGCAATATTTCGACCGATCGAGAGCCGCGCGACGAGACGGACGAGACGCGAAACAGCTAACAGGGTTGGCGAAGCTAGCTGTACCTGTGACCGACTCCGTCGCAGCTTCGGATACCGATCCGGTGTGGTCGCCCGATTCCGGCCAGTCCGTTTTCGTAGGGGCAGTCTAGCCCCGCATCACCCGCCCCGTTTCGACGGATGTATTGTCTGCGACCAGCATTCACCGAGCAACGACCGGTATTCCCAATGATCGACTACAGGTTCGACGCCACGACGACGTACCGACGACGCCCGATTCGGGCGGTGAGAGCATGAGCACGGATGCGGCCGAGCAGGAGGAGGAGCGAGGACGGTCCGACGAGGCGACTCTCGAGGGGGGCTACGACCCCGAAGCGGTCGAGTCCCGGTGGCAGGATCGCTGGGTCGACGAGGATGTCTACGCCTACGACGGCGACCCGAAGCGAGACCCCAACACCGTCTACGCGATCGACACGCCGCCGCCGACGGTCTCTGGCAGCCTGCACATGGGCCACCTCTACGGCTCGACCCTGCAGGATTTCGCCGCCCGGTTCCAGCGGATGTTCGACGGCGAGGTCCTCTTTCCCTTTGGCTACGACGACAACGGGATCGCCAGCGAACGCCTGACAGAGGAGGAACTCGACATTCGCCACCAGGATTTCGAGCGCCGCGAGTTCCAGGAACGCTGTCGGGAGGTCTGCCAGCAGTACGAGGACGAGTTCACGGAGAAGATGCAGGCCCTGGGCACCTCGATCGACTGGAACCACACCTACAAGACGATCGAGCCTCGCGTCCAGCGAATCTCTCAGCTATCTTTCCTCGATCTCTACGAGAAGGGGCGCGAGTACCGCAAGAAGGCTCCCGCGATCTGGTGTCCGGAGTGCGAGACGGCGATTTCGCAGGTCGAGACCGAAGACGACGAGCGCCACTCTCACTTCAACGATATCGCGTTCGAGGTTGTCGGGGAAGATGGCGACACATCCCGTGAGGAGTTCGTCATCTCGACGACCCGCCCGGAACTCATCCCTGCTTGCGTCTCCGTCTTCGTCCACCCCGACGACGAGGAGAATCAGGACCTCGTCGGCCGGATGGCCCGAATTCCGCTTTTCGGCCACGAGGTGCCGATCATCGCGGACGAGCGCGTCGACATGGAAACCGGCTCCGGCATCGTGATGTGCTGTACCTTCGGCGACCAGAACGACATCGAGTGGTACCAAGCCCACGACCTGCCGCTTCGAGTGGCGATCGACGAGACCGCGACGATGACCGACCTCGCCGGCAACTACGAAGGGCTCTCGACGGAACAAGCCCGCGAGGCGATCGTCGAGGACTTAGACGAGGCTGGCTACCTCCGCGATCGGCGCGACCACGTCCACGACGTCGGCGTCCACGAACGGTGTGACACGCCCGTCGAGTACCGCGTCTCGAAGCAGTGGTACGTCGAAATCCTCGACCACAAGGAGGAGTATCTCGAGGCCGGCCGGGAGATGGACTGGTACCCCGAGAAGATGTTCACCCGCTACCGTCACTGGATCGAGGGGCTGGAGTGGGACTGGCTGATCTCCCGCCAGCGCGACTCGGGGATTCCGTTCCCGGTCTGGTACTGTACGGAGTGCGACCACGAGATCATGGCCGAGCGGGAGGACCTGCCGGTCGATCCCCTGAGCGACGACCCGCCCGTTGACGCCTGTCCCGAGTGTGGGAACGAGGGACCGGACGCGTTCGAGGCCGAGGAGGACGTCTTCGACACCTGGGCGACCTCTTCGCTGACGCCGCTGATCAACGCCGGCTGGGACTGGGACGACAAGGCCGAGGAGTTTACGATGGAGAACCCAGAACTCTACCCGTTCGACCTCCGTCCCCAGGGCCACGACATCATCTCATTCTGGCTGTTCCACACGATCGTCAAGTGCTACGAACACACCGGCGAGGTGCCCTTCGATGCGACGCTGATCAACGGCCACGTGCTTGACGAGAACCGCGAGAAGATGTCCAAGTCGAAGGGGAACGTCGTCGAACCCGACGCGGTGCTCTCGGAGTACCCCGTCGACGCCGTCCGTTTCTGGGCGGCGAGTGCCGCCGTCGGCGACGACTTCCCCTACCAGGAGAAGGACCTCACTGCGGGTGAGAAACTCCTGCGGAAGCTCTGGAACGCCTCGAAACTCGTCGACAGCCTCGCACCTGCCCACCCCGACGAACCCGACGAACTCGACGCGATCGATCGCTGGCTGCTGGCCGAACTCGACGACGCGATCGACGATCTCACGGCCCACTTCGAGGACTACGAGTTCGCCAAGGCGCGTGATCGACTGCGGACGTTCTTCTGGAACACGTTCTGTGACGACTACCTCGAGATCGCCAAAGGTCGCGCGGACAACCCCTCGACGCAGTACGCCCTGCGGACGGCCCACCAGACCTTCCTCGAACTCTGGGCACCCATTCTGCCCCACGTTACGGAGGAGATCTGGCAGGCCGTCTACGCCGATGGCGACTCACAGGAGTCGGATGTGGGCGACCTCGAGAGCATTCACACCCGCGACTGGCCGACTCTCCAGGGGTACGAGGCCGACCTCACGGCCGGCGAGACCGCAATGGAGGTCATCTCCGCGC
Organism: Halosolutus sp. DAT137; assembly: GCF_059736405.1. Lineage (NCBI taxonomy): Archaea > Methanobacteriati > Methanobacteriota > Halobacteria > Halobacteriales > Natrialbaceae > Halosolutus > Halosolutus sp. DAT137. Next base: position 146,607 of record NZ_JCAQID010000007.1, on the reverse strand, counting down.
TACGACGGTACAAAAGCGAGAATCAGCTGCCGCTGAACGCCGACCTCGAGTCCGTCTCGGTGTACGGACCGATCGAGGGCTTCGAGGACGCGATCCAGAACGTGATGCACGTCGAGGAGTTGACGGTGCTCGAATCGGCTCCCGAAATCTCGACCGAGGTCGCGGCGATCGATCTCGATTACGCGACGCTCGGGCCGAAATACGGCTCGAAAGTGGGTGAGATCGACGCCGGGATCGATAGCGGCGAGTACGAGATCGACGACGAGAGCGCGGAGTCACGCTCTGCGGATGACTCGAGCGGGCAAGGCCCGCGAGAGGGCCGTGTCTTGCGTGTTGCAGGTGAGGAACTCGCTGAGGACCTGTTCGAGATCGAACTCGAACGCACCTACTCGGGCGAAGGCGACATGCTCGAGACCGACTCGGCTGTCGTGATCCTCGAGTAGCGATCGACGATCGATCGTCTTTCGTCCGGGTTCGAGAGGGGGTCACCGATTCGTTTCACTCTCGCTCACCGAGTGGTCGCTGGCGACTCGGGAGCGAGTCGCTTCGCATTTTTTGACCGTTGTCGCGAGCGCGAGAAAGAGTGCGAGCAGCGTAAACGTCACTTCGCCCGCTGCGACGACGCCCAGCGCGTCGGCTCCGAGGAACATCACTTCGTCTCGCGGAACGGGGATCGTCGTATGGTGGGGCACGCCGCCGACGACGGGAACGAAGTAGTCGACGATCAGGTTACCGGTGTACCAGACGAGCGCAACCGCGACGCTCCAGACGGGAAAGTCGGAGATCCGGTGGAGAACGAACGCCTGTACGACCATCCCGAGGTGACTCCAGAAGAGAAACTGGTACATCAGCGGGTGGGTCTGGGTCGCGTAAACGTCGTAGAATACCAGCAGGGTGTACGGCGTCCACAGACCGAGAATAACGTTTCCGAAAAACGCGAGTGCGGTCAGCCACGGGAGTTCGTAACCGAGTTTCCAGGCCGCGATAGCCAGCGCGATCAGCAGCGTCGCCATCGGGCTGTCGGGGACCCACGGCCACATCACCGCAGGCGTGCGGGCGAACTGCGCCGAGTAGTACCAGAAGCCAAAGGCCGTCCCGGCGAGGTTGATCGCGACGATCAGCCACGCAAACCGGAGACCGAGGTCTTCGATCGTCTTCGGGACGGGCGCGAGATAGGTCGGCAGGGGCTCGCGATCGGGGAGCCCGGTCGACGGAGACATCGTGTTCGTCAGGCGCGACGAACGGCAGACGCAAAACGATAGCGATTGGCGCGGCCTGCCACAGAGACGATTTCCGGCCGCGTGGCCCGTTCGAGAGAAACGTCCGCAAAGGACACGCGTAAGTGCGGTGGCTCCTAACGGCCGCGCATGGCAGCAGACACCGATCTCGAGGAACTGCGACGCGGGACGGATCTCGTCAAGCGGGGATTCGCCAGGATGCAGAAAGGCGGCGTGATCATGGACGTCGTCAACAAAGAACAGGCCCGAATCGCCGAGGACGCCGGTGCGGTCGCCGTCATGGCGCTCGAGGCAGTCCCCGCGGACATCCGCAAACGTGGCGGCGTCGCCCGGATGGCCGATCCAGCGGACGTCGCGGAGATCGTCGAGGAGGTCTCGATCCCGGTGATGGGCAAATCCCGTATCGGTCACACGAAAGAGGCCCAGATCCTCGAGGCCGTCGGTGTCGACATGATCGACGAAAGCGAAGTGCTCACCCCCGCAGACGACGCCTATCACATCGACAAGCGCGACTTTACCGCGCCGTTCGTCTGTGGCGCACGAAACCTCGGGGAGGCGCTGCGGCGAATCAACGAGGGTGCGGCGATGATCCGCACCAAAGGCGAAGCCGGCACCGGCGACGTCAACCAGGCGGTCCACCATCAGCGGACGATCAAGGGGGCGATTCGCGAACTCGAAGGCATGAAACACGAGGAACGCGAGGCCTACGCCCGCGAGATCGAGGCCCCCGCCGAACTCGTCCAAGAGACCGCCGAGATGGGGCGACTCCCGGTCGTGAACTTCGCAGCCGGCGGGATCGCGACGCCGGCAGACGCCGCGCTCATGATGCACCACGAGTGCGACGGCATCTTCGTCGGCAGCGGCATCTTCGGCGCGGAGAATCCGCCGGAGATGGCCGACGCGATCGTCGAGGCGACCACCAACTGGGACGACCCCGAGACGCTCGCGGAGATCTCGAAGAACCTCGGCAAGAGCATGAAAGGCGACGCGAACGCCGATCTGGCCGAGGAGGAAAAACTGCAGGGACGCGGCGTCTGACCGGCGGCCAACTCACACAGATACGGGGAGGAAGCCAACGACTTCAGTCGTGGGTTACTGACACTCGTTACCACCGCCGACACGCTGGAACCGAAACGATCGGCAAGCACGCCCGTTTTCTCCGTGTGAAGCCTCTTTCTCCCATGAGCCGCGCAACGTCTCCGACTCCTATCGAGCAGCTGTCCGATCGACTCAAAACGGGAACCGAACGCCTGGTAGGAGAAGCCGACACCGGCTCACCGGACGAGACGCTCTCGGCGACGGCGAACGAACTGTGGGATATCCTCAGAGAGGTCGAGGACCTCCTCGGCACGATCGACCTCGATCGGCTGTCGGACGTCGTCGAGGTGTCGGCGCTCCCGGACCTCCTCGACCTCGACGAGCTTCCGGCCGCCATTCGTGAGACCGATCCGGATCTGGCGCTCGACTTCAGCACGATCGGACACGTCATCAAACTACGAGAACTCTGGAACACCGTCGATCTCGTCGACTTCGGGAACGAGTTGCGACAGCTCAGGGACGAACTCGACGACGTCGTCGATCTCGATGCGATCGAGTCCGCCGGCGGCTCCGAGGCTGCAGCCGAGGTCAAAACATACGTTGACGAAATTAAACCGGACGCGACGAACGTGGCGATCCAGCAGAAGGCGAAAGAAGCCATCACGGAGGGGCGAAAGGGCGTCACCAGCGGTCACTCGAAATTCGAAGAGCTGTACGAGTCGACCCAACGCGGCCCGGGATACGCCGGCCGGAGACCGGTTTCGAAGAATCCGACCGCGGTCTCGTCGGTTCCTCACGGGCCGCTCCCGGCCAGCGTCTCGACGCGGGTATCGACGGTGCCATCGGCGGTTCGTCGCGCAAAGATCGACCCCCTCCCCCGGATATACGCTCGTCGCTGGCGAACCGTTGGCGAATCGACGTAAAAATTCCGGACCCCCGAACGGATCGAGATTCGACCGAAGTTCCGGTCGCTACTCAGTCGTCGATCGTGAGTTCGGACGCGGTCACGTCGAGGTAGTAGAGCGGCGGGCCAGGACTGGGGGCAATCTCGACGCCCGAGATCCGGTCATCGTACCCGACGCCGCCGGGTCGGACGTTTCCGATCTCGACCCGATCGGCCACGATGCTCCCGTCGATCGTCGGATTCCCCTGGGCAGTGACCGTCGAATCTGGCGCGTAGAGCAGCGCCGCGATCGTCGGAGATCCGTTTGCCGTCGCCACGGTACTGTCGGCGGAGAACAGTAGTCGCGTCCGGGAGGGGTCTGTCTCGTTCCCGATCACGGCGTTTCCGCGCGCGTTGAGATCGCCGTCGACGACGATCGTCAGGTCGTGTTCGCCCTCGACGTCCAGCCGACCCTGATAGTTCGGATCCCCAATCGAGTCCCGGACGACGACCTGAATGTCGCCGGCGGACGTGTCAAACGCGTGGTCGTCGTCGATGCTGTCGACGCAGTAGCGGCCGGGTTCGGTTACCTCCTCGGGGAGTTCCTCGACGCCCTTAGTCTCACAGTCTGCGACCAGTTCGGAGACCGTCTCGTCGATCGACGGGTAGTCGTAGCCCTCCTCGATCACGTTCCCGTTGACTCGGTCCTCGTCGATCGAAGCGGCTCTGACGTCGCCGTCGATCCGAGGTGCATTCGTGTGGACATCGATCTCGTGAGCGACGATGGCGCTATCGATGGCGTCGACTGTCGGCGGAACTGTCAGTTCGAACTCGACGCGATCGGCGCTCCCCGCCGAACAGCGTTCCGTGACGCTCCCCGGAACCGCGGCGTCGATTTCCCGCTCCCAGCCGTCACAGTACGCGCTCTCGATTTGGATCCGAACGTCGCCGGTCCCGCCCCGTGGCACCGTCGGATCGTCTTCGCGAAGGTCGAGACTGGTCACGGAGCCGGACCGCCGGACGCTCCCGCTGAAACCGTTGCCGCGAGTTTCGGTGTCGGCCAGTTGTGCGATCGAAAACGTGAGCGTTCCCTCTCGGTACTCGAGGGATGGCGAAGAGACGGGGATCGAATCGTTCCCGTCGGACCGCCACACGCCGCCGCCCTGATACGCGATTTCGGTGTCGCTATTCGCATACCGGAGCGTTCCGAGCGGTTCGCTGTGGAGTTCCTCGGTCCCCGTATCGGTCTCGTGGACGACGCGTATCCGGCCCGCGTCTCCACGGGTTTCGACGGTCCCTCGATCGAACGCGCCGACAGAGACGGGGACCGGATCGTCGGCGATCGTCGCCGTTTCGGCCGCGTGGGCGAATTCGACCAGCGCCCCTTCGGCGGATTCGACCTCCGCGGCCGTCTCGTAGGCGTCGAGACCGGCCGTCCCGAGGAGGACGATCGCGATACTGCCCGTGGCAACGATACCGAGAAGCACGACGAACCCGAGAACGTGCGCCTGTGCCCGCCTTCGGTCGGCCTGTGCCCCCCGGAAGAGACGTACTGGACGCTCATCATCTGGTTCCCGATCGTCGTCCAGTGATCCCCGATCATCGTCCAGTGGTTCCCCACCCTCGACCAACGACCCAGCAGTTCCCACCCCGTCGAACACCCTCCGCATACAGTCATCGGTTCCAGAATGTCACGGTTAGTTATCTGATGGCATCCGAGGGTTACAGCCGCCATAACACCACCTAGGCCGTCGTTACTCCGGGTTCGATCGAACCGCTTCGCGTGATCGGACGGGCGTGATCGCACGGACCCCAAGAGCGCGGGCGCGGAGAAGGCGACGCAGCGATCGGGGGTGAGGACACGACGCGGCGATCGAGGGTGAGGACACGACGCGGCGATCGAGGGTGAGGACACGACGCGGCGGCTGAAGGTGTCCCGATCGAAGGGGATGCACCGACAGGAACGCGGAGGCGACGATCGCTGACTACAGACGCATCGCCGGAACGACGGCCAGAACGACCAGATACGTCACCAGCGACCCGATTCCCGCCGAGAGAACGATCGCGGGAGCGACGATCGCACCGCCGGCGGCGATCGCGACCGCCCCGACGAGCGAGACGATCTGGACGACGGGACGCTCCCAGACGCGGCGAACGGTCTCGACGTGGCGAAACGCGAGTAGTTCGAACGCGATCGTTCCTGTGGCACCCACGATAAATCCGAGAATCGAAAGCGCGGCATCGACGAGAGCGAACGCACCCAAAAAGACGGCGAGTGCGATCAGTGCTAGCCCCGCGTCCGTCCGGACACCCATCGCTACTCAGTCGCGATAGAGCCGCGCGCCCTCGCTGACGGTCGTCTGGTAGGCCCGACTCTCGATCCCGGCGTCGTCGAAGGCGTCGATCATCGACCCGGCAACCCGACGCTGGTCGGCGGCGTGACAGACCGCGATCACGCCCGGTCCGGCTCCGCTGACCGTGACGCCAGTCGCGCCGGCATTGAAGGCGGCCTCGCGGACGCCGTCGTAGCCGTCGATGAGCGCCTCGCGTTCGGGCGTGACGATGCTATCCGTCATTCCACGACCGACCAGGACGGGATCGTTTCGAGCCATCCCGACGCTGAGGGTCGCAGCGTTTCCGACGGTTTCGACGACGTTTGCCATCGACGTCGACTCGGGGATGACGCCGCGGGCGTCGCGGGTCGAGACCGTCGTTTCGGGGAGACAGACCACGAGCGGAATCGACGTATCGACCTGCGTGACGCCGTCGTCGGTGACGATCGTAAAACCCCCGAGCAACGACGGGGCGACGTTGTCCGCGTGGGCCTCGCCCGAGACGAGGGCCTCGCCTTCGGCGGCGATCGGGACGAGTTCTTCCCGCGAGAGGCCGCGATCGTAGAGGGCGTTCAGCGCGACGGCTGCGCCGGCCGCGCTTGCCGCCGACGACCCGAGCCCGGACGACGGGCGAACGCCTTTGTCGATCTTGATGTGAGCCGGCGCGTCGAGAGCGTCCGCGACGGCACCGACGGTGTTCTGTGCCGGGTCCTCCGGGATGTACTGGCTGCCAGCGCCGGTGACCGTAATCCGCGTTTCCGGGGCGCGTTCGACGCGGATCACGTCGGCGGGCGTCCCGAGAGCGACGCCGAAGACGTCGAAGCCACTCCCGAGGTTCGCGCTCGTCGCCGGTGCCCGCACAGTGAGCATGCCGATTTCTTTCCAGAGTGCAGGCAAAAAGGTAGCGAACGACGACGACCAGCCGCCGGCACGCCACAGCGGTAGGGTCCGGCGATCGAACAGTCACGAACCCGACGATATCCGCAACTGCAAAGAGCCAGCGACCCCGTCGTGCGAACATGATCGCCGTCGTCGGCGCGACCGTCTCCGGACTCGCGGCGGCAACCCGACTCGCTCGCCGGGGTCACGACGTACGGGTGTTCGGGGCGAGCAACGTCGAGGCAAGTGACGAGCGTGGCGGACGTACGGAGTCGGCAGCGGGACGCGAAGGCCCGATCGAGGCTGGTCCCGTTTCGTTTTCCCGGCGACGGGACGACCCGGCGCTCTCGTTGCTGGCCGAGCTGGGACTCGATTCGGCCCTCGAGTGGCGACGGGTTCGAACGGGTGCGTACGTCGACGGCGTCGTCCATCCGCTGGACGTGCCGTGGGAGTTTTTCGCCGCCCCGCACCTCTCGCTCGGGGATACCGCGCGATTGGCCGCGCTAACGAGTAGCGTCGACGTACGCGGCTTCCCGCGAAACCTCCCGAAACGCGGAGCCTACGACGACCCCACGGCGTTCGTCGACGTTCCAGCTGATCAGTTCTGTCGCGAGCACGCGTCGAAACGCGTCTACGACCGGTTCGTCGAGCCGCTTCTCGCGGCGCAATTCGGCACCCGCGCACCCGAGATCAGCGCCGCGTGGGTGCTCGATCGGCTGCGGGGCGAACGCGAGACGACGCGCGCGGGCCGGGAGATTCGGGGCGTTCTCGCCGGTGGGCGGGTCAGCCTCAGAGACGCCCTGATCGACTCGATCGGTACCGATCGAGTCCGAACCGACGAAACGGTGAGGGCAGTCGAATTCGAGGAGACCGCCGACGGGAGCGCAGTCGAGTCGATCGTCGTCGACCGGAACGAGCGTATCGAGCAGAAGCGGATCCCCGTCGACGCGGTCGTCCTCGCGACGGGTCCCGACGAACTGGAACGACTCACCGGCTACCGCTGTTCGCTACCGATGACAGTGCGGACCTGCGTTCGGATTACGACGGCGACCCCGCTGACCGACGTCTATCGGACGACGATGACCGACGACGCCCCGTTTGGCGAACTTCTCGCAGAGACGGCGCTAGCCCCGGTCGATCGCTCCAGTGGGACCCACTGGTACCTCCTTCGCGACGGCGGCGGGGCCGCCGACCGCGGCGACTCGCTGGCGACGATCGAACGGGAGTGGCTCGAGGCGTTCTCCGCGCGGTTTCCGGCGTTCGATCGACGCGACCTGCGATCGGTCGAGTCGACGCGCTTCCGACAGCCGGTGTACGAGGCGGGCTACTCGTCAGCGCTGGTTCCGCAGGATCTTTCGGCCGAGGTCGGTGACGGCGTCTCCTATGCCGGCATCGCGAGTGCGCCACAGTTCCCGATACGGCGTGCGGGTAGCGCGATCGAGGCGGGCCTGCGATCCGTCGATCACTTCGGTGACGGCGAGCGTGAGCGCGTGCGTGAGAAGGAATTACGACGGAGGGTTCGTCCCTGATCCGACAGCGGTTGGTTCGTTTCGGCTTCGCTAAAACCCTTGAGAAGTGACATAGTTCTGTATTCCTGCTGAGTCCAGGGCGCGACTGCAGCACTGTGTCATCGAGAGAAGTGCCACTAGCTTTTTGACACCAATCATAGTGGTTGCAGGTATGACATCAGTAGCGGAATCGTATAATACAGATGTACGGTTCAGAAAGCGTCTTGTGAGGGTGTGCGTCTCAATAGCTATACTGACTGGCGTGACTGTTATTCTCGGATACGGTGGCTGGATTGTGTTGACGCTCACCGCCAAAGTCGGAGGCTACGATCCGAAGACAGCCGATGGGGAGTTGCTACGTGATCGGTTACTGGCGTGGCCCGACCGCAACAGAGAAGTCATGCGCTCGAACGGCAGGATGGGCCTCCCGTTGAAACCGTAGCGCATTTGCGAGGCTCCTCGTCCGGATCTTGCATCCTCCTTCTGATAGATGTGGGACAGGTTGGCTGAAGCGTGCGAGATACGAAACGCGTATCTCACACGATGACGAGTTAGGACTCCTTGGTGTCGTTGAGGTCAGGATCGAATAGGTCTTCGATTGCACAATCGAAATAATCTGCGAGTTTGAACGCGAGTTCCAGCGAGGGATCGTACCGGTCACGTTCGATGGCGTTGATCGTTTGACGAGAGACGCCAACGGCCTCTGCGAGGTTTGCCTGACTCTCGTTGCGGGCTTGCCGCTCCTCGCGGATCCTTGAATCCATCGCTATCGGTAGTACCCGAGGAAAAGGGCATAAGTGATGTACACCACTGCGGTCGTGATCGAGAGAGTGCCCGCCACAGGTCCCCACTCGAAGTACGAGGTCGTCGAGAGCGCCACCAGCGATGGGAACACGATGGCTGCGAGCCACCCGAACGCGGCGAGTGTGACGCCGCTCGCGCGCTGATGGATCGTGTCGTCTCGCTCGTCGAACAACGTGTAATCCATTATATAGGGGAGCATCATGCCTCCAGCCATTCCGAGAACGTAGAGTCCGACGGCGACCAGCGGGAATTCGAGTGCGGTTCCCACACCGAGGGCAATTCCTGCAAACACGAAACAGGCTATCGTCAGTCGTTTGTACGTTTCCGGCGATCGGGATTGGTCGATTATTGATAGTATTTCTGTCATTACTGGTGTCAACCTCGCTTTCCGTAAAGTCTCCTTTACAGTAAAGCGAACTTTACACACTTACATAAAAGTTCCGGTTTAGTTCGCACGATCCATCTGCCGACTTCCATCTCTATATTCATCAGCTAGTCATTGTCCAGTACAGAACGTTTCCAACAGCCCGTTTCCTACTCTGACGAGCAGTGTCCCACCGCCGATCGCCCGTTGGTCAATCTTCTGCGTCTGCGCTTCCGACGGGGCGCGTCTCGCTCTCGAAGAACCGATCGAGACCGGCCAGTAGCCCGATCGACAACAAGCCACCAGCGAGTGCGAAGCCGGCGATCAGGAGGAAAAACGCCGCAAGCGACAGGCTGCCGAGGACGAAGCCGCCGATCGCGATGCTCGCGGAGCCGAGGCCGAACTCGCCCAGGTAGGTGTAGCCGTAGGAGAGTCCGCGGCTGTCCGGCGGCGTGTAGACGGCGACGGCGTTCTGGTAGAACGGCTGGATCGCAAAGAGGAAGAAGCCGAAGACGCCACAGAGGACGACAATCGCGCCGAGTCCCATGGTCGTCACGGGGACGAACGCGACTGCCAGCACGGCGAGGACGGCGAAGATCGCGGCGAGACCGCGGGCCGGAGCGAACCGACTCGTCAGTTTGCCGCCGACGTACTGGCCGGCCATCCCGACGACCAGCAGGCCGACGTAAATGTAGTCGGCGGGTTCGATCCCCTCGAGTCCCGATGGAATGGCGAGTGCGTCCATCGCGGGGAGCCCGTGGAGAATCTCGGGGAGGTAGGTGAGCATTCCCCGGTAGTAGAGTCCCTCGAAGGTGACGATGACGAAGACGATCGCGAAGGCGCTCGCGAACAGGGCGCGAGAGTTGCCCAGCAGGTCCGACAGCGACAGCGCCTCGTCGGGACCGGCGTCCGCCTCGTCTGCCACCGCAGCGGTCGGCTCGAACTCCGCCGAGAGGCCGTAGGCCACCGCGAGCAGGCCGGGAACGGCGAGCAGGGCTGCGACGAGTTGCCACTCGAGGAAGATGAGCAGCGTCGCGGCGACGAACGGGCCGAGGGCGATCCCCGCGTTCCCCGCGATGCCGTGCCAGGCGAAGACGGTTCCCCGGTCCTCGACGCCCGTGCTGATGAGCGCGAGACCGGCCGGGTGGTAGATGCTCGCAGCGATTCCCCACAGGAGCAAGCCGATGGCGATCGCGTAAATCGACGTGGCGATCGCGAGGACGAGAAAGGCGAGGCTCATTCCGGCCAGACAGACGAGGATGAGCCGTTTGGTCCCGAACCGATCGGCGAGAATGCCGCCCGGAAGCGCTCCCAGCCCGAACGGCGCGTAGCCGAGGGCGACGACGAGGCCGAGCAAGGCGACGCTGACGTCGAACGTCGCGAGCCAGACGACCAGAAAGATCGGAATCGACGTCTCGAACCAGTGGACCAGCGCGTGGCCGGCCATCGTAAAGCCCGCGATCGATCGATCGTTCGCGTTCAACGCCATGAGTTAGGTACGTATACCCGAACGCGGCCGACACTTAGCCCCTCGGAATTCAGTCGTCCTCGATCGGCTCTTCGTCGACGCCGACGGCTTTCGAAACGTCGACCTCGTCGGGTTCCTCCTGCCCGCCGACGACGAGGTCGCCCTCTTCGGTTTCGACGTAGACATCGTCCGCGAAGCCGCCTTCGGCGTAGGGGTGTTCGGGGTCGTCGAGTTTCTCGGGCGTCGAGGGAGCGCTCGGCAGTCCCGCCGGCGGCGCGAACTGCCCGAGCGGGTCGTCGATCGTGATCTCCCAGGTCTCGAAAAAGTCGCGGTAGCGATCGTAGTGAGTGTCGAGTTCGTCACCGGGGAACTCCATCATCTCGGTCCAGCCGTGATTGTAGAAGTCGAAATTGGCCTGAATGTGGGTGATCTCGCGGGCTTCGGCCTCGGAGTACCCCTCCTGGAGCGCCCGCAGGTAGGTGTCCATCGTCGCCTCGAAGAAGGCGTCGAGGCGATCAGTGCGTTCCTCGGCGTGGGCGGGATCTGCCTTCTTCGTGAAGATTTTCGTGTGGAGGCGAACCAGTCCGGACTTGGCGAGCGATCGGACGACCGGCGTCTCGAGTGCCTTTCGCGACGCGAAGTGACGCGCGTTCTGTCGAACCTTCATGCACGGCCCTATGGGTGCGTCCGTCAAGAGCGGTTCGGACGGGGCCAAACGGACAGGAGGTCGGTGGTTGCGAAACGGGCTGGAAGCGAGTGCCGGTTGTCTCGGGACGGCAACGATGGCAGGGACCCATCATATGGTGGAGTCAAAAGTTCCGATCGTCTGCGTGTCGGCGTTTTCGGCGGACGATCGTTTGCACAGGACTCCGCTGGACAGTGGAGTGACAGAGTCGAGATAGCAATCCACTTTAACCCGCATTACGAACGGTCTGGATATGACCAAGTACGTCATCATCGGTGACGGGATCTCCGGCAGTTCGGCCGCCGAGACCCTCCGGGAAGAGGACCCGGAGTCGTCGATTACCGTCATTACCGATGAGGGGGAGGCTCTGTACAATCGGATTCTCATCAAGGAGCACGCGAAAGGAAAGCTCCCGGAGGCCCCCATCTCGATCCACGACGAGGAGTGGTACGAGGAGCGTGACATCGACCTCTCGCTGAACACCCACGTCACGACCGTCGATACGGACGGGAGGGTCGTCCACACGCACGAAGGTGAGGAGATCTCCTACGACAAACTGCTGATCGCGACCGGCGGGACGCCGACGCAACTCCCGGTCGAGAACAGTGACGCCGAGGGCATCCACCACTTCTGGACGTTTCAGGACGCCCGGAAGATCCGCGAAAGCGCAGAAGCGGCCGACGACGCCGTCATCGTCGGTGCCGGCCTCCTCGGAATCGACTTCGCCGCCGTCTGTGGCTCCCAGGGAGTCTCGGGGAAGTACCTCATGCGCGGCGATCGCTGGTGGCGCTATGCGCTCTCCGGTGAGGGCGCCGAAATCATGCACCAGGGAATGCGAGACAAGGGCGTCGAACCCGTCTTCGACAGTGGCGTCGATCACTTCGAGACTGACGGCGAGGGCACCGTCACCGCCGCCGTCGACCCGAACGGCGATCGCTACGAGTGTGACTTCGCGGGCGTCGCGATCGGACTGACGTTCAACACCGAGTACCTCCGTGGGGCGGGACTCGAAGAGAACAACGGGATCGTCGTCGACGAGTACATGCAGACGAACGTCGAGGACGTCTACGCGGCCGGCGACATCACGCGATTCTACGACGTGCTCCTCGGTGAGCAGGCTCAGAACGGGTCCTGGGGCTCGGCGAAAGAACAGGGGCGCGTCGCCGCGGTCAACATGGCCGCAGACGACGAGAAAGAGCCGTTCGAGTGGGTTTCCTCGTATTCGATTACGCACTTTGATTTCCCCTTCCTTTCTTTTGGTCATCCAACTCTCGGCGACGACCACGCCGAACGCAAGTACAGCGACACCGAATGGCGACGCGTCGCGTTCAAAGACGGCAAGATCGTCGGCGGCGTCCTCATCGGAGACCTCGCACCACAGAGCAAATTCAAGCAGTTGATGCGCGAACAGCGTGTCGTCGCCGACCAGAAAGATGTCTTGCTCGCAGAAACGGTCGATCTCGACGACCTCGCACCGACCCAGGAACAGTGACTTCCTCCCCACCCTACTCGCTTACCGCGTCGAGTGCGCCTGATACGGATCAGTGTCCGTAGTTACCGCTGATCGGCCAAGGCGGTTCGCCGTTCGGCGGTCATTGATGACACTGATCCGTATGAGAACTCCGGAGAATCTCCCGAAGAGATTCGCCGTCGTGAGCCTGATGTGGGAAGTATCGAAGCCGTTTTCCCCGGTGCACGTCTTCGTTGACGTATGAACGGCGACAGCGACATGACCCTGGCGTTCGAACTCGAGGCGCTGAAAGAACTCGCCTCCCCCGAAACCGTGTTCGAGGACGCCAGAACGTGGTCCGAGTATATTGGCGTCGTCTCCGAGAAGCCGACCTACGTCGTGACGAACTTCACGCGCAAGAACCGCATTCGGCAGGATTTCTTCTCCGGTCCCCGCGGCAAACAGGAGAGTCTCGAGGGTATCAAAGGGCAGTTCGACACTGACCGACACGTCTTCATCGGCGTCAGCGACGAGGACGAACAGCTCGCGGAAACCGTCGGCTGGGAGTACCTCGCGATCGGAGACGCCGCTGAGGCGGCCGACTGGGTACTTGCCTCGAGCACCGAACCGGAGGAAGACGATGCCGAACCGGTCCGAGACGACTGGCCCTGAACTCGGCTGGCACCTCGGTTTTTGGACGGTCTCGGCGGGCCGTCGCCACCCTATTCACGCGATCGGTTCTATCCGATAGCGAGCACGCCGACGATCGTGCCGTGTCGCGGTGACTTATAACGGTGCCGTCCGATGAGAGTGGTATGAAGACGCGTGACCTGGGAGCGACCGGCCACCAGAGTAGCCTCGCGACGTTCGGGGCGATCGCCCTGAACTGGCTCGAACAGGAGGGTGCAAACCAGCTCGTCGAACTCGTTCTCGATCGCGGCGTCACCCACTTCGACGTCGCGCCGGCCTACGGCGACGCCGAGGTGAAACTGCGGCCCAAGCTCCGCCAGCACCGCGAGGAAATCTACCTCGGATGCAAGACGATGGAGCGGGAGTACGACGGGGCACGGGAGAAACTCGAACGCTCGCTCGATCGCCTCGGCGTCGAGTTTATCGACCTATACCAGATCCACGGTCTCGAGTACGAACACGAACTCGAGACGATTACGGCCGAGGGCGGCGCACTCGAGGCGATTCGAGACGCACAGTCGGAAGGACTCGTTGGCGACATCGGCCTCACGAGCCACGGGAACCCACAGCTCATCCTCGACGCGATCGATCGCATCGACGATCTGTCGACGGTGATGTTCCCGCTGAACCCGGTCGTCGTCGGAAAGGACGACGCAGACCACGACTACGAGGCCGTTCTCGAGCGTGCGAACGAGGAAAACATCGGAACGATCGGCATCAAAGCCTTCGCGAACGGCTCGTGGCCCTCGACAGACGAGTTACCCGAAGCGGACCGTCCGTACGCCAACTGGTACGAGCCGGTCGACACTCAGGCCGCGATCGACGAGCGGTTCGACTTCGCGGCTGCACAGGGATTGACAACCGTCGTCACGCCGGGAGATCCGAAACTGGTCGCCATGGCCCTCGACGCGGCGCGACGGTACGACGGCATGGATGAAGGCGCGCAGCGATCGCTCGTCGAACGGGTCCGCCACGACGAGAGTCCCGTCCCCGAGCAGCTTCACCACTGACCGGAACCGGGATGGACGTTCCGGCAACGGTGACGACAGCGATCGAGGACCGACCGATCGAGAACGCGATCTGTCTGGATGCCGGCTGTGGCCCCGGAAACACGACGGCGGGGCTCCTTGCTAACGGGGCAAGTTGCGTGTACGCCGTGACGAACGATCGCGAGCACGCGCGGACGGCTAACCGGCGCGTTCGCGATCGGTTCAGCGAAAACACGCCACGACTCGCTGAGGGCAGACGACGATTCGACAACGAAACGCTAACCGAACCCGGCACGGCGGACCGTCTCGCCGTACTCGAAGCCGACCTCCGAACTACGCCGCTGCCGGCCAACTCGATCGACGTCGTCGTCGCCCACGCGCTATTCAACGTCGTTCCACCTGCGGCGCTGGCTGCGATCGCCGGCGAACTAACCCGAGTAGCCCGTCCCGGTGCGCACCTCGTCGTCGATGACTACGAGCCGCTACCCGAGGACGCCGCCGTTCGCGATCTGTTCGCCGTAGAGAACGCGGCCGCAGAGCTATCTACGGGCCAACCGGCGCTATCGTTCTACCCCGCGGACCTGCTCGAGCGGCTATTCACCGGATTCGGCTGGACGATCGATCGTCGGCGGACACTGCTCGAGCCGGTTCCCTGGACCGAGTCCCATCTTCAGGCGCACCTCGCCGCAACGCGATCGAGCGCGGCCACACTGCCGCCGGACCTCGCGGATCCGCTGGTTGATCACGCAGAGCGTCTGGCCGCGACGATCGGGGAGGAGTCGGTCGGCGAGATGTACAGTCTCGCGGCGACGCTGTGAGTCGTCGGCCTTATGCCCGGCCCGGCCGAACCACGAATAATGGCAAAACCCCGCGTACCGGGTCCCCGAGACGACCGCCTGGAGTTGCCCTGTGGAGAGGTCCTCGACCCGCACGCGATCGACCTCGGGATGCGCGAGTATCGGTGTCCGTGTGGCGAGCGTCACGCTGTCGTCACCGACGTCCACCCACCCTCGCGGTTCTTCCCGGAATCGCTCGTCGAGATTCTCCGGGAGACGATCGACACCGCCGACGAGTTCGAAGAGTTCGGGACGCCCCACCTCATGGGCGTCACGATGGAGGAGTTCCCCGAGAAACTCGTCGTCCACGACGCCGCCGAAGACGGGGCCGTCGGCTACACGCTGCTGTGGGTTTCCGACTTCGATTCGCGCCGACTGCACGAGGTCGTCGTCGAACTTATCGTCGAACTGATGGAACACGCGATCAGTCACGCCGAGGACGAGACCTCCGTCACCGAGTTCGAGTCACAGATGCTCGAATTCGACATCAGCGAGTTCGTCGAACAGTACCGACGCCAGCGGGATTTCGAGCACGAACACGATCGAGCGCTATGACATCCTCTCCGTGGTAAACGACGGGCTTTGGTGAATCGCCAGAAGGCGTTTGATTTCACTGTTTCACGGCTCGCTTGATGTTGTAGACCGCACACATCAAAACGATCTCACGAAATTCGAGGTACCACGCTCGGGCACGCACCGCGTGGCCGAGCGTGCGCTTGATTGTGGAGAAGACGGTCTCAGACAGTGCTCTTTGGCCGTATAGAGACCCATCGATGCGCGCATTATGCGCGCAATCGATGGGTCGAAACTCGCGGTGCTTAATCAGCGGTCTCACGTCCTCTTCGCGCAATTTCTCGCGTAATCGTTGCCAGTCGTAGCCTTTGTCGGCGGCGAGGCTGGCAATCTCGCCCGCGTTGCGGAGGGCGAGTTGCCAGCCGATCTGCGTGTCGTGCCGTTTCTCGGTCGTGCAGTGAACGTCAAGCACAGCTTGCGTTTTTGTATCGACGAGCGCGGTCGTTTTCAGCGTTTGAACGCGATAGTTCGTCCGGCGGCAGTAGTGCTTGCTGGCGGTTTCGCGGTCGAAAAACGTCGCGTCCATCGCAGCGTGATCGGCGGTGTCGCGCAGCTGCGCCGACAGCCGCAGCAGCACCCGCCAAACTTTCATCTCGAACCTATCAAACGCCTTTACCAAAGTTGAGTGATCAGGGAGATCGCCCGGATCAAGCCCGATCTCGGCCACTATTTGTGGCATCTCACTCAGCAGATCAAGCGCCTCGCGGTAGGATTTCTCTAGGTAAATCCGGAGACAGTGGAGCGAAACAACGGCGTAGTCGGCGAAGCCCCCACCCCCTTCGGGGGCGGCGGCTTCGCCTCGGCCACCAACAGCATTTTTAGCTAACGTGACCGCCTTGCTCGTGAAGCGGGAGATCTTCGACATAGGCATCGCCGATTTCCCGCTTCACTTCCTTTGATTTGACGACCTATCCCGTCGTCTTACAGCGATTCACCAGAGCCAAACGACGGGGTTTCCTCTCCGGCGTGGGAGTCTCAGGTTGCCTGAGAATCCACGGAGGCAACATTCCCGTCACGGTGGACGGTACTCGGGTCTGTGCGCTGTTCTTTGGGACGATAAGAGCGTGGTGGCTCCGACCAGTTGTGGTCGTCCCACTCGAACCGCACGGGCCGTGCCATCGGCCTGACTGCCTTCTCTGTGTGCCGCTTCAAGAACGTTTCTGATGCCATAAGATCGGCGTGGCCGTCAAACCCACACGGACAGGTGAGTGTATCCTGATACCGAGTCGTCCGGTCTGTCGACCCGCATTGTGGACACTCTTGACTTGTTGATATGGTGAGACAATAACGGAGCGCACGCGATTCACGCCTGTTGAGCAAACCGAAGGTTTGTGAAGCCCATCAGAAATCTCTGATTTCTGAGGACGCCGTGAACGACGGGACTCTCTCGCTGTCGAAAGGGAGGAGCGACACTGTCTCAGTTCTCGATACCGACCATCTCCATCTCGATTCTCGGTACTGGCCACCTCCGTCTCGTTTCTCGAGCAGGGAGGAGAACGCAGCTACCGACAGACTCAGCCGACGATCGAGCCCCGATCCGAATCGAGCGACACGTCGAACCGGACGCCGCCGGCGTCGCTTTCACCGATATCGATCGACCAGCCGTGGGCTTCGATGACCTCCGAAACGATCGCCAGCCCGAGTCCGGTGCCGTCGCCGGCCGTCGTGTAGCCCGACTCGAAGACGTCCGCACGGTCCGGGGCGGGGATTCCGGGGCCGTCGTCGGTGATCGCGAACCCGCCATCCGTTGACCGAACCCGAACTGTCACGTCCGGCCCGACGTGCTCGCGGGCGTTCCGAAAGAGGTTCTCGAAACAGACGAGCAGTCGGTTCTCGTCGGCGTCGACCGTCGGGAGGTCGCCGTCGACGGCCACGTCGAGTTCCGGATCGACGGTACGGTGGGCCTGCTCGACAACGGCCGCGAGATCGATCGGTTCGGTCTCGGTCAGGCGCTTGCCGCTTCGGGCGAGGACGAGTACGTCCTCGATGAGGTCGTCCATTCGATCGAGCGCCCACTCGATTTCACGGACGTGGTCGCGTCCGTCCGAGACGTGCTCCCGGAGGCTCTCGAGATGGCCGTTCGCGAGTGCAAGGGGGTTTCGCAGATCGTGAGAGACGGTGCTTGCGAACTGTTCGAGGCGGTCGTTCTGACGCTCGAGTTCCCGCGTCCGCCGGGCGAGTTTGGTCTCGCGGTGGGCGCGTTGGAGGGCGGCTTCGACGTTCGCAGCGAGGATCTTCGCGAGCGTGAGCGCTTCCTCGTCGAAATCGTTCGGCTCGGTCGAGCTAACGATGAAGATGCCGTCCTCTCCGAGCGGGATGTGGGCTTCGCTCCGGACTGCCGTCTCGGGGTTGCGAACGTTGTCCGCGTGGCGCACGTCGCCGTGAGCGAGAGGCAATCCCGCATCGTAGGCGTCCCAGGCGAGTCCGCCGTCGGGTTCGATCGTGGGAACGCCCTCGAAGGCGGCCGCCGCCTCGTCGGTCACCGCCGCGGGGACGAGTTCGTTCGCCGCGTCGTCGTACAGGTAGACGGTGTTGAGACGCAGATCGAGCGCGTCGTGTGCGATCTCGGAGGCGACCTGTGCCACCTCGTCGGCCGCCTCCGCGGCCATCAGCCGTCGGGTCCCGTCGTGGAGTTTCCGAATCCGGCGTTCGCGATCGGCTCGATCGGTCACGTCTCGAACCACGCCGACGCTGCCGACCAGTTCGCCGTCCTCGACCAGCGGGGCGATGTTATCCTCTGCGAGGAACGGGTCGCCGTCGAGCGGTTCGACGGTCATCTCGAACGTTCCGCCGCTTCGCTCAGCCTCGAGGAGTTCGTACAGCAGCTGCATTCCCTCTTCGAGGTCTTCGTCGGGAATAAACGATGTGGCGTGAGTTCCGAGAATGTCGTCCCGAGATGCACCGAGTTGCGCTGCCATCGCGTCGTTGATCATCTCGATGGTACCGTCTCGATCGAGGACGTACATCGGATCGCCGACCGTCTCGACGAGGGTTCGATACTGTTCGAGTTCCCGCTCGCGGCGCTTTTGGGCCGTGATATCCGTGTAGATATCGTACTCGTGGATCGTGTCATCGATTTCGACGGTGAACCCGCGAAACAGGAACTCGCGGACCCCGTCTGCCGTCTGCCGTTCGACGGTCGTCGTCACGACGCCGTCCGCGTCGGCTCGTGTCTGGACGTCGATCGGGTCCGCACCGTCGGGGACGATATGATTCTCGAGTTCGTTGCCGATGAGGGTCGATCGCTCGTAGCCGAACACCGCCTCGAACCCCGGGTTGACGTCTTCGATACGACGGTAATCGCCGTCGTGAACGCAGTACGCGACCGGATCGGGGACGCTCTCGAACAGCGAGGCGAACCGATCGTGTTCGTGTCGGAGCGTCTGTCGTGACTGAAGCCGGTTGATCGCCAGCGCCACGTGCGTGCCGATGAGTTCGACGAGCACGACGTCGTGTTCGTCGAACGCGTCGCCGTCCGTCGAAACCGTCTGAAAGACGCCGACGCCGTCGGCCGGGACGCTCAACACCGATCGGATCGCGGCCGGCGCTGCATCGTCGACTTCGAGATCAGTGTCGGCGTCCGACGACGGATCGACGATCGCACTCTCGCCCGTTCGGTGGGTCCGCGCGGCGAGTCCCGCCCAGGCGTCGTCTCGGGCGTACCGCGTCGCACCGTCTCTCCCGGCGACGGCAACCGCGCGCAGGTCCGCCGAGGCGCGAGACGTCGACGGTGAGTCCGGTTCGACGAACAGTGCGGTTGCCTCGCCGGAAAACAGCCGATCAATCGTCTCGACGGCGTGCTCGTAAGCCTCGTCGATGGCTGTACACGACTCGAACGCGAGGGCGAGTTCGTAAATCGTCTCGACGGGGTCTGTTAGACGGCGCTCGTCGTCGATCGCAGACCAGATCTGGTCGAGCAAGGGATCGATCGCGTCGGTCTCGGTCCTCGGAACGTATCCGGACACACCAATCGCAAAGGCATCGCTCGCGACTCGTTCGCTCCCGTCGGCCGGGTAGAGCACGAACGGGACTGCAACGCCGTCTCGCTCGAGCGAGTCGAACAGCGATAGTCCGTCCGTGTCCGCGAATTCGTACGCGGAGACGATACAGGCGTACTCGGAGTCGACCGCCGCGAGTCGCGTCCGAATCGCGTCGGCGGACGCTACGGTATCGACGGTGAGCGTCACATCCGCGGACTCGATCGCCGCGGCGGTCCGACGGCGGCGGTCGTCGTCGGGATCTGCATAGAGGATAGAGACGGGAATGTGTGTACTGTGAGAACCAGAGCGGACCATTGAGGCGTTATCCAGTAGAGAACGGAAGGATCGTGATAAGGGATTCGGCCGTTTGACGGGTGGAGACGGAGCGGAGAGTCGAGACTGGCGACGCCCGGTGCGCGGTCTGACCTCTCTCCGCTGTGTCGTCATCGCCACCGAATTCGAATTTCGAAAAGGCGTTTCGAGATTCGTACTGTATCGTGGGGCTTATTACGATGTACGAACTCCCAACGGACAGGAACCAATGAGTACGGACAACGAGCGCGGCGAGGAAGCCGCGGAAAATCAGCGCGGCGAGGAAACCGCAGGAGACGATCAGGGCGGGGACGTCACAGGGGACGGACGCACAATCTTGCTGATCGGGAGCGGCCCGATCCAGATCGGGCAGGCTGCGGAGTTCGACTACTCCGGCGCACAGGCCTGTCGCGCACTACAGGAGGAAGGCGCACGCGTCGTCCTCGTCAACTCGAACCCCGCGACGATCATGACCGATCCGGAGATGGCCGACCGGGTCTACATCGAACCGATCACGACCGAAGCGATCGCAGAAATCATCCGCAAGGAGAACCCCGACGGCGTTATCGCCGGTCTGGGCGGCCAGACCGGGCTGAACGTGACAGCTGAACTCGCCGAGGAAGGCGTCCTCGAAGAGTACGACGTCGAGATCATGGGGACGCCGCTTGACACCATCTACGCGACGGAAGACCGCGACCTCTTCCGCCAGCGCATGGAGAAGATCGGTCAGCCCGTGCCGCGATCGACCACCATCTCGCTCGAAGAGGGCGAGTCGACGAGCGAGATCAGCGACGAAGACCTCCGCGAGCGCGTCGAGGCCGCCGTCGAAGAGGTCGGCGGCCTGCCGGTGATCGCCCGCACGACGTACACGCTCGGCGGGAGCGGCTCCGGCGTCGTCCACGAGATGGACGAACTCCTCGCCCGCGTCCGCAAGGGGCTTCGCCTCTCGCGCAACAGCGAGGTACTGATCACCGAATCGATCGCCGGCTGGGTCGAGTACGAGTACGAGGTCATGCGCGACGCCGACGACTCCTGTATCATCATCTGTAACATGGAGAACATCGACCCCATGGGCATCCACACCGGGGAGTCGACGGTCGTCACGCCCTCGCAGGTCGTCCCCGACGAGGGCCACCAGGAGATGCGCACCGCGGCGCTCGACGTCATCCGCGAACTCGGCATTCAGGGCGGCTGTAACATCCAGTTCGCCTGGCGCGACGACGGCACTCCTGGAGGAGAGTATAGGGTCGTCGAGGTCAACCCCCGCGTCTCGCGCTCTTCGGCGCTGGCCTCCAAAGCGACGGGCTATCCGATCGCCCGCGTGACCGCAAAAGTCGCGCTGGGCAAGCGCCTCCACGAGATCACGAACGAGATTACCGGCGAGACTACGGCGGCGTTCGAGCCCGCGATCGACTACGTCGTTACCAAAGTACCGAGGTGGCCCAAGGACAAGTTCGACGACGTGGACTTCGAGCTGACGACGGCGATGAAATCGACCGGCGAGGCGATGGCGATCGGGCGCACCTTCGAGGAATCCCTGCTCAAGGCCCTTCGATCGTCCGAGTACGACCCGGACGTCGACTGGGCGGACGTTTCGGACGACGAACTCGAGGCGCAGTACCTCGCCCGCCCGTCGCCCGATCGTCCCTACGCCATGTTCGAGGCGTTCGAGCGCGGCTACACCGTCGACGAGATCTGCGAATTGACGGACATCTACGAGTGGTACGTCGAGCGCTTCAAGCGCATCGCCGACGCCAGCGTGGCCGCCCAGAACGGCAACTTCACCGAGGCCGCGATCGCCGGCCACACGAACGCGACGATCGCCGCCACTGCCGGTGCGGACGTTGGGGCGGTCGAGCAGGAAGTTCCCGGCCGCACGTACAAGCAGGTCGATACCTGTGCCGGCGAGTTCGAGGCCGAGACGCCGTACTACTACTCCGCACGCAAATCCGAGTTCGAGTCCGGACCGCTGCTCGGTGACGCCGCGGCGGGCGAACTCGAAGTCGATCGCGATCTCGAGAGCGTGATCGTCGTCGGCGGCGGCCCGATCCGCATTGGACAGGGCGTCGAGTTCGATTACTGTTCGGTCCACGCGGTGCAGGCGCTGCGCGACATGGGCATCGAGGCACACGTCATCAACAACAACCCCGAGACCGTCTCGACGGACTACGACACCTCCGACGGCCTCTTTTTCGAGCCGATCACGGCAGAAGAGGTCGCCGACGTGGCCGAGGCGACCGGTGCCGACGGCGTGATGGTCCAGTTTGGCGGCCAGACCTCCGTCAACATCGGCGAACCGCTCGAGGACGAACTCGAGCGCCGGGGCCTCGACTGTACGGTCATGGGAACCTCCGTCGAGGCGATGGACCTGGCCGAGGACCGCGATCGATTCAACGCCCTGATGGACGAACTGGGCATCGCCCAGCCCGAGGGTGGGACTGCCTTCTCCAAGGAGGAGGCCCTCGAACTCGCCCACGAGATCGGCTACCCCGTCCTCGTGCGCCCCTCCTACGTGCTCGGCGGCCGCGCGATGGAGGTCGTCTACGACGACGCGGAACTCGAGACCTACATCGAGGAGGCCGTTCGCGTCAGTCCGGACAAGCCGATCCTCGTCGACGACTTTCTCGAGGACGCGATCGAACTCGACGTCGACGCCGTTTCCGACGGTGAAGACATCCTGATCGGCGGCGTCATGGAACACGTCGAGGCCGCCGGGGTTCACTCGGGCGACTCCGCCTGCATGATCCCGCCGCGATCGCTCGGCCGCGACGTCAACCGCCGCGTCCGCGAAGTCGCTGAGGAGATCGCCCGCGAACTGAACACCGTCGGCCTGCTGAACGTTCAGCTAGCCGTGACGGGGATCGACGGCGAGGCGCCAGGCGCCTCGGAATCCCCGAGCGGTGAAACCGCGAGCACCGACGCTGAACCGAAAGTCTACGTCCTCGAGGCGAACCCGCGCTCCTCGCGCACCGTCCCGTTCATCTCGAAGGCGACCGGCGTCCCGATCGCCAAGATCGCCGCGACGGTGATGGCCGGCGAGTCGCTTGCCGACCTCGACATCGAAGAGCAGGTTCCTTCCCAGACCTCGATCAAGGAGGTCGTCCTCCCGTTCGATCGCCTTCCCGGCTCCGATCCGCGTCTCGGTCCCGAGATGAAATCCACGGGCGAGGTCATGGGTACCGCCGACACCTTCGGCAAGGCCTACGACAAGGCACAGGACGCCGTCGGGAAGCCGATCCCGGAGGACGGAACGATCGTCGTCGACCTCTCGGCCGACGAGTTCCCCGACCCCGACACCGAGGCCGGCGAGGAACTCGTCTCCGGTTTCACCGAGTACTACGACCTCTGTGAGGCGGTCGACCTGACCCAGGCCGTCCGCGAGGGCGAAGTGGACCTAATCATCTCCCGCGATCGCGACCTGCTCGAGGTTGCCGTCGAAGAGGAAGTTACCTACTTCTCGACGGAGACGTCCGCGAAGGCGGCTCTCGAGGCCAGAGCGGCCAAGGACGAACCCATCGACGTTCAGGCGGTCACCGACCGTCCACAGCGCCAGGAGTACTGGGGCCAGCCGAAAGCCGAATAACTGCGCTACGACGAGCGATCGGTGCTGCGGTGACGACCCGCCGCCGTCGGACCTCCGCCCGGACGGGTCGATTCCCACACCGGGCCCTGAGTTCGACACCCTAAAGCGGGAAGACGCTGTTTTTCGAGTATGGAGTACCACGAGGCGGCGGACTTCTTATTCGGTCTGCGGCGGTTTCGTCCGAAGCCGGGGACGGAGTCGACCGCGAGGTTGCTCTCCCACCTCGGAACCCCTCACGAATCGATCGACTGCGTCCAGATCGCCGGCTCGAACGGGAAAGGGAGCACGGCGCGGATGGTCGAGCGGACGCTGCGGGAAGCGGGACTCTCGGTCGGCCTCTACACCTCGCCGCATCTGGAAGACCTCCGGGAGCGGATCCGAATCGACGGCCGGAAGATCCCTCGGTCGGCCGTCTGCGAATACGTCGAGCACAGTCGGGAGTACGTTACCGATCGCGGGGCCGACGGGGAGTCCCCGACCTTTTTCGAGGCGATGACGGCGATGGCGCTGTGGCACTTCGGCCGGCAGGACGTCGACGTCGCCGTCCTCGAAGTCGGCATCGGGGGACGCTTCGACGCCACGAGCGTCGTCGATCCGATCGCCAGCGCGGTCACGAGCGTCACGCTCGAGCACACGGGCATCCTCGGAGACACCGAAGCCGAGATCGCCCGGGATAAAGCACAGGTCGCACCCGACGCGGACGACACGCCGCTGGTGACGGGGGTCACGGACGGTCCGCTCGAGGCGATCCGCGACGTGGCCGGCGACGTCGTGACCGTCGGTACGGAGTCGACAGCGGATGTCCGCGTCGCCTACGGCGGGCGGACGAACCACACCGAAGCCGCCGTCTCGATCGACGCGGGCAACTGGTCGTGTCAGACCCGGATTCCGTTGCCGGGGAGCCACCAGGCCGAAAACGCCGGCATCGCGGCCGTCCTCGCCCGACAGGTGGCCGACGTGTCGATCGAGGACCTCCGGCGGGGGCTGCGAAACGCTCACTGGCCGGGACGCTTCGAGGTGATCGACACCGACCCGCTGGTGGTCTTAGACGGGGCACACAACCCCGGTGCTTGCAAAACGCTCGCGGAGACGCTCGACGGGTACGAGTACGATCGACTCACCGTCGTCTTCGGCGCGATGCACGACAAGGCCCACCGGGAGATGGTCGCGGCGTTGCCGCCGGTCGATCGAGCGATCGCGACCGAGCCTGCCCTCGATCGTGCCGAGGATCGAGACGTCCTCGCAGAGGTATTCGAGCGGGCGGGCGTCGATCACGTCACAACGGACGCGGCGGTACAGGACGCGGTGGCGACGGCGCTCGACGAGAGCGATCCGGAAGACTGCGTGCTGGTTACGGGATCGCTGTTCGCCGTCGCTGAATCCCGATCGCGGTGGACGAGCACACAGATTCCGAAGCGGATTCACGATCTCGACGCGGCTGGCGACGTACTGGAGGGGGCGAACGTCACTGACGCCGGCGTCTTCCGGATGCGCGGAAAAGCCGTCCATCGGGTCGTCAAGACGAGTCTGCAGTACCGACAGGCGAGCTACCTGAAACAGGAACTGCTGAGTCTCGGCGGCGAGTGTGCCGTTTCCGGGCTGGCCCGCGACGACGAGCGCGTCGACGCCGTGTTGATGGGGACGCTCGCGCAATTCAAACGCCTCACCGAAAAACTCGACGGACAGGCGTACGGTCTCCCCGAAATCGGACGGGAGCTACGGGAGACGCTCGATATTGGCCCGAACGTCAGCGCGGGCGAGAAGACGCCCACCCAGTACCCGTGGCACGATCGAACGGCCGTGATGGGCATTCTGAACGTCACGCCCGACAGTTTCCACGACGGCGGAGAGTACGACGCACTCGAGGACGCCGTCTCTCGCGCCGAGGCGATGGTCGAGGCCGGCGCGGCTGTCCTCGACGTGGGCGGGGAGTCGACGCGACCCGGCGCGGACCCCGTCTCGATCGAGACCGAGATCGATCGAGTCGTCCCAGTGATCGAGCGGATCTCGTCCCTCGACGTGACGGTATCGATCGACACGCGAAAGGCTGCCGTCGCTGAGGCCGCACTCGAGGCTGGCGCGGACGTGGTCAACGACGTCTCGGGGCTCGAAGACCCCGAGATGCGGTTCGTCGTCGCCAACCACGACGCCGGCCTGATCCTGATGCACAGCATCGACGCCCCCGTCGTTCCGGATCGCGAGGTGACCTACGACGACGTCGTCGAGGACGTGATCGACCAGCTGTCCGAACGAATCCTGCTCGCGGAGAAGGCGGGCGTCGATCGGGAGTCGATCGTCGTCGATCCCGGTATCGGCTTCGGCAAGTCCGCCCGGGAGAGTTTCGAACTGCTGGGCAGGATCGACGAATTTAGCGCGCTGGGCTGTCCCGTTCTCGTCGGCCACTCCCACAAATCCATGTTCGACCACGTTGGCCGCGGGGCCGACGACCGGCTCGAGCCGACGGTTGCGGCGACCGCGCTCGCGGCAGATCGTGGGGCCGACGTGATCCGGGTTCACGATATCCCCGAAAACGCGGCGGCCGTGCGGACGGCCCTCGCCACACGGGACCCGGACGAGTTCGTGTGGGACGAGTGAGGCGGGCGAGCGGCGAGGAGAGACGACCGAAACAATCGACCACAGGTGAGCGTTGCGAATCGTCCGCGGAAACGGTGTCGATCTCCGCGTTAGTGTTCTAGACACCGAACCGGCGGTTCGAATCGAACGCTGATTTCGGCAATAACACTAAATCGTGCCGGACAGTGATCAACCACTAGTGGTTCCGACATTAACCGAGACGCTATTGCTCGCAAACGTCGGGCTCCTGCTCGGGCTCGCGGCTATCGCCTGGCAAAACCGGGCCGCTCCCGGTGCGAGGGTGTTCGGTGTGTTGCAGGTGGCCGCAGCCGGGTGGGTGGGGCTGACCGTACTCGGGCTTCAGTTCCCACCCGGGTCGCTGCGGCTTTCACTCTGGGGAGTGACCACCGGCCTCAGCCTGCTCGTGATCGTCGTCTGGCTCGGGTTCATTCTGGAGTATACCGGGTACGGCAGTGTGTTGTACTCCCGACGGTTCGCACTCGCTGCGCTTCCGCTTCTTTTCGGCAGCGCCCTCTACGCGCTCGTGCCGACGTGGACGCCGTTTATCGCGGAGGCGACCCAGGAAGTGAGCGCTGCCGGTACCGTCGTCCAGGCCACGATCGGACCGATCGGCGGGCTACTGGGGGTGTACGTCTACCTCGTGTTTTTCGTCGGGTTTGCGGCGGTCTTGCAGACGGTTCGAAGCGGGAACTCGTTGTTCATTAGCCAGGCGGTCGCACTCGTCGTCGGCACTCTGGTAACGGTCGTCGCCAGCGCGCTCGTGATCGTCGGCGTCCCGTTTCAGGGATATCCCCTCACGCAGGTCGCACTGGGCGGCCAATCGCTGTGCTGGGGGTACGCCGTCTTCCGTCAGCAGTTTTTCCACCGCGTTCCGGCAGTCGCACGGATCGGCGAGCGATCGGTGTTCGACCAACTCGACGAGGGCGTCCTCGTCTGTAACGGCGGCGGAACGGTCGTCCGGGCGAATCCGCCGGCCCGAAACTGTTTCGAAACCGATGAGATCGTCGGCGCTCCGGTCGACTCGGTACTCGATCGGATGGACGTCGACTCCGTCACGGAGCTACCGACGCGGTTTCGCCAGCAGGGACGCTCCTACCAGGCGAGCACCTCGAGCATCGAAAACTGGCGCGGCGCGTCGATCGGTCGCGCGATCGTGATCCGGAACGTGACCCAACTCGCACAGCGACAACAGCGGCTACAGGTGTTAAATCGCATCCTCCGACACAACGTTCGTAACGACATGACGCTGGTCGCCGGACTGGCGACCGAACTGGCGGAATCGGACGATGAGGACCTCACGGCCCTCGGTGGAGAGATCATCCAGACGGCCGAGGAGATGACCCGGATGAGCGAGAAAGCCCTCGCGATCGAGGATGTCTTTACCGAGTCGATCGAGGTCGAATCGATCGATCTCTCGGAGTTTCTCGGCGGAATCGTCTCGTCGTTTGCCGAGGCGTATCCGGATTCGACGATCGTCGCGTCCGTCGATCCCGACGAACTCCGGACCGATCCCCAGGTGCTCAGTCTCGTGATCACCGAGATCATCGAGAACGCGATCGTCCACGCCGGTGAGGACCCGACGGTGACCGTCGACGTGACGCGGGAGGGAGACACCGTCAGAATCAGCGTCGAAGACGACGGCTCCGGCATCCCACAGATGGAACTGGACCCGATCGCGAACGGCGTCGAGACGGACCTGAAACACGCGAGCAGCCTCGGACTGTGGGTGATTATCTGGGGGACACAATCGCTCGGCGGACGCGTCGAAATCGACTCGTCTGAAACCGGTTCGCGGGTAACGGTCCCGATTCCGGAGGGGGGCGCACCCGAAACGACGGCGGGAGCGACGTGATTCGGAGCCTGAAGACGGGATCGACGAAACGGCCCTCGGATCGCTGCTGGCGGAGTACGCGATCGGTCGGGACGACCACGAAAACGGGCCGGCGTTCGTGATCCGCCCGAACAAAATCCACGAAGTACATGGTACTGGGGAGCGTCGATCGATGATCGAGTACCACTGCCACGACTGCGAACGGTCGTTCGTCGACGAGCGCGAGAACGAGTACGGGACTTACGAATTCACCCGGTGTCCGAACTGCGGGAGCGGGAAAACGACGCTCTCGCGGTGACGTCTCCTGACAGCGGTCAGCCGCCGCTCACTGCTCGAGGCGGGTCGAAAACGAGAGTGCGAATGACCGGCACAGCCCGATCACAGGGCGGCACCCGCTCGACCGTCTCCCGCTCGGAGTCGGATTGACGGACATCACGGGAGTGAGCGGACCGCGGCGTCAAACCTGCGAACGGTCGGTCGAGAGAGATGCGAGAACCTATTACGGTGGCTGCAAGAGTTGCCGGGTATGTCCGACGGAGAGTTCGAAGGATACGGCGGGCGATACGTTCCGGACCCGCTCGAAGAGCCACTCGACCAGCTCGCGGCCGCCTACGACGAGGTCGCGACGACGGAATCGTTTCAGACCGAGTTTCGCGACCTGCTCGAGACGTTCGCCGGTCGATCGACGCCGCTGTACCACGCGAAAAACCTGAGCGATCGGTACGGTGCGGATATCTACCTCAAACGCGAAGACCTGCTTCACGGCGGCGCACACAAGATCAACAACTGTCTCGGCCAGGCGCTGCTCGCAAAGCGGGCGGGACGCGATCGGCTGATCGCCGAAACCGGGGCCGGCCAGCACGGCGTCGCGACCGCGATGGTCGGCGCGCTCATGGGTCTCGAGACGGAGATCTACATGGGAAAAAAGGACGTAAAGCGCCAGGAGATGAACGTCTTCCGGATGCGCCTGATGGGTGCCGAGGTCAACGAGGTTACCCGCGGCGGGGAAGGACTTGCCGACGCCGTCGACGCCGCGCTCGAGGATTTCGCCCAGAACGTCGACGACACCCACTATCTCGTGGGAAGCGTCGTCGGTCCCGACCCGTTCCCGCGGATGGTTCGAGACTTCCAGAGCGTCATCGGGGAGGAAGCACGCGAGCAATTCCAGGCTCGAACGGGCGGTCTCCCCGACGCGGCCGTCGCCTGCGTCGGCGGCGGCTCGAACGCGATCGGACTCTTCCACGCGTTTCGAGACGACTCGGTCGACTTCTACGGGGCCGAAGGCGGCGGCGAGGGCGCGGACTCGACGAAACACGCCGCGCCGCTGGCGAAGGGAACCGACGACGTGATCCACGGGATGAAAACCCGCGTGATCGACGAGGACGTCGAGGTTCACTCGGTCTCTGCCGGTCTCGACTACCCCGGTGTCGGTCCCGAACACGCCATGTTCCGGGCCGTCGGTCGCTGTGAGTACACGGGCGTCACCGACGAAGCGGCCCTCGCCGCCTTCAGGGAACTGAGCGAAACCGAGGGAATCATCCCGGCGCTCGAATCGAGCCACGCGATCGCTCGCGCGATCCAGCTCGCAGAGGACGGCGAGCACGAAACCATTCTGGTGAACCTGTCGGGCCGGGGCGACAAGGACATGGAGTCGGCGGCCGCGAAGTTCGATCTGTAGGCCGGCCGCTCAGCGTTCCCGGTCGCTCAGCGTTCCCCCGACAGCGCGTCCCGAATCGCGCTCACGAGCCGATCGGCCGCGGCGTTGTCGAGCCGACTGCGGGCCAGCGAGAGTGCCACGTCGTCGTCCTCGTAACGCGGGACGAGGTGAACGTGGGCGTGTTCGACGGTCCCGACGAGCGGTCCGCTCGTATAGAACAGGCTGACGCCGACCGGATCTAGCGCCTCGTCGATCGCCGCCCTGACCGTTCGCGCCGTCTGAAACACCGCAGTCGTCGTCCGTTCGTCCAGTTCGAACAGCTCCGTTTCGTGTCGCTTCGGAACGATCAGCGTGTGGCCCGTCGTGGCCGGTCGTCGATCGAGAAACGCGAGAGTTCGATCGTCCTCGTAGACGCGCGCCGCGGCGGTCTCGCCGGCGGCGATTCGGCAGAACGCACAGTCCTCGTGCATGGTCGTTCCACCTGTTGTGAGCGAATCGACATATACTGTCGGTCGATCGCCGTCCTACCGGTCGTGGTCTGGCCCTCGATCACCGGATGGCTGCCGATCGAGATCAACGACGATTCGCTTCGGCCGACCGCCTCACAACAGGCCGCGATCCTCCCGCAGGGTCCGATACCGCTCTAGATACCGCTCGGCGACGGCGTCCCTGTCGTAGCCGGCGAACCGATCGTCGTAGTCCCGGTGTTCGAGGTCGCCGGCGGCCAGGATGGCGTCGACGAGTTCTTCCTCGCTGGTGGTCCGAAAGCCCCGATCCCACCCTTCGACGAGTTCGTGAGCGCTGGAGTCGGTGTGATACTCCGCGATAGCGACACAGCCCGAGGCGACCCCCCAGAGCATCTCCGTCGGGAAGACACAGCGTTCGGCCGTCTGGGCGAAGACGTGGGCCCCGCGGTAGGCCGCGATCCGCTCGTCGAGCGAGCAGTCGCCCAGAAACGAGAGGCGATCGTCGATTCGGAGGTCGCTCGCGAGCCGTTCGTAGGTCTCACGCTCCGGCCCGTCGCCGATCACCGTCGCCGACCAGTTTCGATCGCGAAGTTCAGCAAGCGCGAGCAGGAGACTCTCGAGGTTGGCCCCGTCGTCGAGTCGACGGGCGTAGACCACGTCCGTGCGATCGTCCGGCTCGACCGCCCGAATCCGATCGCAGTCGATCGGGTTCGGAATCGCGTCGACGATCGCGCCGTCGGCCCCGCGCTCCCTGACCCACGTGCCGACGAGTTCCGACGGCGTGACGATCCAGTCCGGACGGCCGGCCGCCAGCCGAGTCCACCGATCGTCGTTGACGCCCTCGTCGCCGTACCACTCGACGAGCAGGGGGACGCGGGCGAACGTGGCACCCCAGTTGGCAGCGAGGACCTGTGACGGTGGGTTCGCGGCCACGTGGACAATATCCGGCCGCGCGGCTGCGAGGACGAACGGCAGTCGCACCAGAAACGAGGTTCGTGCCTCGGGTCCAACCGAGACGCCGTGGTAGGTGATTCCGTTTCGTTCGAGTCGACTCTCCTCGCCGGCCCAGAACTGCGCACAGAACAGGTGCACGTCGTGGTCCTGGTCTGCGAGCAACTCGAGAATCGACTGGAATCGCTGGTTCGTCTCGGTGTCGCGATGAAAGACGGTTTCAACCGAGACGAATGCGACGCGCATATGCCGTCGGCACGTAGTGGGGGGATAAAAAATCACTTCTTTCGGCCAGTTCCCGACTTCGCTCTGGCCACAGCCCGGGATGGGACAGGTCGATCGTCTCTTCGGCGCGACCGGATGGAACGCTACCGAACCCCGGACTCGATCGCGAGTCGTCCCGGCAGTGATTCGATCGCGCCGTGTGTGCGCTCTCGTCTCCTGTGCCCTCGTATCCGTCAGTCCTCGTCTGTGGGAACGAGTCCGTCGAAGAACGAGCCGATCCACTCTAACAGTCCGCTGTCGTCGTCCTCATCGGCGTCGTCATCGGCTTCGTCCCCGCCGTCGTCGTCCTCATCGGCGTCGTCATCAGCTTCGTCCCCGTCGTCGTCATCGGCTTCGTCCCCGCCGTCGTCGTCCTCATCAGCTTCGTCCCCGTCGTCGTCATCGGCTTCGTCCCCGCCGTCGTCGTCCTCATCAGCTTCGTCTTCACCGTCAGCTTCGTCCTCATCAGCTTCGTCTTCACCGTCAGCTTCGCCCTCATCGGCGTCGTCATCAGCTTCGTCCCCGTCGTCGTCATCATCGGCTTCGTCTCCGTCCTCGTCGTCCTCGTCATCACCCTCATTCTCCCCGGCCTCGTCATCTTCCGCAAACTCATCGTCGTCTGCGTCCTGCGCATCATCACCGCCATCCGCTTCATCGTCGTCCGACGCGCTCTCTTCGACACCGTCGTCCGACCCGCTCGGTTCAGTATCGTCCGCTCCGCCCTCGATCGCGTCGTCCTGCTGGTTCTCGTCGATCGATTCGGACGCCGGCGCGGGGTCGGGTGTGGACGACGAGCCGTCGCCGCCGAGAAATCCCGGACTCACGGCCGCGACGGTCGCGCCAAAGGCTGCGAGGACGATCAGCGCCGTCACGAGGACGACGAGTCCCGACGCGTCGTCAGCCTCCGGTGTCGCATCCTCCGTCCCCCCCGTCCCGTCGGTGCGCATGGATATCCGAATCAGGCGGGCCCTCGCGCTTTGTTACGCACACCGAACACGGCCGGGCCGATCGACGACCGTTCCCGACCCCGAGCGGGCGCGATGGGATCGACATCGATCGGTTCGCGATCGTACTGGAGTCGAGGGCCACTGTAAGCGCGGGCTACTCGGCGTACGCGGGCCGCCAGTCACTCCGGTCCGTCGTGCGTCGGGAACCGGGGCGAAGAGCGAAAGCGATCCGACGCGACAACGCAAACGACTACCGGTCCCGATCCGTAGGCGGTGGTATGGGCAGGTACGATATCGAGCGGTATCTCAACATTCGGAGCGCCTACGGCGCGTCGTTCGGTCCCGACGGCGATCGACTCTCGTTTCTGATGAACACGACGGGGACGCCCCAGGTGTGGACGATTACGGGGCCCCGCGAGTGGCCCGAGCAGCGAACCTTCTACGACGAGCGAGTCACGTTCGCCTCGTGGTCGCCCGAGCGGCCCGAACTGATCTTCGGGATGGACGAGGGTGGAAACGAGCGGGCACAGCTGTTTCGCCTGAACGCCGAAACCGGCGTCATCGAGAACCTGACCGCGATGCCCGAGGCGAAACTCCGTCGTGGCTCCGGGAGCCACAACGAGCCTCGCGCTCGCATCGCTCGCGCGAAACACCGCTGGGGCGGGTGGAGCCACGACGGCGATCGGTTCGCCTTCGCATCGAACCGGCGAGACGAGTCCGTCTTCGACGTCTACGTCCAGCACCGGGACGAGCGGGGAGACGAGGCGACGCTCGTCTACGAGGGCGACGGCTGGCTCTCGCTGTCGGGGTGGAGTCCCGACGACTCCCGACTGTTGGTCTCACAGGCGTACTCCAACTTCGACCAGGACCTCTACGTGCTCGATCTCGAGACCGACGACCCGGATCTCGAACATCTGACGCCCCACGAGGGCGACGTCCGCTACGGAAACGCGAGTTGGGCACCCGCGGCCCACGCCGACGGGGACGAAAGCGAGGGGATCTACCTCGTTACCGACGAGGGCGACGCCGACACGCTTTATTTGGCCTATCTCGACCTCGAGACGCACGAACTCGAGCGGGTGGTCGACGGAGACGGGTGGAACGTCGACGGCATCGCGCTGGACGACGAAACCGGCCGGTTCGTCTACTCGCGTAACGTCGAGGGCTACACCGAGTTGACCGTCGGCGCGTTCGACCCCGAGGATCCGACCGCCTTCGAGACCTTCCCCGAACCCGACCTGCCCGGCGGCGTCGCCGGCGGCGTGAGTTTCGGTCCCGACGGGGAGCGGTTCGCGCTTTCGACGTCGGGTGATGCGGTCAACACGAACGTCTTCGTCGTCGAGATCGAGAGCGGCGATGCGGAGCGATGGACCAGGGCTCCCACGGCGGGCATCCCACGAGACTCGTTCGACGAGTCCGACCTCGTTCACGTCGAGAGCGTCGACGAGTTGGCGGTTCCCGGTTTTCTGAGCCTTCCAGACGATCGTACGCAGGGAGAGACTCCGGTCATCGTCGACATCCACGGCGGTCCCGAGAGTCAGCGCCGCCCCTCGTTCTCGAGCGTCAAACAGTACTTTCTCGATCGGGGTTACGCCTACTTCGAGCCGAACGTCCGTGGCTCGGCGGGCTACGGCGCGGAGTACGCCGCGCTCGACGACGTCGAAAAGCGAATGGACTCGGTCGCTGACATCGAGGCCTGCGTCGAGTGGCTGCAGGATCATCCGGCGATCGATCCCGATCGAATCGCCGCCATGGGCGGCTCCTACGGCGGATTCATGGTACTGGCCGCGCTCACCGAGTACCCAGACCTGTGGGCGGCCGGCGTCGACGTCGTCGGCATCGCGAACTTCGTCACCTTCCTCGAGAACACGGGCGAGTGGCGTCGGAAACTTCGCGAGGCCGAGTACGGGAGTCTCGCGGACGACCGGGAGTTCTTGGAAGAAATTTCACCGATCAACAACGTCGATCGAATCGAGACCCCGCTGTTCGTCCTCCACGGCGAAAACGACCCGCGCGTTCCGGTCGGGGAGGCCGAACAGATCGCAGAGAAGGCCGAAAAACAGGGCGTTCCGGTGCGCAAACTGATATTCGAGGACGAAGGTCACGGCTTCTCGAAACTCGAAAACCGCATCGAGGCCTACTCCGGGATCGCTGATTTCCTCGACGAACACGTCTGAGTCGGGTTGCGGGCCGATACCGTCGGAGCGAGTGACTCGTACAGATCCGTGCGACTGGTCGGGTCGTTCGGTGGTCCGACGACCCCTGTTGAGAGACGGAAGAGTGGTGTCGGCACATTCACAGGTAGAAACTGCTGGGAAGGTATACCCGAGTCGGTCTGGGATGACCGTGTATGGCCGCGATCGAAACGACCGCGTTGACGAAACGTTTCGGTGGAGACATCCTCGCCGTCTCGGACCTCGATCTCACCGTCGAGACGGGCGAAGTATTCGGCTTTCTGGGACCGAACGGGGCCGGGAAATCGACCACGATCAATATGTTGCTGGACTTCGTGCGTCCGACGAGTGGCTCCGCTCGCGTGCTCGGTCACGACACCAGAGAGGAGGCCGACGAGATCCGCCGGCGGATCGGCATCCTGCCGGAAGGTGCGACTCTCTACGAACGCCTGACCGGACGCGAACACCTCGAGTGGATCGAACGGGCCAAGACCATCGACGGCGATGTCGACGGGACACTCGAACGCGTGGGACTCTCCCCCACGGAGGCGGACCGGCAGGTCGGGAGCTACTCGAAAGGAATGTCCCAGCGACTCGCCTTCGGGATGGCCATGCTCGGTGATCCCGACCTCCTCATTCTCGACGAGCCGTCGTCCGGACTCGATCCCGCCGGAATGCAGGAACTCCGCGCGGTCATCCGCGAGGAAGCCGATCGTGGCACGACCGTCTTCTTCTCGAGTCACATTCTGGGCGAAGTCGAGGCCGTTGCCGATCGACTGGGCATCATGAACCAGGGGGGACTCGTCGCCACCGGCGCGATCGACGACCTGCGAGAAACCCTCGACTTGGACGCGTCGGTCGCGGTCGAACTCGATTCGGTCCCCGAGGCCCTCGAACTCGACGCGCTCGACTGTGTCAGCGCGGTCGAGGTCGACGAGACGACCGTCCGGGCGACGGTCTCGGATTCGACGCGGAAGATCGACGCGATCAGACACCTCGACGATCGAGCGGAGGTGGTCGACGTGCTCTCGGCGGATACGTCGCTCGAGCAGCTCTTCAACACCTACACTGACAACGGGCGCGACGGGGACGCGGGAGTCGCCGGAGTCACGAGCAAGTCCGCAGCCGCCGAACAGGCCACGGCCACGACGGAGGTGGATCGATGAGTACCAGAACCGTCATCGCGAAGGATATCCTCGACGTTCGTCGGGCGAAAATCGTCTGGTTCGTCGGCGGACTCTACACGTTCTTGACGGCGCTGTTCGTCTACCAGGCCAGGGAGTTCGGCGGCTTCGACGAGTGGCCGACCGTCTACTCGGCGCTGTTCGACCTGGTGTTCGTCGGGGCGATGTTCGTCCCCGCGGTCGCACTGGTCGCCGCCTACCTCTCGATCGCGGGCGAACGCGAATCCGGCAGCATCAAGTTCCTGCTGTCGACGCCGATCAGCAGGCGCGACGTCGTCCTCGGGAAGTACGTTTCGCGGGCGACGATCGTCACGGCATCGCTCGTCCTCGCGTTCGTCGTCGCCGCCGCGCTCTCCGTGGCGTGGTTCGATGAGTTCCCCGCTCAGGTCTTCCTCGGCGTCGCCGCCCTCACGATCCTGTATGCCCTGGCCTACGTCGCCGTCGCGATCGCGATTTCCGCGGCGACGGCGTCCCGATCGCGGGCGATGGGTGGTGCGCTGGGATTCTTTTTCGTGACGAACGTGCTCGTCCTGTTCGGCGATCTTTCGATCATGGGTGCCCTCGAGTACGTGCTCAACGACCTGTTCGGTCTCGGCGTCGGTGAGGACCCGCTTCAACTGGTCGGGATGCTCATCAGTCCGACGCTGTCGTACTTCAGCAGTATCGCGATGGCGTTTCCTGAGGACTTCATCGCCGCAAACCCGCAGGCCGGCGACCCTTCGGATGTCGCCTGGTATCTCGAACCCGAAATCGCCGTCGTGCTGTTGATCGCCTGGATCGTCGTCCCGCTGGCGTTCGGTATCAGGCGATTCAGCCGGGCAGATCTCGGCTAGTTTCGAACCGCTACTCAGTCGATAACGCCGGTTTTCGCCGCAACTTCGCGGGCGGCGTGCTCGTTCATCCCGTCGCCCAGGATCGTGTACCGATCGCGAATGGCGTGACAGGTCGTCAGCGCCTCGATCACCGTTTCGTCGTCGATACCGAGTTCGGCGGCCGTCGTCGGCGCATCGATGCTGTCGAGGGCGTTACGGATATCCCGCCAGACGCCGCGTTCGCCGCCGTGGAGGTAGGCCGTCATGATCGAGCCGACGCCGACCTGGTGGCCGTGTAAGGCCGCGCCGGGCGCGAGCCGATCGAGCTGATGGGAAAAGAGGTGTTCGGCACCGCTTGCGGGTCGCGAGGAGCCGGCGATGCTCATCGCGACGCCCGAGGAGACGAGCGCCTTGGTGACGATCCAGGACGATTCCTCGAGTCCCGGCCGGACGAGATCCGCGTTGTCGACGAGGATCTCGGCGGTCATCTCCGAGAGCGCAGCGGCGTACTCGGAGTACTCGACGTCTTTGAGGCGCTTGGCCAGCCGCCAGTCCATCACCGCGGTGTAGTTCGAGATGATGTCGGCACAGCCCGCAGTCGTGAGTTCCCACGGCGCTTCGGCCAGAATTTCGGTGTCCGCGACGACGGCCAGCGGCGGTTCCGCCGCGACGCTGTGGCGCGTATCGCCGTCCGGCACCGAGCCGCGATTGCTGACGATCCCGTCGTGGCTGGCCGCCGTCGGAATCGAGAGGAATCCCATCGAGAGGTGGTCGCTTGCCATCTTCGCGATGTCGATCGCCTTCCCGCCCCCGATACCGACGAGGTAGGCGACGTCCTCGGCCTCGGCGGTTTCGATCACGCGCTCGACAGCGTCGAACGTCGCTGTCTCGATCGTCACGATCGCGGGCTCGGTACCGGTCGCCGCGAAGGCCGCGGCGATCGGATCGGCCGCGACTCGTTTCGGGGTCGGGCTGGTGACGAACAGCGGCCGGCCCTGCAAATGAAGATCGTCGACGACGTCGACGACATCGTCGATGACGCCGTGGCCGACGACGACGTTTCGCGGCAGTCGAATCCACGTCGACTTCTCGAACATAGTTCAGTTCACGGAGTGGAACACATAAAACCGTTCTTGTCGACCCAGTTATGGGTTGTCGATCGGATGCGGGCGGCGGCCCGGAACGAACGAATAGTGACTTTCTTGGGACCACTGTTCGTCGGACCCGACACAAACGACGTGAGAGGAACCGGTCTCGGCGTTCGGTACGGTCCACACCTTGCGGCGTTCAGCGTCGGCTACGTCCTCTTTTCGTACGCATCGGTCCCGGCCACGGTCGTCGATCGGTTCGGCGTCGGCTACACGGCGGTCGGCTTGCTGATGAGCGCGGCGCTCGCGGCGTTCGTGATCGTCCAGACGGTCGGGGGCCGGCTCCTCGACGATCGCGCGACGCTCCCCGTTCTCCTCTCGGTCGTCGTCGCCAGCGCGGCGCTGTCGATCGTCATGGACCTCGCGACATCGTTTTACGGGCTACTCGCGTTGCGCGCCGTCTGGGGGCTCGCGGGCGGTCTCTCGGTGACGATCTGTGCGACTCACCTCTCGCGAGTGTACGACGGGCCGACCGCCACGTGGCACCAGGGACTCAACGGCGCGATGTTCACCGGCGGCGGCGCGGTCGCCTTCGTCGTAACGCCGGCCCTCGTCGGCGCAACCGGATGGGTCGGCGTCCACGCCGTCGGCGCGCTGGTCGCGATCCCCGCACTCACCGTGCTCTGGCTCGATCGGAACAGGGCCGACGAGACGCGCCCGATCTCACAGCCGACCGGTTCGGAGCGGCGAACCGACGGCGGCGAACCGGAGCGACGATCAGACGAGAGCAATTCGGAGCGGCGAACCGACGGCGGCGAACCGACCAGCGCGCTCGCCGTGGTGCGATCGCCCGTCGTCCTGCTCGCGGCGGTCTGTAATTTCGCGACGCTCGGCAGTTACGTGACACTCTCGACGTTCGTCGCGGCCTACTTTGCGGATCTCGGAATCGTCGGGCCGCTGAGCGCGTTCGCCCTGCTGGTCGCCTCGCTCGGTCGTCTCGGCGGCGGAATCACGGTACTTCGACCCGACCTCCCCGACGGGACAGTGATCGCGGCTGCGGCGAGTATCGGTGCCGTGAGCCTGTTCGCGCTGGTCGTCGGCGACGGGATGATCCTCGTCGGGGTGGCCTTGCTGGCGCTCGCGACGGTGTCGTTACCACTCGGGGCGATCTTCAAGACCGCCTCGACGGCGACGAAACGGGACGGGACCGCAGTGGCGTTCGTCGTCGCCGCCGGCAACGTCGCCGCCCTCTCGCTGCCGGCGATCACCGGGTACGTCCGCGACGCGTCGGGAGAGTACGGAATCGCGTTCGCGCTGATGGCACTGCTAAACCTCGTCGCCGCCGTCGCCGGCGTCGCGATCGCTCGCTACCGATAGGACGGCTTCAATCAGACGCCGCCGATAGGACGGCTTCCGTCAGAACGTCTCGAGAATCCCGAGTACCCGCTCTTCTGCCTCTCGATCGGGACCGTGTTCCTGGCCGTCGCGATCGCTCGCGAGGTGGGCTTCGACCGATCGGGCCATCGCCTCCTCGAGCGGGGTCGACTCCCAGCCGAGGGCGGCGAGTTTCGCCGTCGAGAGGACGTGGGGGTACTCCCGGTAAAGCACGTAGTCGTCGAGGGCGATACCGCCGGCCTCGAGTTCCCGTGGGCCGGCGGGAACGACCTCGACCGTCGTCTCCAGCGACTCCGCGATCAGATCGACCATCTCGGCCATCGTCACGAGTCGGCGGTCGCCCACGTTGTACGCCTCGCCGGCCGCGCCGCGTTCGGCGACGATCCGGAGCGCGTTCGCCACGTCCTCGGCGTAGGCCCGGTGCCAGACGTTCGTCCCGTCGCCGGGGACCACCACCCGATCGAACCGGTTGACGCGATCGATCCAGAAATCCAGCCGCTCGGTGTAATCGTGTGGCCCGTAGACGATACAGGGGCGAACCGACATCGCGTTGACGCCGCGGTCTGCCGCCGCGAAGACGGCCCGATCACCC
This sequence comes from Halosolutus sp. DAT137, assembly GCF_059736405.1. Lineage (NCBI taxonomy): Archaea > Methanobacteriati > Methanobacteriota > Halobacteria > Halobacteriales > Natrialbaceae > Halosolutus > Halosolutus sp. DAT137. Next base: position 107,037 of record NZ_JCAQID010000007.1, on the reverse strand, counting down.
TCGGCTTTGCGAGCGCCGTACGTCTCGCTCGAGTCGTCGATCGCATCCTCCGACGTACAGGACTCGAGGGGCGTCTCTCCTTCCCGTTTCGGGATCTCCTCTCGACCGTAGGCCGCGCCGCTCGAGACGAAGACGTAGGCCCCGACGTCCGCAAAGATTCGCGTCGCCGCCTGCACGTCTTTCGGGTGGTAGGCGACGCAGTCGAAGACGGCGTCCGGGTCGACGGTCATCGCGGCCGCTTCGAGCGCCGAGTCGTTCGCCCGATCGCCCTCGACGTGGGCGACGCGATCGTCGTCGGCGAAAGGATTGTCGTGATTGCCGCGGTTGAAAACCGTCACGTCGTAGCCGTGTGCGAGGAGGTCCTCGACGAGGTGGCGACCGATAAAGCGCGTGCCGCCGATAACGAGTGCGCTGTCCATAGTCGGTGATCGTCACTGCGCTAAAAAACGATGGCGAAGCGGCCGGCACCACCGCCGCGTGGAACCGCACCCGTGTTGCCCATTTTGGACCCACTGGCGATACGGCGGCACGGACGTGCTCGCGACCGACGTTGGTACACCGTTCGAGGCGGTTCGTGAGGGGGCGATCACTGACGGTGGCAGGCTCGAACGCGAGTGACCGCGTCGGTGCCAGCGGAGTGATCGGGGACCCCGAACTATACCGATCGCCGGCGAACCGTGCGCTATGTCCGAGCCAGAATCAGACGCCGACTCCGATCCCGATCCCGAACTCGCCGCCGACGCCATGCGCCGGTTCCCGGTTCCCGACTTCGACGACCTCCCCGAAGACCTGCGATCGCGCATCGCCCACGAAACCGATCGAGCGGGGTTCACACCGAACGTGTTCGCGGCGATGGCGTACAAGCCGTCACACTTCCGTGCGTTTTTCGCGTACCACGACGCGCTCGTCGATGATACCGCGCTCGAACGCGAGGAGATAGAGATGATCGTCGTCGCGGTTTCGGGCGTCAATCACTGCTACTACTGCAACGTCGCCCACGGCGCGCTCGTCCGGATCTACGCCGACGCGCCGAACCTGGCCGATCAGCTCGTCGCCAACTACCGGACCGCAGAGATCAACGAGGCCCACCGAACCATGCTCGACGTCGCCGTAAAACTCACCGAACGGCCGACGGCGATCGAGGAAGCTGACTTCGAGACGCTCCGCGAGGCCGGGTTCAGCGAGGAAGCGATCTGGGATATCGCAGCAGTCACGGCCTTCTACAACCTGAGCAATCGGCTGGCGATGGTCGCTGATATGCGGCCAAACGACGAGTTTCACACGCTCGGCCGAGAGTAGCGGGAGACGGGATTGCACGTCAGTGCTGCATCGAACTCGTCCGGCTGACGAGTCGATACCCGCCGCGGTCACGTCGATCTCCCCGGATTTTCCGACTGAACCACCCGAGACTCTTCGACCGGGATTGCCCCGTTCCAGACTCTGATGCACCGGCGACGTGATTCACAGGCGACGAGATGCCTGTGAAACCGGGTCTCGAAGCGAATTAGATGCATCTAATCTAGTACTTAGATAGAAACAATTATATCGTTCGCTATCTGCATTACAACTGATGACTGAGACGCTGTTTCGTACCGATCGCTGGTCTCGCCGACGGTTCGTCTCGACGCTCGGTGGCACTGCAGCAGCCGGATTGGCCGGCTGTGTCGGGAGTGGTGACGAGGGTGACGACGGTCCCGTCGCAGTCGCGTCGTTCTTTACCTTCTACGACTTTGCGAGAACGATCGCGTCCGAGACGCCAGTCTCGGTCGAGAACCTCGTTCCCACGGGGATGCACGGGCACGGCTGGGAGCCGGATCCCTCGATCCAGCGGGATATCACCGACGCGGACGCGTTCCTCCACGTCGGGCCCGACTTCCAGCCGTGGGCCGATCGGGCGATCGAAGCCGTCCAGGCCGAGACCCAGGAAACGCACCTGATCAACGTTCGCGAGGGGATCGACCTGATCGACCTGGCGAGCAGTCTCGACGACGACGAAGCGGTCGGGGACGCAAAGGACCCCCACTTCTGGCTCGACCCCGAACTCGCCATGGAATCGGTCGACAACATCGCCGACGGCCTGACCGAAATCGCGCCGGACCACGAAGACGCGTTCGCGGAGAACGCGGCCAGTCTCCGGTCGGAACTCGAGACGCTCGACGAGGAGTGGCAAGCCATCTTCGACGCAGCCGAGCGAGAGGTCGCATTCCTGGCGGCACACAACGCCTTCGAGTACGTGGCCCACCGGTACGACGCGACGATCGAGCCGCTCGTCGTCAACCTCGCCGCCAACGACGACGTTCGCCCGGCGGACATGCAACGCGCCCAGGAGACGATCACCGACAACGACATTCGCTACATCGGCGCTGCCGTCTTCGAACCGATTCGCCCCGCCCAACAACTGCTCGAGCAGACGGACGTCGAGGCCTACTATCCGGTGACGCCGTACGCCGGAACCGCCGAATCCTGGGCCGATCGCGGCTGGGGCTACTTCGACATCGCGCGCAACGTCAACATGCCGACGTTCCAGTTACTCCTCGATGCCGCCGCGCCCGAAGACGTAACCTTCGAGGATTACGGACGGAATTTCGAACCATGAGACAGTTATGACCCCCGAAACGACCGCAGATCACGGTTCCCGAATTGGCGATCGACTCGTCGACGTCGACGACGTCTCGTTCGGCTATACGGCGAGTGCGGTCGTCGAGGACGTCTCGCTCGCGGTCGATCGCGGCGAGTACGTCGGGATCATCGGCCCGAACGGCTCCGGAAAGAGCACGCTGTTGCGGCTACTGCTCGGACTCCACGAACCCGACCGTGGCAGCGTGGAACTGCTCGGCCATCCGGCGCGTGCGTTTGCCGAGCGCGAGCGGGTCGGCTACGTCGCTCAGGACGTCACCGAGAACACGAAACGAATGCCGATCACGGTCGCGGAAGTCGTCCTGATGGGGCGGTTCCCCCATACCGGAATTGGCCGCGTGACGAGTGAGGATCGCGATCGAACCCGCCAGGCGCTGCGGACCGTCGGTATCGACCACCTGGCCGATCGAAAGATCACACGACTCTCCGGCGGGCAGCGCCAACGTGCGTACATCGCACGCGCACTCGCCGGCGAGGCCGAACTGCTCGTCCTCGACGAACCGACGGTCGGCGTCGACGCCGAGTCCGTCGACGCGTTCTTCGACCTGCTCGCGGACCTCAACGACGACGGCATGACGATCCTGCTTGTCGAGCACGACATCGGGGCCGTCCTCGAGCACACCTCGCGCGTGATCTGTCTCAACCGGACGGTGTACTTCGACGGCACGCCCGCCGCGTTTGCCGAGAGCGACGCGCTCGATCGCGCCTACGGAACGAACGTTCGCCGGGAAGACGGAGTGATCCAGTCGTGACCGCGGCCCCGTTGGTTCCCGGCCTGTTCGGCGTCGTCTACGCCGTCCTCGACTGGCTGATCGGGCAGTGGAGCGCCGGCCTCGGCTGGCTCGGTGAGACGCTCGGAATCGGGATGCTCGACTACGTCTTCATGCACCACGCGTTCCTCGTCGGCGGGCTCATCGCCGTCATGGCTCCGCTGATCGGGACTTTTCTGGTTCACCGACAGCTCGCACTCATCGGTGACGCGCTCGCGCACACGGCCTTCGCGGGCGTCGCGGTCGGCCTGTTCGTCAACGCGGCGTTCGGCACCGGCATCTCGCCGTACCTCACCGCCGTCGTCGTGGCGATGATCGCCGCGCTCGCGATCGAACTCATCTCCGAGGTCACGGACGCCTACAACGACGTCTCGATGGCGATCGTACTCTCGACCGGATTCGCACTCGGTGCCGTCCTGATCAGTCTCAATTCCGGCGGCCTCGCGGTCGGTATCAACCAGTACTTATTCGGCAACCTCGCGACGGTCTCGCGGGAGAACACGATTATCCTCGTCGTGCTCTTCGTCGTGGTCTCGCTCGTCGTCACCCTCTTTTACAAACAGCTCCTGTACGTGACCTTCGACGAGACCGCCGCCCGCGTCGCCGGGCTCAACGTCCCGTGGTACAATCGCCTCATGGCGATGCTCACCGCGATGGTCGTCGTCGGCGCGATGCAGATCATGGGCGTCATCCTGGTCGCGGCGATGCTCGTCGTCCCGGTCGCCGGCGCGTCCCAGCTCGCACGCGGGTTCAGGGAGGCGCTGCTGGCCTCGGTCGTCCTGGCACAGCTCGCAGTGCTCATCGGGATTACGCTCTCGTTCCAGTACGAGACCACGGCCGGCGGCACGATCGTCCTCGTCGCCGTCGCGATCTACATCGGGACCGTCCTGCTCGGAAAACTCCAGTCCAGTCGGGTCGACGTCGAGAAAACGCAGTCAATCCCGGACGATCGGACGGCGGACTGACCCGGACGGTTCACCGACAACCGACCGGAACCGATCGCGGAGACACAATAGCGCAGTTTTCCGTTCAGAAGTATGCCTCAAACCGAATCGGGCAGTTGGTTACTACACGTGGCTACTGACCACCGACGGTTCCCTCAGAAGATTGTAATTAAATAAGACAGACGCCAACTCTCCTTGACGGCGTTCGTAATCGGAACGGATTACTGCCGTTCATCGTGTACCTCCTTCCAATGGCCGGACTCGACGTCGTGAATTTCTCCCTTCGCCTCACGTTCCCCTGGCCAGAATGCAATTAAAAGGACTGTCATATAGAACAAACCCATCGCTGTTGCAACGATTAAGCCCGGGATTCCCGGAAGTTCCGCGGCCTCGGTCCACTGTGCTTCGGGGGTGAAGAACGTGATTTTAAAGACCCAGGCGAGCCCGACGACGACAAAGAGTAATACGTAAACCCGACGGATTCGACGAGACAACGCTTCGAAGTACGAGACTTTGAACGTCGGCTGACGGAGGTCGTTGCCGATCTCCTCTCTCCAATTCGGATGATTTTCGCTACCGTCGGGATCGAAGGCGTTCGCGAAGATGTTCTCCTGAACGAATCGGACTCGAGACCGCCACACGTCGTAGAAGCGATAGCGTCGGACCTCGAAAGCGAGGAACATACCCAGTAGTACCAACCCGATCAGCAGGAGGTGCGCCGGCATATCCTCGTTTGCGAACACCACTGAGAGCAGGGCGGCGATTAGGGTGATTGCCCAGTCGGTTGTTCGGTCGAGTCGATCCTGTGCGCTTACCGCTTCACTCACAGTACCTCGATAGAAGTGAGGGAGAAGTGAAAGGAACTCCTCACGATCGGTGCCGGCATCGGCCGCAACATCTTCATCTGGAGTGTCACGTTGATTGGATGTCTCGTCCACATCAACTGTACGATTCCGACCGGGATAACGTACTCTACGAATCCAACGCTGCCGGACAACCATCATCCCTTTCATCATTGAGTAATGATCACATTATAACTGACATGGATGATATATAACTGTCAAAATGACAGCGGCGGTAGGCTGGATGGATCCGCTAGATTCAGCGAGCCAGATCTGACAAAAACAGAGATATTGGTCCTGTCCGATAACTGTATTCCCGATACTGAACTCGACTCTCACGATCCATTCTGAATATCGAAACCGCGGTACCAACTACTGGTAGGAAAATCGAGACACCGATCGCGGAATCGGCGTATTAGTCGTCGCTCGCCGCGAAACTGGCCGACTCGGCGGTGGCCTCGCTGCCGGGCGAGGCCGGCAGTTCGTCGCGAACGTCGTCGCTTCCCTGCTCGGTGATCGCCGCGTAGTAGGCTTCGGGCATGACTTTCACGAAGGCGTCGAGCGCGCGCTCCCAGTTTTCGAGGAGGAGGTCGCCGCGCTCGGAGCCCGTGTAGGCGACGTGGTTCTCGACGAGGCGGCGGAGCATCTCCTCGTCTTTCCCCTTGAGATCGTCGTGGAGCGTCACCATGCCGGTGTTGGCCCTGGCCGCGAACTCGTCGTCGGGATCGTAGACGTAGGCGACGCCGCCGGACATCCCCGCGGCGAAGTTCTTCCCGGTCTCGCCGAGGACGGCGACGACGCCACCGGTCATGTACTCACAGCCGTGGTCGCCGACACCTTCGACGACGGCCTTTGCGGCCGAGTTGCGGACGGCGAAGCGCTCGCCGGCGACGCCGTTGACGTACAGTTCGCCGCCGGTCGCGCCGTAGAGTGCGACGTTTCCGATCGCGATATTCTCCGTCGGGTCGTAGGCAGCCTCCTCGGGCGTGCGGATCGTGACCTTGCCGCCCGAAAGCCCCTTCCCGACGTAGTCGTTGGCGCTGCCGTCGAGGTGGAGCGAGACGCCGCTTGCGAGGAACGCGCCGAAACTCTGGCCGGCGGTTCCATCGAGATCGACCGCAATCGTATCGTCGGGCAGGCCGGCTTCGCCGTACCGGCTGGTGATGCGGTTCGAGAGCATCGCCCCCACCGTGCGATCGACGTTCGAGACTTCGGTCGACAGCGCGACTGGTTCTTTGGACTCGATCGCGTCGGCCGCGGCCTCGATCAGGTCGCGATCGAGTTGCTCCTCGAGTTCGTGGTCCTGCTCGCGGATCTTGCGTCGGACGTCGCTGCCGGGGTCGGCGATGACCTCCGAGAGGTCGACGTTACGGGCTTTCGGGTGATCGATGTCCTCGCGCTGTGTGAGCACGCCGACCTGACCGATCATCTCGTCGACGGTACGGAAGCCGAGTTCGGCCATGATCTCGCGCAGCTCCTGGGCGATGAACGTCATGTAGTTGATGACGTGTTCGGGTTCGCCGGGGAAGCGCTTGCGCAGGTCCTCGCGCTGGGTGGCGACGCCGACCGGGCAGGTGTTCTTGTGACACTGTCGGGCCATGACACAGCCGCCGGTGACGAGCGAGGCGGTCCCGAAGATGTACTCCTCGGCACCGAGCAAGGCGGCGACGGCGACGTCGCGGCCCGTCTTCATCCCGCCGTCGGCGGAGACGCGGATGCGATCGCGCAGGCCGGTCTGACAGAGCATCTGGTTGGCTTCCGCGAGGCCGAGTTCCCAGGGGAGACCGGCGCTCTTGATCGAGGTGCGCGGCGAGGCACCCGTCCCGCCGGAGTGGCCCGAGATGTGAACCACGTCCGCGTTGGCTTTCGCGACGCCGGCGGCGATCGTGCCGATGCCGGCTTCGGAGACGAGTTTGACGTTGATGTCGGCCTCCTCGTTCGCTGCCTTCAGATCGAAGATCAGCTGTTTGAGATCCTCGATCGAGTAGATGTCGTGCAGCGGCGGCGGGGAGATGAGGCCGACGCCGGGGGTCGATTTCCGGACGTGGGCGATCATCTCGTTGACCTTCGAGCCGGGGAGGTGGCCGCCTTCGCCGGGCTTGCTGCCCTGGGCCATCTTGATCTGCAGCTCGTCAGCCGAGGAGAGGTACGTCGAGGTGACACCGAAGCGGCCGGAAGCGACCTGCTTGACGTTACACTCGCGTTCGGTGTCGAACCGTTCGGGCGGTTCGCCACCCTCTCCAGAGTTACTTTTACCGCCGATGCGGTTCATCGCGATCGAGTTGTTCTCGTGGGCCTCCGGCGAGAGCGACCCGAGGCTCATCGCGGCGGTCGAGAAACGCTGGACGATATCCTTGATCGGCTCGACCTCTTCGATCGGGACCGGGTCGCGATCGCTCTCGAATTCGAGGAGTCCGCGCAGGGTCTGGAGGGTCTGTTGCTGGTCGTTGATCTGTTCGGCGAACTCGCCGTAGCGATCGTAATCGTTCGATCGGACGGCCTGCTGGAGCGCGCCGACGGTGGCGGGGTTCCATTGGTGGTGGATGCCGTTCGATCGGTGCTCGAACTCGCCGGAGCGGGCGAGGTTGGAGTTGTCCCCGCCGCCGAAGCCGGTTTCGTGACGCTCGCGGAGGTCATCTTCGATTTCGGGGAGACCGATGCCGCCGGTGCGGTTCTCGGTGCCCTCGAAGTACTCGTCGACGACATCCGAATCGAGACCGACTGCCTCGAAGATCTGGGCCCCCTGGTAGCTCTCGACCGTCGAGATCCCCATCTTAGCCATGATCTTCAAGAGGCCGTCCTCGACGGCACCGACGTAGGCGTCGATGGCGACCTCGGTGTCAGCGCCGTCCTCCCCGGCGGTGATGTCCTCGATCGTCTGGTAGGCGAGGTACGGGTTGACCGCGCCGGCCCCGTAGCCGACGAGCGTCGCGAACTGGTGGACGGTTCGGGGGTCGCCGGACTCGACGACGAGTCCGACGTGGTTGCGCAGGCCGTTTCGGACGAGGTGGTGGTGGACGCCGCCCGTCGCGAGCAGGCTGGGAATCGCCGCGCGATCGTCGTCGACGGCTCGGTCCGAGAGGATGATGATGTCGTGGTCGGCTTCGATCGCGTCCACGGCGTCGGAACGGACGCGCTCGATCGCGGCCCGAAGGTCGTCGCCGGAGTCGTCGCTCGAGGGTTCGTAGGTGATGTCGACCGTCGCTGCCGTGATGCCGTTGGCATCGCAGTCGCGGATCGAATCGAGTTCGGCGTCGGTCAGGATCGGGGAGTCGAGGACGAGCTGGCGGGCGTGGTCGGGCGACTCGGCGAGCAGGTTGCGCTGGAAGCCGAGTCGGCTCTCCATCGAGGTGACCAGTTCCTCGCGGATGTAGTCCAGCGGCGGGTTGGTAACCTGTGCGAACAGCTGTTTGAAGTACGAAAACAGCGGCCGATTGAAATCGGTGAGCACCGACAGCGGGGTGTCGTCGCCCATCGAGCCGACGGGGTCTTTCCCCTTCTGGGTCATCGGCTCGATCATGTTGTCGAGTTCGTCGCGCGTGTAACCGAAGGCGGCCTGGTAATCGCGCAGCCCGTCGACCTGATCGCGCGGGGTGCTGTCGCCCGTGGTTCGAATGTCGTCGAGGTGGACCTGTTCCTGTTCGACCCACTCGCCGTAGCGATCGTCGGTAAGGTCGTCGAAGACCTCGTCGTCGGGGATAACGCGACCCTCTTTGGGGTCCGCGAGGAACAGCTGACCAGGCTGGAGGCGGCCGCGTTCTTTAATCTCGTCGGCATCTGGTTCGAGCGCGCCGGCCTCGCTCGCGACGATCAAGCGGTTGTCCGTCGTCACGTCGTACCGGCAGGGTCGAAGCCCGTTGCGATCGAGCACTGCGCCGACGCGTTCGCCGTCGGTCGCAGCGACGAGGGCCGGGCCGTCCCACGGTTCGACGAGCGAGGCGTGGAAGTCGTACCAGTCCTTGCGGTCCTGGTCCATGGCGTCGTCGCCGCGCCACGCCTCGGGAATGAGCATTCGCAGGGCGTGTTCTAAGTCGCGGCCGTCCTCCATGAGGAGTTCGAGCGCGTTGTCGACGCTCGCGGTGTCGGACTGGTCGGGGTCGTCGATGATCGGCTTGACCGCATCGAGATCTTCCAGAACCTCGCTTTCGAGGTCCGTCTCGCGGGCGCGCATCCAGTTGATGTTGCCCTGGATGGTGTTGAACTCGCCGTTGTGGATGATGTTACGGTATGGATGGGCGAGGTGCCAGGCACCGAGCGTGTTCGTCGAGAAGCGCTCGTGAACCATCGCGAAGTTCGACTCGATTTGTTCGTCGGTGAGATCAGGGTAGTAGGATGGGACCTGTTTGCCCTTGAGCAGGCCCTTGTAGACGATCGTTTTCGCGTCGAGTGAGCAGACGTAGAAACGCTCCGCGCCGTCGACGTCAGCGTCTTCGACCTCGTTTTCTATAGCACGGCGTGCGACGTAGAGGCGACGATCGAAGTCCTTCCCGTCGATGTCGTCCTCGGGTGTGACGAAGACCTGCCAGACGTCGGGTTCGGAGTCGACGGCCGTCTTTCCGAGGTCCGCGTTGTTCGTCGGGACGTCCCGCCACTCGAGGACCGAGAGATCGTAGCGATCGAAGACCGAGTCGACGATTTCGACGAGTTCCTCGCGATCGTCGTCGGCCTGCGGGAAGAACAGCGAGCCAGCGGCATAGGTCTCTGGGAGATCCGCGTCGAGAACGTTATCGAAGAACGCGTCTGGAAGCTGGAGCATGATGCCGGCCCCGTCGCCGGTGTCCTTTTCCGCACCGGTGGTCCCCCGGTGTTCGAGGTTGCTGAGGAGTTCGAGTCCGTCGGCGACGACGTCGTGTCCCCCCTCGTCGTCGAGATCCATGACGACGCCGACCCCGCAGTTCGACCGCTCGTCCGCCGGGTCGGCAAGACCCTGCGAACGCTCGGTGGATGAATGTGGCTGTGACATACACACCATTCGCGCGAGCGTCCATAAGAGACTACCCCATAATCACTAAGGGTATTATAAACACATATTAACAAATATAGTGTGTATGCGTTTATGTGGATCAGTATTAATCACGAGGGTTGTACCTTCAGGCGAAGTGGATCACAGTGCCCGGATTCGCCCACATCCGCCGCATTCTGGTGGACAATACCGGTACCGAATCGTCTAGAACGTTCTATTCGATCGGTTCACGAACCGATTGTTCGTCCAATTCGGGAAACGAAAGTGTCAGAGGCGTGTAGTGCTCACCCACCAGAGTGAACACCACAGTGGAGAGACGGTCCCCAGAATCAAGACGTATCGGGCTAAAGAATTAGGGTTGCCGATCACCGCGAGGATCCCACGTCGACGATTGTGGCAGGACGGGTCGCGGCGAGACGGATTCCAGCGAGACGGATCAGTACGATTTCGCGAAGTACGCGACTTCGTCAGCCGGATCGCCACAGACGCCACACTCGTCGTGGTCGGGTGCGACGACTTCACCCGAGGAGGAACCGCCTTCCTCGGCCAGGGGTTGCATGACGATTTCGGCGGCGATCTTCTCTTTGATCGCTTCCTCGCAGGCCTCGTCGCCACACCACGGGGTCTTCACGTAGCCACCGTGTTTACCGATCGTCCCGAGAATCTCCTCGGGGCTGTGCGCCTCCCGGACGTTCTCGTCGAGGTTTTCGGCGGCCGTCTCGTACAGTTTGTCGTAGATCTCGTCGAGGTGATCGTCGACGGTCTCGACGACGCCCTCGCGGTCTGCGACGGACTGTTCGTTGTCGGGTCGGTGGACGAGCGTGATCTCCTCGTCGTCGACCTCGTGGGGACCGATCTCGAGACGCAGCGGAACCCCGTTGAGTTCGTGTTCGTTGAACTTGAAGCCGGGATTTCGCTCGTCCCGATCGTCGAGTTCGACGCGGAAGCCGGCGTCGTCGAGGTCCTCGGCGATCGATTCCGAGTACTCGAGGACGCTCTCTTTGGTATCGGCCTGCCAGATCGGGACGATCACGACCTGCGTGGGGGCGATCGTCGGCGGGAGGACGAGTCCCTGATCGTCGGAATGAGTCATGACGAGCGCGCCGAGTGCACGCCAGGAGAGTCCCCAGGATGTCGTGTAGGCAGTCTGTTCGTCCTCGTCCTCGTCTGCGAACGTGATGTCGAACGCCTCGGCAAACGACTGGCCGAGGTGGTGGCTGGTGCCGCCCTGAACGGACTTGCCGTCGGGCATCAACGCCTCGACCGTCGTCGTGGTGTCCGCGCCGGGGAACTTGTCGTGTTCGGGCTTCTTTCCCCGGAGCACCGGGATCGCGAGAACGTCTTCGTAGACGCGTTCGTACTGGCCCAGTCGGGTCCAGACCTCCTCCCAGGCGCTCTCGTCGGTCGCGTGGGCGGTGTGGCCTTCCTGCCACATGAACTCCTTCGTCCGGAAGAACGGCTTGGTCTCGGTGGCTTCCCAGCGGACGACGGAACACCACTGGTTCAGTCGAAGCGGCAGGTCGCGGTGACTGCGGACCCACTTCGCCATGAACGGCGTGATGATCGACTCGCTGGTCGGTCGAACGGCGAGTCGCTCCTCGAGTTCCTCGTGACCGCCGTGGGTGACCCACGCGACCTCCGGGTCGAATCCCTCGACGATGTCCTTCTCGCGTTCGAGGTAGCTCTCGGGGATGAACAGCGGGAAGTAGGTGTTCTGAACTCCCGTCTCCTTGAACCAGCCGTCCAGCGCGTCCTGAATGCGCTCCCAAAGGGCGTAGCCGCGCGGTTTCGTGACGATAAAGCCGCCCATCGGTGCGTAGTCCGCGAGACCAGCCTTCTGAACGACCTCGGCGTACCACTCGCCGGGTTTGTGCGATTTCGACTCGGTGATTCCGAGTTCCTGACTCTCGTCGCTCATACTCGCTTGTTTGCAACCGGTGGCATAAATCGGCAGTGTTTGACGAGCGTCGTTGCCCGTCCCGAACTGCCGGACGGTGACGGCGTTTACGGACACGCGAGATCCCGCCCGAGCCAGCGAAACGCCGCGCCCGCCGTTTCCAGTTGTCGAGCACTTATAGTCCCGTGTTACAAATGGAAGACTATGGACGCAATCGAGGTAACAGAGTACGGCGACAGTGGACAACTCGAGTTCGTCGACAGATCGATTCCGAAGCCCGAAGCCGGCGAGGTCCGCATCGACATCGAAGCGGCAGGGATCAACTTCGCTGACATCATGCAGCGCCGCGGGCTCTACCCCGGCGGACCAGACACACCGTACGTGCCGGGGCTCGAAGCCGCCGGAACGATCGACGCGACCGGCGAGGACGTCGGACTCGACGAGGGCGATCGAGTCGTCGCGATGTTAAACGGCGGCGGATACGCCGAGTACGCGACGGCGAACGCTCAGATGCTGTTCCCGATTCCGGAGGGCATGAGCGTCGAGGAGGCCGCGGGCTTCCCGGTCCAGTTTCTGACCGCCCACTCCTGTCTGTTCGAGTGGGGCGGCCTCGAGGAAGACGAGACGGTGCTGATCCAGGCCGCTGCGGGCGGCGTCGGAACGGCCGCCGTCCAGCTTGCATCGAACCACGGCGCGGAGATCTTCGGCACCGCGAGCACGCAGGAGAAACTCGACCTCGCCGCGAAACTGGGCTGTGACCACCCGATTAATTACACCGAAACCGACTTTCGGGAAGCAATCGACGAGGAAACCGACGGCGAGGGCGTCGACCTCGTTCTGGAGAGCGTCGGCGACGACGTTTTCGATCGGAGCCTCGACGCGATGGCGCACTTCGGCCGGATGGTCACCTACGGCGTCGCCAGCGGCGTCCCGGCCAGCGCCGAAAACCAGCGGCTGCTCTTCGAGAACAAAACGGTCACGGGCTTCCACCTCGGCCAGGCTTTCTCCCACGACCCGAGCAAGGTCATGAAGGCCGTCCCAGAACTCACGCAGGGACTCACCAGCGGCGACCTCGAGGTCGTCCTCGGCCAGGAGTTCGACCTCGCGGACGCAGCAGACGCTCACCAGTACATCGAGGACCGCAAAAGCTCCGGAAAAGTGCTCCTGAAACCCTGATCGCGGCGCGGACCGATCGATTGGGCCGAAACGGGCAGTAGCACGATCGAACGGGGATCAGTATCAGTCGTCGTCCTCTTGTTCTTCGTCCTCATCATCCTCGTCACTATCCGCATCGTCTTCGCTCTCGTCGTCTTCGTCCTCATCGTCGTCTTCGTCCTCATCGTCGTCTTCGTCACTATCCGCACCGTCTTCGCTACCTCCGTCTCCGTCCGCTCCACTATCCTCGTCATCCCCATCATCGCCCACGTCTGCGTCGTCGCCGATGTGTATCTCACCGTCGACGCCGGCCTCGTCACTAATATCGATCGAGTCGGCGGTCACGTCGCCGTCGACGGTTGCACCAGCGGCGATCGTCACCGTCGTCCCGAGAACGTCGCCGGTCACGATGGCGTCCTCGCCGATGGTCACGGAGTCCCCTCTGATGCCGCCCGCGACCCGACTTCCCGGCCCGAGTTCGATCGCGGAAGCGACGATCGAACCGCCGATTTCGACGCTCAAATCGGTTTCGAGAGTCTCTCCGGCGGTAACCGGCCCGGCGACTGCGGCCTCCTCGTGGAGGACCACGGACCCCGTGGCCGCGATCGATCCGTCGACCGTGACTCCCGCGCGGACCTCGACGGTGCCGTCCGTCGCGACGCTCTCCGCGAGATCCGTGTCGATCGTCACGTCGCCGCTGGCGGTCCGCGATTGCCCGTCGAACCGGCCGCTGGCGTCTCTGACCACGTTCTCGGAGTCGTCCGCAGTATCGGTCGACCCGGTACACCCGGCGAGGACGGCCGCCAAACCGCCGGCCGTCGCGGCGAGTACGGATCGCCGCCGATGGGTGTCGTGCATACGAGATCGAGACTATCACGATCGCACGGAAGTACGTTGCCCGCTCTCTCGCTGCCCGCGACAGCGTCAGCGGGCACCTGCGACCGATCGGTCAGTCGTGGGGTTCGAAGGAGACGCCCCAGTCGAGGTCGTAATCGACGAACTCGGCTTCGTCGAGGGGCGGGCCGCCCTCGAACCGAAACTCGCCGGCGACGGTATCACCCTCGAGAACCCCCGGGAGCCAGAGGTGGTCGTCCTCCCACATTCGGTCGTACGGAACCTCGTCGATCGGAATCCACTCGGGGAACGCCTCGTCGGAGGCTGTGGGATCGCCCTCGAACGATCGCGTCCGGTAGACGTGACAGAACGTGTGCCCCTCGCCGTCGAGGGTGAACGTGAGTTCTCCGGCCTTCGTGAGATTCGTAACTGTGAGACCGACCTCCTCTCGGGTTTCGCGAACGGCACACTCGCGGGGCGTCTCCTCGTCCTCGAGTTTTCCGCCGGGTCCGTTGTACCACCCCTCTCCGAGCCCGCGGCGCTTTTGGATTAACAGCACCTCTTCGGGCGCGGTTCCGGTATCGTCTCCGGTCTGCTCGCTTCCAGTCCGAAGTGGAAAACACAGCGTCGCTTCGATCATATCGCTCCCTTCGACCGATCGAAAATAAAGGTCGTTGCTCCCGACACAGCACCCGTCGTAAGCCGCGATCGGTCGGGGCCCGCGGCGGTGGCATTTACGACGGGCCCCGATCGACCCCGACGGCCGTCAGGTAGCCCACGTACACCAGGGCAACGACGACGAGCGAGGCGGCAAACACCGTAACGCCGATGTACCCTTCGAGTGCGACGTCGGGGCGTTCCCAGAGGTAGGCTGCCCCTTCAACGGCGAAGACGAACAATCCGCCGTAAACGACAGCGAGGGCGATCGCACGGGCGAGCGTGATCACGCCGATAGTTCCGCGCTGGAGCAGTTCGAGGACGAAGAGGAATGCAACGGCGAGACCGTAGAACGGTTCGGGGATCGCCTGTCCGAGTTCTCGCGGACCCTGAACTGCGACCACGCCGTAGTACGCCAGCGCGAGCAAGACGGCTCCGACGAGCGTCAGCGTGAGTCCGTAGCCACTCGTGTCCGTCGATGATGGAATCGCGTCCGGAACGGGACCTCGATCGTCTGCCTCGCTGCTGGTGGTCTCAGCAGGCGATCGTTCGCGTGCGTCGTCCGGCATACGGTTCGATCGACGGGGGAGTGGCTTAGTTAGTGAGACCGTGTGCTGCGAGAGCGATGATCTCTGACAGATGATGGAGACTGAACACGCTATCCCAAAGACGGTGATGGCGGCATAGGCCGAACCCGCGGCCTGTAAGTCATCCCCGTTTGAGAATCCGACGAATCGCACCGGTTGGCCAATCCTTATATTATCCAAGGGTCATTCACCGCCATGGAAGATATTTTCGTCGCACGGGTCATGTCCACGTCACTCCACACGGTGTCACCGGAGACGCTCGTCGAAGATGCGGGGCAGGTAATGCTCGAAAACGAGGTCGGCTCGGTCGTGGTCGTCAACGATGACAACCAGCTCGAAGGTATCTTGACGACGACCGACTTCGTAAACATCGTTGCCGAGAGCCACCCGAAAGCCGAGACGTCGGTCTCTCGATACATGACAACGGACGTCACCACCGCCTCGGCACAGGACAGCATTGTCGACGCGGCGGACCTCATGGTCGAACACGGATTTCACCACCTCCCGGTCGTCGACGACGACGAGGGCGTAATCGGAATGATTACTACCTCGGATCTGGCGGCGTATCTCTCTCGCGTCTCCGAGCCGGTTCCCAAGAGTCTGTAACTCGATCCAAACAGTTCGGTTACTCTCGCCGGTGCTGACAGTCTTATCTGACATCGCTACTCCCCGCCGACTGACACGGTTACTTCCCAAATCCCTCCTGCGATCCGAAACGGCTCGGTGGACTCGACTCGGCTATACTCCCGATCGGGTGCGACCGATAGACAGCAGTTCGACGTGGTGGACAGGGAGCAGACCGACATGGTCAACAGGAGGATATCCGACGCGTAAGCGATATCGTGGACTCGAACTCACCCCTCATGAACGGGTAAACACAGGTATAATGATATAGCACAAGCACTGCAGTCGAGATTCCGGGGCTTTCCCCCGATTAGGACATGCTATCCGACGATGAACTGCCCTGCCAGTTCCTCGACCTCCGATCGGGATCGTGGCTGGTCGAACGCCATCGGGAATCCGATTTCGCCGGTGAGCTCCCGGAGCAACGAGGCGTGGCGCGCTTCGACGCTGTGGATGCTGAGCGCCGGCGGGATCAGTTCCGCAGTCTCGATCGATGGCGCTGCACCGGCGTACGCTGAAACACCGATATCCTCGAGTTGTGCACCGGTCGCGACGAACTCCTCGGGATTCTCCACGGCCGTTCCAAAGTCGAACTCGGGTGCGGCGATCGGCTCGCCGCCGAGCAGTTCGACCGTCTCACCGAGGACCCGGGCGTGCGTGATCTCGTGATCTCGAACTACGCGAAGCCTGTTGACGACCCGATCCCCGAGCACACCGTACTCGCTGAAAGCCGCGCTGAACTCGTCTTCGCTGATGTTTCGGATACCGCGCGTGTAGAAGACCGCTTCGAGGAACTCGAGGAGCCGAGCGTAGTTGAGAATCTCGATATCGTTCGCAAACTCGTCGGGGACTGCCTCGGGTGGCTCGTCGGTCGGCTGCTCGTCGTGGGCCGATTTATCGTCCACGTGTTCGTCTGCTGTGGCGGTCGAGACGCCACCCAGCGCACCGGCAGTGAGAGCCGCAGACGCTGCGAGGACGCGCCGTCGGGACGATCCATCGTTGGGTGTTTGCTCGGTTAGTTCGCGATTCGGTTCGAATACATCGTTTTCGTCTGTCATAATCTCCGTGTCGGGCTGATCCCCGTCACTGAGAGCTAATTCACCTCCCAGTGATCGGGGTCACCGACGAACCGTAGTACCGAAACCGGGACAATAAGGCTCGGTACTGTATGTTGTGATAATACGGATCCAAGATGTCATTATGTGAGGACTGTCGACTCGATCGGGGTTTCAGGAGTATACGAACGACTGCCGTCGATCGAACGCGGTATCGCCACGCTGTCGCCACGTTCGCTTGGCTTACAGCTGTATATCGAGAGCGTACACTGTAGACAGGAGATCTGATTGGCGTGGATCGATCGCTTCGATCGACTCGCCTTTGGGAGAGAGATCCACCTCGATCATCCTGGTTCACGAATTATAGTAGCCACTGAACGCCACTGCACACCCGATCGCAAGACTGCTCTACGATCGGTGTGTAAATCGTTTCGGTTGTTACGATAGGTGACGGCGAAGAATCGTGGACTTGCGGGGTTCTAGCCAGCGAAGCGAGTGAGGAGACACGCGAGGGAACGAGGCGAACGACGTGAGCTGCGAGTGGACTCGCGGGGATGTACAAATCGCTTCGAGTCGTACGGTTTTGCTCATTTCTCTCATGGTTGTGATAGTTACGGAAGGTTCTCGCGTCGGACTGCCATTTTTTCGCGCTCGGTGCGTGCGTCGTAGTGCTCGTAGAGGACTTCGAGCGAAACGTCCATTCGCTCGCTGACGATCTCGGGAGTTGCCTTCTGGTTCAGGTGATGCGTGATCGCTCCTCGACGAATCGCGTGGGGCGATCGCGCCGAAGGGCACTGTGCGGGATGTCCGTTGCTGCCTCGAGCGTCACACGCTCTGGGAGTCTCGCCGTGTGGACACTCGCCGTAGGTACAGGGATGCAGCGCCCGGATCACCCATTTGTAGATCGTGTCGCCAGTCGGCCGGGTTCCCTGCTGACTTGTGAACAGCGGTTGACGGCCGTGGTCGTCGGTGACCCTCGGCCGATCGGGATTATCCCGGTAGGCTGTGAGGATCGCGAACCACTCCGGCCCAAGGTAGACCCACCGATTGCCGTCGTCGCCGTTCTTGATCGTCGTCCCCGCGTCCGGTCGGTGCTCGACACGAACCGCGTGGTCGTCAGGCTCCAGGTCGTCGACATCGATCGATCGGGCGGCACTCCGGCGCATTCCAGTTCGCCAGAGTAGCGCAATCAGCGCGTGATCACGCGATCCGTAGTGATGCCGGTCGAAGTATTCGAGGGCAGCTTTCGCCCGCCTCGCTTCCAGAAAGACATCTTTTGATTTGGCACCGTCGGGTAGGTCGGGCGAGTGTAGCTTTTCGGCCAGACCGTCGTCGACGGCTTCGATGTCAGCCCAGTAACGGAGCGCCTGACGGACACTACTCAGCTGCTTTTGCAGGGTGATCGGGGCAACGTCGCTCCGTCGCCAGTCGACGAAATCAGCGAGTTCGCGGCCGTCGAGGTGGTTCAGGTTCTCGACCTCCCGCTCATCACACCATTCGAGAAACATCGACAGCCGGTGCTTCGCGTTTCGGTACGACGTTTCACGAACTCCCGGCCTGTGGTGACGGAGAAAGCGGTTGACGCCTTCCTCCGGTGAGAGTGGGTGCAAGCCGTCACTCATCACGACCACCGCCCTGCCAATTCTCGGCGCGTCCGAGCGAACTCATCGGACCATCTTCGAGATCGTCGCGTTCGAACAGCCGATCGGCAATCGCCGTCTGCAGCGCGGTACCCGATCGATCGCGCGGCTCGTAGTCTCGAACGTAGCGGTCGTCGACGCGCGCGGCCAGCTCGTCGATCGCGTCGACCGTCTCGACCAGGACCGCGTTCTGGTAGCGGAGTTCGGTGGCGATCGCCTCGAGCGCGTCAGCCTGGCGTTCGATCGCGTCGGTCTGCCGGTCGCGATCGGCGTCAGACACTGCAAACACCCCGATCGCCGCCACCGCCGGCACGGTCCGACCCGAACGATTCGCAGTTGGTCAGCTGAATCGCCGCGATACCGTGCTCGACGCTGCACGCGGCGACGGTTGCGGCGAATTCCCGACCGTCGATCGAAACCGTGACGCGCTTGCACTGCCAGATTCCGGAGAAGTCGAATCCGTCGTTGACTGCAGATTCGACGCCGACGTGTACGATTACGTCACCGTCGAACCGATCGATCTGCATGGCCGGTACTCGCGCGCCGTCGATCGTGACCGGAATGTACTGCTCGTTCGCCTCGGTCTGCCGGTCGCAGTCCGCCTCAGACATAGACCCGCACCTCCTCGATGATCGTCGCGCGAAGGCTATCTTCGCAGCCCTCACAGACGGTGACCTTGCCGTCGGGGTTCTCGACTGCGACCTCGCGAACGCGGCCGATCGTCAGCCCGCAGCCGTCGCAGGGTGGCACGTCGCGATCGGTGGCGCTCATCGGCCCACCTCGCGGGTATCGAGTTGATTACAGTATCCGGTACGCTTACTGGGGTTGCGTGTCTGGGTTGTCATGGTCTCACAGGTGTGGGACCGCGGACTCACCGCGTGCGCCACTGTGTAGGACCGGGGGCGCGCGCGGCTGCTGTCCGTCAGTCGAGTTGTACCTCTTTGTGCGTCGCTCTTAGGTGCTGCCGGGTGGTTTCCAATTTTCCGATAACTCACGAACCGGCGACTAACACGCTCTCGTGAATGTCTGCGGTAGTATCGGATATTTCCGAAAACGATTCCGAAACGGTGCGAGTCGAGCGTGGGCTGTGGGCCGCGGCTCGAATCGTGCGGTCGATCGGGGGCTTTATTCCCCGTTGCGTCGTTCGATTGCATGCTTCCGTAGTCTGGATACGGAGGCCAGCGGGCCGGTGCTACTACACCGAGTCCGCGTTTTCACAGGGACCCGACCGAGTAGCGGCGGGTCCGTCTGGCTTCCGTTGCCCGGACCCAAACACCCCATTCACTTATAATTAACCGACCGTACGTTAATCTACAGAAAACCATATGTTGCCATCCACTCCGCTAACCAGTATTGATAAAATGCCAGTACAGCACGTTCCAGTATGCGACGACCAAGGGTGTCGTGGATGACACAAGCAGATGATCGAATCCTCGAGACCCTTGCAGACAGCGGTCTAATCCTTTCTCCCCGTGTTCTGGCGGTCAACACCGATTACTCTCGACACTATCTGAGTACGCGGCTTGGCGAACTTCGAGACGCCGGTCTCGTCGATCGCGTCGACGAGGGTCTGTATCGAATCACCGATCGCGGCCGGGCCTATCTCGCCGGCGAACTCGACGCGAGCGAGTTAGAAGCCGACGACTCGGACCAGTAGCGACTCTCGTTTCGGAATCAGTAACCCGGCGTCAGCGTTTCGTCGATCGCGTCGTGTAGAACAGCGGAACGAGCAAGACGAGGAACACGGCCCCCATCGAAGCGATCCCGATCCAGATTGCCGAGAGCCACGCCTCGGGAATGAAGCCCGCGAGTTCAGCCAGCCAGAACAGGCTGTACGCGCCGACGAGAAACAGACTCACGACGTAGACGCGAAAGAGCGCCCGCGCGACGTGATACAGCGTCGTTTTGGTCACGCGATCGGGCAGGTAGGCATCGAGCACCCCGATCATATCGTCACCTCGGTGGTGAGGATGCGCGAACTGTCGTTGCCGTCCGCGTCGGTATGAGCAACGGCGACGATCGCGACGACGACCGTACCGGTAGTACCGCTGTGCTGTTGGAACGTCACCGCCTCGTCGACGCTGTGAATCTCTTCGAGAACAACCGTCGCAGCGTTGCCGTCGCCGTCGTCGAGGCCGTCGCTCGGATCGATCGACGTGGCTTCGACAGAAATCCGATCGGCACGCTGCATCGAAATCGCAGTGATCGTCACGAATCCGTCGTCGTCGTCGGTGACGACGGAACTCGTCTCGACTGCCGCCTGTGAGCCCCCACTCACGTCAGACCCCAGTCCGATCAGGAACGTCCCGATCGATGCCGACAGGATGACTGTGACCCCGATCAGGAGGACGATTCCGATGACTGGGTTGGCCGCACGATTCGACAGAGAAAAAGACATTAAAAGTTAGGATTCAGTTAAAATTCCAAGATTCACTTGCAACTTGTGTAGCTGTTCCGTCGTCTTCAATAACAGCAATTGCAGTGATTGTACCCTCGTTACCAATGTCACCTTCGATATCCAACGTTACTGCGTCTCCTACAGTGAGCTGGTCTCGATTCACAGGATCGTCCGCCGTACCGTCGTATGTAGTTGTGTCGATCTGGTCAGCATCACTTCCCAAAACGACAAAGTCTGCATTGCCTAGAGAAGTGACTTCTACTTGCATATTACCGTCAACTTCGTCAACTTCCATCGTGACTCCTGCTTGAGCCTCTTGGCCTACGCTGTCACCTAAATCGAGTACAAATGCTGCGATCACAGCGGCGAGAATAACAGTGATTGCAACCATAAGAATAACTCCAATCACAGGTGACACTGCACGTTCATTATCCGATGCTTCAGACAGATTGCGCTTGCTTTTCATTTTCATTGTTATGATTCTAGCTGTTGTCCTCGAATTCGAAATTCTCGCTTGCAACTTGTGTTTCCGTATCGTCTCCCTCGATCACTGCAATAGCAGTGATTGTCCCACTTACAGTACTTTCAGTACCATCGCCTTCTACATCAGCACTCCAAACACTGGGATCTTCAAATTCTGCAGAACTAGCATCCCAAGAGAATGTCATCGTATCTCCAACACCCATCTGCTCATCACCCGTGTAGTCACCACCGAGGTCAACATAATCTGCATTACCCAACGATGTAACCTCTACTTGAATCTCTTCGGCAGAACTTGAGTTTGTTACATCGATCGATACACCAGCCTGCGCCTCCTGACCCACACTGCTTCCAAGATCGAGCACGAACGCTGCGATCACGGCCGCGAGAATCACGGTGATCGCGACCATAAGTATAACTCCTATGACAGGCGATACTGCCCGTTCCTCTTCGTTACCGATCAACTTCTTGCCGTATTTGTCTAACATCGTTTGATCACACACCGTGAACGGTCGGAAGGATTAACAGCACTGGCACACTACCAGTCTGTTGCGCTTAGGGGGATTGGGAACGCAGCCCCACCACAGCGCCGTACCATCCTTTTCGCCGCGAATCGGTGTGATAGCAACAAGCCGGCCAGGTGCATATATAGGTAGGGGATCGTGACCCTCTCTCAAGTTGATGAGTGTTTCAGATGTGATAATCAGGCAAGAATAGAACGGTTACAGCACCCCCTTGAAGCCGCGCCGTCTGTCGATTTCAGATCCGCGTGACCGTGGCAATAACTGTTATGGCCCCCCAGTTTGACCACGGGATATGAGCCGCGACGATACTCTCGTCACCGAGCGCGACCTCGCGCGCACCTTCGACGGGGGGAGTTACGCCGACGCCTGGGATGCCGTCGAACAGTATCGAGACGCGATCGAGTACGCCCACCAAAATAACTGCAAGTCCGCCGCGACGGCCTCGGCGCTCGACCTCCCGCGGGGTCGACTGCGAACGTGGATCGACGACGGTGGGGCACCGGACGCGGTACGGGCGATCGAAGCCGCCCGCGACTACGGATGGCTCGACATCGAGTTCGGTGACCGGGAGTTTACGGCACTGAACGCGCTCGTCGCGAACGCCTTCTCGGGCGGGTCGATCAGCGGACACGACTATCGCCCATCGTTTGCGATCAACCACCGCGGTGCCGACGCCCATATTTTCGACGCGCTCGAGCTGGCCGGCGTCGAGTATCGCACGGTCTCCGATCGATCGGGCCGAGCCGACGAAGTACGACCCACTACCCACCCCACAGTTCTGGGACGGGTTCTTGCCGTCCTGGGGTCTCCGATCGGACCGAAGGCCGACCAGCGACTCACGCTACCTGCGTACCTCGACGACGCACCGACGGGCGTCCGCGAGACCTTCGTCTATGCCTATCTGGAAAACCGAGCGACCGAACACGAACAGAAAGCGACGCTCACGATTCAGGAACAGCGCAACCGTGCGTATCTCGAGTCGCTTGCGGAACTCATCGAGGACGTTGCGGGCGATCGCGTCGAATTTGGCGAACAGTACATTACGATTAGCGCCGACGCCGCCCGGAACCTCGGAACCGTTCGGTAGAATACCTCGATTCGAGCTGCTGTTAGCGCCCAGGGGTGTCATAGAACGGTTCGCATACTTTTTCCGCGAATACTCAGCGAACGACAAGTACAGGCTGTCGCCATAGCGTTCGTCGCATGAGAATGACCGTACAATAGGATCGTCGTAATATCCCGCAGTCATGGTTATTGCCACACATGATGTAACGGACAGTGAGGAATCGAAATGAAAACAAAACATGCGATGAAGATGGTCGCGGTACTCTCAATCGTCACGATAGTGCTGTTCGTCGGGACAGTTGGGATGGTTAGCGCCGACCAAGTTAGACTCTGCGAAAAGGACTCTTATGGATCACCGACTAATTCGGACGATAGAGGTGACAACGCTATCGACCAAGGGTGGAACTCTAACGATGGGGGAACAGTCGTTGGTGATGGCCCCGATAAGAAGTCTGGGCCAAACTCGGTGAGTCAGGGCGAGAACAGCGTGCAGAAATCAGGTAACGCCAATGACGGTGGTACGACAACTTCCGACTGCAGTCCCGCCTCAAACTGAATGGATAAATCGCGGTTGCATGGTTGCTATTCGCCCCCGTTTTTTGTGAGGATATAGTAAAAATAACAACATATGGATGTGCTGGGATGACTCCGGAGAGCGTACTGGAACTACCATGTTACTAAATCGTCCACTGCCGTGCCAGCAATGAATCTATAAGTTCGAACCTCACTCCCAACTGAGAAACACAGACGAATATTCCACCGTCTGTAGAGTACGCACGTGTAGTGAACGGATAGTTCAGTTCAGATAGAGAGAAAGGAACGCCATGAGAACCGTTCTACGACGCTCTTGTTAGCGCCACTTGCTTTCGATCGACGTTCGATACCGGATCCCAAGAACGGACGTGTTCGCGATCGCCTGAATTGTCTCGGGATCGAACTCGTCGCGGGCGTCGTCGATATTCTTCTCGGATTCGACCAGGTGCGTGAGTGCCGCATCGAGCACGACCGACATCGGCGGGTCGTCGTACTCGTCCTGGGCGACGATCGCGCTGGCGCGGTCGAGCTTTCGTTGCCGTTCGTCGGTGAGTTTCAGACTGGTTCGCTTGGTCATACTTGAACAGGTGTATGCACGGGGGGTTGATTCGCGTCGCTCGCGGGTGAGCGATCGGTCTGTTCTTTATATGGGTGGGTCCGACCGTCGCGGCGATCGGGCCGGGGGCCGGGGCGATCGGGTTCGATTTGATGCACCTGTTCGGCCCATTGCCCACGGCGGGGTGCATACATCGAGGACTTCGAATACATCTGAGCGCAACCCCAGGGGGTCGGATTCGAGAACCGGGTTTCGCGGTCTCTGGTCACAGATCGATCCCGTCCATAAGCTCGAGCGTCCATTCGCCCTCGTCGACGTGGCGGATGTGAATGTAGTTCTCGCCGTCGATCTGTCCGTTTTCGTCGAGCAATTCCTCAATGCGGAGGTCGTCTTTCGGGAGCGTTACCCCGGCAGATCCGCCGACTTCTTGCAGTTTCCGAATCGCCATGGTAGCCGGGCATCCCGTTACCTATTATACTTAATGACTACCCAAATACCTGAGAGTTTAGCGGGGACGGATTGAGCGATCAGCCGTTGCATTATGGCAACGAGAACAACTTTCGGCAGTTACGGACCGAGCGGAGAAAACGAAATCGACCTCGTGGACGTGGCGGGGCTTATGCTCCTGCCCGTCTTCGCGAGCATGATCTTCGGCGTGTTCAGTCTCTCTATCGAGGTCTTCGGAAACTACGACTTCACGCAACCGATCTGGACCGTTGGCGGGGCCGACATCTCGGTCGCGCTCCTGGTCGCGCTCGGTTCGATCCTCTGGATTCTGGGGACGAACGTGATGAACGACGAGACCGAGCACGAAGGCTACGAGCTGGGAGCGATCGCGGTTGCGATCGCGCTGCCGGCGGCCGTGGTGTTCATCCCGGCCGTCGAGGCGCTAGTCTTCTGGCACGATCTGACGCAGCTGATGGCGCTCGTGTACGTCTCGGGTGCGACCGTCTGGATCAGCTTCACGGGGTGATCTGGATGCAACAGACTGGGATCAACGACCCGCTGATTCGGGCGGCACTGATCGCCATGCCCGCTCTGGGGTGCGTGCTGACCGTCGTGTTCATCGCGGCCGGCGGAGGGTTCTAAGATGTCGGCAGAAAGCCCACAGCCCACGCCCACGGCCCACGATGTGACAGTCGGCCGCACGCTTGGCCGTCGGGAAATGCTGGCTGCTTCGGCAGCTGGTATCGTAGCGATCGGCGCGACAGGGACCGTCTCGGCGCAAGAAGACGAGGACGAGGACCACTGGCTTGAACAGGGGTTGAGCAACTTAGCCGAGTTCGGCAAAGAAGTCGGTCACTTCGGCTATATGTTCGCTACTGGTCGGGCTGGTGAGTACGTACTCGGAGACGATCGTGATTACAGCAACTACGTCGGTGCCGACAGGCTACACTACGAGATCGCCTACGGTGCGCTCCAAATGGAGACGGCCGACGAAACGACCATGACCTCGCTCTCGAACGAGATCGAGTTCAGCGCGAACGTCGCGCTTCCCAAAGGGAAAAGTGCGGTCATTGAAGGCCTGAACGCCGAGGACGACCAAAGTATGGTCCAAACGGCGATGGAGGACGCCGTTAACGGGTACTACGACGGAATCGAGGAGAACATCATAAACCACTACAAGGCACAAGTAGCGCAGCTATTCCACATGTCCGATCAAGTGCTGACGCACAACGAGCAGGACATTCAATCGGTGTTCGATGCGTACACCGACCAGTGGGGTAGCGGTGACCCGGATGCGTCTAACGGGTCCGATTCGTACGCCTACGAGCTGATCACTGGCGAGGATATCGGCTTCTCTGGCGGTGTCGAATACATCGAATACGATCTTCCCGGTGGGGGTTCTGTTGCTGATGTCCCTGTCGTACGGGCTACGAACTTCGACGCTTCGCTGGCTCCGCATACGTCGCTCTCTGACGTGGCTTCTTACACCCGATACCGCGTCACGAACCCGCCGACGATCGACGACGAAGACGACGATCGCGAGGAAATAACGCAAGAGGTTGACTTTCTCGACTGTCAGCGATTCGGGGACGCAGTCGATGCCGTTCGCGACGAGCGCAACAGGGTTCTAGATAACCTCACGACGTTCGTTCAGGACGTGTTCGATGCCTACCAACCCGGTGAAATCGACGCGTCGCAGTTCGTCGATCCGATCACGGCGTACGCTGAGATGAACGCTGACTACGACGAAACAGGCTACTACGGCTACGCCGGTGCTGCACTCTCGACGTCAGGTGTCCCGATGTCCGACGGGCAGGTGACGGTCGAATTGCTCGAGGACGGGACTATTGTCGATGCACAGGTCTATGCGACAGACTGGCCGGAGACGGGCTTCTCCGTGGGTGATACGATCGATCCCAGCGCTGAGGATGGGACGATCTATCTTGCTGCGAACATCGTAACCGAAGGCGAAGACGGAGAACCAGTTGAAGAATCGGACCTGTTCGCAGTTGATCAAGAATTCGAGATACTTGAGGCGGTCGACGCTGACGGTACGGAAACCGATTCAGTAGAGGGTGGCTCTCGGAACTATCAGACCAGCGATGTAGACGCACTGATTGATGAAATGGACCAGTTGAACGACCTCATGGCCGAAATGCAGGAGGATGCACAAGAACACGACAGCGGCGGCGGAGGCGGATTCACGTGGCCGGACCTGTTCGGTGATAGCGGGTACGGTGGCCCGTTCATCGGGGCGGTTGCTGTCCTGCTTGCCATCGTCGGAATCGGTCAAGTAACGAACTAACACCCATGCACAGGATTTTTCGCGTACTGACGGCGGTAGCCCTGCTTGCAGCGTTGGGCATGGGCATGGGCGGTATGGGCGTCTCGGCACAGGAGAACGTGACCGAGAACGCGACCGAGGATGCGATCGAGAATACCAGCGACGAGCTGGGCGACGAGGGGAACGTCACCGGGGCCGACACACTCGAGAATCAGCAGGTAATCCGATTCAACGATTACACGCGGATAGTTGGCTGGGAGTTTACCAACGGTGAGGGAATCGTCGCGATCGCGTCGGACAGGCGGGCCGGTGTGACCGTTTCGGACGCGCTCGCTGGGATCGGTGAGGACGGAGCGACGCAGGTCCCGCAGACAAACCAATTTCTCGAACGGGATGAAGTGACGAGAGTTCGAATGGATGTCACCGAATTCCGGGGCGGAAGCGCCGTCTCAGTCGAAGTGGACGGCATGACCGTTCGCCTCTCGACGGAGATGGACGGCGAGGACAACCCGTTGCAGTACTTCGGCGGTGAGGAAGGGCTGTTCTTCGGGATGCTCTTATCGATCGTTCTCTCGGGTGCAGCAGCCGGATTCGTCCTCTACAGAGAAGAAAGCGGAGTGATCAAAGCATGACCCTTAGCACGACGTTCGGGAACTGGAAGGACAGACTCACCTACCTGCTGGCAGAGGCGCAGATACTCGCCCTGGGGATCTTTCTGTCACTGGGCGCGATGCTGGTGATCTACCGGCCGTCGTTGCCCGGCATTCCCCCGATCGCCGTCGGGATGCTGGCGGCGACCTTGCTGTTCGGGCCGGCGCTGTTCGGCTTCTTCGTGTGGCTAATCAAGAAACTCCGGCAGCGACACATGGTCGCGGTACACCACATCAACGGCGTCACAGACGCCCGAGAAAAGTACTACGTCGAACCGTCCGTGTGGGACGAAAAGACCGTCGAGGGGCCATCTCCGTACTCGGTCAACGACGGGGACGCGTTCGAGGTACGCGAGTTTGCACACCACGACGACACGGACACGCTCGTCGTTCGCGGCTGTTACTTCTCACAGATGGCCGACTCGAAACTCGTCACGACGAAAGCCATGTTCGAGGACGTACACGGCGATCTCGTCGAGGCGTTCCTCGAGTACAACCGACTCCGCGGACGGATCAGCAAGATGGGCTTGCAGATCCAGTCCGACGTGATCAACGAGGAAGCCGAGGCCGACGAACGCGGACTCATGAACCCGCGCACGGCCGTGAAAGAACGCTTCGAGTCGGCCAAGCAGGACGCCGAGGACCGCGATATTGACGAGATCAAAGACATCACCGCGTACGTCGACGACTACGCCGATGAGCACGGTATCGACACCACCGGCGGACCACCGCAAACCCAAGCACAGGCGGCGGAACAGGCCGCAACTGACGGGGGTGTCGATCGATGAGCGACGAACAGGACAACTTCACGGTCGGCGGCTTTCGCGAGTACCAGAGCAACAACCTGGCACGCGATCCCGACGAAGTGCTCGAGCACTCCGGGTTCGTTCGAGACGAACAAGTCGATCGCCAACTCTCCATGCGGGCGGTCCACCATGATCCCGATCGGTGGAACACGAAGGCGTCAGCGACGTACATGGACGTCGGGAAGAACCGCGACATCCTCCGCGCCGAAGGGGCGACGACGGCGCGGCAGGCGCTCGAGAACGGCGACACGCTCACGCTGAAACACTATATCGGTGACCCGGCGCAAGAGGCGGACCTATCCGGTATCAAGGCGATCACGCGCTTACGGGAGATCGTCGCCGGACCCGCGCCGGTGATCGTAATCCTCGGTGAGATGGGTGCCGGGAAAACGAACCTCGCGTGCCTGATTGCGCAGCTGCGCGATCGGTGGGTCGACGGCAATCTGAAAGTCGCGTCGAACATCCGCACGCTCCCGCGGAACGACGACTGGGTTCGTGACGACGGCAGCGTCGAGGACGGCTGGATACCGAACTACCCGCTACTTGCCGAGTGGGTCGAGAAGGACGGTGATCCGGTCGAGAACGCCCAACAGCCGAAGCTCTTCATCGGTGACGAGTTCTCGACGAACGCCAGCGGAACCGGTGAGGACGGCCAGAAAGTCCGCAAACTGATGGGGCCGCTGGTGTTCAAGATCCGCAAGTACAACGGCGCGTTGATCTATATCGGTCACGACGAGAGTTCGATTCACCCACTTCTCTGGCGCGTCGGCACGATCCTGAAAAAGCCCGATCGGAACAACCAGGGCAAGGCGATCAAGGCCGAGCGCATCTCCGGCGGGAAGCTGCAGGACATCGACCCGCGGCCGTTCACGGGCATTCCGCCTGCCGACTGGGAGCCTCATACGAACGACGAAGCCGACTGGAGTTGGACAGCTCCAAGCGACGATACCGATCCAACCGAGGCGATCTCCGAACAAGAGGTGAAACAGGTCGCAATGTGGACCATCAAAACCTGCGTAGACGAGGGAATGTCGCCGTATAAGGCTTCACAGTACGTTCCGTATTCCGACCAGACGGTCTATAACTGGTTGGAAGATTACGAGTCTGGCGACTCTGAAAAGCGCGAATGGGTTGAAACGGTGGATCGTGTAATCGCATGACTGCGCTACGATTCCAACATTCCAAATCCAACCAACCCCCCTTTAGTAACGCCCATAGCCCACCGCTCGCTCCCTTCGGGAGCGAAGCGAGCCGTGGGCGGTCCCTCGCTCGAGCAGCGGAGTCGTATATATATCGGCGCGCGGGGCGCACGTGTTGCATACGAAATTTGACATTTTTAGAGAGCGATTTCGAAAAAACGCGCCGCGCGCGTAACGGTGGTCGATCGGGGTGAATCGATCGAAGCGAGCGAATCACTTCGGGACGGCCTGCGAAAAGCGGATGGCCAAGAAGCGTCGATTCACGCTCGAGCGGGCGAGCTGGCACGACGCGAGGTTTCAGAACGGAACACCCGTCGAAATCAAATCGACGATGATCGAACACAGCAACGGTCAGCCGGGCAATTTCAAAGTCTACCGCGAGTACCACGAAAAACTCCGGCGAGCGAACGGCTGGTACTGTTTCGTGGTCTACCGTCCACATGGGCGATCGGGTTGTACGATCCTGCAGGACAGGATGGTCAAGGCGTCGAGTCTTCCGCTACTCCGCTGGCACGGTGGCGGCGATCACCGCGGGACCGAACAGGCGAAGATCGCAATTGAGGAATTGTTTTGAGTACGATCCTCTGAGGCAGTACCAGAAAAATAGTAGAATTAATCTTTTTCAAAGAAATTAGCTTTCACCTCGCCAAAAAGATAAGCAATACCCAATTCAGTCATTTCATACTGACCATTTGAATATTTCACAACCATGTCATGGTCGGCTAATTCATCAAGCCGTTCTTTTACTCTGTCCTGACTGGCAAACGCTTTTTTTATTGATTCTAAAAAGGACTCTGTATGAATTTGCCAACAGTAGTACGATACCAAAAGCGGTGTCACTGGGTATTTCTTGTTAAATAAAACACTCAAAATCATTGCATCAGCTGTTTTCATCCACTTTGCAGGTCTATCTGGTTTTGGATAGCTTCTGTCACCTAATTTCAGGTTGTAGCCAAACTTGGTATCATTTTCAAGAATATATGCGGATGTGAACATATCTGAGACAACGAAAGTTTGCAAGAGCCAAGCAAACAAAACAAAATATAGAAACACCAGTGTGAGATCCGGATTAGAAGATAACTTGGGAAACATAAACACAGAGATCATTACAGAGATAAGCCAAGATACAATTCCAACGGTTGAAATTGACAGTAATATCAATGTCCTTGGCTTACGGACTAAGTGGGAATAACCCTCGATATTCAAAAATAAATCAAAATGATTGTCGGGATAAATATATGCAGGACCCTTACCAAATAGGCTAACAAGATATCGCTGTCTTACTGTTCTTTGCGCTAATGGATTTTCTTCCGGCCCATTAGGACCATGGATTGACCGTATGCCTGTAGTGAACACTGTGGCTCCAAGCAACGATAGTAAACTAATCGTCATATATAACCAAGATAGCAAATCTATTGCTATATAGAAACATAATATGACTGGCAAGAAGAAACCTGCTGAATAAAGGTTCGTCAATCCAACGTTGTCAAATCTCACTGTTCATCTAAATTGATCATCCGATATAATAAAAACTGTAGCCACAACTCCGGGTTTGTCCAACTACAGAATTATTCAAATCACACCAAATATCCAATTGTTTGTAAACCGAATGAGAAGGCCAATAGAATAAATCCAACTGCGCGGACTGCAGCCTGATAATTATTGATTCGCCGTCTGATTTCCGACCGGGCGACTCGGTAATCTACCTCTTTTCCCAGTTCTTTTCCTAACGGCACCTGTGATTCTTCATTTTGCTTATCAGTGAATAAGAATATTGTTTCAAAACCATATCGTGACATTGTATGATTGCCGACTCGATACCCCCACGAATTACTTAATATACTTGTGTTATAGATTTCTTCTATAAGGATACCAACTTCTTTATATCCTATTTCGTTTTCAGTTAATCCGTTTGCCTCCATCTTATACAGTCCTTCTCTAACCCGCTCCGACCACAAAATTAGTCGCAAACGTGGTGTATCAGGTAGTGCTATTACTACTGCACCAACTACACTAAAAAGTCCACTAAATAGGATCAATCCCCCTCCTATAGACATAGTTCTGACTTCTAAGAGATGTGGAATAAATGTATTGAAGAATGGGAGTACAACCACCATTTCGAGTGCATCAACTGGAGATTTTCTGCGGAGACGGGGCGGGGCGTTGTAATTTTTTGCCTCTGTCCCCTTGGGGACACCCGCCAAGGGGGCGTTCGCGCGCAGCGCGAAACGACCCCGCAGCGGTGCAGTGCGATCGCGGTGGCGACCCCGGCCTCTAGCCACCGACTACAACCAGAGTTACACAGTCACCGCTATAGAACAATCTTACTTGCTGAAATAAAGGACGAAAACAGCGTTGCCACTACCGAGGCTGGTTCAGCGATCGGCCATCGGGCCGACGAATCCGGTCTCGGTGGCGCCACCGGGCGTCTTCCAGGTCATCCGTGACCCGCGAAGAACCGACGGATCGTTACCCGATTTCGACCACTTCTCGAGGGCTTCCGCGGCGATCGTGCCGACGGTCTCGAAGCTACTCGACTTCAGGTCGGACAGGATCGTGTCGACCCGCACGCGTTCCGGATCGCCGTTCTCGTCGAACTGGACGTCGGCACCGTTCTCGGCAAGCCACTCCTGGAAGGGAGAGAGTTCGGCAACGTGATCGGCCAGCCCCATCACGTGCTGGATGCGATCGGCAAAGCTCTCGATCGCGTACTCGGCGCTTTCGACGAGCGCACGGAGTTCCTCACGATACTTTCGGACCCGGAACGACACGTCGCCCTGGTCGAGCTGAAGAATCTCGTCGAGGTCTTCGATCGCGCGGTAGATCGTCGCGGGGTGCTTGCCGAGCTGGTCGGCAAGTTCCTCGACGGTCGCACCGCCGTCGGTCGCGACGGTCTCGGTCACGTCGCGGGCGGTCTCGCCCATGTCTCGAAGCGTGGTCATCAACAGGTGGTCCGTCTTCGCCTCGAGCCGCGGCGTCGGGTCTTCGTACAGCTCGACGTTCTCGTCTCGCGCCACCGCGTCGAAGTGATCGTCTGCGACGTAGACACCGCTTCCGTCGGGACCGAGCGGGATGTCTTCCCAGTGCAGCGCGTTCAAAAGCGTCTCCTCGATCTCCGCGGTCAGCTCGTGTCGATCAGCCCATGCCCATGCCTGACCGCCGTTCATCTTCTTGTTTACCAGCACCTCGACCTTCGGGTGGTAGGAGGGGTGGTCCTTCGACACCGCGTCGGGATCGGCCAACTGGTAGATCTCGAACTTGCGGCCGTAGGTGTGACCCGGCAGCAGTTCGGTCACCGACGACGGCTCGAGAAGGAGCCGGTTCTGGTGGTTCATCACCTCGGTGTTATCGATGTGCAACTCGGCTTTGGCTCCCTCTAGATCGGATAGATAGAGCGCGACCTTCTGCAGCACACCGGCCGACGAGAGTTTGCGTGCCCATTCGCGAGTGATTCGGACGTACCGCTCGTACGCCCACATCCGGCTCGCCGGGTGCGGATCGTCTCGAAAGTACTCCGAATAGATGTGTTCGTTCGCCTCGTCGAACACGGCCGCGAAGAACTCCGGCAGCAGCTCGAGGCCACGCTCGGCTTCGATGTTACTCGTATGGAACTCGACGTCGACGCCGTCGACCTCGCCTACCTGATTCTCCCAGGGGAGCTGAATCCGATCGCCGGTCTCCCAGTGGCGCATATTCGGGAACCGTGGGGAGATATTGTAGGACGCTTTTCGCTCGCCGCGACCGCGACCTTTGATATCCCACTCGTACAGCCGTTCTGCGTCGATTCCGTCCGACAGCCGCGGCGCGAACCCCGACTTGCTGTAGCTCACCTCCAGGTGCCAGGGTTCGCCGTCAACCTCGACGTCCAGTTCGAGATATCCCTCGAACGGTGGGCCGAGCATCACCGACGAGAGCGCGTCGTACGGGCCGCGACCCCAGTCAGGCCACTTCCACCGGCCTTCGATTTCGTGCGGCGTCGTCTCGACTTGCGCCATTACGCGCCTCCCGCCTCTGCGAAGTCGGTCAGCGTCGCGTCCGGATCGTCGGCCTCGTCGTCACCGTCGTCGATCGGGATAGTCGACGGGTCCGGGTGGTGAACGATCTCGACGTCTTCCAGGTCGTCGACGATCGCGTTCGCGAGCAACCGTCGGTGGCACCAGCGGGCGTCTTTCTCCCAACAGACCAGCCACAGATCACGCTTCCGAGCGCGATCGGTCAGCTCGTCGAGTACGGTCTGTGGGCCGGGTCGCTGCAGGTACTCGAGATACCGGCGTTCGTACTGAACCGAGTTCCACGCGATCGCGGCGGGGTTGGCCTCGCCGTTCTTTTCGGCGGCCGACTCGACGGTCTTGTAGGCGTCGAGAAGGTCGTCGGGCGGCGCAACCGCCGGGATGTTCCGATCGGTGATCCGTTCGACGAAATCCTTCGGATAGCGAACGACGCCGTAGACCGCCGCGCCGTCGAACGGGTCGTAGCTCGGAAGCCGCCCGAAGTATGTCGTGTGGACGATCACCGCTGACCACCGTCCTTGTGGTCGGTTTCCGAATCTAGTTGTCTCGGGCCTTGAATCTCCGAATCATGCTGACACGCAGGTGCGCGCAGTGAACACATGACTTTGTCCGGCCGTAGAGTAAGACTGCCGGTCGGTAGCTCAGACTGGACAGAGCGCCTGGCGTCGAACCGGGTAGCCGGAGGTTCGAATCCTCCCCGGCCAGTACCGCCCAAAGAGTATTCTCCGGTCGTCACAGCCGATCACCCACGGTTACCGCGGGATCGACGGTCGTCGGGTCGATCACGTGCGACCAGGCGAGTTTCGCGACCTCCCGTTCGGATCGATCGCCGCCGACCTCGTACCACCGACCGGCCAGGAGTTCGTCGAGGATCGACGCGGGCACGATCGCGCGGGCGACCTGTGGTAGCCCCGGCCGGGGGAGGTAGACCACAATCAGGTACATCCCGGCGGCATTGAGCAATTGTTCGTGGGCCGCCCGCTTGACGTAGATTCGACCGTGGGTCGTTCCGTCGCCGTTGCTCGTCTCGAGCTGGCAGCCTTTGATCTCGACCGGGATGTCCGGCTCGAGCAACACGATGCTGTAGAACGGCAGCGATCGGTGGGCTTCCAAAATCTCGGTGGTTCGAGCGTCGTGCCAGGTGGCCGTCCGGTCACCGACGTACTCGAGCGCGTGAACCGCCTGGATGACCTCGGCTTCGATCGCATCACCGCTGGCCTTCGGACTCTCGAGTTCGGACGTACGCGAACTCATAGCGGCCCCTCGCGTGCGTCGCGAACCTCTCGCGTGCAATCTGAGCAAAGGCGTCGAAGCACGTCGACGCGATCGCCACAGCGTTCACACTCGTCGGATTCGACGAGACGGGTCACGCTGATTCACCACCGTGACGGCCGACGCTCGTCTCCGGGTCAGGAATCTCGACGTTTTTTCCAGCAGCGGACCCGCGGCTCAGTCGTCGGTAGCTATCGCACTCCGAACAGCGGTGGGCGCGGTCCCGATCGTCACCGAAGACCCGGCCGAACTGATCGGTGACATGTGAGTCACAATTGAGACAGGTGGATTCAGTGACATATGGCCGAAGCGTGGTACTCACGCCGACCACCCCCGGTTTCCTTCGCTGGAATCGGCAGCAAGCGCGGACGTGGATTCGATACTGTTCGTCCTTCGATTTTCAACAGGGGTTTGTACGCACGCCTTACTGCTGGATAATTCCGAATCAGTCGCTACACGTGCGACTAACGGGACAATTCGAGACGTGACAAGAATCGAATGGACTCGCGGGGATTTGAACCCCGGGCCTCTTCCTTGCGAAGGAAGCGATCTACCGCTGATCTACGAGCCCGCAACGTGTTCTATCCGACGTTTGTATTTGTAGCTTGTGTTTCGGAACAGGACGTGATACTGGTCAACACTGGTGTGTCCGTTGCCGGACGATCGATCGTCAATCGATCATCGTCTAGCACCTCGCGATCGGACCTCGAGCACGCCGGCGCGGCCGGCGAGCAACCCGAGTAAGAGGCCGGTGAAGTGGGCGACCAGCGCGACGCCGGGCTGGGCGGTCGCCAGCGTGACGATTGCAGCGAGGACGAGAAAGACGGCGATCGTCGCCCACTGGGGGGCGTCGATCATCGATGCGAACACGTCCGAAAGCCGGTTAGCGGCGAACAGGTAGCCGAGCAGCGCGAAGACGGCACCGCTGGCCCCGAGCACACCTGCCGTCGGCACCACCGGGACCATCGGCAGCGAGGCGAGCGCCCCCGTGAGAACGATCTGGGAGACTCCTGCCAGCGCGCCGGTGACGAGAAAGAACGTGTGAAATCGCAGCCGGGTCGTCGCTCGCGCGACGGGCCAGCCGAAGACGATCAGGGCGACGCTGTTCGAGAGCAGGTGTCCGAAGCCGCCGTGGGCGTAAACGCTCGTGACGATCGTCCACGGATTGTCTACCAGCGGGGGTGCGAGCACGAACAGGCCGACCATCGCGCCGACGAACGCGGTGATCGCCTGAGCGACGTAGACCAGAACGAAGATGGCGAGCAACTCGACGATGGGACCGGAGCCGGACCAGTCGGTCGACTCACCGCTCTCCGGACGCCCCGCCAGTTTCGGTCCCGACCGCGATCGCGATCGCTCGGACATACCGTACGATGGGGCGGCGAGTGACAAAAGTCTGCGCGGCCTACTGTCGAAAGTCAGTGGCTACGCGAAATCAAGGGTCAAAAGCGGTGGCCGCTTCAGTCACGAACCCGCGAATCGTCCCGCACCGACGATCGGATTCTCGGGACACTCGATCCAGGATCCAGGTACAGCGACGGCTCGATCGTCGGAGAACGTGAAAACTCGCAACTGCGTTCAGTCGCGATCGTCAGTCTTCGAGGACGATCTCGATCGAGACATCGTTTGGCACCTGAATGCGCATGAGCTGGCGGAGTGCGCGTTCGTCGGCGTCCAGATCGATCAGGCGCTTGTGGACGCGCATCTCCCAGTGCTCCCACGTCGCAGTGCCCTCGCCGTCAGGCGACTTCCGGGTCGGCACCTCGAGGGTCTTCGTCGGCAGCGGGATCGGACCGCTCAGGTTGACGCCGGTGTTGTTCGCGATCTCGCGGACGTCGTCGCAGATGTTGTCGAGGTCGTCTGGACTCGTGCCCGCGAGTCGAACGCGTGCCTGCTGCATTTATTTCTCGTGGACTTCGAGGACCTTACCGGCCGCGATGGTCTGACCCATGTCGCGGATGGCGAAGCTCCCGAGTTCTGGGATCTCGCTGGACGGCTCGATGCTGAGGGGTTTCTGCGGTCGGATCGTCACGACGGCAGCGTCACCCGACTGGATGAAGTCGGGGTTCTCCTCGGCGACCTCGCCGCTCGAGGGGTCCATCTTCTTGTCGATGGACTCGATCGTACAGGCGACCTGGGCCGTGTGGGCGTGGAAGACCGGCGTGTAGCCGGCCGTGATCACGGATGGGTGCTGCATGACGACGATCTGGGCCTGGAACGTCTCGGCGACGCTCGGCGGGTCGTCGGCCGGGCCACAGACGTCACCGCGGCGGATGTCGTCCTTACCGAGGCCGCGGACGTTGAATCCGACGTTGTCGCCGGGTTCGGCTTTCGGCACCTCTTCGTGGTGCATCTCGATCGTCTTCACTTCGCCGCCGACGTCGCTGGGCTGGAAGGAGACGTTGTCGCCGACGTTCATGACACCGGTTTCGATACGTCCGACGGGGACGGTACCGATACCGGAAATCGTGTAAACGTCCTGGATCGGGAGTCGAAGCGGTGCGTCCGTCGGTGGCTCCGGCTCTGGCAGGTTGTTGAGTGCCTCGAGCAGGGTTTCGCCGTCGTACCACGGCGTGTTGTCGGACTCCTCGGCAATGTTGTCGCCCTCGAACGCCGAGATCGGAATGAACGACGCGTCGTCGGTGTTGAACTGGACCTGCTTGAGCAGCTGGGTCACTTCTTCGACGACTTCGTCGTACGTCGACTCCTTGTAGTCGACGACGTCCATCTTGTTGATGCCGATGATGAGTTCGTCGATACCGAGGGTACGAGCCAGGAAGACGTGCTCCTGGGTCTGGGGCGCGACACCGTCGTCGGCGGCGACGACGAGGACGGCGTTGTCCGCCTGGGATGCGCCCGTGATCATGTTCTTGACGAAGTCGCGGTGGCCCGGACAGTCGACGATGGTGAAGTCGTAGGCGTCCGTCGAGAACTCCTGGTGGGCGATGTCGATCGTGACACCGCGCTCTCGCTCTTCGGCGAGGTTGTCCATGACGTAGGCGAACTCGAATCCACCCTTGCCCTTCTCTTCTGCTTCTTCGCGGTGCTGTTCGATGACGTGCTCTGGTACGCTCCCCGTCTCGTAGAGGAGTCGTCCCACGAGCGTACTCTTCCCGTGGTCAACGTGGCCGATGATGGCCAAGTTCTGGTGTTGTTCGCTCATTGTTGTAGCTCACGCGCAGAGGCGCTTATATCGGTCTCTTTTGCTCGTTGCGGTTAAAACCATTTCGATAGCGTATTCTGCCGAACCCGACGCCTGCTTGCGGTTTGTGTCTCATGCACACACCTATCGACCCCCGCCGATCGACCGACGGCGTCGGCTGACGACGCTGGGTGACGGTCGTCTATCCGCCAGTACGGAACGAGCGATCGGTAGCCCACGCTCACCGGTTGATCACCAGTTAGTCACCGAGTTTCGATCGATACGGATGAGTGGAGAAAAAACGACTACTGTGGCGTCGATTCGACCCGGAAACCGACGGTGGGTGGACGATGGTGGCGGTGAACCGTAGCTGCGCGGTTAGCGTAGCGGCAGTCGACCAACGTCCGAGAGGACGGCAGTCGCCGTCTCCGGACCGCCCGCACCGCGGCCGCTGTTGTGGAGGCTGCCGGCGTGTTTCGTCTCGATCTGGACGATATTTCGCGTTCCGGTCACTGCGAGCGCACCGTTTTCTGGAACGAGTCGGGGCCCGACGCGAATCCCGTCACGAGTCGCCTCCCCGATGAGGCGGATCGTTCGGCCGTCTTCGGCGGCCAGGTCGAGTGCGCTGCCGGGGATGTTCTGAATCCCCGAGACGTCGGCGTCCGCGAGCGAGAAGCCGCCGTCTGCTAGCACGTTGGCCAGAATAACGAACTTCAGCGCCGCGTCGGTGCCGTCGACGTCGAACGTCGGGTCGGCCTCGGCCACACCTAGATCCTGGGCCTCCGCGAGAACGTGCTCGTAGTCGAGTCCCTCCGCGGCCATCCGCGTCAGAATGAAGTTCGCGGTGCCGTTGAGGACGCCCCGGACGGCCGTAACGGCCTGTGGCGTGGAGTCTTCGATCGTCGAGAGAACCGGAATCGCGCCACCGACGGTGGCCTCGAATCGGATCGACCCCGCACTCTTGGCTTCCAGTTCCCGGAGTTCGTCGTAGCGTTCGGCAACCGGTCCCTTGTTGGCGAGGACGACGTGTCGATCGGTCTCGAGTGCGCGTTTCGTGTGCGAGAAGCCGGGTTCGGCGTCGTCGAGTGTCGTCGGGGTAGCCTCGACGAGCACGTCGTAGTCGGTCTCGAACACGTCCGCGGGGTCGTCCGTCCCGATGGCCTCGTTCCCGACCTTCCGCTCGAGCACGTGGTCGACGTCGATTCCCGACGAATCGATCGCGGCGTCCGTCGAGTCGGCGAGCGCGACGACCTCGTGGCCGTACTCGCCGGCGAGATCGGCGACGGAACGACCGACATCACCGGCACCGAGAATCGCGAGTCGCATCAGGCGTCACCCCCGAGCAGCGGTTCGACGACGGTGAGGTCCTTCGTCGACCCGATCGATCGGATCGCCTTCAGCGCCTGTGTGGTCCGCCCGGAGTCGATCGCGAGGCGAACGCGGGCGCTGGCGACGCCAGCGGTTCCTTCGGGTGCAGCCAGCGAGAGGTCCAGCACGACGGCGCTGGCCTCGTCCTCGATCCGCGAGAGCGTCTCCGAAAGGTCGTTCTCGACGAGGTGACCGACCAGCACGACGCTGATCTCTTCGCCGTAGCGTTCGGCACCTGCCTGGATGACGTTGACGCCGGCGTCGCGAAGCCCCTCGACGATATCGTCGAACCGATCGGGTGGACACTCCATGTCGACCTCGACGGGGATGTGTCCGCGGGGGGTGATGTTGCCGCGTTCGTGGTGAATACTCAGGAGATTTCCCCCGTTGTCCGAGATGGGTTTCAGTGCGCGAAGCAGTTCACCGGGTTCGTCTACGAGTTCGAGACGGACGGTGTACGCGCGAACACCGCCGTCCGTCTCGGCGTCCGCGTCCGATTCGTCCTCCGTGTCGGCGACGTCACTCATCGCCGCCACCTCCGTCTTGCGGGCGTCCACACGTCATCATGGTATACGAGTCCGTAATGGATCGCTAAAAGGATATAGGAGTTCCCAAAACTGTCCGACCCTGTCAACGAACGGCACGCAGCTGTCTGTTAGCAGGATTACAAGTAATCCTTGCGGGTTAGAGGTGGTCTTTGCCCGGATTCGAGGAGCCCCAGTCGCCGCGGCCGCCTTCGGTTCGATCGATTCCCATGATGGTTTCGGCCTGGTCGGGGCCGCCCAGGCTCTCGCGGGCGTCGGGAACCCGGATCGTCACGTCGTCGATCTCGGGCCACTGGATGAGTTCGGCCTCGATGTTTCCCGTCGTCACGTCGCTGACCGAACAGCCCTTGCAGCCGCCGCCGAGTTCGACGATCACTTCGCCCGTCTCCGGATCGGCCTTGCGGACGGCGCTGGTCCCGCCGTGCATCTGGATGATCGGCATCTCGCGCGTGAGCCACTTTTCGACCCGCTCTTTCAGCGGCGTCTGGTCCTCTGAATCGCTCATTACACGGGGCTATGGCTCGGACGCTAATAGGTCTGGTCCACGGGAAGAGACGTTCAGGAACGATTACGAGGGATTTGCGAGCGAGATCGGTAGCGGCGAGGGACGTTCGGGCCAGATCGGTGTGGCTCACCTGCCGCGGCGACGGCGCATCCACTCCAGTCCGGCCAGTCCGCCGGCAACGCCTGCGATCGTCGCCACGCCGGCGAATCCGGGGGTGGGATCGTCGCCGTCGTCGGTACCGGCCCCGTCGTCACCGTCGCTGCCGGGTCCGTCATCGCCGTCACCGTCGTCGCCCGAGATCGAAGCAATAGGGAACGTATAGAGTGCCCCGTCAGTGTCGGCGTTCGGAATGAGTTGCGTGCTGCTCGCGACGATCGTCTCCCCCGGT
Organism: Halosolutus sp. DAT137; assembly: GCF_059736405.1. Taxonomy (NCBI): domain Archaea; kingdom Methanobacteriati; phylum Methanobacteriota; class Halobacteria; order Halobacteriales; family Natrialbaceae; genus Halosolutus; species Halosolutus sp. DAT137. The sequence continues at coordinate 66,259 of NZ_JCAQID010000007.1, read as the reverse complement.
TGGGCGACGCGTGCGGTCCAGAAGCCCGCCTCGTTGCGGTCTTCCCATCGAGCCAGTTCGACGGGATCACCGGGGTCCGACACGTCGTGGACCGAGACGCCGCCCAGGTACCACGAGGCGTAGAGGCGATCGTTCCGAAGCTCGAAGTTGTGCGCCGTCGTCCACTCCCCGCCGCGGTAGGAGGCGTCTTCGGTCTCGGGCGGCTCGATCGAGGCGGCGTACTGTGGCTCGCTCGGGGTTGAAACGTCGTAGAGATCGATCCCGCCGGGGCCGTCGGGATCGCCGCCGCCGGTCGCCCACGCCTCGCGTCCGACGCCGAGCAGGGATCCCGTCTCGTCGACTGCGGCGTAGTGGTCGTTGCCCGGTAGACTCTGCTGGGCGACGGTATCGACGTCGATCGCGCGCTGGTCCTCGATCGTGGTGTCGCGCACGTGCGAGAGGTATTTTGGGTCGGTCGGATCGCTCACGTCGAGCAGGTAGGTGCCGGCGTTCCAGTTGGCGAGGTAGGCGACGTCGTCGTGGACGGTCACGTCGTGGAGGTAGCGGGCGAGCCAGTAGATCTCCTCCCACTCCGGGTCGCGATCGAGCATGGACCAGCGGCCGATCTCCTCGATCCCGTCGCGTACGTCGAACACGTCGAGCCGATTACCGTCGGGGGTGTTCGGATCGTCGCCGTCCCCGTTGGCGACCACGTAGAGTACATCGCCGTCGAGGAAGCAGTTGTGGATGTGGTAGCCGGTCTCGTATTCGTCGACCCGGACGGGGGTGGCGGGATCGCTCACGTCGTACAGCCCGACCCCCTCGAAGATGTCGCTTCGGCGCTGATTTGCCGGGCCGGGAACGACCAGCAGATCGCCGTCGACCGCGACGTCGAGGATCTCGTTCAGTCGACGACCCTCGACCTCGATGCGGCGTTCCTCGGCGAGGACGACGGGGTCGGCGGGGTCGCTCACGTCGACGGTCGCGAAGCCGTTCGTGGCCGCGAGATACGCCACGTCGCCGTCGTCCCCGACGACGGTTTCGGCAGCGCCCTCGACGGAGACGCGACCCAGCGGCTCGAACTCCTCATCGATCGCTGTGGCGGACGGAGACCACGACGCAGCCGTCGTCCCCAGAGCGGACACCGAAGCGCCGGCGATCACACTGCGTCGAAGGAGCGCACGTCGGTTCACGTCACCCACGTTTACCGCCATCCAAATAAGCGGTACTACCCTGTTGCGAGCGACGACATCCCAGCTGAGGCGAGGTCATCCGTCGTCACGGCAGCACGCGAGCGGATTTCGACCGGTTCGCGTCAGGTTTCGAGCCGTCGTCGATCGCCCGTGCCCCCCGTCAAAGCGCTCGCGAGCGCCCCTTCGAGGACGACGTCGTCACCGAGGCCGGTGACGCGGATTTCGGGGACGTTCGTCATCACCATCTCCGAGACGCGCTCGCGGATCGCGTCGACGACGAGTTCCTCGTTGTTCAGCGCGACGGCACCGCCGAAGGAGACGACGATCGGCGCGAAGGCGTGGACGACGTTCGTCACGCCGATGGCGTTCCAGTGGGCGAGTTGCTCGATCGTGTAGTCGGCCAGGTCGTCCTCGCCGGCGAACTCGAACACGTCTTTGGCCGTGAAATCCGGCCCCTCGAGCGGGAGCGCCGTGTCGATCGTCGGATCGTCTTCGGCGAGCAATCTGGCGTAGTCGGGAATGCCGTTACCCGAACAGTAGGCCTCCCAGTGGCCGTCGTGGCCGCAGCCACAGGTCAGGCGTTCGCGCGGATCGACGACGTAGTGGCCGACCTCCCCGGCGTTTCCGTCCCAGCCGCCGACGATCTCGCCGTCACAGCAGACCCCGGCACCGATCCCCGATGAAATCGTAATGTAGACCATGTCGTCGGGGTTTCGATCGGCGTGAAAGCGCTCCCCGATAACTCCCGCCGTGGTGTCGTTGTGCAGGTAGACCTCCTCGCTGTCGATCAGTTGTGCGACGGGACCAGTCAGGGGAATGCGATCGATCGAGTCCGGTAGGTTCGCGGGATCGATCACTGCGCCCTCCGCGAGGTCGAACGGCCCGATCGAGCCGATTCCCGCGGCGACGATCGCTTCGGGTGCGATCCCAGCGTCGCCGCATGCTTCACGAACCGTCCGAAGGACGCCTTCCGTCACGTCGATTCCGGTGGGACCGCGCGGCGTTGCCCGTCGGCTCACACCGATCGTCGTCCCGTCGGCCTCTGCGACGAGCGCCCGCATATTCGTCGCCCCGAGGTCGATGCCCGCGTAGTAGACCATCCTGTTCTAGGGACTGCCGTCGCCGTACTTAACTACCCAGATCCTGCTTCACCGCGAAAGAGCGATCATCACCGACGTCGGCCGCCACGCGATTCAGCAACACACGTATGTGACACGATAGCATAGTTAAGGGTATGGGAACCGACGACTCTCACCTGGGGGCCGGCGGCAACGAGGGGACCGCCGACGGGGGAATTACCCGAGACGTGACCGGTGGCCGGGAAACCGACCGGAACGGAACCGACGGCGAGGGCACTGACCGAGACCTGACCGACTGCGGCGGGACGGATTCCGAATCGGAGCCGGCACTCACCGAGGACGAACTCGAGGCGCTCCACGAGGTCGAACTGGGACTCGAGTGGCTCCAGCGGGCCCAGGGCTGTCTCATCGAGTTCCACCACGCGACGGGCCACGGGATGGACCACCTGGCCGAGGCCGAGACGCTGCTGGAGCGACGTGGCCACGACGCGCTCGCGGATGCGATCAGAAACCGACTGCTCCCACACGGCGTCGTCGACCACGATCGATGGTCCTACGACGTGCTGGAGGACTTTCAGGAGACGCTCCTGACCGAGACGAGAGACGTCGAACGCGCCGTCCGCCGGGACCTTGCCGACGGTCAGCGCCACGTCCGCGAACGACGCCAGGAACGCGAGTGGAAGCGACGAGCGGACCCGCCCTGAGCGGCAGAAGATCGGACGTCGCAGGCGGAGACGACGGCGGGACAGCGTCGGCTCCGATCGGCAAAACCGAGAAACAGCGTCGTCGAGCGTGAGTCGAGCGGGCTACTCGTCGCTACGGACGAATGTCACCGGGCACGGTGCCGAAAGCAGCACTTCCTGAGCCGTCGATCCGAAGACGGCTTTCCCGGTCGGCGATCGGCTTCGGCCGCCGACGACGACGCGGTCGGCGTCGACATCGGCCGCGAGGTCGACGATCGTCGAGCCGTGCTCGCCGACGGCACCGCGGGTTTCGTAGTCGATGTCGTGTTCGTCCAGTTTCGCCTGCAGGTCTCGGATCGTCGAGTGGCGCGACGCCACGTCGTCGGGATCGATCTCGTCGAGTTCGGTATCGAACTCGAGTCGGGTGATGACCTCGTCGTACTCGCTGTCGGTGAAGATATGACCGAGTACCACGGTCGCGTCGGCCGGTTTTGCGACTTCGATGACGGCTTCGGCCAGTTCGTCGGTTCGATCGGCGTCGCCCGGTCCAACGGCGAGCAGCACAGTTTTCAGCGTCATGGATCGATCAAGACAGGCGTGATACTTAAATTCACACTTTTGAGAGTAAACTCTCGAAAAATGACCGGACACGCGAACACGAACTGATACGGAGTAGTGTCCGTCGGTACCGCCGATCGGCCAAGACGGGTCGCCGTTTGGCGGTAACTGATGACACTAATTCGGATGTGTGCCGAACGGTTTTCCACACGGTCGTCGATGGCCACGTATGGACGGACCCGACCTGTCGGAACGGACGGTACTGGTCACGGGAAGTGCGAAAGGCGTCGGGCGCGAACTCCTGTTGGCGACGGCCGATCGCGGCGCACGGACGGCGGTCCACTACCACACGAGCGACGACGCGGCCCGCGAGGTCACCGACGAAGCCCTCGATCGCGGGGCGAGCGACTCGATGACGATTCAGGGAGACGTTACGGACCCAGAGAGCGTCGATGGACTCTTCGAGGCGATCGAATCGGAACTCGGCTCAGTCGACGTCCTCGTGAACAACGTCGGCGACTTCGCGCCCGCTCACTGGGAAGACATCGAGTTCGACACCTGGAACCGGGTTCTCGAGACCAACCTGAACGGAACTGCCCTCTGTTCGAAACGGGCGCTGCCCGCAATGCGTGAAAACGGGTTTGGGCGGATCGTCAACGTCGGCTACGCCTCGAGCGAGAAGGGCCTGGTCAGTCCGAAGAACTTTCCCTATTTCGCGGCGAAAACGGGCGTCCTGATGTTCACCCGGATGCTCGCCGCAGATACCCAGGACGACGGGATTACGGTCAACGCCCTCTCGCCGTACGTCGTCGAAAACTCCGACGAGTTCCCCGACGAACTGCCCCGCGATCGGCCCGCCTCCTTCGAGGATTTGATCCAGCCGCTGTACTTCTTCCTCGATTCCGACAGCGGCTACATCAGCGGAGAGAACGTCGAAGTCGACGGCGGCTGGCTGCCGGAGACCGTCTGATCGACAGGAGGGCGATTTCAATGCTGCTCAGTCGCGATTACGTCGGCATCAGAGGGACCACCGCCGTCGAACTCCGCGACGAACGCGTCGAGCCGATCGGGGTCGTCGGCACCGGGAAGCCGTCGGTCGGCCGTGACGCAGGGTTCCTCGACGCCGAGTCGATCGCTGACGAGGTCGGCCGTCGTCTCGGCCATCGCCCGGTAGGTCGTGAGCTTTCCGCCGACGATCGAGGCGGCGTTTTCGAGGCCCGCGTCGGCGTGGTCGAGCAGGAAGAATCCACGCGAAATCCCTCGCGCGTCCCGAGACGCTTCGTCGGGTGCGTACAGCGGGCGGACGCCCCACCACGTGCGCACGTGCTCGGCGTCAGCCACGGGCGGGAGCATCGTCGCACACTCCTCGCGGACGCGATCGAGTTCCCAGTCGGCGGTGTCGTCGTCGGGATCGGTGACGTCGGGGTCGTCGACGTCGACGCTCGTCGTTCCGAGCACGACCTCGCCCTCGTGGGGGACGATGATGTCGCCGTCGTCGGGGTCGCGAGCCCGGTTGAGCACGGGGCCGAGGTCGTCGTACCGAACCGAGATCATCACGCCCCGGTTGGGCTGCATTTCGACGTCGAGGTCCGCCATCGCGGCGATCCGCCCGGCCCACGCGCCCGCGGCGTTGACCACGAACGAGGCCTCGATCGTCTCTTCGACCTGACCGCCGACCCGGACGCCGGTGATCCGATCGCCCGAGACGGCCATCCCCTCGACGGGGGCGTGCGTGAGAATCCGTGCGCCGTGATCCCGAGCGTCCGCGGCGTTCGCGGCGACGAGTCGGGAGGGGTAGACGACGCCGTCGGGGACCGCCATCGCACGGCGGACGTCCGTCGACAGCTCCGGCACTCGCTCGCGGGCCTCGTTGCCGGTCAGCATCGTGGTCGGAATACCGATGTCGACGCAGGCGTCGTGCTTTGCGCGCAAGTATTCCGGATCGTCTTCGTCGAGTTCGACGAACAACCCGCCGCTGTCGCGCACGCACGCGCCGGCGATCTCACCGACGATTCGGCGCTCCTGAATGCACTCCTCTGCACCCACTCGATCGGCTTCGGCGTATCGCGCGCCGCTGTGGAGCAGCCCGTGCGATCGACTCGAGGTGCCACTGGAGAGGCCGCCGCGATCGACGAGGACGACGTCGACGCCCCGTAACGCGAGGTCGCGTGCGATTCCGGCACCCGTGGCTCCGCCACCGATGACGACGACGTCGGTCTGGATCGTCATACGAACGGTACGGGATCAGTCCCAAAACGTCTACTCCCAACACTGGGAGGGCAAACCGGGGCGAGGGGGGACCCGGGCGGCGAGGGAACGGATCAGACGGTTCCGACGCCCTCGACGGCAGCAATGATCGCAACCGTCGCAACGAAGCCGAGACACGCTCCGGCGGCGAGTTCGTACCGGCCGCGGGTTCGGAGATCCGCCCCGGCGGCGATCCCTGCGGGCAGAAACTCGACGATCGCGAGGTAGAACAGCGCACCCGCCGCGAAGCCGAAACTAACGGGCAACACCCAGCCGATCGTCGTGACGAAGACGAACGCGAGGACGGCCCCGATCGGCTGTGGCAGCCCCGAGAAGATGGCCCAGCCGACGACCCGCCAGCGACTCATTCCGGCGGCGATCAGCGGGATCGCGATCGCCAGCCCTTCAGGGACGTTCAGGACCGAGATGGCGACGGCCATGAAGACGGCGAGCGCCGGAACGGCGAGCCCGGCGATCTCGACGCCCGGCTGGGCCCCGAGGTCGGTGCCGAGGTCAGCGAACGCGACGCCGACCGCGATCCCCTCCGGAATGCTGTGGATCGTGAGGACGCCCACGGCGAGAACGAGCGTTTGCGGATCGACGTCTGAGACCGCTCGCGGGGAGAACTCGTAGCCGGCAACGACGTAATCTGCGAGTGAGACGAACGCAATGCCGAGGACCACGCCCGCGAGAACCTGCAGCGTGTCGCCCTCGGCAATCCCCTCGGCCAGCAGGCCGAATATCGAGGCCGAGAGCAAGATTCCGATCGCGAGCCCCCACAGACCCACGAGCCAGCGATCGCTGAACTCGTCGACGAGAAAAAAGGGTGCGACGCCAAGCCCGGTCGCGAGGCCGGTAACTAGGCCGACGACGAAGACGATGAACAGTTCTGACGACAGGACCATCGGGATCGAATCGATTGAATCGTCGGACTCCCGACTGATAGAAGAATCGATCGAACGACGGAGGTTCAATCGGACGGCCACCGACCGTCTGGACGCCGATACCGGCATCCATCCGCCAGCAGGTTAACTGTTTTCGCGCCCGTCAGGGAAACCTATGGCGTCGGATCGACAGGCACTGGCGCTCGTCGTCCTGCTGGGCAGCGCGTCGCTCGTCACGCTCGCGGTACACCTCACAGTGTTGCCGCGGTACTATCCGGACGAACCGTTCGTGTCAGGGCTGTTGCTGGTCGCCGGCTGGACCACCTTCGGGCTGGTATTCTACGCGGCCGGCCGTCTCCGGCCGGCACCCGAGAAGGGCCCGAGCATGCGAACCGGGGATATCGGTCTCGCACTCTTTCTCCTCTCCCTGTTGCTCGCACTCGGCATAGAATCGTTCGGCTTGCCGCCGAGTCGGGTCGGTGAGGTGTACGTCCTGCCCGCGATCGGACTCTACGCCGGGCTCGCGTTGCTCGGGTGGGCGATCGGGCGACGCACCGAGGCGGTCAACCGGATCGTCGCCGGCGACCGAGACGGTCCGCCGGGTTGAACGGATTACACCGCCCCCCGGCCGGGTGCCGTGACGAACACCGGAATCCGGCCGAACCGGACGACGTGATCCGTCACGCTCCCGACGGCAAGTCGGTGGAGACCGCCGTGGCCGCGGGTCCCCATCACGATCAGATCCGCGTCGATTTCGTCGGCGTAGGTCAGAATCTCGGTCGCCGGTGGCCCCTCGCGAACCGCCCCGTGAACGTCCAGCTCCGGGGGGACGCGATCGAGCGCGTCGTCGACGACATCCTCTGCGTACTGGCGGATCGCGTCCTCGGCGCTCGCTGCAGCACCCGGCAGACGGACCGTTCCGAGCGGCCCGACGTCTGCGACACAGAGGACGTACACCGTCGCGTCGTGGACGGCAGCGAGTTCGAAGCCATCCGCGACAGCCGCGCTCCCCTGTTCACTGCCGTCCGTCGGGACGAGGATCGTCTCGAACATCGGTGATCGTACCACCGCCACGCCCTAAACCGGTGGCCCTCGAGAGAGACACCAACACGAGAGCAAGTGCCACGGAGAGACAACCGGTGACGAACCAACGATGACGGCCGCAACACGTCGCGAGCGGAGACGAAAATCCAGCCACAGCAATCGGGCGCAGGGAGCGTACTCACGGCGATCGGGCGGCGACGATGCTTACAACAGGTCGCGAAGTCGAAGCTCCTGAGATGCGAACTGTTTGAGCAGCGGTAGGTCGTCGAGGTGGAGGAGTTTCGCGATCGCGGCGGGGTTTCCGTTGTTCGCTTTCGCCAGCGTTCCCTCGTCGAGTCGTTGCAAGTCGGCCATCAGTCGATCGTAGCGTTCGTCCGGCGCGAGGTACAGCAGTTTCGTCATCAGGAGTCGGGATCGCATGTTCGGTGCGACATCGCGGTGCCAGAGGGTGTCGTAGACGTCCAGATTCTCGGCGGTCGGCTCGACGCTGTCGTACTTGAGACAGCTGTCGGCCGCGGCGGCCGCGACGCGACCGGACTGCATACACTTGTTGATCCCCTCGCCCCACAGCGGGTCGACCGTCGGGACGGTATCACCGATCGCCATGAACCGATCGGTGTGCATCTGGCCCGGCATCTGGATGTGGGCGGAGCCGCGGTGTTGTTTCCCTTCGAGAGGCGTCGCGTTCTTGAACCGGGGGTCGGTCTCGAGCCAGTGGTTCAGGTAGTCGTCGATGCTGAAATCGTCCCGACCGTACTGGTGGTACTGTTCGTTCCGGATGTAACAGAGGCCGACCTTGGCGGTGTCCTCCCCGGTGTGGAAGATCCACGAGTAGCCGCCGGGGGCGAGTTCGTGATCCAGTCGAAGCATCATCGCGTCGTGGAGGTCCGCAAAGCCGGGACGATCGATGTCGATCCCCTCGAACTCGTACTCGATGCCGATCGCGTGATTCTCGCGCTTGAGGTCGACGACGTCGAGTTTTTTCGCGATCGGTGCGGCCGGCCCCGTCGCGTCGACGACGATTTCGGCGTACAGTTCCTGATCGCCGTTGTACGTGACGCCGACGATTTCGCCGTTCTCCATGATCGGGGCGGTCGCGCGCGAATCAAACCGGTACTCGGCACCCTTCTCGCGACCGTCCGCGACGAGATACCGCTTGAACTCCGCAAACTCGAGAACTGCGCCCGTCTGATGCTGGACGTAGTGTTCGGTCGGCGACTCGAGGACGACCTTGTCGGTGTACTGCATCACCACGTCGTCCGGAATCCCGAACGAGGTCATCATCGACGGGAACGTCCCCGCCGTCGATTTGTTGCTCTGGCGCGGGAACTCGTCCTCGGACTCGGTCTCGAGGACGACGACGTCGTACCCGCGTGCGGCGAGGTCGCGAGCGCACTGGGCACCGGCGGGACCGGCCCCGGCGATCACCACATCGTAGCGGTTGTTCATAACAGCGTGACTATCTCCGACCCATATTAGTTTGTTTAGTCTCGATCCGATGTCTGTTTTCTTACAACTGTCTCGATCGTCGCGTTCGACGGCCTCGTTACCGGACGATCGTCACGGGAACGGCTGCCCGTCGGGCAATCTTCTCCGCGACGCTGCCCAGAAGGATTCGAGAAACGCCGGTTCGCCCGTGACTGCCGACGACGATGCGATCGACCTCGTGGTCGCTCGCGTACTCGACGATCGTCTCTGCGGGCTGGCCGCGTACCGTCTCGGTCGCGATCGAACAGCCGAGCGCTGTCGCGCGATCGCGAGCCTGCTCGAACAGCGTCTCGGCCTGCTCCTGACGGCGTTCGAGCATCTCCTCGGTCCCGAGATGGGCGACCTCGCCGTAGCCGCTCTCGGAGAGGTCGATGGCGTGGATCACCGCGATCTCCGCCTCGGGGTGTTCCGCACACGCGAACTCGAGGGCTGCCCACGCCGGCTCCGAGTCGTCGAGCGCGACCAGCAGGTGCATACGAGAACCTACGACAGGAGCACACTTCAGTATCAGGACGGCCTGCCACGGTACCGATAGTAGCCACGCGCGCCAGTGTTTCGAGCGATCGCGGCGTACCCGGTTGCGAACCGATACCGAAATCGGCCGTCCACCGCCGGTTTCGAGCAGACGTTCGCAAGCGACGTCTAACCGGTTCGGTCGGTGCCATCGTCGAACCGCCTCTCGGCGTTCATCCCCGGTCGATCCTCACTCGGAGTAGCCTTCCTGAAGAAACGCCCCTTCTGTCTCGTAGATTCTCACGAGTTCATCGATGAACTCCTCGTAGGACTCGTCGTCCTCGAGATAGGTGTCGATTCGCTCTTTGAGATCGTCGCTGATTTCGATCGTGTGGCTCATGATGGATCGGTGACTGTCGGTGTCCAGTCGATACTAGTGTCGCCTTTCAGGGTAAAATACTCCCGGGTCGCGTATGCAGCCACGCCGAACACGCACAGCAAGCCACGCCGGACACGCACAGAAAAGCCTCCCAGCTACTGCGCTCGCCGTCTTAGGCCCAGGCGTGACAACCACATTTACCGACGAGGACGTGGGAAAGACCGTCGTCGACGCGGACGGCAAGGAACTCGGCATCGTCGCGAGCGTCGATGGACCCCTGGCTGCCGTCGATCCGAACCCGAGCGTCGCTGAGCACGTGCTCGCAAAAATCGGCATCGAGGGCGAAGACGAGGAGGATTACGTCGTGACCGAAGACATGCTCGGCTCGATCGACGACAGAGTCGTCCTTCGAGGGGCCATCTGAGGAGCCACCGAACCTGTACGCGACGGGGCGGCGAGCCAACAGGTACCGGGATGACGGATTACTATTTTAGCCGTCGATTGCGTCGCGGTACTGCTCGACGACGTCGTCAGCCGGCGGGCCGTCCGCCCGAATCTCCCCGTCGACGACGATCGTCACCCGATCGAACAGGGCCGCGAACGCCTCGACGTTGTGCGTCGAGACGACGACCGTGCGATCGCGTTCGGCCTGATAGTCGGCCAGAAACGCCCGGATTCGCCGCCGGGAGTAGTCGTCGACGTCGGCGAGGGGTTCGTCGAGCAGCAGAAACTGGGGTTGCTTGACGAGCGCGAGGGCGAGATCGAGCTTTTTGCGGAAGCCGCCCGACAGTTCGTCGGCCCGCCGGTGGGCGGCGGGGTCGAGTCGGAGGTCCTCGAGCAGCGTGTCGATCCACGCTCCCGGCGGCGGACCGTCGACGAACCCCCGGAAGACCGCCAGGTTCTCCCGGACGGTCAGGTCGGGATAGAATCGCGGCTCCTGAAAACTGTAGCCCACGCTCGCCCCGTCGGAATCGACGCGGCCACTCGTCGGCCGGGACAGCCCTGCGAGCAGCGCGAACAGGGTCGTCTTGCCGGAGCCGTTCGGCCCGATTAGTCCGTGAAAGGTCCCCGACTCGAACGCGACCGTCACGTCCTCCAGCGCCGTCGTCGAGCCGTACCGTTTCGTCACGCTCGACAGCGAGAGGGTGTCAGCGTTCCTCGTGCGGCCGTCAGCGTTTGTCTCGTCCGTCTTCCCTGAAAACGCGCCGTCCGTGTCGATATCCGTGTCCGTATCAGGTCCCCCCATTTGCTATCGCCTCCGCTCGTAGACCACGAGACTCAGTTTCACGAGGACGATCGAGGCGAGGGCAGACACCGCGAGCCAGCCCAGATAGTCGGCGTAGAGCGCGATCGGCGCGTCCCGGAGCATCGTACTGCGAGTCGCGATCGCCGCGTAGTGGGTCGGGAGGGCGCGCGAAATGGTTCCCTGGGTCGTCGAGAAGTAGCCCGCGGGATAGACGAGACTCGACAGCGCGAAGACGCCGAGGGCGATCCCGAGGTTCGCAAAAAGGGCGGTCTTCGCGAGACCGAGCGCGAAGAGCGCGGCGAGTCCGAGCGCGGCGAGCGAGACGAACGTCAGCCAGAGTACGGCGAGCGTCGACGGCGAGAACGCGGCCACGTCGAGACCGGCCCAGGCGCTCACGGCGGTGACGACGGCGACCGGGATCAGGAGCAACGCCCCATAAAAGAGCAGTTTGCTCGCGACGACGGCGTCGAGGCTGGATTCGGTCTGTAAGCGATCGAGTACCAGTCGCTCGGAGCGAACCTGGTATGGCAAGTAGACCAGCGCGTAGAGCACGACGAACGCGAACAGCCCGGTCGGAACGAGGAACGCAGAGAGGGTCCGGGGTTCGCCAACCTGCTCGTGGTCGACGGTGACGGTCGCGGGGAACGCGCGATCGAGTTCGGACTCGGCCACGCCGACGGTTTCGGTGACCGGTTCCTGAAACGGGACGAACGCGTGATCCGAGACGACGGTGACGGTGGCGTTTGCCTCCGGTTCCATGAGGTTGCCGGGGACGCGTATCACGAGGTAGATCTGCTCGCGCTGGAGCGCCCGCGTCGCCTCGTCGGTCGTCTCGTACTCCTCGGCGGTCGCGAAGGCGGCCAGCCCCGAGCGAACGATCGCGACGTCGCTCTCGGTGGCGTCGTCCTCGGCGACGATTCCGACGGGCACATCCTGGGGGATCGTCCGCTCGAAGACGAGGGTGCCGCCGGCGAGCGCACCGGGGATCAGGACGAGCAGGACGATCACCAGCCCGAGGTTTCGGCGGACGGCGATCGATTCCTTCCGCAAGAGCGCGAGCAGATCCACGCGGCTACACCTCGTCGAGCAGGGCCAGGACCGTCTCGTCGTCGCCTTCGTAGGAGAGCCAGACCGTCGTTCCCGACCGAGTGGTCTCGACGCTCTCGAGTTCGGCCGCGAGGCCCTCGTCGGCCAGCGGACTCTCCGCGAGGTAGGCGAGCGCCCCGGGAACGGTTTCACGGACTTGGACGGCGTCCCCTTCGTCCGCGACGTGGAGCCCCATCTCGATCGCGAAGCCCGCCCCGCTCACGGCGTAGGTCCGGCTCACGACGTCGACGGCCTCGAAGACCTCGACGAACGCTGCCGGTGCCAGCGCCTCGTACTGCTCGGGAACGATCGAGCCGGACTGTTCGCTCACGACGGTCAGATCCCCGTCGGCCGCGTCGACGGCCTCGTCGTAGGCGTCGCGGATCGGTCCCGAAACCGCGTCACCCTCGCCGTCTCGAACGTCGAGCGAGGCGGTCACGGCGGCCTCGCTGCCGACGACGTAGCGGCCGTCGCCGTGGATGCCGACGAAAGGGGGATCGACGGTTGCGGTCCCGTCATCCGCGTCGCCCTCGTTTGCACCATCCCCGCCGTTGCCCGTGCCGTCACCGTTTCCACCGTCGCCGTCGTCCCCGTTGTCCTCCTCGCTGCCGTCGAGCTGGATACCGGATTCCGGTTCGTTACCGTTCCCGTCACCTGGCGCGTACGCGATCGACTCCGCTCGGGCCGCATCTACTTCGTACTCGACGCCCGTCTCGTCCGCGATCGCCGCGACGAACTCGTCCGGGGACTGGTCGAGGTCGACCACGTAGCCGACGCCTCCGCCGTCCTCGTCGCCGTCGAACAACACCAGTTCGGTCGCTGTCAGCGGGTCGATCCCGGTCGCGGCCCCGAAGGCGCGCACGCTGGTGGCGACACCGGTTCGATCGGACTCCATCGCCGCGATATCGGAGAGTAGCTGGTCGCCGTCGTCGGCTGCGGTCGCCGCGGCGTCTACGTGAGCGAGCGTCGTCGCGTTCGCGGGGACCTGCGCGATCGGGTCGCCGTCGATTTCCCCGACGGTCGGCTCCTCGTCGAGAAACGCGGTACAGCCGGCCGTCAGCGGAAGGGCTGTGACGCAGGCGGCGAGGATCGTCCGGCGGGACGGCCGATCGCGAGCGGGCGACGAACATCGGCGCGACATGTTGAATTTCTCTCAGTCCGACCAAATTAATCGTTCGGCTCGTCGGGTCGACCGGACCGCCAGATCGATAGATCGGGACGAGCGGGACCGCCAGATCGATAGATCGGGACGAGCGGGACCGCCAGACCGATGCCGCCAGCGATCGAACGGGTGCCCAATGGACCCGAGAGACCTTCGCGACACCATTCCCGCCCTCGAAGACGGCGTCTACTGCAACTGGGGTGCCGGCGGTCCGAGTCCGCGCCGCGTGGTCGAGGCGGCCGAATCGGCCCTCGAACACCACGAGTACGACGCACCGACGAGAGAGGGACAGTACCCCGCAGCCTTTGACGCCTACGACGACGCCCGACGCGCCGTCGCAGGCCTGCTCGGAGCCGAGGCGGGCGAGATCGCGCTCACCGAGAGCACGACCGACGGCATCAACCGCGTCGCCGGCGCGATCGACTGGAGCGAGGGCGACGTTGTGGTCCGAACCGACACCGAGCACTCCGCGGGCATCCTGCCGTGGCAGCGACTCGAACGCGAGTACGGAATCGAGGTGCGAGTGCTCGAGACCGATCGCGGCCGGGTCGATCTCGAAGCCGTCGAGGCGGCCGTCGCGGACGCGAGGCTGCTCTGTGTGAGTTCGCTCACCTGGACGCACGGAACCCGGTTGCCGATATCGGAGATCGTCGAGATCGCCCACGACGGCGGTGCGATGGTCCTCGTCGACGCCGTACAGGCTCCGGGGCAGGTCCCCGTCGACGTCCGCGAGTGGGGGGCGGAGTTCGTCGCCGCCGCGGGCCACAAGTGGCTGTTTGCGCCCTTCGGCTCCGGGTTCCTGTATGTCGATTCCGCCGTCGCGGCCGACCTGACGCCCGGGTCGATCGGCTACCGAAGCGTCGTCGAGGAGAACGCGACCGACTACCGCTTCCAGCCCGACGCGCGGCGGTTCGAGGTCGGGACCGCGAACGTCGCCGCCCACGCCGGACTGGCGGAGTCGATCGAGATTCTCGACGAGATCGGCATCGACACGATCGAAGACCGGATCGACGAACTGGCCGGACGGCTCGTCGCCGGACTCCCGGACGATCGCGTCCTGAGCCCGAAGACACCAGAAAGCGGGCTCGTGACGGTCGCCGTCGACGATCCCGAAGCCACCGTCGATCGACTCACCGAGGCAGGAATCGTGGTTCGATCGCTTCCAGACCCGGACGCCGTCCGCGTCTCGGTCCACGCGGTCAACACGCGCGACGATATCGACGCCGTTCTCGAGGCGCTTCGCTCGCGGTGAGCGTGGATACCGGAGCCACGATCACCCAGTAGCACTCCCGATTGACGGGAGCGATCGCGTACCTGTAAGTCATTGTACCACGAAGGGGGGCACATGTTCGAACGGATTCTCGTGCCGACCGACGGGAGCGGCCCGGCGAACGCCGCACTCGAGTACGCTGGCGAGATCGCGGCCGCGGAGGACGTGACCGTCCACGTGCTGTACGTGGTCGATCCGGAAGAAAACCCAGCGGAGGCGGAGACGCCGCTTTCCGACGGCCGCGAGTGGGCAGGGGACACTGGTGGCCCTGTCATCGACGAAATTCACACAGGCGAGCCGCGGGACGCGATCCTCGACTACGCCGACAGCCGCGACGTGGACGCGATCGTCATGGGCACGCGGGGACGACGCGGCGTCGGCCGCCTTCTGCTCGGGAGCGTGACCGAAGGCGTCGTCCGCGACGCCACGGTCCCAGTGCTCGTGGTCCGAGGCGCGCCCGAAGTCAGGCGTCGCTACCCCTTCGAGACGATCGTGGTTCCGATCGACGGCAGCGATCACGCCGCCGACGCGCTCGATCGAGCGCTTTCGATCGCCCGTCATCACGACGCGACGGTCCACATCCTCTCGGTTATCGACGTGGCACCGGCCGGCGTCGACGAGCGGACCGACCTCCGACTCGATCGACTCGAGTCCTACGCGCGGACGGTCGTCGACGACGGAATGGCGACGGCCGAGCGGGAGGGCGTCGACGCCGTCAGTGCGGTTCGCTACGGCTCGACGGCCCGGACGATCCGGACCTACGCGGACACCCAGGACGCGGATCTGCTCGTGATGGGGACCCACGGACGGAGCGGCATCGATCGACTCCTGCTCGGCAGCGTCACCGAGCGGGTGCTGCGGACGGCGACAGTCCCGGTGTTGACGGTTCGAGACCGCGAGAGCGAGTGACGGTGGAGCGGAGAGATGGCCACAGAACGGGTCTACGGAGCGACCGCGCGCGTCAAGAGGGGTGCTGGTGTCGCAGTCGCTCCGCGATCCGGCCGGGAACCGGCGTTCCGCAGTCGTTGCACTTCCAGGTCGGATAGACGCCACTGGTCTCTTTTTGGAGATCCTGGCGGTACCGGAGGGCAGCGCCACAGGTGCACCTGTGAGTCGTCATCGACATATGTCGCTGCTCACCGTGGAGCAAAATAAGCGATTGCCCGCGACCGACCCGATAGTGAGAAGGTCGACTCCGTCGACAGTTGGCGGGAGTCCTCACTCCGATTCCGAGGAGTCCGCTTCGGCGGCGGCTTCACAGATGGTCTGGCGATCGTCGAAGTACGCCGGCGCGTCGCGGTCGACTTCGAACTCGACGATGCGAGTCAACGCGACCTGTGGGTCCTCGACGTCGCGCTGGAGCGACTCCGCGAGATCCGTGTACCCCGCGGCGAGGTCCTGAAACGCCCGCATCCGGGCCTGTTTGGCGTCGGCGAGCGTCTGTTTTTTCGAAAGGTCGCGCTCCAGTTTCTCGATCGACTCGAAGTCGACCTCGCGCTCGTTCGGTCGCGCCGTCGACGACGGTCCCGCAGTGGTGCCGACGTCGGCAGGATCGCCCTCGAGACGCGATCGGATTTCGGCTACTTCCTCGTCGATTTCGTCGAGCAGGACCCTGGTTTCCTCGCCCATTCGTTCGACGTATCCCGAAAGGAGGCCGGCCTGCGTCCGGCAATACTCGACGAACTCCGCGACGGTCAGCGAGGGCCCCGGATCGGTAGACATGAGAGTCTCTTCGGACCGACGCCCGAAGTGCGTTTGGACCGACGGTAGACGGTTCTCTCGTGTGACCGAACTCGACAGATCGATCACGCCGACGGTTCGGCCAGTTCTTCCGCGAGACCGGTACTCAAAGTGAGGTGTCGATCGCTCCTCGTCGACGATCGCGGCCGGGACGAAAAGATTGCTAGCACGCACCATGGTATTGGCCTTTCAGACTCGTTAAGTCGCTTCGGCCACTGGTTCAGTCACGATGGATCGAGCACCGAACCGACCACCCACACATATCAGCTCCACTACCAGACTATGAGCAAAGAGAACATCGAGGTACGAGGGGCAGAAGAGCACAACCTGAAAGACCTCGACGTTTCGATCCCCCGAGAGGAATTTACGGTCGTCACCGGCCTCTCCGGGTCCGGGAAGTCCTCGCTCGCGTTCGAGACCGTCTACGCCGAAGGGCAACGCCGGTACATCGAGAGCCTCTCTGCGTATGCCCGGAACTTCCTCGGCCAGATGGACAAGCCGCAGGTCGAGACCGTCGAGGGTCTCTCACCGGCGATCTCGATCGACCAGAAGAACGCGGCGAACAACCCGCGATCGACGGTGGGGACCGTCACCGAACTCCACGACTATCTCCGTCTCCTCTATGCGCGTGTCGGCACGCCCCACTGCCCCGAATGTGGTCGCGAAGTTGGCGAGCAATCGGCCCAGAACATGGTCGAACGCATTCTCGACCTCCCGGAGGGAACGAGAGCCAAACTCGCCGCGCCGGTCGTTCGCGACCAGAAAGGAGCCTTCGAGGACCTTTTCGAGGAACTCGTCTCGGAGGGGTACGCCCGCGTCGAGATCGACGGCGAGGAACACGACCTGACGACCGACGACCCCGATCTGGACGAGAACTTCGACCACACGATCGACGTGATCGTCGACCGCGTGAAGGTCTCCGTCGAGGATCGACCGCGGATCATCGACAGCGTCGAGACCGCACTCGATGAGGCCGAGGGCGTCCTGAAGCTGATTCTTCCGGATCCGCCCGAGGGAGCCGCCGAAAACCTCGGCGAAGAGGCCCGTCGGACGGGCGCGCTCGGCGACGAGACCGACACGGACGATCGGTTCGTCGTCGAGTTCTCCAAGGACCTCGCCTGCACCCACTGCGGGATCGACGTCCCGGAGATCGAAACTCGCTCGTTCTCGTTCAACTCGCCCCACGGGGCCTGCCCCGAGTGCGAGGGGCTGGGTGAGACGAAGGAGGTCGACGAGGACCTCGTTCTGGTGGACGAATCCAAGTCGCTCAAACACGTCTTCGAGCCCTGGAGCTACAACCGATCGTACTACCAGACCCGACTCGACGCCGTGGCGGAGCACTTCGACGTCTCGCTGTCGACGCCGTTTGCGGACCTCGATTCGGACGTTCAACAGGCATTCCTCTACGGCACTAGCGAGCAAGTGCTGTTCAAGCGCCGGACCAAAAACGGCACCCGGCGGAAGCGAAAGCGCTTCGAAGGAGTCATTCCGAATCTTGAGCGGCGGTACATCGAGACGGACTCGGACTCGACCCGCGAGCACATCGAGGACTACATGTCCGTCACCGAGTGTCCGGCCTGTGACGGCACCCGCCTCAAGCCCGCCTCTCGGGCCGTTCTCGTCGATGACACCTCGATCACCGGAATCAACGCGTTGAGCATCGGGGACGCCCTGGCCCACTTCGAGTCGATGGAAGCCGACCTCACCGAACGCGAGAAGGTGATTGCCGAGGAGATCTTGAAGGAGATCCGCGCCCGCCTCGGGTTCATGTGCGAGGTCGGCCTCGATTACATCACGCTCGATCGAGAAGCCTCGACGCTCTCCGGTGGTGAGAGCCAGCGCATTCGCCTCGCGACGCAGATCGGCTCCGGCCTCGTGGGCGTGTTGTACGTCCTCGACGAACCCTCGATCGGACTCCACCAGCGGGACAACGATCGGCTGCTCGATACCTTAGCGGAACTCCGCGACCTGGGGAACACGCTGATCGTCGTCGAGCACGACGAGGAGACGATGCGCCGGGCGGACAACGTGATCGACATGGGTCCCGGTCCGGGCAAGCGCGGCGGCGAAGTGGTCGTCAACGGTTCCGTCGATAAACTCATCGACTGTGAGAAGTCGATCACCGGCGACTACCTCTCGGGTCGCCGGCAGATCCCGGTGCCCGACGAGCGCCGCGATCCGGACGGCGCGCTCACCATTCTGGGTGCCCGCCAGCACAACTTAGACGACGTCGACGTCGACATCCCACTCGGTTGTTTCACCGCGATCACGGGCGTCTCCGGGTCGGGCAAATCGACGCTCATGCACGAGGTGCTCTACAAGGGCCTCGCCCGGCGGATGAACGACAACACGAGCGTCATTCCGGGCGACCACGACCGTCTGGAGGGCCTCGACCAGATCGAAACCGTCCGGCTGATCGATCAGTCGCCGATCGGTCGCACGCCGCGATCGAACCCCGCCACGTACACGAACGTCTTCGACTACATCCGAGACCTGTTCGCCGCGACGAAACTCGCCAAACAGCGCGGCTACGAGAAGGGGCGATTCTCCTTCAACGTCAAGGGCGGTCGCTGCGAGGAGTGTGGCGGCCAGGGCACGGTAAAGATCGAGATGAACTTCCTCTCGGACGTGTACGTCCCCTGTGAGGAGTGTGACGGCGCGCGGTACAACGACGCCACGCTCGACGTCACCTACAAAGGAAAAACGATCTCGGACGTCCTCGACATGAGCGTCGAGGAAGCCTACGACTTCTTCGAGTCCTCGAGCCAGATCCGCCGCCGGCTGAAGCTGCTGAAAGACGTCGGTCTCGACTACATGCAACTCGGTCAGCCGTCGACGACGCTCTCCGGCGGGGAAGCCCAGCGCGTCAAACTGGCCGAGGAGCTCGGCAAGAAAGACTCCGGGGAAACGCTGTACCTCCTCGACGAACCGACGACCGGCCTCCACAGCGAGGACGAGCGAAAGCTGATCGACGTCCTCCACCGGCTGACCGACAACGGCAACACCGTCGTCGTCATCGAGCACGAACTGGATCTCGTCAAGAACGCGGATCGAGTCATCGACCTCGGTCCCGAAGGCGGCGAGAACGGCGGCGAAATCGTCGCGACCGGGACGCCGGAAGAGATTGCCCGGCTCGACGCCTCTCACACCGGCCGCTACCTGCGCGACCTGCTTCCGGACGTCGATCGCGAGGGGCCACGCGGCGAGCGCGTCGACCCGGTGACGGCACCGATGGACGACGACTGATCGCGTCGTTCCGTCTCGGCCACGTCAGGCAATCGTTCCGCTCGTCGATACGGGGTGGCGCTCGTTCGAGTGCCGACCTCGAAACGATGATCAAAGTCGGCGTTTGCGACATCGACGCAGGTAATCTGCAGCGTGGCTCGGACGGGCGCTCCACTCGTCGCAGTTGAAGCAGGCCTCCGCAGCAACGTTTTATATCACGTTCAACAACTCGAAAGACATCGAGATGACCCAGGTTCTCTCGGGAGATATTACGACCGCGAACGACGACTAACGCTCGACGGCTCACTGCGGCATCGGCGTAGCTGACGATGCCGAAGCGCCCGGCGTTTCGTACGGGAACGAGAGCGTGACGATCGTCCCGCCGTCGGGCCGATCGGCAAACCGGAGATCGCCGCCGGCGTTCTGGACGATCCAGTTGACTAGCCAGAGACCGAGCCCCGATCCGTGATCGAGCTGGGTTTCCTGCCCGTCGAGTACGGCCCGGCGTTCGGCGTCGGGAATTCCGGTCCCATCGTCGCCGACGGTGAACTCGAGTCGCGTCTCGCGCTCGTAGGCGATCGTCCGAACGGCGATTTCGACGGTCGGTTCGGTGGTCCCGTCCGCGCTGTCGGTGTACTCGTGGTGTTCAACGGCGTTGTCGACGAGTTCGTGGAGGGCATCGACGACGCTGCCCTGGACGGTCGGTACGGATGCTCCACACTCCTCGATCTGTGAAACGATCCGTGCGTTCGGATAGGCCGCCGTGGCCCGATCGACGGCCGATCGAACGGCGTCGGTCGCTTCGACGACGTCCGCCTCGCCGCGACGGTCGAGCGTGCGCTCGATGCCACGAGCTTTGTCCGCTGTCGCCAGCAGATCGTCGATCTCCTTGCGAATTGGGTCGACGTGTTGGTTCTCGAGTTCCGGATCCCGTTCGCCGACGAGGTTCGCGTGGCCCCGAATCACCGTAAACGCGTTCCGGAGGTTGTGGCGGAGAACACGGTTGAGGACCTGAATCCGCTGTTCGCGATCACGCTGTTCGCTGACGTCGCGGGCGACGACGACGTAGCCGTTTTCGAGCGCGCTGATCGTGACGTCGATCGGAAACGTGGTGCCGTCGGTTCGCTTTCCTGTCACCGTCCCGCGCCAGTAGTGACGGTCGGAGAGGGCGGGGACGGCGTCGCGTTCGATGCATCGTTTTGCGGCGTTCGTGTACAGCAGATCCCAGCGACGCCCCTCGAGGGTGGAGCCGTCGCGGATGTCATAGAGGGACGCGTAGGCGTCGTTGACGTAGCCGTACTGGTCGTCCTCGACGATCGCGATGCCGTCCATCGAGGCGTCGACGGCGTGTGAGAGCCGTTCGTTTTCCGCGTGGTGGTGAGAGAGTTCGACGTAAAAGTGGCCGAGGACGGCACCGAACCCGGCACCGACGCTGACGGCGGTCAGGGCCGGTTGTGCGGCACCGCCGTAAAACCCGCTCCGAAGCCACAGCAAGTAGATCGCCCACACGCAGATCACGCACACCACCGCACTACAGCCGAGCGAACTGACGGTGACGATCGTCTCCCGACAGAGGGATCGATCGTCGGCCGACCGCAGGCTATACCAGATCAGTCCGGTTCCAGTCAGTACGGGTACCGATAGTTCCAGCACCAGCGTCGACGGAGACCCGCCGAAAATCACGGCATATGCGCCGGCAATCACGAATAGGCCGAGGCCGACGATCGCCACCGAGTACTCGCGAGCGCGATCGAATGCGCGGCGAGTGGAATCGGCCATCGTCAAATCAGTATGTCATTATCAGACACACTTAATAAATTAAATGGCAGAATAGTTGACACCGTCTGCAGCAACCGTCTGGACGGTCGGGAGGACGTGAATTTCGCGACAACGACAGTCAAGCCACCGCGAATTGTTTGACACTCGATCGCGTAGAACCGGTATGTCCACCGCGTTCGTCCCGCTGTACGATCGACTGCTCGTCTGCCAGCGTACCGATGCGGACGGCTGGACCGCCTCCCCGAAACTCGAAGGGTACCGACTCGAATGCGTCGCAGTCAGCCCCGACCCGTCCGAGCAGGTGTTCGTCGGCACCTTCGAGGACGGCCTGTACGGGAGCACCGACGGCGGCGAGTCGTTCGATCGACTCGAGCGGTTCGTCGCCGATCGCACCGACTCCGACGCTGCAAACGAAGGGACTGCCAGCGAGAGCGATCCCGTTACGTCACTGACCGTCAGTCCCCACGACCCGGATATCGTCTATGCCGGAACCGAACCGAGTCGCGTCTACCGATCGACGGACGGCGGTGAGAGCTGGACCCACCTCGACGGCATCGTCGACCTGCCCTCCGAGTCGGAGTGGTTCTTTCCGCCCCGGCCGGAGACCCACCACGTTCGCTGGCTCGAGGTCGATCCGTTCGATCCCCATCGACTCCTCGTCGGCATCGAGGCCGGCGCGTTCGTCTACAGCACGGATGGCGGCGAAACCTGGCAGGAACGGCCGCCCGGGTCGCGACGGGACAATCACAGTCTCGCCGTCCACCCCGATCGAGAGGGGCGGCTCTACGCCGCGGCGGGCGACGGCTACGCCGAGAGCGACGACGGCGGCGAACACTGGAACCACCCACAGGAAGGGCTCGACCACCGCTACTGCTGGAGCGTCGTCCCCGACCGCAACGACCCCGATCGCGTGCTGATCTCGAGCGCTAGCGGCGCGCGGACGGCGCACACGGCCGATCGGGCTGACTCATACGTGTATCGCAAAAACGGAGTTGACGAGGAATGGGAACGACTCGACGATCGCGGACTGCCGATGGGCGAGGGCGTCGTCCGCGCCGTGCTGGCCGCCAGCCCTGAGGGCGAGACGGTGTATGCGGTGAACAACCGTGGCCTGTTCGTCACCCGAGATTTCGGTGACTCGTGGGAACGGGTCCCGATCGAGTGGACGGACGAACTCGAGGCGAAAACGCCGCGGGGACTGGCCGTCGTAGCCGATTGACGAACTGACGATTCCCGAAGGGGCATCTCGGGGAGCCGGATCGTGAGCACGGGAGTGAGTCGTTTCGCGAGGACAGTGATTCGAAAAGAACGGGTGCCGAAAACGCAGAAGAACAGGTGCCGAAAACGCAGACCGCGACGGGGAGACGATCGATCCTATCGCTTCGAGCCGCGACCGAACCGTGAGAGCCGTTCACGACTCCGTTCGGGAACGCGGATCGAGTGATCGTCGTCGATTAGCGTCGTGGTGAACGCGAGTCCGGCGATACACAGCAAAATGAGGACGCCGCCGATCGCCGTCAGCGGTCCCAGACCGCTCAGGAAGAGACTGCCTACGAGCACGATCGAGCCGACGAGCTGGCCGAGCAACAGTCCGCCGAAGACGATCGTTTCGGTGTCGATACGCGATTTCGCCGCGGGATGTGTGTTCGTGCCCATACGAATACTGACGCGCCGTAGCGACCTAACCAACTCCCGCGATCGACCGGTAGGTCCGGTGATCTGACCGGTTCTCGGGTACTCGGCGCCCGTTCACGGAATCGGCGTCTGCGGCCGTCCTCACCCGAACGGGTCCCCCGCTTCGAAATCCTTTTAGGCGCTACACGGGGATAGTAGGATAACTGAGCGATATCATGGACGTCGACATCATCTCCGAAGACGAGAACCCCATGTTGCATCGAACGGACGTCACTTTCGAACTGGTCCACGAGGACGCCACCCCCTCGCGCCTGCAAGTCCGAGACAGTCTCGCTGCGAAGCTGAACAAGGACGCCGACGAGGTCGTTATCCGCAAACTCGACACGAAGTTCGGGATGCGCAAGACCGTCGGCCACGCGAAGGTCTACGAGACGGCCGATTACGCCCGCGACGTCGAACAGGACCACATGCTCGAGCGCAACAAGATCGGTGCCGAGGAAAGCGACGCCGACGCCGAGGCGGAGGAAGCCTGAGATGGCGCGCTACGAACTGTACAACGACGACGGCACCACGGACCGCGAGAACTGTCCCCGCTGTGGCGATACGTTCCTCGCAGACCACGGCGATCGTACGCACTGCGGAAAGTGCGGATACACCGAGTGGGAATAGCGAGGTATCGAGCGTAGCGAGATGCCTCGAGTACTGCGAACGGTGAACAACGTGAGCCGTGAGCAAGCGTGCGATGTGCCGCACGATCTCGATAATTCGTGAGCACCGGCATTCGAGTACTCGGAATCGAAGGCACCGCCTGGGCGGCCAGCGCGGCGCTCTACGACACCGAGACTGAGGACGTGTTTATCGAGACCGACGCCTACCAGCCCGAGAGCGGCGGCATTCACCCCCGCGAGGCCGCCGAACACATGCACGACGCGATCCCCCGCGTCGTCGCCACGGTACTGGACCACGCCCGCGAAACGAGCGATCGGCCAGCCAGCGAGTCATCGATCGACGGCGACGAACACAACCCGTCGGGCCAACGGGCCGTACCTGTCGACGTCGTCGCGTTCTCTCGGGGGCCCGGACTCGGGCCCTGTCTGCGCGTCGTCGGCACGGCCGCGCGGGCGCTGAGCCAGACCCTCGGCGTGCCGCTGGTCGGGGTCAACCACATGGTCGCCCACCTCGAAATCGGCCGTCACACCTCCGGTTTCGACTCCCCGGTCTGTCTGAACGCAAGCGGCGCGAACGCCCACCTGCTTGCGTATCGAAACGGTCGCTATCGCGTCCTTGGCGAGACGATGGACACGGGAGTCGGGAACGCAATCGACAAGTTCACCCGCCACGTTGGCTGGTCCCACCCCGGCGGCCCGAAAGTCGAGGCCGCGGCGAAAGACGGCGACTACGTCGACCTTCCGTACGTGGTCAAGGGGATGGACTTCTCCTTCTCGGGGATCATGAGCGCCGCGAAGCAGCAGTACGACGATGGAACCTCCGTCGAAGATATCTGCTACTCGCTGCAGGAGACGATATTCGGAATGCTCACCGAAGTCTCCGAGCGCGCGCTCTCGCTGACCGGCAGCAACGAACTCGTGCTGGGCGGCGGCGTCGGGCAGAACGCACGACTCCGGGAGATGCTCCGCGAGATGTGCGCCCAGCGGGGGGCCGAGTTCCACGCCCCCGAGCCCCGCTTCCTCCGGGACAACGCGGGGATGATCGCCGTCCTCGGCGCGAAGATGTACGCGGCGGGCGACACCCTCGCGATCGATGAGTCGCGCGTCGATCCGGATTTCCGGCCCGATCAGGTACCGGTTCGGTGGCGCTCAAAGCCCGAGCGCAGCGAAGACCCCGGAGACGAAAGCGGCGGCGAGGCCGTCCAGGGTGCCGAAGCAATCGTGGATCTCGATCCCGACGCCGGAACCGTGACGAAGCGGCGCGTCGCAAAGACCTACCGCCACCCCGAACTCGACGATCGACTGCGCCGAGAGCGGACCCGGATCGAAGCGCGACTGACGAGCCAGGCCCGCCGCGGGGGCGTTCCGACGCCCGTGCTCTCCGACGTCGATTCCGCCGAATCGCGGCTCGAAATGGAGCACGTCGGGGATCGAGATCTGCGATCGATCGTCCAGCGAGAGGCGACGGCCGCGGCGGCCGACCGGGTTCGGGACGTGGGTCGGCACCTCGCGCTGGTACACCGGGCCGGGTTCGTCCACGGCGATCCGACGACGCGAAACGTCCGCGTCGGTGGACGTGCGGCGTGCGTCGATGGCCGTGGGGCGTCCCGGAACGAGCGAGAGACGGAGGGCCGCGAGCGAACCCCCGATCGAACCTACCTGATCGACTTCGGGCTCGGCTATCACACCGACCACGTCGAGGATTACGCGATGGACCTCCACGTCTTCGACCAGAGCCTCGTCGGCACCGCCGAGGACCCGGCCCCGCTTCGAGCGGCCGTCCGCGACGGCTATCGCGAGGCCGGTGAGGAGCGGGTTCTCGATCGTTTACGGGAGATCGAAGGACGCGGTCGGTACGTCGAGGGCTGAGAAGGGCCAGAACGCGAGCGGTCGAACGCCGCCCGTCGACCGACCGTCGTCGGAAGGTGACCGCTACCAGAACTCGATCGCTGCTACCGCGAAATTCCCAGCGGTCGCTTGCAGTTCTTACAGAGAAAGAGGTCCCGATTTCCGTAGAGGCGTATTTCACCGTTCTCGAGTTCGATTTCGCTGACCTCCTCGCCTGCGGTTAGCTGGTCGTCGGAGTCGATCGTCGTCTCGCAGTCCGGACAGTGCAGTTCGGATCCCATCGTGGGTGGTACGCGTCTCGGAACTAAATAGCCATCACAGGACCGCTTCGAGGGGTTGTGCCGGTTTCGATCGTCCGTATCTCGTCGTCGCGTGGGCGTCGTGCGACCACGGTCGAATTGAGTCGGGACCGGCACCGAGACGGACGCGCGACGGCAGTCGGAGCGACGACAGAACTCGAACAATCACTCATCTGAACTGAACAAGTTCCGTGACTGAGACGAGCACACAATACTCTTATTCGGGGAGGTCGTACGTCCGGGCATGGCAGATAAGCCCACCTCCGGAGAGATTCTCGGTGTGCCGTACAACTTCGATCGACCGAGCATCGGCCGCATGCTCTCGACGTACTGGCAACCCGGCGAAGGAATGCTCGTCGAGAAACCCTTCGGCATCGGCTACACGCTGAATCTCGCCAACTGGCGATCGTGGATCGTCGTGCTCATCGCCGGCGCGCTCCTCTGGCAGCAAGAACAGGGCGGAAGCCGAACCACGGACGAGAGCGACGACGGGCCGGTCGAAGTCATCGTCGACGAGGACTCGACCGAGTAGCGACGACAGTCGTCGGTTTGCTGACGGCTGCAGTGGATGCCTGCCGATTTCGTGTTCTACCGGTTCGGTATCGAGAGCCTCGGTAATGGCCGTGAACTCGCTTCGTCACGCGGTCAGACGCCGTTCCCGGCGACGAACCGATCGAGTGCCGCGTGGTCGGTCCGTCTGTACGGCACCGCCAGCGGGGAGATGCTCGTCCGGCTCGCGAGGATTGCCCGGCGATCGGTGCCAGGGTCATCGGGAATCTCGCCGTCGGCCATCTGCTCCCACAGCCGGTTGTGAAGCTGGAACGTGCCGTCCTCGACGCTGCCGTCCATCTCGTACACCGTCGAGGGATGTGTGAGTTCCATCCCGGTCGTCTCCCGGTGGGGACCGGGCGTGTTCACGTTGAGGTAGTCGACGCGCTCGAAGACGTCGTTTGCGAGCGTGTACTCGACGAGGTCGGCCGTGAGCGCCGCCGGTTCGGAAAACGAGTCTGGTTCAAAGTCGCCCTCGTAGCCGAGTTTGTCCATCGAGACGGCGATCGAGGGTGTGTCGAGAAAGGCGGCCTCCATCGCGGCGCTGACGGTGCCCGATCGCGAGAGGACGTACGCCCCGATGTTCGCGCCGGGGTTACAGCCGGCGACGACGACGTCGGGTTTGGGGTCGAGCGCACCCAGGCCAACGATGACGCAGTCACAGGGCGTCCCGTCGATCGCGGCCCCGAGTTCGTGGTCGGCGTGGGGGACGGGACTCGAGAATTCTGCGGTTCCAAAGCCGACGTCGAGGTCGTCGCCGTCGCCCGCCGTCCGGCCGTAGGAAAGCGATCGCCCCACCGCACTTCGGTTATCGGCGGGTGCGAGGACGGTAACCGACCCGATCGCGGAGAGCGCGTCGTACAGGGCGCGGAGGCCGGGCGCGTCGATACCGTCGTCGTTGGTCAGGAGGATGTGGGGCCCGTCGCTCATCTATCGGTCTCTCACGTCGGAGTCGAGTAAAAGCTACGCGTTCCGGTGGCGTTCAAGAGGGTTCCTGCCGGCGGCCGTCTTCGCGGAGCCGGTTACTCGTCGATCGAGACCGACTGTCCGGTCTCGGCCGAGCGGTAGATGGCGTCCATCACGCGCTGGACGGTCAGCCCCTCTTCGACGGTTCCCAGGGCGGGTCGGTTGCCGGTCGCGACGGCGTCGAGGAAGCGTTTGTCGCTGCCGGACCAGCCGGCGTAGTCGATCGAGCCGTCGGTGAGCGTGGCGTCGAGGCTGTGGTCGGTGCCCTGCGTCCCGCTGCGATAGAGTGTGAGATCGCCGCCGCCGAGTTCGAGTTCGGCCCCGGCCTCCGTACCGCGGGCGACGAAGTCGGTCGTTTCGGCCTGGTTCGCGGCCCACGTGACTTCGAGGGACACCGTTCGATCGTCAGCACAGCGGATCATCGCCGTCGCGGAGTCCTCGACGTCGAACACTGCCTCCTCGGTCTCGTCGTACCAGTCGTTTGGGTCGACGTAATCGTCTCGGTGGCCGAACTGGGATCTGGTGACGGCGAAGACCTCCTCGACGGCGGGGTACCCCATCAGGTAGAGCGCGAAGTCGATCGCGTGGACGCCGATGTCGACGACGGCACCGCCGCCGGCCAGTTCCTGGCTGGTAAACCACGAGCCGACGCCGGGGATGCCCCGCCGGCGAACGTAGTTCGCGTCGACGTGCGCGATCTCGCCGAAGTACCCCTCTTTGCGGTAGTCGGTGAAGACTTCGGCACCCGTCGAGACGCGGTTGTGGAAGTTCACCGCACAGAACCCGTCGCTCTGGGCTGCCGCGGCGGCGATCCGTTCGGCGCTCGCGAGGTCGTTCGCGAGCGGTTTCTCACAGAGCACGTCGTACCCCCGTTCGAGCGCGGCGACGACTGCGTTTTCGTGGAACTTGTTCGGCGTCGAGACGGCGATCGCGTCGAGGTTCTCGCCGTCGTACATCGCATCGAACTCCTCGTAGGTCCGGGCATCGTACGTCTCCGTAAACTCCGTACGCGTCTCGGGGACGAGATCGACGCCGGCGACGACGTCGTGACCGAACTGTTCGGCGTTCGAGGCGTGGGTCTGGCCCATAAATCCGAGACCAACGACGCCCAGGCGGACGGGTTCGTCTACAGTACTCATACCCGAGTGAATCGTCTCGCGGGTTGAAAGGGTTGTGCGTGGCGGTGACTGTTGGGGATTGCAGAATCACGACTCGCTCTCGCGACGAGGCGAAGGGAGTGCGGCGTTACCGATCGACTTCGCCCATGATACAGTCCAGACTGCCGATCGCCGCGATCAGGTCCGCAACGTATTCCCCGCGGGTGATCTCGGGAAGCACTGAGAGATTGGAGAAACAGGGACTACGGATTTTGAACCTGGCCGGCGTGTCCGTTCCGTCCGATCGGATGTAGATGCCGAGTTCGCCCTTGGCGGCCTCGACGGCCCGGTAGATTTCGGCGTCGCGATCGGGCTTGAGCGTCCGCGGAACGTTCGCCTGAATTTCGTGATCGTCTTCGGGCCAGTCTGCGAGCAGGTCGAGACACTGCTCGACGATCTTGGCCGACTCCTCGACTTCTCGCATGCGAACGAGCACCCGCGAGTAGTTGTCGCCGTCGGGTTCGGTGACGACGGTCCAGTCGAGGTTCGGGTAGTAGCCGTAGGGGTCGTCCCGGCGCAGGTCGTAGTCGATCCCCGAGCCGCGAGCGACGGGGCCGGTACAGCCGTACTGTCTGGCCGTCTCCGCGTCGAGGATGCTCGTGTCGATACATCGAAGCTGGAACACCTCGTTCGTCACGAGCAGGTCGTGGTACTCCTCGATCTTCGCCGGCAATCCGTCGAGAAACGCCCGAACCTGCTCGACGAACTCCTCGCGGGGTTCGGGAAGGTCCCAGGCGACCCCGCCCAGCCGAAGGTAGTTAAACATCATCCGCTGGCCCGTCAGCGACTCGAGGATGTCGAGGACGAGTTCCCGGTCCCGAATCGCGTACTGAAAGATTGCGGTGAACTCCCCGAAAACGTCGAGGGCGTACGTGCCGAGCGCGATGAAGTGCGACGCCAGCCGGGAGAGTTCCGCGCCCATCGTTCGTATCACCTGAGCGTACTCGGGGACCTCGATGTCGGCCAGATCCTCCGCAGCGCGGGCGTAGGCCCACTCGTTCAGGAGACCCGAGGAAACCCAGTCCCATCGATCGGGGTAGGGCATGATCTGGTGGCGGTACGTAGATTGTTGGCACAGCTGTTCCTCACAGCGGTGGATGTAGCCGATATCGGGGTCGGCGTCGACGACGGTTTCCCCGTCCAGTACAGCTTTGACGTGGAGCACCCCGTGGGTCGAGGGGTGGTGCGGGCCGATATTCAGGAACATCGTCTCCGACTCCGCATCGTGCTCGTCGCCGGCGATCGGGTTCGCGTGCTCCGAAAGCGTCACCACCTGTGGCTGTTCCTGATCGTAGTCGATCGACAGCGGGTGACCTTGCCACGTCTCCGGGAGGAGAATCCGCCGGAGGTCGGGGTGGTCCGTATACTGGATACCGACGAGGTCGTAGGCCTCGCGTTCGTGCCAGTTCGCCGTTTCGTAGACCGGCGCGGCGGACTCGCTTACCGGCTCACTCGTCGGCGTCGGGACGACGACGCTCACCTCGCGAGTCGGGTCGGCGTACGACCGCAGGTGGTAGATCGTCTCGAACCGATCGGGGTACTGCTGGGCCGTGACGCAGGCGCAGTGGTCGAAGTCCGCCTCCTCGCGGAGTACGGTCAGTGCCGCTTGCACCTCGTCGGGCCTGATGACGAACCCCGGCGCGTTCAGGTGGTCGTCCCGTCCGAGCGCGTACTCGGTGAGCAACGCTTCGAGTTCCGGCGGCTGGTCGGCGCTCGATCGATCGGTTCGCGATCGACCGGGCGCGGACTCGGTCGACGACTGTGGAGGCATACGGATCAGTTAGCCCGGAACCGGGGAGACGCTGCTGCGCCACGCACTAGGGTATTTATATCACACCGCTGAACGGTAGCGTATGAAAACCGTTCGGCTCACCCTTCAGCACACCGCCGAGACGGTCCACCCGATGCACCGGTTCGTTTCCGAGAGCGACGCCTTCGAGGACTACCGGATGGTCCACGGGAGTTTCGCGGACGACGACGAGCACGCGTTCATTTTCCACATCGTCGGCGACGCCGAGCGCTACGAGTCCGCCCTGACCGAGTTCGGCGGCGTCACGTCCTACGACCTGACGCGGACGAGCGAGCACTCGTTTTCGGTCTACGTCCGTGACGTTCCCGACGAGGTCGGCAGCCAGTTGATCGATACGTTTTCACAGGGAAGTCTCGTTCCTTTACCGCCTCTGGAGTACCGAATGGACTGGTCGGTCCGCTTTTCGGTCGTCGGCGAAGCGGCGGACCTCAAACGGGCGCTGGCCGAGGTTCCAGACGGAATCGACCCGGTCGTCGAGGGCGTTGGCGAGTACGACGGGGCCGACTCGGTAGCCGGGGCGCTAACCGCCCGCCAGCGGGAGGCGCTGCGCGTCGGTCGCGACCTGGGCTACTTCGACGTGCCCCGATCGGCAGGGGTCGAAGATGTGGCCGCGAAACTAGACTGCGCGCCCGGAACCGCCGCCGAACACCTCCGCAAGGCCGAGGCGACGGTGATGAACGAACTGGAGTTATGACTCCTGGACTCGCTCGCTGAAGTTAGCCCCTGCCGTGTTTTCGGTACCAGACCCGTTCTCCGATCGGGGACTCGGCGTCGTCGAGCTCCAGCCGACTCAAGAATAGGTCCCGAATGGCGAGGGTGACGGTAAGTTCGATCGACTCGCCGGCTTCGGTCCGGACGGCGACTACGCAGTGGCCGTCTCGCTCGTCGATCGATTCGATCGTGCCGGGCGACCATCGATCGACGTGGTGGGTCGGCTTTTTCGCGTGGATTCGATCGTGATTTGCAGCCATGCGCCCCAGTTGGGGACCTATCGACTTCGGCCCCTCGCTCGACGATCGAAGTACGATCGATTTCGAGCGGAAGTACCGCGCAACCGACGACACTTTGTCGCCGTCGGACCCCTCATCGCACATGACCATTCGGTTCGTCACTGGCAACGAAGGAAAAGTCGAGGAAGCGCGCGAGTACTTCGAGGGAATCGAACGCATCGAACAGGTCGAGTACGCCTACACGGAGATTCAAAGCGACTCGCTCGAGGAAATTGCAGCCCACGGCGCGCGCGAGGCCTTCGAGGCGCTGGGCGGCGAGGAGCCCGTACTCGTCGACGACACCGGGCTGTTCGTCGACGCCCTCGGCGGCTTTCCCGGGCCCTATTCTGCGTACGTCGAGGACACCGTCGGCGTCGAACGACTCTGGCGGCTGGCGAGCGCGGAGGAAAACCGGCGAGCGCGCTTTCGGACGGTGATCGCTTACGCGGGTGAGACCGGGACGAAAACGATCGAGGGCTCGGTCGCCGGCACGCTGGTCGCCCCGCGAGGCGAGGGCGGCTTCGGTTACGACCCGATTTTCGAGTACAACGGCCAGACGCTGGCCGAGATGAACACCGAGGAGAAAAACGCGATCTCACATCGCGGTCGCGCACTGGCCGCGTTCGCGGACTGGTACGCCGACCAATAGAATCAAATCGACCTTTTTCGATTTGGAATCGCAATTATAGAGAGACACTCGACCATGTTCTACGATAAATCGCGTATCGACTCATCCACCATAGGTTTATATCGGCTGAAGTCGATATAACGTACGTGAGACGATGACATCGAACAGCCGTCTTACATGCCAAAACCAAATCGAGAAATCACGATATGACTGTCGATAACGACCAGCTCGAAGACGCCTGTCGATCGCTCGAACAGCTGTACGACGACGTCGAGGACCCCGAAGGAACCCTCGAGGAACTGCGATCGGACGACGAAACCGTCGAAACGCGGGCAACGGTCTTCGGCGCGCTCGCGAACGACCACCGCGTACGGATTCTTGACGCCCTCCGCGACGGGGAGCGATGCGCCTGTGAGTTACAGGTCGTCCTCGAGGCTCCCCAGTCGACGGTCGCGACGCACCTCCGGACGCTCCGGGACGCCGGACTGGTCAAGACCCGGAAAAAAGGTCGCTGGACGTACTACCGGATCGCGGACACCGTAGTCTTCGAGTTGCTCGACCTCGCTGCAGCCGTGGACGTACCGATCGAGGACTGACGACGGACCATCACTACCCGCGGATCAACACCACCAGCAAATGACTGACGACAATACGACACGGACCGACACCGATCCATCGAACCGCCGATCGAGCGTCCGCGAGGAGTACGGCTCGATCGCGACCACCGACGGCGACTGCTGTGGCACCGCCGCGTTCGACGCGACCGACGAAACGGCGGCCACCGTCGCGACGAGCGACGAGACGGCCGCCGATCGAGCGCGGTCGATCGGCTACGAAGAACGCGACCTCGAAGCGACGCCCGATGGGGCCAATATGGGCCTCGGATGTGGCAATCCCGTCGCCATCTCGAATATCGAGGCCGGCGAGACCGTCCTCGATCTCGGCTCGGGCGGCGGGTTCGATTGCTTCCTCGCCGCCCGCGAGGTCGGCCCGGAGGGGCGAGTTATCGGCGTCGACATGACGCCGGAAATGCTCGAGACGGCCCGAGAAAACGCTCGTGAGAACGACGCCGAGAACGTCGAGTTCCGACTCGGGGAGATCGAGCATCTCCCGGTCGCGGACGGGGAAGTCGACACGATCATCTCGAACTGCGTCCTCAATCTCTCGCCAGAGAAGCCGCGGGTCCTCGCGGAGGCGTTCCGCGTGCTTCGTCCCGGCGGCACGCTCGCGGTTTCGGACCTCGTTGCGACGGAACCGCTCCCCGAGGAACTCAGAGAGAACCCCGACGCAATCAACGCCTGCGTCGGCGGCGCTGCGATCGTCGACGACCTCGAAACGTGGCTCGCAGACGCCGGCTTCGTCGACGTTTCGATCACGCCCAAAGGCGAATGGACCGAGGACGCACCGGTCGTCTCCGCGCGGATCGAGGCCCGGAAACCGGCGTAAGCGACGGTACCGACGCCCGCGTAATCGGCGGGTATCAGGGCTGCGAGTCGGTATCAGGGCCGCGAATCGGTATCAGGCTCGCGGATCGCGATCGGGACCCGGATACTCGCCGCCCTCGACGACCTCGTAGAGACTTGCGGGGTCGAACAGCCGGGCGAACGCGTCCGGCGGACGAACGCTGACGGAAACCCGCGGCTGAAGGGTCAGGCCGGCTTTTGCCGAGCCGAGCCGATCGTCGTAGGAGAGCAGATGTGCAGCCTGGCCCTGATACGCCGAGGCCAGCGCGGGGTGATCCCCCTCCGGCTGGTCGACGGCGATCCGATCGGTTTCGAGCCGATCGCGGTGGTCTGTCGCAAGCGTCGGGTCGGCCAGTGTTGCGACGACGCGCTCGGTTCGATCGAGCAGCGGGTCGCTCGCGACGAGATCGACCCAGGAGTGACGGCGGACGTGGTCGAGCGCCTCCCGGGCTGGGCCGCCGACGAGCAGGTCGGCCGCCAGGACGGTCTCGTCGGCGACGACGCGGGCCGGGTTTGGTGTCTCAGCCATTTCCTTTCTCCTCCAGTTCGTCGCATGCCTCACGAACGGCGTCGAGGTCGATATCGTATTTTCGGCTTCGATCGAACAGGTCGCCCCAGCTCGCGGTCATTGCCGGTGGTTGGATTCGCGGGGTGAAAAGCCCGCGCGTCTCGGACCCGATCAGGGCCACGTGTCACCCACTGGACGGCGGGCTACCGGGAAAGCAGCCACCAGCCGATCGCGCCGAGCACGAATGCAATCCCGACGTTGACGACTACGCCGACGATGCCAATCGCGGCGACGAACGCGATCGATCGCCCGCCACCGACGGGCGCGAATGCGGCCCGACCGAGTTCGAGGGCGACGACGACGAGCAACACGCCGAGCAGGGCAAGCGGGAACGCCGCCAGCAGCGCGCCGGCGGCGACCAGCGCGAGCGCGAGGTAGCCGACGCCCAGCAGGACGTTCGCCCCGCCAGTTCGGGCACCGAAGGCGTATTTCCCGGCGAGGCCGCCGCTGCCGTGGCACATCGGCACTCCGCCGATCGGGATCGCCGCGAGACAGGTGACGCCCATGCTCTGGGAGAGGTCGTCGGCCGAGACGTCGCGGTCGTAGAGATCGCCACAGAGCAGCGCGGTCGCTATCGCGGCGTTCCCGATCGTCATCCCGAGCTGGGCGACGGTCCCCTCGAGTGCGGCCCCGCTGAACGTGGGGGTGCCCGCGGGAAAGAGCGCGGCCTGCGGGAGCGTCGGCGATGGGACGCCGGCCGTCGCGACCGCGGCGACGCCACCCAGTCCGAGTACGACCAGCACGCTCGAGTGGCGATAGCCCACGAACGCGAGGATTGCGACGATCGAAAGCCCCGCAGCGGCGACGGTCACGTTCCCCAGTGAGAGGCCGACCGCGGCCTCGAGCAACAGGAGGGCGACGGCGAACTGGACGCCGCGGACGACAGGCTCGCCGACGACCTGTTGGAGTCGATCGACGAACCCGAGACGACCGATCGCGAGCAAGACCGCCCCCGCGAGGAGGCCCGCTGCAGCGAGTTCCGGATAGGACAGCGAGCCGACGATCGCCAGCCCGACGAGGGCCTTCATCGGCTCGACGGAGAGCGGGAGTCCGTAGAAGAGCCCCCAGACGATCTGGAAGACGCCGAAGCCGACCAGGACGTGTGGCAGCGAGACCGTCGTCGTCGCAGCCAGCGCGACTAGCAGGGGGAGCACCGTAACCGAGTCACCTAGCGCACCCGTCAGTTCAGACGCGGAGAACTCGAACTCGCGATCGGTCTCCAGGCTGGTCGAGTACGCCATTTGCATCCGGTATGCGATCGTTGGCCTTCATCGTTTTCAGTAACCGTATCTCGTTTCGTGGCCCGCGTATGAAGGGTGAATCAGTTACGCCCGAGAGTGCCGGTAATCGTGAACTGCCCGCAAGAACCGCGAATCCGTTGGCTCCGTACGTCCCCTGAGTCAATTACCGCCCCTGAGCACCGTCGCCGATCGTCTCGGGAACCGGACTCGCGGTCGACACCGCTTCCGGATCGACGTCGTCGTCGCCGGTCCGCGCCTCGGGGAGATCGTATCCGCGCTCGGTCTCGTAGCGCTCGAGGTGGGCGTTCAACTCGCTGGCCTGCTCGATGAGGACGGTCGCACTCTGGGCGACGTGAGAGAGCGCGTCCGCCTGTGCGCTCGCGCGGCGTGCGGCCCTCGCGGACGACGTTGCCGTCTCCTCGCTCGTAAAGGCGGCATCTTCGATCATCGCCACGGTTTCCTGCGTCGACGCCGCCTGCTGTTCGGTCGCCGCGGAAATCTCCTGAACGCCGTCGTTCGTCCGCTGTGCGAGTTCCGCGATGCCCTCGAGTGCGTCCGTCGCGGCTTCGACCTCCGCGACGCTGTCTTCGATCCGATCGCGACTCGTCCGGACCTGATCTGCCGCCGACGTCGCTCCCTCCCTGAGGTGTTCGAGGCGGTCTTCGACGTCTCTAACCGAGTCGTGGACCTGATCAGAAAGCGACTTGATTTCGTCGGCAACGGCACCGAACCCCTGTCCGTCGCCGGTCGACGACCGGGAGGCTTCGATGTTGGCGTTGAGCGCCAGCATGTTCGTCTGCTCGGCGATCTCGCTGATCGACTCCACGAGGTCGTCGATCTGCGCGGCCTCGTCCTCGAGGTCCTCGATCTCCTCGAGCGTTCGTTCGGTCTCCTGATCAATAACTGCCATTCCCTCGATCGCGTTCCCCGCCGCACGGCTCCCCTGTTCGCCGGCCCGCGCCGTCTCGTCCGCCGTATCGGCAACCTCGGAAGCGGTAGCCGCGATCTCCTCGATCGTCGTCGACAGCGATTCCATCTCCAGGGCGACGGTCCGAAGCTGATCGTGCTGTTCCTCCGTATCGGTGACGACCGTCGAGAACGTGTCGCTCGTTCGCTCGCCTTCCGCTCGAACCGTCTCCATGCTCGCGTTGAGTTCTCGGCTGTAGGTGACGACCTCGCCGGAGAACGATTTCAGCGTCGAGAACGTCTCTTCGATCTCGGAAAGCATCTCGTTCGAGTGGCCTGCCAGTTCGTCGATCGAGTCGTGACGGCCGGCCGTCGGAAACCGTTTCGTGAGATCGCCCTGCGCGACCTCCTGCGTCGTCTCGGCGTGGGCCGTCACCGTGGCTTCGAGATCGCCCAGAGACTGATCGACCTGCTCGCCTACTTCGAGTCGATCCCGGATCGCTGCCAGCCGCATCGCGAGCGTGCCGACCTCGTCGTCCCGATCGGTCTCGAATTCGACGTCGTGATCGCCTTCTTCGAGGCTTTCAGCGGTGTCGGACAACGCCTCGATCGATTGCCGGAGTTCATCCCGCTGGCGCGGTGCGGCCCTCGCATCGGAGACCGCGGCGATCGCGATGGCCGTCACGCCCGTCGCAACCACGCCGGCAGCGCCGATCGCAATGGCCTCCGTCTCGATCGCCAGTGGCTGGTCGAGGGCGACGGTCGCAATCGCGACGGCGCCCAGTCCGGCGAGTACCGCGACGATCCCGAATCCGATCGGGCGATCGGACTGAATCGCGTTCGGAAGCCGGGAGGAACCGGTGGCTGTCATCGGTTGACCCCCGGAGAGTCGCTTGCATCGGGTTCGTGTGCGGTAGAGTTGTGCGTGGCGGATTCGTTCCCGGCGTCGCGTTCCTGGACGGCGTCGAATTCGAAGCCGACGCTGGATTCGGTTTGCTCGGCTCGCTCGATGACGAACTGACAGGTCTCGTCTCCGTCGTGCATACAGGTGGTCTCCGTCAGCGTGAGTGGTTCGTCGAAGTGGTCTGCGACCCCCTGGATCGCCCCGCGTGCGATGTCACACAGCATCCGATCCGAGTCGTACGTAATTTTCACGCGATCGGGACCGAGTCGCTCGGAGCGGATTCGCGGCGTCGTCAGCTCCGTGAGGTCTCGGGTCCGCAGGGAAGTGTGGAACTGCTGAATGTTCGCGATGAGTTCGAGTCCGGTCCACTGGTCGTCGATGTGGAGGTCGTACGTCTCTAGCAGGGCTGGAACGACCCACCGTCCGTACTCGGTAAGAATCGTCCGTGCACCCTTCCCGGTACGTTTTCCGGCCGTTTTCGCGATTTCGTACACGTCCCTGTCAGGGTAGACCGTCACCGGCACGTACACCTTTTCTTCGATGTCGGCATCGCGTTGAATATCGAGCCAGGCGTCGTCGCCGTACGTGTCGACGACGAAGTCCTGCAACGTTTTCAGAATAATTCCGTGCATTAGCGCCCTCCTCGACTCGCCTGCCGCCCGTTGTTCAGCCAGTACGTGGTCGTAGTCACGATGTGTCACCACTAGTCTGGAGCTACAAGAAATAACGGTTTTGTATAAATTCAGTAGCACTTACCATAGTGTGAACGGCGAGGGTCGGAGAATTTCGCCAGCACCAGCCCGGTAGGTTCCGACAGTGCCGTTCGCCAGCGTCTACTGAGCGTTCAAATCAGTACCGCTAAGAGGGCGCAAACGGCATCGAACACCTGTGAGCGACCTCGGCAAAATCGATCGATCGGTCTTCGAACGCCGCGTCGCGCCGAATCTCGGGGCCGATCGCGACGACGTCTCACTCGGTCCGAGCCACGGCGTCGACTTCGGCGTCCTCGACGTTGGCGGGCAGGCGCTCGTGACGGCGACGGACCCGGTGTCGATCCTGCCCGCGATCGGGTTCGAGCGGGCGGCGCGGTTCGCGCTGGATCTCATCCTCGCCGACGTGGCCGTCAGCGGTGTCCCGCCGTCGCACCTGTCGATCTGTTTCACCCTGCCCCCGGCGATGACCGACGACGAGTTCGCGACGGTCTGGGAGACGATCCACGCCGAGTGTCGAGACCTCGGGGTGGCGGTCGTCACGGGCCACACCGCGCGCTATTCCGACTCGTCGTACCCGTGGGTGGGCGCGGCGACGGCGATGGGCGTCGGTGATCACGAGGCGATCGTCCGCCCGGACGGGGCGAGTGCGGGCGACCGACTCGTCCTGACGACCGGACCCGCCGTCGAGTCCGTCGGCCTTCTGAGTACGCTCTTCCCCGATCGCCTGGCTGTTTCCGGCGACGTGATCGAAGCCGCCCAGAACCGTATCGAAGAAGTCCACTGCGTGCGCGACGCCCTCACCGCCGCCGCGGCGGGGCCCGTGACGGCGATGCACGACGTGACCGAGGGCGGACTCGCGGGCGCGCTGAACGAGATGGCCGACGGCGCGGGCGTGCGGTTCGCGATCGATCGCGACGCCGTTCCGATGCGTCCCGGCGTCCGCGAGGTGTGTGCGCATCTGGAGATGGACCCGTGGGCGGCGACGAGCTGTGGCTCGCTGGTGATCGCAGTCGAGCCTGATGGCATCGACGACGTGTTGGCAGCGCTCGAAGATCGCGGCACGGTGGCCGCCGAAATCGGCCGCGTGGAGGCGACCGCCGACGAGAGCGAACGCGGATCGAACGGCGACGAGAGCGAACGCGAAGCAACCGAGGGCGAGGTGCTCGTCGACGGCGAACGACTCGAGCATCCGGGCGTCGATCCGTCCTGGGCCGCTTACGCCGACCTGGCCTCTGAGTAGCCCGGCGGGTGGACCATCATCGCGCTATCCACCACCCTGAACCATCGGCGCGCTATCCGCCAACCCGGACCATCACCGCTTTGTACAACAGCCGAATAGAGTCGTGTATGAGAGCGCCAGCACCCGAATCGCGACCGATCGCGTTGACGATCGCGGGCAGCGATTCCGGCGGCGGGGCCGGGATACAGGCCGACCTCGCGACGATGGCAACCCACGGCGTCTTCGGCACGTCGGCAATCACCGCGGTCACGGCCCAGCACACCCGCGGTGTCGAGTCCTCGTTCGTCCTGCCCGACGCGGAGGTGGCGGCCCAGATCGAGGCGGTTACGGACGATTTCGCCGTCGAGGCGGCCAAGACCGGAATGCTCGCGACGACCGAAATCGTCGAAACCGTCGCGGAGTACGCAACGGGGTTCGAGTTTCCGCTGGTCGTCGACCCCGTGATGGTCGCCACCTCGGGCGATCGACTGCTCGAACCCGACGCCGAACGGGCCTACGAGACGCTGTTCGACGAGGCGACAATCGTCACCCCGAACGCGGACGAAGCCGCGGTCCTGACCGGCGTCGCCGTCGAAGACGAGTCGAGCGCACGCGAGGCGGGCGAGGCGCTTCGCGAGTTGGGTGCCGACGCCGCACTCGTCAAGGGCGGCCACGTCCCCGGCGAAACGGTCCGGGACGTGCTCGTGACGGGTGACGGTACAACGACGTTCGAACACGAACGGATCGACACCGACGCGACCCACGGCTCGGGCTGTACGCTCGCGGCTGCGATCGCATCCCGACTCGCGCTCGGGGACCCCCTCGAACCCGCCGTCGAGGGTGCGACCGACTTTCTTGCGCGGGCGATCGAGCACCACTACGACGTGGGACGGGGTCCCGGCGCGGTCAATCACTCGGTCGATCGGTAGGCGAAGTTCGTTCGGTAGGTGAAGTTCGTTCGGTAGCCGACGCGCGATCGAGACGGGGCGAGCGTCATCGACGTTCTCGACGGGCTTTATGGGGTATCGAGTTCACGATCAGGTATGGTCGAGAGTCCGTTCGATGTCGAAATTCGCGTCGGTGAAGTACTGGACGCCGAAGCGTTCACGGAGGCGAACAAGCCGAAGATGACAAAACTCTGGATCGATCTGGGCGACGAGCACGGAGAGATTCAGTCCGCGGCGCAACTGGACCACCACTACGATCCCGAAGACCTCATCGGACGACAGGTCCTCTGTGGGACGACCCTCGGCTCGGTGCGGATCGCGGGCTTCAAATCCGAGGCGCTGACCGTCGGCGTTCCCGACGACAGCGAGGAGGAGTACCCGGTTCTCGTCGAACCGGACAAATCGGTTCCGCTCGGTAGTCTCCTGTTCTGACTACCTCGAACGACTCGCTCGTCCGGGCGATCTGTTCGAGCCGATCGTTTTCCCCGGACGACATATTATAAATCAACTAACTTATTAGCGATCGAGAAAATCGCTGTGTATGTACCGTCGTCGGTTACTCGCGGTGGGCGCGACCGTCTCACTCGCCGGCTGTTCGACTACGGTCGATCGAACGACTGGGACCGAGCCCGATGCCGACTCCGATCCGGATCCCGACGCGTTGCTTCGCGACGCCATCGAGACGCGCAAACGCATGGACACGCTGGCTGGCCGTCGCGTCGTCACCGCTGACGCCGAGGGCGGCGGGATGGAGCGAACCGAACGGATCTACGAGCGACCGCCGGCGAAAAAACGGATCGACGTTCAGGACGCGACGAATGCCACGGTTTCGCCCGGAGACGTCGCGGTAACGACGCGCCCGGCCACGTGGGAGTACGATCGGGACGCGAACGAAGCCACGAAGCGACACCATCCACACCGGGTGTTTGCCGATCGGGTCCGGCTCGTCCTCGAGAACTTCCGTGAGGAGTGCTGTCTGACGTACGAGGGCACGGAAACCGTCGCCGGTCGGGAAGCCTACGTGATCGAGGCCGCGCCACCCCCCGACGCGGACGTCGAGCGATCGATCGACATCCTCGTCGGGGATACGACATACGTCATCCCGCTCGAGGAAGTACCGCCGGAGGAACTCGACGGGGCCGAGGTGACCCGGACGGTCTCCATCGCGGTCGACGACCGGTACCCGATCAAAGAGCGAGATGTCGTCGCAATCGACGACCGAGAACTCCACAGCCTGACCGCCGTCTTCGAGGAACTAACGATCGATGGCGACTTCGAGGACGGGACCTTCGAGTACGAACCGCCGGCCGACGCCACCGTCACCGAAACCGGACTCGAGCCGGAAGGAATCTACGAAACGCCCGCCGACGCCGAGACCGTCGCTCCCTACGACCTCCCCGATCCCGAGCTTCCGGAGCCGTACGTCCTCGATCGAGTCACCGTAGTCGAAACGTCCGCGCGAACGACGACGACGCTGTGGTATCTCGACCCGACGTGGACCGAACGGGAGATCTACGTCAGCGTTCGCGACGAGCCGCGGTTCAACGAAGACGTCCTCGAGCGCGTCGAGGTCGACGGCCGCGAGGCGTTCTATCGCGACGGCCGGATCGAGAGCGTCTTCTGGAACTGCGGCGGACTGAGTTACGAAGTGTCGAGTCCGGATGTCGCCGAACCCGTCGTCGACATTGCCGAGACGATCGACTGTTCCTGACCGGCCGCGATTGAGTCGCTACCGGGCGCTGATTGTCGAGAGCTGAGACGCTGCCGAACGGTGATCGACGCCCGATCGGGCGTCGATCGGAAATGCGCGCCAGAAATAACTGTCAGTACGAGGAAGTCAGCGTATGGGTGATGAGTCACTGATGGAGGCCGAGGGGACCAACGTCGATGGCGAAGCGCCTCTCGTCGAGCCGACAGTCGAGACGGAAGCAGTGACCGTGACCGACGAGTCGGAACTCGAGCGGACGCTCGGTCTCTCTGGGGGGCTTGCGATCGGGATCGGGACGATGATCGGCGCTGGTATCTTCGTCTTTCCCGGGCTCGCAGCCGGGCGGGCAGGGCCGGCCGCGTCGGCCTCGTTCGCGATCGGTGCCGTCGTCGCCCTGCTAGTCGCACTGCCGGCTTCCGAACTCGCGACGGCCATGCCAAAGAGTGGTGGCGGCTACTACTTCATCTCGCGCGGGCTGGGGACGCTCGCGGGTGCTGTCGTCGGCCTCTCGCTGTGGTTCGGACTCGTGTTCGCGACGGCGTTTTATCTGGTCGGCTTTGGCTTCTACGCCGTCGACACGCTCGCCGAACTCGGGATCGCGGTCGGTGATGGGCTGGTCATTCCGATCGCGCTACTGTTCGGCGCGGGCTTTACCGTGCTCAACATCACGGGGACGGAGAACGCGGCGAAACTCCAGAACGGGATCGTCGCGCTGTTGCTGTCGATCCTGATCGTGTTCCTCGGGTACGGCGGTCTCGATGCCGCGGGACTCATCGGCGAGCCCACGGCACCCGAACAGTTCGCACCCGCCGGAGCGTTCCCCGTGTTCACGACGGCTGCGCTCGTGTTCACTTCGTATCTCGGTTTCGCACAGGTAGCGACCGTCGCCGGCGAGATGAAAGATCCGGGCCGAAACCTGCCGCTGGCCATGGTCGGCTCGGTGCTCATCGTCGGCGTCCTCTACGTGGTGACGATCTTCGTCGCGACGAGCGCGTTCGGTAGCGAGACGCTCTCGGAGTTCGGAGAGACGGCGATGGTCGAGGTCGGCCGCCACTATCTCGGCGCGGTCGGCGCGTTCGCCATCGTCTTCGGTGGGCTACTCGCGACGATGTCGAGTGCCAACGCGTCGGTTCTCAGCACGTCTCGCGCCATCTACGCCGTCTCGAAAGACGCCCTGTTGCCCCGGCGTGCGAGCCAAATTAACCTCCGCTACGGCACGCCACACGTCGCACTGGGGATGGCCGGCGGGCCAATACTCATCTTGACCGCGACTGGGCAGGTCGAACTGCTCGCGGAGGTCGCGTCGTTCCTCCATCTCATCATGTACGGACTGATCTGCGTGGCGCTGATCGCGCTACGACGAGACGAACCGGAGTGGTACGATCCGGACTTCCGGGTCCCCGGCTATCCAATCGTGCCGGCGCTGGGCGCGATCGCCAGTTTCGCGCTGATCGCGTTCATGCAACCAGCCTCCCGGTACATCGGCCTCGGCATCATGCTCGCGACCGCCGGCTGGTACGCCTACTACGCCCGGGACGTCACCCTGAAAGGTGCACTATAATGACACGCATACTCGTTCCGCTGAGAATACTGAAGGGAGAATCGGTCTCTGTCGGTCTGACGACGCTGCTCAAACCGATGGACGTCACCGTGCTGGGCTATCACGTCCTGCCCGAACAGACGCCGCCGGACCAGGCACGCATGCAGTACGAAGAGCGCGCGATCGACACGCTCGAGGATCTCGCCGCCGAATTCGGGTCGGCCGAGGGTCTCGCGGACTACCGCCTGGTCTTCACCCACGATCGACGACAGACGTTCGATCGAGTTGCCGCCGAAACCGGCTCGGACGTCTACGCCATTCCGGGCGCGACCGGGCCGATCGATCGGCTCCTCGTCGCGTTAACGGGTGACGTCGCCGTCGAACGGATCATCGAGTTCGTCGCGGAACTGGTCGGCGACCGCGAGATCGGCGTGACGCTCTTTCTCGCGACCGAGGACGAAGATGGCGGCCGCAAGCTGCTCGACGTGGCCGGCTCGTCGCTGTCGGAACGCGGTATCGACGTGGAAACGGAACTCGCGATCGACGAGCCGCCGTTCGAGGCCCTCATCGAGGCTGCCGTCGACCACGACGCGATCGTGATGGGTCAGCGCGCTCCGTCCCTGCGGTCGCTCGTCTTCGGCGACGAGGCCGAACGCGTCGCCGCCGGATCGGTCGGCCCGGTGCTCGTCGTCAGGAACGTCGTGGACGACGAGCCGGAGCCCGTCGTCGATCGACCGCTGCCGACGGATGACGATCGAGCCGCGGCCGACGACTCGTAATCGTCGACGAAGCGCCGCGGCGATCAGCCCTCACCGTCGCTGTCACTCGCTTCAGCGTCGCTGTCACCGACTCCATCGTCGTCGGCGTTCTCGGCCTCGTCAGCGGCCAGATACTCGCCGCGAATAACCAGCACCGGATCGATCGTCTGCCGGGCCAGTTTCTCCGCTCGATCGCGAAAGATGAATCGACGGATCGAGGGTCGGCTCTCGCCGACGACGAGCAGGTCGTGCTCGCTCGCCGCGTCGAGGATCTCGCTCGTCGGTGAGCCGTCGACGACGAGTTCGGTGGTGATCCGATCGCGATCGATCCCCGTGGCGACCAGTTCGTTGGCGGCCGTCTCGAGGAGTTCGGTGCCGCGGTCTCGATCGCCCTCGTCGGAAGCGACGTGAAATAACGACACCGAAAGCGCCGTGTCGGTAAGCAGCGTGTCGAGAAAC
Organism: Halosolutus sp. DAT137; assembly: GCF_059736405.1. Taxonomy (NCBI): domain Archaea; kingdom Methanobacteriati; phylum Methanobacteriota; class Halobacteria; order Halobacteriales; family Natrialbaceae; genus Halosolutus; species Halosolutus sp. DAT137. The sequence goes on along the minus strand of NZ_JCAQID010000007.1, from coordinate 21,789 downwards.
CGGGCGATGTACTCGAGGTTGACGTCGCCTCGAATCGCGACGAGGACCGTTTCCAGAATCGGCGCGGGATTGGAGAGCAAGACGGCATCACACGCCGCCTCGACCGCGATGCGTTCGAACGTTTGCAGCCGATCGTGGGTGAAGACGAGACGGGACGTGACGTCGAGACAACCGGCCTCCTCGAAGACCTGCTCGAGTTCCGCGAGTTCGGCGCGAGCGCGATCCTCGTACTGGCTACGCGCCTGGTCCGTCGCGGTCTGGTCTGGGATTTCGTGGTAGCCGAGCAACACGACCGGCATCGACGCGAACGCGTCGACGACAGTCTGTGGGATGCTTTCGCCGCCGAAGATATCGATCGGGATCAGCACGCGATGGTCGCGAGACGGTGCCATTGTGTTGGATCGTATCACACGCATACCACGGCGACTGTAATAGAACCCCGTACGAACGCAGAGATGAGAGTCACGGTCGCAGTCACGTACGGTGATGAGTGTCACGAACGCTCTCACGTACGATAACGAATGTCACGATCGCCGTCACGTGAACGCCGTTGTCGGCCGGTCCGGCGCGATCCCGATAGATCACTTTCACTGCGGATCCCGCAGGGTTTTTGTCGTGGCCCGCCAGTCACCGCACATGACCGAGGCGACGGGGATCGTCGGGGAGTTTCTTTCGCTCAAGGAGGGCACCGACGCCGACGTGCTGGCGATGCAGTGTGGCGACTTCTACGAGTTTTTTGCCGACGACGCCGAACTCGTCGCAGACGAACTGGACCTGAAAGTCTCACAGAAGTCCTCACACGGCTCGTCGTACCCCATGGCGGGGGTGCCGCTCAACGAACTGACGCCCTATCTCAAGGCGCTGGTCGAACGCGGCTACCGTGTCGCCGTCGCCGACCAGTACGAGACCGACTCCGGGCACGCACGCGAAATCGTCCGGGTCGTCACGCCGGGGACGCTCCTCGAGACCAGCGACGCCGACGCCCAGTACCTCGCGGCCGTCGTCGACGGCGGGAATGGTGCTGATACAACCGGTGGATCGCCAACGGAAGGAACATACGGTCTCGCGTTCGCGGACGTGACGACCGGCCGCTTTCTCGTCGCCGAAGCCGACGATCTCGAGGCCGCACTGACGGAACTGTACCGATTCGATCCCGTCGAGGTGCTTCCCGGTCCCATCGTTCGATCGACCGACGACCTCCTGACGACGGTTCGCGATCGGGTGGACGCGACGATGACGCTCCACGAGACGGAGGCGTTCGCGCCAAAACGCGCCGCGCACGCGGTCCGCGAGCAGTTCGGCCGCGAGACCGTCGATCGACTCGGCGTCGGTGAAGAGACGATTGCGGCGGCGGGCGCGATCCTGTCATACGTCGCGGAGACTGGAGCCGGCGTGCTCGCGTCGATGACGCGCATCCAGTCCCACCACGGCGATGACCACGTCACGCTCGATGCGACGACCCAGCGCAACCTCGAACTGACAGAGACGATGCAAGGCGGCCGCGACGGCTCGCTGTTCGCGACGATCGACCACACCGAGTCCAGTGCCGGCCGGCGGCTCCTGAAGGAGTGGCTCTGTCGGCCCCGGCGATCGCTCTCGACGCTCGAACGCCGTCAGGAGTCGGTCGCCGCGCTCTCGTCGGCGGCACTGGCCCGTGACGAACTTCAGGATCGACTCGGGGAGGCCTACGACCTCGAGCGGCTGGCCTCGAAGGCGACCCACGGCAGCGCCGACGCGCGGGATCTGCTCGCCGTTCAGGAAACGCTCGCCGTCCTCCCGGCACTCGCTGAGACCATCGCGTCGACTCCCGACCTCGCGGACTCGCCGCTTTCCGAGATCGTCGATCGACCCGATCGAGACGCCGCACAGGAGGTGGAATCGACGCTCGAAGCGGCGATCGCGGACGACCCACCGTCGACGGTGACCCAGGGCGAACTCCTCCAGAAGGGGTACGACGACGACCTCGACGAGGTGATCGATCGCCACGAGGAGGTCAAGCGGTGGCTCGACACCCTCGCCGATCGCGAGAAGCGCCAGTACGGCCTGAATCACGTGACCGTCGATCGGAACAGGACCGACGGCTACTACATCCAGGTCGGCAAGTCCGCAGCAGACGGCGTTCCCGACCACTACGAGCAGATCAAGACGCTCAAAAACTCCAAGCGGTTCACGACCGACGAACTCGAAGCCAAGGAGCGCGAGATCCTCCGTCTCGAAGAGCAACGAGGCGACCTCGAGTACGAACTTTTCGAGCAGTTGCGGGACGAGGTTGCCGACCGCGCCGAACTCTTACAGGACGTCGGTCGAACGCTCGCGACGATCGACGCGCTGGCGAGTCTCGCGACCCACGCCGCCGAAAACCGGTGGGTGAAGCCGGATCTCCACCGGGGCGATCGGCTCGATATCGACCAGGGACGCCACCCCGTCGTCGAGCAGACGACCGAGTTCGTGCCGAACGACGTGCGACTGGATGCAGACCGGGCCTTTCTGGTCGTCACTGGCCCAAACATGTCCGGCAAATCGACGTACATGCGACAGGTGGCCTGTATCGTCCTGCTGGCCCAGATCGGAAGTTTCGTCCCCGCGAGAGACGCCGAGATTGGCCTCGCCGACGGCATCTTCACCCGCGTCGGCGCGCTCGACGAACTCGCCCAGGGGCGATCGACGTTCATGGTCGAGATGAGCGAACTCTCGAACATCCTCCACGCCGCGACCGAGGAGTCGCTCGTGATTCTCGACGAGGTCGGCCGCGGCACCGCGACCTACGACGGCATCTCGATCGCCTGGGCCGCCACGGAGTATCTCCACAACGAGGTGAAAGCGAAAACCCTCTTTGCGACCCACTACCACGAGTTGACCGGGCTCGCGGAGAAACTCCCTCGCGTCGCCAACGTTCACGTCGCGGTCGCGGGCGATCCGGAATCACCAGCGTCCAGCGGGACATCGTCCCGCCAGGCCGACGAACGCGACGGCGACGTGACCTTCCTCCGGACGATCCGGGACGGCCCGACCGATCGCTCCTACGGCATCCACGTCGCCAACCTCGCGGGCGTTCCCGCCCCCGTCGTCGATCGATCGAGAGACGTGCTCGATCGACTCCGCGAGGAGAAAGCGATCGAAGCCAAGGGCGGCGCTTCGAACGAGCCAGTTCAGGCGGTGTTCGACGTCTCGAGCGGCCAGTTCCGCGGGCCAGCGAACGCCGATGGCGGTGAGCGACCCGGCGGCGAGTCGGCGGACGACGGGTCGAGTATCGATCCCGAGACGAAAGCGGTGCTCGACGAACTCGACTCGATCGACGTGAACACGACGCCTCCGGTGGAACTGATCGCGAAAGTTCAGGAGTGGCAGCGCAAACTGCAAGAGTGAGCGACGGCCGGAGACATCAAGTGCCGGTCGGAAAAAGTAATCGGGAGTGATGGTGTTCGAACCCGCGCTGGCGGAGCTGTCGGCGTCGAACCGGTCGGTGTTCGGCCCGACATCCTTTCGCGACTACGTCGAACGGCACGCACTTGAGGCCAGCCCCCGAACGCCCCGGTACATCTCGGTCGATTCGATCGCCGACCTCGCACCCGAACTGCGCGAGGCGGGCGTCACGGTGCTTCGGGCCGGGTCAGCCCCCGACGGGACGGGCACGGCGTTCGTCCTCGTGGATGGCCCGAACGGCGTCGAGGACTTCTTCCTCCGCGACGAGGCGTGCTTCGCCGGCCGACCGATCGATCCCTTCTCGAGTCCGATCGACGACGAGCGGCTGGTGAGCTTTCGGTTGCTCCCCAGTCTCTCGGAGACCTCGCTGGTGAACCTGGGGCTGGCCTCCGGGGTGCTCTCCGAGGCGCTCTCGCTCGATGCGTCGGGGTCGTTGACCCCGCCGGCGACGGGACGGTCGACGTTCACGTTCGAGTTTCGCCCCCATCGTGAGCATCCGGCGCTGCTCGAACACCGAACCGGCCAGGTCGAGATCGACACGCTGTTCGCCGAACGGCGAAACGGCCAGCGAACGCTGTTCGTCGTGGAGGCCAAAACCGGCCCGCGAGCGTCTCTCGCGAAGCACAAACTCGTCTATCCGGCGCTGGCACTCGCCGAGAGCGTCCCGCCAGAGATTCCGATCGTACCAGTCTACCTGCGTTGTCGGCGGACGGACGGCGTAATCACGTTCGATGTTGCCGAGTGTACGCTTCCCGATCCCCGCGAGTCGATTCCGGGCGTCGACGAACTCGCGATCGAGCGGACGCGAGTGCTCGAACTCGAGCGATGAATTTCGGGTCGAACTGAATCTCCGCTCCGATTTCGCATCGTTTTTTATCGTGTGCGATCTCGATTGCCCAGTCGAACCGAGAACCGGTCGAACGCGAGACACGCAAGTACTTTTCCGATCCGCCTCTCTACAGCAACCAGTGAACGCGACTCGAGTGCCGTTGGCGCGAGGGGTCAGCGATCGAGTTCGACCAGAGTAAGACACCACAATGACCGACGAAACGACCATCCACGAGCTAGACGAGGACACCGTCGCCCGGATCGCCGCCGGCGAGGTCGTCGAGCGGCCCGCCAGCGCGGTGAAGGAACTCGTCGAGAACAGCCTCGACGCCGGGGCCGAGACCGTCGACGTGACGATCGAGCGGGGCGGAACCGACCTCATTCGGGTCGCAGACGACGGCGACGGAATGAGCGACGCCGACGTTCGCGCGGCCGTCCGCCAGCACACGACGAGCAAGATTTCCGGGTTGGAGGACCTCGAATCCGGCGTCGCCACGCTCGGCTTTCGCGGCGAAGCCCTGCACACGATCGGATCGGTGTCGCGGTTGACGATCCGATCGCGACCCCGCGGCGGCGGTGCGGGGACGGAACTGGTCTACGAGGGCGGGGACGTGACGAGCGTCGAACCGACAGGCTGCCCCGAGGGAACGATCGTCGAGATCGAGGATCTCTTTTATAACACCCCCGCACGCCGGAAGTTCCTCAAGACGACGGCGACGGAGTTCGCCCACGTCAACCGGGTCGTTACACGCTACGCGCTCGCGAACCCGGACGTGGCCGTCTCGCTGACCCACGACGGCCGCGAGGTGTTCGCGACGACGGGACAGGGCGACCTGCAGGCCGCGGTGCTTGCCGTCTACGGCCGCGAGGTCGCATCCGCGATGATCCCCGTCGATACCGATGGGGAGGACCTTCCACCCGGACCGCTCGACTCGGTATCGGGACTCGTCTCGCACCCCGAGACGAACCGATCGAGCCGGGAGTACGTCGCGACCTACGTCAACGGCCGCGCGGTCACCTCGGACGCGATCCGTGAGGGGATTATGGGCGCGTACGGAACCCAACTGGGGAGCGATCGATACCCGTTCGTCGTCTGCTTCCTCGACGTCCCCGGCGACGCCGTCGACGTGAACGTCCACCCGCGCAAACGCGAGGTCCGATTCGACGACGACGATTCTGTCCGCCGACAGGTCGATGCCGCGGTCGAATCCGCGCTGCTCGATCACGGCCTGCTCAGGTCGGGCGCACCGCGTGGCCGATCGGCCCCCGGCGAGGCCCGCCTCGAGCCGGGAACGCTCGAGGAGACGGCGGCTCGATCCGACGACGCGGACGCAATGGCTGGATCGAGCAACCCGGCCGAATCGGGCGACGTGGGCGGGACGGTCCGATCGAACGCGGAGCCCGGCAGGTCGGGCGCGGACGCCGGCAGACCGGAAGCGAAAGCCGGGGGTGAGCCGAGTTCGACGGAGGAGCCGATCGACCAACGTCGACAGGACGTGCCCGCAAGCGATGTGGACGATCCGGAACCAGTGTCCGGGACCGACGAGGGGCGTCCCGGAGACGGCGCGTTCGGGACCGATGAGGAACCTCCAGAAGACGCCGAGTTCGTGGCTGCGTCGGAGGTAGCCGACACGGCGTCCCCCGGCGAGGCTGACGACGAACCGGTTTCCGACGACCGAGCGAACCACACACCGACGAATCGATCCGGCGAGGCCACGGACTCGGCGCACGATCGCCACCCCGGTCCGGCACCCGATCGAAAGTTCGACGGGCCGACCGAACAGCGGACCCTCGCAGGCGAGACGGCGACGGGCGATCGATCGGAGTTCGACTCGCTGCCGCCGTTGCGCGTCCTCGGGCAGATTCGGGACACCTACCTCGTCTGTGAGTCGCCCGACGGGCTCGCGTTGATCGACCAGCACGCCGCGGACGAACGGGTCAACTACGAGCGTCTGCGGGAGGCCTTCGCCGACGACGCGGCCGCGCAGGCGCTCGCCTCGCCCGTCGAACTCGAACTGACAGCCGTCGAATCCGAGGCGTTCGAGAGCTATCGTGCGGCACTCGAACGACTGGGATTTTCGGCCGAGCGAGTCGACGATCGGACGATCGCAGTGCAGTCAGTCCCGGCGGTGTTCGCAGAGACGCTCGACCCGGAGCAGCTTCGAGACGTGCTCGCGTCGTTCGTCGAGGGCGATCGGGAAGCGGGCGGCGAGACGGTCGAGGCGCTTGCTGACGAGTTTCTCGGAGATCTCGCCTGTTACCCCTCGCTGACCGGGAACACCTCGCTGACCGACGGCACGGTGATCGATCTGCTCTCGGCGTTGGACGACTGCGAGAACCCCTACACCTGCCCGCACGGCCGGCCGGTGATCGTCCGGATCGACGAGGCGGAGATCGAAGACCGCTTCGAGCGGGATTACCCCGGCCACGGCGGCTGAGACGGTCCCCGTTTCGGAGTCGACCGTCTACAGGACGCTGAAAACGATCAGCCCGCCGACCGAGACGACGGCAGCCGTGGTGTACCACCGCTGGCTCCGTGCTGCGGCCCGTTGAACGTCACCGATCGCCGTCGCTCGCGCAAGCCGGTTCGTCCCGACGATCAGGAGGGCCGCGAGAACTCCCCAGACGAGAATCGACGCGATGGTGAGCCATCCCGACGGCGTCGTGAAGAGCGTGTCGATCGAATACGCCAGCGACGAGAAGTAGACGCCGGTCAGGAGGATTCCGACTCCGGAAACGGCCGCCACGATCGCGAATCGCTGGCCGATTTCGCGGACAGCAGTCGCCGACAACCGGCCCTGCCGCATGGCCGGAACGATCACGAGTGCCATCGTGACCGTTGTGCCAACGAAGCAGACTAGCGCAAGCAGATGGCCGACAGTAGCGAGGGTCTCGAGGGGTGCCATACGGACACCTGAACGAGGGAGACGAATATATGTATGCGGTTGACGATCGGGCATGCTCGACGATCGGGCAGCAGAACGACTGCAGTTCGGATGAACACAGTTCTTTCGACCGCTGGCCTCAACGACAGATCGTCTCAGGTCGGTTCGCGATCGATGCTGGTGTAGACGTACCAGAAGCCGAGCAGAACCAGGAAGAAGACGGCCCCGATACCCGCCCGGAGCGCGATCTCTTCGAGCCCGGTCGCCTCGGCGCGAACCAGTGCGGCGGCCCAGCCACCAGCGAGAACCGCAAATCCGGTCGCGACGATGACCATGATCAGCAGTCGATCGGTGGGGAGATCCATACCCGGATCGCAGCCCCGAATGCGGGTAAGCGATCGACCTGACATAGCCACGTCGCGTGCGATCCGCCTGCGAGCGAGATCCTCCTGTGCCCGCGTTTCACTCGCCGCCGTGGGGCACCGCGATCGATCGCGGCCCGCGTTCGTAGTAGTAGAGCCAGATCGTACACGCGAGTGCGATCGCGCCTGCAAGCGTTGCGATCGCGAACGCGATCCGGTAGCCCGTTTCGGTGTAGACGCGGACGCCGCCGACGAGGTCGCCGGTCCAGTAGGCGTCGAGCACCCACCCCATCAGGGTCGGAAGCGTGGCAGCGCCGAAGAAGGCCGCGCCGTTGACCGTTCCCGTCGAAATGCCGCTTGCGCTGCTCGGGTGGCGGTTTTTCACGATCGTGTAGCTGAGGACGAACGTCCCGAGCAGCACGCCCGCTAAGAAGAACGACACGGCGACGACCCACAGCGGTGGGTCACCGACCGCGGCGATCACGCCGAGGGCCAGAACGAACACGACGCCGCCGGCGACCATCAACTCGACCCGACGACCGATCCGATCGGAGACCCAGCCGATCGCGGGCGGGCCGACGATCGTCCCGACCCCGCCGAGTAAGGTCAACACCGAGGCGTAGGTGATCGAGACGGTGTAGGTCTGGACGACGTAGGGAACGCCCCAGAGGCCAAACAGCGTGAGGTTCACGCCGGTCGAACAGAACAGCAGGATGCTGACCACCCAGATGTAGGGGTCCCGAAGGACGGATTGGAGGTGCGATCGAAGCTGTGCGTTCGTCACGGAGGGCTGGCCGGGGACGCCTTCGATCGGATCGAAGCCGGCGCGTTCGGGGGTGTCCCGGACGAACGTGAAGACGGCGACCGAGAACAACAGACCGAACGCGCCGAGTCCGCCGATCGCGGCGCGCCAGCCGACGGCGTCGACGGCGAGGGCCAGCGGCGTGGTTGCGAGCACGCCCCCGACGCCGGACACCGCAAACGAGAGGCCGCTCATCGTCGCAAACTCGTCGGCGCGGTACCAGCTCGCAGCGAACCGAAGCAGACAGACGAAGATGACGCTCCCGCCGAGTCCGACGAGCCCTCGGGCGGCGATCGCCGCGAGGTAGCTGTCCGCCAGCGCGAACCAGATCGCGCCGACGTTCATCACCACGCCGCCCGCCGTCGCCGTTCGTCGGGGACCGACTCGATCGGCCAGGATCCCGGTCGGAATCTGCATGAACGCGTACACCCAGAAAAACATCGCGTGGAGGGTTCCGAGCTGTGCACCCGTGGTCTCGAACGCGACCATGAGATCCTCCGCGAGGACCGCAGACGAGAGGCGATTGATATTGACGAGCAAGAAGACGACGCCGAGCACTGCCCAGAGCAGCCACCGTCGCCGGAGCGGGTCGCGCCAGAGGTGCATTCGGTACGGATCGGTTCCGGACCACTGAAAACGTTACACATCCGGAAGGTGTGGTGGGTCATCTCGCGAACTGTCCACGTGCGTACGGCGACCGCGCCGACCGTCGCGAGTCGGTCGTCACTGGGATGTGCGTCGATCGTCACGCATCGATCGCCAGCGGTACCTGCGGCGAGCGCGTACGCTCGACTATGCGCGAACTGGACGGGACGGACGCCGGCGGGCAGTTCGTTCGATCGGCGCTCGCACTCTCGGTCCTGCGAAACGAGCCCATCCGAATCGAGAACGTCCGGGGCGACCGGCCGACGCCGGGGCTGGGCCACCAGCACCTCGCGGTTCTCGAGACGATGGCCGAGATCTGTGACGCCGAGGTGTCGGGGGCGGACGTGGGTGCTGAGACGATCGCGTTCGATCCCGATCTCGAAGCCGGCGAGAGCGGACGGAACGCCGCACACGGAACCGATCGCGGCCGACTCGACGGCGGAACGTGCGCCGTCGACATCGGGACCGCCGGCAGCGTGACGCTGTTGTTCGATGCCCTTCTCCCGCTTGCGACGGTGCTCGACGCGCCGCTTTCGGTCACCGTCACCGGGGGCACGGACGTGAAGTGGTCGCCGCCGATCGACTATTTCCGCCACGTCAAACTTCCGTTCGTAGGTCGGTACGGACTCGTCGCGGCCTGCGAGGTCGATCGGCGCGGGTTCTACCCCGAGGGTGGCGGGCGCGCCACGCTCCGACTCGCGCCCTCGACGCTCGAACCGATCGATCTCACGGAGCGAGGGCCGATCGAGGGCGTGCGAGTCTACACGACAGAATCCGCGTCGCTCGCGGACCGTGACGTGGCTCACAGACAGTTCGAGGGGGCACGCAGGCGACTGAACGTCGACGGCGACGGTAGTAACGGCGAAAACGGGGGCGATCCGACCGGCACCGACAGCGGGGACGGGCTTCCTGCAGGGATCAGCGAGCACCAGCAGACGACGGCGGTGAGTCGTAGTCCGGGTTCTGCGATCGTGGTCCGAATCGACCACGCCACCGGAGTCGCGGGGTTCGACGCGTACGGCGAACGCGGGAACCCAGCCGAGCGCGTCGGGGAGGACGCCGCTGACGCGGCGAATCGATGGCTCTCGGGAACCGCACCGGTCGATCGGCACATGGCCGATCAACTGCTCGTCTTCCTCGCGATCGCGGGCGGTCGACTCCGCGTGCCGGCCGTGACCGACCACGTCGCGGCGAGTCGGAATCTGCTCGATTCGTTCGGATTCGAATCGACGCTGGAGACGGACGGCGAGGTGGCGATCGTTTCGATGGACTCGCCAACAGTCGCAAAATAACGGCGACGGTCGCGAAATAACGGCGACGGCGGCCGGATTCGCGAGAGAACGCGACCGGACAACGCCACAACTTATACTACACCCGTTCGATTAGCCGGTATGGCCGAGGTACGTATTGCCGATCGATCGGTACGGGGGGACAGGCCGTGAGCGAACTCGTCACCTTCGGGGAGACGATGCTCCGGCTCTCGCCGCCGGACAACGAGCGACTCGAGGACGCGGGGGAGTTCGAGGTTCGCGCCGCGGGGGCCGAAAGCAACGTCGCGATCGCCGCCCAGCGGCTGGGGACGCCTGCAACCTGGCTCTCGAAGCTTCCCGAGTCGCCGCTCGGACGCCGCGTCCACGGTGAACTCCGCGGGTACGGCATCGACACCGACGTCGTCTGGAGCCACCGGGGCCGGCAGGGGACCTACTACCTCGAACACGCGGGCAAGCCTCGCGGAACGAACGTCGTCTACGATCGGAAAGACGCCGCCGTCACGACCGCCAAGGCCCAGGAGTTCGACATCGACGTGGTCCAAGACGCGCGGGTGTTCTTTACGAGCGGGATCACGCCGGCGCTGTCCGCGACGCTTCGCGAGACGACGGCGAACATGCTCAAAGCCGCCAGACAGGGCGGGACGACGACCGCCTTCGACTTCAACTACCGGAACAAGCTCTGGGGACCGGACGAAGCGAAGGAGACGCTGACGCGTCTGTTCCCGGGAATCGACGTGCTCGTGGTCGCCGCCCGAGACGCCCGAGACGTTCTCGGGTTCGAGGGTGACCCGCGACAGCTCGCCCACAAGCTCGGCTCGCAGTACGACTTTACGACCGTCGTCGTCACGCGCGGCTCCGAGGGCGCGGTCGGCTGGCACGACAGCGTCGTCCACGACCAGGAAGCCTACGAGACCGACACCGTCGATGCGATCGGCACCGGCGACGCCTTCACCGGCGCGTTCATCGCGCGCCGACTCGACGGTGACGACGTTCCGACCGCCCTCGAGTACGCGGCGGCGACGGCGGCACTCAAGCGGACGATCCCTGGCGACATCGCGCTCGTCACGAAAGAGGAGGTCGAGGCTGTCGTCGAGGAGAGCGGCTCGGACATTTCCCGGTAAGCGCGGTGCTATCTTTTTTCTGGCGCACAACGTGGGTCGACAGCGACGGGTATCGATCCACTGGTTCCCGTCGACTGGATGGTTTTCCCACAGCCAGTTTCGTACCGGCTGCGTGACCCTCAGGTGTTCTGAAACGCGAAGCCTCACTGGTCGTTGCACCGCTCGTCCCGACGAGCGCGGTGGGCATGGAATTTGGCGACATCGGGCTGGGACTCACGGGTCGCTGTCCCAACCTCGACGTCCTCGGTCTCGATCGAACTCGGCTCGATCCCGGCGAGAGGTGAGTCGGGTCGACGATACAGGCCCGCGAGGAACCGTCGCCAGCACCGCGGCGAGGACTGAAAGCCCTACACCAACCTCCTGCATCACATTATCGTCTCGGGGCTGGGCGTCTATCCCTTCGCTCGGATCGGTCACGCGCCCGCGATGCCAGCCGACTCGGAGATCAACCCGATCGACGTCACTCGCAAGACACGTTCCGACGGCGGTTTCACGACGAACAATCACCCGAAAGGCTGGCGACCCTGCTCGTCGACGCCGAGAGCGCGAGCGTCCTCGGCTGTCGGGGGCTGCATCTCCGCGCCGATACGGTGGCCAGATGCAACTCGCCGTCGAGATGAAACCGGACGTGCGCGAGATTCCCGATCGGGCGGATGCCTCCACGACGCCGAGAGTATCGATGGTCTGCTTCGCGAGGCGGGCGCGAAACTCGAAGGCCAATAGACGCGCCCGAAACCGTCATCTCTCCGGAGGAAGATTGAGAGCGGCGTGCTATCCCGTATCCAGGAAACGTTATTATTAAACATGACGTATATGGTGGCGATCACCAATGAGATCCTTCGACGAGATGAACCGCATGTTCCGCGAGATGGACCGCATGTTCGACCAGTTCCGAACCACGTGGGGACCCGAGTTCGAGGGGACCCGCTCCGACCCAACACGCCTCGGACTGGCCGGCACTGTTGTGCCGACGGGTGAGGCGGCCGTCACGCTCGAAGACGAGGGAGACGCCTACGTGGTCGCCATGGACATCCCCGGCTTCGACAAGGAGGACATCGACCTCACGTTCCACGACGGGGTCCTGTCGGTGCACGCGCAGTCCGACGTCGACGAGGGGACAGACACCTATCGCGCCCACCGCACCCGCCGGATCGACGAGCGAGTCACCGTCCCGAAAGCGATCGTCGCCGACGACGTAACGGCTCGATACCACAACGGCGTCCTCGAGGTCCACCTCCCGATCGTCGAGACCGAGCACGAACGCGAGGGCCACCAGATCGATATCGAGTGAGCGCGATCGACGCTACACACTGATCGCCCGTCGAACGAAACGAGTGTCATGTTCACGTTCGATCGAGACCACCGACCGCGCCCCCTGCACGCGCATCCCCCGTTATTTTCATCCGACAGCGCGAACGAATCGACTGTGACGCGAGCCATCCGGGAAGCGAAGGCCGACGACGCCTGGGCGATTCACGTCGTTGCCCGCGAGAGTTGGCACGCCGCCTACGACGACCTTCTGGGTCCGGATCAGATCGACGAGGTCGTCAACGAGTGGTACGCGATCGGCGACGTCGAATCAGCGATCGGGGAAGCGAGCGATCGCACCAATGCAGTCTTTCTGGTCGCCGTACGCGACGGGGTAGACGCCGAAACCGAGGTTGAGACGGACCAGCACGTCGGGAATGAGACGGCTGCCGGTCCACTCGTACACGACTGTCGATGCCAGGGATTCGCACACGTCGTCCCCTGGCCCGAAAACGAACGCGTCGGCTATCTCGCCCGGCTCTACGTCCACCCCGATCGGTGGGGAAACGGAGTCGGAACGACCCTTCTGGACGCCGTTGAAGACGAGTTCGCGACGGTCTTCGACCGACTCCGTACCGCGGTGCTGACGGACAACGACGTCGGCGTCTCGTTCTACGAGTCGCGGGGATTCGATCGGATCGATCGCTACGAGAGCGATCTGGGAGACGGGCACGAGGAGTACGTCTACGAAACGCCCCTCTGACGAGCGGAAGTCGTGAGAGGGCAACCTACAGCGTCTTCTCGGCGTCTTCCTCGTCGACAATCTCGATCCCGCGGTTGTTGACTGCCATCGGATCGAGTCCGACCTCCTGCAGGAACTGTTTGTACTCGCGTTCGCACTGTTCTGCGGCCTTTTGCTTGTCGCTGGCGCGATCGCAGAGTTCGATTAGGTTCTCGGGAACGTCGTTCTGGTAGACGATCCAGTGGTTGATCAGATCGGAGAGCCGGCGGATCGGGCTGGTGAAGTGACCGTAAATCTCGAAGTTCAGCGCGTGGTGGCCGCCGAAGGGGTCGTTCATGTATTTTGCGCGGGGCATCACCTTCATCACGGCCCACTGGATCTTATCGAGCTGGCGACCCGGAGCGTCCTCGAGCGTCGCGTTGACGGCCTTCCGGGGGTCATCCCAGGTGCTGCCGGGGATCGAAACGCCGTCTAGGTCCTGAATCTCCTGGAGCGCTTTGGACCACTCGTCGGGACTCGGCTGGGGGTGAACGCGGTACATCGCCTCGACGCCGCGGTCCCACATCAGCGTGTGCGTGACGGCCTTGTTGGCTTTCAGCATACACTCCTCGATAATCGTGTGGGCGCGATCGCGACTCGGGTTCAGGACGAGCGAGCCGTCTTCCTTGCGCTGTTCGTGCATCCGGTCGGCAACCTCGTGGACCAGGACGTTCTCCTCGTGGAGCGGTGCGTCTGGGTCTTCGAGTCGATTCTCCGCCTGCGAGTAGGTGAGCCGTTCGTCGGACTCGATGACGGACTTGTAGATGTCGATCGTCTCGTAGCTCAGGTTTTCCTTGTCGAGGTGCATCTCGACGGTGTGGGCCAGGCGTTCCTCGTTCGGAACGAGCGAGCAGACCGTCTCCGCGAGCACGGGCGGGAGCATGTGGATGGTGTATCCCGGCAGGTAGACCGTGTTTCCACGCTCGACGGCCTCGTCCCACATCGCCGTTTCCGGATTGACGTAGTGGGTGACATCCGCGATGTGTACCCAGAGGACGTACTCGTCGTCTCGCTCTTCGATCGAGAGCGCGTCGTCGAAGTCCTGGGCATCGATCGGGTCGGTCGTCCACGTCGTCAGATCGCGCAGATCTTTTCGCTCGTCGATCTCCTCGGTGATCTCGTCCTGGACGCCGTCGGTTCGCTCCTCGGCTTCCTCGATGATTTCGGCGGAGAACTCGTCGCGGATCTCGAGTTTCTCGAATAGTTCGTCGCGTTTGTTCTCGAGATGCCGTGCGAGATCCTCGGAGATTTCGACGGGACCCTGCCCTTCGGCCGTTCCGGCTTCGGCCTGTGCGTCGTCGCTCATAAGGGGTCGTACGAAGGTGAGGGTGAAAATCGTGTCGGGACCGGCGAATGCGGGCGACGATCTCGCGGCGGCGATCAGAACTCCTCTTCGAGCCGGCCGTATCGCTCCTCGACGGCTCTGAGATACGCCGCGAGAAACGCCGCCTGTCCACGATCGCCCGATTTACGGTCGATGTCGACGAGCAACGCTTCGAGTTCGTCGCGCGGATGGTGGCAGAGATCGCCGTGGCAGGCCTTACAGAGGTGCTCGAACGTCTTGTTTTCGCGATCCCAGCGATCGCCGTACTTGTCGTACTCGCGGGCCATCGACCGGGAGACCGAACTGCCACAGGCGAGACACGTCACCGTCTCGGGCTGGCTCCGGGAGAGCCACATGAATCGATCGACACTGTGCTAGTACTTAGCGATTACCACACTACTCAGCTGCCGTGAGTGTATCCGCGCCGGTCGGGCAACACCACGGATCAGGTCGGTCGATCGCTCCGCACGTGGTCGGTTACGGCGAGAATCAGCCGGCGTCCGAAACGGTCGTTTTATACAGCGATCGGTCGTGGTCTCGGGTATGCAGGTCAAATCGCGACACCACCTCCGCAGCGACGCCGTCTCCGATCTCGAGACGATGCTCGAGGAGCAACTCGGGGTTTCCCCCGAGGGTGACACGTACGAACGCGTCGAGTTCGAGGACACCGACTGGGAAGTGATCCTCATCGACGGCGAGCCACAGGTCGCGTACTTCGACGACGAGCCGTTCCTGACCGTTCGCGGCGCGAACGCCTACAAACCCGATCGACGGCTGATCACCGTCGACGCCGGCGCAATTTCGTTCGTCAGCGACGGCGCGGACGTGATGCGTCCCGGCATCACCGAGGCGACCGACGACATTTCGCCCGACGACTTGGTCGTCATCGCTGAGGAGTCTCACGGAAAAGTGCTGGCCGTCGGTCGCGCCCGCGTCGACGGCTCGGAGATGGCCGGCGACGAGGGGAAAGTCGTCGACTCGCTGCACCACGTCGGCGACGACCTCTACGAGTTTACCGGGTAGTTCGGGTCTGTGCCGATTCTCGGATAGCTACGGTCCTGTGCCGATTCTCGGATAGCTACGGTCCCCTCCCGGACCCGCATCCGGCTTACGTTCCAGTTCCGGCGCTGGTCGACGTTGCCGACTCCGCGATCGGCAATCGGACGCGAAAGATGCTGCCGCGGGGTTCGTTGTCCTCGATCCAGACCTCGCCGCCGTAGCCGTCGACGAGCGTGCGGACGAGATAGAGCCCGATACCGGTTCCCGGGCTCTCGAGGCCCTTTTCGCCACGTCCGAATATTTCGTCCTTCAGGTGTTTGGCCACTCCGGGCCCGTTGTCGGCCACGCTCAACAGCGCGGTTTCGCCGTCCCGTTCGATCGAAATCTCCACCTCGGGACGGTCCGTGTCGTTGTGCACGACCGCGTTCTGCAGGAGGTTTCGGACGACCGACTCGAACATTCCGTCGGCCCGGATCGTGGCATCCGTTCCCGTCCCGTAGACGGTTATTTCGGCGTTCTCGTACCGTCCCCTGGCCGTTTCGACCACGGACGAGACGGCGTGTCGAACCGAGATCGATCGCGTCTCCTCCCCCGTGCCGAGCATCGTCTCCGTCAACACTCGAGCCGTCGTCGTGAGCTCGATCGCCTCCTCGGCCGACAGGAGGACCTCTTCGAGGTGGACCGCACCCTCGTCGTCGACGTGATCCGCGAGCAGTCTGGCACGACCGCGGACGACCTGCATATCGTTGCGGAGGTCGTGTCGCACGACCTGGTTGAGGATCGCGAGTTTGTCGAGCGATCGCTCGAGGTCGTGATACTGCTCGCGCTGGTCGGTGACGTCCTGCGCCGAGACGATCAGCGATGTCGGCTCGCCCTCACCGTCCACTACGGGGCGGATAGTGCCGCTAACACGACGGCTTTCGCCGCTCGCGTGGGTAATGTTCGTTTCGTAGCCCACGTACTCGCCGTCTGCGGCCCGCTGAACCCACGCTCTGACGGTGTCTCGATCCTGTTCGTCGGGCCACCACTCCGCCGCCCAGAACGGCGCTCCGGTCGCCGTTTCGGGGTTGACGCCGGTGAACTCGATCGCCGTTCGGTTGGTCTGTAGAAGGGTCCCGTCGAGATCGAGAATGCCGGCCAGCGTCTTCGGGTCCTCGAACACCGCCTCGAACCGCCGCTGATTTCGGTACAGCTCCTCTTCGCGCCGCTTCTGATCGGTGATGTCCGTAACGAACCCCTCGAGCGCCTCGAGATCGCCGCTCGCACCGTCGGTTCGCCATCCGCGTTCCCAGACCCATTTCGGCGTCCCGTCGCGGGTGCGTATCCGATACGTTACTTCGTACGATCCGCGGGCTTCGAGGCCCTTCTGGACGGCGTCCCAAACGGCCGTTCGATCGTCCGGGTGGAGAATATCGTTGCCGAGGGAGACGGACCCGTTCTCGAGGGCCGCCCCCGCGTAGCCCGTGACCGCTTCGCAATCGCCTTCGATGTTCGACACCGGCCATCCCCGCTCGTTTCGACAGCGATAGACGAACCCCGGCAGGTTGTCGACGAGCGTCTCCAGCCGTCGGTTTCGGTCTTCGAGTTCGAGCCGCGATCGGCCGCGCACCACGGCGGTCCGAACGCGAGTGGCGAGCGACTGGTTCCGGTCGTCCGTGTCGTGCTGGACGTGATATTCAGTCGCACCGCGTTCGATGGCAGCCCCGGCGATCCCGTGCTGGGTGGCATCGAGACGGACGACGATCGGAAGCTGCGGATGAGCCTCGCGAATTCGATCGAGGAACGTCAGTCCGTCCGCCCCGGCGCTGGCCGGAGACGTTACTACGCAGTCGATCGCGGAGTCGGCGTCCGCGAGTCGGTCGAGCGCCGCGTCGATCGTCGGTTCCGTACAGACCTCGAACCGGTACTGATCACCGTCTGGCAGCGTCGGCCCAACCGAATCGCCGATGACGAGTGTGCGAATCAGGGTCGTCGTCAAGATGAGGGACAGTTGCGCCGTCGGTCACATAGCTACTTCGCCCGACGATCACTGACCGTCAGTGTGCCGGTGGTAACGCTCGGGTTCACCGTCGGTCGTGCCGATCGAGTCCGTCGCGCTCGAGCATCGTCTCGTAGCCGGTTGCGGCCAGTTCGTACGTCTCTCGGAGGTCCGCGATCGGCGTCTCCGTCGCATCCACCCGGAGATTGTTGTACGGTGGTGTGATAGCCTCGTCTTCGGTGGTTTCGACGACGATCGCAGCGCTCTGGACCGACAGCGAGTCGCGCCTGTCGCCACCTTCGCGATGACCGGCAGCGAGCGCGTCGATCAATCGTCTGGCGAGCGGGTCGTGACCGTCGCCGTCGCGGGGACTGGCGCTCGTGTCGTCGATCGTTTCGTGAACCGCGGTCGTCTCGTAGGCCGTTGCGGTCGCGTCGAGGACTGATTCGCCGGTCAGCAGGTTTCCGGCGACCGTGTAGTGGTCGCCTTTCCGGTGGCCGTACCAGTCGCGACACTCTTCGCCGGAGAACGCGAACGCCCCGCTGGCGTCGACGCCGTGGAGCTGGCGCTCCGGTGCCCCCTCGTCGGCGTCGAGCAGCGCTTCGAGAGCGTCTTCGACGGCCAACCCGTCGTCGACGTACGCCACCCCCCGTCGCCCGAGTTCGACGTTTACGACGCTCTGGGTCGCGACGGCGCAGTTTTCGCTGACGAACGGGCAGAGCGTCCCCACACCCGGCACCCGCGTCGTGACCGCGACACCGAAGCGCCGGTGGGACTCCCCCTCCGGCGTCTCGTAGGCTTCGCGAACACAGATGCTGAACGTCATCCGTGCCGAAGATCGCACTCGAACGGGAAATATCGATCGTCGATGGTGACCGATCGTCGACGGCCACGCGTCGTCTCTCGGGACGGGTCGGCGTTCCTGATAGTCCGTCTGACGCAAGAACTATACTCGCGGCCCCGGTGGATATCCCCAATGGGACTCATGAGCAAAATTCTCGGTGGAAACCAGTCGCGGACCGCCGAGGACTACGTCGAACTGGATCTCGACGACGTCGCCGCCGACTCCTCGGAGGCGGTGATGCAAGTACACATCGCCGAAGTCGACAATCAGGCCGACGCGATCGCGATCAAAGATGCCGTCTACGACGGCGATCTGGTCGTCGCGGATATCACCCGTCTGCGGACCGAAGACAGTACGGTCGAGCACATCGTCGACGAACTCCGCCAGGTCGCCCAGGAGGTCGACGGCGACATCGTCCGGAAAGGCGACGACCAGATTATCGTCACCCCGACCGGCGTTCGGATCAGCCGCGAGAAACTGGGCCAGAATTTCTGAGCGGGTCGGGAAACGTCCGCCCGCGCCGACGGTTCCGAGCGACGATCGAGCGTGACGTCTCGATTACCGGGCGGATGGCGTTTCGATCACGGACGAGTGATGTCTTCAACTTCGACGGAGTGGCGTCGACGAGTAGCTTGTGATTTCATATCACAATCCGTGAGGAGTTTCGCCACTGCAGCAACAAAATCCGGAGGGAGACGATCGTGTCCGGAATCGCCTGAAGATCGACGGCGAGACGAGAAACTGGGGTTGTAGACGTTTTCACCGGACGGGAATGACGGTGCCAGGTTATTGTGTCGGACCACCAAATCGGTAGATATGTCTGGGTTTCGAGCAACGGTCGTCGTCAGCGACCCCAAAGAGTGTCCGGTCGCCAGCGCGTCCGAGCGTACCGACGAACCGATCGATTCCGTGGTCAGGTCTCGAACGGCGACAGACGGGACGATCGTCGAAGAATTCTGCATCGATGCGGATTCAGGTGCGCGTGTCGATGCGTTTGCGAGCGCCGTCGGTGATGGCGAGCACTCCTCTGGTGGTGACACTGAGCAACGATCCGAAGGCGACATCGAATCGTCGCCCGACGGTGCCGAACTGATCCCGATTCAGGAGACCGATCGTGAAATCGTCTATCGCTTCGAGCGCGACGGTACGGCCGACTGCGCCTGTGAACTCGTCGAAAGGACGGGAACGCCGGTGTCGTCCGTGCAGGCAGAAGACGGTTCGTTGTTGTTGACGTTTCGGACGCTCGAACTCGAAGAGGTCGCGGCGATCGTCGACGAACTCCGGGCCCGCTTCGAGGGCGTTCTCGTCGAGGAACTCAGCCAGGATCACGAGGGGGCGACGATGGATCCGGTGGTCGTCGATCGCGATCAGCTTACCGATCGTCAGCGAGAAATCGTCGAGACCGCCCACGAGATGGGCTACTTCCAGTATCCGAAAGGGGCGAACGCGACCGACGTCGCAGAAGAACTCGGGGTTGCCAGATCCACGTTTACCGAGCACCTGGCTGCCGCCCAGACGAAACTGCTGAACGCGATCCTGAAAGAATAATCATCACGAACGAGTTCCGGTTAACATACGTCGAATTGCGCGCCTCGATACCCCTGGCAGTTGCTTATCTGAGCGCGACGAAACGAATACATCGTGCGTGTTCCGGCGTGACAGCGGACAAACGACAATACTTTTCCATCGCGCGGCAAAAGGCCGACTATGGCTGACGAGCTCAAAAAAGGGCTAGAGGGTGTCCTGGTCTCAGAGTCGGAGCTTAGCTCGATTGACGGCGACGCAGGCCAGTTGATCTATCGAGGATACGCGATCGAGGACCTCGCGCGCGGTGCGAGTTACGAGGAAGTCGTGTATCTCCTCTGGCACGGGAAACTCCCGACCGAAGACGAACTCGCGGAGTTCACCGAGGCGATCAACGAGGAACGCAGCGTCCACGAGGACGTTCTCGCGACGATGGAACGGCTCGCCGACGCCGACGAACGACCGATGGCTGCCCTCCGAACGGCAGTCTCGATGTTCTCGGCCTACGAGCCCGAAGACGACGCAGATCCCGGCGATCTCGAGGCGACGCTGCGCAAAGGGCGACGCATCACCGCCAAGATTCCGACCGCGCTCGCGGCCTTCGAACGGTATCGCCTCGGCGAGGAACCGATCGATCCTCACCCGGATCTCGGACTCGCGGCGAATTTTCTCTACATGTTGACCGGTCAGGAACCGAGCGACATTCACGCTGAAACCTTCGATCAGGCACTCATCCTGCACGCCGACCACGGCCTGAACGCCTCGACGTTCACCTCGATGGTCATCGGATCGACGATGGCCGACATCTACAGCGCCGTCACCGGCGGCGTCAGCGCCCTCTCCGGCCCGCTTCACGGCGGAGCCAACCAGGACGTAATGGAAGTGCTCTTCGAGATCGACGAGAGCGACCTCGACCACCGCGAGTGGGTCGAGCAAGCCAACGAGGCCGGCCGACGCATCCCCGGCTTCGGCCACCGCGTTTACAACGTCAAAGACCCTCGCGCGGCGATTCTCCAGGAACGCAGCAAGGAGCTGGCCGAAGAAGGCGACGACAAGTGGTACAACTACACCACGACGATCGAACAGTTCCTCACCGAGGAGAAAGGGCTCGTCGAGAAAGGAATCGCGCCCAACGTCGACTTCTACTCCGGTTCGGTCTACTATCAGCTCGGCATCCCGATCGATATGTACACGCCCATCTTCGCGATGAGCCGCGCCGGCGGCTGGGTCGGTCACGTCCTCGAGTACCAGCAGGACAACCGTCTGATTCGCCCGCGTGCACGGTACACGGGTCCCACAGATCAGGAGTTCGTCCCGATCGAAGATCGGTAACCGCCCCTCGGTTCGATCGGTTTCTGTGTGTTTCGTCTATAGTCCCAACTGAAACGAGTGACACGCTGATCGTACTGTCCGCGGTGCTCGCTCACTCCGTTGCTCGCGGGTCACGGACGTTCCCCGCTCGCTGGCCGTGGTTCTCGCTCACTCCGTTCGCTCACGGGTCACATCCGTTCCCCGTTCGCTATCGTGGTTCTCGCTCACTCCGTTCGCTCACGGGTCACATCCGTTCCCCGTTCGCTATCGTGGTTCTCGCTCACTCCGTTCGCTCACGGGTCACATCCGTTCCCCGTTCGCTATCGTGGTTCTCGCTCACTCCGTTCGCTCACGGGTCACATCCGTTCCCCGTTCGCTATCGTGGTTCTCGCTCACTCCGTTCGCTCCCGGGTCACATCCGTTCCCCGTTCGCTATCGTGGTT